>JADJYK010000012.1 GCA_016719815.1 Chitinophagaceae bacterium | reverse complement strand
GTTATAGATGTGTTTGGGATTTAACTCTTCAGAAGTAGTGCCGTCATCAAAGTACCAGGTGTACTTTCTTGCCGCATTCGTATCAACCGGGTTGATTATCTCAAAGCGTATATAGCCTGAATCACATCCGCCGAAATACCTGAAATCCGGTTTGTTGAACACACTGCCTGTAGGGCTTACTGTTTTAGTTTTTGTGATTGTTCCGTTACAAGCAACAGATGATAAAATTATAAGTGTGACTGTATAATTACTCCTGGCAGGAACAAATGTGTGAACCGGGTTTTGTAAAGATGAAATATTGCCATCGCCAAAGTCCCACTGCCACGACAACACCCCGCTCATATTGGACTGGCCTGTAAACTGAACCGTGCCGGTACAACTATCCAGTATTTGTGTCGCAAAGCCATTATAAGGGTTTGCAGAGGCATCATTAACAAATGCCGGGAAACCGAGCATAGCAGGTTTTAACAATGACTGTTGTGCAACCCGGTAATCGCAACCGGTTCCAATAATATCTGGATTGCTAATGACATCAAGTGCAAGACCTGTTGGCGACAAATATATCTTCCCATCTGGTGCCAGTTGTGCGCCAAACAGGTTGTTCGATGAGGCCAAACCGGTTCTTGAGCTGGTGATATTTGCAATGGTGGGCAGTTTGATTTGAAACTGGTCAACACCATTCAGCCTTTACAGCATAAAATAACTGTGAGTTGGGAGAGAATTCACCATTAATATAATTTGACCCTGTCACTGAAATCTTTTGGGATTAGAAATAACACCGGTCAGGTTATCAAAATCAAAAATCTGGAAAAGTTAGAACCTCTCGAACTGTTAAGTCTGGAAAATGGGTTTGGCATATTTGCTTTCCATCAGGGCTTATTCTGAAAGCACCCACACCCATTGATTCATGCTGGTTCATTATCTCGCCAACGGATGATACAACCGGTGAAGGCTGCAAACCCTGAACAGCTAACCAGCCATGTCCTGAATGTATTTGAGCTGTCGTCGTTGGTAATAACCCAAACATCGGCTCCGTTTGCATGACGGCAAGCCGCCAGCCGTTCTGTGCCGGGTGCGCTAAGCAAACCGTTTTTAGAAGTAACTGCCCCGTTGCCATTATCACCACTCATATCCACAACGGAATAACGATAGCCGTTGGCATACGAGTTTTCAATGGCATCAGCTGTAAAAATGTAATAGAGGTTTGGATTCCCGGGATAAGGAACAATGAGGCTGGATTGAAAGGCTGATATATTCCCTCCAATACTGCTGCCGTTTAACATCAGCACATGGTTGCGGTTATAAACATTAACCCCGTTTGTATAGAACAACAGCCTACCGTTGTTATCACAAATGCTGCTGCATCCTTCATCGGCAATCATTGCGCTGTTGCCGGTTGCAACTGGTATAGCAGGTACTCCGGGGCCGGTATTAAAGTCAAGTCCTGACTGTGCTCCAAAATACCAGATATTATTTTTTTGAGCATTAAGTGTCAGGCTACCATTGTGCAGGCAAGCAGTAATGAGCAACAATATGGTTATCGTTTTTTTCAACTGTCAGAGCTATGGCAAAGGTTTTTGTTATCCAAATTTCCTCTTTTTTATCTAATTAACAGCCTTGTATAAATTATATGCAATAAAAACCGGAAATTTTGCGATTTTAACTAAACTCACTGCCTTTGAGTTTCTTATACAGAAAAATATTCCTTTTTTGTATTCGTTCTGCTGAGTGTTTGTGGCGGTGCACAGGTAATTATTAATTCACCTGCCGGTTCCACATTTCGTTCCAAAACACTTAAGGTTGATACCACAATGGTCCGTATTGACACACTTAGCATTGTACCCAATACGTTTAGCATAAAAAATATTTCAGTCTCTGATTACAGGCTGGATGAGCCAAAGGCGGTGTTGTATTGGATTAATAAGCCTGCAGCCGATAGCATAACAATTCAGTACAGGGTCTTCCCATTTAGCTTTTATACCGCAAAGCAGCGGTTTAGTTACGATAGCGTCGTGAACAGGTTCTACTCCAAACCATTTGTGTTTAATGATGGAGCTTTTGGCCAGCAAAAAGGAGCCTTTGATTTTGGAACAATAAAAGCAGAGGGCAGCCTGGGCCGGCAAATTGGTTTTGGTAACAGCCAGGATGCTGTGCTTAATTCAACACTAAACCTGCAATTAAGCGGTATGCTGGGAGATAGCATTGAACTACAGGCAGCAATCACAGATAATAATATACCTGTACAGCCAGATGGTAATACACAACAATTAAATGAATTTGACCAGATATACCTTCAGTTCAGGAAAAAAGGATGGCAGTTAAACTTAGGCGATATTGACATCCGTCAGAACCAAAGTTATTTTCTGAACTTCTATAAAAGGCTGCAGGGAATATCTTTTCAAACGGAGAACAGGATTTCAAAGACCATGAATTCAAAGACACTCGTAAGTGGTTCGGTAGCAAAGGGAAAATTTGCACGGCAAATATTAGAACCGCAGGAAGGAAACCAGGGGCCATACAGGTTACGGGGGCCTAATGGTGAGTTCTTTTTTGTGGTGCTGGCAAATACAGAACGGATTTTTTATGATGGTGACTTATTGCAAAGGGGCGAAGATCAGGATTATGTAATCAACTATAATACAGCTGAAATAACTTTTACGCCAAAACGGATGATTACAAAAGACAGCCGCATACAGGTTGAGTTTGAATACGCCGAAAGAAATTACCTGAATGCAAATCTTTACCTCTCGCAGGAACTTGAATTAAATAAAAAGATTAAAATCAGGTTAGGGGTCTTTAATAATGGCGATTCAAAAAACTCACAAATAAACCAGACTCTTGATGACAGGCAAAAACAGTTTCTGGCTGACTTGGGCGACAGCACACAAAGAGCTTTTTATCCATCAGCATTTATTGACAGTTTTGCAGCAGATAAAATTCTATATGAAAAAATTTATGTTGGTCTGGATTCTTTCTACCAGTATTCCACAAATCAGCTGACAGCAAAATACAATTTGTCGTTTGTAAATGTGCAACAGGGCAACGGTGATTACATTCCTGATTTTAACGGAGCAAATGGCAAAGTGTATAAATATATTCCTCCGGTTGCAGGAGTAAAACAGGGCAGTTATGAACCGGTACAAATACTTGTGGCACCTAAAAATCAGCAGGTGGCAAACCTTGGTATTGATTTTTCAATTGGAAAAGGAACTACATTGAAAACAGAAATTGCTACCAGCAATTTTGATGCAAATACTTTTTCAAAGAAAGACAATGGCGATGACAGGGGATGGGCAGCAAAACTGCAACTGAATAATGAAAAGATGTTAAGATCACAAAAGCAACTGTTGCTGACATCATTTATTGATTACGAAATAACGCAACAAAAATTCAGACCGCTGGAAAGGTTAAGAAGTGTAGAGTTTAGCCGTGACTGGGGACTGCCATTAAATACAGCCGCTGCCAGTGTTGCTGATGAAAATATAATAAAGGCAGGTGTTGGATTAAAACAAGGTACTAATCATTCTGTCAGCTACCAGTTTATTAATTACCACAGAAGCGATAGTTATAATGGATTTCAAAATGCACTGTTTCATTCATCGGCATGGAAAGGGTGGCAACTGAGCAACCAGTTTGTAATAACCAGCTTTAATGGTTATAGTGATAAGGGTATTTTTATCCGGCCAACTATTGACATTAATAAAACACTGAAAAAAGTGGCTAACTGGCGAATCGGCTTTAAATATGCTATGGAACAAAATGCAGCAAAGAATAAAACCACCGATACGCTGACACCTCTTTCTTTTTCATTCGATTCTTATGCTGCTTACCTGCGTTCGGATGAGAACAAGAAAAACAAATATGCCCTTACTTTTTTTACCCGTTCAGATAAATACCCGGTTAGCAAAAGCTTTGTAAGAGCAGACAGAAGCCTGAACCTGAACCTGCAAACCTCTCTTGAAGCGAATCCGCACCGGCAATTATTTCTGAATGCAACATTCCGGAAATTACAGGTAATGAATACCGCTGTGTCAAAACAGAAAGGAGATGAAACCATACTTGGCAGGGCCGAATACCTGATGAACGAATGGAAGGGACTGTTCTCCGGTAATGTTTTATATGAAGTAGGGGCAGGGCAGGAGCAGCGAAGGGATTTTGCTTACTTAGAAGTACCTGCCGGCCAGGGCGAATATGCATGGATTGATTATAACAGTGATGGCATTCAGCAGTTGAATGAGTTTGAGAGAGCTGCTTTTCCTGATCAGGCAAAATTTCTCAGGATTTTCACACCCACAAATGAATTTATCAAGGCCAATTATATAACATTCAATTACAGGCTCGATATAAATCCCAAAGCCATTCTAAAACAGGCAGATCTGAAGGGCTTCAAAAAATTAATCAGCAGGATTACTGTTGCAACATCCTATCAGACTACAAAAAAATCAATTGCAAAAGGGAGTTTTGAGTTTAATCCTTTTAAGTATGGCGTTAGTGATACTGCTTTAATTACATTGACAACTTCTATACTGAATACTGTTTCATTCAACCGTTTCAGCAGTAAATGGGGTGTTGATTTCAGTAACTACAGAAATACGGGTAAGTCGCTTCTTACATATGGCTACGAAAGCCGCAAAATTATTGACTGGATGATAAAGTGGCGCTGGAACCTCAGCCGTTCTTTTTCCCTTTCACTCAATGCAAAGAAGGGTATGAACGGATTGTACACCCCGCAATTCGCCAACCGTAATTATGAACTGGATATTTATAACGCCGAGCCATATATAACCTTTATAAAGGGAACCACCTTCCGAATTGTAAGCAGTTACAAATTTGAAACAAAGAAGAATAAGGCTGCAGAAGGCGGAAAAGCTTTGTCACATTCAGTAAATTTGGAGACTAAGTACAATATACTTCAGAATAGTTCAGTTACAGGGAAGTTTACTTTTAACAATATTGATTTTACAGCAGGTTCAGGTTCCTCAGCAAACTCAACCGTTGGTTACATTATGCTGGATGGATTACTGCCCGGAAAAAATTACTTGTGGTCGCTTGGTCTAAATAAACGGCTGCTCAATAACCTGGAGCTGAATTTCCAGTATGATGGCAGGAAAGCCGGAACTTCCCAAACAGTACATCTTGGCCGGGCGGGAATAACAGCACTGTTTTAAAGCCCTTACCAGAAGACAGCGGGTTACACATTGAACCTGAAGTGCATTATGTCGCCATCTTTTACAACATATTCTTTTCCTTCAATTTTTAGTTTACCGGCTTCACGGCAAGCGGCATCTGATCCATATTTAATAAAATCTTCGTAAGCTGTAACCTCTGCTTTGATGAATCCTTTTCAAAATCTGTATGGATTACTCCTGCGGCTTGTGGTGCTTTCCATCCCTGGTGGATAGTCCATGCCCTTACTTCCTGCACACCTGCGGTGAAATAAGTGTACAGATTTAACAGCCTGTAGGCAGAATGAATAAGCCTGTCCAGGGCCGGTTCGGTCATTTTATATTCTTCCATGAAGAGTTGCCTGTCCTCGGTATTTTCCATTTCCTGGATTTGTGCCTCAATGGAATTATTCATAATAATTACTTCGGCCCTTTCATTTTTTACAGCTTCGGCAAGCAAAGCCGAATATTTATTGCCTGTATGCATCGAGGCCTCATCCACATTGGCAACATAGAGCACCGGTTTGTCAGTTAGCAGAAACAAATCAGCTATTGCCCCTTTTTCTACAATGTTCAAATCCAGTTCCCGGATGCTTTTTCCTTTTTCAAGATGTTCCTTGCATTTATGCAATACATCAAGGTCTGCTTTAAGTTTAGGGTCAGCTTTGAATGTTTTCTCATTGCGTTGAATTTTCTTCTCCACACTTTCCAGGTCTTTCAACTGAAGTTCGGTATCAATAATTTCTTTGTCACTTACAGGATTGATGGCGCCTTCATCCCGAAGGATGTTCTCATCCTCAAAACAACGTACCACATGTATGATGGCATCTACCTCCCGGATGTTACCCAGAAATTTATTACCCAATCCCTCGCCCTTGCTGGCGCCGCGGACGAGTCCGGCAATATCAACGATTTCAATTTGGGTGGGAACGATGCGGTGTGGCTGTACCAGTTCGGCCAGTTTGGTGAGCCTTGGATCAGGTACATCCACAAGCCCCACATTGGGATCAATGGTACAGAAACGATAATTACTTGCCTGTGCCTTGGCACTGTTACTTACTGCATTAAACAGCGTTGATTTGCCTACGTTAGGAAGTCCTACAATACCTGCCTGTAAAGCCATGTTTTTAATTTATTGTTTGGGATTTATTGAGGGTTGTTTGCCTCCAATAAACCTGTTCTTTGATTTTATTCAAGGTCGCAAAAATAAGGGAAAATGTGTGCCGGATTTGCACCATAACTTTCCTTATCTTTCAGCTACTTATAAACAGGTACAGCTATGGCTCTCAGCAAAATATGGACTGCTTTTATCTTGATCGCTTTGTTAACTGCTTCAGGCAGGTTTATTTTTCAACCAGGAAATCAGCAGCTTTTCAGCCATATGGTAACGGGAAAGAATACAGATACAGTTTCTGCAAGATCAGTAGATTCGGCCGCTTTACCTTTATCAATACAAAGCCAGTTACACGTACAAAAAGTAGCAATTTGGGAGAAGGAGAAGGTGTTTAAGGCTGGTGAAAATGATTACAGGGCTTATAAGCTACTACCTGCCAATGGTATATTTGAAACGACAAAAGATGCAGTAATGCTCTGCATCGGCCTCATCGGTATTATGGCCCTGTTCATGGGTTTTATGAGTATAGCGGAGAGGGCAGGAGGCATACGCTTTTTATCAAGGATTATCGGGCCGTTCTTTTCCAAAATATTTCCAGAAGTACCAAAGAATCACCCTTCCATGGGACACATGGTGATGAATTTTTCGGCCAACCTGATGGGACTCGATAATGCAGCCACTCCTTTTGGTATAAAAGCGATGGAAAGTCTGCAGGAACTTAATCCGGTAAAGGAAAAAGCCACTAATGCCCAACTGATGTTTCTGTGCCTCCATGCATCAGGACTTACATTAGTACCCACAATTATTATAGCAGACAGGGTGGCATTAAAAGCAGCACAACCCACCAGTATTTTCATTCCTTGCATGATTGCCACCTTTGTAGCCACAATTGCGGCAATGATGATAGTGTCTGTTAAACAGCGTATCCGTTTGTTCCAGCCGGTAATTCTGATATGGGTGATGGGAATTACTGCTGTAATTACAGCCCTGATATTATACATCAGAACACTGGATGCAAAAGGTGTTCAGTTGTTTTCAACCACACTCAGCAATGGAATTATCCTGCTGATATTCCTGTTAATCTTGCTGGGAGCAATTTATAAGAAGACCGATATTTTTGATGCCTTTATTGAAGGGGCAAAGGCGGATTTGAAACAGCCATCCGGATTATTCCTTACCTGGTAGGTTTATTAGTAGCTATAAGTCTGCTACGCAACAGCGGTGCTTTTGAGTTTGTAATGGACGGCATAAAAAACCTGTTTGTCATGCTGAACGGCGATACCCGGATTGTGGATGCATTACCTACGGCTATTTTAAAACCACTTAGTGGCAGCGGGGCCAGGGCCATGATGATTGATACACTCAATGCGCAGGGAACAGACTCTTTTGCCGGAAATCTAGCCTCTGTATTCCGGGGTTCTGCCGATACTACTTTCTATATTATTGCAGTTTATTTTGGTGCGGTAAGCATCAAAAATACCCGTTACGCAGTGCCTGCCATGCTCCTGGCCGATTTAGCAGGAATAATTACCGGGATTGCAATGGCGTATATATTCTTTGGGTGATTCAGCATAAACAGGCCATATGATCAAACATTCTTTGTTTTAAATCGGGAGATAAAAGTTTTAATGAAGTTTCCAATAGCATTCTACAGGCATAACTAGATATCTTAATATCATGCAATCAATAACCGGAGCGGATTTTTTATAAATGGAAGCCTTCCTGTTATGATTCTTTTAACTGAATTATCCGCAAATTCACTATTATCCCTCAATTATCAACCATGCGTTGGAAAATCATGTTTGCTCTTGTTACCGTACTTATCCTCTCTTCCACATCTCCGCTGCAGGCACAGCCCACAACTGCACTGAACAAGCAGTTTATGGATATCCTGCTGGCCTTCCCCTCAGGATTCAACTCCTTAAAAAGCGGAGTCCCGAAATATGACATTAAAGGATCCAGTTTTTATTCGAAGGTCAATATTGAAGGGACGAAATATTGCAAGCTTGAAAAAAATAGCAATACCGGCAAGCTGGAATTCATTGCTATGATTTTGAGTGATGACGAAACCGGATACAATGTTTTTGAAGAATCGTTCGCTGCCTGGAAAAAAAAGATCGCAGGACTGGATTTTAACGGCACAAAACTGGTGCCTTACCTGTGTGATAAGTATAAGGATGATGATATGTACCCCGAAACGGCGGCCTGGCGGCTTGACAATTCAAAAACAAATTCCGACCCGCAATACCGTTCCTTTACCATCTGGCTGCAACTCCTGGACCTGGAACAGGGTGGATTTATGGTTAGGGTGATAGTGACGGATAATTGAAAAAACTCCCCAACCCCTCCCTTAAGCAACTATTAAAATCGACGGCCTGTAATACGCAGAGTCTGCAGATCAGTTTTGCAAGACTGCAAGAGTCGCATAGCAGGAGAGATAACAATTCCGGCCCTGCGAGTTAAGATTGGTCAGACCGTACGGGCTAACAATGGTAACGTTATACAACAATCAGGTGCACAATAAAAGAGCCCGGTAAAACCGGGCCCTTACTTTCAATTCATTCATTTGTTTAGTATGTAGAAAACAGGGTAGAGGTTTTTGTTCCCCTGTGGCTTCCACGGTATACAAAAGTATAATTCCTTTTCTCTGTAAGATTTGACATAGATGTCTTGTACAACAGGTTTGTTGTACCTGTTTCCCTTACATAAAAAGTATCTACAGAAACCCGGGAAGCATACGGAATATAACCGGTAACATCAGTAACGGCAATGTTGGTAAAGATGTTTGCATTTCTTGAATAAGAAAATACATCCACATTTGTAACTGCCGTTGGATTGTAAATAAAGTTAGCAAACCTCATCCTGCAGGATGTATCGGTCGGCGTAACAATTGTTGTTTCTACTGTTTTCTGTTTGGGCGATGTAATGGTATCATACAGGAAGATTGTATATCTTTTATTTACCTGCAGGTTTTCGGCAAATGATAATGGAACCTGTGTTGTAGTGGGTAACGTATCTCTCACCAAAAAAGCACGGGGACCAGGATTTACCATAAAGCCGGCTCCCGTTGTAGGGAAAATACTTCCTGTACTCATTAATGCACCTGTAAGTTTTTCTGCATCAATATACAAGTAGTTTCTGGAAGCATTAACTGTGGCAACATGCAATTGTACTATTGCGTTATTGCTGAAGTCTTTTTGCTGTACAGTTTTTTCGTTAAAAGTCTTTTGGCAGGAAACAAGAGTAACAACGGCCAGCGCAATAACTAATCCTGCTTTATATCTTATTAAAAATTTCATATTCGTTAGTTTGAATAGTTAAAGATTAGGGTTGAGAGAACCATTGTTCTTTTGTATGATAGTCTAAGGCCAGTCCGCCCACACCGTTTAATGCATTGATATTATACAGGTACTCTGAATTGTAACGGGGTCTTGCCCTGTACACCAGCTTACTGTTATTGTTGGTATATAAATCAATGCCGGAAGGTGGAGTAAAGTCTGCATAAACCTGTGTTCCTAAAACGGGATCAAGATCGGTGTAGTGGTATCTTCTCACATCAACCCATGTTTCTGTAAGTCCCCAGCCATACATGGCGATGTACTTTTGCAGCATGATGTGCGACCTTGTAATGTTACCGGCCGGAACCACTACCGGGTTAGCCAGGTAGGCAGCTTTCATCGGGGCCGTTATTTGCATTGCTGTTGGTACAGAGTTGTGGTAGTCTGCTGTACCGGTGAGGAAATCAAAACTGGCATTGATACCATCAATATAAGCCTGCTTGGCCTGTGCTTCAAAACCAGCGCCTTTTCTGAGGTAGGCTTCTGCCTTCATAAAATGAACTTCGGCAGCAGTAATAATCGGGAAGGGCGAACCATTTCTGAAAATGTAGCGGCAGGAATTATCATTGGCAGGGGCTGTGGTGGAGCTAAATGCCTGTCCCCAGAAACCCTGTGGCTGATCGGCTGTGGCTAAACCGTCAGTTCCTTTAACTGGTCTTACACCTTTGTAAGTACCGTTTGTGTTCTCCCTGATGAGATACGGTGTTCTTGGGTCAACCACGCCAAGGAATGTAGGATTGAGACCCGTCATCAGGTTGGCCATGAACCTTGACTGGCGAAGGGCACCCACATTTGATCGGTAAGGGCCGTAGAAATTAGAAGTGCCGGTGATACCTGTATTCGCAAATTTTGCAGTGGCGTTATCTGCATTCGCTGTAATACCAAGATTGGCATAATAAATTACAGAATCGGGCTGATAAATACTTTTGTTGGAGAGGTGGTTAAACGATCTTGCCAAAACTGAATAAACAAACTTTTTCCATTTAACCCTGTCACCATTATAAAAATAAGCATCCCCAATTGCAAGGTTAGCCTGGCTTACGCCGTCTCCTGTTTTGTCCAGGTAATTCAAGGCTACATGACAGAGCCTTCTTACTTCATCATAAACATCAGACTGAGAATCATAACTGAACACCAATTGCTCGGGCCTGAAAGCTTCTCTCAAAATTACTTCGCCATGCATGTTGGTAAGGGTTAACCAGCTCCATGCCCGGATGGCATAGCCCACACCCACATAATCCCATTTCTTTTCTTACTCGCCCCATACAATCATTTTGTTCAGGTTTTCACCCATGCCAAAATAGTGCATGGCCCATTGTGAGCCCAGCACATCACTTGCCCCGGTTGCACCGCCCATCATATCGTATTGGTTACCGGTGCTGTTTGTAGCCCAGAACTGAACATAACGGCCCACATACAAGCCATCATTGGCCAATCCATAGGCACTGCCCGCGGCTGCAGAACTACCAACAAAGTTTCCAATAATACCCGGCAGCAATGTTTCTATCGGCACACGTACCGTGGAATTGGGATTTACATATGCCTCATCAATTTTTTTTGTGCAGGAGGAGATCAGCAATACCCCGGCTGCTGTCAGATATGTTAATCGGTTTATTATCTTTTTCATTTTTTATAACTTTTAATAAGGTTAGAAAGAAGCTTTCAGACCAAAATTGAATGTAATAGGTGAAGGTAAAGTAGCATAATCAAAACCAAATCCACCCACACCAGTTGAACCGGCTGTGTTACCATTTACGGCGGGTCAGCACCGCTGTAATTTGTTAACAGGATGAGATCGTTGCCGGTAGCAAATAAACTAAGGCTCTTAAAGGCTTTAATAAAATTCTTATTGAAAGTATAATTAACTGTCAGATCCCTTAACCTGAACCAGTTTACATCTTTTTCAATGAAGGCTTCTTCAGGCATAGACTGGTAATAGGAGTCGTTATAAGCAGGCACAACCACAATTGTATTAACGGTTGGGGTTGAAGTATTCTGCATACCATCGTTCAAAAACTCCTCAATTACCCTTGGAGAAAACCTGTCTTGAGTAAGTTTACTTCTGCCTCTCAGGGTCAGGTACATGTTTGTTCCGTTAAAGATATCGCCACCCACTTTCAGATCCCACAACATGCTTACACGCCAGTTCTTCCAACGTACAGTATTGGTCCATCCCAAAGTAAAGTCAGGGTTTCTGTCACCCTGAACAGTAAACACACCATTACCAACCGGCAAACCGTTTGCAGGGTTAATCAGGATTTTACCCTGACTGTTTCTTGAGTAGCCAAATGCTGTAATTGAAGTAGTGGGGCCATTCAGTATCAAACCGCCACGGGCATTACCAAACAGCCATGTATCAGCAATATAGTATTCGGCAACATTTGCCGGCATTCCAATAACCCTGTTATACATTTTGTTGAAATTCATCCGCATGTTCCAGGTCAGGTTCTTGGCTTTAACGATATCATAATCAACTGCTATTTCCACGCCTTTGTTCCTGGTGCTGGCTGCATTCTGCGTATTTAAAACATAGCCCGTACCATAACTTAACCTCATATTCGAAATAATCTGACCAATATTCTTTGTATTATAATAAGCAACGTCAATATTCAGACGGCTTTAAACAACCTGAATTCTGTACCAATTTCATAAGTGCTCTGTTTTTCCGGAGCCAGCTCAGCATTATTGTTTAAGAAGCCATAAGAGAAACCACCGCCGCTGGCGAAATTGTTCACAAATGTCGATTGGGTTGAGTACGGAGGATTAATTCTTGCAGTACCTGCCAGGGAAGTACGCAATTTCCAGAAGTTCAGTTTGCCATTTTTCTTCAGACCAGGGAACAGGTCACTCATGATGATACTTACGCTACCACCCGGATAGTTATAATTCCTGTTTTTCTTTGGAAGAGTAGATGATTGTTCAAACCTGTGCGTATAGCTAAGGAAGATTACGTTTTTATAATCAACTGCAAATTCGCCAAACATGGCAAACTGGCGAAGCTGATTCAGGTTGTACATACCATAATTGTTTCTTAGTAACCGAAGTCTGGTATTGGGTCTGGTAATATTACTATCCATATAATTACCAACAATACCGGCTAAGTCTTTATCACTAAGTATGGTACCGCCCTTATACATCTTTCCATTTCCACCAACAATATTGTTTAAGCTACCAACAGAATCAACAATGTTGGTTCCATAAATGGAATACATCTGTGTTTCATAGTCCTGCCACATGGTACCGGTCATTAAACGCATATTAAAGTTTTTGCCAACCGTTTTCTTAACCGTAGCAGTTATGGTATGGTTATATCCATAATAGTTTCTCCAGTAGTTATCTAAAGTTCCGCCTATACCTGCAGATACATAAAATGACTGCGGATGGTAGAACTGGTATCCGGTCATCTTGTATGTATCATAACCAAACCTGCCTGAGAAAGAAAGCCACTTAAACGGATTGATATTAATACCCACACTGGTTGTAAGGCGTTCAGTTTCGTCGTAGCTCCTGTTTTTGTTTACATTGAAGATAGGGTTGTCAACCTCTCCATTAGCAGAAACTCCTGAAAACAGATCGAGTTTATCGCCGGTGCTTGCATCTTCATAATTCTTAATGTCATTAGTAGAAGGCCAAACAAGCAAGCTAAGCAGGAAGCTGCCGGCACTTCTCAGTACTTTATTATTTTCAGATTTTATGTAAGCAAAAGATGGGGTTATTTCCACTTTGTTGTTCCAGAATTTGGTTGTATTAGAAATCCTGGCATTATACCGTTTGAAATCGTTATTGGGAACCACACCTTTCTGATCGAAATAGCTGGCTGATACACGGAATTTAATTTCTTTATAGCCAAAGTCCAATCCCAGGTTATGTGTTTGCGCTGTACCTGTTCTGAAGAAGGCACTCTTATTATCATACAATTTAGTGCCGGGTGCATACTTCGGTCCGAAATACTGGAACGTATTTGAAGCGATGCCAAATGAACCGTTTGTATATTCATCAAACGTTTCGGGCCAGCGGGTTACTTTCTGGAAACGGAAACTGTTATCATACTGAATACCCAGTTTGTTTGTTTTTGCTTTCTTGGTAGTAATGATAATAGCACCAGAACTTGCCTGGCTACCATAAAGAGCAGTTGCTTCAGGGCCTTTCAGGATGGTAACAGCTTCAATATCGTTAGGGTTGATATCTGCAATCCTGTTCTGGTAGTCGTTATTCCTGTTGGGCCTGTCTGATGCCAGGCCAATAGTACCACCACCACCGGAAGTTTCATTAATTGTAGAGTTATCCATTACAACACCATCCACCACATAAAGCGGCTGGTTACTTAAAGAGAGTGAGTTAAATCCTCTTAATACAACAGAAGAAGAAGCACCGGCAACACCAGATGTCTGGTCTAGGGTTAAACCCGCCACACGGCCGGCCAAACTGTTCAAAAAGTTATCCCTTTGTGTTTCTGCCATTTCATCACCTTTTACTGTTTGGGTAGAGAATCCCAACGAACGGGGAGCTCTCTTAATATCCATCGCAGTTACCACTACTTCGCCCATTGTATTATCGGCAGTTTTCATACTGATACCCACAGTGGCACCATCACCGAGTTTAATATCTTCGGTTTGATAACCTACGTAAGAAACCTGCAGGGTTTCGCCAGGGCTGGCTTTTAATGAAAACTTACCGTTTGCATCGGTTTGGGTAATGCGGCGTGTGCCTTTAACCCGTACAGTTACACCGGCAAGTGGTGTTTTGTTGTCCTCCGAAACGATAGTACCGGTAATTGTCTTTTCCTGAGCCTGTACTGCGACAGGTATCAGCAACAGCACCAGCGATACTGCAAGGAATAATTGGAGAATTTTTCTCATAGCTGTTTGTTTTTTATTTAAGATTAATAAGCAGTTTCTTATTTATCAGGCCACTGTAACCCCGGCCTTTTTGTAGGGTTTAAAAATTTCATCTTCCGGCAACAACTCTGTTATTAACACATCAATATCTTCTATTCCACAAACCCTAATTGGCTGAGAAGTATTTATCTTTTCAGCAATTGCAAGGCATACTACCTTTTTAGAAGACTCTATCATGGCCTTCTTTAGCTGCACCACATCCCAATCATTATCGGTAATTCCCATTTCAGGGTCAATAGCATTGGTGCCTAAAAAGCAAATATCTGCTTTTACCTGCTTAATTTTTGCAATTGCCTCCGGACCGACAGTTATTTTTGAGTTTTTTGAAATCCTGTCGCCAATCATTATTACATCAATATTGGGGTGGTGTATGTATTCCAGTATTGCAGGGATACTTCCGGAAATAAAAGTAGCTTTTAGCTGTGGTGGTAATGAACGGGCCATTTCAATAATGGTAGTACCACCACTGGTGAGCACAAACATGCCATTCGTAATAAGGCTGATAGCTTTTTGTGCAATGATCCGCTTTTTGATTTTGGGAGTAAAACACCGTTTACCGGAAATGAGACCTGGTTGAAAGAATGTGAGAGGGCCGCCATGTACCTTGATGATTTTCCTTCGTCAGCAAGCTCCTGCAGGTCGCGGCGGATCGTGTCTTCCGATACATTTATTTCCGAGCATAACAAAGATGATAACACTTTATTATGCAGGTTCACCTGGTGCAAGATATATGCCTGGCGTTCCTTCTTAAGCATTCGTTAGTTTTAGTGAGACTAAATTATAAGAATTCCTGCACAAAAACGCAAAAACCTGAAAATATTTGCAAGATGTGGAAAAAAGGGGGATTGACAGGGTAGAAGGTGGGGGCAAATTTTGTTTTGGTCTTTTTCATAAGACATCTTTCATAATTCTTTTGTTTGCCACAGATTACAGGATTATCAGCAACTTTATCAGCCTGCGGTTGATTTTAAACTTAAAAATTACACAGATTAATTGCCTGCGGCAATTATAAAAGAAGTTTATATAAACAAAAAGTGGCAGCCCTGTAAGAAGGTATACCACTTTTATGTAAGCCGAAAAATGTGTCTTTCCTATTTTCCAAATGTAAACCGTGCTGTTATGCCAATAGCGGCCGGTTCAAAATTAATATCACTTACAATGTTAAGCTCGGGTTTCCAGTCGAGAGAAAGGTTAAGCGGAATTGCTGCGAATTTGTAGTCTAGCCCGATAACGCCTTGTCCCCCAAGATTTACATCTGTTTCGTCTTTCTGTTTTACAGCATTGTAGTTTTTTGTAAATCCAAGGTAACCGCCGGCTCCATAATACCAGCTTAGTCCGGCAGGAGCAAGGGGCTGATGAAATTCGACCATGGCACCCAATGCCAGCGGATCGCCAAAAGCAAAGTATCCTTCAACAGCCATTTTTTCGTTCAGGAAGTGCTTCAGGGAAATTGAATTTCCAACCATTGCAGGACTACTGCTTAAACGAACACCAAGTGCTGTTTTATAATCCTGAGCCTGTACTGCTGCTGCAAATAAAATTCCGGTGGCGAGAAACAAAGAGAGGATGATTTTCTTCATAACGATTGATTTGAATTATATCCTCTATAACGAAAAATAATGCCAGAAAAGACTAAAAGAAATGCAAAAAAGTGAGTGGTGAATAGAAAATGCTCAATAGGGAGTTAGGAAACAACCACTAGCCAGCAACTATGTGCTAGAACAGTTCGTACTTGGTTTTGGGGCGTTTATCATCCAGCCAGATGAAGTTGGGCAGCCTCATTTCACCGGGTTTTTTATAGCTCATAGGCCAGATGGTGCCTGTAACATCGCTGCGGAAGACAACTTTTTGCAATTCCTGTTTTTTAAAATAGATATCCATTACATCACATTTCGATTCGTTGATGCCGGTGTAAGCACTGTCTTCGTCCTGTATATAATAGATACATTCGGCCAGGCCTTTTGCCCTGACTGAGTCAAGAGAGCCTTCTATAAACCAGCCATCCATTCTTGATGATTTTATCTGGTTATATACTTCCGGTTCAATCCTGTTTACCAGGAAACTGTTTTCAAATACTTCTACTTTATCAGCTTTTTTATTTTTGGTAAATACCCAAACGGTATCGCCGGTTATCTGACTTTCTTTGGCCCAAAGCACCGGCTTTTGGTACAACCTGAATACAGAATCTTTGAAAGAGTAATACATGCTGTCGCAAATGGCCTGCATGGAGTCGGAGAATATCCGCACATTCCGGTAGGCTTCAAAGTAGCGGTTGGTGCTGTCGTTTTTTTCTTTCCTGTTCAGGTCAACCACTTTTGTGTTATTCAATGTATCAACTTTTATTAGGCAGGTCGCTGAGCCGGGCAGAGAAAAGTGTATCGGCAGCCACGTAAATTGAATCATTATCCTGCTTGATGATCATCAGGGGTTTGCGGGTGGCCAACATTCTGTCTTTCTTGTTGTCACGGAATACTTCGCCTGCAATTATGGTTGTGCCCTGTGCAGAGTCTATAATAATCACATTTCCCTTTGCCTGTGAGATGCCAGTACTGTCATCAATAGCTACATTATCTCCGGTAATATAAATCTTACCGTCCCTGATTATGGGTCTTCTTCCAAACTCTGCTTTACCCGTTGCCACATTATAATAACCTTCTTTGGTTTCTATGGTGCGGCCGCTGCTGTCTTTAATAAAGGTTTCGGCAATAAAACGGGTGGTTTGCGATTGAGTATTATATAATAAGGAATCTGTTTTGATAAAATAAGCCGGGTCTTTCAGTTCCACATTATTTTTAAAGTAAACATCCTGCAGGCGGCATAATAATAACCTTCACGACTGGTGAGTACTGTTTTCTTGTTAACCACTTTGCCACCATGTTTGTAGATACCAATATCGGTGTTCAGATCATACTCAAGGTCGGGTGTGGTAAGGGTGCCTTTTCCATCAGTCAGGCGTACGCTGCCATCAAGGTAGGCGAGCCGTTTATTTATCAGGTATCGCAGGTGGCTGGCATATACATTTGTTGTGTCTGCATCGTTGATGTGCACATTACCCCATGCCTCAAAGGTGTTGGTATAGCTATTGATTACGCAACTGTCGCAGCGGAAGAGTGCGGTACCTTGTTTGAGTCGGACATTACCAGCCAGTATCTGCAGGTTAACGCTGTCGTTTAGCTTCAGCAATGTAAGGTGACGGCTTTCAAGAATGTCAACCCGCTTCAGGCTGTCGCTGCCGGGTTGTGCCACAATGGTAACCGGTGCCGGTGCTACCACCTGTGCACTGGTGTACAGTGAAGCTATCAGCGGTATTGTCGCCAGAATAAAATAAAATATGAAGCGTTGAATCATTAAATCAGTTACTTAGGAATGCTGTCTTTTATTGCCGGCGAAGTTATAGGCCCGGTTTTATCTTTTTTGCCAAAGATGGATAAATTAACATAGCGTTTGGGATGTGTACGCAGATCATCCATCAAAATTTCGGCACTAAGTATTGCATCGCTCAGTTTATTGTAAAGAACTTTATCATTTATTAATGCGCCAAGTGTTCCGTCTTTTGAATTCATTTTAGCCACTACTGCTTTTAACTCTTTAATTGTTTCCTGCAACGATTCAATAGTAGGCTGAATTTCAAGATTGGCCAGTTTTTCTGAAGCTTTCTTTGCATTGCTCACCGTAGCCCTTATATCGTCTGTATTTTCCTTCAGGCCCGATGTAAGTTGTTCAGCATTGTTCAGCGTCTTAGCCAATGCACCATTTTGATTATCGAGCAGGCCATTCAATGAACTGCTGGCAGTGTTCAGGTTGGCCAGCGTTTGTTGTATATTATGCTTTGCTTCAGTATTCAATACTCCGTTTATTTTACCGAATACGGAATTTAATGAGTCGAGTGTAATTCTCACTTTTGTGAGGGTAGGAGTAAGTTGTGCCTTTACATCATCAAGGATTGTTACATCAAGTTTTGATTCCAGTGTGTCACCGGGTTTCAGGAAATCACGCAGTTCGCCTTTTTCAATATTAATTGACCATATACCTGTAAGTGTAGAAGTGATAATAGCCTTAGAATCTTTTGGTATATGCACATCCTCTTTAAGGTTAATGGTAACGATAAACTCCTCCATACTCTGGTCCTTCATCCCGATTGTATAAACCTTGCCTACTTTATAGCCATTAACTTTTACGTCATTTGATTTTTCCAGGCCTCCCAGATTATGGAACACTGCGTGGATCATTTTGTTCTTTTTGAACAAATCTTTTCCTTTCAGGAAATTGAACCCTGGGATAAGGAGGGTGAGGGCAGTTGTTGTGAGAATCCCAACTCTTGTTTCGTTACTTATTTTCATCCTTTTGTGTTTACCAGCTACTGCTGATAATGGCCGCCAAATTACTCAATTATTTCTAAACAAAGAATTATAGGGCTAAGGATGACCAGCCATCCCTTTTAACGCAAAACGCATTTCCCGGGTTATTACATCTTTATTTTGTTCTTTTCTTTATTTTCCACCATTTCAAGAAAAGCTTTGGTGTTACCAGCTGATGCTACCGGTTGGGTATTATTGTTGGGTTCTTCAGTTTGTTTTCCCTGCAGCCATTTTTCATATTGCCTGACTGCCCGTATGATGCATTCGGCCAGTTCTGTTTGACCTTCTTCGCTGTTCAGGTATCTTTCTTCTTCCGGGTTTGAGATAAAGCCGGTTTCAACCAGCACACTCGGCATCGCTGTAGCCTGTAATACCCAGATTCCGACCTGCCGCTGACGTACATCTCTGTCCACACGGCCAACTTTAACGAATTCATCTTGTACATAACCCGCCAGCGTAGCGCTGCGCTTAAAGAATTGTTTTGTTTTTAACAATGACAGGGCAATAAATTCGGGTGAGTTAACATCAATAGTACCATATTTTTCCTCGTAGTTTTCTTCCTGCATCATGGGGGCATTCTCCCGGATAGCAACTTCTTTATCATCATTCTTATGAGAACCCCAAATATATGTTTCTGTTCCTTTTGCAGTACTGGGCACCGTGTAATGCCTGTATTGAGGTACTTGTTTTGTTCTTTTCTTTCTGTTCTTACCTTTTCCGGTATAATAGGTAACTGTTTTATGGCCTATCAATTCAGACATGCGGCGGGCCGGAGCTGAATTAACATGTATGCACAAAACAAATCACCTTTATTATTGTTGGCAAAATTTGCCCTGTCGCTCAGGGCAGGATAAGTATCTGTGGTTCTTGTGTATAAAACTTTGGTATCAGGAAATTCCTTTTCCAGCATTTTCCCAACTTTCAATGAAACGCCGAGGCAAATGTCTTTTTCGTATGAATAAGACCCTTTGGCACCCGCATCCCCGCCTCCATGACCCGGATCAACAATTATCGTTTTTAGGACCTGCTGTTTTGCCGAAGGGGCAGCTAGTTCTTTTTGCTAAAAGAAAAAAACACCAACTACAAACGAAGTGGTAAGAAAGAATAAGAAGGTCCGTTTTACCATGGTTTTTCTGTTTAACGGGTCGTGATAAAATTTATAATTTGTTTAGAGTTCTTCATAAGATGCCTAAAGGATAATGAATTACATTTGCCACCATCCGATGAAGCAAGTATACAAATTTACAATAAAAAACTTTTCAACAGGGCTTATGGCCATTGGCTTGTTTTTTATATTAACGTGTAAAACAGTGGTTTCTGCAGAACCGGGTTATTTTTTTTACAGTCCTTTAACAGTACAGCACGATACTACAAAACCCGGTATCAGGACTGAGCCTTCTTTAGTTGATAAAATCATTAGTGCTGATACTACAAAAGTCCCGGTTTCTGATACTGCCCGCATGATAAGTAAGGTAGATACTTTTTCATTAAAACTATCTAAAGATTCTCTTGATGCGCCGCTTAAATATGAGGCTGCTGATTCGGTAGTAGTGCTGATACAGGGGAAAAAGATATTCCTGTATGGCAAAACAAAAACTGATTACAAGGATATAACACTCACGGCCCCGCAGGTAGAAGTGGATCAGCAAACACAACTTGTAACAGCTGTAAATAAAAAAGACAGTACTGGAAAAATAACTGATGCAGCCAAATTTAAAAGTACCGATAACGAATTTACCAGTGATACAATCCGTCATAATTTTAAAACACAGGTTGGCCTCACAAAGAACACATATACGCAGCAAGGTGAGATACTGGTTATTGGCGAAACAGTAAAAAAGGTAAATGCAAATACCACATTTGTAAAAAAGCAAGGTTCACGACCTGCCTGCTGGACGATCCGCATTTTGCTTTGTAACACCAGAGATGAAAGTTATCAATCAAAAACTGGCTGTATCAGGTCCGGCACACCCTGAGTTTGAAGGGGTGCCGGTGCCGTTGTGGTTGCCTTTTGGTTTTTACCCGCTGAGCAGGGGCCGTCATTCCGGGATACTTCGCCCTGAGTTTATGACTGATGAAGTAAGGGGTCTTGGTCTTCAGGGGCTTGGTTATTACAAAGTGCTGAACGATCACTGGGATGCTCAGTTCTCGACAGATATATTTTCTTATGGTGAGTGGATGGCCGGTTTGCGTACTTCGTATCGTAAACGTTATAAGCATAGTGGTGGTTTTTCTTTTAGTTACCGCTCTTCTAAACAGAATTTTAAGAATGACCCGGATTTTTCCAAGACAAAAGTGTTTAATGTCTCCTGGAATCATTCTATGGATTCGAAATCAAGGCCTGGTGTTACATTTTCTGCCAGTGTAAATGCCGGCTCTACCAAGTTTAATCAGTTGGTTCCGGGTAATCCGTATATTAATTACAGCAATCTGATGGGTTCTTCCATTACTTACAGTAAAACATGGAAGGATAAACCCTTTAATCTTTCTGTCAGCGCCAATCACTCACAGAATAATAATTTGGGGCAGGTAAACCTGAGCTTGCCGAATGTTGCTTTTAATGTAAACACTGTTTTCCCTTTCCAGAAGAAGAATAGCGCCGGAACGATGAAATGGTATGAAAAAATTGGGGTGGGATACAGCGGTTCGTTTTCCAATACCATCAATTTTATTGATACACTTAAATATGGCCAGAATGGTGTAAAACCCTTTTTCCGATATTTACTCGATACCGCAGAATGGAATGCGCAGCACAGTATTCCCATTTCTGTTTCGCTGCCGCCCATCCTGGGAGGAAAGGTTATCGTATCTCCCGGTATCAGTTACAACCAAACATGGATACAGCGTACGACCAATTACTATTGGAACAACACTTTGAAAAAAGTGGATACTGTTACTGCAAAAGGTTTATTTATTGATCAGCGGGGTAGTGCCTCCTTAAGCTTTAATACAGCAATCTATGGTAAATTAGAATTTAAGAAATCTAAAATTGTTGCGCTGAGGCATGTAATAAGGCCAACTGTCGGACTTAGTTATACGCCTGACCTTAACAAGGGGCATATAAAAAGAACACAGGTTGATACAACTGGTAAAGTAATTTCGTACAACGAAATTGGCGGAAATTTTCTATTTAATTCTTCATCAAGAAAATCGGGGGCCATGACATTTGGTGCTGATAACATTCTTGAAATGAAGGTCAGGTCAAAGAAAGATACAGCAAACGGCGGCATCAAGAAAGTGAGGATTATTGAAGGATTTGGTTTTTCCAGTTCCTATGATTTTATCAGAGACTCGATGAACCTTTCACCAATTAATTTCTATGCCAGAACCACACTATTTGAAAAGATAAGTATTAATGCCAACGCTATACTCAATCCTTACCAGTCGGATGTGAGGGGTTATGATATTGCCAAATATGCCTGGCAAGGAGGTAAATTTAAATTGGGCAGGCTCAGTTCAGGAAGCATATCAATGAGTACAAGTTTCCAGAGTAAGCCAAAGGACGCTAAAAAAGACGAGCAACGGAAAAAGGCAATGAATGAGCAACTGAATGATCCGGCACTTCAGGCTGACCAGCAACGGTTGCTCGAATACATGCAGCAAAATCCCAATGAATTTGTTGATTTTAATATACAATGGCAGTTGAGTTTTAGTTATTCGCTGTCATTTTACAGCAGGATGAAATCCGATTTCAGTGGATTTGAAACAGACATTACATCCGGCACAACCGTTAATGGCAGTTTTAATCTTACTCCTAAATGGAAACTATCGGGAAATGCCAGTTATGATTTCAGTACTAAGAAAATTCAGTATTTATCAATGGCGATTAACAGGGAAATGCACTGCTGGCAGTTATCAATTAATGTGGTGCCGGTAGGATATGCCCGTTCTTTTAGTTTTTCTATCAATCCAAAATCAACTTTGTTGCAGGATTTAAAAGTAAACAGATCGAGGTATTTTTATTGATGCCTGATGTAGTAATCTTTCATGATGTTAAAAACTTTTGCTTTCAGTTCATCCGATGAAAGCCCGGTTACAGGCACTTCTTCCAGGAAATGTATTTCAAGTTTATGGGGCAGAAAAAGAATGGTTTGTAAACAGGTAATGCTTTGTTGGTATTTAATATGATGGCCGGGATAACAGATGCACCGGTACTTTCGGCCAGTTTAAATGCACCGTCATAAAATTTTTTCAAAGGCTCAGTAGAACGGTTACGGGTGCCTTCCGGGTAAATGCACATATGCATGCCTTTATTTAGCACAGCTTTCATTTTTTCAAAACTCTGCCTTCTGCTTCTGTCATCTTTCCTGTCAACCAATACGGCTCCCTTCATATAATAAAATCCGAAAACCGGAATTTTAGCAAAAGAAGTTTTTGCAATGGTTTTATTTGGGCCTGGAATAAAAGGAGAGGAAAGCGGCGGATCGAGCAAAGAATTGTGATTGCAGGTTACGACATAGCTTTTCCCCTTTTTAAAATGTTCTCTTCCTTTTACTTTTATCGGACAGCCCATCAGCAGCAGCCATAGCCGCATCCATATCCTTGCAATATCAATAAATATCTTTTGTCCGGCAGGCTCAGGCAAAAGCCAGGTTAGGATTGAAGGGATGTAGAAAATGAAAAAAGTGGCAATAAAGCTGGCAATACCCCATAATGCCCAAATACGTCCGAATATGTTTTTAAATAGATTCATAGTTTTCTTATAAAGTCCAGTCAACAGGTTCTATACCTTTCTTCACAAGGAATTCATTGGTTTTTGAAAAATGTTTACATCCAAAAAAACCAGCGCTGGCTGATAACGGAGAAGGGTGGGCACTGCGCAATACCAAGTGTTTGTTTTCATCAATCAGTATTTTTTTTTCCTGTGCGAATTTGCCCCACAATATAAATACAACATGCTCCTTTTTGTCAGAAATTGTTTTGATGACATTATCAGTAAAAAAAGTCCAGCCAATTTTAGAGTGGCTCATTGGTTCGCCGGCTCTTACAGTTAACGATGCGTTCAGCAGGAATACCCCTTGTTGTGCCCAATGGGTAAGATTGCCGTGGTTTGGAATGTGAAATCCTATGTCCTGGTGGAGTTCTTTAAAAATATTAACCAGCGAGGGTGGTGGCAGCACACCATTTTGAACGGAAAAACACAGACCATGAGCCTGCCCGGGACCATGGTAGGGATCCTGTCCAAGAATGACGACTTTTACTTTATTAAAAGGGGTGGTATTGAAGGCATTAAAAATCAGGCTTCCGGGCGGATAGATAGTTTTTCCCTGTGCTTTTTCTGTTTTTATATGGAAGGCTGCCTGTTCAAAATAGGGCTTGCAGAACTCATCTCGCAGAATATCCTTCCAGGAGGGCTCAATTTTAACATCCATGCTTTTTCCTTTGGCTGCAAGCTAAAAAAAAATTACCTTCGCGGCTCTTCTTTTTAAAGGGGAATTGGTCCGGTAGCTCAGTGAATAGAGCAACTGCCTTCTAAGCAGTAGGTCATTGGTTTGAATCCAGTCGGATCACAGTTTAGCATCTGCAGCGCAGGTGCTAAATTATTTAAGGTAGTCTGAAACTGTCCAGAAAGACATTAATTTTTGTTTCAGGCAGTTCTTTTTGGCTATAGACCATCATTATTCCAATAAATTTTCCGTTGGTCCAGCCCTTTACTTTCCAGTTATTTTTTACTTTATCACTCCAGTAATCAAGTACACCACGGGTGTTTTCATTGTTTTGCAGTCTGTGTCCTTTTCCGTATCCGGCGGCACTGGTGATTTCGAACGATGTTTTCAAATAGTCAAGGTAAGAAATCATCATTAGCTCAGCAGCAGAAAGATCGCTTACGGCTTCTGCCAGTTTAACACAAATAACAGAGTAATAAAAACCATCATTCAGGCACTCACCGGTAAATACCCTGGATGAATCCTGGCTGTAGCTCAGCTCCCATTTGGCTTCACAATATGAGTAATACGAGCATCCCGAATTGCTGATAGCATATTTCTTCAGAGTTTGGGCATTTAACGAAGTCAATAGCATTAAAAAGAATATCAGCAAGTATGTTTTATTCATGATGGAAATTTGGATAAAGATAATCACCCTGAACTAATGGTTGCAAACTGCTTTCATTTTGGCTTATTCTGCAATCAAATCTGTTAATTTGCATATACAAATGCCTGCTATGTCATCTTTTTTTAATTATGGTACTGATAAACTGACCCTGCCTGTTGCTATTGCTGTTGCAAAAGGTAAGATGAAGGGTGTGCTAAATGATAAAGCCCTTCAATTAATAAAAAAAAGTAATGAAGCAGTTAAGAAAATTGTTGAAAATAATAAAACAGTATATGGTATAAACACTGGTTTTGGAATACTTGCCAGTTCCCCTATTTCAAAAGAAGAAACTGCAACTTTACAGTATAAGATTCTGCAAAGTCATAGTGTGGGAGTTGGTGATGCTATTGCACCCGAAGTGGCAAAACTGATGATGATAACAAAAGTGCATGCACTGGCACAGGGTTACAGTGGTGTGCAGTTGTCCACTTTAGAAAGGATTATCTGGCATATTGATAACGACATTATTCCTGTGGTTCCGGAGAAAGGCAGCGTCGGAGCCAGCGGCGATCTGGCTCCCCTGGCACATTTATTTTTACCCTTGATCGGACTTGGGGAAGTTTTTTATCAGGGAAAAGTTCAAAAATCGGCTGAAGTACTGAATAGTTTGCAAAAATTGCCTGTTGAACTTGGCCCCAAAGAAGGACTGGCTTTAATTAACGGTACACAGTTTATTTTGTCTTTTGCAATAAAAGCGGTGCAACGGATGCACAATTGCCTGGAGGCCGCAGATATTATCGGGGCTATGAGCCTGGAAGCACTTACCGGAACGAAGGCTCCTTTTGATGAACGCCTTCATAATTTAAGGCCGTATAAGGGAAGCAGGGTGGTTGCACAACGGCTGCGGCTTTTGCTCAAAGATTCGGCGATTATGCAAAGTCATACAGACTGTGGCCGTGTGCAGGATCCGTATAGCCTGCGGTGCATGCCACAAGTTCACGGAGCATCCCGTAATGCGTGGCTGCATCTGAAAGAGCTTACGGAAACAGAACTGAATTCCGTTACAGACAACCCAATTATTCTTGACAGCGATGATACAATAAGCGGAGGTAATTTTCATGGACAACCGCTGGCGTTACCACTTGATTATGCCTGTTTTGCAGCATCAGAGCTTGGTAATATCAGCGACAGGCGCTGCTACCTTTTACTGGAAGGCAAGTGGGGACTGCCCATGCTGCTAATGAAAGACGTGGGGTTAAACAGCGGATTTATGATCCCGCAATACACAACCGCAGCATTAGTAACAGAAAATAAAACCTTATGTTTCCCTTCAAGCGCAGACAGTATTCCCACTTCGCTTGGGCAGGAAGACCATGTGAGCATGGGAAGTATCAGCGGCAGAAAACTAAATCGTGTGCTAGATAATCTTGAGTTTATTTTAGCTATTGAACTGCTTTCTGCCTGCCAGGCAATCGAATTCAGGTGGCCTTTAAAGAGCAGTGAATTGCTTGAATATGCACATGATGTTGTGAGAGAGCAGGTAAGTTTTGCGTCGGAAGACAGAATTTTTGCTGATGACATAAATAAGGTGGCAGGAATTATTATGGATTTTTCATTTGTTGAGCGGGTAAATGCATTTGCCCTTTCAAAGGGAATAAAGCTGAACGACCAGTTTGATGAATTTAACTGGTGATTATTTACAACAGAAACAAAATAAATTGTCGTACGAATCAATTTCTGCATTTGATATTTTTAAAATTGGTGTGGGACCCTCCAGTTCTCACACACTGGGTCCCTGGATAGCAGCAAAGCGTTTTGCTGAGTCATTAAATAGAAAGGGGCTTCTTTACCAGGTTATTGAACTGCGGGTATTATTATACGGTTCGCTGGCAAAAACCGGTAAAGGACATGGAACAGATGTGGCTGTTCAACTTGGGCTTTGTGGTGCTGACCCTGAAACCTTCGATGTGGGTCAAATAATCCCTAAGTTAAATGACATAGCACACATGAAGAAACTGGTATTGCTGGGTCGCCACGAAGTAGAGTTCGACCCGAGAGAAGATATTGAGTTTTTTCTGACAGAGAACCTCCCTTTTCACCCTAATGCCGTTACATTTTTAGTACAACTGGAACATGGTGACTCCATAGCCGAGACCTGGTATTCTGTAGGTGGCGGTTTTGTGGTACGGGAAGGAGAGGAGACAAGCGAAAGAAAAGTTGCTCAATTGCCATTTCCTGTCAACACTGCGGATGATTTAATGCACTGGTGTATTAAAACTGGTATGCATGTACACGAAATCGTAATGGAAAATGAGCTGGTGTGGCGTTCAGAACTGGAGATAAAGAAAAAAGTGAAAGAAATCTGGAAAGTGATGAAAGAATGTATTTACAGGGGATGTCATACGGATGGAATGTTGCCTGGAGGATTGAATGTGAAACGCAGAAGTTTTGAACTGAATAAAAGACTAACCGGAGGACGTTCATATGGCAGTTATGATGAATGGCTAGAAGTAATACGTTCTGGCGGAAATGACTTTAAATATACACTTGACTGGGTAAGTTGTTTTGCACTGGCTGTAAACGAAGAAAATGCTTCTTTTGGCAGGGTGGTAACAGCCCCAACGAATGGTGCCGCCGGTGTGATTCCTGCAGTGTTGCATTACTATGCTGTTTTTTGCAATGCTTATACAGAAGAAAATATTCTGAAGTTTATGCTGACTGCAGCCGAGTTAGGGAGTATTTTCAAGAAGGGTGCCACAATTTCGGCGGCAATGGGTGGCTGCCAGGCCGAGATCGGAGTTTCTTCCGCAATGGCGGCAGCCGGCCTTACAGAATGCATGGGCGGAACGCAGCAACAGGTACTTATGGCTGCTGAAATAGCGATGGAGCATCACCTGGGGCTTACCTGCGACCCCATCGGAGGATTGGTACAAATTCCCTGCATTGAACGCAACACAATGGGAGCCATAAAAGCGATTACAGCCTCACAACTGGCCTTGCAAAGCACACCAGAGTATGCAATTGTGCCTCTGGACGCAGTAATAAAGGCAATGTGGGATACGGCACTTGACATGAATTTTAAGTACAAGGAAACTTCTGACGGTGGTCTTGCTGTTCATGTACCGCTTAGTCTACCCGAATGCTAGATGGATTTTTCCGGCAATTTTGTTTTGTTTGATAAGATTGGATAGTAACTTTAAGGTACTTACCTGAAACAACTATTGTTTATCATCATTAAACCCCATTGTCATGGCAACAAAAAAGAAAGCAAAAAAAATTGCCAAACCTGCAAAACCTGCCCGCAAAACAGGTGGGAAAAAAAATGCCAAACCCAACAAAGCTGTAAAAAAGAAACCAGTTGCCCCTAAAAGCAAGAAGCCTGTGAAGGGAAAACCAAAACCTGCCGCAAAAAAGAAAGCAGTACCAAAGAAAAAAGTGATAAAGAAGGTACCAAAGAAGGTTGTAAAAAAGGCAGTAAAAAAAGTTGCTAAAAAGGTTGTAAAGAAAGTTATAAAGAAAGCAGCAAAGAAAATTGTTACGCCGGCAAGAAAAAAATCAGTTAAGCCAAAGGCCATAACGAAAAAGGCAACTGTTGTCCCAAAGAAAAAAGAAGTTGTTAAGACTGTTAAACCTAAACCGGTAAAAATCCCGTTGCCGCCAGTGTCAAAGAAGCCCGTTATAGTAGAAGAAGTGAAAGAAATATATGTTACCCCTGATGGTACAATGGAAGTTACAGAAACCGTTGTTACTTTTGATGATATAAATGCGGCTTCAAATCCTGATGAGGCGATTGCAGATACTGAAAATGTACCTGATGAAACAGATGACCTGGCATAGTTAGTACCGGTGAACAGTTCTGAATAAAAAGCCACCTGATTGAAGGTGGCTTTTTATTATTATAGAATCCTGTATTTCATTTCGATACGTTCGTCACTCCAAATCTCCTGCGGGCTGATATAGGTGTCTTTCATTTGAAACACGACACCGGCTTTTGCAAAAGCATCTCTAACCAGTTCTGAACAAATGTAGTTCTTGTTCTTTTCCCTTTTACCTATCCGGAACAAAATCCGTGTCATTATCCGGAATATTTCCCAATTGTCATAAGGCCGGGTTAGTTCGTCCAGGCCAAAACAAATGGCTTTATTCATTTTTTCCTGCTCAAGGCTCATATTTAGCTTTGCCAATACAATTTGCCCTTTATATGGCCTTTTTTTGCCCTTATAGTCTGTGAGGTATTTTGATAAGGGAATCATTCTGATACCGATTCTTGGTTCTGCTTCAAGAATAAGTACCCGGCCCAGTTCTTCGTCTTTATAAACAATTGCTACATGGCTCCAGGCACTCTTTGTTAACTTTTGAATGATGCCAGAAAAAGTATAGCTGCCAGAACTAAAGAAGATATGACCGGTTTTCAGATGATCCCTGATTTTTTCATATGGAATAACAGGAAGCTCTCTGATCTGTTTTTTTGTAATCGGAGTCGCCATAAGCTAACTTAATGAAAAATCAATTTCTTTGTGAAAAAATAAACATTGTCAAAACATCTTGTAGTGGTTGGAGGCGGTGCCGCCGGTTTTTTTTGCGCAGTTAATGCGGCAAGGATGAACCATTTTCTAAAGGTTACAGTTCTTGAGAAGTCGGGTAAACTGCTTTCAAAGGTAAAAGTAAGCGGAGGCGGCAGGTGTAACGTTACACATGCCTGTTTTGATATTGGGGAAATGAGCAGGAACTACCCAAGGGGAAATAATTTTGTAAAAAAAGCATTTCACCAGTTTTTTACGACTGACACAATTAAATGGTTTGAAGAAAGAGGCGTGAAGTTGAAAACTGAAAGTGATGGACGGATGTTCCCTGTTACGGATTCATCGCAAACAGTAATTAACTGCCTGTTGAACGAAGCTGCAAAGTATAAAGTGGATATCAGAACTAATACAGAAGCAGTAAATGTAAGAATTGAGAATCACCGTTTTTTGTTGAAGTAAAAAATAATAATGTAATATCAGCAGATTATTTGCTTGTAGCTTCAGGAGGGATATCGAATGAGCTTAAAGCCGGATGGCTAAAGAGACTGAATCATACGATACAGCCGCCAGTACCGTCTCTTTTTACATTTAACACAACTGCTTCAATTGAAAAGCGAATACCAAATCCAATACAGAAGCTGATGGGAGTGGTGGCAGAAAATGCTTCAATAAGAATAACCGGCACAAAACTTACTCAAACCGGGCCGCTACTGATTACTCACTGGGGCTTTAGCGGTCCTGCTGTGTTAAAACTTAGTGCATGGGGCGCCAGGGAGTTAAGTAATTTAAAATGGAATTTCAATATTCAAATCAACTGGCTGGGTAAGGTGAATGAACAGGAGGTAAGAGAAAAATTTTTGGAGCAAAGACAAATCAATTCTGCACAAAAAATAATTGGTAAAAACAGGTTTCAGCTTCCTGGCCGGTTGTGGGATTTTCTTGCTGCAGATGCTGGTATAAAGGAAGATATGCGTTGGGCGGATTTACCTGCAACAGTACAAAATGAGTTTATCAGGAATTTATGTTCCTATACTGTTTCAATAAAAGGTAAAACCACATTTAAAGAAGAGTTTGTAACTGCCGGGGGAATAGCAACTTCAGAAATTGATCATAATACGATGATGAGCAAGCTGTTTCCAGGTCTTTTTTTTGCAGGTGAAATAACGGATGTGGATGGTATAACCGGTGGTTTTAATTTCCAGTATGCCTGGACAAGTGGATATATAGCTGCAAAAGCAATTACGGCATCTTCATTAACCGCTGATTAATCGGTTTGTTCCTTTAGCTGAACATAAGCCCATGCTGTAAAAGGTATGAGCAATAGTAAAAAGATAGAGTACCACCATCCGCTGATAAACCAAACAAAAGCAGTTATCAGTACGAGGTAAGGAATATATAATATCAGCAGAAGGGCAGTTATAACTGAGTCATAATGAACGGTCTCTTTCGTTTTACGATAGGTAAAATGTTTAGCAGGGATGTATAATGGCATATTAACAACATATCCAATTGCTGCAGGTAAAAAAAGAAGTATTCTTTTTGTTATGTTCTGCGGAACAGTAAGTATCTTTTTTTTCATGAAAATATCATTTTCATCAATTTCATAAACCAACCTGCTTAGTTGTTCTTGTAGTTTACAATTAAACTGCTGATGTCTGAGACCATCAGTACCGTTGAAGTTCATATCCTGTATTGTAATGAATTCGCCAAAGTTCAGGAAAACATTTTTTCCAAATTTTCTGAAGGAGCTGTAGTTAATTCCGGCAGGTAATACTTTTAGCGGAATACCTTCTTCCCATGCTCTAATTGCCAGTCTGGCTGTTCCTTTTTTTAATGTTCTCAGGTGCCACTCATTCACACAGAGGCCTTCGCTGTAAATCTTTATTATAGCATTTTCCTTTAGTTTATAAGTGCAGGCTTCAAATGTTTTGTAGTTTTCGTTGAGATTTTCGGATCCTTCGCTTGTTCTGTAAACAGGAAGAATATTTAATGAATGGAGAAGCTTTGCAAAAAAAGGTTTTCTGAACACATCACCCCGTGCCAACGCCCAGATATCTTTTTCAAAAAGTGTATTGAGTATAACGGAATCAAGAAATGAGTTGGGGTGATTCGCTGCAATTAAAACAGGTCCTTCAGTATTGAGTATTTCGGGCTTATTAATGACAATTTTCCTGCAATAAATGCGGATTGCAATACGGGATATGATTTTGAGAATTCTGTACAGCAAAGCAGGATTTTTGGTGAATATAATATGTTTACCTGAATGCAAAAGAAGGTTAGGGAGATTTACTTACTGTAATCTTTTAAAATACAATTAGTTAACCGGGAAGTGAGCACATTAAAAAACTATATTTTTTTGCTTATTCACATAAAACTAAACTGTATCTTTGCCGCCCCGAAATAATAAACCCCTTCGGGATTAACAATCATGTTTGAAAACAACATTATGAAACAACTAAACGCTGATGCACAGGAGTCTGCTTCTGCTGATGCTTCGTCAGAACTCAGTACAGAAGTGGCTACAGCGACAACAAATGAACCTGTCGAGACTGCACCTGTTGCAGTTGCTGAAAAACAGAAGTGCCTGTTATTGAAACGGCACATGATGATTTTGACTGGAGTGTTGACAGGCGCAATGTAATTTCTTACACTGCAGAGGAAAGGAAAAATACCATAAGGTATATGACAACACTTTTGTTCAGTTAAACGATGGTGAATTAATTAAAGGACTTGTGGTTGGACTTACAAAAACTGATGTGGTTTTGAACATTGGTTTTAAAAGTGATGGGTTGATTTCTCTGAATGAGTTCCGCGACATTCCCGGTCTTGCTGTTGGCGATACTGTGGAAGTAATGGTTGTTGAAAAAGAAGACAGGGAAGGACACCTGAACCTGAGCCGCCGTCAGGCCCGCATTACCCGTGCCTGGGAGAAAATTGTTGAAGTACACAAAACTGGTGAAGTTATTACCGGTACAGTTACTTCTAAAACTAAAGGTGGTCTTATTGTGGATGTATTTGGAATGGAAACATTTTTACCTGGTTCACAAATTGACGTTAAGCCTGTTACTGATTACGACCAGTTTGTGGGTAAGACAATGGAGTTTAAGGTTGTTAAGATTAATGAAACAATCAAGAATGCAGTTGTATCTCACAAGGCATTAATTGAAAGTGATATCGAAGCTCAAAGAGCAGAGATAATGAGCAAGCTGGAAAAAGGCCAAGTGCTGGAAGGTACTGTAAAAAACATCACCGACTTTGGTGCCTTTATGGATTTGGGTGGACTCGATGGTTTGCTTTACATCACAGATATTTCATGGGGCCGTATTTCTCATCCTTCAGAAGTACTTTGATCAGAAGATCAACGTGGTGGTGCTTGACTTTGATGATGAGAAGAAGCGTATCAGTTTAGGACTCAAGCAGCTTACTCCACATCCATGGGATGTGCTGGCAGAAAATATTGCAGAAGGTAATGTAGTAAAAGGTAAAGTGGTAAATATTGAAGATTATGGTGCTTTCCTAGAGATTCAGCCGGGTGTTGAAGGTCTGGTGCATGTATCCGAAATTACATGGGCTAATACGCCAATCAATGCTAAAGAATTCTTTAAGCTGGGTGATGAGCATGAAGCCAAAGTGGTAACACTTGATAAAGAAAGCCGCAAAATGAGTTTGTCTATCAAACAACTTTCTGCTGACCCGTGGAATGATATCGAAGCTAAATTTGCCGAAGGAAGTAAGCATACCGGTTTGGTGAAAAATATCACTAACTACGGCGTGTTTGTTGAACTGGCTGCCGGTATTGGCGGTATGATTCACATCAGCGATTTAAGCTGGCTGAAGCGTTTTAATCATCCGAGTGAGTACACAAAGGTTGGTAGTAATATTGATGTAATCATTCTTGGCATTGACAAAGAAAACCGCAAACTTCAGCTTGGACATAAGCAACTCGAAGAAGATCCCTGGAATGCACTTGCAGATACATTTGCTATCGGCAGCCTGCATGAGGGAACTGTAATCCGCAGGGATGATAAAGGAGCTACTGTACAATTGCCGTATGGTCTGGAGGGTTTTGCTCCAAACCGTCATCTTACTAAAGAAGATGGTAAGAGTATTGCTGCTGATGAAACTGCACAGTTTATGGTAATTGAGTTTGACCGCAATGAAAAACGAATTGTGGTATCTCATACCCGCATCTGGGAGCAGGGACAGGTTGAAGCTGCTGAATCTGCAAAGAAAGAAGCTAGGGCCGAAGTTGAACATACCCGTAAAGCAGTGAAGAATGTTCAGAACAAAGTTGAGAAAGCAACTTTAGGTGATTTAGGTATTCTTGCCGACCTGAAGAAGAAGCTTGACAGTGATGAAGCTAAAGGTGAATAATCAGATTCCCAATATTTCTAAAAGCTGTTCCATCCGGAGCAGCTTTTTTATTTTTATATCTTTGTGGAATGTGCAAAGTAACAGTAAAGGTAAAAGGGCTCATTTTTTCTACGGTGTTAATGTTTGCTTACTGTACAGGCCACAAAAATGATGAAAACGGTTCGTTGAAGAAAAAAATGGGTATACCAGATTACATTCCGGATTCCGTTTATTCTGATACAGCAAATCTGTTTTCCAGAGAAAAGGCAGAATTAGGCAGATACCTTTTTTATGATAAACGTCTTTCTGTAAATAACACAAAGTCTTGTGCTTCCTGTCATGCACCGCAATTTTCGTTTACTGATTCTTATAGAAGGTCAGTTGGGGCGTTTGGAGATTTTACACGGCATAATTCTCCACCTTTAGTTAACCTGGTATTCAATAACTACTTTACTTATACGGATTCCGCTATTCATGCCCCTGAGACGCAGATCAATAATCCAATGTTTGGCATTAAGCCTGTTGAAATGGGGTGGAGGGGTAATGAAAACGAAATACTGGAAAGAATACGGAAGGACTCTCTGTATTGCAAACTGTTTGCAAAAGCATATCCTGATGAAGGTGTGAGAATTACCCTTAAAAACCTCCAGTACAGTATAACTACATTTAGGAAAACACTTATTTCATTCAGTTCCCGATATGATGCGTATATGGCTGGTAATACGTATGCATTTGGAGAAAATGAAAAAAAGGGGATGCAGCTGTTTGAATCTTCCGAACTAAAATGCAATCTGTGCCACAGCGGCTATAATTTTAACCGGCCGCAATTACGGCAGGCACCTTATTTTACAATTGGCTTTTCGGGTGATATAAGCCAGGATACTTTGAAATATAAAGTTCCAACATTACGTAATCTGGCATTTACATCACCTTACCTGAATGATGGAAGTGTTGAGTCTCTTGACGAAGTTATCCGGTTATTTTCAAAAGGGGGGATGGCTCCTAACCGGCATCAATACGTTTCTGGTTTTACTTTAAATTTGGAACAGAGAAAGAATTTGGTTTGCTTTCTTTTATCTTTATCCGATTCGGTATTTATTACAAAACCACAGTTTCAAGACCCATGGGCAATAAAGTAATTCATCCTTCTTATTTGAAATTAATTGTTTCTGTATTCCTTCTATATTCATTACTGTCATGCAAAGAAGGCAACAGGCCGGTGTCCGGCAGCAAGAGTGACAAGGAAGTACTGGAATCTATACTTGCATCTACGGATTCGCTTATTACCTTTCCTTTTGTTGAAGACAGGGTAAACAAAATAAGAGCGGCTCTTAAGCAGCCCAAACCAGTGTTGCTTTACTCAGACAGTAGTTCACATAAGCAGCGTCTTGCTGAAATGATTGCTTTGAATGATTCCATTTTACCCAGTTTCTTTTTGATCCTTTTACCAAATTGCCATTCCGTAATGAAGTGTTTGGCATTCATCAGGCCAGGGAAAGCGATATGTCGGGTATTCCGCTGCCGCATAATTTACCGGAATGTTTCAGGGTGGAGATGTACAATTATGCCCTGAATAACACTTCTGTCGCAATTGTGGATGTTGCTTCTCAGCGGGTCTTAAACAGTTTTTATTTTAGTGAAACACAGCCAGACCCTCCTTACAGTTTAGTTGAACTGGCAAACCGGATCGCAATAGAATCTCCTGAAGTGGAAAAAGCACTAGGGTTTAAACCAACAAAAGAAAAATTACTGGCACAATACTATAAGACATCACTTAACAGAACAAGATGTGAAAGAAGCAGACACCTTTGTGTTGCCCCAACTTTTTTACTCGGTGAAAAAACATTATGGGCTATCGTGGATTTAACTGATCATCGTTTAGTTGGAGTTAGATGGATCACTCCCGGGAAAACCGGTCCAGCTGCCCCAATCTTAACTGAACGGAAATTACAGGATGAAAAAATTTCTGCCTGCTTTTGTGAACAAGAAACATTATTAGCAAATGAAGGTTGGGAAATGAAATATATGCTTACCAGCAGTGACGGTTTGCGCATCAGCAATGTGATGTTTAATGGTAAACCGGTAATACGAAATGCAAAACTGGTTGACTGGCATGTTAATTACAGTGGTACTGATGGTTTTGGTTATAGTGATGCTGTTGGCTGTCCATTCTTTAGCCAGGCTGCAGTTATAGCATGGGACCCGCCGGTTATACTGGATTTGCATGACGAAAGCAATACGAAAGTTGGGTTTGTACTAGAACAATCATTTCGTTCAGAAGGGTGGCCTACACCATGCAGCTATAATTACAAACAGCGTTACGAGTTCTACAAGGATGGTCGTTTTAGAGTGTCTGCCGCCAGTTTAGGACGGGGTTGCAGCAATACTGCAACATACCGCCCGGTCTTTAGAATTGCATTTGCCGGAGAAAGTAATAATTTCTTTGAATGGAATAATAATACCTGGAATCAATGGCAAAACGAGAAATGGCAGCTGCAGGGCGCCACTACAACATATTCAGCAGAGGGGTATCAATACAAAGTTTCAATACCTGGTGGCGGGTATTATCTTGAACCGGGAAAAGGGCAGTTTAAGGATGGTGGCCGGGGAGATTACTCCTATGTGTATATTTCAAAGTTTGATAAAACAAAAGATGAAGGAGAAAGTGACCTTGTTACCATTGGCCCCTGCTGTAATACAGATTACCGCCAGGGACCTGAAAAATTTATCGAACCACAAGCAGAGAGTATCCAAAATGCTTCGTTGGTACTTTGGTATGTGGCGCAGTTAAGGAATGACGATAAGCCGGGGGAGCGAATATTGCTGGGCTGAAAATAAACTGGAGAATGGAATCTGGAGAACAAGGGTATTCCCATGTTTTGCCGGGCCAATGTTTATCCCTGTAACAAAATAAAATCGGTTGAAATGAGCAGAATTTTTTTTCTTATCATTATTGCTGTGTTTTTGCTGATATCCTGCAAGGAAGAGGAAGTGGATTTTTCTTTGAATAATTGCAAACGAAATCCAGGGTTTATACAATCAATGGGATTTAATCCCGGAAAGTCGTATCTGAGTACATCTGAAGAAAAAACAATGGGGCTGGTATTAATAGAAAGTGAGCAGCCCGGAAATCCTCATGCAAGAAAAGTAAAAATAGCACAACAGCCATCGTGGCGAAAGGCTGGCTGGCTGGCACCAATACTTCTTGATGAGAAGGGAAACATTTATACAGCTCCGGCTCCTTTTATCACTGTTTTTAATAACCCAATATCTAACAATAATACCATATACAAAGTAGATAATGCAACAGGAGAGATGAATGAATTTTTACGGTTGCCTTTTGCTGACTCAATTAATCCTGAGAACCCATTTGGGATAGTTGGTATGGCTTACCTGTGCGAAACCCATACACTTTACATTACAACTGTTGCGGGCTCAAGGAGGTATGAAGAAAATGGGAATATCTATGCAGTTAATATTGAAACAGGTAAGATTATTGATAAAATGGCTGGAGTTGATGCATTAGGTCTGGGCATTACTTATATAACCGGGAAAAGGGAGCTATACTTTGGTTTAGCAAGGAGTTCGGATATTATGTCGGTAAGTCTGAATAAAGAAGGCAAGTTTTCCGGTTCACCGGCCAAGTCATTCTCTCTTTCAGGACTTGGGCCCCGCGGAGACGATAAAGTAAGAAAAATACGTACGGATCAAAATGGCAATCTTGTTATTCATGGTATGGAGTTTAATTTTAATCTCATAGCACCAAGAGAAAAGCAGGAAACTGTATATAATTTTTTTTACAACATAGATGAAAGGAAATGGGTCCTATTAAATAAATTTTTTTACAATAAATCCTTTTGCTCACTATTACAAACTAACGATTTGTTCGTTATGTATACACACCTATTATTTAGCCGCTATATTACTGCTTTGGCCTATTGAAACGGGCAGTTCGGCTAAATAATTTACAAAGAAAATTTAGAATCCTATTTTTGTTTATCGTAAAAATACGTAGTAAAAAAAATAATTATTCAGTAAAACTTGCAAGTATAAACTGTGTTGATTATTTTGCAGATTCTAAGTCTAAATACGTACCAATTCCTCTGATTACTTTTCTAATCCAATCTTATTTTAACCTCTTGAGTTGTTATTCAAACTGCTATTAATTATTATAATAATAGCGAATGAATGACGACAAGAAATTATGTATTCTGTGCAAGCCGCCCTTTGAATCACAAAACGAGCATCAAAATGAAAAAAACTACTGTTTTAGGGTTGAGGTTTTTCTATCTCAAACCTTTGTTGGTTATTACTGCAATTCTTCTAAGTTTATTCTCGAATAGTCAGGTTTGTACTTGCACAGGTAATTTGGTAACTAATCCAAGTTTTGAAAGTGGTACAACCGGATGGGACTGGGCCGGGGGAGTCTTAAGTGCAGGGACAGGTGCCGTGGCATGCGGTTCAAAATCCGGGGACTTTCAGATTACGAACACAACTGACAATTGGGTTTCCCAAACTATCGGTACTAGTTTACCTGTTGGTACAGTTATTAATGAAGTGTTTATGCGGAACACATGATAACAGTTATTATCATGAAGTAGGCGTTTATTTCTTCGATGCAAACTGGAACTGGATATCCGGCTCATCAGTCGAGGTAAATAAAATACTTGCCAATTCGCCTGCCGGGCCACAGCTCTATACATGGACGGCTGTTGTACCTGCAGGTACAAAATATACCCAGGTTGGGTACAGTGGTAATGGCAACTGGATAAAAACGGATCAGTGGTGTGTAACACTTGGTACAGGAACAACAGTGGCATTAGGTAATCAATTGTTTGTTGACCTTAATGGCAATGGAATTAAAGACGGAGGTGATTGGGGTTATGATGGTGTTACAGTTAAATTATATGCAGATGCAAATGAAGATGGAGTTCCGGATGGAACTGCATTGAAAACAACTACGACAAGCGGCGGTGGTTTTACAATTTTGCGAATCTTGCCGCAGGTAAATATCTGGCACAGATAGAAAATGCTCCATCGTGGATGTTTGTTGTTCCAAAGAACGGTGGAGACCCTGATAACAACATTGATGATGATAATAATGGTTTGTCGCAAACAGGAACCACTATAAAAGGAGGTACAATAACTTTAAGTGTTGGAGGAGAACCGGGTAGTACAAGTTATAACAGTACTTACGATTTTGCAGTATATAAGACGAATGGGATTGGAGATTATGTTTTTTTAGATGCTGATGCTGATGGTATTCAGGATGCTGGTGAAGGTGGAATTGCCGGTGTAACTGTAAAGTTAAGAAACTCTTCAGGTACAGTATTGGCAACAACAACAACCGATGTTAACGGTTACTATTCCTTTTATGACCCTGCTCAATATGGTACATACAACTACCAATTGCAGTTTGTTACACCAACAGGATACACTCCATCTCCTGCTAACCAGGGCAGTGATGATAATAAGGATAGCGACCCTGTTTCTGGTATAATTCCAGCGTTTACTGTTCCTAATGGTACATGGAATAATTCATTTGATGCAGGTTTCAGTACAACACTTTCTCTTGGAAACAGGGTTTGGAATGATGCCAATAATAATGGATTAAACGACTCAGAAAATGGAATAACAAGAGTAACTATGAATTTATATACGGATGCCAATAATGACAATGTTGCTGATAGAGCATCAATCCAAACGCAGACAACTGATGCAAATGGTTATTACCAGTTTAATAATCTCCAGCAAAGTAATTATATAGTTAGAGTGGTTACTCCTTCCGGCTATATGAGCAGTGCTGTTAACGGTGGCGATCCTGATAATAATAATAATATTGATGATAACGGGCAGATAATTGCTTGGTAACGAAACAAGGGGTTTGGCAATAACTCTTGCATTTGGTACCGGTGAGCCACTTGTAGATGGTAATACGAATTCCCAACATAAACATCACAGTGCCGTACAGTTTTGCTTTCTGCCTGATTGTAATTGTAACATTCTTCTTCAAGTTAACCTTTGCTTGTCAACCGGTGGAAGTTTTGAAAGACGGTACCCTGAAGTTGGAGCTGGAGCGGTGGCACCCCAACAACGGGAACAGGACATAATTGGTCTTGGTAACTGTTTGGTAATAAACATAACGGTGGAGCAGCCGAACGGCATCCAGTGTGGTGTGAAAATTGTATAATGTAACAATATATGCTGCGGTGGGTTCAACCAACAATGTAATTTTTCAAGTGCCGGTTAATGCGGGCACACATATAGCCGACCGCATGCAAGCCCAAAACTGAGCCCAGTTTATTACCCAATTATTCTAACATGCAGTAATATGGACATCAGACGGATGTAACTTCATCACTTTGGGTGAGCCAGCTACAGGAGTTGTGGAGATGGTAATCTTACATTAGCTTTTGGTATTAAGCTCCATCTTGAGAGCAGTTGCGCCTGTGGTTTCGGTGCAAACCGGCAAGAGTACAAAGTTACGATTACTTATCCTGGTGGAGCAACCGCTACAACGAAAACTGATGCAAATGTATGTACTCATTCGCTAATCTTGCCCGGTATTATCTCGGAAATCTTGTTTGTTATGACCAGGAACAATAATGGCACACAGGATGCTAAGTGAAACTTACGCGTTAGTGGGGCTACCAATCTTAAAGATGGGTTTCTTGACTGCTAAACAGTGACAATAACGGTGTTCAGGATGGGGACCAGCCATAAGCGTACCACCACAACTGGATGCAAGTGGCATATATTCCTTTTGGCTGGTCTGGCTACACATGCAATACAATATGTATGTTGCAGTAACTATTCCAGCTGTGTTACCTGCAGCGGCAGACAACAACTGCAACTTCAGCCTCTCGCCTGATAATGATGACAATACTGATAATAACGGAGTAGCTGTTGTTAGTGGAGAAGTAAGAAGCAACTACATCACTCTTACAACTTTGGGTGAACCAACAACTGATGGCGATGGCAGCAATGGTAACCTTACATTAGACTTTGGTTTGAAAGGTACAGGAAGCATAGGAGATTTTGTATGGAATGATTTGAACGGAAACGGTATTCAGGATACTGGTGAACCGGGAATCAGCGGAACAACTGTTACGCTTACATATCCTGGCGGAGCAACTGTTACAACCACAACTGATGCAAATGGAGCTTATAGTTTTATCAATCTTGCACCAGGTACGTATAGTGTTAGCTTTACTACACCATCTGGTTTTGTTCCTGCGCCATCTAATGAGGGCAGCGATGACAGCAAAGACAGTGACCCTGTAAGTGGTGTTGTAGGCGGAATCGTACTTACAGCAGGACAAAGCAATACTACTGTTGATGCCGGTTTCCAAAGCAATCAACTGAACCTTGGTAATTATGTATGGTATGATCAGAATAATAACGGAAACCAGGATGCAGGTGAGCAGGTGATTAGTGGAGTTACCGTTAATCTGTACAAAGATGCAAATGGCGATAGCGTACCTGATGGTGCAGCAATAGCCACACGGCGACAAATGCAAGTGGTGTACAGCTTCACAGGACTAACACCTGGTAACTATATCGTTGGGGTAGTTCCACCTGCCGGATATACAGCGGCAGCTACTACAGCAACCAGCGCATCACCTAATAATGATAACAACACAGATAATAACGGCGTTACAACAGTAAGCGGAGAACTCAGAAGTAATTTCATCACACTTACAACAGGTGGCGAGCCGGCTTCAGGTGTTGATGGTGATGGCACTAATGGTAACTTAACATTGGATTTTGGTTTGAGAGGAACTGGCATTATTGGTGATTTTGTATGGAATGATTTGAACGGTAATGGTATTCAAGATTCCGGAGAGCCCGGAATCGGCGGAGCAACTGTAACGCTTATACCCTGGCGGCGCAACTGTTACAACCACAACTGATGCAAACGGTGCATATAGTTTCGCTAATCTTGCTCCGGGTACTTACAGTGTTAGCTTTACCACACCAGCAGGTTTTGTTCCTGCGCCATCTAATCAGGGCAGCGATGACAGCAAAGACAGTGACCCCGTAAGTGGTGTTGTAAGCGGAATCGTACTTACAGCAGGACAAAGCAATACTACTGTTGATGCCGGTTTCCAGAGTAATCAGTTGAATATAGGAAACTATGTTTGGTATGATAAAAACAATGACGGAATACAGGATGCCAACGAAACCGGAATAAGTGGAGTAAGTGTGAAGTTGTACAAAGATGTTGATGGTAATAATATACCGGATGGTGCTGCAGCGGCAACCACGACTACTGTCGCAGGCGGCGCTTACAACTTCAGTGGATTAACACCGGGTAACTATATTGTTGGAATAACAGCACCTGCGGGATATGCAATGGGTTACACTACAACAAGCAGTCTGTTGCCAAATAATGATGACAATACTGATAATAATGGTATCACAATTATAGGTACAGAAATTACCAGCAACTTAATCACACTGGCTGCCTTAAGTGAACCAACAACAGACGGTGACGGAAGCAATGGAAATCTTACTCTCGACTTTGGTTTGAAGGGAACTGGCATTATTGGTGATTTTGTATGGAATGATCTGGATGGCGATGGATTCCAGGATGCCGGAGAGCCAGGTATTGGCGGGGCAACCGTAACATTAACTTACCCGGACGGCGCAACTGTTACAACCACAACTGATGCAAACGGTGCATATAGTTTCGCCAATCTTGCTCCGGGTACTTATAGTGTTAGCTTCACCACACCAGCAGGTTTCACATCTTCACCAGCTAACCAGGGAGGTGACGATAGTAAGGATAGCGATCCGGTAGCCGGAGTAGTTAGCGGAATTAATTTATCGGCTGGCCAGACAAACCTAACAATTGATGCAGGATTCCAAAGCAATCAGTTAATTCTTGGCAATTATGTTTGGTATGATAAGAACAATAATGGTGTTCAGGATGCAGGCGAAACACCGATTGCAAATGCAACTGTAAGATTATATGCTGATGCCAATGGCGATAGCGTACCTGATGGTGCAGCAATAGCCACTACGGCGACAAATGCAAGTGGTGAGTACAGCTTCACAGGACTAACACCTGGTAACTATATCGTTGGGGTAGTTCCACCTGCCGGATACACAGCGGCAGCTACTGCAGCAACCAGTGCTTCACCAAATAATGACAACAATACTGATAATAATGGAGTAGCTGTTGTTAGTGGAGAAGTAAGAAGCAACTACATCACTCTTACAACTTTGGGTGAACCAACAACAGATGGTGATGGAAGTAATGGCAACCTGACTCTTGATTTCGGCCTGACAGGAACAGGAAGTTTAGGAAACTTTGTATGGAGAGATCTAAACAATAACGGACTTCAGGATGCAGGTGAGCCAGGTATTAGCGGAATAACTGTAACATTGACTAATCCCGACGGAAGCACTGAAAGTACAACAACAAATGCTACTGGTGCTTACCAGTTTACTAACCTGATACCGGGTACATATAGTGTTGCGTTTGGTACTCCGGCTGGTTATATACCAGCAACTTCTAATGCAGGCAGTAATGATGCAATTGACAGTGATCCTGTAGGCGGAGTCGTAACAGGTATAACACTAACTGCTGGTGAAAGCAATCAGACAATTGATGCAGGTTACAGGAAGCTTGTAAATATTTCTGGTAATGTATGGCATGATGTAAATGCATTGGATGATAATTTAGTGAATAACACTGGTCCATTACAGACCCCGCCTGCGTCAGTCATACCTACAGGTCTGAGGGCTTACCTGGTGAATGCCTCTACAGGATTAATCGAAAGAGTTGCATTTGTAAACAGTACAACTGGAACCTATTCATTCACTAATATAACGCCTAATACCAATTATTATATCTATTTGAGTTTTGTTTCTGTTGGTGTTGGGAATCCTCCGCCTCCTGCATTACTTCCTGAAGGTTGGGAGCATACAGGTCAAAAACTTGGGATCACGACAGGAAGCGATGGAATCAATGATGGCAGACTTACTGTTCCAGTCTTAACCTCGGATGTTATTAATGCCAATTTCGGAATTAGGACATCAACAGGCGAAGTTGTGATTGGATAACATATAACTTATCATACTTACTGGTTTTTACCGGTGAGTATGATTTCATTCTTTTATTTTTAAAAACCTAAACAATGAGCACAAAAATTAAATTCTACAAACTTCTTACAGGGCTGATGCTCCTGGGAACTATTTCGTTAGCCCAGGTACCTACTCTTGAAATGACCTCAGGCGTTGATCCTAATATAGGATCTCCTGCAGGATCTGGATTTGGACCAAGAACAACAAACCACATTATTACATTTGTTCAGGATGTTTTGAACAACAGCCAATTCTCTACTTATTCGCAAAATGTTCAGGCAACAGTAAGTTTATCTAACCAGCAGTTTGTAGGGCTTCCATATGGGGCTTCTACTTCCAATGCAGTACCTGCCGGGTTAGTATTTGGTGCGGGGCCATCCCTGTCAACAGGAGGATCTGTTCAACAGGCTACCCCATTGAATAGTTATGATTTTATGGAGCTTATAATGGAAGTGGAGGGCCTACAAACAGCATGTTTACTAATATTCTCCTGTAGGGCCAGGTGGTATTGATGCAACTGGTGATGCATTTGGTTCAGATATTGATTCCGGTGTTGAAGTTTTTACTTGTGCACAAGCAATGTATGATCAGGCTCAGCCTTATGGTTCTACAAACAAATATTATTATGGAGATCTGGTAATTTCTTTTAATGGTGCAATTTCAAACCCCGTCGTGCACATTGCGGGGTTGGGTGGTTCATACCGGTATTTACCAGTTGGTGAGCCAGATGCCCCTTCGAAATATAGATCAACTTTTTTTTCCACAGAGTTAGAATATGTGGGAACAGGTAACTGCAAAACTTTCAGGTAACTCCTATCTCACAGTTTCAGGAAAGAATATTCTGAATAATGCTGTTATCCCAAACGGAGGATCTTCAAGTAACACAGGAGCTTTCAATAATGAAGGTGCTGCTACAGGAAGTATTCAGATTAATGTAAACAAAGTAACTCAATTAGTTTTTAAGGTTTACTTAAGGGGTTGTGATGCTTCTCAGTTTGGTTGGTCTTCAGCAGGTATTGGAGTTGTTTCTAATGCTACAAGAACACCATTAACCGGAGACATCTGGTACATTTCTACGAGCCTAAGTCCTTGTGTAGGTTGTATTTCACTTCCAACAACAGGTCTTTCTTTGACTGCTGCTCTAAATGGGAATGACGTTTCTCTTAACTGGAAGACGCTTACTGAATCAAATACAAAATCATTTGATATTGAAAGAAGTACCGATGGTATCAACTATGTGAAAGTAGGAGAGAAGGCCGCCGCAGGTAACAGCGTTTCTGACATAAACTATAGTCACATTGATCCCAATATGAACGTTCCCGTTTATTATTACAGGTTGAAGATGGTTGATCTTGACAGCAGGTATTCTTATAGTAATGTTGTAATTGTCAGAAAATCCCTGATAAAAGGCATTAAGGCTTTCCCTAATCCTGCAACGGATCATGTTAATATTGAATTTTCAAATGCGAAAGGCTCTTATACTGTTTCGCTGTTAAATCAGCTTGGTCAGCAGGTATATTCAAAGAAAGTAGATATTAATAATACTGTACAATACATAAGAATCGAAAGAGGAACTATTCCCGCAGGTATGTATCATGTAAGTATCCGTGATAATAATTCCGGGGAGCTACAGTCAGAAAAGGTATTGATAAAATAATTGAATGATGCACAGGTGCGTATCTGCAAGCATTAACTCTAACAATAGTTTTTGATGCTCAAGGTTTACAACGAGGGGCCCTTTTGGGCTCCTTTTTTTAATTTTTCGGAATTACTATTTTATGAAATAATATTGTTTTAAGTATATTGGGGAAAGATATTATTACCACCCGCTGGTATTACTTTTTTGTTAATTAGTCTTCAATGCTTTATTTTGACAATTATTGATTGCCAAAAAGATAGTAATGGTGAGGTTTATCGAAAGACTTAAACATTTTAAACTTGTAAGAAAAATTGTCTACTTTATTGTAGGAATGGTTTCATATCCCGGTCTCGTTATAATCAATAAATTAAAGATATCTGGCACGGAGCATATTAGTCAGCTACCAAAAAAGAATGTTCTGTTTGTAAGTAATCATCAAACCTATTTTGCGGATGTTATCACATTTCTCCATATTTTTTGCGCCGTTAAGTGGCGAAAAAAAAACAGGCTTGGACTGCCATACTATTTGCTGAACCCTTTTACCCATGTAAACTATGTTGCGGCTGAAGAAACCATGAAAGGAAACTGGATAAGCCGACTTTTCCTGCTCGCCGGCGGTCTTACAGTAAAACGAACATGGCGGGCAGAAGGAAAAGAGGTGAGGCGAGGACTTGATCCATCGGATACAAGGAAAATAACCCGGGCTTTGGATAATAACTGGGTTATTACTTTTCCGCAGGGAACAACTAAACCTTTTGCTCCGGGCCGTAAAGGAACAGCAATGATAATAAAACAGGTAAAGCCAATTGTTGTGCCAGTTGTGATAAGTGGCTTCTGGCGGGCGTTTAATAAAAAAGGATTGAAATTCAAAAGAAAGGAACTACTCTTTCAATTACTTTTAAAGAACCGCTTATCATTGATTATGATGCCCCTGCAGAAGATATACTGGCACAAATAATGGATAGCATTGAGCAGAGCAAGAAGTATATGATGATGGGAAAACACCACTGGCTTACCACTGACAAGTAGTCATACTAAAGCACTGCAAGACTATCCAGTTTATCCTGATCCATCTGCTTTATCAACTCATCAAGGGTTTCAAATTTTTTTTCTTCCCGCAGGTATTTTTTAAGATATACTTTTAAGTGCTGGCCATATATCTCTTTATCAAAATCGAAGATGTTAACTTCTATTACCCTTTTCTTTCCATCAACTGTTGGACGGAAACCAATGCTCATCATTCCTTTTAGTTTCTTTGCATATCCTTCTGGCTGTGCATATACAGCATAAATGCCATTGCCGGGAATAATCTTCTCTTCATCGTCAATGTGAATATTCGCTGTAGGATAGCCCAGTTTCCCGCCCAGTTTGTTACCATGTACAACCTCTCCAGAGAAAAAATAATTATACCCAAGCAGTGACGAAGCAGTTTGGCTATCGCAATGCAGTACTGCTTCACGGATGTTTGTTGAGCTTATGGCAATATCATCCAGTACATGCTTTGGTATTTCTTTGAGCCGATAGCTAAAATCTTTTGCCTTTTTTCCAGCAGTCTGTAGTCGCCCATTCTTCCGCGGCCAAATCGATGGTCATAGCCAATGATGATGGTGTGCGGGTGAAATTTATCAATCAGGAAGTCTTCTATATACTCTTCCGCAGACATATTAGCAAAACGTCGCTAAACGGAACAATCACCAGGTGGTCAACCCCCAGTTGTTCGATCAGTTCTGCTTTTTCGGCTGGTGTGTTTAAAAGCCGGATTCCTAATATGGCTGATGATACCACTTTACGGGGATGCGGGTGAAATGTAATGATAACAGATTCTCCATCATTCTTTGGGCTTTGATCTTAGCTTTTCAATTATTTGCCTATGCCCCATGTGTACTCCGTCAAAAGTGCCAATCGTAACTACGGCATTTTGAAAACAGGCAAATTGTCAATATCTCTGTGTATCTGCATATTGCAAAATAAATATTCCGTATTCAATATTCAATATTCAGAGTTCAATATTTTCGCATTTCAAAATCAAACATGAGTTTATATTCAAAAAGAGGTGTTTCTGCCCAGAAAGAAGAAGTACATCAGGCTACGAAAATGCTGGATAAAGGCCTTTATCCAAAAGCTTTCTGCAAAATTTATCCCGATGTGCTGTGCGGGAATGATAAATGGGTAAATGATGCATGCGGATGGTGCCGGTACAAAAGCATTCTGGCCTATTTATATTGAAAGAGACAGGCGATGTAAAGCATCTGGAAAGGGATAGCACAGGATGCTATCGTTATGAACCTCGACGATTTACTCTGTGTGGGTATTTATGACAACCTTCTTTTTTCTTCAACAATTGACCGGAATAAGAACCTGATTTCTGCTGATGTGCTGGAAGCAGTAATCAGTGGTACACAGGAGTTTTTTGACAAGATGAAATCGTTTGGTATAAACATTAGTTATATGGGCGGCGAAACTGCCGATGTAGGTGATGTGGTGCGGACAATGGCAGTAAACGGAACCATGACTGCCCGCTGGCCAAAGCCGAAAGTGATAACCAACGAAAAGATAAAACCCGGCGATGTGATTGTTGGCCTGGCCGGTTACGGAAAGGCTGATTATGAAACGGAGTATAACAGTGGCATTGCCAGCAATGGCCTTACCAGTGCGAGGCATGATGTGCTGCATAAAACATACGGGGCAAGGTTTACAGAGTCGTATGATACTTCTCTGGATGAATCAGTTGTATATATTGGCCCGTATAAACTTACGGATGAAGTGAAAGACGGAGAACGTACAACAACCATCGGTCAGCTTCTTTTAAGCCCAACCCGCACTTTTGCCCCTGTATTAAAAGAATTGCTGGAGAACCATTTTGATACAATACACGGACTGATACATTGCAGTGGTGGCGGGCAAACCAAGTGCCTGAAATATGTACCGGAGAATGTTAGGATTGTAAAAGACAGCCTTTTTGAGCCTCCCGTTATTTTTAAACTGATACAGGAAGCCAGCAAAGCGGATGACAGGGAAATGTACCAGGTGTTTAATATGGGTACAAGGCTTGAGATTTATACCAATGAAAAAGACGCTGATGTAATTATCAGTGTCTCAAAATCTTTTGGTGTGAATGCACAGGTTATCGGCAGGGTAGAGGCGAGTGAAAAACAGGAATTGGTGGTGAAAACTGCAACAGATACGTTGATATTTTAATTCCTATTTTTTCTTTGTTTCCTTTTTTCCTCGATCACTTGGAATGTAACTGGCTGTTTGCGGTAGGCTTTGACAATCCTTCCGTTTTGTATGGCAGGTGTCCATTTTGGGCCTTTCATAATTACTCTCATTACTTCAGCTTCCATACCATAGCCATGGTGTGTAAGAGGTCTTACGTCTGAAATATTTCCTTCCTTATCAACTACGAATTGAATAACTACAGTGAATTTTCCTTCCGGAGCGCCGTTATCCACTGGTATATTAGGATTCAAAGTTCTTTCAAGGTATTTTCTCCACATTTGGTCTCCTCCGGGAAATGATGCTTCAACCTCAACACGGTCAAAGATTTTACTTTCATCATTGTTCTGTAATGTTTCACCAGGAGGGGGAGGTGGTGGTATTACTCCATCAGGAGTTTCGCTTTTCTTCAGGGTAATCTCCACAACTCCGGCTTTTCCTTTGTCCCCATATTTTTTTATTGCATCAGTTCCCTTCCAAACATTCACTTGTTCTATGCTTGCCGGGTTGTATAAAGTATTCAAATCTCTTTTCAGTTCCTTAAGTGTTCCTGCCGGGATACCGTTAACTACAACAAGTATATTTGAATCAATTGTTGGAGTATAAATAATTTTAAATTGACCGCCTTGTTTTGTTGTGTCAGTTGGATTCTGCGAATTTGTAATACTGCTAAATGATAAAAAAAGCAGAAGGATAAGAGACACTTGCTTGTACATACTGACAGGTATTTAATAAAAAGTTATATCCCGTTACAGAGTTTAAATATCCGAAAAAAAATGAGTGTATCTGCCACTTCTTTGCTTATTTTGCAACAAAGCTATTGCAATGTCCGAACCAATTATCGAAATAAAGAATGCTAATGTATACCAGGGAAGTAACCTTATTTTACAGAATGTAAACCTGACAGTAAACAAAGGTGAATTTGTGTACCTCGTAGGGAAAACGGGAACTGGCAAATCCAGTTTATTAAAAACTTTGTATGGGGAACTTGAGTTGAAAGAAGGAGAGGCTACAGTTGCAGGTTTCAGCATCCAGGGGCTTGACTGGAAGAAAGTCCCTTACCTGCGCCGCAACCTTGGTGTGGTATTCCAGGATTTTCAGTTGCTCACAGATCGGAATGTAAACGACAACCTGAAATTTGTAATGAAAGCGACAGGATGGACTGATGAAAAACTCATGAATGAAAAGATAGCTGATGTATTGAATAAAGTTGGCCTTAAGTCTAAGGGATTTAAAATGCCTTTTGAGTTAAGCGGAGGTGAACAGCAGCGTATTGATATTGCCAGAGCCCTGCTTAACTCACCAAAGCTAATTCTTGCTGATGAACCTACCGGAAATCTTGACCCTGAGACATCAGACGAAATCATGCAATTGCTTATCAATATTGCCAAAGACGATAAAACTGCAGTAGTGATGGCTACACATGATTATATCGTAGTACAAAAAATTTCCTGCAAGAATGATAAGAACAGAAAGAGGACAGGTGGTGGATAATGCTACCATAAATATGGAATATTAAGTGTGGGACTTTCAATACTTATACCAGTATATAATTATGAAGTTTCTTCTTTAGTTAAATCGTTAGCAGATCAACTGAAGAAAACGGGAAAGCAGGGAGAGATTATCATTTTGGACGACTGTTCAGACAGTTATTTTATTTCTAAAAATAAGGTTACTTCAGAAATTCCAAATGTTTCTTTTTATCAAAACGAAAGAAATGAAGGCAGAGAAGCAGCCCGAAAAAAATTATCTCGTTTGGCCAAGGAAGATAATTTGTTGTTTCTTGATTGTGATTGCGAGTTGATATATGAAAATTTCTTGGCTGTCTATTTTGGTTTAATCGCTGAAAATATTCCTTTAGCTTCCGGCGGTACGTCTATTCACGTTCTAAACCTGCAAATTGTGAATTTGTACTGCATTGGAAATATGTGACCTTCAGACAAAATAAAAAAATTGGAAATAAAGGGAACCCGGCTTTCATGTCTAATAATTTTTTGATCAAAAAAGAATTATTTCTTCAGTTAAGGAGTTTGATAAATTCTTGTGGTTATGGTCATGAGGACAGTTTTTGGGGTATTCAATTCGAACAATTGGGCATAGAGAGTATCAACGTTAAAAATCCGGTGTTTCATTCATTTCTGGAAAGATCCCAAGTATTCATGGTAAAATCTGAAAAGGCTTTGGAAAATCTGTTACTGTTGAAAATGTTGAGTCAATTGATTCAAACGTGTTAAGTAAACATGTTAAAATTTTCAGATGGTATAGAAGACTTAGAATTTTAGGCCTTAGTAGATTTTTTCTTTTAGTAGAAAAGCCCTTTCACAATTTATTCTACCGAAATCTCATTTCCTGCCGACCAATTTTATTATTTTTTGATATTTACAGGTTAGCTGTTCTAATTCAAAAGGGATTTCATCGGTCTTCAGCACATGAGTCAGGCAAAAGCTGACCGATTTACTATTGATTACTGCATAAAAAGACCCCCAACGAATGCCGGGGGTAATATTCTATATTATAAAAAATGTTTTACGCAATAGTAACATCTTTATCCATGTACACATCCTGTATAGCGTTCAGTATTTCCACACCTTCAGCCATTGGCCGTTGAAAGGCTTTACGTCCGCTGATGAGGCCCATACCACCTGCCCGTTTGTTTACCACTGCTGTCATTACGGCTTCGGCCATATCACCCGCACCGGATGAAGCACCACCACTGTTAATTAAACCGGCACGGCCCATATAACAGTTAGCCACCTGGTAGCGGCACAGGTCAATCGGGTGGTCGGTAGTGAGGTTTTCATAAATGCGTTTATCGTTTTTGCCATAGGCAGATTCTTTAGTGTTCAAAGCCAGGTAACCGCCGTTGTTCTCGGGTAGTTTCTGTTTGATGATGTCGGCTTGGAGGGTGACGCCGAGGTGATTGGCTTGGCCGGTCAGATCAGCGGAAACATGGTAGTCTTTTTCCTTGGTTTTAAATGCCGGGTTGCGCAGGTAGCACCACAGTATGGTTGCCATACCCAGTTCATGTGCCATTTCAAAAGCCTTGCTTACTTCCTGAATCTGGCGGGTGGCTTCATCGCTACCAAAATAAATAGTGGCACCCACGGCAGCAGCGCCCAGGTTCCAGCTTTGCTTAATAGAAGCAAACATTATCTGGTCGAACTTATTGGGATAAGTAAGAAACTCGTTGTGGTTTACCTTTACGATAAAAGGAATCTTGTGTGCATACTTGCGGGCAAGAAAACCCAATCCGCCATACGTGGTGGCTACCGCATTGCAACCGCCCTCAATGGCCAGCTTCACAATGTTTTCAGGATCGAAATAGATAGGGTTCTTGGCAAAAGAAGCACCGCCGCTGTGTTCAATACCCTGGTCAACCGGAAGGATAGAAAGATAACCTGTATTAGCCAAACGGCCGGTGCCATACATGGCCTGGAGGTTTCTAAGCACCTGCGGGTTACGGTCGCTGCTGGCCCAAATGCGGTCAACGAAATCGGGCCCGGGAAGGTGTAACTGATCTTTGGAAATTGTTTTTGATTCATGGCTGAGCAAATACTCGGCTTTGTCGCCCAGCAGTTCTGCAATTTTTTTCACTGGCATAATAATCGAATTTTTATAAGTTAATTGAGCTTAGTTAAAAACTAAAGGATAAAGATACTGTGCTTTTACAGTAGCGGAACCTGACAGATATCAGCCCGCGATTGCCGAAAATCAAAAAAAGCTGCACTGGGCAGCTTTTTCTGTATTTGTATTTGGTGTAACCGATTAAGCGTTCCTGTTGATACAGTTAAGGTCTTCGAAGGCCACTTCGAGACGCTTAACGAAAGACTCTTCGCCTTTGCGTAACCATGCCCTTGGATCGTAGAACTTCTTGTTGGGTTTGTCTTCTCCCTCAGGATTGCCGAGCTGGCCCTGCAGGTAAGCTTCGTTCTTTTTATAATAGTTAAGCACACCTTCCCACATAGCCCACTGCATATCGGTATCAATATTCATTTTGATAGCGCCGTAGCCGATAGCTTCCCTGATCTGGTGCTGAGGAGAACCACTGCCGCCGTGGAATACGAAGTACACCGGCTTAGGCCCTGTACCAAATTCTTTCTGGATGTATTGCTGGCTGTTGTTGAGAATTATTGGAGTGAGTTCAACATTTCCTGGTTTATACACACCGTGTACATTACCGAATGCTGCTGCAATGGTAAACAATTCGCCAACCTGGCTTAGCTCTTTATAGGCATAAGCAACATCTTCGGGCTGGGTATAGAGTCTTGAGTTGTCAACACTTGTATTGTCCACGCCGTCTTCTTCGCCACCGGTAACACCAAGTTCGATTTCGATGCTCATACCAAGGGGTTTCATTCTTTTAAAGAATTCAACAGAAGTGGCAACGTTTTCTGCAATTGGTTCTTCGCTCAGGTCGAGCATATGGGAACTGAAAAGAGGCTGGCCTTTTTCTTTATAGAAGTTTTCGCCTGCATCAAGCAAACCACTTATCCATGGCAGCCATTTTTTGGCAGCATGGTCAGTATGGATAACAACCGGCACACCGTAGTATTTTGCTACTTCGTGGATATGCAAAGCACCGGAAATACCGCCAATGATGTTGGCTTCCATATTCGGATTAGGCATTCCTTTACCTGCAATAAACTGTGCACCACCGTTAGAAAACTGGATGATTACAGGAGAGTTAACCTTGGCGGCCGTTTCCAGAGTGGCATTGATAGAGTCGTGACCAACAGTGTTAACGGCAGGTAAGGCAAAATTGTTTTCAATAGCGTCGTTATAAAGTGCTTTCAGTTCGTCACCAAATAGCACACCGGCCCTGTACTTTTCATTTGTAAATTTTAAAAGTGATTAAATGCTTTTAAGCAGGCAAGTTTTCGTTAGCGGGAGCGAAGATATAAGATTCCTGAAATACGGGGAACTGAGATTTGTCAACACTATCAACGCTTTCTTTTTCCTACATTCCGCTTTACAAGTTTGAGGTTAGTGCGGAGTGTTTGGTTCATGTGCATTTTTACCACATCACCCATGGATTTGCATTTCTCGTAAGCATTTGTCTGCATGTATTCGTTCAGTTCCTTTTTCAGTTGTTCTATTTTGGCCACCGGGGCAATGGTGTCTAAGTGCATATTATCCAACAAATCCTTAATACGATAACGGGCCGTGGCCAGCCTGAAGGTAATCAACGTTCTTTCTTCGGCCTGGTATTGTAGAATAGACTCTTTGTTCAGGAGTTTGAGTGCCAGTTCGACAAAGGGAAAATTTTCCTTAAAAACTGTGGCAGGTAGAGATTTTCCGGCCTTCGTAGGACTGTTGGTCAAAGTCAATACTGCGGATACGGTATTGATAATCTTCAATATCCGGGGTGATGTTGATAATAAAATTGTAACTCCGCATATCCCCAAGAAGACGGACAAAACAGCGTTCATTGAACTTAACAAACTCTTTGGCGAGCCTTATCTGGTTGGTTTCCGGTGCGCTTAGTAGCTGATTTGCATAAATATCCCCCGGTATACCCGGAATATGTTCCTCTACCAGTGTATTCTGGTCGGTAAAGAATGTAACCCGGTTGGGAGAGAGGATGTGTTCTAACTCAAGACCGTAGATGCGGGAGGCATCGGCAATTTTGATATAATAGTGGTCGTAGTTATCGTTGAATTTATTTACAATCCGTATGCGAAAGGGGTGAGAGTTGCCAAAAGTGCAGTAATCAACCCTTGCCACATCAAGGTGGCTGATGAAACTGAAATCCCCTTCGGTTTTCAATATGGCGTAGATTTTTACCAGCCCGTCGCACAGGTATTCCCAGTCGCGGCTGTCGTAAGAAACTTTTTCCCAGGCTGTGAAATTTCCGTTTTTATCCTTCAGTGGAACTGACCATGTGTAATGCAACAGGTTGTTGTAACTTACAGGCAGGTGAACTTCACGACCATGTGATTTGAGATACATCCGCAGCCCTTCGCTAACAGGATACATCGGTTTCTTTCTAGACGGTTTGTCGCCTTCGTTCTTTTCTCTGTCGTTATTGTTCTCGGTGAATTTCACGGGGTGGAAGTTAGTAAAAAATGCTGTTGACGGGTTTTGTTATAAAATAAACAGGCTTTATGATTCCAATTCCATCATCCGTTCAAATATTTTTTCGTAATCCTTATTAGCTTGTGCCAGTTTATCTAAGACAGTTTTGTATTCTTTTTCTGCAGTCAGAAATTTTTCTTTATCGCTGTAAGTGGCAGGGTCGGCAAGCAGTGCCTCTGTTTTTGTTTTTTCTTCATAAAGGGCGGCGATGTTTTGCTCCAGTTGCTGGAATTGCTTCTGCAGTTTTTGTAATTCTTTTTTTTGCTCTTTGGCAATTCTGCCTCCTGGATTAGTATTTAGGTTTTCTTCAGTCTTGGGTTGCTCTTTTTTTTGTTCAGGTTTTGCTGTTAGCTGGGGCTCAACTGGTATGTTCTCCTGCACTTTTGAAGCAGCCATTTCAGTCTTTGCCATCCTTTCTTTCCATGCCACCCATTCTTCGTAGCCGCCTTTAAACTCTTTTATTTCCCAGTCAACAATCTCCCAGATTTTATTGGCTGTTTTGGCAACAAAATAACGGTCGTGGCTTACCAGAATCATGGAGCCTTCGTATTTGTTGAGCGCTTCAATGAGCAAGTCGCAACTGTGCATGTCAAGGTGATTGGTTGGCTCGTCAAGCATCAGGAAATTGGCTTTGCTCACAATTACTTTGGCAAGAGCTACCCGTGCCTTTTCGCCACCACTTAGGATTTTAATCTTCTTATCGGCATCATCACCGCTAAAGAGGAAGCAACCGAGGAGCGACCGCAGTTCCAGTTCTGTCATCTGGCTGCCGCAGCCTTTCATTTCATCAATTACTGTATTGTTGATGTCGAGTGCTTCCAGTTGGTGCTGGGCATAAAAACTTTCATCCACATTGTGGCCCCATTTTCTTTCACCGGTCATAGGTTCTGTTCCTGCAATCATGCGCAGCAGAGTGGATTTTCCCTTACCATTTGCACCAATGAGTGCAATTTTATCGCCCCGTTCAATTTCAGCACTTCCATTTTTAATAATCACATTATCGCCGAAAGCTTTGCTGACATGTTTCAGTTCGACCAAAACTTTGCCCGGTGTTTTATCAACCCGGAAGTTGATACGCATATTGGGACGAACCATCTCGGCATCTTCAATTCTTTCCAGTTTATCTAATTTCTTCATCAGGCTTTGTGCCATAGCTGCTTTACTGGCTTTTGCCCTGAAGCGTTCAATCAGCCGTTCGTTTTGCCGGATATAGTCCTGCTGGTTCTCATAGGCCTTTTGCTGCATCTCAATGCGGATAGCTTTCTCTTTTTCGAAATAGTCGTAGTTGCCAGTGTAGATATTCAGTTGCTGCTGATATACTTCCACGATTTTAGTCACCATGCGGTTCAGGAAGTATTTATCGTGGCTTACTATTACCACCGAACCCTGGTAGTGCTGCAGGTATTTCTCCAGCCATTCGATAGAAGGCAGGTCGAGGTGGTTGGTAGGTTCGTCAAGCAATAATAAATCAGGTTGCTGCAAAATCATTTTTGCCAGCAGAACCCGCATACGCCAGCCACCGCTGAATTCTTTATAAGGCCTTTTTAAATCGGAATTGGAAAAACCCAGTCCCTGCAGCACTTCTTCTGTCCTGTGATGAATATTATAACCGCCTAAGGTTTCCAGTTCATGCAGTTTATCGCTGTATTCGTGGAGTGTTTTTTCGTCACCGGTTTTCTCCAGTTCTTTTCCTAATTCCTCAATATCTTTTTCAAGTTGTAATACTTTTTCAAAAGCAGAAAGGGCTACTTCGAGAATAGAGTCGTTGGTATCAAAGCTTAGCAAATCCTGATGAAGGTAGCCGATAGAAGTGCTGCGGCTTCTCTCTACAGTGCCCTTTGAGGGTTGATACTCTCCAACAAGCAATTTTAATAATGTAGATTTACCGGTGCCATTGTAACCAATCAGGCCAATTCTTTCTCCAGGCTGAATATGCCAGGTGGCATCTTCCACAATTACCCTTGCGCCAAATTCGAATGTTATATTTTGAAGTCCTGCCAGCATAATAGTGAATAGTGAATGGCGAAAAGCTAGCTGTCTATCGCAATAACGGATAACTTTCCATTTTTAACAATTCGCAAAAATAAAGCTTTAGTACATCCGGTATGGGACATTTATCTTTGCACCGCATTACAAATCTGCATTTTACTATGGATATTAAACAAATTTTGACATTACTAAGTATTGCATTGCCAGCCTTTATCATTCTGCTTGGAATTGCCCGGCTTTTTGTAAAAAGTGTAAAATGGATTAATGGGTTTACCATGTTCTCTGCATTCATACTTTTATTGGCAGGAATTGCCCGTTACCTGTTTTTCCCTTCCGGTGGCAGCTCATCGGATAACGGCCCGAAGCCTGTTCCGCTCAATGTAAGCAAACATAGTGAAGTGTTTAACCGTTCTGCAGAAAGTGTTTTATCGTCATATCTTGCCCTAACTGATGCCTTTGTAAATAATGATACTACGGCAATTGGTAAGGCAGGGAGCCAGTTTAAGCTATCGCTTGACAGTTTTAAAGTTGATGAATTAAAAGTTGATTCTATTATTTATCAGACAGCTCTGCAACCGTATGAAAATGTGAAGTCTGAAACTTCTTCAGTAATTGCAGATCCTTCAATTAAAGAAAAGCGGGGCTCTTTTAATATTTTATCAAATGAGCTTTTTTCGCTGCTTAGCACAGTACGCTACGATTTGTCTAAGCTATACTGGCATGAATGTGAAAAAGCTTTTGGGGATGGAAATCCAGGCAACTGGCTGAGCAAGAACGAAGAGGAAAAAACAAATCCTTACGGAGTGGAAGACTGTGCCGAACTAAAGACTACTATTGATTTCATTCCTGTTGCAGACACTTCCCAATCTGCAGATACAACCAAAACTAAATAGAATTGTTGTTGTAGTATGCTCAAGCAAATAGCTGTACTTATCCTTTCTGTCATTTGCCTGCAGGCGCATGTACAGAATATATCTGTTTCAGGAAAAGCAATACGTTTTTCAGTAAATTGCTATGTGAAGGACAGCCTCTCCGGTGAGTCGGTTATTGGTGCCACCATTACAGTAAAAGGTCAAACAAAGGGTGTGCAAAGCAACCAATATGGTTTTTATTCTATTACGCTTAATGAAGGTGAGTATACGCTTGCTGTATCGCATGTCTCATATGAAGGAAAATCGTATGACATTGTATTACAATCAAACCAGTCATACAATTTTGAAATATTGCCCCGTTCTGCTTCAATTTCAGAAGTTGTCATATACACAAAACGGCGGGATGGCAATCTAAAGAATGCCCAAATGGGAAAAGTGGATTTGTCTATGAATCAAATCCGGAATATTCCGGCCTTTTTAGGCGAGGTAGACCCAATGAAGGCAATCCAGTTGCTGCCGGGGGTACGTAATGCAGGAGAAGGTAATGCCGGTTTCTATGTTCGAGGCGGTGGGCCAGACCAGAATCTTATTATGCTCGATGATGCAGTTGTATATAATACAGGTCACCTGTTTGGATTTTTCTCCGTATTTAATGGGGATGCTATTAAAAATGTTTCCCTCATTAAAGGAGGGATGCCTGCCCAATATGGAGGCAGGCTGTCATCTGTCGTAGATGTAACCATGAAAGATGGTAACATGAATAAATTGCAAATGGATGGTGGTATCGGGTTTATAGCATCCCGGTTTTCTGTTCAGGGCCTATTAAAAAAAACAAAGCATCTTTTATTCTTTCTGCCCGTCGAACATATATTGATGCATTGACCAAACCTTTTATCAGTAAAAGCAGTTCATTTTATGGATCGGGCTATTATTTCTATGATGTAAATGCTAAGATAAATTACCGTTTTTCAGAAAATGACAGGTTATACGTGAGTGGTTATTTTGGCCGTGATGTGTTTGATTTTAATAATGCAAAACGATCTTTCTCCACACAGGTGCCATGGGGCAATTCAACCGGATCGCTTCGCTGGAACCATGTTTTTAACAGGCGTATGTTTTCCAATACAACTTTCCTATACAATGATTATAAATTTGATTTTAAGGCTCAGCAGGATAATTTCAAAATCAGATTATCTTCCGGTATCAGGGATGTATCGCTGAAAACAGACTTTGATTATTATCCGTTGCCTAACCATAAGCTGAAATTTGGCGGACTGATTACTTACCATAAGTTTATTCCCAATGTATTGAGTGGGAGCCAGGATTCTGTCTTTTTTACTCCGAATAATGAAGACAGCAAGTACTCTGTGGAAACTGCATTGTGTATACAGGACGATTGGGAGATTAGCGAAAATTGGAAATTAAATTATGGACTTCGCTGGAGCAGTTTTACACAAATCGGACCATATACAAAATATATACGGGATGCTGACAGAAATAAAACGGACAGTACTGAATATAAACGCTTTGAGCCGGTAAAAACTTATGGAGGACTTGAGCCGCGTCTCACCATCCGTTATACACTAAACGAAGCAACTTCAATAAAAGCGTCTGTTACAAGAAACCTGCAATACATTCACCTTGTTACCAACGCCGGTACTACGCTGCCAACTGACTTGTGGGTGCCGAGCACTTACAGGGTAAAGCCACAACTGAGCTGGTTGTATTCGGCCGGTCTTTTCAGAAATTTTAAAGATAATACATATGAAACATCGCTTGAACTTTACTACAAATACATGCAGAACCAGGTGGAATATAAAGAAGGATATACGCCTTCACTAACTGATCCTGAAGATGAATTTGTTTTTGGGAAAGGATGGAGTTATGGTTCAGAACTGTTTGTTCATAAAACCAGGGGAAAACTTACTGGTTGGGCAGGTTATACATTATCGTGGACATGGAGAAAGTTTGCGGCATTGAATAACAGTGAGAAATATCCGGTTCGTTACGACAGGCGGCATGATTTATCGGCTGTTGCCAACTACGAAGCAAATAAGAAATGGAAACTGGGAGCTGTATTTGTATATGGAACTGGAAATGCCATTACCCTGCCGGAAAGATTTTATTTCATTAATGGAGTACTTACACAAGAATACAGCAAACTGAATCAATACCGGTTGCAGGCATACCACCGTATTGATTTTTCAGCGACTTATACACCACAGCCAAAGAAAAAAAGAAACTTCAGCAGCAATTGGGTATTCAGCATTTACAATATATACAGCAGGTTGAATCCATATTTTATTTATTTCGATGAGACAGGTAACCTGGCAAATGGGCATTTAAAAATAGAAGCAATGCAGGTATCGCTGTTTCCCATTTTACCTGCGGTAACGTGGAATTTTAAGTTCTAGGGTTCTTACTTTGGCTTCTCATAGACAAACCTAACCATCGCATTTTTCTGTTCGTCTGAAGTAAGATAGAGCTGGTAACGTTTATCTCCCGCGTTTACAACCATTAATGCAGTATTAGGAGGGATAGAACCCAGGTTTTCTCCAACCATAATTACTTCCTGTTCAGTGCGTCTCAGGTCGATTTTTACTGTCATAGAGATGGGCTGACCAGAAAGTCTTTTGTTACTAACCACTGGCATATTATTAGTATAAACTGAAATGGTATCGCCATCAATCTGCCCGTTATCATAAAAATCAATACGGATGGTGCCGGTGTCAACTTTAATTTCTTTTACCAATTCGGATTTCCGTTTAGTAAGAGTGGCGGGCAACTTCAATTCTGGCTTAAAAGAAGAACGTTCAAAACGTTGCAGTACCACGGTTCCGGGCTCGCAGCTTGTTCTGTTGTCCGTAGCCTTTCCAGTCCACGTACCGCGGAGTTGTTCTTCTGTAACTACATTGCCACCACCTTTATGATAGGTGAGCTTAAAGTTTTTAACACAGGGTACACAGTCTTCTTTTATACGAAAAGTGATAATGCCCATTTCCTGAAGGTTTGTAATGTTGCTGTCTTTGTTGAAGGTACCTTCAAAATTCTCCCGGAGATAATTGAGAGAGTCGGAAAAATGATAAGACACTCCTGTGAGTTTGCTGCCGGCCATCTCAATTTGCAACTCAATATTGTAAACCGGAAAGCAGCCACTTGGGGCCATTACAACTCTGCCTTTCCAAACGCCATTCAGGTCTTGTGCACATGCGGTGCCTCCCATAAGGCAAAGTGCAACTATGAGAATTTTTTGCTTCATCGGCATCCAAAATTACCGGAACCTTACAACAGCATTTTTTGTTCCGTTGATGTGATGCGTACTTCAAAACGTTTGTCACCGGCTTCTACTATCATCAGTGATGTGTTAGGAGGGATACGGCCCAGGTTTTCCGCCACCATTGTCAGTTCGTGGTCTGCGTTTACATCCTCATCCATATTCAGCTTAACGGTTAAGGGAGAAGCGGTTAATTTTTTAGATGAAAGTACAAGTTTGTTATCAAGGTAGACAGAAATAGTATCGTTATCAATCTCGCCGTTATCATACAATTTCACAATCACTTCGGGGCTTGATACAGTTAACGTTTTTACCAATTCATTTGTTCTTGTTTTTAATACTTGAGGTCTTGGAATTGCCAGGGAATTAATTTTTACTGCCGGTTGTTCTATCCTTTTAATTGTATCTTTTATAACCGGTAGTGGTATGACAGGCTTTTTACTTACAAGTGCCGGGGAGGTAACAGGTTTTTTATTTGTAACCGGTTTTTTGTTTGTTATAAGTGTATTAGTCTTTGGGATATTTGTTTTTGGTGTAATATTTTTTTGTGGAGGAACATTGAGCTTAAGAGCATTTGAATCTTTTTTTACCGGTGCCTTGTTGACTATAACTGGTACATTCTTAATTTTTCCTTTTAAAAAAGGCTCCACATAGAAATCAGAGGTAGCTACACGGCGAAGTGACACTTTACCACCACCGCAGTCGCCCCAGTTATACGGATTTTCACCAAACTTTACTTCAGGTTTACCCATGAATGTCCCCTCCAGAAATTCTTCCTTGCCCAATTTGGAATAGGTGAGATTGTAATTCATTATACAGGCGCCGCCACCGGTCAGGTTTTTTACTTCAACAGTTTTTACTTCCCGGATTTTTAAAGATTTCGTAGATTTCGAAAAACTGCCTGTCATCGTGGCTTTACCATAAAATCGTACATCAAGATAAGAATAAGAAACGCCGGAAGAAAAATTGGATGAATTATTAATCTGGAACTCCAGTTTGTATCGCTCCCCTTCGTAAGTGATAAAATAACCCCGCCAAATGCCGGTAATATTTTGTGTAGCGCCTTCAAAAGCAGAAAGCAGTAACAAATTAAGTGAAAGTAATAAAAACCAAAAGGCGATTCGTTTCATCAGGGGCAAAAATAATGAATGTGTCAGTACAGAAAAATGCCGAACACCGCAAGAGTTTGTTAATTTTATTAATTTAGTTTTCTATGCTAAATGGCAGGTATACTGTATTTTCATCCCTCTTCATGCTTTTGACTTTTTTTGAATTCTCAAAAAAGCATGGAGAAAAATTTGGTATTGGCCAAACTGGATTCTGTTCAGCAGTCTGCATCACCGGGCAGGTATTTTGCTGGTTTGTACATCAATGCTGTCAATAATGCTGATAACTTCTGGAACACCAAGACAGAAGAACAAAAGAAATTGAATCTCAGGTTTGAATCAAGATTTGCATCTTTATTTTTTGCAGCATCCGATTCATTTTCCCTCAATAAACAACCACCACCGGTGTGGGAGTACTTTTTTTCAGGCGAAGAACACTCGGCCCTCCAATATCAGTTGCTTGGCATTAATGCCCACATTAACGGCGATATATATCAGGCACTTACTCAGGAATTCTCTTTACAGGAGCTAAAAGCATATAAAGCAAATTTCCTTGCCTTCGGAAAATTGCTTGCCGAATAATACAGAATTTTTTTTGAAGATTCGTACAAAAAGAACCGAAAAATTATGTGGCTTCATCACTTTACATTCGGACTTGATAAATGGTATGGCGCAAATATGCTTGGCAAGTGGCGAAAGCGACAATTCAGGCTAGCTGAACTTTATTATTCGAAACCATCATTGTATCAAAGAGAAAAAGTGAAACTAAACTTGAAAATGAGCAGGTTAAATCGCTTAATTCTTACCCTTTTTTAGGCATATTATGCTAACTTTGCACCTCCTGAAAAAAGGAACACAATTACATGATTAACATAACCCTGCCGGACGGTGCAGTACGGCAATATGAAAAAGGGGGCAACAGCGCTGGATGTTGCTAAATCCATTTCAGAAGGATTGGCAAGAAAGGTGCTGGCTGCCAGCGTAATGGACAAGTATGGGATGCTACAAGGCCAATTAATGATGATGCAATCCTGAAGCTTCTTACCTGGAACGACACAGACGGTCAAATGACCTTCTGGCATTCTTCAGCACATCTTATGGCTGAGGCTGTTGAATCGTTGTTCCCCGGAGTAAAATTTTGGGTAGGCCCGCCTTTAGAAAGCCCCAAAGGTTTTTATTATGATATGGACTTGGGTGATCGTAAAATGTCAGAAGAAGATTTGATTTCTCTGGAAAAGAAAATGAATGAACTGGCAAAACAAAGCAATGCATATGTAAGAAAGGAACTGCCAAAGGAAGAAGCAGTAAAATATTTTACTGAAAAAGGCGATGAGTACAAACTGGACCTGCTGAGTAATCTCAACGACGGTGAAATTTCTTTCTACACACAGGGTAATTTTACTGACTTGTGCCGCGGGCCACACATTCCAAATACTGGTTTTATTAAGGCAATTAAGCTTACCACTATTGCCGGTGCTTACTGGAAAGGAGACGAGAAGAACAAGCAGCTTACCCGTGTATATGGTGTAACATTTCCATCACAAAAGGAGATGGAAGAACACCTGACCATGCTGGAGGAGGCTAAGAAAAGGGATCACCGGAAACTGGGAAAAGAACTCGGTATTTATACAATGGATGATGATGTGGGTCCGGGACTTCCGCTGTGGTTACCCAAAGGAACTGTAATTATCGAAGAACTGGAAAAACTTGCCAAAGAAACAGAATTGGCTGCAGGGTATAAAAGGGTTGTTACACCGCATATTGCAAAAGAAAGCATGTACATTACCAGTGGTCACTTGCCGTACTATGCCGACAGTATGTTTCCGGCAATGGAAATGGATGGTGAAAAGTATTATCTCAAGGCAATGAACTGCCCCCATCACCACAAAATTTTCGATGCAGAGCCAAAGAGTTATAAGGATTTGCCGCTGCGTCTTGCAGAATATGGAACCTGCTACAGATATGAACAAAGCGGGGAATTGTTTGGTTTGATGCGGGTACGTTGTCTGCACATGAATGACGCACATATTTATTGTACAAAAGAGCAGTTTGCCCAGGAGTTCAAGACAGTAAATGATATGTACCTGAAATATTTCAAAATCTTTGGAATAGATAAGTACATCATGCGCCTTTCCTACATGATCCAGAAAAGTTGGGGCAGAAATACATTAACGAACCAGAATTATGGATCGAGACAGAAGAATTGGTAAGAAATGTACTTATCGAAACTAAAGTTCCGTTTGTGGAAGTTAAAGGCGAAGGAGCATTCTACGGGCCTAAAATTGATGTACAGATCTGGAGTGCTATAGGCCGTGAGTTTACATTGGCTACAAACCAGGTGGATTTTGCACAGGGACGTCGCTTCAAACTCAGCTTTACCAACCAGCAAAATCAGCCGGAAGTACCGCTTATTATTCACAGAGCCCCTTTAGGTACTCATGAACGGTTTATCGGTTTCCTGCTTGAGCATTACGCCGGAAAATTCCCCCTATGGCTGGCCCCGGTACAAGTAAAAGTGTTACCCATAAGCGATAAATTCATGGATTATGCACTGGCTGTATCAGATAAACTGAAAAATGCTGATATTCGTGCAGAAGTGGATGACCGTAACGAGAAAATTGGTAAAAAAATCAGAGATACTGAATTGCAGAGGGTTCCTTATATGCTTGTAGTGGGTGAAAAAGAAATGAACGAAAATAAGGTGGCTGTAAGAAGGCAGGGAAAAGGAGATGCAGGAGTGAAAGATGTAGAAGAGTTTATTACTGATGCTGTTGCAGAGATTGCGGATAGGCGGACAGATTAAAATTTTTAAATCCTCATACTCTGATGAGGTATAACTGTTAATAAAAACAAATTGCTCCTGTCAGAGAGGAGCTTAACCAAACAAAGTAAATGGCAGTACCACAAAAACCCGGAGGAGGGTTCAGCAGGCCACCAGGACAAGGCGGATTTAAGCCCGGAGGTGGCGGATTTAACAAAGGCGGTTTTAACAGGAAGATTTATTCCCGAAAAGAAGCAGAACACAGGATTAATCACTTCATTCGTGTGCCACAGGTAAGGTTAGTTGGCGATAATGTGGAAGTTGGGATTTATGACACACCAGCGGCACTTAAAATGGCACAGGACCAAGAGCTTGATTTGGTAGAAATTTCGCCAACGGTTGATCCTCCTGTATGTAAGATTATCGACTATAATAAATTCCTCTACGATAAGAAGAAAAAAGAAAAGGAGATGAAAGCAAAAAGCAAAGTCTCCGAGGTGAAGGAAATCCGGTTTACACCAAATACGGATGACCATGATTTTGATTTCAAGGCTAAGCATGCAGAAGGATTTCTGAAAGATGGTAATAAAGTAAAAGCCTATGTGCAGTTTAAAGGCCGTGCCATTCAGTTTCAGGACAGGGGTCAATTACTGTTACTCAAATTTGCCGAAAGGCTTGCCGAAGTAGGTGTTCTTGAAAATATGCCCAAAATGGAGGGCCGCCGGATGCTGGCCATGTTTGCTCCCAAAGGAAAAAAGAAGGGCTAGTTGTTTAAAAACGTATAAAATACTTAGAGGTTGTTTCGACATAGAAACAACCTTTTTTCTTTGGTTGCAAAGGGATGAAATTTTGCAGTATTTCATCTTTTATTGCTATTGTCCATCATCCCAACTTTCTTCTCACATTTTATCCCCGGTAATGTGAATAACTGGCTGATTGCCACCCCTGTTTTTGTTATCCTTTGCCTTATATTCGCCGCCTGACTTTAAACGAGATTACCGTGAGATTAAAGAGTTTAGAAATCAGGGATTCAAAAGTTTTGCTGATAAAACAGTTGTAAATTTTGATGATAATATAACAGGCATTGTCGGACCGAATGGCTGTGGAAAGTCAAACATTGTTGACAGCTACGTTGGGTGATAGGCGAGCAAAAAATCAGTCAGCTTCGAAGTGAAAATCTTGATAGCCTGGTCTTTAATGGTTCCAAAACCCGCAGTGCTTCCGGTTTAGCTGAAGTGAGTCTTACCTTTGAGAATACCCGAAACCTGCTTCCTACTGAATTCAGTACAGTTACCATTACCCGTAAGTTTTACAAAAGTGGTGAAAGCGAATATCGGCTCAACGATGTGCAGTGCCGCCTGAAAGATATTCAGAATCTGTTTATGGATACAGGTATAAGTACCGATAGTTATGCAATCATCGCACTTGATATGGTGGACGATTTGATTAAAGATAAAGACAACAGCCGCCGCCGCATGCTGGAACAGGCTGCAGGTATTTCAATCTATAAAACCCGGAAGAAAGAGGCTAAACTAAAACTTGATGCAACTGAGCTGGATTTAAGCAGGATAGAAGACCTTTTATTTGAAATCAATAACCAGTTAAAAGCTTTAGAAAGCCAGGCGAGGAAAGCAGAGAAATACCACGAAATCAAAAAAGAATACCGAGAAATAAGTATTGAACTGGCAAAGGCGGCACTGGAAGGTTTTAATCTTTCTTACAGGGAACTAAATGAACAACAGGATATTGAAACTGATAAGAGAATAAAACTAGAAGCAGAAATTGCCAGTGATGAAGCCGGGCTGGAAGAAGAGAAACTGGCTTTCATTGAAAAAGAAAGACAGTTACAAAGCATGCAGCATGCTTTTAATGATATGCAGCAAACAGTGCGTAGCAAAGAAAACGACAGGAACCTGTCAGCACAGCGTCTTGAACATCTGCATGAAAAAGAAGAAAGCCTTAAAGAGTTTCTGCAAAAAGCGGAAGGCCAGTTAATAGGCATAGAAGAAAGTATCGGATTTACACAATTACAGTTTGAAGAAGAAACTAAAGTGTTGGAAATACTCAGCCATCAATTGGAGGAGTTACGCAAAGAGACCGATGTAAAAAGAGATGCGCTGGATGAAAAAAGGGAAGGCCTGGATAGCCTGCGTACAGAGTACCAGCAAACCCAACGCAGCCAGTTTGATGCAGAAAAGAAAGTGGCCGTGGCAGACAGCTCTATCCAAAATCTGCAACGGATTATTGGGCAGATTGAAGACGAAAGAAAGTACCGTGATGAACAAAGGCACAGGCTGGATGAGGAGAGACTTATAAAAGAAAAAGAACTGAACATTAAAAAAGTTGATCTGGAGCAGTTACAGCATCACCATGAGAACACCAAAGAACAAATACTGCAAACGCAGGCAGTGCTGGAAGATCTGCGTAATGATCTTGCCGGAGAAAACAGGAAACTCGATGCCAAAAGAATGAGCATGACCTGCTGAAAAGCATGATTGATTCAATGGAAGGTTATCCTGATTCAGTGAAATTTCTGCATAATAATACTGGATGGAATCATCAGTCTCCGATTTTGTCAGATGTGTTGTACGTAAATGAAGAATACAGAACCGCCCTGGAAAATGTACTGGAGCCTTACCTGAGCTACTATGTAGTAAACAATTTGCAGGAAGGTTTACAGGCAGTTCACCTGCTGGATGAGAATAAAAAAGGAAAAGCTAACTTTTTCCTGCTGGATAAGATTGCGCAAAGCGAAAGCAATATTATTTCTTCTCACCAGTTAAAAGGTGCTATACCTGCCTTAAGTGTGGTGGATGTAGAAGAAAAATACCGCAAACTGGCGGAACATTTGCTCGGTAAAGTATTTATTGCAGATAATGAAGATGCATTGCAAAACAGCAATGGGTTTGTAGTGATAGAAAAAAATGGTAAGTATGTAAAAGGGAAATATTCACTTACCGGGGGTAGTGTGGGATTAATTGAAGGGAAAAAAATTGGGAGGGCTAAGAACCTTGAAAAACTTCAGGAAGCAATCAATGAGCAAAGCCAGGTAGTGGATGCCCTTCGTGCAACTATACAGGCAAGGCATAATGAAGTAATTGCATTTAACGAAGACCTGCGTGAAAATACCATCCGGGAGACAGAAAGAGAGATACAGCAACTTACCAACGAGGTATTTGCGCTTCATAATAAACTGGAAAATTTGCACTCTATGCAAACCACCAGTTTGCACAGGCTCGAAGAACTGAACATGCAGATGGAGCAGACACACAACTCCGTTGAGGGAGTGAGAAATCAGTTAACTGAATTTAATGAATTGCTGCAAATAAATGCATCGAAACTTTCAGAAGCAGAAGAAGCATATAAAGTTACTGAAAATCATTACAACGAAGCCACAAGCCAGTACAATGAATTTAATCTGAATGTAACCAAACAGCAGAGTAAGATTAATGGCTTGAAACAGGAACTGGATTTCAAAACGAAACAATTATCCGACCTGCGTCAGCAAATTACATCTAACAGCAGCCATCTTGAAGATACTACTGTCAATATCAGCCAGTCAGCCCAATCGCTAAAAAATATTGAAGAGGAACTGGTTAAACTGATGCAGACAAAAGAAGAGGAAGAAAGAAAACTGAATGAAGCTGATCAGGCCTATTATAATTTACGTAACCAACTCAGTGAAAAAGAAAGCCTGATACGGCATAAAGTGAAAGATAAAGAGCAGGTTGAACATATGCTGGCTGCAATCAAGGATAGGCTGAATGAATTGAAACTGCAACTTGCCGGTATGAAAGAACGTATGAATGTTGAATTCAGGATTGACCTTGAAGCCATATTGGGTGAAGCCCGCAGCGGTATTATACCGGTAGAAGAGTTGCAGGAAAAGGCTGACAGGATGAAAAAGCGGCTGGAAAACCTTGGTGAAGTAAACCCTACAGCCATTGAAGCGTTTACCGAGATGAAGAAAAGATATGATTTCATCGTAGAACAAAAGACAGATCTTATTAATGCAAAAGACAGCCTGTTGAAAACGATTGAGGAGGTAGAGGCAACTGCCAATCAGCGTTTTCTTGAAACATTCCACTTAGTAAGAGAGAATTTTCAAAAAGTATTTCAAACATTATTTACTGAAGATGACCAGTGTGACCTTGTACTGGAAACACCGGATAACATTGCAGAAACAGGTATTGATGTAATTGCTAAACCGAAAGGCAAACGTCCATCATCTTTAACACAGTTGAGTGGAGGCGAACGAACATTAACAGCAACTGCATTATTGTTTGCTATTTATCTAATCAAACCTGCTCCGTTCTGTATTCTGGACGAGGTGGATGCGCCACTGGATGATGCGAATGTGGGTAAGTTTACCAACATGATCCGCCAATTTTCCGAAAACTCTCAGTTCATTATTGTTACTCACAACAAAATGACCATGAGTACAGTAGATGTAATTTACGGTGTTACTATGCAGGAGCCCGGTGTAAGCAAATTGGTTCCGGTAGACTTCCGCAATCTTCAGGCAAATTGATGAAGTAAAAAAATGAATAGTTTATAGAGTTAATCTTGAGAGTCTGGTTATGCCAGACTTTTTTAATTAGAAAATATGAGGACAATTATTCTGTTACTTGCTTCCATGTGTTTATGACTTTCGCCTGGTATATCACCTGAAGCAGGACGGGTGACCTTTAAGGAAAGCCATCCTTATCAGTTGGGGTATCGCACTATTTGAATAGATACTAATGGTTCCGGCTAACAGAATAAGATACGCCGGTAAGGGACTTAGTGGTTTCCTGTTAAAAATGATACAAGAAGTAATAACACTGGTGGTATTTACAGTATTTGCTGTTTGGTATCTTAAAGAACTATTTCATTGGAGGTATGCTGTAAGTTTTGCGCTCCTGATTGGGGTCGTATTCTTCATGTTTAGCAAACGTTTTGGCTGATTGCCCAATTATCCGTTTAGCCTTTCCGTATGGGTTTCCCTTTGCTTTGCTCTCCTGCTGAAATCAGATTTTATCTTATGTACAAATGCCTGCAGAGAAAAATAAATTCCACCGCATAGCAGAAAAGAAACTATGATCGCCCAGAAATACTATTTTCCTTCGTTTGAAGCTTCGAATATTGCAAAAAAAGCAAGCATTACACCTGTAATAATAGATGCAAACCCTAGGAGTAACTTAGTAAAATATTTTTCTGCATGTGACTGACTATTGGCCATGATTTTTTTTAGACTAAGGTTAATGGAAAAATCAAAAATAAGAAAAAAATAATCTTATGTTAATGCTTTTTCATGTATAAATAATTATTCCTTCATCCGTATAATTTTGCATAATGATGAAAAGAAATCTGGGGATTTTGTTATTTATGCTTTTATTCTCCGTTTTTGCTTTTTCGCAGGAAGCACCCGAAGGACTTTTTATTGCTTCTAAGGCACCTGATTTTAAGGCAAAAGATCAGAACGGAGATGAAATAAGGCTGAAGGACCTGTTGAAGAAAGGCAAGGTGATAATTGTATTTTATCGTGGGCAGTGGTGTCCTTATTGTAACAGATTTTTGTCTGTACTTCAGGATTCTCTTCAGTTTATTAAAGATAAAGGGGCTAGTCTTGTTGCTGTTTCACCAGAGAAACTGGAGAGTGTCGCCGGAACTGTTGAAAAAACAAAAGCAGAATTTCCGGTGCTCTATGATGAAGGACTAAAAATATTGAAAGCGTATGATGTAGAATATGAAGTGCCTGAAAATACACTAACAAGATATCGCAATTCCGGCATTGATGTCGAGAAGAATAACGGACCCAATGGTAAATACCTGCCAATAACTGCGGTTTTCATAATAGGTGATGAACAGACAGTTATCTATCGTTTTTTTGAAAAGGATTATAAAAAGCGGCCTGCAGTAATAGACTTGCTCAAACAATTATAATAAGCTCTCTTTTTTACCTGTAATAAAATGGGATTGTATACTTATTTTACTTTCTTTAAAAACAACTTCAGGTTCCTGAAGCAAAATGTGATTTATTTCAGAAAAGTTATTTTCAGTTAATTGTTGTATCCATTCTACTTCATCATAGGCGGTAAACCCAAATTGAGTAAAGGGCATAAACTGCATACTTTCTTTTGTCCGGAAAATTGCGTAAAAGGCACCACCCGGTTTTAATACCCTTTTTATTTCCTGCAGGTGCTTTGATGGATTTTGCCAGAAGTAAATTACGTTGATACAAAACACTAGATCAAAAGTATTGTCCGGAGAGGGAAGGCATTCGCTATTGCCTTTTATCAGCCTAAGTTTTTCTCCGATTATACTTTTTTATTTCTCCTTTTTGCAGCTTTTACCATTTGCAACGAGTAATCGATGCCCGTCATATGCAAACCCGGCATTTTCTCAAAGAAATTGGGAAAAAAACAGCCATTTCCAAATCCAATTTCAAGAATAGAATACACCGGTTGCAGGCAAATAATTTCAATTAGCTTTTCATATAAGAACCGGTTTGCCTTATTCATGCTATTTCCAACTTTTTTACCTGACCAGCCCCCAGGTTTACGCAGTTGCCTTGCTATAGCCCTGAACTTCATTTGCCTCAGCCAATTTTAAACATATCAGTACATTTCTCTAGGTTGTGTCCCGTTTTTATCATTGTCGCAGCCGGCCCAAACAAGACTGTCGGTTACTACTGATAAACTCCTGCGTGAGGTACTGATTACAGATGTAAGAGTTGTTATACAGGTACTGTGCCGCAACTCTTATCAACAGGGAAAAAAGAAAAAGGTTGATTTTACCATCACCTGAAATAAACGAATTATTTCAATTGGGCAATCAGCTCTTCTTTCGGGATGATGCCTTGTTTGCGCCAAACTTCCTTTCCTCTCTTGTAAATGATAGAGACAGGGATAGGCTCAAGCTGCAAAGCTGCCATCAGGTTTGTATGCAGACCACCGTCGATCTTAACAAGATTGAAATCTATTTGCTTATTGTTTTTGAGTTCTTCAAGTACAGGCTCCATTTTTACACATGGAGGGCACCATTTAGCACCGAAATCAACCAGCGTAGTTTTATCTGTTGGTATGCTGGCCATGAACTGCTCCAATGTAATCTGAGGCTCATTTGTTACACCTTCAACAGGCTTGTTATACATTTTCCAGGAGTTGATGCCACCTGCCAGTTCAACAACATTGGTAAATCCGTTTTCCCTCATCCAGTCTGCTGCATAAGCGCTTCGGTTGCCAACAAGACAATACAGGTAAACCGGTTTGTTTTTATCCATATGCTGTACTCTGCCGGCAAATTCTTCCATGTTTCTCATATCTGCCTGAAGGGCATTTTTGATATGTCCCCTTTGAAATTCTCCTGACGTTCTAACATCAAGCACCTGCACATTTGCATTCTGAATGGCTTTTTCAAAATCGTCCGGCCCAATTTTTGAAGATGTAGACAGGTTATTGTTTGAATTCTGTCCTTTGCAGGAGAGGAGTGTAAGAAATAAAAGCAGGGAAAAAACGTTTCTCATGTTATATTTTTAGCATTTAGCAAGCAAAAATAGGGTTTGATGCCAATTCATGTGTGACTTTTGTCTTGTGGGTTTATTAGAATATAGTATGGAAAATAACCTTAATTTTAGACGTTAAACAGAAATTATCAATCGTTTATGAAGAAACAGTTTATTTATTTTCTTGCAGTTTTAGTTATTGCGACAACAGGCTGCCAAAAGGAATCAAGTTTTGAGCAAGCTTTAACCCCTTCAGAGGGTAGCCTGCAGTCAGATATTAATGCTGATTGCCTTCCAAAAACAGTGAATGGAACATACGAAGTGGGAAAAGCACTTGACGTCTCAATCAACAATATCACTGTTGAAGTAAACGTCATAAAAACAGGTTCTTATACTATTACAACGGATACAATAAATGGCATTCATTTTAGTGGAACGGGTGCTTTTACTTCTACCGGAAATAATACTGTTACGTTAAGAGGCATCGGAACACCTTTTGCAGCGGGTACATTCAACTTTATTGTAAGTTATGACAGTACTTTTTGTGATATTCAGGTAGATGTGTTACCGGCAGGAGCCAGTACTCCGGCAACTTTTACACTGGTTACCGGTGGAACCCCCTCAAACTGTGCAAGTGCTGTTGTCGGAGGTTTTTATGGTAAAGATATTGCGACAGATGCCTCTAATTATGTGGATGTGACAGTAAATGTAACAACAATAGGTTCTTACACAATTGCTGCTGCAGGAGGCGGGTTGACATTTAATAAGTCAGGTAGTTTTACAACTACAGGTAACCAAACAGTTCGGATTCCCGCATCAGGCACTCCCACGACTGTTGGCGCAAATACAATTACTTTCAGTCAACCTGGCGGCGGTTGTACTTTTAATATTGATGTAGCAGGGCCTTCTTCATATTCTATAAACTGCCCGTCAGTAGTTGTAAATGGTGTGTATGCAATGGGAACTCCATTAACTGCGTCAAACAACGTTTCTGTTCAAGTGAATGTTACCACCATTGGTTCGTACAACATTTCTACAGTTTCGGGTGGTATGACATTTTCAAAATCGGGAGTATTCTCAGCAACTGGTAATCAAACGATAACATTGAATGGGACAGGAACACCAACAACAGCTGGTATAAATACTTTTGCATTGGGTGCCGGGGGATGCAATTTTAATGTAACTGTAGTGGGACCTGCTACATATACGTTTTCCGGAGCACCTGGAGATTGTACCGGTGCAATTGTTGCCGGAACATATACTGCCGGAACTCCTTTATCTGCTTCAAATACTGTAACCGTCCAGGTAAATGTTACAGCAATTGGAGCCTATAGCATCTCAACTACTTCCGGGGAATGACATTTTCCAAGGCAGGTATTTTTTCCGTAACAGGAATTCAAAATATTGTTTTAGCTGGCGCCGGCACACCTTCTGCATCTGGTTCTGTAATTTTCACAGTTGGAACAGGCGGATGTACATTTACAATTACTGTTGCGCAGCCTACAGGAACCTATCAGTGTAAAATTGATGGAGTTCTCACAGTATTTACTGACAGAGCCCAAGCTGATATAACTGACGATTTTTTTGCACCTCCAACACCATATTTATATCTAAATGGTTACACAGGCCCACCAAATGGTAATACGGTACCTCAGTTCCAGATTTTTATTACAAAGAATGATAATTCAGCAGTAGCTACAGGAACATATAACGGAAATTCAATTGCTCTTCCGAATGGCTATCGAATTGAGATTGATTATACTGTTCAAAACCCTGATCTGACAGTTACAATATGGAACACTTCAAGTACCATTTTTCCACCTCCGAATCCTGCTTTTTCCATCAATGTTACAAGTGTTACTGCTTCAAGGGTAACCGGAACTTTCTCTGGTACATTAACAAACACACTGCAGGGTAGTACACTGTTTAAGCAGATAACCGAGGGAGTATTTGATTTGCCAATTCTATAAATTGTTTTTGAATAATCAGAAGTCAAAAGAAAAGGCTGCCAGAATGGTAGCCTTTTCTTTTAAGCGTTTACATGTTTACAGATAGCTCAAATTCGTTTTTGGCGTTAAGGCTATCAATGTTTCGTACATAAGTTTAATGGTGTTTTCAATATCATTCCTGTGCAGCATTTCTACAGTGGTATGCATATAGCGTAAAGGAATTGAAATCAGGACAGAGGGACATCCATCGTTGGAGTAAGCAAATGAGTCGGTATCGGTTCCGGTACTTCTGCTCAGGGCTCTCCATTGTACCGGAATCTTCTTGTCTGCAGCAATCTGTTCAACAAAACCCAGCAATTTATTATGAACTGCCGGTGCATAGGCAAGAGAAGGACCTTTGCCAGTACATACATCACCTTCAATGTTTTTATTAATCATCGGGGTAGTGGTATCATGGGTTACATCAGTAATGATGGCGATATTTGGTTTTATTCTGCGGGCAATCATTTCAGCACCACGTAGCCCAATTTCTTCCTGTACAGCGTTAACAATATATAAGCCGAAAGGCAATTTTTTTTTGTTTTCTTTAAACAGCCTTGCTACTTCGGCAATCATGAAGCCACCCACCCGGTTATCAAAGGCACGGCCAACATAGTTTCCATTAGCCAGTTCCTCAAAACCGTCCTGGTAAGTAACCACAGCTCCTATATGAATGCCCAATTCTTCTACTTCCTTTTTGCTTCTGGCGCCACAATCGAGCCAAAGATTATCAGTGCGGGGAGATGTTTCTTTCTGGTCGGGTGTACCGAGGCGGGTATGAATTGCAGGCCATCCAAAGACTGCTTTTACTGGTCCTTTTTTTCCATGAATGATTACTCTTGATGCTGGAGCGGTCTGGTGATCCACACCACCATTCCTTTTTAGATATATAAGTCCTTCGGCTGTAACATAATTTACAAACCAGCTAATCTCATCGGCATGAGCTTCTATAACTACTTTAAAGGGATGTTCCGGGTTAATGACACCGACAGCTGTTCCATAAGGATCTACATAGTGTGTATCAATGTATGGCGCCAGATATTCTAACCATAGCTTTTGTCCCCAGGTTTCAAAACCAACCGGGGAGGCATTATTGATATATGATTTGAAAAATGAGAATGAAGTGTCAGTTAGGATTGATTTTTCTTTCTTTTTTGATTTAGCAACTTTCGCCATAAAAAAAATTTAATGTTTTGAAACTGTCACAGCGAAGATAAGCAGCAGGGCCTTAACAATCATCAGTCCGTCGTACAGAAGGGCGAAAGTCGATTCTGGCATTCTGCTGTTAAAATTGTTGTAAGCAAAATAGATAATGGGGGCGGGTAGCAAAATTGCTAAAATGATAAAAAAATAAACAGAAGAAAGGGTAAGCAGCAGAGTAATCGATAAGCAAATATATAACAGGGTGAAAAGCCATTTACCTGTCATTAAACTTTTTTGTTGTCCGGCCATTACTGCAAAAGTGCTGATGTTGTTTTCTTTATCTTCTGAAATATCATATATATTGAATATAAAAGACAGTGCAGCGATAAAAATAAACCGGTGCAGGGTAAAAAATATGAATTGCAGTTGAAATAATGAGTATGTCTGACCCATATTAAATAAAACAGGCATTACGGCAGTTGTAAATGTCCAAACTGCACTCAGGTAAAGCAGTTTTATTTTGCCTTTATGCCGTATAGCTTTAATTCCCAGTAATGAAAATGTGTGGGAGTAAGCAATAGAGAGAATACCAATGATTGCAAAAGAAAAATTAACGGCAGATATAGATTTTTTTGAAAAGATATCAGAGATTGCCAGTATCTGGCTACTAAACCTGCCATCCCAATGATACTGAACAAAAACATCGCATTTGTATGCTTTTTGTTCCGCAATAACCAAAACTGCCGTTCATCTGTGGTATCAGTTATTTTTTTCCGGGCATAATGTAGGTTATAAATGAATATTGTTCCAAAGAAGACAAAGGCTATGTACCAATAATGCAGGGAGAGGATGTTGAAAAGAAAGAATACTTCTGCTGTAAGTATTGGTATTGTATTCAAATTTAATGACAATGTCAGCAGAACGGGTATTTTCAGGAACTCCGACAGCTGATAATGTTCTTTTGAATGTGTCAGTAAGAACTGCGGCTGTATTATTATACCATTTGTATACAATCATTACAGTATCAATATCACCTTCTTCATCTGTAAATGAACCTTTCATTTCAATGATATTGCCTTGGTATACTGTTTCGGGTGTAATTGATTTAATATTCACTTGCGGAACAGTTGTAAACTTATCTTTGTTGCAGGCTGTCGCTGCGATTATAAAAAAGGAAAGAAGTACAGGCAGGTATTTCATTATTATTGTTTGCTTATTAACAAATTTACATTTATTTGGTTGAAAAAGCAGGATGGATATTAAATGGAATCATAAAATTTTCAATGTTCAGGGTACTGGTTTTGATGAACTGGCATTGTCTGTTTTTGCCTATCAATATGAGAATAACCCGATTTACCGGAATTTTGCTGATATGCTGCATAAGAAGCCGGGTTCGGTATATAGGATTGAAGATATTCCATTTCTTCCCATCCGGTTTTTTAAATCTCATAGAGTTACCGCCACTATATTTGAACCTGAGCTGGTTTTTGAAAGCAGTGGTACGACTGCAACTGTTAACATCCGCCATTTCATACGAGACGGTTCTTTGTATACTGAAAGTTTCGTAAAGGGATTTAACAAAAGTTATGGAGATCCTGCAAAGTGTTGCATTATCGGTCTGTTACCGTCTTATATTGAAAAAGGTAACTCTTCATTAGTGTATATGGTAAACAGGCTGATTGAATTATCCGGTTACAGGCAGAGTGGCTTTTACCTGTATGATTTTGAAAAATTAGGCTGGACTCTGACAGATCTTGAACAAAAAAGGCAACGAACAATATTGATCGGCGTTACATATGCATTGATTGATTTTGCAGAGCAATTTTCTCTGCCATTGCAAAATACTATAGTTATGGAAACGGGTGGGATGAAAGGAAGAAAGATAGAATTGCTGCGAGAAGAAGTTCATCATCGGCTTAAAGCTGCTTTTGGCATTAAAACTGTTCATTCTGAATATGGTATGACTGAATTACTATCTCAAGCCTATTCAGGTGGAAAAGGGATTTTTGCCTGTCCATCATGGATGAGAGTAATGGTAAGGGATGAAGAAGACCCTTTCTTAGTTCAGCGACAGGGAGCAGGCATAATTAACGTAATTGATCTTGCCAATATTTACTCCTGTGCATTTATCGCCACCGATGATGCCGGAAAAGTGTATGCGGATGAAAGTTTTGAAGTACTGGGACGGACAGATGGAAGCGATTTACGAGGCTGCAGTTTACTGGTAAACTGAAAAAAAATGGGTCTCATTGAAAGTTACACAAGTTAGGATGGCCATATACGAATGCTAAATATTACTTACAAATATCTATTATGATTTATAAGGCTTTCTTATTTGATTTAAATGGTACAATGATAGATGATATGCAATATCATATTAAGGCATGGCATCGGATTCTTAATAATTTAGGAGCGTCTGTTTCTCTTGAAAGGATGAAGGAAGAATGCTACGGAACTAATAACGAATTGCTCGAAAGGATTTTTCCCGGGAGGTTTTCAACAGAAGAAAAAAAAAGGATGAGTTTAGAAAAGGAAAAAGAATACCAGCAGCAATTTAAACCTCACCTCCAATTAATTGCTGGGCTAGATGATTTCCTCCGGCAATCGCATGATTCCGGTATAAAGATGGCTATTGGATCGGCCGCAATTATGTTTAACATAGATTTTGTACTGGATAACCTGAATATACGGAAATACTTTGGTGCATTAGTAAGTGCCGATGATGTTTCCAATAGTAAACCGCATCCCGAAACGTACCTGCAGTGTGCCGAAAGATTAAAGGTGGAGTCCTCCTCCTGCCTTGTTTTTGAAGATTCACCCAAAGGAGTAGAGTCAGCCCTAATTGCAGGAATGAGATCTGTTGTACTCACCACACTTCATACAAAAGAAGAATTTTCCAGGTTTTCAAATGTGGAGATATTTACAAAGGATTATAATAATTCTATGTTATTCGATTTACTTTACTGATTGATAAAATATCATGGGCTTTGGAATGTATCCCAAAGCCCATGGTATTACTGCAGTATTATTGTTTCACTTATTTATAGTAGGCTTCACTCCATCTCAATTCATTTTTTAAATTATACAGTGTTGTGTCCTTATTTATCAGTACCATTTCAATGCCAGCCATTTCTGAAAAGCTTTGCAGGCAATCTGTATTAAGATTCTGGCTGTAAACAGTATGATGTGCACCGCCAGCCAATATCCAGGCAGCACATCCTGTTTGCATATCCGGTAATGGTTTCCAAAGCACTCTTGCTACAGGTAATTTTGGTAATGCTTTTTTGGGAGCTACAGCTTTTACTTCATTAACCAATATGCGGAAACGGTTGCCCAAGTCAACAATTGAAGCATTCAGCGCATCGCCACCGGGAGCATTAAAAACCAACCTTACAGGGTCTGCCTTACCACCAATACCCAATGCGTGGATCTCACAGGAGGGTTTCCCGTTTGCAAGACTTGGACAAATCTCCAGCATGTGTGACCCTAATACTAGATTGTTATTGGGTTCAAAATGATAAGTGTAATCTTCCATAAAAGAATTGCCGCCTTGCAAGCCGCTGCCCATGACTTTCATTGCCCTTACGAGTGCTGATGTTTTCCAGTCGCCTTCGCCGCCAAAACCATAACCATCTGCCATCAGACGTTGGGAAGCTATGCCGGGAAGCTGGACTATACCATGCAAATCTTCAAAAGTATCAGTATAACCTTTGAAGTCACCTTCTTCAAGAAATTTACGCAAACCAAGTTCAATTCTTGCAGCATCTCTGAGTGACTGGTGTTGCTTACCATTTTTCTTTAGCGATGGCAGTAGTTTATACTGTTTGTTGTACTCATCACATAACCCGTCCACTTCTTTTTCCTTCACCTTATTGATAACTGCCACCAAATCGCCTACACCGTGTGTGTTTACGCTGTATCCAAATTTAATCTGGGCTTCTACTTTATCACCTTCGGTTACGGCCACCTGTCGCATATTATCGCCGAAACGAACAAATTTTGCTCCCTGCCAGTCACTCCATCCGGCAGCAGCACGGCACCACATATTGAGTTGCTCTTGCACATCCTTATCCTGCCAGTGCCCAACGATGACTTTGCGTTCAATACGCATACGGCTCATAATAAACCCGAATTCCCTGTCACCGTGGGCACTCTGGTTCAGGTTCATAAAGTCCATATCAATGGTATTCCAGGGTATATCCCTGTTGAACTGAGTGTGCAGGTGGCAAAGTGGTTTGTGCAAGATTTTTAACCCGTTAATCCACATTTTTGCAGGAGAAAACGTGTGCATCCATGCAATAATTCCGATACAGGTTTTACTGTTGTTAGCTTCGGCACAGAGGTTGTAAATTTCTTCAGGTGTTTTTACAACCGGTTTAAATACAACTTTTACAGGAATTGATTTTGCCTTATTAAAAGCATCGGCAATCTTTTGAGAATGTTCGGCCACTTGCTGTAATGTTTCAGGGCCGTATAAGTGCTGACTGCCAGTCGCAAACCATACTTCAAAATTCTTTAAATCAGGGATTATCATTTTTATTGTTTTATAAGTTCAGGAAATCTTTTTGATTTACTGGCCATAGTAACTGCCCGGGCCGTGTTTTCTTTCGTAATGTTTTTTAATCAGTGCATCTTTCAACTTACGTACATCCGGATTTATTTGTTCAGTAAGCCATGCCATTTTTGCAACCTGCTCCAGAACAGCCGCATTGTAAACGGCTTTATCACCGTTCTTTCCCCATGTAAAAGGAGCATGGTTACCCACAACCATCATTTCCACTTCTTCGTAACTAAGGCCTTTTTCTTTGAAGCAGTTCATTATCTGAAAACCTGTTTCATATTCATAATTGCCTTGTATCATTTCATCACTCATCGGAGCGGCACAGGGAATATCAACCGTGTTATGGTCGGCATGTGTAGTGCCATAGATGGGAATATCTCTAAGTGACTGTGCCCATGCCGTTGCATAAGTGGAATGCGTATGAACAATTGCCCCGATTTTTCCCCAATGCTTGTATAAGACTGCATGGGTTTTTGTGTCTGACGAAGGATTGAGTTTGCCTTCTATTATATGTCCGTCGAAATCCACTATCACCATTTTTTCTGGTAAAAGATGTTCATACGGAACGCCGCTTGGCTTAATGGCAAACACATTATTTTCTCTGTCGGCAACACTTACGTTGCCAAAAGTAAAAAGCACAAGCCCCAACTGTGGTAACTGCATATTGGCCCTGTAAGCTTCTTCCTGTATTTTTTGGTATATACTCATCGTTTTTTTGTTGCAGTTAGCAAAAATGTTAATTAAATCCTGCTTTCGATAAAGGCCCCCAGTTTTTTATATTTCTCATATCGCTTGCTGTAAAAACTGGTTTTACTTTCATTGGGATAATAGGTAGTGTCGAAACCACTTCCCATTTTATTCATCGCATCTTCTACCTTAGGATAAATACCCGCTGCGGTTGCAGCGAACATGGCTGCGCCAAGTGCACAGGTTTGTTCACTTTTATGAATACGAATGGGCATATTCATTACATCTGCCATCATCTGCATTATGAAAGGTGATTTTTTTGCCACACCACCTAAACCAATTAGTCCTTTTACAGGGAGACCTTCATTTTCGAACCGCTCAACAATTGCTTTGGCACCAAAGCAGGTGGCTTCAACCAGTGCATTGAAGATGCGTGGAGCATTACTACCAAGGCTCAGGTTCATAATGGCACCTTTCAGTTGCTGGTTAGCATCGGGAGTACGCCGGCCATTCATCCAGTCAATGGCTAGTTCTGCACTTTCATCGGTTGGCAATTCCGTTGCCTGTGCAGATAATGCAGCAATCAGTTTTTCACTCATCTCCTGTTGCAGTTTTTCTGCAGTTGCCGTATCAATTACTGATGAAGTGCTGAGAAGGTTTTTTACAGGCCATTCAAGCAAATGTTTAAACCAGGCATAAATATCTCCAAAGGCCGACTGTCCGGCTTCGAGGCCAATCATCCCAGGAATAATGGAGCCATTCACCTGGCCGCAAATCCCATTAACGCAACGTTCTTTTATATCTGCAGTTGGTGCTACCATCATATCGCAGGTTGATGTACCCATTACTTTACTCAGGTGGTAGGGCTCAATTTGTCCGCCAACAGCACCCATGTGTGCATCAAAAGCTCCTATACCAATTACCACATCTTCTGGCAGTCCAAGCCGGCTTGCCCATTCTTGCGAAATAACTCCTGCTTGTTTATCGGATGTATAGGTTTCTGTAAATAATTTGCCTGTAAAACTATCCAGCAAAGGGTCAAGCGAAGTGAAAAAATCATTAGGCGGGAAACCTCCAAACTCTTCAGCCCATAATGCCTTGTGCCCGGCACTGCATATACTATGTTTCATTTGCTTTACATCTGTTCCTCCGGTAAGCAGAAACGGAATCCAGTCGCAATGTTCCACCCATGAAGCTATATTATTTTTTACATCTTCATCTGCTCTGAGAATATGCAGCAGCTTTGCGCAGTACCATTCAAATGAATATATTCCACCCACATATTTCAGGTAATTAACCGGAAACTTTGTAGCATGTTCATTTATTTGCGCCGCTTCGTTAACTGAAGTGTGGTCTTTCCATAACACAAACATGGCATTTGGATTGCTGTCAAATTGCTTCAACAGCGAAAGCTGAGTTCCTGTTGCATCTACTGCTACAGGAGTGGAGCCGGTAGTATCAACAGAAATGGCCATTACATTTGCTGACACAGAGTCACCTGCTTGGCGGATACAGTCTTTAATGGTATAAGTCAGTCCATCAACATAATCCTGGGGGTGCTGGCGGAATTGGTTTGTCGGTGCATCGCAGTATAATCCTTTTTTCCAGTTAGGATAATAAAAGACAGCGGATGCCATTTCTTCACCTGTTTGTGCATTAACAATGATGGAACGTACAGAATCTGTTCCGTAATCAACGCCTATTACAAATTGCTCTTTGCTCATATACTGGACTCTTTTAGGTGTCAAAATAACACTTATTATTAAACCCGCAAAATAAATTACAGTAATTCATTGGGGTTGGGGATAAATCGCAGGATATTGTGAAAGTTCGCTTTATAGTGTTTTTTATCCAGTTTGTAGTAGTAGGCGCCTTTCTTTGAACTTTCTTTTTCTTTTTCGTTTAATTTAAGCAGGAGGCCGGTTGACATAATTTTCCGGCTGAAATTTCTTTTGTCGAAAGCGGTTTCATATACTTCTTCAAACAGACTTTGTAATTGGGGCAGTGTAAACTTATCTGCCAAGAGCTCAAATAGGATAGGGTGGAGCGATGCTTTGTATCTTAATTTTGATTTCGCTAATTGAACCATCTGTTCGTGATCAAAAATCAGTTTAGGGTGTTTTTTTAGGAGAAACCATTCCGCTTCAAACTCCTGGCTAAGTTGTGTTTTGTATTTCGTGAGATCGAGTAATGTAAAATAGGCAACAGAGATTGTTCTCTCAATCGGGTCACGGCCAGGTTCGCCAAAGGAATGAAGTTGTTCCATATACACTTTGTCGAGCCCGGTTAATTGTAACAGAACTCTGTTGGCTGCTTCATCCAATCCTTCATTTGGTTGTACAAAGCCGCCCATCAGGCTCCATTTTCCCTGCTCTGGTTCTAAACCCCGCTTGATTAACAGAATTTTTAATTCGGCACCGTCGAAGCCCAGTATTATACAATCAACTGCAATGAGAAACCTTGTTTGTTTTGAATATTTATTCATTTTTTTTCATTTGGTACCATAATGGTAGCGCCTGTGTTATTTGCGAAAGATTAAAAATAGGAAATAATATAATAAATGTAAAACTGACATTTAATTTAAATAAGTATATTGCATATCTAAAAAAACGGCCATTATGAATAAAAACTTTCTGATAATTATTTCCGCAGCTACACTCCTTATAGCCTGTAATAATTCTTCGACGAAAAAGAAGGAAAACGATTTCTCAGATAGTACAACGGCTAAGACTGTTGTTTTACTTGAAAAAGCAAAATTTGACACGGTAGTTGATTCCAGACCAGTCACTTTATATTATCTGAAGAACAAGAATAATTTCCAGGCAGCCGTTACTAATTACGGAGCCCGGATGGTGAGTTTTGTTTTGCCCGGAAAAGATGGTGAACCGATGGACGTGGTAGTTGGTTTTGATAACATTAAGGATTACATCATTGCTGCTGAAAGGTATTTTGGGTGCATTGTTGGACGTTTTGGTAACCGTATCGCAAAAGGGCAATTTACATTGGACGGGAAAAAGTACCAGTTAGATTTGAACAATGGCGTAAACAGTTTGCATGGTGGCCGTACCGGTTTTCACAGCCGTGTGTGGGATGCAGTGCAGTCCGACAGTCAAAAACTTGTATTAACGTATGTGTCCGCTGATGGGGAAGAGGGCTATCCGGGAAGAATGACAACACAGGCGACATACAAACTTACTGATGATAATGAGTTGCAAATGAGCTATGAGATTACTACTGATAAAAAAACCATAGTAAATGTTACAAATCACAATTACTGGAACCTGAATGGTGAGGGGAGTGGTACCATTAACAATCATGAATTATTTATCAAAGCAGCTAATTATACACCGGTAGATTCAACTTTGATTCCAACAGGGAACCTTGAACCTGTGGCCGGCACTCCGTTTGACTTTACAACTTTACATAAAATTGGTGAAAGGATTGATGTCAATAATACACAGCTTAGATATGGAAAAGGATATGACCACAATTATGTTCTCGATAAGGGAATTACAGCGGAACCGGAATTAATTACCACAGTAAAAGGTGATTTGTCAGGTATAGTTATGGATATTTATACCACCGAACCTGCTATTCAGTTTTATGGTGGAAATTTTATGCAAAGTCTGCATACTTTGAAAACAGGAGCAAAGGATGATTTCAGAACTGCATTTTGCCTCGAAACACAGCATTATCCAGATGCGCCCAACCAGCCTGCGTTCCCGACAACAGTGCTGGAGCCTGGAAAAAAATATATTAGCAAGACTGTCCATAAGTTTTATGTAAAATAAATTCAGCTATTCAAATGAAAAACGGCGATTCTTCGAATCGCCGTTTTTTGTGCCCGAGATCGGAATCGAACCGATACATCCTTGCGGACGGCAGATTTTGAGTCTGCTGCGTCTACCAGTTCCGCCACCCGGGCAACGGGTTGCAAATGTATGTGATTAAACGGAAATGAAAAATACCTTGTCTGTTTTTTATCCGCCTAATTCCTTTTTTATCCGATCGATGTATTTTTTCTTATAATAATACTCCTTTACTGCCAGTAGCTGTTCTCTGGTTATCGTTTCATCATTATAGTTTTCAATTGTCGATTTCACAACTGAGTAAATATCTTCCTGTAAACTGTGTATTAATGCTTTTAAACGTTGGCTGTCATCTTCGCCAGCATCATCCATAAGCGATTCGTTGATTTCCATTACTTCCATCAAAAAACCGGAAGGCAACTGATACTTTTCATCTTCTTCAAATAATCCTCTTAACTGCAACACATATTTTATTGTCTCATCCGGATTTTGAAAAGTTTTCAAGGCTTTGTTCAACATAGCTGTTTTTTCCAATGCTTCATTCTGTTTTTCTTCTTGTTCATTAATGTAGAAGTCAGGGTGAAACTTCCTGCTTAGTCCAAAATACTTTGTAGTCAAGTTTGCCGGGTTTACCTTCATCTGTATCGGGATTTCAAAAATTTCGAAATAATTCATTGCCTTATCCGTTCTGTTTCAGTTTGTTAGAAAAAATGTAGTAGCTTAGGTTACAATTTTGTATTACCAGTTTACAAATTTATGTATTAAGGCATGGAGGTCATTAAAAACTTCCCAGATTCGGAAATTGTAAGCAATATCCGTTCTGGAATAAAGACAGATGAAACAATAAAAGCTATTTACAGGATGTATTTCAACAGCCTGAGCTGGCATATTATTAATAATAGCGGCAGTAAAGAAGATGCGGAAGATATATTCCAGGAGGTAGTTTTAAGTTTCATCGACCTGGTGCAAAAGATAAATTCAGGGGTGAGTCATCTGTTAAAACATTCCTGTTTTCTTTAAACCGGAATTTGTGGCTTAACGAACTCAAAAGAGAGGGAAGGGCTTTGGTAAGAGAAGAAAAATTTGAAAAAGGCCAGGAAAGACCTGAGATGGATTTCGGGCTTCAACTTGACGACAGAGAAGGTAAGCAGGCCGTCATAAGTGTAGTGGAACAATTAGGTGAAACATGCAAAAAGATTCTGATTTTGTTTTATTATGAAAATCTGCCTATGAAAGATATTGTAGGGGCTACCAATTTTGAAAATGAGCAGGTTGTACGAAACAAAAAGTATAAATGTCTTAAACAACTGGAGCAATTGCTTGAAGCAAATCCAACATTAAAAGAAACATTAAAAAACTTACTCCATGGATAATTTTACATATACAGATGATGAATTGCTGGTTCGCTACATAGATGGAGAACTGGACAAGGAAGCACAAGTTAAGGTAGAGGAGCGGCTTGCTACTGATACTGTTTTTAATAATTCTTATGAAGGTCTGCTAATTTCAAAAGAAGCCGTCAGGCAATATGGATTGAAACAAAAAGTCTCGGTCATTCACAAACAAATGATGCAAGAGCAAATGGCACCGGTCAGACAAATTGGTTCTGGAAAAAAATTTCTTCGTTACAGCTTGTCAATTGCTGCAACGTTAGTTCTTCTGGCAGGAAGCTTAATGCTTTATAATTTTTTTACCTTGTCTGCAGACAAAGTGTTTAATTTAAAGTACCAGTCTTACAACCTGGCAACAGCAAGAAGTAACGAAACAAAGGAAAGCCATATTGTAAAAGCATATAGGGAAAAGAACTTTCTCGAAGTTACTAAACTATTCGATGCCGGTACTGATAAGAGTAACGAGGCCATATTCCTGGCCGGTATTGCAGCGCTTGAAGTCAACAATAACGCCAAAGCGATTAATAATTTCAGAATGGTTTTGGCCGCAAATCAGCAATTAAAACAGAAACTGTTTAATGATGAGGCTGAATATTATCTTGCATTAACCTATATTAGAAATGCTGATTATGACTTTGCCCTTGAACTCCTTTATAAAATAAGGGTTGATCAAAATCACAGTTACAATAAAAGTGTTACTGCAAAACTGCTGCGGCAGTTAAAAATGCTGAAATGGCGTTAAACTATTTTTGTAAATGATGTGTCCCTGGTAATTATTGCCAGGGATTGTTTTTAAAACTGGTTACATATCTGTTTCGGTGGCTACTATTAATATACATTTTATAACAAAAAAATATAGCCATGAAAAACAAATTTCTCAAAACAACTCTGGTATTACTAAGTAGTGTTGCAATTTTTTATTCCTGCCAGAAAGACGCAGCAAAAAATGAGGCAAACATCCTTATCAATCTTAATGAGCCGCATACCGCCGTTATTTATTTTACTGATCACCAGACACCTGTTTTTGATAGCGTATTTATTGATATGCAAAGACTGAAGTGAAACTGGAGGATGATTCATTACCTAACAGTGGCTGGGTAAATATGAATATCCGGCCTGGAATAATTAATATACTTCGTTTCCGTAATGGACTAGATACACTTCTTGCGACAGGTACATTGCCTAATGCAAGACTTAAAAAAATAAAATTGATACTTGGAATCCAAAATAGTGTAATGAAAAATGGTCAGTCATTTCCTCTTAAAATTAAAGATGAAGACAGGGAAGTTATTGTAAGTCTTGATATAAATAATTTTGAAATTATTAATGGTGGAAGTGTAATGTTCTGGATTGATTTTGATGCGGGTAATTCTATACGGGTTGATAATAGCGGTTCTGGAAACAATAACGGTTACAGACTAAAATCGCATATTAAAATATTCAGCCACAGCAACTCAGGACGGATAGAAGGAAAGGTTTTACCACTAGCCGCTGATCCGATTATTAAAGCAGTTATAGGAACAGATACCGCCACGGCCATTCCTGATGATGATGACGGTGAGTTCAAAATCGTTGGCCTAACTGCCGGAACCTATAAAGTAATAATTGATGGTCAGAATGGTTACAGTGACACACTTATTCAAAATGTCATAGTAAGCAAAAGGGAAGACTCACACCTGCCGCTAATTAGACTTCGCCGATGATCATATTACTAAGGAATCTATGAGAAACCCCTTTGCTTGTTGAGTCAGGCCCCGTCATTCGGCGGGGCTTTTTTAGCTTCCAAAGTTGAAAAAAGAGTGCTGAAACCACAATTATAAGAGCAATCCATACCCAGTTAGACCCATTATGTGACGGTTCATATTCACCAATAAAAACAAGATGTGCCCAATATTGAGGCGATTTTTGAGAATCAGGAATTTCATCACTTTTCAGCAAATCAATTTTTGCAAGTTGTAATGCTTTATCTTTTGTAATACCTTTTCCCAGATAGTAATGCAATCGTTTGGTGATAAATGCTGTGGTTTTATCTTCCGCTTTCCATAATGAAGTAATGATATTTGGGCAACCTGCATATGTAAATGCCCTTGAGAGGCTCATCAACCCTTCACCTTTTACCAGTTGTCCCGTTCCGGTTTCGCAGGCGCTTAGGATTACAAGATGTGTTGAGTCGAGCCGTATGTTATAAATTTCTTTGGCAAATAATTTATAATCACTGTCAGCCGGGTTAAAAGCTATAAATGATAATCCGGGCTGCCTATTATTGACAACGGCATGTGTAGCAAGATGAATAACCGGGAAGTGATTGGCGTAATGAAGAAAACTTTTTTTTGTAGCCAGGTTACTAAGAAATGATTTACCCTGAAGTTCACTAATTTCATTTGCAGACTCAGGAAGCTTACTTAAAACAGACTGATTATCTTCCGAATATCCTTTGGCTGAAAAAGGTGCAAAACTCAGCACTCCGGAATTCATGGGCCGGTTTGTTTTCTCCTGAAACAATGCGGCAGAATACAGATACTGTACCGAATACCTTTCCAGTAAATAGTTGTCCTGCTTATCAGTAAGTGCTTCAAAAGGCAGATAATGCAGTTCATCATCAGGAATTATGACAAGCCTTTCTGTTTTCGTTAGTTTTTGCTGTAATGGAAAAATCAATATATCAAATAAACGCCTTGCCGCTACGTTTCCATCATATCGTTGCCCCCCCCTGGTATTATTCAATGCATATTTAAAAGAATCAATCGTACTAAAGAAGTTCGTATTAATAGGGCTTTTAAAGAAATAAAATTGATTACGGGTTAGTATGAAGGCCAATAGTTCATCTTCTGAAAGATGATACGAAATAATAGCTGTGATGTTATCCAGTTTTTTTTGCAATTGCATAACAGGCGGTATCTGATCGCCTAAATGCACCTGTTGCCAAAGCGGGTCAGATTTTATCTTCTCATATAGTTTTCCCAGTTCAATCTCATTATCTCTTATTTCACTATATATGGTTTTCAATTGGTTACTGTCAGTAATTCCTGCAGATTTTATTGATAATCTTGTTGTTTTTGATTTTAAGGCAGCCACCTGTTGAAGGAGTGATGAATTTCCCGCTGAAAGTGTTTTTAACTCTTTTTCCCTGATTGAAAGTGAAAGTATGGAAGCTTTATTTTGCTGGTCAAAAAGGTATGCTTGTTCAAGATAAGATTTCTTGCCGGTTAGCTGATAAAGTTGCAGGCAAATATTAATGGGCTTGCCATGTGCGGAATATTTTATTTTATTGAGAAACTGCCGTGCTTCATCAGAATCATAGGTTTTTTCAACATAAGCCGCGAGGTCAAAAGCAGAACGATAGGTTTCCAGTGCTGTGGCCAGGTCCTTCTCGTTTTTTTTAGATTGATACAATTTTTCAAACGCAACAGCCTTAGCTGTAAGAGTATTAAAAAGGTTTATATAAGAAAAAACAGAACTGAATTGCTGGGGATTATTATAAATATCAGGCTCGTTATAGTCATTGATAAACTGGATAATTGCTTTCTGGTAGTGATCGATGGCATCCATCTGCTTTCCTGCAAGCAAGTCAAGATTTCCAAGATGAGAAAGTGAAAGCCCGGCCTGCACATTTTTCCTGGTTTTATTCCAATGCTGGTTTTCTGTTAGTGCTTTCATATAATAGTACCGTGCGGAATCAGGCTCATTAATACTTTCGAAAGCCTGCCCAAAATCGTTAAGCAGGCGCACCACTGTATTATTGTTGTAATTTACCTGCCTGAAGTAAGATAAGGCCTTTCTGCCGGCTCCGAGAAGTAGGTTAATTTTTCCAACATTATGAAGTATATCGTTTTTGTTTATATCCTGCTTTAACAACTCATGGTAAATAGTATTTGCAGCATCGTAGTCTTCAAGCTTTGTTAAGGTAGCGGCTAGATTTATCTTGTAATTTATCAGTAACCCGCTATTGCTTCCAATATCATCTTGCAACAGTGATATTGCCTTTTCAAAGTAATTTTTTGCCTGCTGATAATTGCCCGTTTCAAAGTTCATTGCTCCCAAAGTGTTATAGAGCCGGTTTGTTCCCTCCAATGAAACGGTATATTTTGCTGCAATTTGCTCAGCTCTTTTATATTTTACCAGCGCTGAATCAAATTGATTATTCCTGTATTGAATACCACCCAGGAAAAGACAGGGCTTAAATAGGAAGGAATCAGGTATTCCCTTAATCCGGGAATGAAGTGCTATGGCTTTTGAATAATAATAGCTGGCAGAGGAAATGCTGTCGAAGTAATGTTCCAATACACCAATTTTAAAACAGGTATGAAATGCCAGTGAATCGTTATGTGCTTTTTCAATTGCCTTTAAAACCACTTTAAAAGTCCGCAAAGCAGCTGCATTCAGTAAATCTGACTTCTCTACAGGAAAATCTGCCTGCTGTGAAAATTTTTTCTGCCTGGAGGTATAATTTATCAGCATCGTTATATTCTTTCAGGTAAGAAACAGATTTCTCCTGTGAAAAGGTGATAACAAGTAATAGGATTAGTAAAAATGAGAGTATTATCCGATTCATGATAAGCCGCTGCTTATCAAAATTAACAGAAAATCACTACTGGTTTACAATAATCACACAGGGTGGTCTCGGTTTTGCAAGTCCTTCTGTGCCATTGCCTTTAAGAAATACTCCCTGCGATGTACGTTCGTTGAGAATGTCCCATACATATTGCGGCACATCGTTAATGGTATTGTACCAATATAAAAGTACTTTCAGTTTATTCAACGATTTTCCGCTGCCATCATTGATCCTGTATTTGATCTCAAAAGTCTGTTGCGCATCATTTCGGGGAGGAAAGCCGAACACCCCATTGCGTATAGTTTCTTTAAGATTTATTTTTCCGTTGTCTGTTTTTACTGAACAGCCGCCTCCGTTTGCAATATTTCCCTCATCAAAGACAGAACCGCTTAGGGGAAGCACACGGCTCTCGTTGGCGTTATAAATAGGGAAAGCTATTGAATCGCTGGCAGACAAATAATAAAAATGATCTTTAAAAGTAATTCCAGAAAGTACAACCTTGGTTTCTGTTTTGGTGCCATTGGGCGCTGTGTGGGTAATTTTATACCTTAAGCCAGTTTCGCTTTCACTCAGGTTTATGGCACCTGTATTTTCATCAATTTCGATACCATCAGGAAAACCTTCGTAAGTTCCCGGCCGTTGTGTAGTGGGATAAACAATATTTCCTGAACCATCAGGCTTCATATAGAGAATGGAATCGCCATAGCTCAGTTTGTATGGCCCGGCTGGATTATCAGCAGAGTCGGTTTTTTTTTGACAAGAAATAACCAGCGATATTGCCAAAAATAAAAGCAGTTTAAATTGTTTATCACTTTTTAATCAGGCAACTTTGTTTTGCATAAACGATTGCTGCATAATGATAAAAATTGGCCTGATACGGGAAGGAAAAATACCGGCTGATAACCGGGTGGCTCTAACACCATCACAATGCAAATGGATAGAGAAGACCTATACAGGTATAAAAATAATTGCTGAACCCTCGCCAAACCGCTGTTTTTCTGACAGAGAATATCTACAGGCTGGCGTAGAGGTATCAAGTAATATTTGTCAATGTGATTTTCTTCTTGGTATTAAAGAAGTTCCAGTAAATCAATTAATTCCTGGCAAAACTTATTGCTTTTTTTCACATACTAAAAAGAAGCAGCCACAGAACCGGCAGTTGCTAAAAGCCGTACTGGATAACGGTATAAAGCTAATCGACTATGAATGCCTGGAGCATGAGGACAGGCAGCGCATTATAGGCTTTGGTTTTTTTGCCGGCGTGGTGGGTGCACACAATGGCATAATGGCATATGGCGAAAGAACAGGACTCTACAAACTGGACAGAGTTTTCAAACAACGCAGTTTCCGGGAGTTGATACATGCCTATTTCGGGCTAAAGTTGCCTAACATAAAAGTGGCCGTAACGGGATCGGGCCGGGTGGCGCATGGAATTTTGGAAGTAATGAACCTGATGGGTATTCTTGAGGTGGAGCCTGACGATTATCTAAAGCGGCGCTTTGCTTATCCTGTGTACACTCAATTGAAAGGTACAGACTTGTATGAACACAGTGAAACCGGTAAATACAACCGGGAGGATTTTCATCTGCACCCTCAAAATTATCGCTGTAAATTTTTACCTTATGCTGCACAAACGGACATTCTTATGAATGGAGTTTACTGGGACAAAACTGTCCCCCGTCTGTTTATGAAAGAAGACATACAACAGGATGTCTTTATTATCCAAACCATTTCGGATATTACGGATGATGCAAATGGTTCAGTTCCTATAAACCTTGGCGACCAAACGATTGAAAACCCTGTGTATGGTGTGGAGCGAAATACTTTCTCAAAAACAGCCCCCTTTCTTAAGACCTCGGTTGATGTGCTTGCTGTGGGTAATTTGCCAAACGAACTGCCCCGAGATGCAAGCCGCTATTTCGGAGAGCAACTGATAAAATTCATTTTGGACGATTTATTGGGTAACGGTTCGCCCATACTTGACCGGGCAACTATTGCAAAAATGGAAAACTTACTGAACATTTCGAATATCTGAGGGATTATGCAGAAGGGAAATAATATACTTATAGCTTCAAATAATATGCTTTTATTAAACCAATAAACTCATCAGTATAGCTGCTATCCTGCTTGCAAATGCTTATCTCATTGGTAATAGTGTCATACGGTGCATGTCCACCACATATCATCATTCTGAAATAATCATGTGTTACTGACTGGCGCACAAATATTGTATGTAATGCTGACAGCCCTGCATCAATAATTAACCGCTCTGTTTCTTCCTTTCTTTTATATGGTAATAACAAGTAAAACCTGCCTGTGGTGCTTAAATTATTCTTAATGAGGTTCAGTAAATCTTTCAATAACAGACCTTCGTTATGGTGGGCAATGTTTTTATTTGTCTTATTGCTTTTCAACTCCTTTTCATAAAAAGGAGGATTGCTGATAATTACATCATATTTTTCAGAGAAGGCGAAATCATGAATATCGGTGCAATGAACGGTTATTCTGCCGGCAAAAGGGGAGTGCAGCACATTTTCCCTTGCTTGTTCTGCTGCTGATTTGTCAATTTCAATGGCATCGATATTGACCTTACACTGCTGCGCAAGCATTAATGAGAGCAACCCGGTGCCGGTGCCTATATCGAGAATACTCCTGACTTCCGACTCCTGACTACGCACTTGACTTGCACTCCATGCTCCAAACAAACAGCCATCTGTTGTTACTTTCATGGCACACTTATCCTGGTGAATAGTAAACTGCCTGAATTTGAAAAATGAATTTGACACCTAACAATACTTTTATGTTGTAGTGATTGTTTTACCCGGAGTGAATTATAAAAAATAAACTGCTTAACCAGAAACAAGAAACCAATCACAAACATCACCATTCTGCCCTTGCAGTTGACTGTACAGATAAATCCGAAAAATCTCCATCAAGAAATTTATAATAACCGGTAATAGCAATCATTCCTGCATTGTCAGTGCAGTATTGAAAAGCCGGAACATAAGTGTTCCATTTATGTTTTTTCCCTGCTTCTTCAAAAGCAGAACGCAGGCCGCTGTTGGCAGAAACGCCTCCTGCCAGGCAAATGTCTTTTATACCTGTTTCTGATGCAGCCTTTTTCAGTTTATTCAGCAGGATGGTAACAATGCGGTGCTGAACAGAAGCACAGATATCTGCCAGGTTATTTTCTATAAAAGTCTTTCTTTCTTCATCAGTTGCCCTGAATTCTTCCTTGTACACAAGGCTTGTTCCGGCATTCTGCAAAAAATAAAGAATAGAAGTTTTCAGCCCGCTGAAGCTGAAATCCAGCCCGGGTATCTGTGGCTCAGGAAATCTAAACCTTGTCGCATTGCCTTCTTTTGCATATTTATCAATCAGCGGGCCACCAGGGTAGGGAAGTCCCAACAACTTCGCCGATTTATCAAATGCTTCTCCTGCTGCATCATCAATCGTTTCTCCAATTACTTTCATTTTATTGGGTGCTTCGCACAGTACAATTTGTGTGTGGCCGCCACTTACCGTAAGACACAGAAAAGGAAATGATGGTCTTGGTTCATCTATCAGGTTGGCCAGCACATGTGCCTGCATATGGTGTACAGCTATCAATGGTTTGTTCAACGCCATTGATAATGATTTGGCAAATTGTCCGCCTACGAGTAAAGAGCCAATTAACCCGGGTGCCTGTGTAAAAGCAATGGCATCAACATCCTGCAATTCAACTCCGGCTTCCTTCAATGCCACATCGACAACCGGAACAATATTCTGCATATGTGCCCTTGAGGCCAGTTCTGGTACTACGCCTCCATATTTTTCATGCACGGTCTGGTTGGCAATAAAGTTGGAAAGTATCATTCCGTTTTTACACACCGCCGCTGATGTTTCATCGCAGCTGGATTCTATAGCGAGTATAGTTGACAAGTGATTAAGTTGACAGGTTGAAAAGTTTCACAATAAATTCGAGTGCAAAAATAGCAGTATCTCTTTAACCAATACTAACTCCTGATGGCCTCAACGGGGTTCATCCTTGCGGCCTGTAATGCGGGAATAAAGCCTGCCAATATTCCAACAACGATGCAGATACCGATGGCCAGTGCCATATAACCTGTAGATACAAATACCGGGAAGTTGAGAGCCTGTGTAAGTACTTGTGTGAGCAGAAAAACCAGGCTAAGGCCAATCAATCCTCCTATGATGCAGAGGAATGCTGACTCCAGCAGGAATTCAGTAAGAATGATTCTGCTTTTAGCGCCAATTGCCTTTTTCAATCCGATCTGGCTCGTACGTTCTCTTACAGAAACGAACATGATATTAGCTACACCAAACATGCCTACTATTAATGATAAGGCTGCAATAGCCCACCCGCCTATATTAAGCCCGGAAAATGCAGAACTGATTGCATCGCTGAAGTCGTTAATGTCGTTCAGGGCAAAATTATCTTCCTGTGTGGGGCGCAGCTTGTGTATAGAACGAACCACACCGGTAAGCTCATCTTTCAGGGCTTTACTGGTCATATTGTCTTGCCCCTGTATCATTATTACCGGATCGGCCCTTCGTTCATTCATAATGTTACGGGCATATTTATACGGGATGATGATGCTCTGGTCAAAATCCCAGCCACCAATCATTTGCTTTCCCTGTTTCTTCATCACTCCTGTTACTATCAGGTTTTTGCCCCTTACTTTTATTTCTTTATTAACGGACACTTCGGCAGTGCCAAAAAGCTTTTCGGCCACATCATTGCCAATTACAACAACGTTGCGGCCAATGTCAAATTCCGATTCTGTGGCATAGCGGCCGTATCTTACTTCTACTGACTGTATATCATCAAAGTCCTCACTGGCACCATAAATCTTCACATTAGATAACTGGTTGCCTCCATATTCTGCATTGTCTGAAACGTTAATATTGAAAGCGGTAAATTTTGCTCCGGGTGTTCTTTCTTTTATCTGCATCATCACCTCGTATTTGGGTGATGGCCGGTTTACATATTTCCACCAGGGATAGTCGGGGCCGCCACCGGCGCTGTAGTCCCACTTGTCAAGATAAATGGTATTGGATCCAAGTGATTTTACTTCGTTCTGAATGTTTTGCTCAAGACTGTTGACCGTGGCCAGTACACCAATAATGCAGAAGATACCGATGGTTATGCCAAAAAGAGAAAGAAAGGTGCGGAGTTTATTCTTCCACAATTCCTGCAGCGCCATCTTAAGGCTGCTGCTTACTATTTCAACCGTTTCTGTTATCCCGCTTAACATGGTTTCAAAGTTACCGAGGATATACTGAGCAGGAAAAGATTTTATTTGGACGGTATTGTTTGACTGTCCCGGTATGACAAATGAAACAATGGAATCAAATGAATAACCGGCCCGGTCTCACTAGCCAGTTATTTTCCCTGTCGCTTAACAAAATGCTCCACTACCTTTTCGGCCTCTTCAATTTTGCCAGCAGGTACAAGCACCCGTGCCACTTCTTCCTGGCGGCCGCTGCGGGTGGGCATTGAGTAATGAAAGGCAAGTATTGGCGGAGGCTCTTCTGTTAGCAGATCCACACTGTCAAGCCGGGCACCCATCTTCACCCATAGGTGAAACATCCTTCCCACTATCACCCCGTTTTCAGCAATGATAGCTTCCGGTTCCGATTTCATCAGCTTGTTGAACCGCATCCGCGGGGCCAGCCAGGCTGGCAGGGCCACTACAGGTATTATGCCCAGCGTTATGTAAAACACCAGTATGTCTTTCATCACTGCCCACAGTATAATGCCGATAACGATGGCAATTACGCTTACCAGTATAAACAGAAACTTCTTGGCTTTTTTTTCTTCCTCAAAATCGGCACGGGCAAATTCCTGCCACTCATAGCCCTGGTACTTCCATACAGCCACCACACCGCTGCCAGAAAGAATGCTGTCAAGCTGCTTTGCCCTTGAGCGGTAAATGAAAACAATAATAATGCTCATGATAACCATAAAAAAAGATACAAAGCTGATGGCATAGCCGCCGTTCATACCATCAATACCGGCCAGCGAGGGCATAAAGAGGAGGAAGATAAATACCAGTGTCATCACCATCCAGCCGCGGGCAATATTGCGTTGCGGATTGCGGTGGCTGAAATTGGCCGAGATGCTGCCATCTGTTTCCGTGCCATCGTTGGTGATGGTATTTACCCTATTACTAACAGGAGTATGATCTTCTTGTACAGTAGCGGCAGGTTTGCCGCAATTGGTACAGTAACGGGCACCGGCAGTAAGCGGGTAGCCACAATGGGGGCAGAGGTTCATTTAGGGCTATACGGCAGCGTTGGGTTTTGCTGCTGCTGTATAGTCGCATAAAGGTAAGAAGGGAAGTGATTTGTTATTGCTGTTGAGGCGTATTGTCTTTTTGAATGTTTGTTTATGAGGGTGCATTTGCTGCACGGGTGGCAGGGTCGATGATGATGCGGTTGTTTTTGTAGTTATTGTAAAAGTCGGGGTGGGTTGTACTCACTAAAAAGATAAATCATCCAACGGGCTCATTACCTTCAAAAGGTCACGGTTGGTTACATGCAGGTAACGCATAGTGGTCTTAATACTGTTGTGTTTCAGCAGTTTCATTTTTTTCTGCCGGTGTCTCCTCCTCCCGGCTTGTGCCAGCAGGAACACCGGGTATACCTTACAGGTTAATCTGTTTATTTAAAAATCTTTACACAACCTCCCCGCCAATGAGCACCTTATCAATCATATTACTACCAAAAGCATAAGGCAGGTAGGCCAGCGAGGGGATGGGTTTGGTAATAATAAGATTAGCCTTTTTGCCCACGGTAATACTGCCCACCTCATCCTCCAGCCCCATTGCATACGCACCGTTAATAGTGGCGGCGTTGATGGCTTCTTCGGGCAACATTTTCATTTGTATGCAGGCCATGCTCACCACCTGGTTCATGTTGCCGCTGGGTGAGGAGCCGGGATTATAGTCGCTGGCCAATGCCAGTATGCAGCCTTCGTCAATCATGCGGCGGGCAGGCGGGTAATTCATACGCAGAAAATAAGCAGCCGTTGGCAGCATGGTGCCAATGGTATGCGACATGGCCAGTGTGGCAATGCTTACATCATCCATGGTTTCAAGATGATCAACCGACAGGGCACCCAGTGCCACACCTGCCTGCACGCCGCCGGACAGACTGAGCTGGTTGGCATGTATTTTTGGTTTAAGACCGTACTTCATACCGGCACGGCAGATGGCTCAGGTATCTCTTGGGGAAAAGAACCCGGTTTCGCAGAATACATCAATATAATCGGCCAGTCCCTCAGCAGCAATGGCAGGCAGCATATCATCAATAAGGCAATCAAGATAATCTTCGTGGTTGTCTTTATAACGCTGCGGGTAAGTATGTGCCCCCAGGAAGGTGGCTTTAACCGGTATGGGTGAAATGGCTTTGAGCTGCTTAATAACCCGCAGCATCTTTAACTCATTGGGCACATCAAGACCATAGCCGCTTTTAATTTCAACAGCACCAGTACCCAGTTGCATTATTTCATGTATACGGCCAAGTGCCGATTTAAGCAGTTCGGCTTCAGAAGCTTCGCTTAGCTTTTGGGCAGAGTTAAGAATGCCGCCGCCCCTGGCTGCAATTTCAGCGTAGCTGAGACCTTTTAACTTATCTACAAACTCTTCTTCGCGGCTGGCAGCAAAAACAATATGGGTGTGACTGTCAACCCAGGTGGGCAGCACCATTTGTCCTGCGGCATCAATAATGGTGTCTTTTTTTTCATCAGCCCAGGGCAGGTTTTTCATTTCTCCGTATTCTGCAATAATGCCGTTTTCGATAATCAGGTATGCATTGGGAATAACAGGCAAATCTGCCAGTTCAGCCCCACGGAGTAGTTTGTTTTCGGTACGGGTGTTAACCAGCAGTTTGATATTTGTAATGATAGTGGCCGCCATAGGTTGCTAAGGTAAATGATAATCGCCAATGGGATGGGTGAGGTTTGTCACTAAGAATTTGTATAACTAAAAGCCGCTCAGAATGGAGCGGCTTTAAAAATGGTTTAATGATTATTGATTAGTAGGGATGTAAACTTGTATGCGTGTTGCCTGCGGGGCCAGTCCACTCAATCTTCATATAATAGTTGCCAAGACCGGGACAAGAAGCGGGTGCGCCGCTTGCATTCAATCCGAAAGTAACAACAGAATTAAATTGAGCAGTGGTGTGTTTAACCTGCCCGCTGCCAAGTCTGAAACTGCAGTCCTGCTTCATTACAAGCGGTTGAGTGATGGAAGTGGTAAATGTATTGCCAAAACGGTTGGTTCCCCATTCGGCAACCCCGGTTTGAGTGCCTTCGGTATGTGTGCCGGTTACGGTAACCACCACGCCGTTGCTGTAAGTAAAGGTTCTTTGCCTGGCTACCTGCCATGTGCGCTGCGTGGCATTATCGAAAGTGACAGACATATTGCTGCTGGTGATAGTATGGGTGATGGTGTTTAGTTGTGGCAGGTTGATGAGCAGTCCGCCGGTTACATTTGTATAAGATTGGGTACCGTTAATTGTAATGCTCTTATTATCGCTCACCCTTGTAATGCGCAGGTTCTGAAAAGAAACATTGATAATTGCACCGGCATTTTTCCAGCGTACACCCTGTGCCATTGAAACCACTACGGTTCCTGTACGGGTAACATTGCCAAAGCAACTGGCGCCATTATAAACGATGGTTACAGTGCGGGGATTGCTTACTGTATCAACAGTAACAGTGGCATTGCAGATAAGCGTTTGCACATCACCCGGGCGGCCGGAGAAAGAACCGGCAGCTTCCACTTCGCTGAGTACATCGTTGGCCACAGCATCCGATTCGTTTGAGAATCTTGATTGGTCGTCAGAATGGGTGGTGGATTGTACGGTGTAATCTTCTTCTTGCGTAGCAGCATCTTTCTGACAGGATGTAAAAAGAAAGGCAGCGGATAAAATAGCGGCGAACAGCGACAAATGTTTTGTTTTCATGGTTTATTTATTTATATCAGTAAATAGTTTTCGGAATGATAGACTGTGTATTTAAAGCAAAGGTTTAAGTGAATGGTATTATTATTTATTAAAACGGCAAAAGGGCACTAATAGTGCCCTTTTGAGTATTGTATTTATACGAGAAGCCGGGTGAATAATTACGAATGCCCGGTTTTTTGAGATATATCTACAGATTTTCAATCACCATAGCCGAAGCACCGCCGCCACCATTGCAGATACCAGCGGCACCATATTTTGCATTGTTGGCCTTCAGCACATTAATAAGCGTAACAATTATTCTGGCTCCGCTGGCCCCCAACGGATGCCCCATTGATACGGCACCGCCATGTACGTTTACTTTAGCAGGGTCGAGCTTCATACGTTTAGTGTTTTCGATACCTACAACAGAAAATGCTTCATTCAGTTCCCAGTATTCGATGTCTTCCATTTTTAAACCGGCCCTGGCCACTGCTTTTGGTACTGCTACTGATGGAGTAGTGGTAAACCATTCAGGTGCCTGCTCGGCATCGGCATAGGCTCTTATTTTTGCAATGGGCTTTAGTCCGAGTTCGGCAGCTTTTTCTGCGCTCATCAGTACCAATGCAGCTGCGCCATCGTTCATTGTGCTGGCATTGGCAGCAGTAACGGTTCCATCTTTTACAAATGCAGGACTGAGAGAAGGGATTTTATCAAACTTCACATTAAATGGTTCTTCATCTTTTGCAAAAACAACAGGGTCACCTTTGCGCTGTGGAATTTCTACCGGTACAATTTCATCAGCGAATTTTCCTGCTGCCCATGCAGCCTGGCTGCGTTTATAGCTTTCAATGGCAAAAGCATCCTGGTCTTCACGGCTGATACCACAAGTGCTGGCACAGCCTTCGGCTGCAATACCCATCGCTTTGCCATCATACACATCAGTAAGGCCGTCTTTGGCAAGCCCATCCACAAGTGTGGTGTTACCGTATTTGTTGCCCCATCTTACTGTATCGGCATAGAAGGGAACATTGCTCATGCTTTCCATACCACCTGCAATAACGATATCGGCATCGGCCAGCATAATACTTTGCGCTGCCTGCGCAATGGCTTTCATACCACTGGCGCATACTTTATTGATGGTGGTACAGTTTACCTCGTTTGGCAGTCCGGCAAACTTTGCTGCCTGCCTGGCAGGAGCCTGGCCAAGGTTGGCCTGTATTACACAACCCATCAGTACGTCATTGATCTGTTCTGGTTGTACTCCTGCTTTTTGCAATGCACCTTTTATTGCAACAGCGCCAAGCTGTGTGGCAGAAAGAGATTTGAGGCTGCCCCCGAAACTTCCCATGGGGGTACGAACAGCGGATATTATAACAACTTCCTTCATATAGCAATAATTTTGGCAAAGATAACGATTGTTAGTGTCAGGTTTGGCCTTTAGGATTTGATTTGTTATTCTGAGAACTTTATATCAATTTGATCACTGCTTTTTTGTCACAAAAAAATTTATGGATTTGTTTTTGTTAACCTTTGTATAATCCTTTAAAATAAAAAAGATGGAAATAGAAATATTCACTCTTGCTGATTTTGCCCAGGATAATAATTCAAAACTTACTATTGTCGGCACATTTGACAGTATTAATACAAAGCAGTTTCCTGTAATGCACCCGGCCTGTACATTGGCAACCCGTTTACGTTTCTCAACAAAGGAAACAGGCCCGCATGAGTTTAAACTAAGGCTGATTGATGTGGATGGCAAAGAAATTATTCAGCCGGTAGAAGGAAATATTAATATTGGCACTCCACCAAACGGGCAGGTGGCTTCAATAAATATTGTAATCAATTTTAACCAGCTGAAGTTTGAAAAGCAGGGCCGTTATTCTTTTGAATTATACATTGATGGTGAATGGAAATCAGGGTTGCCCTTGTTTTTGAATCAGATGGGTTAACTCAATTATGATTACGTTGATTTCCTGATCAAAATCAGCAATAAAACTGACCATAATTCCCCAATTCATTTTTCAGGACAAATACAAACTGTAACTTGCAACGCAATAAATAATGTAGTGTGAGGATAGTTTGTGTTTTAGTTTTACTTCTAATAAATTTTTTCTTGCCTGATGCGTTGGCGCAATTATGCCAGGGCAGTCTGGGGCCGCCGCTTATCAATACAACATTCGGAGCCGGTACCAATCCGGGAAACCAACTGGCTGCCGCCAGCACCACTTACCAGTTTTACAGTAACGACTGTCCCAACGACGGATATTACACTGTTAGAAATAATACCAACAGTTGTTTTAGTAATAGCTGGCATAGTTTTGTCGCAGACCATACAGGTGACCCCAACGGGTATTTTATGCTGGTTAATGCTTCGTTTCAGCCCGGCGCTTTTTATGTTGACACGGTAAGAGGACTCTGCTCCGGCACTACATTTGAATTTGCCGCCTGGGTGATGAATGTGATGCTGCCAACAGGTTGTACAAATGGCGGCATTCAGCCAAATCTTACATTCACCATTGAAAAAACAGATGGTACGGTCATACAGTCCTACACAACAGGAGATATACCTGTGCAGCCTGTGGCCCAATGGAATCAATATGGTTTTTATTTTACAACACCTGTTGGGATCAATAATGTTGTGCTGCGTATTGTAAACAATGCACCCGGCGGCTGTGGCAATGACCTGGCATTGGATGATATTACTTTCAAGCCCTGCGGACCGCTGATTACTTCTTCTATACAAGGTTACCCGGTAACAGGCCTTACCATCTGTGAGAATACATCAGTGAGCTATGATTTTTATTGCAATATCTCAGCCGGTTTTGCGAACCCGATGTTTCTATGGCAGGAAAGTTTTAATGGAGGAACTTTTACTGACATTGCCGGAGCTACTACTACACATTACATAAAAAACTTTCTCATTACAGCTTCTCCGGGTGTCTATACTTTCCGGCTGGCTGCTGCAGAAGCTGGCAATATGGCCAACGTTGGTTGCAGGGTTGTTTCTCCGGAAATAACGATTACCATTGAAGCAAAACCGGTGCCTGTGCTTTCCACCAATGCCCCCATCTGTGGAAATAATCCGCTGCAGATAAATGCTTCTGGCGGCGCACAATACGCATGGACAGGCCCCGCCGGTTATGCAGGAACAAACCAAAACATAGTAATTGATAATGCCCAGCCTATAAACAGCGGCAAGTATTATGTGCTGATGTCCAGCCCTTCGGGATGTACAAAAGCAGACTCAATTGCTGTAACAGTATATCCTGTACCGGTTACTAATCTTAATTACCCGTTGCTTACAATATGTGAAGGCGATACCGCTCAGTTAGTGTGCAGTGGTGGCACGGTTTACGAATGGTCGCCTTCTGTTGGACTTTCTGCAACAAATACTGGCAATCCGCTGGCCTATCCCAAGGTTTCAGTTAATTACCAGGTAATTGTTTCAAATGACTTTAATTGCAAAGACACCGTCAATTCAGATTTTACGGTATTAAAAAGGATTGTTGCAAAAGCAGGGCCGGATAAAGTTACGGTTGCAGGCGTGCCGGTAATGCTGGATGGATCAGTTAGCGGAGACAGTATCAGCTTTTCCTGGAATCCCGAATATCTTGATAACCCTTCAATTGAGAATCCGCTTGCGTCTCCGCCAGCCGGTATACATGAGTACAGGCTTACTGTTACATCCAACGCCGGTTGCGGCACTGTTACTGATGCAATGAAAGTGACTGTTTACAAGGAAGTATTTGTGCCAACAGGCTTTACGCCTAATAATGATGGGAAGAATGATAAATGGATTATACCCGGGCTGGTGGCTTATCCGGGATTTGAATTAAATGTTTACGATCGTTCGGGTCAACTTATGTTTCAAACAAGTAACAGTCAACAAGGCTGGGATGGTAGATACAAGGGAGAACAACTTCCTGCAGGTATGTATGTTTATGTGCTTCAGCTCAACAACGGGCCGTCTTCCGGTTTACAAAAGGGAACAGTAATGCTTATCAGGTAGAAGGTAGCTGCAGGCGGGTTGTAAATTTTTACCCTTCTTTTTATTTCAATCGTATACTTTTGTGCCGAAAAATATTCTCTGCCAACTCCAGCTGAATTAAAAAATGACAAATTCTTACTACGACCTCGTAAAACAAACCTTTGAATTCCCCCAGGAAGGAATAGATGTAAAAGACGGAAACCTGATCTTTAACGGCCTTGACCTGAGGGCACTGATTGCCAAACATGGCACACCGTTAAAACTTACTTACCTGCCTAAAATAGGGATGCAGATAAAAAAAGCAAAAACAATGTTTGCCAACGCTTTTAAGAAGAATAAGTATGAAGGCAAGTATTATTATTGCTACTGTACCAAAAGTTCGCACTTCAGTTTTGTGGTGGAGGAGGCATTGAAAAATGAAATACACCTGGAAACTTCTTATGCCTATGATATAGACATTATCAAGAAGCTGTATGCAAAAAAGAAAATTACCAAAGACACTTATGTTATCTGCAACGGCTTTAAACAAAAAGCATATACACGCCGCATTGCCAGTTTGCTTAATTCCGGTTTTCAGAATGTGATTCCGGTGCTGGACAATAAAGAAGAACTGAGGGACTATGCCCACTCTGTAAAAGTACCTTTTAAACTGGGCATAAGGGTGGCTGCTGAAGAAGAACCAAGTTTTCCATTTTATACATCAAGGCTGGGCATAAGGGCAAAGGATATTCTGGAGTTCTATGTGGACAGGATTGAAGGCTATGAAAGCAAGTTCCAGTTAAAGATGCTGCATATCTTTTTGAACAAAGGTATCAAGGATGACATTTATTACTGGAGTGAACTGGGTAAGGTAATTAACCTGTACTGCCAGTTAAAGAAGATCTGTCCCGAACTGGACTCTATCAATATCGGTGGCGGTTTCCCCATCAAGCATTCACTGGGATTTGAGTATGATTACCAGTTTATGATTAATGAAATTGTACGTAACATTAAAGTGGCCTGTAAGAAAGCAAATGTGCCAATGCCTAATATCTTTACCGAGTTTGGCAGCTTCACAGTAGGAGAGAGCATGGCACACATTTACAGTGTGATTGCAGAAAAAGCGCAGAATGACAGGGAAACATGGTATATGATTGATTCATCGTTCATTACTACATTACCCGACACATGGGGTATTGGTGAAAAATTCCTGATGCTGCCGGTGAATAAGTGGGATCAGGACCACCAGCGTATTGTTCTTGGCGGCCTGACCTGTGACAGTCACGATTATTACGACTCAGAGGAACACATAAACGAAGTATTTCTGCCCAAAACAAATGGCGATAAAGAGCCTTTATATGTTGGCTTTTTTCATACCGGTGCATACCAGGACCAGATAAGCGGTTACGGTGGTATTAAGCACTGTCTTATCCCGTCACCCAAACATGTTATTGTAGGCTACGATAAAAATGGCAAACTGGTAGACTGGGTATATGCTAAGCAGCAAACAGCACAAAGTATGATGAGAATATTGGGCTATAAATAAAAATTCACGCAGTTTAGCAAAAGACCTTGAAAAATATTCTGTATCTCAAAATCCCTGCAGTAAACTGCGTGAAATTATTCTATCTGCTGCTTCTCCTGTATCGTTTCCACTCGTCGTATTCCCAGTTAGTGTACCTCACTTTGCCCAGGTAATAGCTGTCCAAGTAAAACCTGTTGTCATATCCCTTCCAGTACAGGTAACCTTGCGGAGTACGGTGGTAAAATTTTCCATCTGGATTTTGCTTCATCACAAATCCAGGGTACGGAGTAATAATAAGTGACTGATTGGAAGTGTATCTTACCGGTTGTGGAGGAGGTGGTGTTTCATACCTTCTGTCGTACTTCTCGGGTTGGGCATATTCCTTTTTCTCTTTCTTTTTATTTGCCCACACACGGCTCGGTTTACAACTGGTAAAGAACAAAGCTATTGCCAGCAGGGCAACAGCAGAATAGATAAATGTTCGCTTCATGGGTCTGATTTTTATGGTTGTAAATAATATCAAATAATTATTCTCTTTTACGTTTATTTCTTGTTTCGCCGTTTTTCACAATCCGTACACCAGGCTCAGCAGGTGTGCTTTCGGTCTTTACAATTGTATCTGCTTTTACAACATTTTTTTCATATGCTGCTGAAACTGCAATAACCGTGTCTTTTCCGGAAAATACTTCTGTCGAAACCATAGATGTGCTATCTGAAATTTCATCGCCCATATCCAGAAATTTTGGTGATGCAGTAACAGCAGAATCCTTTGCCACTGTATTTCGGGGAGCAAATATTTTTGAGGTATATTCTTTACCTGTGGCACAACTTGCCGCAAGAGCCACCACCATCATAAGTACTACCGCCTGTAAAAATCTTGCTGCCTGCATGGTTACACCTTTTATATTTAAACCTGTATATTTCATGGCAATTCATTTGCCACAAACTCTTAAAAAAGTTAACATGCGTATTTTTTGGATTCTGTTAACAGTATGTTCATTGTCAGCGGCACATGCACAAACGGCAGAAGATTCAGTTAGGAGTGCAATTGCAAAGCTGTTCCACGCAATGAAAAATGCAGACACATTATTACTGAAAGATTGCTTTACTGCTAAAGCAATCCTTCAAACTATCCGGTATAACAAAGAGAAAATGCCTGAAGCGGTTAATGAAAATCTGCATGGTTTCGTTACAGCAGTAAGCAAGAGCCATCCCGGCGATGTTGATGAAAGAATAGTATATGAAGCTATCAAAACAGATGACTGTCTTGCTGTCGCCTGGACACCCTATTTATTTTATTATAAAGGTGAGTTCAGTCATTGCGGGGTAAATTCATTTCAGCTGGTGAGGATTAACGGGGAATGGAAGATTCAGTATTTAATTGATACCCGGAGGCGGGAGGCCTGCAGCCTCTGCAGTCACTAAAAAAAAACCCTCCGTTGAAACGGAGGGTTTGTAAACCAAAACCAACTGCTTATGAGAAAAATGTATATAAGAACTAATTAGTTAATTGCAATTTCTGTTGTCAACGGTTTGACTGGCTCCTTCTTCGGAAGGTTTAATGTCAACACTCCATTGACGTAAGAAGCACTGATAGTAGATGCATCAATTTGCTCATCTAATGTGAAAGTTCTCTTAAAAGATCTGAAGCCAAACTCACGGCGGATTTGTTTTTCATTTTCCTGCTTCATTTCTTCTTTCTTCTCGGCGCTTACAGTGAGCAGGTTTTGCTCGACACCTACTTTGAAATCCGCTTTTTCAAATCCCGGCGCCACCACATCCAGTACAAATGCTTTCTCTGTTTCTTTGACGTTTACCGGTACAAATCCCTTTCTTTCAGAATTGTTAAAGTCTTTTTTGAACGTTGCAGGAAATTCAGCAAAAAATCATCAACAAGGTTGTTGAGTGTTCCTTCAAAAGGCCTGGTGTTGAACTTTGTGTTTGTCATTGTTATAAAATTTTAGTTTTTAAAACTGTTTGTTTGGCATAGTACGTCAAATGGTATACCACCGGTATTTTTACTGACAGTTTCGTCAGTTTGCAGCCTTTTTAAAAGTCATTATTTCCGATTTGTGGAATTTCTGGTGTCATAATTTCCGGGTTACTCATCCGCAATTCAAATTCTTTACTTTTGCTTTTCAAACAAAAACAAGAAAAAATATGTATCCAGCTGAGATTGTAATTCCTATGAAGGAAGAATTAACAGATAATGGTTTCACTGAACTGCTTACTCCGGATGAAGTGGAAGCACAAATGGCAAAAGAAGGCATCACACTTGTGATGATTAATTCAGTATGTGGCTGTTCTGCAGGTTCGGCAAGACCGGGTGTGCTGATGGCTGTGGCCAATACTGAAAAGAAACCTGATTTTCTGACCACCAGTTTTGCCGGTTTTGATATTGATGCTATTAAGAAAATCAGGGAACATTTACTGCCTTATCCGCCATCTTCACCGGCAATTGCCCTTTTTAAGAATGGCCAGCTGGTTCATTATCTTGAGAGGCATCAGATAGAAGGCCGCCCGGCACAGCTGATTGCCCAAAACCTCATCGGTGCATTTGAGCAGTATTGTAATTAATTCTTTTTTTGAGATTTATAGTAACTCCGGTCAATAGGCCGGAGTTTTTTGCAGCCACAAATGCACAAATAAAATCAATACACTCCATAAGTGCATTCGTGGCTATCACTCAAACCCCAACTTTCACTATATTCGCCTCCACAATCAATAACATGTATCCTAATTTATATTACGCTTTAAAGGATTTGTTTGGCATAGAGTGGGAAGGGCTCAGGTTTGTAAATTCATTTGGCTTTTTGTTGCCATCGCATTTATTGTAGCGGCTTTTTTCTTGCCAGTGAGTTGAGCCGCAAAAGCAAACAGGGTTTGTTACAGCCTTCCGAAATGCAGGTAATGGTAGGCGAGCCTGCTTCCTGGCTCGATCTTGGCCTTAACTTTCTGCTGGGCTTCCTATTAGGATACAAAATTCTGGCACTGTTCATCATGGATAAATCGGCCACTGATGATCCGCAGACTTTTATCTTCTCCACCCTCGGCAACTGGCCTGCCGGTATCGGGCTGGGTCTATTCTTTGCCGGACTAAAATGGTGGGAAAAGAAAAAGCAGCAATTAGCAAAACCGGAGAAAAGAACTGTACGCATCTGGCCACAAGACAGGGTTGGAGAGATTACCATCATCGCTCTGATATTTGGCCTTCTGGGTGCCAAGTTGTTCGACATATTTGAAAACTGGAGCGGTTTTCTTGAAAACCCCAAAGCCTACCTTTTTTCTCCTGCAGGGTTAACCATGTACGGCGGTCTTATTTGTGCCGCCATTGCAATCTGGATTTATGCCCGTAAGCATAATATTGCCATCTGGCACCTGAACGATGCCGCTGCGCCAGCTTTAATGATAGCCTACTCCATAGGTCGCATTGGCTGCCAGGTGGCAGGCGATGGTGACTGGGGTGTATACAATTCCGCCTATACACTCAACAATGAAAATGAGATTGTTGTCGCTGCCCAGGGCGATTTTTCAAGAACTCTAGACAGCAATAAAACATATTTTTTAAAGGAACATAAGACGCTGGGGGAAGTACCGCATGTCAGTTTCAAGAAACCCGGAGCACTTGGTTTCTTGCCCAACTGGATGTTTGCCTATAACTATCCTAACAACGTAAATGAGGAAGGCGTACATATTAAAGGGTGCGAGGATACGAAATATTGTAACCAGCTGCCATCGCCGGTCTTTCCCACCCCGTTTTACGAAGTAGTGGCCTGCTTCTTTTTATTTCTGGCACTATGGGCTGTGCGAAAAAAGTTAAAAGTGCCCGGCCAACTTTTTGCTTTATACCTGATTTTTAACGGATTGGAACGTTTTTTTATAGAAAAAATACGGGTAAATGTAAAAATGAAATTCTTGGGAATGCAAATAACACAGGCAGAGCTGATATCTGCGATTTTATTCCTCACAGGTGTAATACTATGGTTTTATTTGCAAAAAATAATAAGAAAAAGTCTGGAGAACAGGCATAAACCTGCTTTTTACCGGGTAGTAATACACATACTGGTTTGGGTTATTCACAAAATATCGTGAAGTTGTTGATTATTGTCATCAACTTTCATGGCCAAACATTATGATATTCCGCAATCATTAGCTACCTTTGCAGGCAGTCCCGGACGGTGAATTCAATTCCTGCAATTAACTATACGTTTGCAACATTCTGCAAACAAAGACAGTCTTTTAACATTTGATAAATAAACCCATATAAATTATGCGGCAGCTAAAAATTGCTACCCAGATTACGAACAGAGATTCCCAAGCGGTTGAAAAATATCTGCAGGAAATTTCAAAAATATCTATGATTACGCCAGAAGAGGAAACAACCCTTGCCCAGCGTATCAAGATGTTTCATAAAAATCCAGGCGACGCCCAAAGAGCATTAGACAAACTTGTTCAGGCCAACCTCCGTTTCGTGGTATCGGTAGCAAAGCAATACCAACATCAGGGCTTGTCACTTAGTGACTTAATTAACGAGGGTAACCTCGGCTTGATCAAAGCGGCACAACGCTTCGATGAAACCAAAGGTTTCAAATTCATTTCTTACGCTGTTTGGTGGATTCGCCAGTCCATCCTTCAGGCGTTGGCAGAGCAGGGCAGATTAGTCCGCCTGCCTCAAAACAAAATTGGCACCTACAACAAGGCAAATAAAGCCTACATGGCTTTTGAGCAGGAACATGAAAGAGAACCCTCTACGGAAGAACTGGCCGAACTCCTGGAGATGAGTGAAACAGAGATTAACAACATTTTCCAGAGTAACACCCGCCACACATCTCTTGATGCGCCTGTGCATGAAGCGGAAGATGTGGCCATGGGCGACCTGCTCGAAGGCAGCGATGACACAGACGATGATGTAATGAAGGATTCGCTCCGTAACGAAATCCGCCGTGTGTTGAAATCACTTTCACCCCGCGAAGCCGAGATTGTTAATGCTTATTTCGGCCTGGATGGAGAAAATGGTGTCACCATTGAGCAAATTGGTCACAAATACGATCTGACAAAAGAACGGATCAGGCAGATTAAGGAAAGAGCCATTAAACGCCTTCAAAAAGCCCGTTACAGCAGCGCTTTGAAAGCATATTTAGGATAAGTATTTTGATGGGTTATTAATTACACAGCCCCGGTTATCAGCCAGGGCTGCTTTTTATCATTTGTTTACAACCTTTTCTTATTACCGTGGTTATTTTTGCAACAGTATGAGTGTACGCCGGTATATAATTGTCTTCCTTTTTCCTATTATAGCAGTTTCATGCGAAAAACCGATTGATTTTAAGCTTGACAATGCAGAACCCAAATTGGTGGTGGAAGCCGCAATTGAGAACAACACAGCACCGCTTGTATATCTTTCAAGAAGCCTTGGTTATTTTTCTGAGTTAAACCCAGGCATACTAGCCAGCAGTTTTGTACATAATGCCGAAGTTTATATATCAAACGGGGTACTTACACACAAGCTGAAAGAGTATACAATTTCTGCCGGTGGTGGCTATATATTTTATTATTATTCTATCGACTCTTCAAACCTGGCCACAGCTTTTACTGGAGAGCTCAACAGAAATTACTCTTTACGTATTGTTAGCGAAGGGAAAGAATATACGGCTACTACTCTTATACCACCCGTAACAAAAAATATTGATTCACTATACTGGAAACAGGCTCCTTCAGGAAACGATTCCAATAAAGTATCGTTAATGATTACAGCAACCGATCCGCCCGGTTTAGGTGATTACATACGCTATTTTACTAAACGAAACAGGGAACCATATTACCCGGGACTAAATTCAGTAGCAGATGACCAGATTATTGACGGCACAACCTATACTATTCCGGTTGACAGGGGCACCGACCGTACCGAAACCAGCTACGATGATGAAGCCTATTTTGATAAGGGAGATACTGTTACGCTTAAACTCTGTAATATTGACAAAGCCACATTCGATTTCTGGCGGACTATGGAGTTTTCGTATGCCAGTGTGGGCAACCCTTTTTCATCGCCCATAAAAGTAATAAGCAATATGCAGGGTGGGGCACTGGGCTATTTTGGCGGCTATGCTTCGCAGTACAGGACAATCATTATACCCCGTTAGTTTTAGTTGACTATTGTCACATTCTGAAACAGGATAACAGTTATTTTTGCTGATAACAGAATAATCGAATTATGGAAAAAGTACAGTGTTTAATTATTGGCTCCGGGCCTGCCGGTTACACAGCAGCTATTTATGCAAGCCGGGCGGGTTTGAAACCTGTTTTGTACCAGGGTATACAGCCGGGCGGACAATTGACGATCACTACGGAAGTCGAAAACTATCCCGGCTATCCCGAAGGTGTTATGGGGCCGGAGATGATGCAGCATTTTGAAAAGCAGGCGGCCCGTATGGGTGCCGATATCCGCTATGGTATTGCCACAAAGGTTGACTTTACCGGGCCGGTGCATAAAGTGGAAATAGACGAAGAAAAATGGATTGAAGCTGATGCAGTGATTATCTCAACAGGTGCTTCAGCCAAATGGCTGGGACTGGAAAGTGAACAACGCCTCAATGGCTTTGGTGTAAGCGCATGTGCAGTATGTGATGGTTTCTTCTTTAAAGGAAAAGAGGTGGCCATTGTGGGTGCTGGTGATACTGCTGCTGAAGAAGCTCTATACCTTTCAAAAATATGCTCGCATGTAAACATGATCGTTCGCCGGGATGAAATGCGTGCCAGCAAAGTAATGGCAGAAAGGGTGAAGAATACACCTAATATTACCATTCACTGGAATAGTGAAGCAGATGAGGTGTTGGGTGAAAAAACAGTAAATGCTGTGCGGCTCAGGAACAATAAAACTGGGGAAAAGAAAGAAATTAATGTGAGTGCCTTTTTTGTTGCCATCGGTCATCATCCCAACTCTGATATTTTTAAAGGATGGATTGATATGTATGAAGACGGATACATCAAGACTGTTCCTGGTACATCAAAAACAAATGTGGAAGGTGTATTTGCTGCCGGTGATGTGCAGGACAAAACCTACCGCCAGGCGGTAACAGCTGCAGGCAGTGGATGTATGGCTGCCCTTGATGCAGAAAGATATCTGGGAATGAAAGGGGTACATTAATTTGTATTCCTCAAAGTCACAAGGAAATAGCTTTGTGTCTTTGCTGGATTTATGATTATATATGTCTGCAATAATTACAATAAAACTCAATCACCTACGGTTCTTTGCTTATCACGGATTGTATGCAGAAGAGCGGCAAACCGGTAATGAATTTGAGGTGAATATAACACTGGCATATCCGGCTCCTGATGAAGTGATACAGGAGATTGAAAGTACTATTAATTATGCTGCCGTGTATGATCTGGTGCAAAATCGGATGCAAAAGCCCACTCCCTTACTGGAAACCCTGGTTATGGAAATAGCCGCAGCCATTCATACGTCTTTCCCGCAGATAATGAGAATTGATGTCTTCATAAAAAAAATGGATCCTCCCATTAAAGGGTTTACAGGAAATGTGGAGGTGGTGTACAATAATACATTCTAAGCACACATACCGAGGTCTGACCGGAAAAATAGGCTGACTCACGGTTTTTGTTGTTACTTAATCAACAATAATCTTTTTCAATGATAATTATTCTGCACTTGCTGTTTGCTTGTTTCATTTCTGATAAAACTCCAAAGGAACAACTATGGCAAGGGACAGAGAGAGAAATTGTTTATGACCTGTTTCGCCTCCGCAATGAACACAAAGCTGATTCGGCGGAGGGGTACCTTGCAGATACCGTGCAGGTCTATATGAAAAATTTACGGAATGTGCCCCGCAGAATTGTTACAATGAGTGATAAAACATTCTGGAAGGCCCACCCTGGTAACCGTTTCGAAATTACGGTACCGGTACAGCTAACTACGAAGGCCGGCATTACCACCGCTATCGTTGTAGGTAAGGAATATCTTGATGGCACTACTTTCCAATATGAGAGAATTGAAATCCGTTTCAACCGGAGTAAGAAAATATATTATTACAGGGGTACAGGTTGAAGAATGGGTGAGTATTTGTCGCTATCCACTCAATTTGCTATTCTCATTATGCGAAACTTCCACTATTGAAATTCATTCTATTTTCTTTCGCTATTAACCACTGCTTCACTTTGCAATAATATAACACCTGGATTATTTTTCTATCAAATCCGCTGCAGTACCATGGCAATCAGTTTTGTTTTTTTATGCCGTTTCTCATCCTGCCCGTTGTCTTTATTTTGATATTTCAGCCTTTTTACAGCGAAATACCAAGTATAAATGCAAAAAAAGCTGCTAAACAGCAGCCTTTTTAAATATTAACCGGTTTACCAAATCTTCACCCTTAAACTATCGGCACGGTACATTTTGTCGCCGGGCTTAATGTTGAAGGCAGTATAGAAATCATCCACATCTACAAAAGGTCCGTTTACACGATACTTAGCAGGTGAGTGTACGTCGGTTAGCAACTGGTTGCGCAGGCTTTCATCTCTTGAATGTCCCAGCCAGCCCAACGAGTAGCCTAAGAAGTAGCGCTGCAAAGGTGTAAGCCCGGCCACTGGTTTATCGGTTTTGTATTCTTCAGTTTTTTTATAAGCCTCTAGCCCCAGCAGTATACCACCAAGATCAGCAATATTTTCGCCGAGGGTAGCCTTGCCGTTAATTTTATATCCGGGCAGTGGCTCGTATTCATTAAACTGCTGCACCATTACATCAGCCTTTTTGGTAAAGAGTTCTTCATCCTTCTTTGTCCACCAGCTTACAAGGTTCCCTTTAGCATCAAACTGACGGCCTTCATCATCAAACCCATGTGTAATTTCGTGACCAATGGTAGATGCCCCCGCATAGCCATATACGGTAGCATCGTCCAGTTCTTCATCCCTGTAACCCGGAACGGTAAAGATTCCAGCTGGCAATACTATCTCATTGTTGGAAGGATTGTAGTATGCATTGTAGGTTTGCGGATACATATCCCACTCCTCACGGTCAACTGGCTTACCCAGTTTGTTTACGGTGTAGTTATGCCACCACAGGTTGGCATTAATCAGGTTTTGCAAGTAGCTTTCTTTACCAATTTCCATAGCGGTAAAATCCTTCCATTTGTCTGGATAGCCTACCTTCTTTTTAATAGTGGCCAGCTTGGAGTAAGCTTTCTGTTTGGTACTGTCGCCCATCCAATTCAATTGTTCAATCCTTGTTTTGAGCGCTGCCCGAACTGCCTCAACCATATCTTCGTAACGTTTCTTTGCTTTTTCATTGAAGAACTCTTTTACATATAATTGTCCCAGCATTTCGCCCATTACATTTTCTGATGACTGTATGGATCTTTTCCACCTTGGCTTTCTTTCTTTAGCCCCGCTGAAAAGTTTGTTGAACTCAAATGCAGCCACACCAAACTTGTCGGGCAAGGCACCGGAAAAGTCGCTGATCAGGTTAAATTTCAAATAACTCTTCCAGTCCCGCAGGGGAACTGTTTTCAACAGTTTATCCAGTGTGCTGAAAAACTCCGGCTGGCCAACAATGACCGAGTCAATACCTGTTATACCGCTTGCATTAAAGAAAGCCGGCCAGTCAATATTACTGCCCGATTTGCCGAGGTCGGTAATGGCCAGTTTGTTGTAATTGCGGTAGGGGTCACGCAGGTCGGCCAGTTTGCGGCTCGATGCTGCCAGTTTGCTTTCTAATGCCAGAATATTTTTAGCTGATGTTGCTGCAACGGCAGTATCATCGCCTGCCATTATAAGTATCCGGGAAATGTATTTCACATACTCATTTCGTATATTGATAGTGGCACTATCGGTTTTAAAATAATATTCTCGTTCCGGAAGGCCGATGCCGCCCTGCCATAGTTTGTATGCCATTACATCGCTGTTCTTGTCATCCTGTGTAATGTAATTGCTAAACAGGGTAGAGGAGCCAATCTTTTTTAGCCCGGCAACAGTGGACACCAGCATTTTTACATCTTTAACAGCATCCACTGTATTAATCCAGAGTTGCAAAGGTTTTAATCCGTCGGCTTCAATTTTGGCGCTGTCCATTGCCATCTTCCAGAAGTCGCCAATCTTTTGATCAGGAGAGCCTGTTGCCGCATTTGATCTGGCTGCAGATTCTGAAATTTCACGGAGGCGTTTCAGGTTTTCTTCAATAACAAGGTTGCCTATTCCCCATGATGACTGCTCAGCGGGAATGGGGTTTTTCTTAATCCAGCCGCCATTTGCGTATTGAAAAAAATCATCAGCGGGATTAACAGAAGTATCAATGTTTATAGCAAGGGCATCAGGTTTTTCGCCTGAACCTTTTCCCATTTGTTTACACGAAAAAATGATAGTTGTTGATGCAATAATAAACAGGCAAGAAAAGATTTTTTTCATAATAAATATTTAAATATCCGAAAGTAATTAATCTGTTCTGGCGGCAGAAAAATATGTGATAAGTGGCCTGATAATTGTGTTAGCAATACTTAAAAAGGTGTTTTTACGTTGAGAATAAATAGATGAAAACATACCTTTGCAGCGAATCCATCATATATTATATGAAAAAGTCAATTTTTATCTGTGCTTTTGTACAACTATCACTTTTTATTAATGCCCAAAGAATACATGTTGGTGTGTTTGGTGGAGCTGCTGCTTACAACGGCGATTTGACATCAGCTATTTTTCCTAAAAAAGTTACAAATGGTGCAGTAGGCATTACTGCGAGTTATGAAGTTACAGAAAAAGTATTGGTTCGCCTTGGAGGAACTTATGCAATTGTAGGCGGGGCCGACAGGTTTAATAAGGATACAGGTATTCAGGCAAGGAATCTGGCTTTTGAAACAGTAATTGTTGAAGGCAGCCTGCTGGGCGAATACTATCTGTTTAATCTATATGAGAGAAAAATTTCTCCATACTTTTTTGCAGGGCTTGCCTTTTTAAAATACGATCCATATGCCTACCAGGGAAGTCAGAAAGTGTACCTAAAGCCTTTGAGTACTGAAGGACAGGGAATAACCGGGTACCCTGACCGGAAACCCTACAGCCTCACTCAATTTGCAGTACCTTTTGGCGGAGGAATTAAATATGCCCTAACTGAAAATATCAGAATTGGACTTGAAGGAGGCATCCGAAAACTTTTTACTGATTACCTGGATGATGTAAGCACCAATTATATAGATGAAAATGATTTGCTGGCGGCAAAAGGTCAGTTGGCAGTCGATATGAGCTACCGTGGCGATGAGGCTGGGGGCAGTTCTGCTTATCCATCAAAAGGGGCACAACGGGGCAGTCCCAAAGCTGATGACTATTACTATTTTGCAGGTGTCCACCTTTCCATAGGCCTGGGTTCATCAGCAGGGGACAATGGCTATGGAAGGGGCATGAAAGGAAAAGGTAAGACGGGTTGCCCTACTGTATATTAGTTTTCTCCTTTTTTTGTAAACATTTACTCACAGGCGGTGTTGTACCTTCGCAATCCCGATTAATACCGGAATATAATATCATGGCCTGGAAAAATCAGCAACAATTTGTTGAAGCATTAGATAAAGCTGGAGAACTCATCAGGATAAAAACCTATGTAAATCCTGAACTTGAAATTGCAGAGATTACCGACCGTATCAGTAAATCGGGCAATGGGGGCAAAGCACTGCTGTTTGAAAATACTGGTTATAATTTTCCAGTACTGATGAATGCTTATGGCAGCGAAAAACGGATGTGTATAGCATTGGGTGTAAATCATCTAGATGATATAACTAAAGAGATTGAAGGCCTTTTTCACCTGCTTAGTTCGCCCAAAGAGGGCATTCTTGATAAATTAAAATTGCTTCCCAAACTTAGCCAGTTTGCCAGTTGGATGCCGAAAGTAAAAAGGGGCAGGGGCGAATGCCAGCAAGTTGTAATGGACATCCCGGATATTACGAAGTTGCCCGTAATAAAATGCTGGCCAAAAGATGGAGGTCCGTTTGTTACACTTCCTGTAATCCATACAAAAGATCCGAGCACCAACAGCCGCAACGTAGGTATGTACCGCATGCAGGTATTTGGTACAAAACTCACTGGTATGCACTGGCACAAACATAAGGTGTCGGCAAAGCATTTTAACGAGTATAAAAAATTAAATAAAAAAATGCCGGTTGCTGTTTCTCTTGGTGGAGATCCGGCATATGCCTATTCTGCCACAGCACCACTGCCTGAGAATGTGGATGAATACATGTTGGCAGGGTTTCTGCGTAAAAAGAAAGTGGATTTGGTAAAGTGCATTACACAGCCAGAAATAGAAGTACCTGCCGATGCTGATTTTGTAATCGAAGGTTATGTTGACCCAAATGATGAACTGATTTGGGAAGGCCCTTTTGGCGATCATACAGGGTATTATTCGCTGCCAGACTGGTACCCGAAATTTCACATCACTGCCATTACGCACAAAAAAAATGCTATATACCCAGCTACAATTGTGGGTATCCCGCCACAGGAAGATGCATGGCTTGGAAAGGCAACTGAACGGATTTTTCTGGCACCCATAAAAATGACTATGGTACCTGAAATAACGGATATGGACATGCCGGTGGAAGGTGTATTTCATAACCTGGTTATAACAAAAATTAAAAAAGAATATGCCGGGCAAGGGCAAAAAGTAATGAATGCGATGTGGGGCGCCGGGCAAATGATGTTTAATAAAATTTTGGTGCTTACTGCCCCTCCACCCCCTGATTGGGGGATTCTTAAGTCCCCTTTAGGGATAAGTGACTACGAGAATCTGGCGAAAGATGTATTTAAGAATTTAAATCCAGCTACTGACATTTACTTTTCGACAGGACCAATGGATGTGCTGGACCATAGTTGCAATAAAATGGGCTTTGGCGGTAAAATGTGTATAGACGGAACATATAAATTTGAGGAAGAGAAAGAAGATAGTTATGAACCGGGAGTCTTGAGTATGGTATCTGGAGTAATTGAAAGTAAACTCAAAAATGGGTTTCCTGAAATAAAATCTGTTAATGCGAGCCTTCTTACAAAAGAAATTCCTTGTCTACTAATCTCGGTTCAAAAGAACAGGCCCGAACATATAAAGCAATTGCATGCGCAGTTGTGTACCTTGTCCGAAATTTCGGGCATCAAGATGATATTGTATGTGGAACACACCGTAGATGCAAATGATTTGTCAATAGCACTATGGCGTTTTTGTAACAACCTTGACCCCAAAAGGGATTATCATCTTGTTAAACAGCAAGCTAAAGGCTCACAACTCGCAAGATACAACTACACTGCCTGTATGGGTCTTGACGGCACCCGCAAAACGAAAGAATTGGATGGGTTTCAGCGGGACTGGCCGAATATTATTGTGGCTGATGATGCAACAATAAAATCCGTTGATGAAAAATGGGAACAATTGGGTTTTAGTGAGTTCATCCCTTCACCTTCGCTGAGGTTTAAAAACCAAGTATATGGCACCGAGGCTGTGGTGGAATAATGCAACCTCTGTATGAAAGGTACTGTCTTGCAGCAGGTATTTGATTAATTTTCAAAAAAATAAAATGAAGAAAATAGGAGCTGGTTTATTAATGGGTTTGGTTGCGTTAACAAGTTGCGCCCAAAAGGAAGAAGAAATGAAAGGCGACAAATCTTTGTTATGGAAAGTGACTGGTAATGGTTTGAGCAAGCCCTCTTACCTGTTTGGCACTATTCACATGCTTTGTAAAGAAGATGCTTTTCTGAGTGAAAATATGGTAAAAGCATTAAAAAATGCGGATGCTGTATACCTTGAGCTGGATATGGACAACCTGTTCGACATGATGAGTGTAATGAACAAAATGAATATGAGGAACGATACCACACTGGCTGACCTGTTGACAGAAGAAGAATACCAAAAAGTAAAAAAAATATTTGAAGAAAAAAGTTCACTACTTCCTTTTTCAATGATTGAAAAGTATAAGCCGTTACTGGCTTCGGCTATGCTGATGGAGTCTACCATGGTTTGTGAAGAGCAGGTGGCAATGGAACAATTAATAATGGAAGAAGCGAAGAAACACGGCAAGTCTATTGAAGGTATGGAAACCGCTGCTTTCCAGATGAGTATTTTTGACAGTATTCCGTATAAAATTCAGGTAGAGGAATTAGCAAAAATGGTAAGTGTAGACAACAAAGAAGCAGAAGGAGAAAAAGAATTGAAAGATATGATGGATGCTTACCGTGAGCAGGATTTGACCAAACTCGGCGATATGATTTCAAAAAGTGAGGCAGGTATGATGCAGTATGAAGATATTTTACTTAATAACCGCAATCATAACTGGACAGAGAAAATGAAAAAGCTGATGCCAGAAAAATCTTTGGTGGTAGCGGTTGGTGCCGGACACCTGCCCGGTGATAAAGGAGTGATTAACTTGCTTCGCAAAGCTGGATTTACGGTTGAACCCGTAGTGAACAAGGTCAGAAAAACGAAATCAATATAATACCCATATTAGCGTTGAGAAAAATATACATAATATCTTTTGCATTTCTTTTACTGACTTTTCTTTATTCTTTCAATACTCCTGCAGAACAAGGAGTAAAGATTACAATAAATAATGCCAGGAATGAAAAAGGTCATGTGCTTGTCAGCCTGTTTAAAGATGGTGTTGGCTATCCCAACAATCCGGAGAAAGCAGTAAAACGGGTAAAACTCAGTATCATTAATAAAAGGGCAGAGGTAATTTTCACCAATCTTCCTTCAGGCACTTATGCTGTGGCTATTCTTCATGATGAAAATGATGACCTTAAGATGAATAAGAACCTTTTGGGTATTCCTAAAGAGGGTTTTGGCTTTTCCAATAATGCGATGGGTACATTTGGCCCGCCTTCGTTCAGCCGTGCCAGTTTTCAACATACACCCGGCCAACTAACAGTAGTTACTATCAGGACAAAATATTTCTAAATAAAAAAGCAGCCGCTGGCTGCTTTTAAATAACATATGATTTCTGACTAAAATGTCTCCAACCCAGAGAACATAAAATCACCTTCAATTTTAGCGTTTTCGTCGCTATCGCTGCCATGAACAGCATTTTCGCCAACAGAAGTTGCATATAATTTACGAATGGTTCCCTCATCAGCATTGGCAGGGTTCGTAGCGCCAATTAGTTTACGGAAAGCGTCTACGGCGTTTTCTTTCTCAAGAATAGCTGCAATGATGGGGCCGCTGCTCATGAAGTCAACCAGTTCGCCATAAAAGGGCCTTTCTTTATGGACTTCATAAAACTCTCCAGCCTTTTCAGCAGATAATTTCAGCATCTTCAATGCCTTGACCTTGAATCCCTCTTTAATAATTCTGTCAATAATTGCACCTGCATGACCATTTTTCATGGCATCAGGCTTAATCATAGTGAATGTTCTGTTACTCATATTTTTGTTTATGTTTTGCGGCCGCAAATGTAGTCCAAAGTTTAGTAAGTACGAAATACGAAGTTGAAGGTGCGAAACCATCTTTAGTGACAGGTAGAAGTCAGAATCATTAGCTTTCAACCTTCAACCATTTCACCTTATCTTCGCACCCGTTTTATGAAACCGATACAGGAAATATACCCTCTATTGCTGCAATCCCGTAAAGTTGTGATAACCACACACCAAAAGCCTGATGCGGATGCGATGGGGTCATCGTTGGCATTAAAGAGCTTTCTGGAGCAGTTTGGTCATACAGTTACTGTTATTTCACCCACTAACTGGGCCGATTGGGTAAACTGATGGCTGGCGCCAAAGAAGTAATAGATTATGAAAGAAACAGGCAAAAAGCAAATCAGTTACTCGATGAAGCAGAATGGCTGTTTTGCCTTGACTTTAATATTTTTTACCGGACCAAAACGATGACAGAAAAGCTTAAAGAGCTTACCTGTACAAAAGTCCTTATCGACCATCACCAGGAACCGGATGCTGATTCGTTTGCTTATGGCATCAGCGATACATCTAAAAGCTCTACCTGCGAAATGATTTATGATTTTATCATTGAATCTGGAAATGGCGATAAAATAAATGAAGAAATTGCAGAATGTCTTTATGCTGGCGTTGTGGGAGATACCGGTTCGTTCCGTTTTCCCTCTGCGCATGCAGGTGTACACAGCCTGGTAGCCGATCTTAAAGCAAGAGGTTTTGCGCATGATAAAGTACATGAAAACCTGTTTGATAACTTTTTGGAGAACAGGTTACGTTTTACCGGTCATGTTTTGTTGCATCGAATGGAAGTATTTTATGAATATAACACGGTGCTGATAGCGATTCCAAAAAGCGATTTGCTGAAATACCACATTAAAACCGGAGATACAGAAGGACTGGTAAATTATCCGCAAACTATTCAGGGCATTAAATTAGTGGCACTGGTTATTGACCGGGACGAAGAAAGAAAATGGAGTTTCCGCAGCAAAGGTGATTTTGATTGCAATACCTTTGCCCGCAAATATTTTGAAGGCGGCGGTCATTATAATGCGTCCGGAGGAAGGAGCAGTGAGTCGCTGGAAAAAACAGTAGAACGTTTTAAACAGGCAATGAAGGAAAGCGAACATCTTTTTACAATAAAAAAATGAAAATGAAAACGACAAAAGTTTTATTCTTATTAGCTGCTGCTGCAATAGTAATTGCCAGTTGCGGTAAAGCATCTTACAAAACCCCGGTGGAATGCCTTACCAGATTTTCAGCGGTAAGGATACCCAAAAGGTTAAGGTTGGTGATTTTATTAAGGCGTCTTATATCTACATGGTCAAAGACAGTGTATTTTTTACTACCGCTAATTCAATGCCTGTTTACATCCCGGTTATGGAACAAACACAACCGTATGATATTTCAGAAGTTTGGACAAGCCTCAAATTAGGTGACAGCATTGTAGCCACACAGATGATTGATACCTTTATTAAAAGGATGCCTGATGGTATTCCTCCGCAATACAAGAAAGGTGACAGGATAAGAATATTCGCCAAGGTGCTAGGAATTTTCAAAAATGACAGCCTGAAAAATATTGATGAACAAAAAGAAAGAACTGCTTTTATGGTTAAAGAAGTTGAGGTGGTGGGAAAGTATATTAAGGATAATAAAATTGCTGCTCAAAAAACCCCATCGGGTGCCTTTGTTGAAATAAGTAAACCCGGTACAGGAAATGCAATTGATTCAGGAAAGTATGTATCTGTTATGTACACAGGAACCAGTTTCTCCGGCAAAAAGTTCGACAGCAATATTGATACTGCATTTCATCATACCGAGCCACTTTCCTTTGTTGTTGGCGCAGGACAAATGATTAAAGGATTTGATGAAGGCATAAGGATGATGACAATGGGCAGTTCTGGCAGAATATTCATTCCTTCTATGCTTGGATATGGCCCTCAGCCAGGAGGCCCCAATATCAAACCATACGAGCATCTGATATTTGATGTACAGGTAGTGGATGTGAAAGACGCTCCACCAGTAAAAAAAGATATTGCTCCACCACCGCCACCCCAAAATGTTGATACACATCAACATTAAAATTGAACTTTTAATTAATAAAATACTCACCTTTGTACCCATCCTGTTATTTCGGGATGGGTTTTTTGATTGGCTCCGTTTTTAGTCCAGGGCTTATAAAAATCTATTGTATCTTTAGAAAACATTCCGGACACCTGTGAAGCATATTTCTGAATATCCAAAATAAATCCGCATTCTATGGGCTGCCGGTTGAGTTAAGGCAATGATGAAAATTTTTTCATCGAAAAGAGTAACCTCAAGGTGTTACTCTTTCTTTTTTATAGTAAGCCTGATACAAGTTTTATCGCTTCTGCAGCCTCCTTTACATCATGAACACGAAGTATAGATGCGCCTTTTAACAGTCCGGCTGTATTTAATACCGTTGTTCCGTTAAGAGCATTTTCGGGAGTAGTGTCAAGTGTTTTATAAATAATTGATTTCGGGAAACGCCCAAAAGCAGAGGTGTATTCAGCATTTGAAAATCTCAAGCTTTCGTAATATTTCGAAGTTATGTTCAATGGTTTTGCCGAACCCAAAACCCGGATCAATTATAATGTCATTAATTCCTTTACGTTTAAATTCAGCTGATTTGTCAATAAAAAAATCTAATACCTCCCTGGCCACATCGTCATATTCTGGATTTTGTTGCATTGTAAGCGGAGTACCTTGCATATGCATAAGGACATACGGAACACTCAATTCGGCAACTGTAGTTATCATTTCGCTGTCAATCTGGCCAGCACTTATATCATTTACGATACAAGCCCCCGCAGCTACAGCTTCCCGGGCAACCAAGGCATAAAATGAATCAACTGAAATGTAGACTTCCGGAAATTGCCTGTTTATTTCTGCAATAGCAGGAATGATTCTTTTTAATTCTTCATCTGGTCCAATCATTGCACTGCCCGGTCTGCTGCTTTGCCCACCAATATCAATAATTGCTGCTCCTTCTTTTATCATCTTTTCCGCCTGATACAGGATGCTATTTGTTGCAGTACGCCTGCTGCCTGCAAAAAAGGAATCCGGTGTACAGTTTATAATGCCCATGACAACAGGTTTATCCACAACAAGCAGACGACCTTTACAGTTAAGCGTAAACATTTGATTTTGTTCGTTATTTTTGAAGCCTGCCTGCCGGCAGGCAGGCTAAGATATAACAGTCAAATCAGTCACAAAAGATAATTTTAACTTATTTAACCATTTGGCTTTTGATATATGAGTACTACTAACCAGCAATACGATTCAGTCATTAGTTCCTGCAAAGAAATCTTTATTAAAAAAGCCAGCGATTATGGAACTGCCTGGAGAGTTTTGCGCACTATCTCTATTGTTGATCAGATTTTTATTAAAGCCCAACGTATCCGAACCATACAGGAAAAAGGTGAACAAAAAGTTTCAGATGGAATAGCGACTGAATTTAAAGGCATTATCAATTATGCAGTTATTGGGCTTATCCAGCTTAATTTGCCTGCAGATGCACCTGAAGAAATGAATATTGCGGAAGTATCAATTTCGTATGATACATATGTTCTTGCTGCCAAAACCCTGATGCAGGACAAAAATCATGATTATGGTGAAGCTTGGCGCAGTATGAGTCAGGAAAGTTTTGTTGACTTAATACTTATGAAATTGCAGCGTATCCGCCAGATTTTGTCTAATGATGGTAAAACAATAATCAGCGAAGGCATTGATGCCAATTATAACGATATTATCAATTATGCAGTTTTTGCTTTAATACTAATGTAATGAAATACATAGTTTCTGTTGTAAGGATTTCAGTGGGACTACTATTTATTTTTTCAGGGCTTGTGAAGGCAAATGATCCTATGGGTCTGAGCTATAAAATGCAGGAGTTTTTTGAAGTGTGGGGGCTTCATGGTTTTAATGGTATAACCCTGCTAATGTCCGTTTTAATGAACAGTTTTGAAATTATTGCCGGCGTCGCATTACTTATTGGCTGGCAAATAAGGTTATTCATCTGGCTTTTGTTAGCACTAATTCTATTTTTTACATTCCTTACTGGTTATACTGTCTTTACTGGTAAACCTAAAAACTGTGGTTGTTTTGGCGACTGTTTGCCTGTTACCTCTTTTACATCCTTCATGAAAGATCTAGTGTTACTGGTGATGATTGTTTTTTTATTGTTTAAAATTAGATATATCAAAGCAGTAAGTACCCTGAAACCGGCAGCGGTTTATATATTAGTAAGTGCTTTTTTTTGTGTTGCTTTTCAGTGGTACACACTAAACTATCTGCCAGTTATTGACTGCCTGCCTTTTAAAAAGGGTAATAATATTTCAGAGAAGATGAAGATGCCTGCAAATGCTGTACCCGACAGCACTGTAATTACTTTTGTGTACAAAAAAGATGGTAGAGAAGTGGAATTTACTGCCGACAAATTTCCTGCCGATTTTAGTAAAGACACATATGAATTTGTAAAGCGTTATGATAAGCTGGTAAGAGCAGGTAAGAACAATGAACCGCCAATTAAAGGGTTTAATCTGTCGGGAATCAGTAATACTGACTCAACTGAACATGTATTAGCCCAACCATATTGCCTGTTGCTTATTGCAGAGAAGCTGCCCGGCAAAGGAGTCTGGATTCATAACTTAGAACAGTTAAATAAAATCGCAATGACTAAGAACATACCTGCGTATATCATCACATCATTTCCGAAAGAGGCGAGAGAAATCGCAATCACCAATAACCTTAATAATATACAGGTGTTTACTTGCGATTATAAAGCCATTCAAACTGCTTCGAGGGCTGATATGTGTATTTACTTGTTGAAAAAGGGAACTGTTATAAATAAATTAAGCGGCAGAGAAATGAGTAACATGAAGGATGAACTGCTGCAAGTGTCCGTACAGGAAAGACCCGTAGCTACACCTCAAATCAGTATCACCGATAGTATAAATGCTGCCGATTCCCTTCTAATTGGCAAGTAAAATTTTACTGCACAACTACTTCATTCACCACCTTTTGCTGCAGGGCTTCGTTTACCCGCTGCTTAATTTTTTCTTTCTGGTATTTCAGTTCATTTTTAAGCGGGGCAACAGAGGTTGAGATAATCAGTTTATCGCCGATTATCTGTAGTTTATCGGTATAGCGGGCAATGGTTTTTCCCATAATTTCCTCCCACACATCCTCAATCTGTAATGCCTGAATACCTCCCTTAATCCGGCTTACCTTCAAAAATTCCTGCATCGCTTCTTTTATTGAATATTCACCCATACCTCAAAATTACAAATTAATAATATCGTATTTAACGGACAGAACATCCAGGTGTTGTTTTAGTCTTTCTTCATTAGTATCAGTAATAAAAACCTGCCCGTTGTTTTCATTACACACTTTGTGTAATAAACGGCCAATTCTGTTTTCGTCCAGCTTTTCAAATACATCATCAAGCAGCAGAAGAGGCGCAAACCCTTTTTCATTTTTCAGCACCTCCATTTCAGCCAGCTTTAAAGCAAATAAGAGGCTTTTTCGCTGACCCTGGGAGGCAGTATTTCTAAACTCTTTTTCATCCATCAAAATGTCAATGTCATCCCGGTGTACACCCGAAGTTGTTCGTTGTGCCAGGCAGTCCTTATTGCGGTTTTGTATAAGCCAGTCTTTTATTGGCTGTTGCAATAATTCAGATTCGTAAACAAGATTTATGTTTTCCTGTTTCTGAGCAATTTCTGAATAAAAGTTCGTTGCTAATGGTAAAAAAGAAAAAAGAAAGGCATTTCTCTTTTCAAAAATAAAATTACCTGGTATCTCCAGCTGCCTGTCAAGCACATCAAGTAAATGGTAATTTTTCATTCCGCTTTCTGCAAATTGCTTTAGTAACGAGTTTCTTTGCCCGAGCACTTTTTTATAGCTAATCAGGTGCTGCATGTATGTAGTATCAACTTGGCAGAGAATGGAATCGAGAAAACTACGCCGCTCCCGGCTGTCCCCGGTTATCAGTGCCGCATCATCAGGAGCAATAACGACGCAGGTATATCGTCCCACATGCTTCGAAAACCTTTCATAGGGGTCTCCATTCAGTGAAAACTCTTTTTTACCGGTTTCCCTGAGTATGCAGACCGCTGTTTCAGGATGATTATTCAGCTCAAAGTTTCCTTCAATCCTAAAACCGTTAGCACCTATCAGCACATTACCGTTATCAGTCCTTGAAAAATAGCTTTTTGTGAAACAGAGATAATGTATGGCATCCAGCAGGTTTGTTTTACCCGCCCCGTTCAGGCCGCAAATACCTGTCACCCGTTCAGAAAAACTGAACCTCGTTTGAGGATAATTTTTAAACTGATACAGTGCTATTTGGCGAAACCTGAGCATTGGCTGCAAGTTATCTAAATGAACATTGATTTTGCAAAAGTTTTCGGTTCAATACCATGAGAGAAACGAAAATTTATTAGGAGCTGTTTCGTAATATAGTTAGCGCAGGTTTGTGGTATGCGGCAATGGGTAAAAACCGGGCTTTGATAAGCCCTAATTATGTCATAATAAGCATAGTGTAATCATAAATCTGATTCCAAAATTTCACATCTTTCCCTTAATTTTGCGGCCTGTCTGATTTAACCAGACATAATCAAATTTAAAGCCGTGGCTTCAAAATTTTCGAAAGAAACATATCTCTACTGGTACGAGTTAATGCAGCTCATCCGCCAGTTTGAACTGATGGCCGAAGAAAAATATAAAATGGAAGGAAAAATTCGTGGTTCTTTCCATTCGTATGTTGGGCAGGAAGCAATTGCTGCCGGTTGCATTACTGCTACAAAATCTGAAGATTCTTTTATTACGGCTTACCGTGATCATGGGCTTGCAATTGCAAAAGGGGTATCTGTAAACAGTTGTATGGCTGAATTGTATGGAAAAGCTACAGGTTGTGCAAAAGGTAAGGGTGGAAGTATGCACTTTTTTGGAAAAGATGTAAACTTCTATGGTGGTCATGGAATAGTGGGTGCACAGATAGGTACCGGTGCCGGACTGGCATTTGCAGAGCAATACCGTGGTACTGATAATGTTGCGCTGGCATTTTTTGGCGATGGAGCATCCCGTCAGGGAATGCTTCATGAAACTTTTAACCTGGCAATGCTCTGGAAATTGCCTGTATTTATTTGCGAAAATAATAACTACGCCATGGGTACTTCTGTTCATCGTACTTCCAATGTTATTGATATATACAAACTGGCTGATGCCTATGAAATGCCGGCAGATACTATTGACGGAATGAGTGCAGAAGCAGTACATGAAGGCGTAAGCAGGGCTGTAAAAAGGGCAAGAGAAAAGGGTGGACCCACTTTAATAGAAATTAAAACTTACCGCTATAAGGGTCACTCAATCAGTGATCCACAGAAATACAGAACAAAGGACGAAGTTGACGAATATAGAAGTAAGGATCCTATTGAAATGGTTTTACATACTATTTTAAAAAACAACTTTGCGACCAAGGAAGAAATTGAAGCAATTGATAAAAGGATTGATGTAATTGTTGCAGAGTCAGTAAAATTTGCTGAGGAAAGCCCCTGGCCGGATGACAGCGAAATATTGAAAGATATTTATGTAGATCAAAATTATCCTTTCATCGTTGACTAAAGATTGAATAAATATTGTAAAACGAATCAAATTATATGTCAGACAAGAAAATTGTACAGGTTCAGGAAGGCAGCGAAGCAGTGATTGCCAAGGCCAAAGATTTTTGGGGTAAATATGGCAAAGTGCTTTCAATAGCCAGTATTGCAGTTATAGTAATAGCAGGTGGCTGGTTTGGTTATAAGAAATTTGTGAAAGAACCTAAAGAAGTGAAAGCCCGGGAAGTAATATTCAGGGCCGAGCAGTATTTCCGCATGGACTCTGTGAGCCTTGCTTTAAATGGCGATGGCCAGAACTGGGGTTTTTTGAAAGTGATTAACAAATATGGCGGAACAGAAGCTGGTAACAATGCTAATTTTTATGCCGGTGCCTGCTATATTAAATTGAACGAAAACGAAAAGGCTATTAAGTACCTGAAAAATTCAGCAGCAGTTCAAAACCGGCACAGGCCAGAGCTTATAAACTTATTGCAGATGCATATGGTGATATGGGTAAGCATAAAGATGCGTTTGAATATTACAAAAAGCCGGCTACCAGTTTAAAGAAGATGAATTTGGTTCAGCTGAAGCCCTTTTCATGGCTGCTTACCTGGCCCAAAAAACCCTGAACGACACAAAAAGTGCAACTGAATTGTATAAAGAAATACGGGAGAAGTATCCAAGAACTGACCAGGCATCACAGGCCGAAACATACCTTGCACAAATGGGTGTTTACAGTTCTAATAATTAATTATGGCTGATATAACAAACAGTAATCTTCACAATATTGATACAGGCATTCTGAAAAAGGATGCCTGTGTTGTTTTGGTGAAAACAGAATGGAATGCTGCCATTACTGACCAATTAGAGAGAGGATGTGTCGCCAAGTTGGAAGAAATTGGCGTAAGGAAAACTATCATTGTTACAGTACCCGGAGCAGTGGAAATACCTTTTACAATAAGGCACTTTTGGGAACAATCAGCCAAAAAAGATAAGCCAGATGCTTTTATCGCATTGGGTTGTGTTATTAAAGGTGATACTCCGCATTTTGAGTATGTATGCCAGTCGGTAACCGAAGGCATTGGTAGACTTAATTTGTTATTACCGGTTCCGGTAATCTTTGGGGTGCTTACAGTAAATACTGAAGAGCAGGCAATTGAACGAATTGGCGGAAAACATGGACATAAAGGTGAGGAGGCGGCAATTACTGCACTGAAAATGATTACTTTAGCAAAAAATTTCAAAAAGCATTAATGGTGAACGTACAATTATTTATACCCTGCTTTATTGACCAGCTTTATCCTGATACAGCTTTTAACATGGTAAAAGTGCTTGAAAAGGCAGGGTGCAATGTTCATTATAATACAAATCAAACTTGCTGTGGTCAGCCAGCCTTTAATGCAGGATATTGGGATGATTCAAAAAAAGTATGCTCTAAGTTTATTAAAGACTTTAGCGGAAGTGATGTAGTCGTGGGGCCAAGCGGAAGTTGTGTTGGCTTTGTAAAAAATCAGTATACAAAATTGTTTGATAATTCTTCCTTACATAATGATGTAAAAGATTTGTGTGGAAGAATATATGAGTTCACCGACTTCCTTGTAAATGTGCTTAAAGTTGAAGATTTTGGTGCCATATTGGAAGGAAAAGCCACTTACCACGATAGTTGCGCAGCCCTCAGAGAATGCGGCGTAAAAAAAGAACCCAGAAAGCTTCTTTCTAATGTAAAAGGTCTTGAACTGATTGAAATGGCCGATTCAGATACCTGTTGCGGTTTTGGCGGTACTTTCTCTGTTAAGTTCGATCCGATTTCCATCGGTATGGCAGATACTAAGGTTGATAATGCAATAGCAACAGGTGCAAAGACAATGCACATTGCAGATGTGCTGGCATGTGGATGGTGAGTTTGCTATTTTTGAATAAATAATCAAATTACACATGGCTTACTGGCTAATAAAATCTGAACCATTTAAGTATTCCTGGGACCAGCTTGAAAAGGATAAGAAGACATTCTGGGATGGCGTGAGAAACTATGCTGCCCGTAATAACCTTAAAGCAATGAAAAAAGGCGATCTGGCTTTTTTCTATCACAGTAATGAAGGTGTGGAAATTGTGGGTATAGCCAAAGTTGCAAAAAAGCCTACCAGGACCCCACAACAGAAGAAACAGCCTGGGTGGTTGTTGATTTCGCCCCGCACAAAAAACTGAAAAAGCCTGTTACTTTGGCACAAATAAAATCAGAACCCAAACTTGCTGAAATGGCATTGGTTCGTTTAGGCCGTCTTTCTGTTCAGCCTGTTACAGAACAGGAATGGAAAATTGTTACACAGATGGCAGGGGGAGAAGTAAGTACCTCGCTACATTAACATCAATCCACTCTGAACGATTTTCTGTGGTATCTCGTAACAATATTAGGGTCTGGGAATAATGTAATTTTTGCAGCATTTTCCCTTCGTAAGGAATAGTTGACAACACATACTTAATACTCTCTAACCTTGCCCTTTGTTTATTATTTGCTTTTACAATAATCCAGGGGCTATAGCTGGTATGGGTCTTACTGAACATTTCATCTTTATACTCGGTGTATTTATCCCACATTTTCTGTGCTTCCATATCTACAGGGCTTACTTTCCATTGTTTTAAAGGGTTTTCCAGCCTCGATTTAAAACGGGCCAATTGCTCTTCTTTAGAAATAGAAAACCAGAACTTAATCAGTATTATCCCGTCTTCATAAAGCATGTGCTCAAAATCCGGCACCTGGTTCATGAATGTCTGGTACTGGGGTTCATTACAAAATCCCATTACCGGCTCAACCACGGCCCGGTTATACCAGCTTCTGTCAAAGAATACAATCTCTCCTTTATTGGGTAACTGCCGTACATAACGCTGAAAATACCACTGCCCGGTTTCCTCTTCTGTTGGTTTAGGCAATGCCACTACCCGGATAGTACGGGGATTCAAGTGTTCGGTAAAACGCCTGATAGTTCCGCCTTTTCCTGCGGCATCACGGCCTTCAAAGATGATGGCGAGCCGGATGCCTTTATGTTGCACATAGCGTTGCAGCTTTACCAATTCAACCTGGAGTTGCTCCAGCGTTTCCTCATACTTAATTGTTCTGAGTACTTTAGAAGGGTCGGCATTTTTTCTTTCATACAATGCGACCAAATCATCTTTTGTCCGCAGATTTTTCAGTTCAGTAATTGAAATATATATTTCAGGCTCTGGTTCTTTTGCTGGGGATCCGTTATCAGCAGATTCAGATTCTTTTATCACTGCCTGAATATCTTCTTGCAGGGGATTGATTTCATTTACCTGGTTTTCGCTGACTCCATTTTCGTTATTCATATGCAAGGAAATTTTTTTCATCTCCAAGTTAACAAGATTGAATTAATATTTCGAAAAATTATAAAATTTTCTGTTCTTCAAGCACACTTTGTAAATGTGAAAGCATTTTCACAAATACAAAAGGTTACCTGTTTGCACTTGCCGGAATAAATAGTCGTATCTCACATTATTAATTTTAAAGTATCGCCATGAAAAAAATTCTTATTGGGCTGCTTTTAGTAGCAGCCGCAACAGCCGCCTATTTCTTTTTGTACAAGAAGTACGATACCGAGCCGGTAAAAAAGGCAACTAACCAGGAGTTGCTTATCGGTAAATGGAAAACTAATTCTGTTCATTCTGTGACTGATAGTTTACAAACACAATACAGTTACGACTTTCAGAAAGAAGGTAATGCATTTCGCAGTATTTCTGATTCGGCTAGGGCAGACACTCTTTTTATGAATGGAACAAAACCGGAGAACTGTTGCTCAGAACTAGTGCGGCAGACACAATCGCAAAAACATATACAGTTGCATTTACCGGCGGTGATAGCCTGACATTAAAGCCGATAGCATAAATATTCAACTGATAAAACAAAAATAGCTTTCATCAATCCCGCCCATCCGGCGGGATTATTTTATGTAATAGTTAACCGATTGCATCATATAGTCACAAAATAAATTGCCATGAAAATAATAATTACATTCATTGCTGCAGGACTACTATTTATTTCCTGCGACAATACGAATAGGAATCAGAATGCCAAGGAATCAGATTTGCAGAAGCCTGTTTCAATTTCAGACTTGAAAGAGTTTGAAACAGGATTCACTGCTGATTCGGCAGCAAAGCAGTTTGAAGAACCTGAACAAAAGGATGAGCCGGTTAAGACTGCAAAAGAACAAAAAGTTGTTATTCCTGATTGGGATAAAAAAATAATTAAGAATGCTACAATCAATATCGAAGTAAAAAACTATGAAAAAACATATGCAGGGCTCAGGCAGAAGATTACATCTTTAGGCGGCTATGTTGCACAAGAGGAACAATCACAAACTGATTACAAAATTGAAAATACAATTTTAATTAAAGTTCCGGTTGACCAATTTGACAATGCCCTTTTACAATTTATAGTGGGAGCTGAGAAAGTGAATGAGCGAAGAATAACTTCGCAGGATGTTACAACAGAATTTGTTGACACTAAATCAAGAATGGAGTCAAAGAAACAGGTAAGGCTTCGTTATCTGGATTTGTTGAAACAGGCCAAAAACATGGAAGAAATTCTGAGTGTGCAATCTGAGATAAACAGTATTCAGGAAGAAATAGAATCTGCTGCAGGCAGGATTGAATATCTTGGCCATTCTGCTTCATACAGTACTATTAACCTCACCTGTTATCAGATTATTAGTGAATCAGCAAAAGACAGCGAAAAGAAACCTTTCGGATACAAAATTAAAGAAGCCTTTAGTAACGGTGCCGCTTGGATTGGTGATCTGTTCATTGGATTATTATCAATCTGGCCATTGTTTTTGGTTGCCCTTATCGCATGGGTGGTTTACAAAAGGCTAAGAACATCTTCCGTCAAAAAAAGTTAGTGTTCTTGCAAAGTCGCTGCTTTGTGCAATGGCTTTGCTTTTCTACTTTTGATGTATGGAAAAAAGGAAACTCGTTGTCCTGTCCGGTGCTGGTATCAGTGCCGAAAGCGGATTAAAAACCTTTCGTGACAGTGATGGTCTTTGGGAAGGTTATGATGTAACTGAAGTAGCAACCCCAAGGGCATGGAAGAAGAATCCTCAGTTGGTTCTTGACTTTTACAACATGCGACGCAAAAATGTGGCTGAAGCAAGTCCCAATGCAGCCCATTACGGACTGGCAGAACTGGAAAAACATTTTGACATTACTATCATCACCCAGAATATTGATGACCTGCATGAAAGGGCAGGGTCAACAAATATTATGCACTTGCATGGTGAAATCTTTAAAATGAGAAGCGAACGAAATTATTCGCTTGTAAAAGAGACAAGGGGCGATATTCATTTAGGCGATTTAGCAGAAGACGGCGCACAATACAGGCCGCATATTGTTTGGTTTGAAGAGGCTGTGCCAATGATTGAGGAAGCGATACCTGTAGTGAACAGTGCAGACATATTTGTTTTAATTGGAACTTCCCTTGTTGTCTATCCCGCAGCAGGTCTTATTAACTATGTTAAAAAAGGAACACCGGTTTACGTAATTGACAAAAAAATGCCGTTCGTCGGCCAATCAGGGTTAATTACTGCCATTGAAAAACCAGCAACTGAAGGAATAGAAGATTTAAAGAAGTTACTTATTGACTAAATTTCTGTTATTGTTTCGTGAAATACAACACCGTTTCTTTTTAATTCTTCAAGTACAGGTATGTAAAATTCTTTCTTTATTGGAATTTGAAGTCCTCTCTGTTTTATCTTATTATTCAAAATCAGGTTTGCGGCAATTCCTAATGGAAGGCCAACTGTTTTTGCCATAGCGGTACTTACACTGTTCTCACCTTTTACAACCAAACAACTTTTTATTATATTTTTGTGACCGCTTAATTTATACTCAATTTCATGAAGCATTACAATCATATCTTTATCTTCCGGATGGAGTTGAAGTTTTCTTTCAAACGCAAATTGTAAAATATCAGCGGCAGAGCAAAGTCCCCTGCTCACTATTGTATCTCCATCATTCATTCCAAGAAAAAGTAATTGCCTTATTGCAATATCAGAAAGTTTTTTTTCAATTTTGTACCTGTCCCAGTGCTCTTTAAATAACTTTTTCAATGTTTTCCCGTTGGTATCATATTGCGGAGTTTCATCAGTGAGCTTCAGTTCAATAATGTTTTTCCAGCCGGAAATAAATTCAGGATGCCGTAATGTAGTGCGGATAAATGTTTGTGTATTTTCCAGATTGTATAAAGATGTGTAGCTTAACGAATCCCTGTTTGGGTACCAACCCCAAAAGCCAAGTCCTGGCATTTCAACAAGTCTGCCGGGGTTAAAAAGTTCTTCATAATGTTGTTTATATTCAATGCCATTCTCTTTGTAAAATGCGCCGGCCTTTCCGGCCAAAACAATGTTTTTTGGATTCCAGCTAATTTTATAGTGCCAGGGATTATCGTCACTTTCAGGAGCTATAAGACCTCCACAATGTGATTTGAATGAAATAATGCTGCCATCCCTTTCATGTATGTCATCAATTATTCGCATAGCACTCATGTGGTCGATGCCAGGGTGTAATCCCATCTCATACAAAAAAATCAGGTTATTTTTCTCAATGTCAGTTTTCAGTGCCTTAACAGCATCGTCAGTATATGAAGCAGTGAGTAAATTCTTTTTCAGTTGCAGGCAATCTTTTGCTACCATAATGTGAAGGGCAGGAGGCAGCAGCGATATTACAATATCGGCCTGAGTAATATATTTGTTTCGCTCTGCATCATTTAATACATCAAAAGATACAGCTGTTGCGTTGGCAGCAGTTCCAACTTTTTGCAAAGCGAGTATTAAATCTGCATCAGCAACCGTTACAAACCAGTTTTGGGTTTCCGTCTGCTTGATAAGATAGTCAATTAAAACAGTGGCCGATTTGCCGGCACCAAACAACAACACATTTTTCATTGTATTAGCTTCTTCCCTAACTGAAAATACTGGTTTATCTTTATCTAACAAAAAACTGGATATATGAAAGGGGGTTATATCACTTCAATATTTCTGCTATCTTATTTTACCAGTAATAATGCTTTATCACAAAAAACAAGTTATGGGATAAAAGCCGGAGTCAATTTGTCAACTGTTACAGGCGAAGCTTTTCCTGACGATATTGTGAAAATGCTGGCAGGCTATCATGCTGTTTTTTTTATTACAATAAGATTTCCTTTTATTTGAATTCAGCCCGAGTTATTGATTTCTACTGCCGGTTCAAAGTTCTGGTCTAACGATGTAATTCAGGAGATGAAATTCACTTATATCTCACTGCCCATCATGCTGAAAATAAAACCATTGAAAGATTTTTATGTTGAAGCCGGCCCACAGTTTAGTTATAAAATTGCAGAAGATATCAGCACAAATAGTCTTCGTGGCTTTATCAATAATCTTTATTTGTCAGCTTGCGGAGGTATCGGTTTTAATGCTGATTCTTTTGGTATATATACAAGGTATATGGCAGGGATTTCAAAAGTTGGAGATTTTGATGCTGATACCCGCCCAAACTTTAAAAACGGTGTCTTTCAGGCAGGATTTTCTTTTGAATTTAAAGGCAAAAAATAAGTATTCACAAATATACTTCCAGCTGCCCCTCAACATCGTTTAAATATCTCCAAAATTGCCTAATTTTCAATTTGTTAAGTAATTAACAATAGTGGATAAAATTGCCTGAAAAACAGGCATATTTATCAGGTTTTAAGATGCCAAAAAGGTACATTTGCAGGCATCCATTTTAGTACATTTATCCAAGGTTAAAAACCAGCGCATTCCCAATTTATAAAAGAAGAAAAATCTACGATGTCAGAACATTTAGGACCACAGCAAACTAACGATCAAGACAGGATAATTCCGGTAAACATAGAAGAGCAAATGAAGACAGCTTACATTGATTATTCAATGTCGGTAATTGTGGGCCGTGCCCTGCCGGATGTGAGAGACGGACTAAAACCAGTTCACCGCAGAGTACTGTTTGCGATGAACGAGCTGGGAATTAATTACAATAAGCCGTATAAAAAATCAGCCCGTATCGTCGGTGAGGTATTAGGTAAATATCACCCGCATGGAGATTCATCTGTTTACGATGCAATGGTGCGTATGGCACAGGAATGGAGCATGCGTTATACAATGGTTGACGGGCAGGGTAACTTCGGAAACCAGGATGGTGATGGTCCGGCAGCCATGCGTTATACGGAAGCTAGACTGGAGAGACTGGCTGAACACATGCTGGATGACATTGAAAAAGATACAGTAGATTTTCAGCTAAACTTCGATGACTCTGAAAAAGAGCCTACTGTTCTCCCCACACGAATACCGCAATTGCTTATTAATGGGTCTAGCGGTATTGCTGTAGGGATGGCAACCAATATGATGCCACACAATCTGACAGAGGTTATAGATGGCTGTATTGCGTATATTGACAACAAAGAAATTACTATTGACGACCTGATGCAGTATGTTAAGGCTCCGGATTTTCCAACCGGGGGCCTGATTTATGGAATGGAAGGAGTGAAGGCTGCCATGCACTTTGGACGTGGAAGGGTAGTACTTCGTGGAAGGCTATCTGTTGAAACCAAGCCAAGCGGCAGAGAGCAAATCATTATTACCGAAGTGCCATATCAGGTAAACAGGGATGCTCTAACAAATCGTATTGGCGAACTTGTAAATGAGAAAATAATTGAGGGCATCGCACATGTTAATAACGAGTCAAATCAAAAGGAAGGTACAAGGGTTGTGATTGACCTGAAGAGGGATGCAATTGCTAATGTCATTATAAACCAATTATATAAACTGACAGATCTGCAAACTTCTTATGGAATCAATAATGTCGCAATCGTAAAAGGAAGACCGAAGACGCTTAATCTGAAAGAACTCATCAGTGAATTTGTTGAATTCAGACATGAAGTGGTGGTTCGCCGTACTAAATTCGAACTGAAAGAAGCTGAAAAAGAGCACATATTTTAAGAGGTTACCTAATTGCACTCGACCATTTGGATGAGGTAATTGCGTTAATCCGCAGTTCAGCCACACCTGATATTGCAAAGGAAAAACTTATTAATGCAGGCTGGGGCTTAGATGAAATACAGGCAAAGGCAATTTTAGAATTACGCCTGCAACGCCTTACAGGGATGGAAAGAGAAAAAATAAAGGAAGAGTATGATGAACTGATGAAGCTGATTGCGCACCTGAATGAATTACTGGCAAACGAAGGCATGAGGTTTGAACTGATAAAAAAGAACTGGCTGAAAATTAAGGAAAGGTTTGGTGATGGGCGTAAAACTGAAATCACATACCTGGATGACGAAGTAAAAATAAAAGACCTGATTAAAGAAGAAGACGTTGTTATTACTATTTCGCACCTTGGTTATATAAAGCGTACACCGGCAGATGAATACAGGGCTCAGCGCCGTGGTGGAAGAGGGGTAATGGGCGGGAAAACTAGAGAAGAAGATTATATCGAACATCTTTTTGTAGCATCTTCGCATCATACCATGCTATTTTTTACTGAAAAGGGAAGATGCTATTGGCTTAATGTGTATGAAATTCCAGAAGGTGAAAAGACTGGTAAAGGACGGGCTATACAAAACCTGATGCAATTGCCGCCGGATGATAAGGTGAAAGCAATTATTGATGTAAAAGATTTAAAGGATGAAGATTTTGTCAAGTCTCATTACATACTGCTATGCACAAAAAAAGGAATTATTAAAAAAACAGAACTGGAAGATTTCAGCAGGCCCAGGCAAACCGGAGTTAATGCCATAACCATTATTGAGGGAGACGAACTGCTGGATGCAAAACTTACTGATGGAAAATGTGAGATAATGATTGCTGTTAAAGTGGCCGTGCTATCCGTTTCTCTGAAGGGGGAAGAGCCACCCAGGGTGTTAAACTGATAAGGCTTGACGAAGGAGACGAAATTGCTGCCATTACAAAGCTGGACGACCAGGAAGAAAGTAATGAGAGCACAGCCACCGGTGAAAACGAAATACAGCCTGATTCAGACGCAACCGGAATTGGGGAAAAATCATCTTCTGTTGAGTAATGAAATATTAGTTTTGCCGAAAATTTGAATAAATCTAACATCAATAACAATGAAAAAAATCGTTCTTGCCGTTGTTGCATTGAGTTTTTTGGTAGGTATTGCCGGAGCTCAAAATATTGAATCAATCAAAACATTAATTACACTCAGCCAGTTTAAAAAGGCAAAGGAAGACCTGGATAAAGCTATGGGTAATGCAAAATTTTCTGCAAAGCCAGAGGCGTATATGCAAAAAGCAAGTATTTATGGGGCCCTTTCTTTAGATGAAGAGTATAAAAATAAACCAGAAGGTAACCAATTACTTGCTGATGCTGTTGCGGCTTACAATAAGTATAAGGAGATGGATAAAGATATGAAGTTGCTGGATGATGCCATATACCAAAATGCATCAATAAATATTTATTCCAGTTACTACAGTGCCGGTTATTTTGATTATACTAAGAAAAACTGGAAGGAAGGATTAGTAAAACTTCAGAATGCGATTGAGTTTTCTGATTATCTTATTATTAAGAAAATGATTAATTCTACTGTTGATACTAACGTTTTGATTTTAGCCGGAATTTGTGCTGAGCAAAGTGGGCAAAAAGATGAAGCAACTAAATATTATAGCAGGCTTGCAGAAGCAAAAATCGGTGGTGCAGATTTTGAAAGCGTTTATCAATTCCTTGTGAATCATTATTTTATAAAAAAGGATATGGCCAATTTTGAAAAATTCAAATCTATTGGCGAAGTGTATATCCAAACAGTCAATATTTTAAGTATGATAAAATTGACTTTGCGGTGGGCCTGGAAACAGATTTTAACATGAGATTAAAAGCAGTAGAAGATGTATTGGCAACTGATCCTGATAACATTAAAGCAAACCAAACTCTTGGTGAGTTGATTTATGATACACTTAATTCCCGTCATGAAGGGGCAGTTTTGCCGGATAATGAGGCAGAATTGGAAAAGAGGATGGTTAACGCTTTCAACAAAGCCTTTGCCGGCAAGTCCGACACTATTATTTCTCAAATTTTCCTTTCAGATCATTTTTCCAACAAGGTGCAGCGGGTAAATGACAAAAGGTCACAGCATGCAAAATCAATAGCTTCAAAAGCCAAGCCAACGCCAGAGGATCTTAAGAAAAGGGCAGATCTTGACAAAGAGCTTAGTGATGTGTTTGAGCAAATGAGAGTACCGGCAGAAAAAGCCGCCGACTTTTATAGCAAACATGGGAACCTGGATGCCCGTGAAAAGCAGAATTACAAACGGATGGTTAGTTACCTAAGCGACATCTTCGGGAATAAGAAGATTAATGCCAAAGGCAAACCTGCAGATCAGGCAAAATATGCAGCAGAAGAGAAGAAGTGGAATGACTTGTATGATAGTATTCATTAGTTTTTAATAGGAAGGCCACCTCGAGTGGTCTTCTCTTTTAAAACAATATTTAACATAATATAAATTATAGGAAAAATATTAAATTCGAACACTTTTTCAACATAAGTATTTAATTTACATTCAAATTTAAAAGACAATGGAATATCAAAATCACCCAGAAAGAAGCACCCCAGAACATCTTTTTGCTAACCAAACGGTAACAGCTACCAAATCCAGATCATTTATTGCCAATGTGTTTGCATACATGTTTCTGGCGTTAGGTATTTCGGCAGTTGTAGCATATTTATTTGCAAATAACCCCGAGTGGTTATACCCAATAGTTTCGAATAAATTGTTAGTTTATGTTGTGATGTTTGCACCGTTGGCTTTTGTTTTAATCATGTCATTTGGGTTTCAGAAACTGTCTGCCCCTGTTCTGATCGGACTTTTTATCGTGTATTCAGCTGTAACAGGCCTATCGTTGAGTTTTATTTTGCTTGTTTATACAGCCAACTCGGTATATGCATGTTTTGCCTCAGCCGCTGTTATGTTCGGCATCATGGCTTTTATGGGCTACACTACCAAGCAAGATCTTACAAGTTTTGGACGCATAATGTTTATGGGCCTTATTGGTATCATCATTGCCTCTCTCATTAATTTTTTCCTGCAAAATGATACAATGGATTATATCATCAGTTTTGTAGGTGTTATGGTATTTACCGGTCTTACCGCTTACGATGTTCAAAAATTAAAGAACATTGGCGCAGGCATTGATGCTGACGGAAATGTTTTGGAAGCTGATGCAAAGAAACTGGCAATTATGGGTGGCCTTACGCTTTATCTCGATTTCATTAACCTATTCCTGATGCTACTTCGTCTTTTTGGCGGCAGAAGAGATTAATTATCAATAAAATATGTAAAAAGGTGGCCCGCAAAGCCGCCTTTTTTCGTAGAGTACAAATTTTTTCAAATGAACCTTCGGGAAGAAATCCTGGCGAATCACTCTCAGCAACAGCGAGACATTATTGTTAATTGGATAGGCGGTAAACAAAGCCGCTTTGACCAGCTTTTTGATATTTTTCTTAATGGAGACTCTTGTGAATCGCAAAGGGCTTCCTGGCCGTTAAGTAAGGCTGTTTTGTCACACCCTAAATTCATTTTCCCCCACTTTTCTTCTTTACTCAAAAACCTGCTCAAACCGGGTATTCATGATGCCATTAAGCGCAACTCACTTCGCCTGATGGAGGATATTGAAATTCCCGAAAAGTTTCATGGGGAGGTGATGAATATCTGCTTCAATTATGCTACTTCTATGAATGAAAAGCCAGCGATAAAGGCATTTTCACTCACCGTTTTGCAAAACCTGATGAAAACCTATCCAGACATTAAACATGAACTGCAGACTATTATTGAAGACCAATGGGATTATGAATCTCCTGCTTTTAAAGCAAGAGCAAAAAAAATCTTAAAAGCAATCGAATCCGGAAAATGAAACCGGGCGACGCTGCGGGTTACTTATCTCAAATATCCGGCATTAAAAGTATTAAACTAATAACTATGCGTTCTGCTTTGCTGTTTTTGATTGCTGCGGTCACTCTTATCTCCTGTTCAAACAAGAAAAAAAATTTTAACGGCATTCTTAAGCCATCTAATATTGCCAGTCAGTATTTTACTGTTACCCCTTCAGAAGATGCTATTATCCATACCAGTCATGCAGGCCGTTTTTTTATACAAAAAGGAACATTTGAAACAGATGAAAAAGTGACAGTTGAAATTAAAGAAATATATACGCCTGATGAAATTCTCCTGTCGGGTTTAACCACTTTATCAACTGGTAAACCGCTGGCAAGTGCCGGCATGATATATTTTAACGCTACCGCAAATAGTAGAAAGATTGAACCCTCTTTTCCCGTAAAAGCATTTATTCCTGCGAATAACCCTGTTACAAACATGAAGTTGTTTTCTGGCGAAATTAAAAGTGACAGCACTATTAACTGGGTTGACCCAAAAAAAATAGCAAGTGACCCCATCAGGCCGAGGCTGGTTATTCAGCCCGACACTGTTATGAAAGTTTCTGATTCATTAGAAAAAGGGTGTTTGGATACCATATATGTGTCTGCAATCAATACATTCCCCGAATACGAATCCTTCAATGGAAAAGAAGGAAATAGTATTGACACTATTAAAGGCACTATCAATCAGGGCAGAAACTTTGAAAAAAAAGGTTACAACATAGAAATTTCTGCCAACGGCTGGTATAATATTGATGCTTTTAAAGGAAGAAGCTGGGATAGAAAATGTAAAATGAGTGTTGAAGTAAAATCTGAGGAAAATATTCCTCTCTCTTTATACCTGTTCGTTCCCACAGAAAGGGTAATGATTGCCGCCAATGAGAAAAAAGACAATCGCTATGCTTTTTCTTACAATGAAGATAAAACGATACCTCTCCCCTTTCGGCACCGGGCAATTCTTTTAGGGTTCAACAGTCCCGGCAAGCGGATAATGTACGGTGCTGCCGAATTTACAATTGTAAAAGAGCAGGTGATTTCAATGGAATTGAAGGAAATATCTAAGAGGGCACTTATCTATCTTATTGCTTCAAAGAACCTGAACGGTATTGAAATTGAAGCTATAGAAAAAGAGATGCAGATAATTCCTTGCGATAAAAATATTGGAGGAAATATAACTGGTACTCCTTTGTCAGATTGTAAATAGTCTATTTGCTATCAATATAGCAACCTCACTTTAATCGTTCCCTTTACCTCTTTTAAAAGGTTTAGGGCATGCGATGATATGTTTTTATTAACATCCAGCACCACATAACCAATTTCGTCATTTGTTTTCAGGTACTGGCCAAGGATGTTAATCTTATTCTGTGATAAAGTCGTGTTGATTTCAGATAGCACACCCGGCATGTTCTCATGTATATGCAGTATCCTGTGACTTCCTTCCTGCGGAGGTAATGCCAGTGCGGGCACTGTATGAGAACCAAAGGTTATTCCTTTCTCCAGGAAATTGAACAGTTTGATGCTTACATCCTCGCCAATGTTCTGTTGTGCTTCTTCTGTACTTCCACCAATATGCGGAGTAAGAATAACATTTGGCAAATCCTGCAGCGGCGTTTGGAAACGGTCGCCATTTTTTTCAGGTTCCCAGGGAAAAACATCTACTGCGGCACCTCCAATCTGACCTTCAACAATGCCGTTTCGCAATGCATCAAGATCAACTACCTCTCCCCTTGCATAATTAATCAGTATAGCACCTTTCTTAAAATATTTCAGATTTGCTTTATTGATGAGGTTTTTAGTTTGCTTTGTTTCTGGCACATGTAAGGAAACAATATCAGCCTTGCTCAGTACTTCTTTGAGTGTTTTTCCATCGGCTGCATTACCAAGCGGCAGCTTGGTTTCCACATCATAAAACAGTACTTTCATTCCCAATGCCTCGGCCAGTACACTTACCTGGCTTCCGATATTTCCATAACCAATAATTCCCAGTGTTTTTCCCCGCAATTCAAAACTTCCCTTTGCTTCCTTCATCCAAATTCCTTCGTGTGCGGCTTTATTCTTATCAGGTATGCGGCGGATAAGCATAATGGCCAAACCGATGACAAGTTCAGCAACCGATCTCGTATTAGAATACGGTGCATTAAAAACGACCACCCCGTTTTTAGTGGCTGCTTTCAGGTCAACCTGGTTCACACCGATACAAAAGCAACCGATGGCCTGTAATTTTTTAGCTGCTGCAAGAACTTTAGCAGTAATCGTTGTTTTGGAACGGATACCAAGAATATGCACATCTTTCAGTTCATTTATCAGTTCTTCTTCTGTAAGTGCTTTTGAAATCTTATCAACTTTAATATATCCATGCTGCTTAAAATTCTTTACAGCTGAGTCGCTGATATTTTCCAGGAAAAGTATCCTGATTTTTTCCTTCGGAAAGCTTGTTGTGCCTGTTTTTGTCATACTGCAAATATAAATCTGCTCTATTAACAATAAATATCAGGTTGGGGAAAACTAAACGGTTAACCACTGTTCAAGCCTTCTATTTTTGCACACTTCATATGATTTTGTTGAAAAGATACTCCCCACTGTTACTAACGGTTGTTATTTACGTCAGTTGCAACTCATTTTCCGGAAAAAAACAACGGGAAGACGATTCTTTACAATACTATCCCCCAACTCCTGTCAATTCCAACAAAGCTGAGTTCAGGCGAATATACAGGGATGTCCATGCATTTTTCGATACAACTTTGTTGAAATCAGAGTTTAACGGAGGTATATTGATCGCAAAAGATGGTAATATTTTGTATGAAAAATATTCAGGTAAAATTGATCTGCGAAAACGGGACAGCATAACTTCAGTTACGCCAATGCATATCGCTTCCACTACCAAAACATTTACAGGCATCGCCATTTTGAGACTGGTACAGGAAGGAAAACTTTCGCTGAATGACTCACTCAACACTTTCTTTCCCCAACTGCCCTATCCGGGAATTACTGTTAAAATGCTTTTGAATCACAGAAGTGGGTTGCCCAATTACCTTCATTTTATGAGTAATGCAAAATGGGGAATCGATACAAACGGTAAGTGGAACAGAGAGTATGCAACAAATAATGATGTGGTAAAAATGCTCGTTGAAAAAAAACCTGAAAAGACATGGCCTGCGAATAAAAAATTCAGCTATTGCAATACTAACTACATCTTGCTTGCGCTGATTATTGAGAAAATAACTGGAAAATCGTATCCTGACTACATGCGGACAAAGTTTTTTGAACCGCTACAGATGAATGATTCATTTGTTTTTACCTTGAAAGACACATCAACAGCCACCCCGTCTTTTTCAAATAAAGGAACTTATTGGAATTATGACTTTCTGGATGCCACCTATGGTGATAAAAATATTTACACAACTCCCCGAGACTTACTGAAATGGGACCAGGCCCTATATACCGACCAGATTATCAGTACTATTTTGCGTGACTCTGCATTTTCTGGCTATAGTTTTGAAAAACCCGGTATTCATAATTATGGCCTTGGCTGGCGGTTACAATTATTGCCAAATGGGAAAAAGGTGGTCTACCACTTTGGCCGCTGGCATGGCTTTAATGCAGCCTTCACAAGGCTGGTGGACGAGAAAGCAACAATAATAATTCTGGGAAATAAATTCACCCGTAGTATATATGCATCTGCATATCATTGCTACGCTTTTTTTGGCGACTACCAGCAACAAAAAGTAACAGACGAACCGGAAACAGATAGCCTTCCGGCAGGTTCAAAAAAGAAAGAATAAATCATATTTTTTAACAGGAAACTTTCGGAACTTTATTGCGATGAAAGTATTATCTGCAGAAGAAATCAGGCAGTGGGATCAGTTTACCATTGAAAATGAACCTATCTCATCACTTGACCTTATGGAAAGAGCTGCCACAAAATGCACTGAGTGGATTACAGAAAACTATCGGGGAATTGAGACTGTCAGTGTCTTCTGCGGAAAGGGAAATAATGGAGGCGATGGTCTGGTTATTGCAAGGCAACTGGCCGGACAAAATATTCCTGTTTCAGTCTGCATCCTCGAATTTGGGCATAAGGGTACTGACGATTTTCAGGCAAATCTGGCCAGACTTCATCAATATAATAATGTTGATATTTTTTTTATACAATCTGCCGGGCATTTTCGTCAGCTTCTGAAAGAAACGTTGGTCATTGATGCACTTTTTGGCACTGGTCTCAGCAGACCACTGGAAGGTGTGACTAAAGATCTGGTAGAATATATTAACCGTTCAGGTTGCGAAATAATATCAATAGATATTCCCAGTGGTTTGTTCACTGACCAGTCAGCCAAAGATGCTCCGGCTATTCATGCCACACATACATTAACATTTCAATGCTATAAGCCAGCCTTTCTTTTTGCAGAAAATGAAAATGTATCTGGTACTGTTCATCTTCTTGAAATTGGGCTGCACAATGGTTTTTTGTCAACAGTCAATAACAGGTTCGAACTTACTGATGATAACCTAATTGCTTCAATTTATAAACCAAGAAAACAGTTTTCACATAAGGGGCGTTTTGGCCATGCTTTTCTTATAGCAGGCGGGTATGGCAAAATAGGTGCTGCAGTGTTGGCTGCAAAAGCTTGCCTGCGCAGCGGGGCCGGCTTACTTACCTGCCATGTTCCAAAGTGTGGCTACGAAATAATGCAGGCTGCAGTACCTGAAGCGATGGTAACAGCTGATTTTAATTCTTCATTTGTTACTAAAACGGGGACTGATTACAGAAGATATAATTCCATTGGAACCGGCCCAGGAATTGGCACAGCATATGAAACCAGGCAATTTTTACGGGAACTGCTTGAAAATGCTGACAAGCCGATTGTACTGGATGCTGATGCATTAAACATTATTGCAGAAGAAAAGAGTTTACTTACAAAAATACCACAAAACTCTGTACTTACTCCCCATCCGAAAGAGTTTGAAAGACTTTTTGGGGAAACAACAAACGATTTTGAAAATGCAAGTCTTGCTTTAGCAAAAGCAAAAGAATTACATTGCATAATTGTCCTGAAAGGTCATTTTACATTTATTGCCTTGCCTACTGGCCATGGATACTTTAATGCAACTGGTAATGCAGGGATGGCTACAGCCGGCAGCGGTGATGTGCTTACTGGCATACTAACAGGTCTGCTGGCGCAAGGATATACTCCAGAAAGTACTGCAATTCTTGGTGTCTATATGCACGGACTTGCAGGTGATTTTGCGGCCGATGAGTACTCGCAGGAAGCAATGATTGCCGGAGACATTATTTTGGCAGTAGCGAGAGCTTATATTCATATCAATCAGTCTGCCTGATATTTTTAACCCGCTTATTCTTTCCCCAAAAGCGCAAATCCCAGTTCAATCTTATTCGGAAAGTATCTCAATTTACCAACTAACGTGTAGCAAAATTTGATAGCCAACCCTTATCTTTGCCGCCCGGCAGAAATGGCCCCTGATTGCACTTATTTAGACAAACTTTTTATGGATAAACTGATATACCTCGTACCTGTAATGGGTTTAATTGGTCTTCTTTATACTTTCCTGAAATTCAATTGGGTATCTAAACAGGAAGCTGGCACCGACCGCATGAAAGAAATCAGCAACTACATTGCTGTGGGTGCAATGGCTTTTTTGAAGGCCGAGTGGAAGATCTTGGGGTATTTTGTAGTCATTGTAGGCATTTTGCTGGCGGTAATGGCACAAGCCAATCCACACTCACACTGGCTGATAGCCGGTGCGTTTATTGTAGGTGCAGTTTTTAGTGCCACAGCTGGTTATATTGGTATGCGGGCAGCTACAAAAGCAAATGTGCGAACTGCCCATGCAGCCCGTACAAGTCTCAAAAAAGCGCTTCATGTTTCTTTTACAGGTGGTGCGGTAATGGGAATGGGGGTTTCAGGTTTGGCAGTGTTAGGTCTGGGTGGTTTATATATTTTCTTTAAACAGTATTTTGCTCCAGGGGCAGCCGTTGGATCCGATGAGATGTTTAAAGCAATTGAAGTATTGACTGGTTTTTCTCTGGGTGCTGAATCTATTGCGCTGTTTGCCCGTGTCGCCGGCCGTATTTATGCAAATGCTGCCGATGTTGGTGCCGACCTGGTTGGCAAAGTTGAAGCCGGTATCCCTGAAGATGACCCAAGAAACCCTGCCACAATTGCAGATAACGTTGGTGACAATGTAGGTGATGTTGCAGGAATGGGGGCCGACCTTTTTGGTTCTTATGTTGCAACTGTACTGGCTACAATTGTACTGGGTCAGCAAACATCCGTTGTTTTTGGAGAAGATATTCTAAATGGCTTCTCCCCTGTTGTACTGCCTATGCTGATTGCAGGTACAGGAATTCTTTTTTCAATTATCGGAACTTTTTTTGTCCGCATCAGTGAAAATGCTGGTATCAATACCGACACTGTGCAAAAAGCTCTCAATATGGGTAACTGGGGTTCTATTGTCTTAACGGCAATTGCAGCTTCTGGTCTCGTTTATTTCATAATGCCCGATGTAATGGAACTACGGGGCGTTATGTTTACTAAATGGGGTGTGCTGGGTGCTATCGGTGTTGGATTATTAGTGGGTGCTTTAATGAGCATTATAACTGAGTATTATACAGCTATGGGCAAAAGACCGGTTAACTCGATTATAAGGCAGTCATCAACAGGGCATGCTACAAATATTATTGGTGGGTTGGCAATCGGAATGGAATCTACATTTCTTCCAATCCTGGTTCTGGCCGGCGGAATATGGGGCTCATACCAGTTTGCCGGGCTGTATGGTGTGGCCATTGCAGCTGCCGGCATGATGGCAACAACCGCTATGCAATTGGCTATTGATGCATTTGGCCCCATTGCTGATAATGCAGGAGGCATTGCCGAAATGAGTGAATTACCAAAAGAAGTCAGGGAAAAAACAGATGTACTGGATGCAGTTGGAAATACAACAGCAGCCACGGGCAAAGGCTTTGCAATTGCTTCGGCTGCGTTAACTGCGCTGGCCTTATTTGCAGCCTTTGTAGGTGTTGCCATGCCGGATAATCAGCATATTGATATTTATAAAGCAGAGGTTCTCGCTTCATTGTTTGTCGGTGGAATGATTCCTTTGCTGTTTTCATCACTGGCTATTACAGCAGTTGGCAAGGCAGCAATGGCGATGGTTGAAGAAGTTCGCCGACAGTTTAAAACAATTCCGGGTATTATGGAGGGTGAAGGGAAACCTGAATATGATAAATGTGTGGCAATATCAACTGATGCGTCAATTAAGAAGATGCTTCTGCCCGGTGCTATCACAATTGTTGCACCGTTGATTATTGGTTTCTTGTTAGGCCCTGAAGCTTTGGGAGGCTTTCTCGCAGGAGCCACAGTAAGTGGTGTGTTGATGGGAATGTTTCAGAATAACTCAGGCGGAGCCTGGGATAATGCAAAAAAATCATTTGAAAAAGGTGTCGAAATTAACGGTGAAATGTTTTATAAAAAATCAGAACCGCATAAGGCATCTGTTACAGGAGATACCGTAGGTGATCCCTTTAAAGATACATCAGGTCCTTCTATGAACATCCTGATTAAACTAATGTCAATTGTTTCATTGGTCATTGCTCCTACCCTTGCACAAATGCATACCAAAAAGGCTCCTGTTCCTGTGGCACCCAAAGCACCTCCGGCACCTACCGGTATGCAATATAAAGTACAGCCTGAACAAATTGCAAAAATCAATTCTCTGAATACAACCTGGTACTTATAAATCAATATTTTAATACCGACTTAATCATAACCATTACAAAGTCCTGCTGTTTCCACAGCGGGGCTTTTTGTTAAAAAAAGCTAAACTATTCTAAACCAGAAATTTTATACGAAACAAATCGTATATTAGCTCATAAATTTTTTATCTATGGGTGCACCCAAATTGATAAAACCTACAGAAAGTGAGCTGGAGATTTTACAAATTCTCTGGTCCAAAGGAATGGCTACCGTAAGAGAGGTACATGAAGAACTGGCAAAATCAAAAGATGCCGGTTATACAACTACCCTTAAGCTAATGCAGATAATGAATGAGAAAGGAATTGTAAAAGGGACGATTCCATGAAAACACATGTGTACCAGGCTGCGGTAAACAAGGAAAAAACCCAGAAACATCTTTTGGGCAGGGTGATTGATACTCTTTTCGGTGGTTCCTCGTCGCAGTTAGTATTACAAGCTTTAGGCGATAGCAGTCACAAAGCAAAGCCGGAAGAACTGGAACGTATTCAAGCTTTACTCGACAGTCTTAAAAAGTAAGCAATGCTCACTGGTCAGATTCAAATTTTTGACTCACTTGGATGGGCCGTTATTAACAGCCTATGGCAAATAGGACTGCTGTGGCTAATCTACAAATTTCTGATTACAGCATTTTCCATTTCAGGTACAACGGCAAAGGTGAGGCTCTCTTCTACCCTCCTTTTTACCGGTTTTTCCTGGTTCATAGCTACGCTGGTAACAAGCCACCTTATTCCAGGGGCAATCCCAGGTATTCATAATGTGATAATACCTGATGAAACACAACTTCTCTTCTGCAAAAGGTATTACCATACTCATCTGCCATTTACCTTGTTTTACTAATAATTCCGGTGTTGCAGTTCATAAAGAACTACAGGTATGTACAGGTAATTCGTCAGCACGGTATTTCCAGGCCTGATGCAATATGGCGGGTTTTTGTTCAGAAAGTTGCGGCACAAATGAATATTAAAAAAAGGGTACAGGTTTTTGTTTCAGCGTTTGTACATTCACCAGTAACAATAGGCTTCCTTAAACCTGTAATCCTGCTTCCGTTAGCTGCTATTAACAACCTCACTGCTCAGCAAACAGAAGCTCTGTTATTGCACGAACTTACGCACATACGCCGGCATGACTACCTTATGAACTTTGCGATACAGTTCATTCGCACTGTTCTTTATTTTAATCCATTTGTAAACGCATTTGTACAAATTATTGAGAAAGAAAGAAAAAATTGTGACGAAATGGTATTGCAATATCAGTACAGCTGGCACTGAATATGCTTCAGCTTTATTACAATTGCAACAATCCAGACAACCCGTGTTTTTTTTAGCAGCAGCTGGTGAAAAAGAAAGTCTGTACGACAGAATAAATCTAATTTTAGGGATACCGCAGAAAAATACCAGAAAAATCATCAGCCGGCATACATTACTTGCTTTTATTTTCTGTGGCCTTTTCGTTTTTGAAGGAGTTTGGTTTACTGCCAATAAGCAAAATGATAAGGTTGCTGCTGATTTGGTTAGCTTGACTTATTCTGCACCTGCTTTATACACTACTACCAATAATTTTTCAGATGATTGGGCAAACCGGGCGAGCAAAAAAGCTGAAGTCGTTAATGCGGCAAGCAAAATGGAAACAATTACAACCCTGCCGGAAGAAGATGTGATGCCTGTTTCTTTGCCAGCTGATAATACCGGTTTACAATTTGTAAACTACCGGCAGGTTGCTGTGCGGTATTGAAGAAATACCGGGAGAAACTGGTTAAATCAACTGTTGATGCCTCAGAAAAATTATTGAGGAGTTGCAATGGAAACAGGTCGAAAAAACTTAGCTGAAGTTTTTCACTGCAGAGGAAGAAAACTGCATAGATTATACGCCATGAAGTTAAAGATTTCGACTGGGGCCAATGGGAAAACCGACTGAGAATTGCATTTGACAAAGTAGATTGGGAAACAGTAAATGATCAGCTGATCAAAACTGCAAACCAGGTTCGTATTGACAGTCTCCAGACTGTTTATAACGAAGCACTAACAAGACTGAACAAAGCAGAAACGGTACTCATTGAAAATAATAAATCTTCAGTTCCTGATACAGATATATCAATCCGTTCAATTGGAGAGAGAAAAGAAAAGATAAACAGCATGCTTGACAGCTTGCGTAGCATTCGCAGCAGAAAAATTATAAACCTATAAAATCAGAAAGGGCTGCCCGGAAACTAATATGCTACCGGATTATATCTACATAGCCAGATAAAATAGGTCTTCCATTCTTCGGATTGACGATATAATAATAAGTTCCAACAGGTACATCTCTGCCATTTATTTTTCCGTCCCACGGCTCTGGTAACCTTCTGAATGGAAAATTAACTGACCATAGCGATTGTAAATATCAACTGTACAGCGGATAGCTTTCTAAATATCCTGTTATCCACCTGTCGTGTACGCCATCACCATTTGGACTAAAGACATTTGGAATTAACGGGTACTTTAATACCTTAATAAATACTGATGAGGTATCAGCACATCCACCTCTTGCGGTTACGGTTAGCAAATAGCGAATATCATCAACCCCCTTAATTTCGGGTTTAATAAAGTATTACTTCCAATAATGTACTGATTAGGTGACCATAGGTAGGTCAGATCATTTCCAGAGGCAGTAGCATCAAGTGTTATTTGCCCTCCTTCCAGCACAAAACGATCCGGCCCTGCATCCAATACCGGGTAAGGATGAACTGTTACAGGGCTGATATAAGTAGTGCTGCGGCAACCATGACTGTTGATGGTATACAATTCAACGTCATACGTTCCCGGTGCTGAATATGTATATGGAAATACTCGCAATGAACGGGTGATCCCATCATCCATATTCCAAAACCAACTGGCAGTTATCCCATCCATCGGATTCGTGTTATCGGTAAACACAAACCTGTCTCCAATACATACTTCAGATTTATCTGTAAAGAAATCTGCTATTGGCTGTGGATGAATTGTATTCAAATTGATTGTAGTGTCACGAACACATCCGGCACCACTTGTCACTTGCAGGCTTACATTAAATGGCCCTACCGAATTATAAATATGCGAAGGACTGCTGCCCGTCGCAGAATTCAATACTCCGCTGCCAGGATCACCAAAATCCCATAGATAATTAAATGCTAACTGCGTATTATCGGGTATCGTTGAAAGATTACCGAATGTAACATTTGCCGAAGGCAAACATACGCTGGAAGGTATACTAAAGTTTGGCCTGGGAACAGGGTTTACAAATACAGGTATTGTTTTTAAAGTACTGCGGCATCCTTTGTCACTTATCACTTGCAATGTAACATTGTAGGTTCCCCATTGCAGAAAGTCGTGAAATGGATTTTGCAAACCAGATGTATTATTGGCTCCGCTTACCGGGTCATTAAAATTCCAGTTCCAGCCAACAATATTACCTGCACCGGCAGGTATTGTTGAAGCACTGCTGTTAAATGCGGTGGCCCCCTTTTCACATACTATTGGCTGATAAGTAAATCTTGCCGTCGCAGAGTCGATTACAAAAATAGTCTGTGTAATAGAATCCTTACATCCTGCAGCAGCAGATGACCACAAGTATTGAAGCGTATAAGTATTTCCTGGTGCAACAGATGCAGGAATGAATGTACCGGTTGGCGAAATACCCGGTCCGCTGAAAATAAAACTTCCCGGCACCCCTCCCACTTCACCCGCCTGTGTTACCTGGAATGGAACTGCATCAAAGCATACATCGGGTATGGCTGTGAACTGAACTTTGGGAGCAGCATTGATTGTAATATTCTGTACCTTATCGTTTACACAAACACCGCCAGAATATGCCCTGTAACGTATTTGGTAGGTCCGGATTGCGGGTAGCTGGAAATTTGGGTACAGATGCTTGTAAACTTTTCCTGTGAAGGGGTAATCATCTTCGTCAAAAACAGTTGGCTGGGCAGTATTGTCCCAGTAAATCTGCACCTTCGTAATTGCACGGAAATACCGTTGAAGCTTCCATAATTGCTACACTATCGTTGGCGCAAAGATTAGCTGGCCGCAACAATGTAAAGTTTGCAGCCGGAAAACTGCCATTAACCTGTAGTTGGTGACTGATAGTGTCTTTGCAACCTTTATTACTCGTAGCGATCAGTTCTACATCATAAAAACCTACAGCAGTATAACTGTGCTGCGGATTTTGAAGCAGCGAAGCATTGTTAATACCACTGCCCGGATCACCAAAATTCCATTGCCATGCGTTTATCAAATCAGGTGCATCAACATGGCTTGTATCATTAAACTGGGCATATGTATCACTAAGACATACATCCGGAACGATGTAACCGGCCAATGGTTTTGGATTCACCAGCACCGGCAGCTGATAAACAGGATTGCTTACGCATCCTTTATCGTTTGTAACAGACAGCGTAACATTGTATGAACCGGCAGCAGCAAAAACATGTGTGGGATTTTGCAGCGACGAACTATTATTTAGTCCGCTTGAAGGGTCATTAAAATTCCATAACCATGATGTTAAACTACCAACATTAGGAACAGACAAATCAGAAAAACTGATTACTCCTTCTTCGCAAACCGGTGTGGCCTGTACCGAGAATACAGGCGAAGGCAATGGATGTACGACTACTGTAACTGTGCCTGTCTGTGCTTGGCTGCACAGTGTTGCGCTTGCATCTCTGACACTAACAAGATTATAGATAAATGTTCCGGCCACGTTTGTTGGAACTGCAACTGTTGCCACATCTCCTGTACTTGTTACCGTCTGATCAGGTCCACTGTTAATATTATATGTAAACGTATATGGCGCTGTTGTACCGCCTCCGGTAAAAGTAATGACAGGTGGCGCTGCATCTTTGCACACTTCTGTTGTTCCCCCGATTGCAGCGGTGGGCAGGGCATTTACGGTCACCACATAAGTACCACTCTGCAACTGGCTGCAGGCAGTAGAACTTGCGTCCTGAACGGAAATTAAGTTATATGTATATATCCCAACAGTTGCAGTTGGAGCCTGTACTGAAACCGAATTGCCGCTGGAAGTCGCAACTGTCAGGTTGGGCCCTCCATTGATAGTATAAGTAAATGTATATGGCGCTGTGCCGGTTGCACCTGTAAACGTTACATCTGGCTGAGCAGCGTTTTGACAAACTGCAACGGTACCGGTAAGTGTTGCTGTAGGTAATGGGTTTACAATTACTGTTATAGCACCTGTTTGACTTTGACTACATGCAGCGGGGCTTGCATCCTGTACACTTACAAGATTATAAACAAATGTACCGGGTATATTTGTTGGTGCAGAAACAGTAACAGCGTTTCCTGTAGTAGTGGTGACTGTTTGCGGAGCTCCGCTATTAATATTATATATAAAAGTATAGGGGGCTGTACCCACAGCACCCGTAAATGTTACTGATGGGGATGGGGCATTCTGGCATACATCAATAGTACCTTCAATAGTTGCAGTTGGTAGCGGATGAATAGGTACAGGATGACTTACCGTATCAGAAAGGCAGCCTACGTCCGTAATGATGGCATACCTTGCATTATAAGGCGGCGGACTTGGAGCAGAGTAAACATGTGACGGATTGCTAGTGTTGCCAGTTGTATTATCACCGAAATCCCAGTAGCGGTTAATTATTGGCCGGCCGCCGGTATTAGAATTGTCGGTAAACTGAACCGGATTGGGAAAACAAACATTGTTGGTATTGAAATCAGCTACAGGATTATCAAACACCTGTATATCATAATCTATCTCCTGAGTATTTCCACAACCATCGGGTGTAGGGTTAACTGCAATAACTTTAATGGGATATGATCCTGTATTAGCGATTGAATAAGGTGTAGGAATTTTATACTGGTATAAAGTCTTTCCATTTATTACCAGCGTCCCTACAAAATAAACACTCGGGTCAGGCATATTGAAATCAGGGAAGAGCCCGTTGAACTGCCACAGAATTGATGTGGGCTGATACGGAAAAGTCATGGTAAAATAGAACGGTGTATTGCGGCAGGTAGCCGGAAAGTTTATGGTAGCATATTCGTTCTGGATGGTTACATACTGGTACAAGTCCTTAATGTTTGAACCGGCAGAATAACCATAGCTTTCGGCATTTGCATAGCCATAGGCCAGCGCATTAAAGCCAGAATCAGATTCAAGTGTATGATAACCTTGTGAAACATTACCAAGATATAGATAAGAATAGTTTGCATCCTGCGGATGTGTAACCCACGAACCAACAGGAACAAGAATATTGTCCATCCTGAAAGAAGAAATACCGGTACCCCCATTTCGCATTATTACATGAATATGATGCTGTGGGCTGGCCGCAACCAAATTTGAACTGACTAAAGTTACCTTGCTGATGTTTTGCTCAACAGGATTTAAAACAATCATATCAGGATCATAAGGTGTAACATTCCCAGAGCATCCCTGTGTGGTAAAATACTGGCTCACAGATATTGGCTGGTCTGCCTCAATCTTATTGGGAACAGAACCGCTAAATCCATAATAAGTTCCATTTACAAATGATGCTGGCGGTATTAATGTCCCGTTTACAAATACATTAGTAGGAACAGTTGGCTTCTTGATTACCCTGTAAAAATTTGCTGTACGGTTGTAACTGGGAGCCGTCAGGTAATTCTTTCCCCAGGAGGCCACAGGGTATAACTGCTGGTACAGGTTATCAGAAGTATTGGCAGTTGTACACACTCCTATTCTTATTTTTCCGGCACCTGAAAATACAGCAATCCGTTTGCACCCGCCGCCGCCTGCTGACACCGATTCAATTTTTGAGCCGGTCATATCTTTTCCATAATATAAACCACTTACAGCAGTGTTATTATGCTTTCCGAGAACCTGGTAAATCTGACCTTTATTCAGAGTAATGGGATATGTATTTCCGGGAAGCCAGCCATTCTTGGTTGTATCGGCCGGAGTAATGTTAATAGTTGTATTATCTTCAACAGCTATAATGGTAAAATAAGAATTGGCGTTTTGCGCATTTGAAATCTGGGTATAGTTTGATGAATAATATTCCCGGCCCAGCACCTGTGTAGGTAAACAAACCGTAGCCCCGCTAATGGCACTTTGTGTAATGTATGAATAGACGACCACCGGCATTGTAGCGGTTACTCTGACTGTTTTTCCGTTGAATATCCCCTCATCATTAATAAAATAGGTATTGGGAACGATACAAGTCACAACTTGTCCGGCATTTATTGTACCGGATTGAAGAACAGCCCCTCCATAAATTTCAACCTGGTATGTTGTAGTAACATCTGAAGTGATATATAGCGTCATCGTAACATTATTACCACCTCCACTCATGCTAACATGATATGAATAAGGAATCCAAAACTCCTTTCCCTTATTGGAGAAATCCTGGGCAAAAGATTGACCTGCCAGCAGGAGGGCAAAAAGAAGGTGTGAAATAAAAAGTATTATGCTTTCTCATCTGTTTTCAGCCAGTATACTAACCAGTTTTATGGTTGTAAAGCTAATATTTCCATTCAAAGGAAAAGGGTGATTTATGTCAGCTTTCCTGTAATGCAGCCGTATTTCGTAAACGATTGTAAAGTTAATTCACTACAGGGAACTCACTATGACCGGAGTTCCCCGATAAAGTTTAACAGGATTAATTATCCGGAATATCTACACATGATTACTCTTTAGTACTATGACGTATGCCACAGTTATAACAAAAATTGAAAATGATTAAGACATAGCAAAATCAGGTTACCAGCAACGGGGACATTTTTCGCTGTACCTATTGCCAATCAGGAATCCAACCAGTATTTCATGGGTGCCTTTGCTTACAGTATTTAATGCTGTAGTAGTGAAATCATAAGCATATCCTACATTAAAGGTATTTCCTATATTCAGGCCGGCCATGGCAGCATATCCGTTTTCATACCGGTAGCTTCCTCCAATCCATGCATTGTCTCTGTATTGAAGTTTCAGGTTCAGCTCCGGCTGTACATCAAATTCTGATGATCCCTGGATGTATTTTACCATTAATGAAGGAATAGCATTAAAGTCCTCTCCCATCAAAAACCTGTACCCGCCCGTTAAGAATACATGGGGAACCAGCCTTCCCTTTCCCTGGAAGGCCGCATCATCTGTAAGTATTAGTTTTTGCGGAATAATTTGCTGGGCAGAAAGACCAACAAAATAATTCTTTGAGTAAAGCCACATACCAAAACCAATATCCGGCCTGATTTTATTGAGTTCGCCACTCAATGAAGCACCTGTTGCCGGATCATAAGGATAACCATCTCCTGTAAAATCATGCTTGGTCCTGTCTAAACTGATATTGGTTATTCCGGCTGAGAACCCGGCAGATAGATTAGTAGTTGGCGACAACCCAAGATGGTAAGCATAAGTGGCATTGGCGGTAAACCTGTTGAAGCTGCCGGTTTTATCATTTATTACAGTCAGACCGACACCATGATGCGGTTCAGCAGCAGTGTAATTTTCCCAATAGTATCTACCCCTGGGGTTATCTCCCGGAACCTGGTAAGATGTAGCTGAAGTTCTGTAATCTTTTTTACCAAGAGGTCCCTGCACACTCAGGTACATAGTTTTGGGTGCACCGTTTAATCCCACCCACTGGTCACGGGTACTTAATTTCAAATCCACATAATTCTCAATGCCGCTTAAAGCGGGGTTCAGAATATAATTATTGAGAATGTACTGTGTGTAATGTGGCCGTTGCTGAGCACTGACGGCAACTGGTAAAACAATCAAAAACAGAATAAATACTTTTTTCATGGCTCACACCTTTTAACGGATAACATCTACATATCCTGACATTATACTTCTGCCATTTTTCGGATTCACAATGTAATAATAAGTTCCTACAGGTACATCCCGGCCTTTTACTTTACCATCCCACGGTTCCTGGTAGCCTACTGAATGAAAAATAAGCTGCCCGTACCTGTTATACACATCAACAGTGCAGCCGGGGTATGTTTCCGGTATGAAATTATCCATTTGTCATGAACTCCATCTCCGTTAGGGCTGAAAATATTTGGTACTCCAGGATTTTTCAACACTTTAATAAATACAGATGAAGTGTCTGTACATCCGCCTCTTGCGGTAACTGTGAGCAGGTAACGTATATCTTCAACTCCCCTGACAATAAGATTCTTCACAGCGTTACTGCCAATAATATAGCTATTATTTGGTGTCCACACATAATTCAGATCATTGCCGGTAACTACTGGTTCAAGTGTTACCTGTCCGCCTTCCAGCACAAAGCGATCCGGACCAGCATCCACCACCGGGTATGGATGAACAGTTACCGGTTCGGTATATGTAGTACTGCGGCAGCCGTGACTATTGATAGTATATAACTCCACATCATAAGTACCGGCAGCAGTATAAGTATAAGGGAAAGTATTCACAGTACGGGAGTTGCCATCATCAAGGTTCCAAAACCAGTTGGTCGTCACCCCATCCATAGGATTCGTATTATCTGTAAAAACAAATCCATCCCCGATACATACTTCCGTTTTATCAACGATAAAATCAGCCAATGGCTGCGGATGAATAGTGTTCAGCATAATTGTTGTGTCGTGCGGACAACCGGCACCACTGGTAACCTGCAGGTTTACGCTAAAAGGCCCCACTGCATTATAAATATGCGAAGGGCTGCTGCCTGTCGCAACGTTTAAGGTACCACTGCCGGGATCGCCAAAGTCCCACAGATAACTGAATGTGGCCTGTGTATTATCCGGTATCGTTGATAGATTATTAAAAGTAACATTTGCCGAAGGCAGACATACACTGGCCGGAACACTGAAGTCTGGTCGGGGTACCGGGTTTACAAATACAGGAATTGTTCTCACTGTACTCCGGCAACCCTTGTCTGATACGACTTGCAGGGTAACATAATATGTTCCCCACTGCATGTAATTATGCGATGGATTCTGAACAGTTGAAGTATTGGCAGCACCGCTTCCCGGGTCGCCGAAACTCCAGTTCCAGCCAATAATTGTACCGGCACTGGCAGGAATTGAAGATGATAAACTGTTAAACGCAGTTGATCCTTTTTCACACACTATTGGTTGGTAAGTAAACCTGGCCGTAGCCGTATCTATAACCGTGATTGTCTGTGTAATAGAGTCCTTACAGCCCGCCACCGAAGCTGTCCAAAGGTATTTAATGGTGTAGGAGTTTCCCGGCGATACCGATGAAGGGTTGAAAATACCTGTTGGAGAAACTCCTGGCCCGCTGAAGAACGGAGTACCAGGTACACCTCCAGCCTCGCTGGCCTGTGTTATCTGGAATGGAGCTGCATCAAAACACACATCTGGCATTGTATTAAACTGTACCCGTGGAGCAGCATTTACAGTAACCAACATAGTTTTTTGTGTAAAACAGATAGTGCCTGAATAAGCAACCATCCGAATGGTATAAGTCATTGCTGTCTGCAGTGTGGGATATTTATGCTTATAAACACCATTGAAGACAGGTACATCCACCGTTTCAAATGTTGCAGGGGCGCCAACAGCATCCCAGTAAATTTCAAGTTTTGTAACGCTACCCTGGCTGATGGTGGAACGGTTAACCAATGAAATGGAATCGTTTGAGCATAATGCAGCAGGCAATGTAATATTGAAATCAGAAACTGGGTCAGCCGCATTGATGAAAATTGTATTGTAAGTTGTGTCTTTACAACCAGAAGATGTTGTAACAACATGCATCACATTGTATGGGCCAATTGTTGTATATAGATGTGATCCGTTCATTGTTGCAGAAGTATTGGCCGCACCACTTCCCGGATCGCCAAAATTCCATTCATAACCGTTAGGATCCCATGTATCTCCGGTTACATGACTGGTGTCAGTAAATACAGTTGCCACATCATTAATACATACTTCCGGAACAATAAATCCGGCCTGTGGCCTTGGATTGATTGTCACATTTCTTGTAAACGGAGAAGCTATTGTACAGCCTTTGCTGTTGGTAACAACTAGTGAGACCGGATAAGTTCCTGTATTAGCAAAAGTATGCGTAGGGTTTTGCAGTGCCGATGTTCCCGGGGGGTCATTAAAGTTCCATGCCCAGGAAGTAAGTGTACCTACATTGGGCGATGACATATCCTGGAAACTGATGGTTCTTGTTGCACAGGATGGGGCTGTGAAATTAAAGTTTACAGTAGGTAACGGGTTTACGATAATGGTGCCTGTTTCAGATTTTTGCACACAGGTACCAGTGGTAGTAACTGTATAATTAAAAGTACCATCTGCAGTTGGCGAACCAGAAATTGTAAACACACCGCCACTAAAAGTACCTGTAACGCCTGCTGGAAGCCCTGTTACTGTACCACCGGTACCCCCACCGGAAATAGCATAGGTAATTGTAGTTAAAACGCTGTTTCGGCAGAGTTCCTGGGCATTTGAAGCAGGTGCAGATGTTAATGCAATTGCCGCATCAGGATTTACTGTAATTGTTCCCGTCAGCGTTTTTTGAACACAAATACCCGTGGTGGTAACCGTAAACGGATACGTACCCACAACAGTTGGTGTACCACTAATTGTAAAGACACCGGAATTATACACTCCTGTTACACCAGGTGGTAAACCTGCAACAGAACCTCCGGAACCACTACCTCCGATAGCATAAGTAATATCTGAAATCGCTGTATTAATGCATAAGGACTGACTGGTTGTTGCCGGTACAGAAGTAAGTGCCAACGTTGCATCTGGATTAACAGTAATTGTACCTGTTTCTGATTTCTGTATACAGGTACCAGTAGTTGTTACAGTATAATTAAATGTCCCGGAAACGGTAGGTGTGCCACTAATACTAAAGACACCTCCTGCAAAGATACCCACAACGCCCACAGGTAAACCTGTTACAGTGCCGCCGGTACCACCACCTCCTATCGAATAAGTGATTGAGTTGATGGCCGTATTGATACAAAGTGTTTGGGAACTGTTAGCAGAAGTTAAACTGATTGATGCATCCGGGTTAACGGTAATAGTACCGGTTAAATCACTGGGTAAGCAGGTGCCGGTAGCTGTTACTGTGTAACTATAGGTACCCGGGTTTGCAGGTGTTCCACTTATCACAAAGGTCTTTGTACCGCTGTTGTAAACGCCTGTAACACCGGCTGGAAGACCCACTACAGTGGCATTATCACCGCCACCACCGATAGAATAAGTTATGTTACCAATGGTGGTATTCTGGCAAACCGATTGCATATTTGAACCGGAAGTAAGCGATAATGCAACATTGGCATTTACCGACACCTCCACATAGGTATTTGACAAGGGCCTTATACAAAGTGTGGAACCTGTATTTTTTACTTCTGTAAGGTTATAGCGGAAAGTACCTGCTATATTAGTGGGAACTGTAATAGATACAGAATTATTGGTACCACTAGTAGAAATAGTCAGAGCAGGGCCGCCATTAATATTATAAGTAAATGTATAAGGGGCTTTCCCATCAGTTGCCGTAAAGGTAATTACCGGTTCCGGAGTTGAGTTTATACAAACTGTTGCAGCTCCGTCAATAGTTGCTGATGGTATAGGTGTAACAGTAACCTGTTTTGTTAGTTCTTCGCTGATGCATCCGGAGTCGTAATGGTGTGAAACTTGATGTTATAGGTACCAGGACCAGAAAAAGTATGGCTTGGGTTTTGTGCTGATGCTGTATTCGAAGCACCGCTGGAAGGATCACCAAAATCCCAAAACCAAAGGTAACTGGGCCTTGGTGTAGATGAATTATCCTGAAAAAGAACTGGCTCTGCAACACAACCACCACCCGTCCAGGTAAAGTCTGGAATTGGCGGGTCATAGACATTTAAATCAAATTCTATCTCCTGTTCATTTCCACATCCGTCCGTATTCTGCTTATATACAGTCATTAGCACCTGAAAACTTCCACTTGTGGTAAAATTATAAGTCGTTGGAATGGAATACCAATAAAGCGTCTTCCCGTTTACTACTGTAGTTGAATCAGGACCGCCGGCTCCTGGTGAGCAGGTTGAATAATTTGTAACAACCATGCTTGGCGCAGGAGGACCCGGTAAATTGGTGAGGTTCCATTTTATAGAGTCAGCACAATAAGGAAGTGATACCCTGAAGCGAAAAGGCGAACCCTTACAAACTGAGGGTGCCGGTTCAATTGCGTACTGAGATGCAACAGAAATTTGCTGATAAAGGTCTTTCACATTAGCCCCGGCAGAATACCCGTAGGTCTCGGCACTTCCATAACCATAAGCAGCCGCATTAAAACCTGAATCAGAAGAAATAGTATGATTTCCCGAGGTTATGTTCGTTATGTATAGATAAGAATATGTTGGATCCTGCGGATGAGGTACCCAGGCATCTTGTCCATAAGGTGCCCCATCAAATCTGAAGGAAGACTGTCCTGTGCCTCCATTCCTCATTATTACATGAATATGGTGCTGGTGTGTCAGATAATTAGGAGCTGGAGATTGGGCAACTGTGGTGGAGAGCTCACCAATGTTACCTTGCTTATGTTTTGTTCTACTGGACTCAACATTATCATATCCGGATCATAGGGATTCTGAGGTGTCGGGCAGTTCTGCGATGTAAAATATTGAGCCAAAGAAATTGGAAGATCTGATGATATGCTATTGGGAGTATTATTATAAAATTGATAATAATTATTTGTAAATGAAGCAGATGGTATTAATGTACCGTTCAAATATATGTTTGCAGCAGCATTATTTCTGTAAATACGATAATGGTTATTAGGTCTGCCTGAACTCGGAACTGTGAGGAAATACTTACCCCATGATGAAACCGGGTAAAGTTGTTGATAGAGGTTATCAGCACTGCTACCCGTACAACCAGGAGATCCAATGGAAATTTTACCAGTGCCAGAAAAGACTGCAATCTTTTTGCAACCACCGCTTCCTGAAGCAATCGATCTTACTTTTGTACCACTTAAGTCAACACCTGTATTCCCTGTTGTAGTTCCGAGAACCTGGTAGACCTGACCTTTATTTATGGTGACAGTATTAATTGAGTTAGCCGCCCAACCACCAACAGTTGTTGCAGCAGGAACAATCTCAACCGATGTATTATCTTCTACACCCACAATTGTTATGTAAGAATTCGAGTTATTCTCGTTTGAATTTTGCGTAAAACTTGAACTGTAATACTCCTTACCTAATACATTTGTAGGAAGACACAAAGATGCAGCACTTGCCCTTTCTCGTTATAAATGAATATACAACTATTGGCTTTACTGCACTAACCCTAATGGCTCTGCCTGTAAAAAGTCCATCCCCATTAATAAAGTAAGTGTTGGGTATTGGTACTGAAATAACCTGGTTGGCATTAATAGTTCCACTTTGAACAGTCGTTACACCAAAAATGTCTACGGAATAGGTTGTCGTAACATCTGAAGTCAGGTAAAGAGTCATAGCTGGCGAACCACTTCCACCACTCATTCCCACATGGTAACTGTAGGCAAGCCAAAATTCTTTGCCTTTATTGGAGAAATCCTGACCGTAGGTTTTCATGCCCACACTAATGGCCAGCAGCAGGATGCCGATTGTAAAAAGTCTTCTCATCATGTCCAATGTCCCGAGAGTTTAGAGTAGCAACGAATTTAGTTAAAATCAATTATTTACAGGCGGACAAAGGCAACTTTCTCTTTTAAATTTTTGCGTCAAATGAGGTTTATGTCATTTAAGCTTCGATTAAGTAAACAAATCCTTAAAATATTTCAAATTTCTAACCGAAAACGTTGTAAAAATTTTATAATACAAATGTAATTGAGTTTATAATATCAGATAATATCAATTAAATATTGATAACCAATTACATAATGCATATTTTTTTATAAATAACCAAGTTTTTATATTTTTATAAATTTTTCTAATTACAAGTCCACTATTTTGATATTTTTTATTCAATAGTAAACATAATTAACTATTAAACAATTAATTATTAACTATATATTATTAAATATTTATTTAGTAAAATATCACGATACCTGATTCGCAGATGTTGCTCAGTATTTTAGTTATATAATTTCAGGTCTGCCCCCTATGCATTAGCACATCTAAATCCGTAATACTCATTTGTTGAATGCAGGATGTTCCGATATTATTCACATATTTCAAAACATGGGAACATCATAGACACTTTATGGTAGCCAAGTCGGAACTACTTCAACCCAAAGGCAGTTTTGTCATCATGGCCGAATCCTGTTACAGTGAATACCACCCGCCCCTTTTGTACTCCAAAAGGAGTTTAAGTAGTTTTTTAAACCCGGTTTGGTATAGCTTGCAAAAAAAATCCCAGCCTGCTGGCCGGGATAAGCATAAGCAGTCAGCACGGTGGAACTATAAAATATCTACCAGTTCCACCTGGAAATACAAAATTGAATAAGGAGGTATGGTGTTAAACCCGTTACAGCCATAGGCCAGTGATGAAGGGATTATAAGTTTAATGACCCCACCCTTTTGAACCAGTGGTAAGCCTAATTGCCATCCATAAATCGTATTGGAAAGGGCAAAAGTAACAGGTCCTGCTGTTGACTGGTCAAAAATGGTCCCATCCATAAGTTTACCTACATAATTGGCCTTTACCGTTGAGGTAAGAGTGGGTGTGCCTCCACTGCCCGGGCTCACCACCTGGTAATACAAGCCAGAACTGTGCCTTACCGGGGTAATACCATTAAGCGTGGCATAATTTAAAATTGCGTTTTCTTCACTTTCGACCGTTTTTTCCTTACAGGATTCGTTTTTTACACAGCCGATTCCGCTGTACAAAACTGACATAACAATAGCTGCAACAACTAATTTCTTCATCTTTTTTCTGGTTCTTTAATTTTAGTTAAGGATAAATAGTAATTCACAGACCGTTTCCGGGTCAGATATGCTGCAAGATTACATAATTCAGGTCAAATCTTTTTTGGCCAGCAATTCCCTGTAGTATTGCTCGTTAATATCCCACTTGTACCGAACCGAAAAAAACACAATAAATGTTACAATTATAACGGCTGCAACCAGGATTACAATCATTGTATCCGGATCTGTATTAATGACACGGGATGCCCTTTTAAACCAATCAGAAAAAATATTAATCAGTATGGTGGCAGCAATAGTTAACCCCATCGGTAACCCCGCAGAGAGGTAATGCCACACAGATTTCTTTCTCTCCCTGTTCGCTTCCCAGTATTCTAAAAAAATCCTTTCTTCTTTTGTAAGCATAATTCACACAAAAATAATGCAATAGAACTTTTTTACTTGCTTTGCCCGCTCTAAATAAGTATCTTTCACTTCTAAATCCATGACTTTGAAAATAGCAACGTTGCTAGCGCATTATTTGTATGCCAATAAAAAACTCGATTTACCGGGTTTTGGCACATTTCTGCTCGAAACGAATACCATCGCAGTACCAGAAAATCAAAAAAATAAGCCAATTCTGCTTGAAGGAGTTTCATTTCTTCAAAATACTTCAGTCAAAGAAGATCCGGAACTGATTACTTATATTTCATCACACACAGGTAAGATAAAGCCTTTAGCCTCATCAGATCTTGAATCACATCTTGAACTAGCGAAACAGTTTTTGAATATAGGTAAGCCCTTTTTGCTGGAAGGTATTGGTACCATTTCTGCAAGTAAACGGGATGAGTACGTATTCACTCCGGGAATAATGCTGACTGAACCTCTGCATGAACATAACAGCCATGAACAACATCACGAAGTTGCTGAAGGCCCAACTGATTACAAGGAGGTATTTTATTCGAAAAAAAAAGGGCAGGCCTGGCAAAAGCCATTTATTTTCTTTTTGGTAATTGCTGGTATTACGTTTGCTGTATGGGGCGGTTATACTGTTTACAAAAACTCATCAGATAGTAAAGAAAAAGTAGTTGAAGAACAAAAAGAGAATACGATATTCTCTGCCGATAGTTCAGCAAATACACCATTGACGGTTGACACGGGCAGTGTCATTAACCAAAACCTGATTCTGCCGCATCAGTAACTGTACAGCCACCTGCTGCCGCGGGTTCCTATAAGTTTATTGTGGAAACTGCTGAAAAAGAAAGGGCTTTGCCGCGGTTTGAAAAATTGAAAAACAGTTTTAATCTTCCGGTTTTGATGGAAACAAAAGATTCTGTTAAATTCAATATATATTTTGTGCTGAGGGCAAATCCTGCCGACACTGCCCGGATGATTGATTCACTGCAAAGGGCTTATACACCTCCGGGAAAGAGAGCTTATGTGGAATAATAACCTCAATGATTGTATTAATAAAAAAGTCAACCGTTACTGATTGACTTTTTTTTATTTGAGGTCCCGAGCGGATTCGAACCGCTGTAGGAGCTTTTGCAGAGCTCTGCCTAGCCACTCGGCCACAGGACCTTTTGTTTATTCTGTTAATCCGCTAATAACGGTATAAGAGCTTTTTTTTTCAGTATTTTTGAAGACTGAAAGGGTAGCAAATATACATTTTTTGCTCAAAAAAATTCACATTCAAATCAATATTATGAGCCGAATAGCAGAATCTGAATTAATTATTAATGACCGGGGAGCCGTTTATCACCTTGATCTTCGTCCCGATGAAATTGGTAATACAGTAGTAACCGTTGGCGACCCGGACCGTGTGAGAGAAGTAAGTAAATACTTTGATAAGATTGAAGTAAAAAGGCAACACAGGGAATTTGTTTCTCATACCGGCTATATAGGGAAAAAGAGAATCACCGTCTTATCTTCAGGTATCGGCCCGGATAATATTGATATCGTAATAAATGAACTGGATGCACTGGTGAATATAGATTTTACGACAAGAGAGATAAAAAAACAGCTTCGATCAATCAATATAATACGGTTAGGAACATCTGGTTCTTTACAGAGTGATATTCCGGTTGACAGTTTCGTGGCTTCCACACATGGATTGGGAATTGACAATCTGCTGAATTTTTACCGGCACGAACAAAATGAACAGGAAAAAGAACTCTTGCAATCATTTATCACACATACCCAGATTCATTCGCAGATTGGTAACCCGTATATTACAAGCTGTGCAGCGTCATTAATCAAGCATTTTGTAAAAGATTTTCACCAGGGAATTACTGTAACCTGCCCTGGCTTTTATGGGCCCCAGGGAAGAGTCTTACGATTGGGCATACGTAATCCCGAATTGATAAACCGGCTTACAGACTTTCAGTTTGGTCAGTATCGGATCACCAATTTTGAGATGGAAACATCGGCTATTTATGGTTTAGGAAAATTGCTTGGGCATAACTGCCTTGCTATTAATGCAATTGTTGCTAACCGGGTACGAAAGGAGTTTTCTAAAGATGGGAAAGCGGCTGTTGAAAACCTTATAAAACGATTTATTGAGATATTTGATGAAAGCATTTAAATAACAGGAAAACACATATTTTCTTTTTGGCATGAATCTACACTTTTTTAAATACCAGGGAACAGGTAATGACTTTATCCTGATAGACAACCGCAACAATGCGATTACATTAACTGCAGAACAAATTAATCAGTTATGTGACCGCAGGTTTGGCATTGGTGCCGATGGGCTGATGACTCTTAATGATAACGATGATTTTGATTTCGAAATGAAATACTACAATGCTGATGGTAAAGAAGGCAGTATGTGCGGCAACGGCGGCCGTTGCATTGTAAAATTTGCTAATCATCTCGGGATACGCAGGGCTTTATATCATTTTATTGCTGCTGACGGAGAACATGAGGCCGAAATTTGACATTAGCGGAATTGTGTCATTAAAATGAAAGATGTACCAAAATCAGCAAGTATCATAATGATTTTGTGCTGGATACCGGCTCGCCCCACTATGTTAAGCTGGTGAGTAATGTTATGGGGCTCGATGTGTATAAAAAGGACATGAAATAAGAAATAGTAAGGACTTTAGAAGAAAAAGGAATTAATGTAAATTTTGTAGAGCAGGATATAAACAACGACAAAATTACCGTACGCACATTTGAACGTGGTGTCGAAAATGAGACCTATTCCTGTGGAACCGGCGTTACAGCTTCAGCATTGGTTTGTCATCATCATGAAATTGGTTTTAATGAAGTCGAAGTAAAAACGCTGGGAGGAAAACTCACTGTTGAGTTTGACAAGACAGAGGATAATCAATACTATAATATATGGCTGTGTGGCCCTGCAGAAAAAGTGTTTGAAGGGGATGTGACGATTGATTAACTGCATTTAATAAGTTTCTTTTAATAAACCCAAAGCCTAAACCCTACCTTTGCGGCGACCTATGATTCAGTATTTCAAAAATATAAGCCAGCAAACAATAGAAATTGATAAGCCGGAAAAAGGCTCATGGGTTAATGTACTGCCCCCGCTTAAGCAGGAGGAATTTTCTGAGCTATCCGATTCACTGGAAATACCTATTGACTTCCTTACTGACTCGCTTGATATTGATGAAAGAAGCCGTTTTGAAGAAGACGATAACGTAAAACTTATCGTCATTAAAACTCCGACAGAGAATAACTCATTTAACGATAGTGATGCTTATTACATTACTATACCAATCTGTATTATCTTAACGCATAATCAAATCGTAACTGTCAACTCTTTCGAGAATCCTGCCATAAAAAAATTCCTGAGTACTTTCCAGAATCGCCATGCTGACAGAAAGAATATGATGGTGCTGAAAGTATTTGAGAAAATAGTGCAGAACTTCATGGAGCACCTGAAAGAAATCAATCAACGCCGAAATATTTTCGAACAAAAGCTTTATGATTCCAGCAAAAATGAACATTTATTTGAGCTGATGCGGATCCAGAAAAGCCTTGTATATTTTGTAACAGCACTGCGTTCCAACGAAATGCTGATGATGAAACTGGAACGTACCAATTTCCTCGCACTCACCGAAGACGAAAAAGAAATCCTGAATGACCTTATTGTAGATAATTCACAGGCCCTTGAGATGGCCAATATTTACACCAACATCCTGAGTAGTACAATGGATGCTTTTGCCAGTATCATAGCCAATAATCAGAACGAAGTATTAAAAAGGCTTTCAGTTATAACAATCGTTTTAACTGTACCGGTATTAGTGGCCAGTATTTACGGCATGAACGTTCCCATCCCCTACCAGGAATCAAAACTTGCCTTTTACATGCCGGTTGGCTTGTCTCTTATCATTTCATTAGTGGTAGGCTGGTTTTTCCTTAGAAAAAAGATTTTCTGATGAGCCGGTTTAATATCAGAGTGTATGGCCTGCTGATAAACGAAAAAAAACAGGTACTTGTAAGTGATGAACTGATAAGGGGAAGCTACATTACCAAATTTCCTGGTGGCGGTCTTGAATTTGGAGAAGGCACAAGAGATTGCCTGCGTCGTGAGTTTATGGAAGAAATGAACCTGAAAGTAGAAATTGGCGAACATATTTACACTACAGATTATTTTCAGATGTCGGCTTTCAATCCTGAGCATCAGATTATTTCCATTTATTATGCAGCGACCGCTATGGAAGAGATTAAAGCACCGCTCCGGCTAAAGCCGTTTGATTTTGACGAGAGGGAACTGAAGCTGTACGAGGAGACCAGGGGAAACTGAAACCTTTCGGTTTATTGACTGGAAAGATTTTTCTCCTGAGTGCTTAACACTGCCCATTGACAAAATAGTGGCAGGATTTATTAAAGCTAATCACAGAATTACCCATCCTGCATAGCCGCCTGTTTCATCTCGGCAGCCTTTTCATGACCCAGGTATTTTTCAATTGCTCCATGCACCAGGTAAATAACCGGTGTAAGTATTACCGCTACAAGGAATTTATAGATATAGTTAACCATACAAATCGCCAGTAACTGATCAAGCGGCCAGGGTTTCCCTGCCCTTTTACCAGCATTGGATAAAAGTAAAATGCAATCAGCAATACTACGAAGCTGTCAATCAGCTGCGATATAATTGTAGAGCCGGTTGCCCGCAGCCAAATCTTTTTCTCGCCGGTTGCCCTTTTTATCTTATGAAAAACAAAGACATCAATCAATTGTGCTAATAAAAACGCTGTCATTGAGGCGATGATAATGCCAAGTCCCTGCCCATAGATGCCGTTAAAAGCCACATTCATATCCTCAATTCCATTCTCCTGCTTGCTGGTAACCCACCAACTGTTTGGTGCCGCATGAATTGCTCCAAATACCATCAGGAAACCAAAACCGATGAGTAAAATTGTCAGCCAGCTGAGAAACCTTACTCCTTTGGGGCCGTAATATTCATTGATGATATCGGTCATAATAAACACGACCGGCCATAATATCACACCACAGGTGAGATTAAAAGAATATGTCCCTCCAAACAGATTAATTGAAACGGGTTTCAAACCCAGCGTTTCTTCCAAAGAAAAAATTTTTACCCCAATAAACTCTGCTATAAGAGCATTGGTTATAAAAACTCCTGCCAGTATAAGAAAAAGACGGGTTGGTTTATTTTTGATGATAGTATGGATCATTCAGATAGAATATGTAGTAAATGAACACCAAAAAGAAAAAAATGTTTGCAATAATCAGCCATTTAGGAACAATGGAACTGATCTTCTTCCCATCAAACTCATCACCAGGTAAATAATATTTGTAACAGGCAACACCAACCCGCCTATTACATAACCGATTGTAATGACAGTAGAAGAAAAGGCTTCATCAATCTCTGTTTTTACCATGGCCAATACCAGCCAGATCAATATACAAATGCCTGAAATAAAAGCAATTCTTGATAAAAATAAAAGCCAGCGCATCGGGTGATTTTAGTGTAAAATAGCATTATTTTGTCACCCAAATACGGTTGATTTATGAACAATCTCCTTCTGAAGAAACTTCTTCCCCACGTCATTGCATTAGTGTTGTTTGTTATTGTTTCGATGATCTTTTGCTGGCCTGCCATGCAAGGCAATGTGCTGAACCAACATGATAATGTGGGATGGAAGGGAATGGCTCAGAATGCATTTGAGTATAAAGAAAAAACAGGGCACTTCCCTTTGTGGAACCCTAACCTTTTCAGTGGCATGCCCAACTACCAGGTAGCTATGGAAGGTAAATCAGTGATACCAGATACAATCAAAATTTTATCAGTAGGGCTTCCTAAACCTGTAAACTTCTTCTTCCTTGCCTGTGTGTTCTTTTTATGTACTAACCCTGGTGTTGCGGGTAAGACCCATTGTCGGGATACTTACCTCCATTGCCTATGCTTTTTCTACATACAACCCGGTGATAGTGGCTGCCGGTCACGATACAAATGCTGGCCACGTCATTTATGCCACTGGTTATGGCCGGACTTATCAGCATATATGAAAAAAAATACTGGTTGGGTGTTGCGCTAACGACTTATGGAGCGTTCCAGCAGATTTCTGTCAACCACCTTCAGGTAAGTTCCTATTTCTTCCTGATAGCTGCCTTTGTAACCATTTTTTACGTTGTGAAGTGGGTTCGGGAAAAGGACTGGAAACATTTGGGCATTGCAGGTGCATTAACTGTTGTATCGGCAATAATTGGCATTGCAGGGAATGCCCTTATCCTGAAAACCACTTCAGAATACAGCAAATTTACGATGCGGGGTGGTAAAGATGTGGAAATAGAGGGTGATACAGTAAAAGCTGCAAAACAAAAGGATTAGACACCAGTTATGCATTTGAATACAGCATAGGCACAGCCGAAACATTTACCCTACTGATGCCAAATGCGTTTGGTGGTGGCAGCTATGCAAGGTTTGGCGAAGGCTCCAAAGTGGCAAAGAAACTGATTGATGAAGGCATTCCTGAAAGTAATGCTGAACAGGTTGCGCAAAGTATGCCCAAATACTGGGGCAAAATATTTACGGCCGGCCCTGCTTATCTCGGTGTGATAATCTTTCTGCTTGGTCTAATAGGTTTTGTAATTGTCAGAACTCCGCTGCGATGGGGCTTATTGGCTGCTACCCTGCTGGGTATATTTATGACATGGGGAAAGTATTTCGCCGGATTCAATGTCATTTTATTTGAACACCTGCCTTTGTATAATAAATTCAGGGCGCCTTCATTTGCACAGGTAATTCCTCAACTGACGATGGGCATAATGGCTGCACTCACCATTCAGAAACTTTTGTTTACTGAAAGCAGCAGGCAGTTCCTCAAGGATAACATTAAGCCTGTGCTCTATACCCTTGCAGGCCTGTTTTAATTCTTGGTCTGTTGTATATAGGAATGGATTACAGCAATGAGGTAGATAACCAAATTATTGCGGGTTATAAAGATCAAAGCGGATCAGATGCTTTTGGCAGAACCATCGTTTCTTCTTTGAAAGCTGAACGCAAAGCAATGTTTGGCGGCCAGATTTTAAGAACACTGGGTATTGCCGCATTAGCAGCTGTAACCATCTATTTGTTCTTAAAACAAAAAATTAATGCAGTAATAGCGGCTGTATTACTTCTTGTTGTCAGTACGCTGGATATTACCATTTCCAGTTACAAGTACTTTAATAATGATAATGACCAGTACGCTGAAAGAAGAGATAGTGAAAAGCTTTTTGTTTCAGCCGATGATTATACGAGTCAGAACTTTGCCCCAGATGCTATTGACCAGGAAATACTGAAAGACAAATCGTATCACTACAGGGTTTTCAATATGGCCGGCACCAGCAATGGTAGTCCTTTTAGCGAATCCCGGACTTCATACTTCCACAAATCAGTGGGCGGTTATCATCCGGCCAAGCTGAGGATTTACCAGGATATTATTGAGAAGTATTTGTCGGGCATGCCTAATCCCGGTGTGCTGAACATGCTCAACACAAAATATATCATCGTTCCCGATCCGCAAACGGGGCAGCCCGGTCTCATCCCTAATCCCGATGCTTTTGGCGCCTGCTGGTTAGTAAGTAATGTAAAAGTGGTTGAAGACCGGGTGGCATCCTTAAAAGTCCTTGGCGTAACCAACCTGAAGGATACTGCCATCGTAGAGAAAGATGCGGCCAAGAATTTGGCTCAGCCACAAAGAGACTCTTTATCATCAATCAGCCTGACAAAATTTGATAATGACAAAATGGAATATCAGGCCAATTGTAACGGGCCTCAGTTTGCAGTATTCAGTGAAGTCTATTATCCGGTTGGCTGGAATGCTTATGTTGATGGAAAGAAAGCAGAGTATCTCAATGTGAACTACATACTTCGTGGCATTTCTTTACCGGCAGGAAAGCACAAAGTGGAATTTGTTTTTGAACCTGAATCAGTAAAGAAAGGCCGTTCTGTTATGTTTATAGCTTCCATCCTCATTGTGATTGTACTCTTTGGCGGTCTGTTTATGGCGTGGAAAACGAATAAAGATAAAACCACTGCAGTGTGAAAAAGGTTCTTGATGTGATGCCTTACCAGTATCTGCCTTATTTTTCAGGCGGTCAGAAGTCCATTGCTCAGTTCCTGGATTATTTAGGCAAAGAGACCGATTTGACAGTACTATCAGTTCCGGGTAATGATGATAAGATGTCTGTTACTTATCGGCTCCAGCCCTTTCTCAAAAAGGGGCTGCTAAATATTATGACTTCAGCCTCATCTCAACGATTGCTGATTTTGTTAAAAAAGAGCAGATTGAAACTATTATCTGGGAGCATCCTTATTATGCCTGGCTGGCATTTAGCGTACGGAAAAGAACCGGCGTAAAAACAATATTTCATACGCATAATATCGAATACCAACGGTTTAAATCACTTGGAAAATGGTGGTGGCCCTTTTTGAAAGTATATGAGAAGTGGGCTTTCAAAAAGCAGATGCGGTTTTCTTCATTACCCCGGAAGAAATGAACTTTGCCATTAACAAGTGGAAAATTGACAGTGCCAAATGCAAAACCGTACCCTTTGGCGTTCCGGTTAAGGAGAATCCCGCAGACAGAGAAGCATGCAGCAACAAAGTGAGAGTATTGCACCATATTCCAGGTGATGAAAAAATCCTCCTCTTCAACGGACTTCTTTCTTACCAGCCTAATATTGATGCGCTGAAGTATATCTTAGATCACATTAATCCGCTGCTTGAAAAAGAAAATAATTTCCGGTACAAAATCGTCATTTGTGGGAAAGGCCTTCCTGCCAAAATGAACGAACTGAAAAACTATGAATCACACAATGTAATTTATGCCGGGTTTGTAGAGGATATCGAAATGTATTTTAAGGCAGCGGCTATTTTTCTGAATCCTGTACAAACCGGCGGCGGTATCAAAACAAAAATGGTGGAAGCAATTGCTTATGGCACCACTGTTGTAGCCACAGAAAGTGGTGCAGCAGGAATAGAAAGAGCTGCCTGTGGCGATAAACTGTATGCAGTCGCTGATAATGACTGGCAGTGTTTTGCAGCAACTGTTTTGAAAGCTGCTTCCACAGAGTCCGCCACACCTCAATCCTACTACAAGACATACTATTGGGGTGAGATAGCGAAGAGTGCTGAAAAAATGATGTAAGGAAGTTTATGGCTTATCAACCGGCAGCCGGAAACCATCTTTCATTCCCTGAATGAGTTTCTTTTTTCCCTGCTTATTGTACTTTAACCAAAAGGCTATTCTTGAAACGAACATATACGAAATAGAAAAAAATCTGTACAATCCTTTCAGGTTTTTCCTTATGAAATAAATCTTATTCCTGGCAGAATAATAAATATAGAAACCAGAGTCTCCTACAGACGACGAAGATACTTTATGAAGAATTTCTAAAGAAGGTTCATAATACATAGAAAACCCCGCCTTTGTTGCTCTGAAAACAAAGTCTGTATCATCATAATAAGCAAAATACTTGTCATCAATAATGCCAACTGAATCAAACACTTCTTTTTTTACCAGCATAAAACAGGTTGGCGCATAAGTAATATGCCTGGGCTTATTATACTTCGCTGCATCGTTCTTATTATACCCAAAATGAACTCCCAGTGCCCGCCATTTGTCCATATAACCGCCGGCCATCCATAACTTGCGGGTATCGTAGTAAAAGATCTTTGGAATAATCAGTGGCTCACTTTTTTCTTCCGCAACCGACAACAACCGGCTGATTACAAAAGGCTGGTCAAATTCAATATCATTGTTCAGCAACAGCACATGAGAGCATCCATCCTGCAAAGCTGCTTTTATCCCAATATTATTACCCGTGGCAACACCCACATTTCCTCCGGACTTAATATGTCTGAATGCAGTAACAGGAAATTTTTCAGCACAGCTTACAATACATTTATCTGTTTGTTCGCTTGCTGAATTATCAATGAGATAGAGAATATAATTATTGAAATCCTGCCGGGAAATGCTCCCGAAAAAACCAGGCAGCACATCATCGCTGTTATACAAAACGGTTACAAGTCCAATAGTAGCCATAGTGATTATTTCATTAAGCCTTTTTCCTTCATCTCCTTAATTGATTCATCATAGCGGGAAGCAACTATTGACTGTGTGTTGACCCAATCTGTAAACTGCCTGAGTCCATCTGCAAAATTTACTCCAGGTTCAAAATCCAACCTTCTTCTGATCTTTGACAAATCTGCATAATTATGCCGGATATCGCCCAGCCTGTAATTGCCCGAAATTTTTACCGTCGTTTCAGCATTGTATAATTTAATGAGCAGGCTTGCCACTTCAGAAACAGTAGTTGCAACACCTGTTCCCACATTAAAGACCTGTACTGCCGCCTCAGGTTTTTCTATTCCAAGCCAGGTCGCTTTAACTACATCTGAAATAAAAACAAAATCACGGCTTTCTTTTCCATCCTCGAAAATGTTGATGGGTTTGCCGGTTTTTATCAGTGTGGAAAAAATTGACAGGATACCCGTATAAGGATTACTCAGCGATTGGCCCGGTCCATACACATTCTGATAACGAAATGCAACCGGCTCAATTCCGATTGCAGGGCAAACAGTCATTACCATTTGTTCCTGGTTGTATTTTGTAATACCATAAACTGACGAAGGATGAATTTTCGACTCTTCATCTGTTGGCAACAATTGCAGTGGCGAAAGAGCCCCCGGATATGTTACCTCAAAGTTTCCTTTATCCATCTCTTCGGCAGTACGGTGTTCCGGATATATATTACCAAGTTCGTGTGATAAATATTTTCCCTCACCATAAATAGCACGGGAGGAAGCCACCACTACTCTTTTGACCGAAGTCTTGCTATTAGCCAGAATATCCAGCATTATGGCTGTGCCACCTATATTTACCTCTGTATAATGGCTGATCTGGTACATAGATTGCCCGGTTCCTGTTTCTGCAGCAAGGTGTACAATAGCCTCATTCTGTCCGATTGCTTTTTCCCAGTCTTCCCGGCTTGTTACTGTTCCTTTAATGAAATTAATTCTGTTTTTAATAGAGTTATATAAAGGAGAGTTTTCTTCCGGATTGGATCCATGTATTTGCTCTGAAAGGTTATCAAGTACCGTTACTTCATATCCCTTTTCTAAAAGAAATAAAGATAGATTTGAACCTATAAAACCAGCACCGCCGGTAATCAGAATTTTTTGCTGCTCATGTTAGAAAATTTCCCTGCTTATCCGTTTTACACCATTGGTTTGTTTCAAAATTATATCGCTTGATGATTGATGCCGGTGCTCCTACTGCCACACAAAAGTCCGGAATGTCTTTTGTAACCACCGAATTAGCACCAATAACTGAATTCTTACCTACAGACGCACCAATCACACAAACATTTTCACCCAGCCAGGCCCCGTCACCTATTAGTACCGGGTTTGTTTGCTGTACAGGCTGGTCAATTACCGGCAAATCTATGTCACTATGACCATGCAGATTATCGCTCAGGTATACCTTATCCGCAATCAGTACTTTTCTGCCAATTTCAATTTTAGAAGTGGCATAAATATGACAAAATCTTCCTATATAAGTGCCATCACCAATGGTAAGCCGTGCATCGGTATTACCGGTTAGTGGCATACAAGCCAGCCAGCCTCCACTATTAATATATACTCGGGAACCAATAAAAATTCTTTTGTGTCCGTCAATAGATGACCGAATCAGCCGGCTACGGGAACCAACAGCTCCCAGTTTTAATTTGTAAACCGGGTAAATAAAAAGGTAGTAAAGAAGCAGTTTTATTTTCTTCATCTTAAGAAACAAATGACCAGTTTAGAAGTCAGTATCCGGTTGGAAAGGTAAACAATTTCCTAAAAAGGTTAAAGCAAATAGCAGTAAGCCAAAAAACGCAAATACACAAAATCGGGTTACATTTGAGCCAAGTAAAGAAAGATGAACGGATTGAACATTTTACAGCGATTGTACGTTGCTGTTTTTAAAGGTGAGGCTAAAAGAAAACTATTTAGTAAAGCCCTTACCAGGATAAGTCCTCCGGAATTATATCCTGAAACAGATGCTGCTGCAGTACATTTTAAACATTTTGGCCTGATAGGCGACATTATTTATGCCATCCCGGCTATGAAAGCACTTGCCGGCACAAAGAAAATTCACCTGCACCTGCAAATAAACCAGGATTCATTATACAGCAAAGGCATGAAACACCATAACCGGGGAAAGATTCTTACGGAAAAAGTGTGGAGATGCTTGCACCCCTGCTCTTATCGCAACCAGAATTTGCTGTGTGTGATATTCTGACAACGCAGAAAATTGATTATGATCTGGACGAATTCAGAAAATACCCGTTTGATTACAATACAAATCATATATGCCGGTGGTATTTCCATATGTATGGCATTTCTGCTGACCTTGGTAAACCCTGGTTGAAGGTAACACCGGATGAGTCATTTAAAGATGAAATAGTGATAGCCCGAAGTTTCCGGTATCGGGCACCGGGTATCAGCTATGCCTTTTTGCAGGCTTACCCCAGTATAACATTTGTAGGTCTGAAAGAAGAATACGAAGACCTGAAGAAAGAAATACCAGCTTTGAAGCATCGTATGGTATCAAACTTTCTGGAATTTGCCCAAATAATAGCAGGGAGTAAATTTTTTATTGGCAACCAGTCATTTCCTTTTGCTGTGGCGGAAGCTATTAAAGTAAAGCGAATACTGGAAGTGTGTTTTGAATGTCCGAATGTTATTCCCGAAGGAAAGGACGCCTACGATTTTTGTTACCAGCCACAATTTGAGAAAATTGTGAGGGAATTGTACAGAAAATAGACCTAATAATAAACAGAGTAGAAAAAATATCTAAAATTTAAAAAATGAAAATTGCCAGAGTCGTAAGTAAGTTTGTTTTTTTTATTTACTATCTTTTTAGGTTTAAAAGGATTTCACTTGCCTTCAATCTTGCAAATAATAATGTTCATCCACGTAAATGCAAAGAGATTTCAATTAGAGAAGGAAATTTATTTTTTAACAGAACCAATTCAAAAATATCATTGTCAGAAATTAGAACCTATTTTAAAATTCTTTACATTATATAGTTGAAATCTTCAATACTATTTATATAACGGATGTTCAAAAACAGAAAAGGATTAATCTTAACTTTTGAGGGGATATCTTTTATACAAATACAGAATCAAATGCAGGAAATTTTATGAAATTATGTGTAGAAAACTATATGATCTGCATACATCAAAAACAACCTAACGGTAGTAGACATTGGGATGAATTCAGGACTGGCAAGTTTATTTTTTGCATCCAAAAACTATGTTGAAAAGGTATATGCCTTTGAACCTTTTATTTCAACTGTGGAAATAGCAAAGGGGAACTTTGAGCTTAATCCTCATCTTAGTAAGAAAATAAGTATTTCAAATAGTGGCATTAGTAATCGGAATGCAATAATTACAGTTCCTTTATTTCAAGAAGGGTCACTGGAGGCAAGCGTAAATGAAGATTTTATTAAACACCATAATTTTAGTAGTATTGAGAATAAAGCGACAATTATTATTCAATTAAAGGATATTATCACAATAATTGATGAAATAACTGAAATAGAAAAAATTTGTGACAATAAAAAACTTATATTAAAGATTGACTGTGAAGGTGAAGAATATAATATTATTGAAAGATTAAGTGAAAGCAACTATTTCAATAAAATTTCGGTTTTCCTCATTGAATGGCATCATAAAGGACCCGATTCTATTGTTCGTACTTTAAAAGAAAACGATTTTAAAATACTATTATGCCCAATAACTACTCTAGATGGAAATATAATCGAAGAGGCTGGAATGATATATGCATTTAAATAGAACGAGAAATAATATTTTCCAAGTAACAGATCAAGTTCTAATAATTAAAAATCATAGATCCCTGATTACCTCCAAAAACTTCGTCATCCCCTTTCTTTTTTGGTCATCAAGTTTGTAACTAAGATGGAGGGTGTAGTATTTTCTAAGGTCAAACAGTTGATAAGGATTTTCCTCCGCAATTTCATCAATAATTTGCTGACCTGATTCGTTGGCTTCGTCAAATAAGCGAATAAACCCGTCAGGTAATTGACGAATGCTTACCCAGGCAGCAAATACAAACGGAAGACCGGTAATTTTCTTCCACTCAGATCCCAGGTCATAAATAAAAGTAGAAATTTTGCGCTGTTCAAATGCCCTGTCACCAATTACAAGGCCTGCTGTAGTCCCCTTTATAAGAGAACGGTAATCATCATTTTCTGCCGGAATAAGCAGCGGCTTTATACCCCAGTATTCTTTCATCAGGTATTTGAGCAATGCGACCGAACTACGGCTTTGGTAATCCAGGTACACTTTTTCAATTTCCTCCATTGGCACTTCACTAAAAAGCGCCACAGTTGCAATTTCTCCCTCTGTGCCAATACAATAGTTTCCAACAATGTGATATTCCGGTAACTGATGCAGTACAGCCACAGGCACAAGTGCAACATCCACATCGCCATTTATAAGCATTTCGGCAACCTTTGAGGGATAATTACCCTTCAATTCAATTAATTCACTTATTGGCGGACGTTTCAACCCATATATAAGCGGTTTAGTATTCAGGTAATTTACAATCCCTACTCTTATCTTCTGCAATTGAGTTATTTTTGTTTAACAAAGTTAATGGAACTCTGCTTCCTAAAATTTAGCACATGGAATTAACCACTCTTACATCTGTTTCTGCTATTGATGGCCGGTACAGAAAACAGGTTCAGCATCTCGATGAATTTTTTTCAGAATACGGACTGATGAAATACAGGGTATTTATCGAAGTTGAATATCTCTTTTTCCTGGAAAAGAAGAAGTTTTTCACCCTTTCTTCAAAAGCAGTAAATCATTTACGTAAACTCCAGATTGAGTTTAGCGCCGATGATGCACAGGTAATAAAGCAGATTGAAATCACCACTAATCATGATGTGAAAGCTGTTGAATATTTTTTAAAAAGTGAACTGGAAAAATGTGAGGGTTCTGCCGCAAAAGAATGGGTGCATTTCGGGTTAACATCGCAGGATATTAATAATACGGCCATTCCCCTGTCATGGAAGCATGCTATCGAATATGAGTACCTCCCTTCAATACTTAACCTGAATAATGAGTTAAAAATTCTGGCCGACAGGTGGAACGACATCCCCATGCTGGCCCATACACATGGGCAGCCTGCCAGTCCAACCCGGCTGGGCAAGGAAATAATGGTTTTTGTAGAACGGATTCAAAACCAGGTAGAGCAGTTTATTGGCATTCCATTCAGTGCAAAATTTGGTGGGGCAACAGGCAATTTTAATGCACACCATGTTGCTTTTCCTAAACATGACTGGAAAAAATGGGGTAATGAATTTGTAAACAAAATTGGCCTTTCCAGGCTGCAATACACAACGCAAATTGAACATTACGACAATCTTGCTTCACATTTTGACTGTATGAAGCGAATCAATAACATTTTGCTGGATATGTGTCGTGATATATGGACCTATGTCTCTATGGAGTATTTCCGCCAGAAGACAAAAAAAGGTGAAATAGGCTCCTCTGCCATGCCACACAAAGTAAATCCGATTGATTTTGAGAATGCGGAAGGAAATCTGGGCCTTGCAAATGCAATTTTCGAACATCTTGCATCTAAATTACCGCTATCGAGGCTGCAGCGGGATTTAACAGATTCCACCGTACTGAGGAATATCGGGGTTCCTTTTGCCCATACAATTATTGCGATTAAATCCATTGAGAAAGGATTGGGCAAACTGGTGATAAATGATGCCAAAATATATGAGGACCTGGAGAACAACTGGGCTGTAGTGGCAGAAGCGATACAAACTATTTTGCGCAGAGAAAGTTATCCAAATCCCTATGAGGCATTAAAAGACCTGACAAGGGGAAACGAGAAAATCGACAAAAAAACGATGCACCAGTTTATTGATACCCTCAAAGTAAAAAATGGTATAAAGAAGGAACTAAAAAAAATCACACCGCATAATTATACAGGTATTTGACATTAACAAATATCTTTATAGACCAAACCCCTTTTTTGAATGGCCATGAGATTCAAGTTTTGCTTATTTCATTACGGGGGGAGGGGGGGGGGGGGGGGGGGGGGAGGGGGGGGGGGGGGGGGGGGGGGGGGGGGGGGGGGGGGGGGGGGGGGGGGGGGGGGGGGGGGGGGGGGGGGGGGGGGGGGGGGGGGGGGGGGGGGGGGGGGGGGGGGGGGGGGGGGGGGGGGGGGGGGGGGGGGGGGGGGGGGGGGGGGGGGGGGGGGGGGGGGGGGGGGGGGGGGGGGGGGGGGGGGGGGGGGGGGGGGGGGGGGGGGGGGGGGGGGGGGGGGGGGAGGGGGGGTAGGGGGGGGTAATCCCACAGGATGCTGGGATGGCATCTATAAAGGGGTGAAACAGGATGGAGCCGTTTTTATCTATCTGATAAAGGCAAAAACATCCTGCCAGGATTATGTCTTCAGAAAAGGAACCTTTGTACTGATCCGTTAAAGCACAGGTTTTCCTAACCGAAAGATTATTTTACAAACTCCCTGTTTTGTAAAGAACTTTTGCACATTTCAATATTAACGCTTGCATGGTAAATATTTACTGTGCTGAATTGCTACCTTTAAGTAAGCCATAAACCTTAAACAAAAAAGTATGTCACGAAAATTTTCGTCCGACAGTTCTTTTGGTAAGCAAAGGAGAAAAATCCTGAAACTACTCGGACTAAGCAGTGCAGCTGCTGTAAGCCAACCAGCCCTCTCCCAAATAAGAGTTATTGAAAAAGTTGACAGAAATAAAGTTCTGACGGTTGTAAATAACGAAAGGTTTCTGACAATAAAATTGCTCAGGCCCGAAGATCTGCTGTCGCTGGAATTAAGATTTTACAATTTCAGCCTTTCTGGAAAAACATTACAAAAGAAAGGCTCACCGGCTTATCTCGCAGTCATTTTCCAGCCACAGTCAATAAGTGAACAGGCCTGGAATGAAGAGATAGAGTCGGATGCAGCAGGAAATACTTCGGCAAAGTTGGAGACCCCTGATATCCCGGGCAAACTCTTTATCGGAAGTGAAAGCCGTTTAGTATTCAGCATCCCCGACACTGTTTCTTCAATACCGCTTGACCTGAACGAACTGCTCGCCTGGGAAAAATACAACCTTGTTGTTAATCAAAGAGCCAAACCGGCCAGTGGTGGCCGCAGGGTTTTCAGACCGGTGACAACACCAAAAGTCACCAACATGCGAAACAAGATTAGTGCTGCCGGTATTAACAAAAAGAATGTACAGGTAAGAGGGTTAAGTAAAGATGAACGATATACTGTAAACACGATGCTGTTTCCTGAAGAAAACAGCCGTCGTGAAGCTGTAACCAATGTGGCCGGCAATATGCGGGTGCTGGCACAGGAGGCCGTTGGCCCTATTGGCGAACTCGAAACATCCATTGAAGTGCCTAACAGGATTTACCTCTCTCCCACCAGGACTGCCGGGTGGAGCCACCTGCGAAAATTAAAGGGAGATAAGGGCGTATTTAAGGAAACAAACCGGCTGTTTGAACTCTGGCATACAAGGCTGAGTACAAAAACCACCAACGGTCTTGATGAAAGCGAATTTACCAATGAGCAACGCATACTCCGGGCACTTTGGGCAGATGATGCTAAAGTAGATTATAAAGAGCAGGTTATTGAATATAACGATAAGTTACTCGGCGTAACATCAATATCAAACAAAGATCGCCACCAGATAGTACATGAAACTTCTAATTTTCAAATACCAAGGTTTGTTCCCCAGCCTATTAAAGCTTATAAGTTATTTCTTACAACACTGGGCGCCTGGCTTGATAGTGAATTACAGGTAGAACGAAAAAAGCTTGAAACTGCAGGTGTTCTCTACGGCAATGGCAATTCCCTTAACCTGCTTAAATGGCGGCATATTGAAACACTTGGCCGGGAACATTATGTGGAAATTGTAAAAGCTGGTAACATTATTCCCTTTGGCCATGAAGCGGTACTGGTAAAAATTACTGAACGAAAACCACACCCGGGCACTGGCACGGCGGCAAACTTTCAGCGTAAGATTGTAGTAATAACCGAACCAGTGAAAGAGTACAACTATGTTGACAGTTCGGGCAAGTTCATGAACTTTTGCTTTAACAGGATTGAAATGGTAACCACTGTTTCTCCGTTACTTGATGCCAATAAAAAAAGGTTAGCCAGTTCACTGCCCGGAACGCCATTACCTTCGCTGGAAAAACCTGATGAAGCACCTGCCCCCGGCGATGAACAGTTTGTAATAATCAGCGCCAAAAAAGAAGTACAGTTTAAGGTTAAGGCAGAAGATGTGGATGGCAATATAGTTGACTTTTCTATCCCCCTGGCTTTTGCCAGCACAGATATTTTGGGAAGCACTCAAAATGTGGAAGCATTGACAAATGCCTACACGGATGAGTCCAATATGATCAGGAATATTACCAACACCTCTGATTTGCACGGGCAAAAGCTATCGCTTGCCCGCAAAGAAAACAATGGTACAGACACCGCATATGTATCGCATAATATCCGCTTTGGTGCAAAGCCTTATGTAAATGCTGATGAACCGCAAGGCTTCCTGCCTGTTCTCTCTGAAGTGGAAATAATAGAACCTTCTTACCAGCGGCTTACTGGCCAGGTAAATAAAGTGCCTGTCACCCTTGTAGATGACAGAAATGCCGGCCATGTTTTTGCAGCCTTTAAGTTTAAAAATGCTGTAAACTTTGGCGGACAGAGTGACAAAACAGGAGGTATTGCAGCGCCTAATTTCAACCTGACCGGCTTATCAAAAGCAGCTGGTGCCTTTGGAGGGCAATTAGATAAATTCAAAACTGCCGGTGCAAGTGCAGATGATTTCTTTAAAGTCTCCGGCGGCCTGCCCGACCCAAAATTGTTTGGTGTTTTCAAATTAAGTGATTTACTTGATTTTGTGTTGGAAGATAAAAGTGCATACGATCTTTCAAAACCTTTGCAAAACAGGGCTCCAAAAATCCCTAACCTGTCAACGGAGGAAACTGCCACCGAATTCATCACATCCTATGTAATAAAACCTGAATTAAAAAATCTTGATCTCGGTGGTTTTGTAGGATTCAAGAAGCAAGGTGGTGCCGAATTTGTGATTAACACACAAGTAAGAGCAAAGAAAAAAGACCCCACCTCACCCGAGTTTTCAACAGCTGCATGGATTAAGAATTTCAAAGTAGGTATAATAAAAGTTGACAGTGATTACCTTATTGGTATTGATTTCAAAGAAATCAAATTTGCTGTTGACACGGCAAAAAAATCAGATGTAACGGTACAAATGGGTAATCCGTGTATCGTCTTTGGCGGCCCGCTGAGTTTTATTAATGAGATAAATAAACTAATTCCTTCTGATGGATTCTCAGATCCGCCTTATCTTGATGTTTCACTTACAGGGATAAAATGTGGTTATACACTTTCTCTTCCTGATCTGCAGTTGGGCGCCTTTTCTCTCAGCCATATGTCGCTGGGTGCAGAGGTTAACCTTCCATTCACCGGTGGGCCGCTTACACTGGGTTTTCGTTTCTGTGAAAGGCAGCAGCCATTTACTTTGTCCGTATCGTTCCTCGGCGGCGGCGGTTTCTTTGGACTTGAACTTGATCTGAATGGAATTCGCCAGATTGAGGCTGCTTTGGCATTTGGAGCATCTGTTTCCCTCAACTTCGGTGTGGCAAGTGGTGGCGTAAGTGTGATGGCGGGGATCTATTTCAAGATGACATTCGAGGGTGACCACAACTCCACGCAGCTTACAGGCTATGTAAGGATAAATGGTGCAGTAAGTGTGCTTGGATTGATTACTGCCAGCCTTGAATTATACCTGGCACTTACCTACCTGTCAGATCCGGGCAAAGCGTATGGAGAAGCTTCGCTGAAAATAAAAGTGGAAGTACTGTTCTTCAGTACTTCAGTTACGGTTTACACGAAGAAGACATTCGCCGGAAGCGGCAGCGATCCAAACTTCCAGATGTGTATTACTGAAGGTGAATGGCAGGATTACTGCGCAGCATTTGTGGCATAATATAATGAATACCCCTATGGCGAATAACATGAGGCAAATCATTTATAAAAATTCTCATGAAACAGAAAATAATCGTTACAGCATTACCAAATGGTATCGTTACAAAAGGCTTAGCCAATAAATGGAAAGTGGCCGCCGCCATCTCATTACAGGTGGAAGATACAGCAGATACTACTTTACAAAATGTACCTGATATGCTGGGCTGGGCTGCTCTTATTAAGAATGCAAAGTTTATCGTTCACCTGAACGGTAAACCGGTTGAAGCTAAAGTGGTGAGCAAACCGGTTGATACCGAACTTTGGAAAAACCTGTTTACCCAAAAAGTGAAAGTAAAATCATTTGTGCAGGAGGACCTTTCCAATATACCAATAGCCTCTTACCCGGTTAAGCACATTCTTAAATACCTGAAAGATGTAACCGAAGGAACAGGTAAGCTATTTGCCAACGACCTGCCCAATGAAAAACATTTTACAGAAAATCCGGCGTTAACAGCAATTTCTGAATATGCTGTTATTCCTGAATACCCTAAAAAAGGCAGAGAAAAAATCACTCTCGATAGCCTGGTTAATAGAAGCCCCGCCAAAGAAAGGCTTAAAGGTATGCTGAATAAGAATAAATATATTCCTTTTAAAACGGCTGCAGAACCAATGCTCGATTTTGCACAGCTTAAAAACTTTCATGGCCTGTATGATGTAAAAGTGGTTGATAAATTTATCCCGTTGCCAAAACCTGAGTTTGAATTTCACCAGATATTATCTGTCTTATCCAATTATCCGCTACTACAAAAGAAACTGGGACTGGTAATTGAACTGGAATTTGACGGACCCGAAACAATGATTCTAAAAGCCGGTACAGAACCTAACGTACGGGTTGTACCAACAGGAATAAACTTCACTAACACCACCAATTTTGTATGCCCGGCTACTGCGTACACAAAAACCGCAAAAGGGTTCTATACAAAGGCACCTGACAACAGTATTATTGATAAAGGGCACCTTAGAATCAATACAAATATTTTCACTGTTTTCCAGGTGGATACTGATGGGGCAGCACTGAAACTCTGCAACCAGATGGATGCCTTGCAGCTGAAAAAAGCAAAACATATATTCTATGCTGTTGATAATAACGTACTCTCCGCAGCAAACATCCCCATCTTCAATAATGAAGCCCCCAGGAAAGAAGGAACTCCCAGTCATAGAACAGCAGGCATAGCAGTGGCTAAAAATGGCCGGGCCGAACAACTGAGTAAAAAGTTTGACCGGATGAACAAACTGAAGAACCTGCTCATGGCTCCCGGCATTACTGTTGATGGCACTACAGGTAATAATGCCAACTGGATTCTCTCTAACGAAATTTTATACGCTGACGACATTAACCTTGGTTTCCGGATGGACATTCAGCCGGATGACAAACCCGGCAAATGGTTCAGCCTGCACAAAAGGAATAGCAAGTATTCATACCTCAATCCTTCCGGATCTAATATTGACATTCCGGGAATGGAAGTGGATGAAGGATTTATACAAATGGCCGCCTCAGAAGAGAAAACAGATACCGGCACACAACTAAAGGTAGGCGAAGCCATCGCCCGATGGAAGGCTGGAGCCTGAGTGTACCCCGCCCCGGCAGTTCATTAAACGATCCAATGCTCGATAACAAAGAAGTGTATGATAAAAACAAAGAGGCTGAAAAATTCAAAACTCCCAATACAGCAGATTTCCGGCTGAATGTTGTTCCCGGTCTTGTGGATGGAACGCTTCCAAAATTGCGTTTTGGCAGCCTGTATTCCATCCGCATCAGAACGGTTGATCTGGCCGGAAACAGCGTGGAACTGGATGATCAGCCCGAAAACTACGCTGACTCTGTTGTTCCGAAAATTAAATACATGCGGTACGAGCCGGTTGCTGCACCTTTCCTTATTCTGGGAACAGAAATCAAGGATGGCGAATCAAGCGAAGTGATGGTGATAAGAAGCAACGAAGGAACCAGCGTTGAGCAATATGAAAATGCAAATGTCTTTAAGAAAATATTCAAGCCCGAAGCCATCAGGCATGTGAAACCACCAAGAACAAAAGTGGAAATGGCAACCACACATTCCATCCTCGACAAAGGCTTTGGCCCTTCTAACAAAACCGAGGCCGCTGCGATCTACAAAAAGATAGTGGCCGATAAAGACCCGCTTACGGGTGAGACTACTTCCTACAGTGCAACCACAAACCTGAAACTGGTAGATGGAAACCAAAAAGAAATCCCGGTTGAATACCTGATCGACCCAATGGCCGCCGGTGTTACTTTCTTCATTTCTGCACATGACCCTAATCCCAAAGCACCCGACCCGGAAAAATTTACAAGACGCATCAGTTTCTTCTTTGATGATGAGGTAAAAGATGATGCCGCAGCCAACGCAGAAACGGATTATGACAAGTGGATGAACCCAAGAACCTTCAGAATTATTCTAAAAGAAGACGCAACACCCAGTTTAGAATGGAGTAAAGCCGACAGGGCATTGATAATAAAACTGCAAAAAGGGGGTAATTGTAAAAGTGAATTATTCCTGTTTCTGGAGACCGAAAGATATTCTGAAACTTTCGGGTGTGCTGGATATGATGGGCATGACCAACCTCAGCGATGCCGTAGGCCAGCGTATTGCAAGAGGCCAGCACTGGATGTTTTCACCCTGGAGAGAACTCACCTTTGTTCATGCTGTGCAGCAACCACTAACCAAAATGGGTGCACAAACTTATCCCTTCATTGCTGATTTAAAACCCGAACGGGAATTTGGCTCCAACACCGCAAAACTCAATACAAAATTGCTGGTACATGGTCCGTCAACAGGACAGCTGGATATTGAAGCCGACTGGACAGAATGGGTTGATGATGGTGTACATGTGGAAGACTCTCCCAATGCATGGAACGATGATGTGGAAAGGTTCCAGGTTAAATCAAAAGTTTTCCATTTTACAACGTTGTACCTGGTATTTGAATATGCTTTCGGTTCTGTGGTTAAGAACAACCCTTTCCCTGCTATCCAGCATTTATTTAACGATACCAAACACAGAAAGGTAAACTACAAAACCATTGCCACTACACGGTACAGGGAATACTTCTTCAACCTTATAAAAGACAGGAAGAAAAAGGTCAGCCTTTCCCGCTTACCCGGGAATCAGCATTAACAACTATCACCAAAGAAGTGATCATACCAAGCAGTGCAAGACCACTGGCACCGGAAGTATTATACATTATACCCAACTTTGAATGGGGCAGAAATACCAACAACAGCACTAATACAACCATTACCGGACGTGGTGCAGGTTTAAGAGTTTATTTGAAACGTCCCTGGTACAGCAGCGGCGAAGGCGAAAAATTAGCCGTGGTGCTGAACATGAATATCAACGACAAACTCTCCTCGGGCAGTACACCGGTTAGTACCTGGGGAACCGATCCCACCAAACTCTCGGCTCCGTTGCCCGGCGGCATTAAAATGGATGCCAACAGTTTTCTTTCATTGAAAGAAGGACAACTGCAAATGACTTCTGCCGAACATAACGGCAACACCGCATTTGTTTATGTGGTTACTTACGATGTGAAGTACGACAAAGAAAGAAAACTGTATTATGCCGACATCCTGCTCAACATTGCGACTGCCTACTATCCGTTTGTAAGGCTGGCACTGGCAAGGTATCAGTACCATTCAGTAAAGACAGCCGACACAGACTGCTGCCTCTCACCTATTGTTGTGGCCGATTACATCCAGGTGCCTGCACCAAGGTTCCAGTTCACTCAAGTTTGAAGGGGCTAAAAACAAAATCAATGTCGGTATCTCCGGTACATTGCCCAAAGTGGATACAAAAGCCATGTTCTTCCGTACAAGAGTTGATTTTGTAATAGAACCCATTGAAGTGGATGCCTCCGAAGGTGCCCACATCACCATTCATGCAAAACCAATTGACAGTTACAGCTATGGCCTGCAGCCACAGGATATTGGCCCTAACTATGGGTTTCTGCATGCACATACGTTTAACTTACCGGCTGAGTATGCATCCAAACCATACAGGGTAAAAGTACTGGAATATGAAGTAATCATTTACGATCCGCTGAAGCCTAACCCAAATCCGGGAGGTGTTCACTTTGGCTCAATGCCAATGAAAGAAAGATTAGTATTTGCTGATGTGTA
>JADJYK010000011.1 GCA_016719815.1 Chitinophagaceae bacterium | reverse complement strand
CCATTCAACTGTAAGCCCAAACGGATAATAATTATTCTCTTCCATCATCGGCCCCTCGTATGCACCACCTGCAAGTGTCAGATTATCGTGGACTCTGATTGCTGACGTAAATATAAACATATCCGTTCTTCTGTGCAGCAAGGTTTTGCAAAAAATGGTCTTTCAACTCGTTCTGCGTACCTACTCCGCTAAAACCACCACTCACATACTTAAACTGCTCATCAAAAAAGATATAGTTGATAAAAGCTCTCGGTGGCTCAGGGTCAACATTACCAGTATTGGTGGCCTGCTGGTTCAGCATAGTGTTTATGCCACCGGTGGTTGCACTCTGGCCGTTCAGTATCGTGGTGGTTACAGGGCCGTGGCTGATGTATTGAACCACTCCTCCTTGTACCCAATAAGCCGCTCAATATCTCCGTTATCATCTGCTCATTGGTGCCCGCAGGTGCTCCAGTGCTGGCTTCAAAATAGTAGCTCTTGTCTAAGATGTCTATTTTGTCTCGTTAGTATGTATTATCAATACAGAAAAGCCTGTTTTGCTGGCATCATTCCATGTATCTTGTATAACTGGCTGTTTGTTTCTGCTGCATAAGGGGGTTGTTATTGGGTGGTATGCCGTTGTTTGTTCTGGTTTTGATAGCCTGCTATCCCTGTTGCCGTTATTTTGAGGAACTACCTGCGATGCGTTTATGGTATAAAATCATCTTCTTTAATAGCAGTTCCTCCCGTTGTAGGTGGTGTTTCAATGTGGCTGCCGGATATGTCCTGCTTTTGTTCTTCGGTCAGTACCATCCGCACATTGCCCAGGTGGTCTTTCAGGCATGTAATCATAAGCAAAACCTGTGAGTAAATTGAGGTCTGTTGGGTGATTGTATACCCCCTTGATTCTTCCTTCTTCCTGGCCGGTAAACTGTAATTTATCAGGATATCCTTTGTGCCTGTATGGTGGCATCACTATAACCTTTCATACCAAAGCCTCTGGTGTGTGTAGGTCGTAACCGTCAACATTGTTATGCGGGGTGCCGTTATCCACTACCGCCTCGGTTTCTGTTGTTACCTTGTTCGCATATTACCTCGCATCGTAAGTATAGGTGATGGTGCCTTTTCCGGCTACACTAATAGTTTGTGGGAGGTTAAGATGATTGTAAGTAATACAAGTAAAGACCTGCATTATGAGGCATATTTGTACGTACAGGCTTATAACAAAATAAATGCTTGAAATGTAGTGCTCCGCAGTAAGCCCAATGTCGGCGCCCATGCACTATGCCACACACAGCCAGACATGGGCGGGAACGTTTACGGATGGGGAGGCGGAGACGCTGGAGCGAAAAAAAAAAAGGGCCAGATTGACCGCCCTGAAAATCATTTGTTAAACACTAAATCTGATAACTGCTAGTCTATCACTTTACCCCTACCTGCTCACGGCAGACATGGGAGGGAACGTTTACGGGCGGGGGAGGCGAAGACGCTGGAGGGAAAAAATTACAACATTTAATCTGAACAATATACAGACCATGCCTCCTCTTTTTTCTTTCTAAAAGCTTCAAATCCTAAAGGTAAATCAGCAATCTCTAGAACACTTTTATCAATCTCAATTATCTCTCTTAACGATAAAATAATATAGTCATCTTCCTTATATAAGAATTACCTACTAAACTCCCAGGCTCCATCTTCTTCATGATGGAAAACATATGATATTACTTCACTTTTATTGAAAATTGATTTAGTTAAAACAGCAGTATCTAATTTGTCACGAATTTTTTCATATCACTATTTATTACTTTTCTTTATATTTTCTTCGCCAGATAATACTTGAAGATTTGAATTACTATTAGAACCTGGTGTCTTTGACTTGTCTTTAGGATTTTTAGGGTCGATATGGTCAATTTGAGCTTCTCTTGGGTCTCTCTTTTCACCAGGTTTTAGTTTTTTAGGTGAATTTACTGGCTTACCATCACCATCGCTCACCAATTGTCCACCATTTTGATTCTTATTTTCCTCTAAAATTCGTTTTCGTTGTGCAAGAGTGGTTTTATTACCCGGTGCAACATTTTTAGGTTCTTTTAAATCACTATACTTCCCTTTCGTTAAAACCCTACCCACTTGACTCAGCGCCCCCCCAGAAGTTGCTCCTTGGGCTACGTTGCGGAGCTGTATAAGTTTGGGTAATTACAGGGGTCATGCCAATGTGTGTCACTCCGTATCCACTAGGTAAGGCTTTTAGCTTGGGAATTGATACATTAACATCTTGCGCATTATCTACAACATGTTTAGTAATAAGAGCCGCAGCAATAGTTGTAACTATAAGTTTAGCACCTTCAAAGACTGCCCATGCCACAGGTATTGCAAATTTTCCATCAGGATCACAAAATGTTACAGGATTATTGTACGAATAATGATAAGGACTCCACGATTCCTGGTCTTCCTCCTCACTCAAGGGGTCAACCTGAATAAATCTTCCTATTTGCTGATCAAATGTCCTCGCATTAAAATCATATACATCTAAACCACTACCATCACTAAATTCTTTGTTTTGTAATTCGTTTCCAACATATCCCTTTTTATTCTCCTTTGCAAAACTCATCGCCTTACTACTAATTCCATTCATTGTAAGCCCAAACGGATAATAATGAGTCTCCTCTAAAATAGGCCCCCTCGTATGCACCACCTGCAAGTTGTCAAAGAACACTTTTATTGGACTCTGATTGCTGACGTAAATATAAACATATCCATTCTTCTGTGCTGCAAGGTTTTGCAAAAAATGGTCTTTCAACTGGTTCTGAGTACCCACTCCGCTAAAACCACCACTCACATACTTAAACTGCTCATCAAAAAAGATATAGTTGATAAAGGCCTTTGGTGGCTCCGGGTCATAGTTCCCTGTATTGGTGGCCTGCTGGTTCAGCATGGTGTTTATGCCACCAGTGGTTGCACTCTGGCCGTTCAGTATCGTGGTGGTTACCGGGCCATGGCCTGATGTATTTACCACTCCTCCCGGTGTACCCAACAAACCACTCAATATCTCCGTTATCATCTGCTCATTGGTGCCCGCAGGTGCTCCGGTGCTGGCTTCAAAATAGTAGCTCTTGCCTAAGATGTCTATTTTGTCTCCCGCCATTACTTTCAGCGTAATGCCCAGTCCTGTTTTGCTGGCATCATTTCCATGTATCTTGTATAACTGCTCGCTGTTTGCTGCTGCGTTGCTGTAAGGGTTATTATTGGGTGGTATGCCGTTGTTGTTCTGGTTTTGATAGCCTGCTATCCCTGTGGCTGTATTTTGAGGAACTACCTGAGATGCGTTTATGATATAAAAATCATCTTCTTTACTAATAGCAGTACCTCCGTTGTAGGTGGTGTTTTCTAATGTGGCTCCCGGGTATATGTCCTGCTTCTGTTCTTCGGTCAGTACCATCCGCACATTGCCCAGGTGGTCTTTCAGCATATAGTCATACGCAAAACCCGTGAGTAAATTGAGGTCTGTTGGGTGATTGTATAATCCTCTGATTCTTCCTTCTTCCTGGCCGGTAAACTGTAATTTGTCAGTATATCCTTTTTGTGCCTGTATGGTGGCATCACTATAACTCTTACTCTCATATACAAAGCCTCCTGTGTACAGCGTAGTAGTCGTAACCGTAACATTGTTATGCGGGGTGCCGCTGTTATCCACTACCGTAACCCCGGTTTCTGTTGTTACCTTGTTTTGCTTATTACCTGCAGCATCGTAAGTATAGGTGATGGTGCCTTTTCCGGCTACGCTAATAGTTTGTGGGAGGTTAAGATGATTGTAAGTAATACCACTGATGGCTTTGTTATTGTCAAGGTTCATGTTTCCGTTTACATCATAGCTGTAGTCGGTAATGTTCTCAAACTGTGCCGGTGTGCTGCTAGAGGTAAGGGCTGCTTTGGCTGCATTTTGCGGGTGGCTGCTCAGTGTTCTAAAGTCTCCCAGCTTTGTCTGGTCATCGTTATTAAAATCCTTTACACTTTTCAGCTTGTTGGTGCCGGGGATATAAGTGTATTTCAGGTTATCAATCTGTATACTGCTTACCCCTTTAATCCCCACTGCTGCATTTGCAGGATATTACCATTGGCATCGTAAGCTGTGTTTACATCACTGCCATCACCCATTTTTACGTTATAATTCACTGTGGCATTGCCCCAGGCAGTGCCGTTATCGTTTTGCTCAAAATCTCCTTTTAGTAACCGGTTGGCAGCATCATATTCAAAATCATATTTTCTTCTTACCTGGTCACCTTTTGATTTCCAGATCATACCATTGATATTGCCGAACTCCCCGTTATTTATTCCGGGAAGGAAGTTTCTGTTTGCTTTGTTGGTAAGCTTGTCATAGCCCAGTTCAAATCCAAAATAATTCCTGTACTGGCATCTGTCAGGTAATCCCGGTTTGTTCCCAGCATCCAGCCACGGATATTATAATCAAAGTCAAGGGTCTCTAAGGGCAGGCTGCTGTTGGCAGGGTCTGTGCCTATTTTCTTTTCTTCAGTTGCCCCAGTTTATCATATTGCAACTCACTCACCACTTTATAGTTTACTCCAGCCAGCCCATTTATGGTATTGAGCACAGAATTACCTAACTTCTTCTCGGTCTTTACCAGCCTGCCTAAATCATCATAGCTCATCTTGCTTACCACCACGGTTGTTTGTTGTGTGCCTCCGTTGGCTGTACCCTTTTCATGTTTCTGTACGGTTACCAATGGCTGTCCTGCCCAACTATACTGGGTCGTTACTACATCTGTGCCTCCTGTTACGTTAGTGCTGTGTACCTGTATCACCCTTCCTTTGTCGTCGTAGTAAGAAACTGTATTGATAACTGTATTAGCCGTCCCCAGTACTTTGGTTTGTGTCCAGGTGGCCATACCTTTTATGGCATTGCTTTGTTGCGGCATTTGTGCATAAGGCCATTCACTATTATTGGTCGGACTGAAAATAAGCATTGTAATCCGTTGTATAAGCCATACCTGCTGGTATGCCGGTATAACTGTCATAATAGGTTTTGGTAAGCAGTTCGTATCCGCTTGTGGTTGACGGATAACTGGTGCTTACACTGGCAGCAGCCTGATGATCCCCAAATGGAGTACTGTTCGCCCACAAACCGGTCTCAGTAGGCCGGTTCAGGTTATCATACTTTGGTAACCATCCATTTTGCAGGACTGGCGTTACGCATACTGGCATCCTGTGTCATTACCAGCCTGTCTCTTGAATCATATACCATATACACTTCACCTGCACCGGGCACTTTTTTCATAATCATCCGGTTGCGGGCATCATACTCATAGCGGAAGCATTGCTCCGCCAGCAGAACACTACCTCCAACACCTCCGGCAGGTGGCACCTGTGAAAAATTCCAGTTGTATTGAACCAGCTTTTTTACTCCTTCCGGCTGTATCACACATCGCAGTTTGCCAAAATTGTCGTAGATATAATAAGTACTCAGCCATCCATCATATCCGCTCCCTGTACCATTGTCATCCGTTGCAGTAAGCTGTACTTCTTTAACAGTGCTTTTCCTTCTTTGCTCTTATATTCAATAACCTGCTTGCCATGTTCATCTGCATTGATTGTCTTAACCAGGTCACCGGCAGCATAAGTGCCTGCCACACTATAAGTGCCCCAGCCACCAACAACATCTGCCACTCTCCAAATCTTAATGTTATCAACAGCGGTGTTCATCCATAACTTAGTGGAGACACCTCTGCCAGAGCCCACCCAACTGTTCCCGGGGCTCATCGCTTTTTCTGCCGGACTGCCGGGCATTTTCTCAAAAACAGCCTGACTGTAAAAATAGGTCTCCCCCTGACTGCCATATTGCTGCTGCATGAATGTCAGCTGCTGCTGAAAAGGGTTTAACTTAAATGAGCCATCACTGGCCGTGGACACAAATGGCAAATATTTGTACTGCTCTCTGCCAAAGCCATAATAGAAGGTTATCTTATCACCTTTCCGGTTGGATCGTTTCAGGATATTCATACGTTATCAGATTTTAAAGTGAATAAATCTGTACCCAATGAATATGCCATGAGCATAGATACTGACAACTTGGAAAGTGGTGTTCCGATGGCATTTAATGAAGCGGATAAAAGTGAACAAAAACGGATAAAAGAAACTTTGTGTGCTGTGTTGAATGAACTGCCATTGGTGCAGGTGAACAACCCTGTTAGTCTTCCATTTTTTTGGCCTGAAACTACTTTTGTCAGGTCTTGTTGCTGCCCTTTGCAACGTGTTTTTTTGTGTGTCATCATGTGTGTCATTTTTGTGTCGTTAATAATGGTAGAAAGCGGAAAAACTGACACTTTTCGACACACAGAAATAAAAAATCCTTGCAAATCAAAGACTTACAAGGATTAATCGTGCCCGGGACTGGATTCGAACCAGCACAACCTTTCGGTCACTACCACCTCAAAGTAGCGTGTCTACCAATTTCACCACCTGGGCGTTAAGGGGGACGCAAATTTAGTCCGAAAATGATTACTGGAAAAATTTGAAGCCATTACTTTTTTAAAACAATCCGGAACGTGGTGCCTTTACCGGGTTCAGAATACTTCACAGTTAAATGGCCTTTGTGGTATTGTTCTATTATGCGGCGGCTGAGGCTAAGGCCAAGCCCCCAGCCTCTTTTCTTTGTGGTAAAGCCGGGCTTAAACACTTTGGCTATATTCTGCTTGCTGATGCCTTTGCCGGTATCTGATACATCAATTATCACCACTTCTTTTCATTATGTATGTCAACTGTAATAGATCCTTTTCCTTCCATAGCATCCAGCGCATTTTTTAAAAGGTTTTCTATTACCCAGTCAAATAAAGGCGCAGAAACGGGTACTATCAGTATTTCATTATTATTTGTATTCAATGAGAAACTGATTTTCCCTGTGGCTCTTTTCTTCATGTAATCTGCCATTCTTCTCACCTGTGCAACTATATCATGCGGCTCCAGGTGTGGTGTACTGCCTATTTTACCAAACCGGTCAGACACCAGCCGCAGCCGGTTCACATCTTTCTCCAGTTCATAGGCAATCTTCTCACCGGCCGGATTCTCCTTCAGCATCTCTACCCAGCCTTCTAATGAAGAAACCGGTGTTCCCAGCTGGTGAGCTGTTTTTGGCCATGCCAGCCCAAACCTGGTTTTGTGCTGAGCGGAAACTGCTCTGGCAACGATAATAATGTAATGGCAATGAACAGTGCCACAATACAAAGCTGCACAATGGGATAATAGCGAACCTCGTTGAGCAAACCGTGTATGACTATAATAGTATTTGTTCACTTTCAATGAGTCGACAGGGTCAGTATAGGTTACGGGAGTATTGGCCGATCTTAACCTTTTCAACTGCCTGTTCAAATAGCCTTCATGTTGTTTTACCTTCAGCGTATCAAGGTTTATATAATCTACAATGCTGTCTTTCTCATTTGTCTGAATAATAGGAATATCAATATTATCCCTGATAATTTTTGAAGCAAGCTTGGTCTCTGTATTCTCCGGATCAAGAATTGATTTGCTGGCTTCCACCCATTGCTCCACTTTTACCCTTTCATCATTTTCAATCTTACGGGCAAGGTATTGCGAATAGAAAATGGTACCGCTTGCTATTAAGATAGCAATCAGTGCAATAATAATGCGCCAGTTAAGCAATTGCCGAAACATGCCCGAATTTAGCAACGATAGTCCGGCTTGCCTTATTTTTGAATAAATATTTTCAAACATTGAACCGTTCACCACAAGTAGCAATCGTTATCCTGAACTGGAATGGCAGAACATTCCTGCAAGAATTTCTGCCATCGGTACTTTCTGCTACTTATGCACATTATGCAGTTATAGTGGCAGATAATGGGTCAACAGACGATTCAATTGCATTTCTGCAAGCAACATAGTCCGCAGGTGCAGATTATTAACAATGGGCAGAATTATGGTTTTGCCAAAGGATACAACGAAGCACTGAGCGGGTGGAAAGTGACTACTATCCTGCTCAACTCCGATGTGGAAGTAAGTCCAGGATGGATTGAGCCTATGGTTATCCTGCTTGAAAGTAATATGCAGATTGCAGCCTGCCAGCCAAAGATTTTATCCTATCACAACAAAACAATGTTTGAATATGCCGGTGCAGCAGGTGGCTGGCTCGATAAATATGGCTACCCTTTTGCCAAAGGCCGGGTATTTGATATATGTGAGGAGGACAAAGGACAATACGACCAGGAAGAACCGGTATTTTGGGCAAGCGGTGCTGCAATGTTTATCAGGGGATCTGTTTTTCATGAAATGAAAGGATTTGACGAATATTTCTTTGCTCACCAGGAAGAAATTGACTTATGCTGGCGCATACAACTGGCCGGTTACAAAGTGTTTTCATGCCCTGCCGCTACTGTGTATCATGTAGGTGGCGGCACACTGCCAAAAGGCAACGCATTAAAGACATTTCTCAACTTCCGCAACAACCGTATTATGTTGTACAAAAAATCTTCCTTTCAGGAAAAAAACTGTGGGTTATGCCGGCAAGAAATGTATTGGATGTAATTTCTGCGTTTAAAGGTCTGCTATCGGGTGATGTGGGATATTTCAAAGCGGTAATAAGGGCAGAAATCGCATTTAAAAATGGTGGCTGTTTCACCGTAAGAGAAGTACATTTCCGTCCACAAGCAATGGAGTCCTGCACGGCTATCTGAACAGGAATATCATCTGGCTGTACTTTGTAAAAAAGCTTAGAATTTTCAGTCAAATTGTGAAAAAAACGAAATAATTGTATTCGCTATACCCTTATTTTTGCACCACAAAATTGCAATATGAGCAATAACCCTGAATACCACAAAGAGTTAAGAAAAGTTCAGGACAGTGACTTTACCCACAACTGGACATCCTCATCAGCCTTCCTGTTTTATCTGCAGGTAGCCTGCCTGGTGGCATTAATTTTAGGCAGTTGCGTAATGCTGGGGCGCAAGCGGTACAGCAAAATTGATGTCCCTGTTCAGGAGAGTTCATTATATACTCCCAAATACAAATAAAGCGGTACAAAAATTTTTTTGAAAAGGGTATTCGGCCTATTTTTGCAACCCCTTAGTTCTTTATAAACGACTGAAGTAAATGACCAAAATAACCTGGTTATTACAATACTTCAAAAAATGCGGAAGTAGCTCATTTGGTAGAGCACGACCTTGCCAAGGTCGGGGTGGCCGGTTCGAGCCCGGTCTTCCGCTCAGAGAGAGTCCTTCCTCCTTTGGTGGAGGGATTTTTTTTGTTGCCCTGGTGGTGGAATTGGTAGACACGCAGGACTTAAAATCCTGTGAACAGCAATGTTCGTATCGGTTCAACTCCGATCCGGGGCACAATCTAAAAGCGACTTTGGTCGCTTTTTTTGTTTTATGTTTTACGTTTACATACTTTATTCAGAAAAATGTGACCGCTATTATGTTGGTTTCAGTGCGGATGTACATGCAAGGCTCATCAGGCATAACTGCGGATTGGTTCCGCAACAAAGAATTGTTTTCCTTATAAGTTATGTGCTTATAAAACTTTTGAAACCGAAGCTGAAGCCAGGAAAGAGGAATTCAGGATAAAAAACAAAAAAGCAGAATTTATACAGAATCGCTGCTTACCGGCGACTGGCCAACTTATCTAAACCGGTGACTATTGTCAGCAATGTTCTACCCCGATCCAATCGGGGTCCGGGGCACAATCTAAAAGCGACTTTGGTCGCTTTTTTTGTTTTATGTTTTACGTTTACATACTTTATTCAGAAAAATGTGACCGCTATTATGTTGGTTTCAGTGCGGATGTACATGCAAGGCTCATCAGGCATAACTGAGGATTGGTTCCGGCAACAAAGAATTGTTTTCCTTATAAGTTATGTGCTTATAAAACTTTTGAAACCGAAGCTGAAGCCAGGAAAGAGGAATTCAGGATAAAACAAAAAAGCAGAATTTATACAGAATCGCTGCTTACTGGCGATTGGCCAACTTATATAAACCGGTGACTATTGTCAGTAATGTTCTACCCTGATCCAATCGGGGTCCGGGGCACAATCTAAAAGCGACTTTGGTCGCTTTTTTGTTTCTATCAGCTTAATCCACCATTCTATTTGTAGATTTGAAAAAAGTAATTTGTAATGCCTGCAGAAATAAAAATGCCCGAATTGCGGCCATGAATTTGAACCTACCGACAGCATCCGTGAAGAAGTGCAACGGGAACCGCAGTAAAATGACTGAGTGGCAAAAACTGCAACAACAAAAATTTGAAGCTCAGATACTGGAAGAAAAAGAAAAACACAGAAAGAAACGGAAGAACTCATCCGCAAATCTGTTGCCTCCGATTTTGAAAACAAACTGCACCTGCTCGAACAAAACAATAAAGACAATGAAGAAAAGCTGCGCCAGGCACGGGAACAGCAATTAGAATTTCTGAAGAAAGAACAGGAATTAAAAAACAAAGAAGCCGAACTGGAACTTTCTGTACAGAAGAAATTGCAGGAAGAAAGGGAGAAACTTTCTGTGGAGATAAGAAAATTAAAGAAGAACAACGTAATGCGGCCAAAGAAACTGAGTTTCAACTGCGGCTGAAAGAGATGGAAGAAAAACTGGAGGCTCAGAAAAGCTGGCCGAAGAGATGAAACGCAGGGCCGAGCAAGGCAGTATGCAAACACAGGGCGAAGTGCAGGAACTGCTGCTGGAAGAACTGCTTCGCACAGCCTTCCCTTTTGATGTTATTGAAGAAGTGGGCAAAGGTGTTCGGGGAGCCGACTGCATACAAACCGTACGCAACAATTTCGGACAGGAATGTGGCCACATCATATTTGAAAGCAAACGCACCAAGGATTTTTCTGCCGACTGGATTGAAAACTGAAAGCTGATATGCGCAGCCAGGGTGCTGATGTGGCCGTGATTAGCCAGGCCATGCCAAAAGATATGGACCGTTTTGGTGAAAAAGATGGAGTGTGGATTTGCACTTTCAGTGAAGTGCAGCCGATAGTGCATATGCTGGGATGGCATCATCAAAATATCTGCGGCATTAAAAAGCCAGGAAAACCGTGGCGATAAAATGCACTTGCTTTACGATTATCTTACCAGCCGTGAGTTTGCGAGCAATGGCAGGCCATCCGTGAAGGATTTATGGGGATGAAACTCTCCATTCAAAAAGAACGGGATGCCATGGAAAAACTATGGAAAGCCAGAGAGAAACAGCTAGAAAAAGTACTATTGAATGCAGCCCATATCCGGGGGTTCTATTGAAGGTATTTCGGGCACAGATGTGGATTTGAATTTGCTGGAAGAAGGAAATAATGAAGAAGAAGAATAGGACAACATTTTTTAACTTCAACTTGCTACCCAGGCCAGCACCAGTTTATCGAACAACCTGTAATTAATCTAGTTCCGATTGAGTTTTTGTGAATAAACAATCAATCATTTCTTCGCCTGTATGTATTTGCTTTAACAGTGTTTGCTTACGAAAATCCACTTCACCCGCTCCATACCATTTAAAAACAGCTTCTTTGGCTGACCAGAGGAGCGTTGGAAACCGGGAATCCGAGTCAGAAGTCGGGAATCAGTGTTTGCAGCGGCTGGCAAGATTATTGAATATTTCTCTTTCCTCTTTGACAAGTCTTATCCTGAATTTTAATCTTCTCTACATGGAATTTCAACATCCATCCCACCCTGCTGTTTTTGCTTACGATGGCTGCTGCATAATCGCCGCAGTGTGAAATAGAAAATGATATCTTTGCATCGGGAATGAATGGTTTGCGGGTATCCGCAATTTCAATTAATTCATAGGAAAGTCTAGGGAAAAGGTATTGCAATAAAAAGCGACCTGCCAGGTGCTGCAACCGCTTGTGCGGATGGGTAACATCCCGGTGCTGTGGCACATTTCCTTTAAAGAATTCTTCCGATTCTTCTATCTTCCAAACACCCAATCTTGTGTTTTCGTTGATTTGTTGTTGAAAAAAATCGGCATTATTGACTCTTTACACAGTTATTTTGCAGCTCCATCGCTTAAATGTTTTGCTCAGTAAAGATATGCAGTTGAAGAGTGCGACGCAAGGAACGATGACAAGAATTACTGAAGCTGGGTAACAAAAAATATTAAAAATGATTTTATCCGACACAAGAATTTTAGAAGAAATTGAGAAAGGCACTATAAAGATTGTTCCTTACGACAGAGAAAGCCTGGGAAGTAATTCGTATGATGTTCCTGATGAAGGAATTGTTTTGTATCCGCATATTTTTTATCTCGGCGTTACGTTGGAGTACACCGAAACCCATGCTCATGTTCCATTTCTGGAAGGCAAGTCTTCTACAGGAAGATTGGGAATAGACATACATGCCACTGCCGGCAAAGGCGATGTTGGCTTTTGTGGCAACTGGACGTTGGAAATTTCTGTAAAGCAACCCGTGAAAGTGTACAAGGGAATGCCGATTGGTCAACTGATTTATTTTCCGGTGGATGGTGTTATTGAAATTCCATACGATAAAAAGAAGAATGCTAAATACAGCAATCAGCCAGACAGGCCTGTGGAAAGTATGATGTGGAAGAATAAGTTTTAACCCCAGCTCCCTAAAGGGGTTTAGAGGATAGAGTGCACTTATTTGTTCAATTGCCAGATTGTATAGTTTAGTATTGCGGCAAAACTTACCCAACTGATATAAGGTACAAGTAACCATGCTGCTAGTATTATTTATTCTGGCAAAAGCAAAATGGTGAGAAAAATAAGATCCAGAGCATCAAATTTCGCAAATGCCCAGCCAATCTGTTGCTGGCCGAAGAAAATAAAGGACCAGAAAAATTTAGCACTAGCTGAATTGCAAAAAGAGTAATGGATTTTTTTTAACATACCCGTTGCATCAGATTTCCAAACAATGAATAAGAGCCATACCCATTAGAATGTATAGGGTTGTCCAAACCGGACCAAATATCCAGCCTGGGGGGTTCCATGAAGGCTTATTGATAGTCTGAAACCAACTTTCTGCCCCGGTAGCAGTAAAAATCCGCTAATACCTCCTACTATGACTGGTATGGCGATTGCTATAATTATTTTGAGAGTGTTATTCATACAGGCATAACAAGTCTATGCAATAAATTTGTTTACAGCTCTGCTACTCCATTTTTTTTGTAAAAAGCAATCAGCCATGCAACCACTTCATTGTAGCTCATTTTCCCAGCTGGTTGGTTATTCGCTTTTAAAAATGGCCATAGCCCCACATGATAATTGGCTCTATCGGATTCCTGTATTTATAAAAGAAATCTCGAAATTCTTTTTGGTCTTTTTTTACTTGCGGATGCACATTCTCATTTATTGATTTTGCCAAAGTGGTATCGCTGCGATACACTTCGCCGATTGCATAATTATAAGCATCATAATAAGCGGAATAACGAAAAACATTTGAATTGTAAGCCCGGCAGGCCAGAAATGCCGACAAAATTGGCCTCATTTTCCTTTCCATAACCCAATTGATGAGCCATTTCATGTGTGGTAACGTATGGTTCTAAAAACAGGGTATGGTTGTATTAACCTGCGCCTCTCCCGAAAATGGGTTGTAGTAGCCCTGAAAACCAAGATAGTTGCCAAGATAGCTGAAGATAGAAGGTTTTACCGACATTGGCTTATATCGCAAGAAAGGATACTGTTTCCGCTACCGCGTAAGCCTTCGCCGCACTTCTGAATAATTTCTTTTTCCGGTTAAATGAATCTCTTTGTTGTACGTTTACAAACTTGCCGCATAATTGTTCACTCTTTCCAAAAGTACTGTCGTCAGGGTATCCAGGTCATTTGTTGTATATTTTCTGACCTCAAGATTTAACTGGTAGGCAATTCCACGGCGGTTATAGTTTAGACCCCACAGAAGGTTGAAGGTTACGTAAAAAGAAACAGAAAATGAAAATGCCCTGTTGCAAAGCAGTGATAAAATATTCCTGTTGAATTTCCTTTTGAACAACAGTTTAAAAAAGATGCTAGCCTTATAAACGACAATTATGATCAGGACTATGTAGAAAATATCGCCGATACTGATGGGAATCCAGCCAAAGAGAAATCGCTGTATTTTAGCATACACAGGATAAATACTCTGGTGTAATTAAGCTCCACCCAATAAGGGTACCAGGAAACAAACTTGATTAGGATTGTAAGCAATATGAGCAGCACCCATATCTTAACTTTTCATCAACCAGGAAAATAATCGCTTCAAAATATTTTGCAAACCGTTAATTATTTAATTGTTATGAAAACGGTTAAAAGTAGTAAGTTTGCTATAAAAAATCCAAAATAGCCAGTTGATTTTCCCTTATTATACTTACCTTTGCCTCCGAATTTTTTCAGGAAAATGAATAGCCATGAGCCGTCGCCGGGAGTTTGAAATAGCTTTTGTGGGATTGAAACCCAGGGATTCATGAGTACAGCTATTCGATTGATGATAAGTTCTTTGAGCCTTTTCAACAGCAGGATTTCAGAAACTGCAAAGCAAACGTAAGGTTACCGCTTGATAGAAAAACAAGTTTTATGTTGCTCCGTTTTGAAATCGGTGGCAATCTTGAAGTTACCTGCGACCGTTGCAATAGCAATCTTCCGCTTGACCTCTGGGATGAATTTAACATAACAGTAAAAATGGTGGAAGAACCCGAATTGATGAATGAACAGGAGGAAGACCCGGATGTGTACTATATCAGCCACGGTGAAAGCCATATTGATGTGGCCAACTGGATATATGAGTTCATTAACCTTAGTATTCCAATGCAAAAGGCTTGTGGATTTGAAAAGATGGACGGGCCGCATTGTAATAAAAATGCGAAAGACTTGCTGAAAAAATGGAAAAAGAAGAAAAGTCAGGGAAGGAAAATCCAATTTGGAAAGGTTTAGAAAACGTTTAAAAATTTGGATAATTAATAAAAATGGAAAGTTAAGGAATTGGGAAAGGCCGGAAATTTCACTTTTCAATAATTTCAAAAAATAAGGTTATGCTAAATCCGAAACGCAGACAGTCAGCAAAGAAGTGCAAAACGCAGAACGCATTATAAAGCTGCATCTGCTACATTATCAACAGACAATACAACAGGTGAAACCCACCTGCGTCACCGTGCCCATGTTAGTGAAGGCAAACTTTACTACAAAGGAAAAGTGGTTGCAGAAAACTCCTGTTAAGAAATAATACTTCCTGATACAAAATTTAATTCCAAATTCATTAGGTAAACATTCCGGGTGAAATTTGGAATTTGTATTTAAAGCTATTCGTAATTTTATTATTGAAAATAACCTGTAACAGCTATGGTGAGGTATTGATATGATGGGTGGCGATTTTGCCCCGCTTGAAGCAGTTAAGGGTATTAAACTTTTTCAAGAGCAACAACTGACGGCATCCTTGCTTCTGTTGGGTGATGAGAATACTTAAACCCATTATTGTCAGAGCATAACATCCTCATTCTAATATCAGTATTGTTCATGCACCGCAAATTATTGGCATGCATGAACATCCTATTAAAGCACTAAAGGAAAAACAGCAATCTTCAATAGCTATCGGCTTTCATCTTGCATCCGGTAAAATGGACGCATTCATCAGTGCTGGTAATACTGGTGCCATGCTTGTTGGTTCTTTATTCAGCATTAAAGCAATGGAAGGTGTTATAAGACCCACCATTTCCACCGTTATCCCTAAACTGGACGGAAGTACTGGTTTGTTGCTGGATGTTGGATTGAATGCCGATTGCAAACCCGAGCAGCTCAATCAGTTTGCCATCATGGGTTCAGTATATGCAAAACTGGTACTGAATATAGACAATCCTAAAGTAGGGTTAATGAATGTTGGTGAAGAAGAAGGCAAAGGTAACATACTGTCACAAGCCACCTACCCCTTATTAAAAGAAAATAAGCACATCAATTTTATTGGCAATATAGAAGGCAGAGATGTACTGATTGGGAATGCGGATGTAATGGTTTGCGAAGGATTTACCGGCAATATCATTTTGAAACTGGCTGAGTCATTATACGATATTAATAAAAGCCTGAGTACAGATAATAAGTATTTTAACAGGTTCAACTTTGAAAATTACGGAGGAACGCCTGTTCTGGGTGTTGCCAACCAGTTATTATTGGACACGGTATTTCTGGAGAAAAGGCTTTATGAATATGATAAAACTGGCAAAGTGATGCTGGAAAAAAATGTAATGCAGAAGATGAAAGAGGAACTTTCTTAGCTTAGATTTGAAAAATACCCTTGAAAAGGTATATTGCTGCAAACTGTCCATCTTTACCTTTAGCAAAATCACCATTTTGAAAACTACCTTTTCATTTTCCCTGGCTTTATTATTGACCGTTCAGTTTTTGGTCGGTCCTTCAATGACAGTATAGTACCGGCCTGAGGTTTCAAAATTTTCACCAGCAATTCAGAAGTTACAACTCAATTTAGGTCAAAGCTAATTCCGGTTACAATTTACCAGTACGGCAACGTACAGGAAGTGGTTTGTTTTAAAATGCATGACAACGAATTTACATCAGTCTGAGGCTGCTATGGAAGTACTCTCACGAAGAGGAGGTTTGTTGATAAAAATTGAAAACAGGAAACAGCGTTTTATTACCTTCCCGGTAGGCAATAAGACCTACACCTTTGATGCTAACCGCATTTTTTCAGGAAAGGGATAGAGCAAACATTGCGGGAACGTGGCCGTTTCTCTCCTGCTGCTGCAGTTGAGGTTGATAATTTTGCTCAAAGATTACTTTCCTTAATCCCGATACGGCTTCCTGTATTGTTGCACTGCACAATAATTTTGATGCGTCTTTTCAATAAAAGTTAGTGTTGAAGGTGGAGACAGGCAGGCCGATGCAAGAGAAGTTCTACGAAGACAGCTTGCAGGACGCAGATGATATTGCCCTCACAACCGACAGTATTTTGTATGAAAAATGGCTGGTTTTGGCTATAACAGTATTTTACAGGATAATATGAACGTTAAGAAAGACGGATCATTGAGTGTATACTATGGTGAAAAGGGAAACGCTATATTAATATAGAAACCGAGCATGGCGGGTAGATCAATATAAGGAGATGCTTATAAGGCTATATGATGTTATAACCGAGGAAAGGCTTTCAAAATCAGCTACCGGCACCCACCGCCAGCAGATGGAAAAAAATTCTCAAAACCTGTTGATAATTAATAGAAAAGTTTTGGCGCAAAAGCCACAGAACTGTATTTTTGCACCCCGTTCCGAAAATTAGGAACAGTTAAAGGTAGATCTCGTAGCTCAGTTGGTAGAGCATAACACTTTTAATGTTAGGGCCTGGTCTGAGTCCCAGCGGGATTACCAAAAGAGGTTGACTTGAGAAAAGTCAGCCTCTTTTTTATCAGTTTACTTTCTGGTTTGTTCTTTTTAAAGTACTTTGTACCAATAAATTAATTAAACATGTCAGAATACTTTAAAGATAAAGTGGTGGTAGTTACAGGAGGTACTGATGGTATTGGTAGAAGCCCTGGTCGAATCGTTGCTGAGAAAAGGGTCTAAAGTATCTACCTGCGCAAGGAACAGCGACAAACTTTATGCCTTGTAAACCGCTAATCCTCTGCCCCATTACATACAATGGTAGCAGATGTAAGTAATGAGAACGAATGCAGGGGTCTGATAGAGATGACTGTAAAAATGTTTGAGGAATTGATGTGCTGATTAACAATGTTGGTGTGTCTATGAGAGCTTTGATTAAAGAAGCAGATACTTCGTTATTAAGAAGGAGATGGACATTAATTTTTGGCGGCACCCTGTATTGTACCAAATACGCCTTAGACTTTATTGCAAGAAAGGGACTATAGTTGGTATTTCATCGATTGCCGGATACCGCGGACTTCCTGGCAGAAGCGGATACTCAGCTAGTAAGTTTGCTGTTCAGGGTTTCTGAGGTGTCAAAACTGAACTGATGTACGATGGCGTACACGTGAGGGGTCTGTCCGGGGATTTACTACATCCAGTATATCCGGAATGCGGCAATTTGACAAAACCGGTCAGTCATATGGCGAAACACCTATGGACGAGAGCAAATGATGAGCTCAAAAGCAGTTGCGGAAAGAATTGAAAAAAGCTATAATAAAGCGAAAACGTACGCCGGTACTCACCTTTCACCACAGGTTAAGCGAACTGTTTTCACGCAAAAAATTCTTCCCTTAAACTGTCTGATAAACTGGCATATAAGTTTTCTTTAAAGATGGAAAGCTGGTTACAAATAACTTACTATTGCCAATCTATAGCAGAACTAACCCGAACCATAACTTAATGCCTTTACTAACCTTTAACATCTGACATTGCCAGCCCGGACTATCTCGTGGGAGCTGTAAAGGCACAGTTATTGCAGCTAAAACCCGAGTTTAATATTATTGATATTTCACAATATTCCGCCGTTTAACTATCCACAGGCTACTTATGTGTGCCGAAGTGCATTTAAAAATTTTCCGAATATTCGTATCACCTGATCCTTTGTAAATCTCTTTGAAAAAGCCTGAACAACCCCTCCCGGCATTCCACCACAAGCAATACCTTTGTGTGCTGATAATGGATTACTCACTATGATACTGAGGAACGGCCCGATATGATCAAGGGGAATTCCACTTAACCAGTTGCCGAATAAATACCACACCTATCTCACATCAGTAATGGGTAAAGTGGTAACCCAACTGGTAAACGGAGAACCTATCCGAAGCATCGGCAATCCTGAGTGTGGTGCATGGAGAAAAGGCACCTGAAGCCTATTCTTGACAATAATATAATTGAAGGACAGATTGTATTTATTGACAGTTTTGAGAATGTAATTGTAAAACATCACCCGTGAACAATTTGAAGAACAAAGGTAGGTCGCAATTCAGGATAGCCCTTAAACGGGATGAAGTTATTGACCGTATAAGCAGCAGCTATGCCGATGTGCCCGAAGGAGAAAAGCTGGCATTATTTAATAGCGCAGGACACCTTGAACATTGCATTACTAAAGGAAACGCCGCCGGGCTTTGGTCTTGAAGGCTTTTGCAGAAAAATGATGTAGAGCAAACTGTCTTACCAAACGGTAAAAAATTATTTCGAATAATCAGGCTTTAAAAATCGCAAAAATGAACGGCTGAAATGCTTTAACCGGCTGGCACTTGAACTGATTTAACCCTTAATTACCCTATTTTTGCTTTCTTCAAATAAACCCGTATATGAACTTCAGAAAAGCACAACATTACCGGATGGGCCGTATTTGATTGCTCTTGCTACTTACTTCTTCACCCGTGAGGCAAGGGGCAGTCTTTGGGATAGGCGAATTTGTGGACAATAGCGCCAGAGGAGTTCAGCTTCCCTACCTCCTGGTGCCCCGTTATTTGTACTGATAGGCCGCCTATTTATTATACTTCTTTGAGACAGCCTGCAAACAGCTGCCGCCGGTGTTAACTTTATGAGTGCACTGGCCAGTGCTGCCACAATCTTATTCCTTTTCCGGAGTGTTACCCACTTTGCCTGAAAAATGCTTGCTGGCGTTGGCGAAGAATTCGAACTCCGGCCAGCTATTTACCACTTCATGTCTGCCGCGTGGTTGGAGCCCCGGCTTATACCTTCAGTGATTCATTCTGGTTCAGTGCCGTGGAAGGGGAAGTATATGCCCTGTCTTCATTCTTTACCGCCCTTCCATTCTGGGCAATGCTTAAATGGGAACATGCTGATGAACATGTGTGAAATGAACCTGGTGCCTGTGCCCGCAGCGACCGCTGGATTGTTTTTCTTTTCTTCATGATGGGCTTCTATCAATTGGTGTACACCTGCTCAACCTGCTTGTGATACCCGCCATTGTACAGATTTACTATTATCGCAGATATACGCCAACCACTAAAGGCGCAATTTGGGCATTTATTATTGGATGCGTAATTACCGGTATCGTACACAACTGGGAGTAAAACAGTACTCAGATGCAGCCGCCGGTGTGTTTGATGTATACTTCGTAAACAAATTCGGTCTTCCATTCTTTTCAGGCTTTACGTTTTATTTTATAGCAGTAGCCGCTACAATTTTCTGGGTTTTACGAATGAATGAAAAGACATCGCAAGTCCAAACAATTATCTGGTTTAATGTTTTTGTCGGTTGGCGGCTTTTCCATTTTTGCTTCAAAGGAAGCAGGTTTAACCAGTTCTGGCTTTCGAAACTTTATTCTGTTGGCAGGTATTGCCACAGTAGGCTGGTTATTTTCAAAATACCGGACTTAAAGTACTGAACTCTCGTTAAAATCTTATGCATTTATGATGCTTATCTATTTCATGTATTTTACAACAATGATTCGTTCTAATGCCAACTCCCTCGGTTGACATGAACAATGTTGACAATCCTATTAACCTTGTTTACTACCTGAGCTGTAAATAACATATGGCGAAGCCTCATTAGTATATGGCCCTCACTTTGGGTCAGAATACCGTGATGCCGATGGCGACAATATGGTGGATATGAAAGAAGGTGAAATGAAGTATGTAAGAGGTAAAGATAAATACATACCTATCGGCCGGGATAGAAAGCCAGTTTACGAAAGAAAGCGACATGCAATTGTTCCTACGTATTTGGGACAGCAGCATGACCAGTACCACGCTGACTTTTATGCAGAATGGCTTAATCTTGAACAAGACACTCAATCGGGTAAATACGAGGCTCCGACATAGCAGGCAGATAACATGAACTAATTCTTTACTTACCAGTAGATGGGTTTAATGTAC
>JADJYK010000010.1 GCA_016719815.1 Chitinophagaceae bacterium | reverse complement strand
CAGCTCCTCACAGAACCGTACTTGACAATCTCCCGTCATACGGCTCTTCAGTCATGTTCTTCTTGTTTTGATACGTTGCGATTGTAATAACAGAACCATCTGGTTTGTTGCCAGTGTACAAAGAGCATTGGTTTCTCCTGCCACTTTTGTTTCAGCCAGCCAATGGCCTGCCGTTTGAACTTGCGATACTTCCACATACACCACTTTACTAATCTGCGATTAATGTGTGCATAGATGCTGTGCATACTGCTGCCTGCATACTTGCCAAAATAGCTTACCCAAGCATATACTCAATTTTTAAACGTAATTGAATCTGTATTTAGCGGAATGGCAAAAGCTATCATTCACAACAGCAACTATCAATCAACAAATGAATGCATAAATGCTATAGACAGATACTTTAAAGACAAAAACAAGTTTTATACTGAAAATCCCAAAAGAGCAGGCAATAAAATTTGGGGAGTGAAAGTGTTCAACCAAAATTCAGTGAAAGCAATAATTGCAAAGCCCCCACTACTTACATGATTTCAAACGAAACAAATAACATGAAATACTTCGTATTTTTGATTCATGAGCAACATCAAACTTTTTGAGAGCAGGCAAGTGCGTTCCCATTGGAATGAAAAGGAGCAGAAATGGTACTTTTCAGTACAGGATGTTGTAGAAATATTGACAGATAGTTCAGATGTAAAGCAGTATATAAAAAAGATGCTCCGCCGGGATGAGCAGCTTAAAAGCAACTGGGGTACAATCTGTACCCTGGTTGAAATGGAAGCCGCAGACGGTAAAAGACGCAAGGTACAAGGAGCAGACACAAGGGGACTTTTAAGAATTATCCAATCTATTCCATCACCCAAAGCAGAACCATTTAAGCTATGGTTAGCACAGGTTGGCTCTGACAGATTAGACGAAATTGAAAACCCTGAACTGGCGACACAACGCACAAGAGAGTTATACAAACTTAAAGGTTATCCGGATGACTGGATTGAGAAACGGATGCGAAGCATCGCCATTCGTGAAGAACTGACCGAGGAATGGAAAAACAGAGGAGTAAAAGAACAAAAAGATTACGCAATACTGACAGCAGAAATTTCAAAAGCTACTTTTGGTTTGACCCCCTCTCAATATAAAAAAGTAAAAGGGTTAAAAAGTCAAAACCTGCGTGACCACATGAACGACCTTGAATTAATTTTTTCAATGCTGGGTGAAGCTTCCACAACTGCAATTGTAAAGACAAGAAATCCCAAAGGCTTTATTGAAAATAAAATAGCAGCGAAACAAGGTGGCTCAGTTGCCGGTAAAGCAAGACGAGACCTTGAAATTAAAACAGGTAAGAAGGTAGTATCATCCGAAAATTATTTGCCTGAACAAAAGAAGAACAAACAAATAACCAAAGGGAAAAAGAAATAGCTATAGAAAATGGCTTGTTGGACGAAGGGCTGCAAGTAACATTGAGTTTGCTGCTATGCTGGTAACCGAACCCGCCTACCGGCAGGCAGGTTCTCGGTCTGCGGCTCCGGGCTGACATTATAAGACATCATAAAACCCCGCACAGCAGCAAGCTCTGCCCGTTATAAATTAATTCCAAGTATTCGGGTAAATACAATTTGAAAGTTTAAATAACCAAATATTACTAGTATGAAAAAGCTGCAATTCAAAATAAATATCAATGCACCCGTGAGCAGGGTTTATGATATTATGCTTGGCATCAGCAGTAAATCAACTTATGAGCAATGGACTTATTTGTTTAACCCGACATCAACCTATGAAGGAAGCTGGGACAGGGGAAATAAAATTCTATTTGTAGGAGCAGACGAGAAGGGTGAAAAGGGTGGTATGGTTTCCGGGATCGCCGAAAACGCTCCCAACCGGTTTGTTTCCATTCAACATTATGGTCTTGTAAAAGCCGGCAAAGAAATTACAGAAGGACCAGAAGTGGAAAAATGGGCAAACGGATTTGAAAACTATAGTTTCGAAGAAAACAATGGAACCACCACCGTTACTGTTGACTTAGACATTACTGAAGATTTTTTAGATTATATGAACCAGGCCTACCCGAAAGCACTTGGTAAGCTGAAAGAAATTTGTGAAAAATAACAATTTAAAGAATAGCTTATAATTTTATGAGCTTATTATCAGGCCTTCCATTAAGACAAATGGTTACGTTTATAAAGTCTCTCTTTTGTAGCATTGCCTTGCTTTCCCGTACTTTTGATAGTATCAAATGATAGTATCAGTATGCAGCCCCCTTACACCATTACTTCAAAAATCCTGGAACTGATTACTGAGGTATCTCATAAAACAGGAGAAGTGAATGCCCTGCTTTTAACGAAGGTGTCGCCGGCACTCAGAAAGAAAAACAGGATTCGGACAATTCAGGCTTCCCTGTCGGTTGAGGGAAATACATTGTCGGTTGAGCAAATAACAGCCATTATAGATAACAAAAAAGTGTTAGGCCCTGCAAAAGACATTAAAGAGGTATCCAATGCCATCAGGGTTTATGATCAGCTAAGAACTTTTAATCCGCAAAGCGAAAAATCATTTCTGCTTGCCCATAAAATTTTAATGCAAGGCTTAATAACATCGGCGGGTAAATACAGAAACTCAGCCGTTGGTATTGTAAAGGGTGGTAAAATGAAACACATGGCCCCACCTGCTCAAAATGTACCTTTTTTAATGAAGGAATTATTTAATTACCTGAAGAAAGGTGAAGACCTGGCACTTATTAAGAGTTGTATTTTTTCATTATGAGATGGAGTTTATACATCCTTTTTCTGATGGCAACGGCAGGATGGGAAGACTTTGTCAAACTCTTTTACTGATGCAACAATACCCACTTTTTGAATACCTGCCTTTTGAAACACTAATAAGCAAGAATCAGAAGGATTATTACAAGGCACTCTCAATAAGTGATAAACGGGGGGAGTCAACTGTTTTTATAGCGTTTATGCTTCAAATAATCAGTAACTCATTAGACGAACTGCTTAATACCCGTACCGGGCCTATTTCCTTTTCAAACAGAATACAACTATTTATAGCAAGCGGTATTAAGGAGTTTACCCGTAAGGATTACATGATGTATTATAAAACTCTTTCGTCAGCAACTGCCAGCCGTGACTTAAAAATAGCTGTAATACAAAAGCTTATTAAAAAAACAGGGGATAAAAATAAAACTGTCTATAAAGTTTTATAGCATAAAACAATTTACAACTTACAACCCCGCCATCTTACTTATCTCCAGCATCCGGTCGATTGGTTTCTTTGCAGCGAGCCGTAGTTCCTCATCCATCGTAATTTCAGGCAGTTCGTACTCCATGCAGAGATAGAGTTTTTCGAGAGTGTTGAGTTTCATGTGCGGGCAGTCGTTGCAGGCACAGTTGTTATTGGGTGGTGCCGGTATAAATGTTTTATGCGGGCTGGCCTTCATCATCTGGTGCAGGATGCCCGTTTCGGTGGCCACAATGTATTCCTGTGCGTCGTCCTGCTGCGTGTATTTTAACAGGCCGGTGGTGCTGCCAATATAATCGGCCAGGCGCAGGATGGGTTCTTCACACTCGGGGTGTGCTATAAACTTAGCGTTGGGGTGGCGTACTTTTAGTTTGGTAATTTTTTCCAAACTAAAAATTTCATGCACCATACAGGCGCCGTTCCACAACAACATATCACGGCCAGTAACCTTGTTGATGTAAGCACCCAAGTTTTTATCAGGCGCAAAAATAATTTTTTGGTCTTTTGGAAAACTCTCGACAATTATGCGGGCATTACTGCTGGTCACAATCACATCGCTCAGCGCTTTAATGCCTGCGCTGCAGTTGATGTAGCTGACCACGATATGATCAGGATGGTGCTCTTTGAATTTTTTAAACAACGGCGGCGGACAACTGTCGCTGAGTGAACAGCCGGCTTTAAAATCAGGTATCACCACTTTTTTGGCGGGGTTGAGAATCTTGGCTGTCTCAGCCATAAAATGCACACCGGCAAAAACAATCATGTCGGCATTGGTTTTCTCGGCCTGTTGGGCTAAGCCTAAGCTGTCGCCAATGTAGTCGGCCACATCCTGAATGTCGGGCTCCTGGTAGTAGTGCGCCAGTACCACCGCATTTTTTTCTTTCTTCAGCCTTTCGATGGCAGCGAATAAATCGAGTGATGGGTCCAGCTCGATATCGAGGAAACCTTTCGTTTCCACTTCATTTTTTGCGGCGGTGAGTATGTTGTTGTTCATTTTTTTCGGTTTTCAGATTCTTCTTTTTAAGTTCTCCCTCAACAAGCTCACTCTTCGATAAACTCAGAGTGACAGGGTGGAAGGATGACAGGGCAATGTTCAATCAAGTTTTTCAAATTTTCAAAACAAAAATTGGCAGCAGCCTGTATTAATACAATAGTATTACTAATATATTTTTATAAAAAAGAGTTTATTATTATTACGGGTGTGGATTAGTGTATAACTCGTTTGTGTAAAGTTAAGCTGTTGATGAAATACACATTTTTTATAAGGAAATGCACAGGGAGGGTTGTTTCTGGTATTGGGTTTGGCGGGTTTATCCACATAAGTGTGCATTAATAAGGTTGTAGAAAAAGTTTAATAAAGGAGAAGCAGATCTTGTTAATTACTACTGTAAAAAAGGTTGATTGTGTACAGGAGGCGGAGGTATTTTTTAGATTCAGCATTTTAGTTTCTTTTCGTGCAGTTTCATATCCACGTTTCACACAGGGTTATTCACATGTTTTTAAGGATAAGCACATACTGAGGTGGAAAGAATTTTAAAAGGGTGGTTAAAAAAGCGATGCTTTTTGCCACTAAAGCACACTAATGGTTAAGAAGAGATGAAAGAATGAAGACGGGCAGAGGCTGGTATTATACAGATGCGAGGCTGCATTATTTAATAATACTGGTTCTTGGTACATGGTTTTTAAAGAAAAGTTTTCCATCAACGGAAAAGGCTCCAAAAAATAAACAGCTAATTTTACAGGCACTAAATTTAATTATACTATTATGAAATGAACCATAAAAATTAACGAGCAATTTATATAAACCAGCGATGTTAATTTTTATGGCGAATTCTATGTGATAAATTCTTAAAATAAAAAATAAACACATGAAACGAATGAAGTTATTACTGCTCTTATTTTTTGTGCATTTTATTTCGGTCGTAAAAGCTGATGAAGGAATGTGGTTACCTATATTTCTGCAGCAGCTGAATGAAAAAGAAATGAAGGCGATGGGAATGAAGATAAGTGCAAAAGATATTTATGATATTAATAAAGGAAGCCTGAAAGATGCGATTGTGATATTTGGCGGCGGTTGCACCGGTGAATTAGTTTCTTCTAAAGGGTTGTTATTTACTAACCACCACTGTGGTTTTGATGCGATACAAAATAACTCCACCCTGGAACATAATTACCTGCAGGATGGTTTTTGGGCAAAGAGTATGAGCCAGGAGTTGCCTAACCCCGGACTTGCAGTAACATTTATTGTACGAATTGAAGATGTAAGTAAAAAGGTGCTGGATGGTATAACTGCTGGTATGAGTGAGCCGCAACGACAATCAGCAGTGGATAAGAATATTGCAGAGCTAAAAAAGAATATAAAGAAAGAAAGTTACCAGGATGTGCTGGTACGTCCGTTTTATGATGGGAACCAGTATTTTCTTTTTATAACAGAGGTGTATAAAGATGTAAGACTGGTGGGGGCGCCGCCATCATCCATTGGAAATTTTGGTAAAGACAGCGACAACTGGATGTGGCCAAGACACAACGCCGATTTTTCCATGTTCCGCATTTATGCAGATAAGGATAATCATCCGGCAGCGTACTCACCCAATAATATACCTTATGTGCCCAAAAAATCATTGTCTATCTCATTAGATGGTGTGGTAGAGAATGACTTTACAATGGTGTTCGGTTTTCCTGGCCGCACCACACAATACCTGCACTCGGCCGCAGTGGAACAAATAATGGATGTGCTGGATCCGGTAAAAATTAATATCCGCACCCAAGCCCTTTCTGTTATTGATGGATTTATGCGGAAAGATGAAAAATAAAACTCCAATATGCATCGAAATATGCCGGCATTGCGAATGCATGGAAAAAATGGCAGGGCGAAGTGATGGGTCTTAGCAGTACTGATGCTGTGGGAAAGAAAAAAGTTTACGAAGCAGAATTTCAGAAAAGAGCAGAAGCAAACCCGGAATGGAAAAGTAAATATGGAACATTACTTACTGACCTGGGAGCTGCGTATAAGGAGATAGAGAACTATGCAAGGGCAAGAGATTTTTATAATGAAACAATAAGCCGCATAGAAGCCTTTGCTATTAATACACAACTAAATAACCTGCGAGCTGAACAGGCGGAAAAGGGTGATGCAGGACTGAAAGAAGCGCTGCCAAGAATAAAATCCCGGCTGGAAGAAATATATAAAGAATACAATGCTGAAGTAGACAAGCAGTTGTTTATTCGGCTAATAAAGAATTTTAAAGAAAACCAGACCGTTCAGTTTGTAGCCCCTTACTTAACCGACAAGCTGAAAGAGTTTAATAACGACTATGCGGCCTTTGCTGATGATTTGTATAAGGGAGTTGACCTGTTCCAGGATGGGGCAAAAATTATTGCTAACCTTGAAAAAAGCCCGGAACTGGTAATGGCCGCCAACGAAATGGGCCACGCCAATCAGTTGTATATTGAGCTGAATAATTATTATTTCAAAGCAGCATCAAAACAGCTTAACTCGGCGCAGCTAAAAATAAACAGGCTGAACCGCACCTATATGCAGGCACAAATGGAGGTAATGAAAGACAGGCGTTTTTATCCTGATGCTAACAGCACCCTGCGCATTACTTATGGAAAAGTGGCTGGTTATAAACCAAGAGATGGCGTGCAATATGATTATTTTACCTACCTGGACGGAGTGATGGAAAAATACAAACCCGGCGATTATGAGTTTGATGTGCCCCAAAAACTACAGGAATTGTATAAAAACAAGGACTTTGGACCGTATGCCGCCAAAAATGGCAAAATGCCGGTATGTTTTATTGGCCGCAACCACACAACCGGCGGCAATAGCGGCAGTCCCGCCCTTGATGCTTATGGTAACCTGCTGGGGCTCAATTTCGACAGGGTTTGGGAAGGTACCATGAGCGACATTAATTACGACCCGTCAATTTGCCGAAACATAATGGTTGACATAAGATATGTGCTGTTTATCATCGATAAATATGCCGGTGCCGGTCACCTGCTGAAGGAAATGAAACTGGTGCACCCCAAGAGGGTAAGCAAGTAATTGGTTAATCGGTTGAAACGGCGTTCCTTGTCAACCTGTCAACCGGCAAACTTATTATGGGTAAAAAGATGGGTTTTCCTGCCTTACTATCCACATCATATCCCCAAAAGCACTATTTTTGCCCTCCTTTTAAAACAGGGATTATTATGTCTATTATTCAGGATATCAGAGATAAGTATGCAAAGGTGACGGTGGTACTCATCGCCCTGGCGCTGATTGGTTTTATTCTTACCGACTATTTTCAAAGTCAGAGCCGCAGTATGGGTGGCAGCGCATCGACAACAGTAGGTGTTGTAAATGGCCGCAGTATAGATATTAAAGAGTTTAACCAGGCTACTACAGATATTGAAGCCAGTATGAAACAACAGGGCTATCCTACTGGTGAGGGTTTAACCGAACAGGCCCGCACACAGGCATGGGATCAGCAGGTGAGCATTGCATTGCTTGAAGGAGAATTCAACAAACTGGGGATAGATGTTTCTAAAAAGGAAATCGGCGATATATTGTATGGAGCCAATCCTCCGCAGGAACTGGCGCAGCAATTTACAGACGAAAAAACCGGTCAGTATAATGCGGCACAGGCCAAGCAGGCGCTGGAGCAAACCCTGAAAAAAGGAACACAGGAACAAAAGGATTATTTCAACAACCGCATCACTCAGTGGATCTTACAACGCAAGTATGAGAAATACAATTCAATGTTTGCAAACACGGTGAATGTGCCCAAATGGTTTGTTGAAAAGCAAAATGCCGATAACAGCCAGCTGGCTAAAATATCATACGTTTCACAAACATATGCCAGTATTGCCGACAGTACTGTGAAGGTGGACGATAAAGAGATTGCTGATTATGTTAACAAACACAAAGAAGATTTTAAGCAGGAAGAAAGCCGGAATATAGCCTTTGTTACTTTTAATGCCGCACCCTCTGCCGCCGATACAACAGTAGCAAAAAACAGGATTATGGAACTAAAGGCTGGCTTTGATACCACCAATAATGTTTTAATGTTTTTGGCAGCAGAAGGAGTTAGTAATTATTACGATGGCTATATCAGCGGGAAAACAATTCAGATTGCCGCCAAAGATTCAATATTTAAACTTCCTGTTGGCGGATTGTATGGCCCGTATATTGATGGCAACAGTTTTGTACTGGCGAAAATGCTGGGCGCAAGACAAATGGCCGATACCGCACGGGTTCGCCACATTCTTGTAAGCACACAGCAAAGAGATACCGCCACAGCGCTCAAAATACTAGACACAGTTAAACTGGCTCTTTCCGCCGGCGCCAGCTTCGATTCTATATGTGCAAAATATTCTGAAGATCCGGGCAGTAAAGACAAGGGCGGTTTGTATGAAAGTGTAACACCCGGCCAAATGGTTCCCCAGTTCAATGATTATGTTTTGGGAAACAGCGTGGGCAGCAAAGGGGTTGTAAAAACGGACTATGGTTATCACTACATAGAAATTCTTTCTCAAAAAGGGGGCAGCACTGCTTATAAAATTGCCTACCTGCCCAAGGAAATAACTACCAGCCAGGAAACAGTAAACTCTGCGCTGAATGACGCCAACCAGTTTTATGGCGAAGCAAAAGATGCAAAAGCGTTTGATGCCAGCTACGAGAAAAACTGGAAAGCAAAGGGGTCACTAAAAAGCATTGCGACAAACATTAAGCCAACCGACGCACAGGTGCAGGGCCTTGGTTTCTCCCGTGAGTTGGTCAGAAATATATATACCACCAAGAAGGGTCAGGCCGTAAAACCGGAGAGGGTTGGCGACCAGTATGTGGTGGCATTGGTAACCGATGTTTTTGAAGAAGGCACACAATCTCCCGCTACAGCAAGAATGATGGTGGAGCCCATTTTGCGCAATAAAAAGAAAGCAGAACTGTTGAAAAAGAAAGTAGGAGCCGTATCTACGCTGGAAGCCGCCGGCAACATGCTGAACGGCGCCCTGGTACAAGTGGCCGACAGTCTCCGCATTGATAGCCGTCAGTCTAAGTCACTGGGCTATGAACCCAAAATTTTGGGCGCCGTCTTTAATCCTGCAAACAAAGGCAAAGTGGTAAACGAAGCCCTTGAAGGCGCTGGTGGTGTTTATGTAATTAGGGTTGACGAAGTGACCAGCACACCGGTAACCGCGGGCAGTATTGACGAACAGCGTAAAATGATGGCACAGCAAAAGCAAGGAATGCTGAGCAATCCGCTGGGTGCACTAAGAAAAGCGGCCACAATAAAAGATAAAAGAGCCGACAGGTTTTAAACGTACGTAGAAACAATAACTAAGCATCCCGTCTCCGCCCAAAGCGGGACGGGATTTTCTTTTTACCATACCCGCAAACAAGACAGTGCAACGATTTGTTACTTTTACATTCATTTTTACAACATGAGCGAACCCATAATTAATAAAGTTGCCGAAAGCGGTTTAATTACACTGGACCTGGAACAGTATTTTCCGAAAGGAGAAACGGCGGTGTTTGATTTGAAAGACTATCTCTTTATGGGAATGATTCTTAAAGAGAAGGATTACAGGGAAGCATTAAAAGCAAAAGACTGGAGTGAGTATAAGGAAAAAAACGTTGCGATGCTTTGTTCTGCTGATGCAATAATACCCGTTTGGGCATGGATGCTGGCGGCCACCTATCTTCAGCCCGTAGCCAAAGAGCTGGTGATGGGTGATGAAAAAGAACTTCACAAAGCCAGGTTTTTAAAAAACCTTTCCACAATAAATGCAAAAGAGTACGAAGACAAAAGAGTGGTGATAAAGGGCTGCGGAGAAACGCCAATTCCTGATTATGTGTATATGGAAATAACCCGCCTGCTCCGCCCCTTTGTAAAGAGCATAATGTATGGTGAGCCATGTAGTACCGTGCCGGTGTACAAGAAGTCAACAATAAGCGGTCAATAGTTAATGAAGTTGGTTTTTATCAGCAATAATAAATAAACTCAGAACCACCCCCTTCTCCTAAACATCCACAACATTCCCACGGGTACAATCAACATTAAGGACACAGCAGCATAAAAACCCCATTGTTGGTGAAAGAAGTTAACATTGGTGTCGAAGTTCATTCCAAAAATGCCACCAATTACGGTTGCGGGCGCCAGTAAGCAGGTTACTATTGCCATCACTTTCATCACTTCGTTCATCTTCAGGTTTACATTGTTGATGTGCAGATCTTGCAGGCTCACCATAATATCACGATAGTTTTCTGATAGGTCGGCGGCCTGAACGATATGGTCATAAACGTCTTTATAATATTTGGTGTGCCGGTCATCAAGCAAGTCGCTGTCGCTGCGCAAAAAACCATTTATTACCTCACGAACAGGAGAAAAGTTTCTTTTCAAAACAATAAACTCTTTTCTTAATTGGGTAATATGAGCCAGGGCTCTTGGGTCGCCGCCTCTTGTAACAACATCTTCTACCTGTTCAATACGGCCCCCTAATTTTTCCATAACCAAAAAATAGTGATCCACAATCATATCGAGCAGCAGGTAACAAAGCAAGTCTGCTGTTCGCTGCCTTAGCTTACTGTTTGCCACCCGAAGCTTTTCTCTTACAGGGTTGAAAACGTCCCGTTTTGCATCTTCCTGGAAACTGATAACAACATCTTTTGCCAGGATTATACTTATCTGCTCTTGTTCTACGGCATTTTTTTCGTCATTATAGTAAAGCATATTCAGCAGGCAAAAAATGCTGTTGTCTGCTACACGCAAAGGCTCTACTGTTGGGTTAACCGACAGAATCTCTTTCGTTCTCTTTGTGGTAAACAAATTCGGCAGGTAGAGATACTTCAGGTATTTGTCGGGGCGAAGGCTTTCCATGTTCATAAACGAAAGGTAGTAAAAGAAATAAAAACAGAAAGAAACCCCGCTTATAAAAAAACATTTGGCGGGAGGGGTTTGTTTTATGAATTTCAATACTCAAACCACCTTGCATGAGAAAGTTTTTCCTGTTTAGCCTGTTGTGTATTGCCGTTTTTGCCCAGTCGCAAATGAAACCAGGGCAATTTAAAAGCATGAAACCCCGCAATATTGGCCCGGCCAGTATGAGCGGCCGTGTAACGGCGATTGATGCGCTATATTCCAACCCCGAAATCATTTTTATTGGAGCAGCAAGTGGCGGAGTGTGGAAAACAGAAAATGGCGGCGCATCGTGGAAACCCATTTTCGACGACCAGCCGTTACTGAACATTGGTGCATTAAAAGTGCAGCAAAGCAACCCGGCGATAATTTGGGTAGGAACGGGTGAAGGCAACCCCCGCAACTCACTCAACCTTGGCGAAGGAATTTTTAAAACACTAGACGGAGGAAAAACCTGGAAGCGAATGGGGCTTGAAAAAACAAGAAATATCCACCGCATTATTATTGACCCCACCAACCCCAACACAGTATATGCAGCAGCAATAGGAAACCCGTATGGCATTCATCCGGAAAGGGGTGTTTACAAAACAACTGATGGCGGCGAAAACTGGCAGCGCATTTTATATACAAACGATACTTCAGGATGTGCAGAGCTGGTGATGGATCCATCCAACCCCAACAAGCTCATCGCCAATATGTGGCAGCATCAACGCAAGCCCTACCACTTCAACAGCGGTGGCCCCGGCAGCGGCATTTATATAACCGTTGACGGCGGTAAGAACTGGAAAAAACTAGGTAAAGGGGATGGCCTGCCCGGAGGAACCCTTGGCCGTTGCGGACTCGCTTTTTCTCCATCCATGCCAGGCCGGGTGTATGCAAAAGTAGAAGCAGAGAAAAACGGTTTTTACCGCAGTGATGATGGCGGGTTTTCCTGGAGCCTTGTAAACAGCGACCCGGAGCAGGTTACCGACCGACCGTTTTACTACAATGAAATTTATGTGGACCCTAAAAATGAAAACCGCATTTATGATATTCACTCAACGGTAACACTGAGTGAAGACGGCGGCAAGTCGTTCACCACGTTAATTCCTTTCAGGGGTATTCATCCCGACCACCATGCCTGGTGGAATCACCCCACCAACGAAAACCTGATAATAGAAGGAAACGATGGCGGCATCGGCATTAGCAAAGACCGTGGAAAAACATGGAAATTTGACGAGCAGCTTCCTTTCGGTCAGTTCTATCATATCAACGTTGACAACGAAATTCCCTACAATGTAATGGGCGGCCTGCAGGACAATGGAAGTTGGCGGGGTCCTGCTTATACCTGGATAAATGGTGGCATCCGCAATTTTTATTGGGAAAGCCTGATGGGCGGCGACGGCTTTGATGTGGTGCCCGACCCTACCGACAGTAAATGGGTGTATGCTATGAGCCAGGGCGGCGCATTGGGCCGGTATAATTTCGCCACCGGACAAAGAGAGAGCATCAGGCCACCAGCCCCCGACGCAAAAACAAAAATGCGGTTTAACTGGAACAGCGCCATTGCCATTGACCCATTCGACCCTAACACTATTTATTATGGCAGCCAGTTTGTAAACAAGAGCACCGACAAAGGAACTACCTGGCAAATCATTTCTCCCCGATTTAACCACCAACGATTCCACTCAACAGGAAGAAGAAACGGGGGGCCTTACACTTGATATGACCAATGCCGAAAACTATAACACCATCATGGCCATTGCGCCATCGGCAAAAAACAGGAATGTAATTTGGGTGGGCACCGATGATGGTAATGTACAACTGATAAAAGATGGCGGAAAAACATGGACTAATTTCCGCGGAAAAATTCCCGGCATGAACGCAGGCGCATGGGTTACACAAATACAAGCCAGCCGCCACAACGAAGCCGAAGCCTTTGTGGTGTGCAACGATTACCGCCGCGGCGATTTTAGTATTACCGTTTTCCGCACAAAAGATTTTGGCAAAACATGGGAAAACATTGCAGCAAACAAAGGGATGAAGGGTTATGCCCTTTGTATGATACAGGACCCTGCAGAACCCAACTTAATTTTTGTGGGAACAGAACATGGCTTGTGGATAAGCCTCGACAATGCAAAAACTTTTCAGCAGTGGAAGAATGGTTATCCCTCCGTTTCTACTTACGATTTAGCCATACAGGAACGGGAAGCTGATTTGGTAATTGCCACATTTGGCCGTGCCGTTTGGGTGCTTGATGATATTCGTCCGCTGCGGGCAGCGGCAAAGAATAACGGAACGGCGCCTTCAAAAAAATTAACTGTATTCGAGCCGCCAATAGCCGTTCAGGCTCAGTATCGCAATGCTCCCGGTTACGAATGGAGCACATGGGGAATGTATGAGGCCGAAAACAGGAGAAGGGGCGCCATGCTTTCTTTCTTTGTGGCACCAAACAGTGCGAAAGATTCAACCGCATCCAGGCAAAGAACAGATAGTGTGCTGGTAAAAATAGTTGATGAACAGAATAAGCAAATCCGCACCTTCAAAACAAAGGCCGACACGGGTCTTAACCGCATTTACTGGAATTTTGAAACCATCAGTTACCGCCAGCCCGGTACGCCAAAGCCACCAGCCAATGCACCGGAATTGGGCAACGGCGTTCCGGCTTTTCCCGGAACATATAAGGCGGTGTTTGCACTGGGCAAGGAAACAGACTCAACAACAATCGTTGTAAACCCCGACCCGAGAATTGATGTAAAGAAAGAAGTGTATGATGCAAAGAAAAAAATGATTGACCGGCTGCAGGTATCGGTTGATAAGTTTGCCGCAGCGGTTGACAATGTTTTGGATGCCGAAGAAACCATTACCAAACTGGAGGCAAACCTGAAAGGTGCTGAAGGTAAAGAGGCAGACAGCCTGCGCAGGGCGGTAAGTGCAATGAAGGCAGACATCAAGAAATTAAGAGAACCCATCTTTGGCCGCAGCAGCGAAAAACAGGGCATCAACCGGTTTAGCGACCGCACCACCATGTCGGTATTACAGGTAGCGAGAATGGAAGTAATGGGCAAACTTTCTGCCCCAACCACACAAACAGAAAGGTTAATTAAAGAAGCAGAAGACGAAATAGAAAAAACGATTCAGACCATCAGCACATTCTTCAGCACTAAATGGGCGGCTTTCCGCAAGCAGGCCGAGGCCACACCGATGAAGTTGTTTAAAGATTAGGAGATAATGTATAATATCAAAGCCGTGGTTTATTAAGCCACGGCTTTTCTCTGCCACAAGGCCATCTGACACTCAGATGGAAGCAAAAGGAAAATCAAATGCCTGTTTAGCAATCAATCCAGCCCCATCACCTCAATCCCCACCAAATAAAAATCATCACGAAACTTCATAAACATGGCTGCCACATATATCTGTTTGCCATCAACGGGAATGGAGTAATTCTGGTATTTTATGGAAACACTACCTACCGTTTTTTCAGGTACAAAATCCGCCTTTTTCAGTTTTCCATATTTTACAATATCAACATTATCCAGGTCAGTTATTACAGATTGTAATTTACTTTCCGCCATTTCACGGGAAGAGATTGAACCGTCGGTAAGAAAATAGGTTTTCCTGTCTGCATCTATCAATGCGGCTCCATACCCTTTCGCAGTTTCATATCCCATGCAGCAATAACCCTTCAGCTTATTGTAATACCCCCGCAGTGGTTGGTCCCAGCCTTTAAATTTATCGCCCACCTTACGAAAGATGCGTGCCAGAGCATAATCAATAGTATTTCCATGGCCTATATCATCTGAAACACCGGTTAACACAAAATAGTAACAGTCCCTGCCATTGGTAGTTCCCCGGTATCCGCTCACACCGGCTTCTTTCATAGCCTGATCATTTTCTATATCGGGGGCATACATTATTTCTATGCTTTCGCCCCTGTCAGTAGTAAACTCACCCATTGAATAAGTAATCAGCACACTCATACCCCTGCCGTTGGGGTCAATCTTTGCCATCGGATAAATATAAGAGGACGAATAGGTATGATAGGTTTTATTTAATTGGCCTATATCCAACACTTCATGATACAGGTCATCATTGCCCAGTTTTTTGCGTAAAATTTTAAGTGTACTGTCTGAAAAATCTTTGGGCTCGAAATAAGTGAGATTTGTTCTGAGATATTTTCTTCCATAATGATCTGGTCGTTGGGCCGACATAATTTGTAATTTATAAATACCGTTTTCCCTGAAATGGTCCTTTGGAATATTGCCTTTAGGCCACCGGTAGGTTTCTATGGCGGTTACCGGGGCAACAAAATATTCATCCGTTTCCACCGGCAGGTTTTCAGATTTTTGTACATAATCGTAAGTGCAGTTTTTAGCATAGGGCAGGTAAAAAAGTGCCAGGGTGGTTTTTCCGTATTTTTTATTTTTAAAAAGACGGAGGACTTTACAGGATAATTTTTTCCAGTCTGCCGTCTTTTCTGCAGAATAATTACCTGCTTCCCTGAAAGCTGTACCGTGGTTTTCGGTTCTCAATTTTCTAATCAAATAGTCTTTCTGAACTTCTGTAACAACAAACGGTTTGATATTCTCTTCAAACCATTCTTTGTTGTCATTTTCATCAGGCTGGTAATCGGTAATAATCTGTTCGGGGTGAATAACACTCCCTTCGGCTATATATTGTGCCTGAATAACAGATGCAGACAAAATGGAAGAGAAAAATAGAAGAAATCGAAACATGGTTTTTGTTTTTGAATGCTGTAATACAAGACCCGGAACTTCAAATATAAAATTTACCTGAAAGACTTCACCGTTTCCTTCACCGCCACATCATAAGGCGTAACCTCAAAATCAGGAAAATGATTTTTGAACTTCTGCCACGACATATCATACAGCTGCCGGAACTGGTACATCATTTCATTTAATTCCCGCAGTGGTCGTATAAACAAACCCAGCAACTTCAGCATAAAACCCGGCAGAAAAGAAATCTTATAATCTGTTCTCAGCTCCTTATTCATCAATGCCGCAATTTCTTCTGCGGCCAGGCCTCCGCCCACCGGCAGATGCCACACTTGTCCGTAACAGGTTTCGTCCATTGCCAGCATTACCATTGCCCGGCCCGCATCCGTCGTGTAGGCGTACGTATGCTTTACACCCTTTGGTGCAATGGACTGGGGGGCTTTTCCTTTCAGCATCCGCTCCAGCATAGAAAAATAAAACACATTGTTCTTCGAGCCCGGCCCGAAAAAATCTGCCGCACGGGCAATCAACCCTTTTAGCTTACCGCTTGCAAAAGCAGCCATCAGCGTATCGGCTAACTGTTTTCTCAGTTGTCCTTTTTTAGAAGGCGGCTCCTGTGCATGTGTTTCATCAAACGGAACAGATAGTGGAGCCGGGCCATACATATACACATTGTCGAGAAAAATAAGCCGGGCATTGCAGGCCACACAGGCATCAATTACGTTTTGCAACAGCCGTGGCCAGTCACGCCGCCACACGGCAATATCATAGGCAAGTCCCACGCAGAGATATACATGGCTGGAGCCCTCCACGGCTTTCATAGCCTGCGCCGGATCCAGCAGGTCGGCCTTAAAAGTGGTAAAACCATTTACTTCTTTGCTGCGCTCCACCACACGGATGGGAAGATTTTGCTGTTGCAATGCTGCCACCACCGCCGAACCAACGCCGCCGGTAGCGCCTAATACAGTGTGTAATGCTGAAGACATAATTGTTGGTTTAATGTAAGGTGAAGGTAGAAAAAACCGCATATCATCAGTTGCAAAAATGTACTATTTGTTAACCAAAAACAACGGTTCACCGAAAATAAAAGGAAACAACATCTCTGCTGTTTCCTCCCCAATCCATTCTATTCGTTTAATTGTGGTTCTGCTATAATTTCTCGTACAAAGCCCTCAGCTTCTCTCTCGTCATTATCTTTTCCCAATCCTTTCCCAGTGCGTTTTCCCACAACGGTTTCATGCCCATGCTTACGTTAATCATCTTTTCAAAATCTTCATCACTCAATCCCTTACAGATGCCGGCGGGAATATCAATTCCGTTTTTCTCCACCATGTGTTTAAACTCCTTCACTCCTTCGGGATAATATTCTTCAAGATGGTTCATCACAATACAGTTGCCAATGCCATGCTTGGTGCCAAGCAGATAACTTAAGCCATAGCTTACCGCATGGGCCACACCCACCTGGCTGTAGGCAATGCTCATGCCGCCGGCATAAGAAGCCATCATCAGCTTATCATCACATTCATCTGTCCACTCATTGGTATTTACAAATACATCACGGCACAGTTGCAGGGCCTTTTCGCCATAGCTCTTGCTAAACTCGTTCAGGTAAGTGCCTTCGAGGCTTTCGATGCAATGTATGTAGCAGTCCATGCCGGTGTAGAAGCGTTGATTAACCGGCGCATCTTTAGTCAATTCGGGGTCAAGAACGATTTGGTCAAATGGAGTAAAGTCACTGTTCATGCCCAACTTCTTGGTGGGGCCGGTAAGCACCGTTGTTCTCGATACTTCAGCGCCGGTACCACTTAGTGTAGGAATACCTACCTTATATACACCGGGAAGTTTCACCAGGTCCCATCCCTGGTAGTCGGCCGAAGCGCCCGGGTTGTTCATCATCAGCGATACGGCTTTGGCCAGGTCCATCGTGGAGCCGCCGCCGATGCCGATTATACCACTAACCGCACCAAACTCATCCTTCAGTTGTTGGGCCAGAGAATCTACATAAGTGGTCTTGGGCTCGTAGGTAACATCAGCAAAGATTATTTTATCATTTCCACGAAGGGGTATGCGTTCAACCAATGGCTTGCCGGTAAAGAAATGGTCAACCAAAAAAATCATGGGTTTGCCATCGGTACGGTGCGGGGCAATAATTTCATCGAGCTGGTTAAAAGAGCCACGGCCATATACCACATAGCCGATCATTTTAAAATTCCTGAATTTCATGTTGTGTGTTTTTTACCACAAAGGGCACCAAGAGTTTTTCTCAGAGGTCACAAAGTTACAGCACAAGCCGCTTGATTCCGTTTTTCAAAAGTGTTACATTGAAATTAATGAGCAGTCCCAACCTGTTTTCGGAAAGTTTCATATAAGTAAGAAGCTGAGCTGTGTGTACATCTGTTAATGATTCAACCGCTTTAATTTCTATTATCATTTCCTTTTCTACATGTATATCAATTCTGTATCCGGCATCCAGTTTTATTGTTTCGTAAAAAAGCGGCAGCGCCTTTTCTTTCTCAACAAAATAGCCAGCCTTTGCGATTTCGTAAAACAGACATTCCCTGTATGAAGATTCCAGCAGCCCGGGTCCTAGATTTTTATGAACCTTAATAGCCAATCCGATAACATCTTGTGAAAGCCTGTTTAGGCTTGATGGAATTTCCTGGTAAGGCATTTTCTTTGTTTTACTTTGTGAAAAAACTTTGCGGACTTTGTGGTTACCCCTCCATCAGCTTTGCTGCCCTTTCCAAATCCTCCGGGGTATCAATTTCCACTCCCATATAATCCACTACAACCATTCTCAGCGGAATGCCGTTTTCAAGATAACGGAGGCATTCAATTTTCTCAGCCGACTCAAGCGGGGTTATTGGCCATTTGGTAAAATTCAAAAGCGCCTGCTTACGAAAGGCGTACACACCGATGTGTTCGTAATAGGTCGTTGGGAAGTTCTTATCTCTTGGGTAGGGCACAACACTGCGGCTAAAGAACAAAGAATTCATGTTTTTGTCAACGGCCACTTTCACAAAATTGGGGTCATCAATTTCTTCCTGTTTGGTAAGTATCTGCATCATGGACGCCACTTGTACTGTGGAGTCATCAAATTGCAGGAGCAGCTTTTCTAATGGCTCCCGTTTTACAAAAGGCGTATCACCCTGAACGTTTACAATAATATCCACATCCATATCGGCCGCCGCTTCAGCAATGCGGTCGCTGCCGCTTTCATGCTCCTTTCTGCTCATTACGGCTTTGCCGCCGCTACCCGTAATTTCATTATAGATGATGTCGCTGTCGGTAACAACAATAACCTCATCGAACAAGCCGGTACCCAGGGCGGCATCATAAGTATGGCGGATAACAGATTTATCACCCAACAACTGCATCAGCTTACCAGGAAATCTTGTGGCTGCATAGCGGGCCGGAATCATTGCAACTTTTTTCATAATACAAAACTACAGACCAGACCCGTAAAAAATGACTAATTGATAATCGAGCATATACAGTTCAAAAACATAAGAGGCTTCCATACCATATTCAATACGAATTTTATCTACCCAGGTATAATCTTCGCCAAAGCTTCTTTTTTCAACCGTAAGCTGGTATTCAATTTCTCCCTTTTTATAAGTCTTACTTTCTGAAGGGAACTCGTCTTTGTCCCCAAACACTTCTTTAAATTCGGGTATCAGGCGCAGTAATAAGAACCCCTGTTGCAAACTAAATCCCGGAAGCAGGTAAGCATTAGAACCATATTCCCATCCGTAATGCTCGTGTCGCTCAGCTCCGTTTTTAAATAATTGTTTTCTTATTTCCCAGCCGCTTTCGGTAATATTTCCCATGGTTCCGCTTTTTGTTATCAGTTTGGCACCGAAAGGAACAGTAACCTGTGCCAGGTAATCTTTCATTTCTTTCACAGCAGCCAGCTTGGGTGGTGCCCAGGAAACAGGTAGGAGTCAACAATGTAGCCGGTCTTATTATTGTATTTCACTTTTCCCCAGTAGCCGGTAATACCTTCGGTAACGATGCTCCTTTTTTCTTCGTTCATTTCTAGTAGTGTAATCTTTGTGCCATAGGGAATTTTATCAAGTACCTTTGCCCCGGTTTCGGGTTTTTCACGAATGCTTAAGCCGGATTTGGCGGCAACATACATAGTGCCCCATTGCTGAGCGGTTAATGAAAGCGAAACAGCAAGCAGCAGCGAAAGAAGTACTATTCGCATAAAATCGATTTAATGGTTAAAAATTATTCTTCCAGTTTTTGAAATGGCTTTAATAACAACTTCAGCACATTCTCGTCTTTGTCTTCCGGAAAGTTTTTATCAATACCGTAACGCAACTCTTTTGTCTCAAGAAATGAATAAGTTCCCAGGAGCCGGTCCCAGATAGAAAATACTGCACCGTAATTACTGTCCGTATAAGGCCGCTTCCAATGGTGATGCACTTTGTGCATATTGGGCGAAATAAGAAAATAGCTCAGCACCTTATCAACCCTTTTGGGCAAATTAATATTAGCATGTGTAAATGCCGTTGCCAGCACTACCAATGTTTGGTAAATCATTACCGCATACATCGGCGCTCCCGAAACAAATATCAGCAGCAGGAAAAAGACACCACGCAGTAAACTGTCGCCTGGGTGATGACGAAGCCCTGTTGTAACATCCACATTGGTATCGCTGTGGTGTATGATGTGAAACCGCCAAAATATAGCCGTGTTGTGCATTATCCAGTGTACGAGCCAACTGCTGAAATCAAGGGCCAGCACTCCAATAATAACCGCCGCCAGAACATTGGCATTAAACCAGTACGCCATTCCAAATTGCTGAGTGGCACACCAGTCGCTCAGTTTTATTATCAGTATCGCCAGCAATGTGTGAACGATGAGATGGATAACGGTGAAGAAGAAGTTTACACCAGCATGTTGCAGCTTATTCTTTTTATAGCGCAGCGGCAGCAGCGGAATAGCGCCTTCGATAATCCAGAAGAAGAGTAGTCCGCCAACAAGGATGGCCATCCGCTCCAGCGGCCGTTGTTCAAGCGTTTGAAAATGATTAATAATGTTTTCCCACATGGTGGTAATGTTGAGAACAAGATACGAAGGAAATATAATTTCTATTTCGGCTCATCTTCGATCGGGAATTCATGGCCACAATCAAAACAGTGGCTCACTGTATCAACGGGCAATGCGTAATTCATCGTTAAAAAGCCAACTATGGCGCCAAACCAGTTTGATGCTTTTCGGGGAGTGTTCACCGGTTCAATATTGTGCGAACCGCATTTTGGACAGGTAACTGTTATTTTTTGTTCGCTTCTTACCGATTCAAGTATTTGTTTTGCCAGCCCCGCTTTTTCTTTTGGCACCATTAACTTTATACCGCCAACTGCATTGGTAAGAATAGGGTCAATGGTAACCGTATTCTCATCTTTAAGCCAACAGTCAATATCATTTTCCTCCAGCACTCCTTTAGCAATATGTGCATCAATGTAGTTGCCATAAAAGTTGATAGGTATAAAATCCATAACCGGCTTTAATTTTTATTCAAAATACGAATACTATATTTACTGCTTGTAAATAAAAGAAGCCCACATTATTTGTGGGCTTCCAGCATTTTCTAACAGAGCCAACCGGTCTTACTGGTTCAGCATTAGCGGCATTACCAGCATTAAAAGCTCTTCGTTTTCATCTTTCTCAGAGGGCTTAAGAATACCCGCTTTTGTGGGTGTTGACAGTTCAACCACCACTTCATCACTATCGGTGGCATTAAGCATTTCAATCAGGAAGCGGGCATTGAAGGCAATAGTCAGATCCTCGCCGGTGTATTGGCATTTCATTCTTTCATTTCCTTCAAAGCTGAAATCAACGTCTTGTGCCGCTAATTGCAGTTCGCTTCCGCTGATGTTTAGCGCTACCTGGTTAGTGCTTTTATTACTAAACACACTTACCCGGCGCAGGGCACTTTGAAAATCGCTTTTATTAACGGTTAGCTTGTAAGGGTTGTCCACCGGAATTACCACTTTATAATCCGGAAAACGGGCATCTATCAGGCGGCAGCTCATTTGAGTGGTGCCGTGTTTTACAAATAGGTGGTTGCTGTTGTAGCTTACGGTTATTTCTTCATCAGTTGAGGGAATAGCGGCTTTTAGCAGCGTAAGCGGCTTGCGGGGAGCGATAAAAGAATCAGATTTCGGGCACTTTACATCCGTTCTTTTATAGCGAACCAGCCGGTGTGCATCGGTTGCCACACACTGCAGACCCTTTTTGTCCAGTTCGAAGAATACACCCGTCATTGCGGGGCGCAGGTCATCGTTGCTGGTGGCAAAAATTGTTTTATTGATTGCGGTTACCAGGGCCGAAGCCATCATGGTAAACGAAGTAGTATCGTCGGCTACCGGTTCTTTCGGAAAGTTGTCGGGATTTTCGCCCATTACCTTATACTTACCATTGTCGCTGGTAATTTCAACAGCAAAATTTTTATCAATATTGAAAGTAAGCGGCTGTTCGGGAATATTTTTCAACGAATCCATCAGGATTTTTGCCGGGATACACACCTTGCCGCTATCCTTTGCCTCAATGTCCAGTTGCACCCGCATCACCGTTTCCAGGTCGGTGGCCACAACGGTCAGTTTGTTCTTTTCGACTTCAAATAAAAAATCTTCCAAAATTGGAAGCACTGTGTTGGCATTAATAACACCTGAAATGTGCTGCAGTTGTTTAAGTAAGGAAGAGGAGGATGCTATAAACTTCATCGCAAAATGTTTGTGGCGAAACTACTGATTTTTACTTTACTGCCAATACTTTAGGCCTTTTTGGCTGCCAGATCTTTTAACCCGGCATCTTATTATGGGGAGGCTTTAGTATCTTGCTGCTTATCAAATAAAACACTCCGATGTTCGACAAGCTTTTTGGCTGGGGGAAAAAGAAAGAGGAGGCGAAACCCGAGCCGGTAATATATTTCGGTCGCTATTCAGATAATAACAAAACAACCGCTAAGGTAAAACGGTGGACAGATGCCGACAGCCTTTTCAAAGAAAAAAAATACACAGAATGTCTTGATGCCTTTTTTGACTATGTGCGGGATGATGCAGCCGCCAATGTAGTCTACGAGAGAAACGGCAGCGAAGGCCGGTTTCATTTTTTTCAGGGGTCGAAGATTGTTCGGGGACAATTCAGTGCAGAAGAACTGAAGGCAGAAGTAACGCTTGCCCGCATGCCGCAGCCATCTGTGCCGGTAATGCGCCGCCTGCTGGAAATGAATTTTAACCTCTACTACAGCCGGTATGCGCTGGATAACGACAGGCTGTGTATGCGGTTCGACAGCGATGCGCAAACCACCAGTCCCAGTAAGTTGTATTATGGCCTGAAAGAACTGGCCACAAAGGCTGACAAACAAGACGATTTGCTGGTACAGGACTTTGCAGCCCTGCAAAGCTCTGACGATGAACATGTGGACAATATCCCCCTTCAGGAAAAAGAAGTCAAGTATGAATATCTGCAGAAATGGATAAAACAAACGCTGGATACGGTTGCCTTGGTGGATGCCGATAAATTTTCCGGTGGCATTGCCTATCTTTTATTGTCCCTTATTTACAAAATTGATTATTTAATTGCACCCGAAGGAAAACTGCTGAACGAATTAGAAAAAATTGGCGGTATTTATTTCAGGAAAGACGAACGGCCTGTTACAGAGAAAAACAGGGATATGGCGGAGGAGTTCAAAAAAATGATGGCCATTTCTAAAGAAGAGGTATTCAAAAACCTGTTTCGTTCTAAATACACATTCTCTATTGTGGCACCACAGGCATACAAAACAATTGCAGACAGTATTCATGGTGCCAACCAGAATATGATTTGGTACAGGGACAATAACTACCCTTATATCGCCACACAAATATGTGAATACGGCATTGCCTATTGCCAGTATTCGTACAGCGTTCCCAGGGTAATAACAGAACTGTTTCACCTGTTAATGATAATAAACCACCAGGATTATTTCACTGCACTTGGCTTTAGCACCAGGTATTTTGACGCCGGCAAAAACCAGTTTGAAGACGAGGTAATCGTGGAAAGAATAAAGACCATTCAAAACAGCTGGAAAGAAAAATATCCGTTGATGGATTTTAAAACTCAAAACCTTCGGTTCGATAACCTGGTAAATTTCAACCACACATTTACCAACGAACTGGAGTTTTTGAACCTTGAAAACAATTAGTTCATGGTATGATGTTTCTGGGTCACTGTTCAGCTTAAAACCCCGGAACTAACATAAATAAAATAATATGGATCCACAGCATATAATAGAACAATACCAGAAGGCCATTATACAAATCGCCACGCCATCGGGTACCGGTACTGGGTTTTATGTAAAAGAGTTTGACCTGATAGTTACCAATGATCATGTGGTTGCCGAAAGTGCGGAAGTAACCATTGCGGGTAAAGCGTTCGATAAAACCCTGTCAAGAGTTTGGTATACGGACCGCAAACATGATCTTGCGTTTCTGGAAGCTCCCCCAAACGTTGAATTACCTGATGTAAGGCTGGGTCAGTACGAACAAATGAAAGATGGCGATGTGGTGGTGGCCATTGGCCACCCGTTTGGGCTGAACTACACCGCAACGCAAGGGGTAATTTCAAAAGTTGACCGCATACGGGAAGGCCTCAAGTATATACAAATTGATGCGGCTATAAATCCCGGGAACAGCGGGGGGCCGTTGGTAAACATGAGCGGAGAGATTATTGGCGTGAATTCATTTATCATCAGGGGCGGCGACAATCTTGGTTTTGCGTTGCCGGTTAACTATCTGAGGGAAGCACTACTGATGTACCTTCCCAACAAAGGGCAATCCTCCACCCGTTGCTTTAGTTGCGATTATCTTGTTACGTCTGCCAATATTGATTCGCAAAAATATTGTCCCAGTTGTGGCACCGAGGTAAAATTACCCGTGGCCCCTGAAAAAGAAATTGAACCGGTTGGTGCAGCCAAAACAATTGAAGACATATTGCGGGAACTGGGCAAAGATGTAAAACTGGCCAGGGAAGGAATAAACACATGGGGCGTAAAGGAGGGATCTGCGAAAATTAAAATTACCTACAATCCCGAAAACTATTTCATTGCCGGTGATGCGTATCTCTGCCAGATGCCCACAGATGCAACTAAAATAAAACCGCTGTATCAGTACCTGTTGCAGGAGAATTATCAAACACAGGGCCTTGTGCTTAGCTGTGTAAAACAGAATATTGTTCTCAGTTGCATCATGTATGATTTGGATATGACCAGGGACGGCGGCGTGCAGTCATTTAAAAACTTGTTTCAGAAAGCAGACCAATACGACGATGTGCTGAAACGGGAGTTTGGCTGCACTGCCCGGCTTGAGGAGTAAAGGCATGACGGTAATGTTCCTGTTATTCCCGGGCATTTTCTATATTTAATGCCTTGTTCGTCAGAAGCAAAATACCGGCATTTGTTTTTTATTCCTGCTTACCGCGGGTACAGCCGTTTTTTCGCAGAATATTCAAACACTGCGATACACTACAAAAGAAGGATTGCCGTCAAATTCAGTTTACAGAACACTCATTGATAAAAAGGGATTTTTGTGGATCGGAACAGAGACCGGCGTTAGCCGCTATGATGGAAGAACATTTAAAAACTACTTCACTACACAAGGCCTGCCCGATAACGAGGTAACAGAAATGTATGTTGACAATTCTGGCCGGGTGTGGGCGGTTGCATTCAGAAAAAAGCCTGCTTATTACGATGAGACCAAAGACAGGTTTATCAACAGCGATGAGGACCCGGAACTGGATAAAATTGATTTGGGCAACACCAGCACTACCAATGTGCTGCAGTACGGCGGCATTGCCTTTTCAACTAATAACAAAAATGTATTCGTTTATAAAGACGGAAAAACCTCACCATACACTTCGGTTTACACATCTATACTAAGGCCCCGCCCCGATGTGGTAATAGACTACCGGCCCGGCAGGTATATTGTGGTAAGCAGCGATTCGCTACGGTATCTGGAAAACGGGAAAGTGAGTAAGGTTGTTTATTTCGGCCAGTTGTTTACCTGGACAGAGTTTTTTAACAACAACCTTTATTTGCTTTATGGCAACGCAATACAAAGGTTTAGCTTCAATGCCAGCGGTAATATAACAGGCAGCATAAAAAAAGAGTACCCTTTTCAACTACGGATTATTTGCCGTACAGGAAAAAACCTCTCTGTTACATCTGCCAGCGGAACCACCTACCTGCTGGATGCCGCCACTCTTGAAATAAAAGATATTATATATAACGAAAGTGCCGTAAGACATATAATGCTGGACAATAACAGTAATTACTGGCTGTCCACAAAAGATGAAGGACTGATAAAAATTCAGCAGAAACGCATTTCTTCTTATACGGCAAAAACAGATTTTGTCAAAGGGTTTAATGCTGTACTAAAAACCGGCAACCGTATTATTGCAGGCAACAATAAAGGTGAACTGTACAGTTATGACGGGGTATATGATTTGAGAAAAATGTTGTTAAATATGCAAAGCGGAAGCAGCGATACATGGGTTCGGAATATTATTGACCTGGGTGATAAAATATTTGTTGCTGCACAAACGGGGTCTTTTATCATCAACAAAAAAACGTTCAGTATTGAAAAAGCATATTTAGGGTCAGATAATAAATCATCTAAAGCCGCATTTAGGCTGAACGACAGCACACTCCTGCTCGGCGCCCACTCCACCCTTACAATGTACAATACAAAAACAAGAACAAACGGCGACAGTATTATTAAAAGAGTCACAGCCATCGGGGCCGACGCCAGTCAGCACATTTATATTGGCTCCATTGATGGCTTGTATCACTGGAACAGGGATTCGCTTTTGTATTTTGGAACAAAGTATAAAGAACTTACCTACAGGGTTGTTTCTATAGTAAACACAAAAGACAACCTGATGTGGATTGCCCGGAGTTCAGATGCCTTGCTGGTAATGAAAGACGATGTACTGGTGGCAAGCATCCCCATGGGCACTGTTGTGCCGGGAACTGTTTGCAAAGTTATGTACAGCAACAGGCCGGGAGAAATATGGGTTGGAACAGATAAAGGACTAAACAAAATAAGCTATCGTTTTCAAAACGGAAGGCTAACCTATAACAATGTGCACTTCAATACAGCAGACGGCCTGATTGGCGAACAGGTAAACGACATTACGATTAATAACGATACTGTTTATGCTGCCACATCGGGAGGTATCAGTTATTTGCCGGCAAACCTTTCCCTGCCGCTTAATGATATTACAACCTTTATTACAAGAGTGTCGGTAAACAATATTGACACCTCTATTCTTTCGTCTTATGCGCTTCCGTTTTCTCAAAATAATATCCGGATTGAATTTTCGGCAATTGACCTTACCGGATTTAACCCTTTTTTTGAATACAGTATTAACGAACGGGAATGGGCCAGGGCAGAAGGGAATTTTTTATCACTGCAGAACCAGGCACCGGGTAGCTACAACATTCGTGTAAGAAGTATTAAAAGAGACGGGATGCCCTCCACCCAAATAACACAAATAAACTTTCGAATAAAAACACCATTTTGGCGAAATCCGATTTTCTGGACAATATTGGCACTGGTAATTTTTGGTATTATTCTTTACCTGCAGCAGCTCCGTAACAAACGCAGGCAAGAAGCGGCGCTGATTAAACTGCAAACAGAAAAGAGGATTACAGAACTGGAAATGCAGGCTTTAAAAGCGCAGATAAATCCACATTTTGTTTTCAACTGTCTTAACAGCATTAAGGGGTTTATTTATGAAAAGGATTACCGGCAGGCAGATAAATACCTTGATAAATTCTCGGAGCTGATGCGCAGTACAATTGACAATTCGGATGCAGCTATCATTTCTCTTTCAGACGAAATAAAGTACCTGGACAATTATCTGCAACTGGAAAAGCTGCGCTTCAGTGATAAATTTGAATATACCGTTGCCGTTGACAGCATGATTGATAAGGACATTTATTTTGTTCCCGCCATGCTGTTGCAGCCATATGTGGAAAATGCCATAAGACATGGTATGCGGTTTTTGGAAGAAAGAAAAGGACAAATCACAATAATAGCAAAAAGAGAAAAGGAATATCTTGTTCTCGAAATTGATGATAATGGTATCGGCCGTGAAAAAGCATCGGTACTAAAGAGCCGTCAGCATACTGAATACCAGAGCCGTGGTATGACCATTTCAAAGCGCAGGGCCGAATTGTATAGTATTCAACAGGAAATTGTGGACAAGCGGGATGAAGCCGGCAACTCAACGGGAACAACTATTATTATAAAAATACCAACAGAACCCAAAACATGATTAATTGTGTTATTATAGACGATGAACCTCAAAATGTCCGGCTGCTGCGGAATATGCTGGAGATGCATTGTGCCAATGTAAATGTTCGGGCAACAGAAACGGATGCAAGGGCAGGAATCGAAATCATCCGTGAGATACAACCACAGCTTGTTTTTATAGATGTAGAAATGCCGCACCTGAACGGGTTCGATGTACTTAAGCAACTGGAGCCCCTAAGTTTTGAAGTAATTTTTGTGACAGCCTTCAGCCAGTATGCGGTTGAGGCTTTTGAACATAATGCCACAGGCTATATTACCAAACCGGTTAATGCAGAAAAGCTGCAGGCCGCCGTTATTACGGCGATTAAACGTATAGAAGAAAAGGCCATTAATAGAAACCTGTTTAGTCTGCTGGCGCTGAACGCCAAACAGGAAGTGCCGGATAAAATTCCACTATCAACATCGGGCGGATTATTATTTGTTAAGCTTAATGATATAATGTATTGCGAAAGCAGCGGCAATTACACCAGCTTTTTTTTAAATGATGAAAAAAAGATTGTCGTAAGCAGGCAGTTGGGCGAATATGAAAAACTGCTTCCGGACAGTACATTCATCAGAATTCACGATAAATACATTATCAACCTCTACTACATTAAAGAATATATTAAGGGCAGTGGTGGCGATGTGATGCTGGAAAATGGAAAAGAATTACCCGTAGCCACAAGACGAAAAGAGGACTTTCTCGCCCGATTTGAAAAATGGATTAAAAGAAAAGGATAGCCCCCGCTTATACAATATACCGCTGCATATATACAATATGGCTAACAGGGCCGCTTTTTCTTTACATCTTTATATTGACAACGAGTGCATTGCCGCACTTTAACAACCAAAGCGTTCAATATGAAGAAGACCGCCTTTCTGTTTTTATGGGTAAGCCTGCTGGCTGTTGGTGTCCGCAGCCAGGTTAATCAGATTAACATTCCCAACTTCACGGTTAAAAACATATTGCCGTCAAAAGTAGATGAATGGCTTTCTGTTCCGGCCGCACTGCTTATGACAGCACAAAAAAACCCGCAGGCCAGAGAGTTGAAACCATTTCTTGTATTGCAGATACGAAGTGGCGGTGCAATTATTTGTGGCAACAATATGTCATCGTTGCGGCCTGTTGACCCGTTCGACGTAAGAACATTTAACACAGCAGATCTGGTGTCGCTGCTTGGAAACTGCAAAGAACTAAAAGAGGGCAGCTATAGCATTTGTGCCCAGTTTTTAATGTAGACAAAGTTCCTGTGAGCCGGGAAGTATGTAAAGACTTTAGGGTAGAAGGCGAAAAAACGGTTGACTATGCTCCGCCCACATTGATTACACCGGAAGAAGGCAAGAAACTTACACCGCAACAGGCAAAAGCGCCAATAATTTTTCGCTGGACTCCGATTGTGCCCAAACCCCAACAACCTGTAACCTACCGGCTGAAAGTGTGGCAGTTAATGCAAGGACAAAACAGCACCCAGGCAATGAGATCAAACCCGCCCATTGTTACAAAAGATATTGATAATATTACACAAACTACGGTTATCGGTTTGTTGAGAGACGGTTGCAGCGGCGGCCCCTGTTGTCCTCCCTATCTCTGCGATTTTATCTGGCAGGTACAAGCCATTAATAGAGAAGGAAAACCAATAGGGAGTAATAATGGCAACAGCGAACCACATACGTTTAAAATTCTGGATGACAACATCAACACAAAAATTGACAGCGTAAATGTGGGCTGCTGTGAAAACGGAAAGCAAAGTATATACGTTAAGATAAATAACCTGCATGCTACAAACCCGGCGCAGGTAACAGCCATTAAATACAGGGTTAACGGTACAGGGCCGCTGACAATCCTTTCGCCAACGGTACCGCCCCTTCCGTTTACCATTGCCGCCAATTCATCACAGGCATTTACTGCCAGTATTAATTGTGTGGATAGCATGAAAACTATCAAATTTATAGTTGATGCCATCTGGCCCACCGATCCCGATAACATCAACGCTGAAACTGCATGGGATACGCTCAACTGCCGATGCAATGCCTGTGATGAGAAGAATTTTGTTCTGAATGTTCCAAAGCCACAACAAATAAACTATAACAACAATCAGCTCAGCTTTAATCAGCCATTAACCATTACAACGCTTCCGCCCAAAACCATAAAAACGATAAAGGCTGAGCTGGTTTATTTTGAAATGTTACCACAAAACGCAGAATGTCTGCCTTGCAATAAAGAATCGCAGTTGTATGGACATTTTACTAACGGTACAAATAGTATACAATGGAACGGAATACAAAACAGTTTGGCTATTAATATTACCACTCCACAGCTGGTAGCTTGTTGTGATGCATTGTTTCGTTGGTGCGTCCGGTATAAAATCGAGTTTACCGATTGCACCGTTTGCAGTAAAGTGGTTTGCTACGAGAAAAAGAAAGAAGGTTGTGCAAACAAAAATGAGAACCCCAACCCCAAAGACCATTAATACTTTTTACTATGAACTTCTTCAGATATATTAATCGTCACATTCCTGCATTGCTGCTGGCTATATCATTTGTTCTTCCGGGAACAGATTTGATTGCCCAATCGTGCAACCAGGTAGAAATATTATACACAGCGCCAGATTGCTTAGACAGGGAACAACATACCGACCCCGCCGGGGGCTCAGGCGGTAAAGGCTGTAAGCCAATAGCCGTTTGTGTTGACCAGCCATACACTTATTCTTCTTCTGTAACCGGCACCGGTTGGACATATAGCTGGACGATAACTGGTCCAACAACAGTTACCATCATCCCCAACGCTGCGTCATCAACTATCAGTATTGTATGGCCGCAGGTGGGCGCATACACACTTACACTTACAGCAACCGATCCTTCAGGCAACGTATTTACATATTGCCTTTCGGTAAATGTAAAAGACAAGCCAGTGGCTAACTTTTCTTTCTCTCCCAATAATGTTTGTGCCGGCAGTATTATATCGTTTACCAATACAACCACATACAGCGGTGGTGGTGTTGCATATTCATGGAATTTTGGAGACCCCTCATCGGGTAGCAACAATTACAGCACGGCGGTAAATCCAACTCACCAGTATAATGTAGCAGGAACATACACGGTAACATTAATTGCCCACAGTTTTACAACAGTAAATACCGGCAATCCAAACGGTGGCGAACCATCTGTTAGCATAAAAACTTGTTGTGCCGATACCATTACCAAACAGGTGACCATCAAACCCGGCACCATTAAAATTGAATGTATCAGTACTGTTTGTGCAGGCACAAAAGTGACATACCATGCAGTTGGCTGTGCCAATCCCACCTGGAGTGGAATTATTGGCGGAACCATTAATGCACAGGCGGGCGACAGCATCACCATTACATGGGGCAGCGGAACACCACAAGGACAGATACAAGCATCATGTCCCGGTGGATGTACTGTTTCTGTGCCGGTTCCGATAATACCGACCAACCCGGTAATTTCCGGAAATCAATCACCTTGCAATACAGCAACAACATCATATACGTTACCTGTTTTACCCGGCACATTTTATACCTGGACATTAACAAACACAACAAACAATACAAATCACAATAATTTACTGAATACTTATCCTGACAATAACACCGTTTGGATAAACTGGGCGTCTGCACCTCCCGGTTCTTACTTATTAACTGTTGTACTCGACAATAAACACCTTTGTTGCACCAGCACCGGCTCTTTAGTCATTAATCCTTCCGATAAATGGACGGCGTATTCTGACCAAACCATTTGTGCCGGCAGTGCTGCAGGTCTTTCTGTATTTCCTGCCGCAGGCACCTTTAACTGGACGGTGTTGCCACCGAACGCTGGTGTTGTACCAACATCGGGAAGCGGGAGCACTTTCAATCCGGTTTTTAACAATGCCGGAAACTATATTGTTGAAGTAACAGAAACCGCAAACACTTATTGCAACAGCGGTCTTGCCAATCCACAGCAGATAAAAATTAAAGTAATCAGCACTCCGCCACCGGGAATAATAAACGGGCCCGATTCGGTTTGCCTGAATTCAGATTATACCTACACAATGAGTACGCCAGCTCCTTCGGGCTATCATTACGAGTGGAGTATAACTGGTGGTACGGGAACCTTTCAACCGGGTAACCTGGCTAATGTTAATGGCAACTCGGCTACCATTCAGTGGACAGCACTGCCGGGAACCATATCAGTTGTGCTGGCGGCAAACGGCGCCCCGCCCTGTCCGTCAAATGCAGTTATAAAGAATGTTTTTGTAGCCTCTATTGGAAACATAACCGGAACGATGAATGTTTGTGTGGATGGTACCGGAACATATACACTTAACGGAGCACCCTCCGGCACAACGATAAACTGGAGTATTTCGCCATCAAGCCAGGGAACAATTACAAGCCCACCAGGCTCAAACCCCATTACAGTTTTGTGGCACGGCACATCGGGACCTGGCCCATGGCCAGCAAGCATTAATGCCACGACAGGATGCGGAAATCCGCCTTCGCTTACAGGCATCATGGTGTATCCTAAGTTTACATTTACTATTACAAAAACAGGAACAGATATTTGCCAGCCCGGCGGCGTAACACTTACTGCTTCCGGAACACCTCCTGGCTCAACCTATTTATGGAGCCCCGGCGGGCAAACCACATCATCAATCAATGTAACGGCCGCAGGAACACACAGCGTAACCGTAACAAAGGGCGGTTGTTCTTTCACCCAACAATATATTGTTGAAGACCCGTTTGAAATAAGGGGAATAACCTGCGGAGTGGGCACCTGTAACGGTACCGCCACAAATGAGCAATTGGGTGTACAAGTGGTAAAACCCGGTGCCGGAACATTTACTTATCAATGGTACAGCGGCACCTATCCGTCAGGCACCATTATTTCGGGACAAACCACACCTAACTATACAGCACCATCGCATGGAAACTATTATGTAGTGGTTACTTATGGAACATGCCAGAAATATCTTTCGTTTAATGTGAAAAAGCTTTGCTGTCCCGATGTAAATCATCCAGCCATTACCAGTGTTGTGCGTAACAGTTGTAACTCGTTTACGTTTACAGGCACCACGCCTAATCCAGCCGGTGCGGTCATAACCTGGAATTTTGGAAACGGTGTTACTATGCCAGGCGCATCCGGGGCACCCATTACATATACATATCCATCTGGCACCATGCCGGGTGATTATTGTGTTACATTCTGTGTGGGGCCACCCTCACCCAACCCAACTAATTGTACAGGAAACTGCGTGGCTACAACTGTACGGGTTCCCCTTTTGGCTGCGTTCACGTATAAACTGGATTGCAACGGCTGTTTGATAATTGATAACCTGTCTGTTATTGCGCCAACAAGCAACTCCGCCACAGCAACCTATAACTGGAACTTTGGTGACGGAAGTCCGGTTGTGACCACAACATCAGCAACACCACCAGCACACTGTTACACATCGCCGGTACCCATCAGCTATACAATTACGTTAACAATAAACTACTCAGATCCATCACTGGGATTAACCTGCCAAAGCCAGGCAACACAAACCGTAAATTATGCGCCGCTTGATATAAACGTAAACCCGACACCGGTTTGTACCGGCGTGCAAACAAATTTTAGTTTAACCGGCTCGCCATCATTCAGCATTATTACATCAAACTGGAGCTTTGGAGATGGCTTTAATGCTTTCACTATTCCCACCACACATATTTATAATGCAGCGGGAACAATGCCTGTTAAGCTTACTGTAACAGACGCACTTGGCAACATTTGTAAAGACAGTATAAACATTACCATATTGCCCGGTATAACAAATTGCACTATTCAGCCGGCATACATCTGTCCTGGTGGCGCCGCCACTATAAGCGGACCCGTTATTGCCGGAGCATCATACCTGTGGCAGCATGAATCTTCGCCAGGCAATTTTATAAATGCTCCCGGAACAAACAACACTGTTAATTACACAACTGTTATTCCCGGGTTTTACCGTGTAATTGTTACAGCCAGCAATGGATGTACCTGTACCAGCAATAAAGTGGAAGTAAAAGCGGTTGCAAAACCCAAAGCAATCATTTCGGCTTCACCATCAAGCAAATTATGCGGACCGGGTAATGTAATGCTCGGCAGCCCTAATCATCTTAATGGCTACACGTCTGACTGGTATGCTAACGGAAACTATGGCAATCTGCTTTCCAGCGGGATGATGTATTATGCAACGGGTGTATCCTCAACAACTGTTTTCAATCTTGTGCTTACCAATGAGTATGGTTGCAAAGACACCTGTTCTTTAACCGTCACCGTTAACCCGGTACCCGCTCAGCCTGTTATTGCCTCAAGCCCAACCCTGTGTGAAGGAGTGCCCATTACATTAAGTGTATCCAACTATGCCGGCAATATAACATGGAACACCGGCGCCAGCACCAACTCTATTACAGTATTTGCTGCGGGTGTGTACACTGCAACATATACCGATCCTGTTACCGGCTGTACCAGCAGTAAGAATATTAAGATTAACAGAAGACCCCCAACGGATTTGTTCCCGCATTACTGCGATAAAATTCCTTGTACATGCCGTGATTCGCTGGGCAACTTTACTATCTACGCACCGAAACCATTGCTGGGAGCTTTCGCCGCAAATTATAATGTTCAATGGTATTTCAACGGCAGCCCTGTTGGCACCAACGGAAATAACCCAAGTTATTCGCCGGCAGTAAATGGAACGTATCACATCGTTGTAACAGATCCCGTTACAGGATGTAAAGACACCAGTGATACCTATTCGGTAATTGTACTCCCTTGCGATACCTGCAATTGTGATGGCAGTTATTGGGAAAATATTGTTTTGTCAAAAGGGGAACAGGTGCCAGCCAAAACCGGGAACATAAAAGCTAATATTGGCAATCCACAAGGAGAGATACTCAAGTGTAATAATGTATATGAACTGAACTGCAACCAGTCTTACACCATCAATGCAAACTATGTTTGTAAAGACAGTTTGTGTCCGCCAAAGGTTACATATTCATTGCAGCCGCCAAGCGGCCCGGCAATAACTGGTAATGCACCGGTTACATTTACGCCAAACCAAAATGGAATATATATTCTTACCCTTTATGGATGGTGTGGTGATACGATTTGCGACAGTTGCGTTATTGAATTTAAAGTAACCTGCGAAAAGCCCTGTGATTGCAAGGGAAGCAAATGGGGCGAGAAAACAGTTACTGTTAGCAACACAACAAAACCGGTTAACTGCCAGAAACCGACAGATAAACCGATTAGTGTTAAATGCAGCCAGCCGGTTACCATCAACGCTAATTACATCTGCGCCGATCCCGCCTGTCCCGGTACGGTGAATTATACACTTACAACTCCTTCAGGCAACAGTTCGGGAAATGTACCGCTTACGTTCACCCCTAATCAAACCGGCGTTTACACGGTTACACTATATGGCCTGTGCGGAACAACCGTATGTGATAGCTGTGTGGTGCGGTTTAAAACAGAGTGTCCGGTTGATTCTAATTGTTGTCCCTACAATATAAAAGTGGATACATCAAAACTTACATACAGTTACAACCAGCAGTTTAACGCTACTATCGCTTCGCAAACATTTACAATAAACGGACTGGCCGGGGTTCCGCTAACCGAGGTGAGAGCCGAAGTGCTGAGCTACACCATTTTTGACAACTATGAAAAGGAGTGTATGAAGTGTATTAATCTTCCTTATACTTGGGCCAGTATTTTGTCGGCCGCAAATATTGGAACGGTTTTGCCAAAGATTACCATCTATAACTCAACGGTGCACCCTTTCAACCCAACAGGAACGGGGGTGTATCAAAACCCAAGGGAAGTTGTTTGGAGCAGTAACAGCACCTTTACGATTAACAATGGTACACCAATTGGCATGAATTTTATTCTTCCGCCGCCACCATTAATTGATTGTTGCGAACTGAAGGGAAGAATTTGTGTGAAGTTTACTTTCCGGGATAAAGATTGTAAGGAGTGTGAGGTGATCAGCTGTTTCGATTTTGTAGTTAAAAACAAAAAGTGAGATTCAGTATGCAAATTCAAAAGCCGGTATTTCTTCTTTTTCTTGTTTGTACTGTTATTTTTACGTCGGCACAAACCGATTCTGTACAGAAGAAAAAAAACTCTATCATAACAGGAGGCACAGTCGGTATAAGCTATGAACACTACGGATTGAGCCGAACACCTTCCGGCTGGACGGGATTTCTGCCACGCAAACCCTGGAACCAGGTACGATTTATGTTTTCTCCCAACATTCAATTGGGCAGGCATATTTCAATGCCGGTGAATTTTAACTTTGCCACCACCCCCACCAATTTTGCCGGACCGTATGCGGGCATAGATAAACAGAGTTTTTCGCAGTTCATCACCAACCCGATGAACAATTTTGCACTCAACCCTAAATACAAATGGGCGGAACTGCTTCTGGGTACACAGTATCTTAATTATTCCGATTTGAGTACTGGCGATATTGGTGTTTTTGGTGCTGGTTTTGATTTGCGCCCCGGAACCTACCGCATAAAATTTTTTACAGGCCTTTCGCAGCAGAGCGTTAATTTCTTTACAGGGCCACCCGCCACAACAGGTGCTTATAAAAGGCGAAACTGGATGTTTTCTCTTGGCAAAGCACAAGATGATAAATATGAGTTATCCCTGAATTTTGTAAAAGCTAAAGACGACAGTTCATCTGCTAATCCGCCGCCATTAACCATTAAACCACAAGAAGGATTTACAACCAGCGTTTCGGCAAAAGCGCTGTTCAAAGACGGCTGGTATGCAAAAGCAGAAGGCGCCCAGTCTATTTATACCAAGGATTTGCTGCTGCCACTTGATTCAACCAAGGCGGCCTTTCTTCCATTTATTGACGGCCACGCATCAACAGTAAGAGACTTTGCTGGTGATGCCTCTGTGGGAAGAAAGTCAAAGAACTTTGATATTGGCGTAAAACTAAAATATATCGGAGCTGGTTTTCAAACTCCCGGCTATCCGTTTATGTTACCCGACCGCTTCGATTATACACTGAACACAAGGTTCAATGCCTGGAAAAACAAGGACGGGATATATAAAATGAATGTGGTGGCCAGCGCCGGTCAGCGGGTGAATAATGTAAGCAACAATACACTGAAGGCAAAGCAATTTATTGGCAACCTGAATTGGTTCACACAGTTTAGCGACCACTTCAGCCTGAATATTAATTTTAACAACTTTGGTTTCCAGGCGCCCGGCGGTATCAATCCCTATGGCATAAAAAATGTGAGCAACGATTTTGGAATCAACCCTTCTTATTCATGGAGCAACGAAAAGATGGCACACCTGTTAAGCCTGAGTTACAACTACAGTAAGTATGATGAAAGGGATGTAATTAGCGGAAACATAACTTCTAACAATACACATATGGCGTTACTTACTTATGTGCCCACTTTTCTTACTAAAAGCCTGTCGCCAGATTTTAGCTTGATGTATTTTACCAACAAACTACCATCGCTTAAGTTTACTTTAGTCACAGTAAGCGGTGGCATCAGTATGCCGGCCATGAAGAAGAAAATGAACTTGCGGACACAGGTGCAGTACAATTATTCAAAAACAAACAGCTATAAAAATAACAGCAATATTATTGCATCGTTTAACAGCGACTGGAGAATAACCAATAAGCTGACCTGGACAACATTCATCAGTACCAACCGCTTCAAGTACGGAAATGAAATTGTGCCCAACTATGCAAGCTATTTAGAAAGCAATGTTCGTACGGGATTTCAATACCGGTTTGAAAAGTAAACCCTGAATTATGAAGAAACTATTTTTTACATCTATATTGATTTGTGCAACGGCCGCAGGATTTACACAACTCACCACCACACTTGTTGTGGCGCCACAGCCACCTGCATCGCTGATAAGCTGGACACAGCGGGATTTGAATTTTATTGTCGTCAACCAAAGCGGTGCAACACGGCAGGTGAAGATAAAAACGGAACTAAAAACGACCGACGGCACTATTGTTGGCTCTACAAATCTTGCAAAAGCGAGAATTGTTATTGTGGGATTTGGAAATGATATTTTTTCTATTGAGGATGTTTTCTCTCCGGTGCTGATGCAGTTCACTGGAAAAGTAAAAACATCACTTGACAAAACGGGTAAACTACCGGCCGATAACTACCAGCTTTGTGTGAAGCTTGTAACACCAACAGATTTTGTTCCCATTTCAGAAGAGAAGTGCCGCAACTTTACTATTGCCGCTTTACAACTGGCTATTCCGGTAATGCCCGCAAACGAAACAACGCTAAAGCCAGAAGCCGCCCAATCAGTCATCACATTCAGGTGGACACCCGTTGCCCCCCAGCCATCATCTCCGGTTACGTACCGCCTGCTGGTTTTTGAAGTACTGGATAAACAAACCCCCATGCAGGCATTGCGGAGTAATTTACCCTTGCTACAAAAAGAGGTAACGGGCATCACCCAATACATCTGGCAGCCGCAATTGGCAATGCTGACATCCGGGGAAACAGATTCTAAAGCAACACAACCGATAAAAAGAACATTTATCTGGACGCTGCAATGCCTCGACAGTAAAGGCCAGCCGCTGGGCGATGGCAATATAAACGGTGATGGCATCAGCGAGCCGGCTATTTTTTATGTGGGAAAATATACAAACTGATTTTGCTTCCAGGCAGAAATGAAAATGCCTGGGAGGGGGTTCCAGAAACAAACCAACCATTAACCTTTCCTCAAAGCAAAAGAGAGACTCGTTCTCTCTTTTTTTATTTTTGCAACTGATGCAATACAAAAAACAACTTTCCAAAGAACAGGCCCTGCAAAAACTGAAACACTACTGTGCTTACCAGGAACGCTGCCACAGCGAGGTAAGGGAAAAGCTGTACAGCCTTGGTGTGTGGAAAAGTACACATGATGAAATTATTGCCACATTGATAGAAGAGAACTACCTGAACGAAGAACGCTTTGCCCTTGCCTTTGCCGGCGGTAAATGGCGGATGAAACAGTGGGGCCGGATAAAAATTAAATACGAACTGAAGCAAAAGCAGCTAAGCGACTATTGCATTAAAAAAGCGCTGAAGCAGATTGATGAAGATGAATACCGGCAGGTGCTGAAGACGCTTGCCACCGATAAATACGCAGCCCTTAAAAATGAACAATACCTGGTGAGAAAGAAAAAAACAATGGAGTATTTAATAAACCGCGGTTTTGAAATGGATTTGGCAAGAAATGCAGTGGAGAAAGTGTAAACGAAACCCCAAGAAACCGGCAAGCTAAGCCGCTGTATACCCGCCTTATTAAGGAAGCGGCATAACTATGGATTAAATGCTATCAGCATCATTGAAGCCATATTGTATATCTAAGGTGGTCTGCCGGACAAGTATATGTATCTCAAAAATCATAGGATAACACCGGGTACTCATACACAGCAACACGTAACCCCTATCAGCCCTCCATCGTAATCGCCACGGTAGTTCCGGTGCCCTGCATGCTGTCAATTTTCATGGTGGCGTTCATGGTCTTCAACAGGTCTTTAATAATAAGATAGCCAAGCCCGTGGCCTTTTCTTATGTCCACATTGGCCGATGTAATAAGCACATGCTCTTCCATTAGTCGGTGCACCTGCTCCGGCGACATGCCAACACCCTCGTCTTTCACTTTCACGGTTATTTGTTTGTCTGATTTTTCAGCAGACACTGCAATTGTTCCATTCTCGGTAAAATGTATAGCATTGGTAAGCAGGTTATATACCAAAATCTTTAGCGGCTCATAGTACTGGTAAACTTCAAGCTCTGTGTCCACAAGATTATCAAGCCTTAGTTGCTTTTGTTTTGCCAGCGATTGTAAAACGCCAAACACCTGTCCTGTCATTTCATTCAGGTTAAAGGTTTCTTTTGTCAGCCGCCGGTTTTCATTCTGGTATTTTATCCAGTTTAAAATATTGGTAGAGAGTAGTTGCAGTTCCTGCGAAGTGTTGGTTATTTCCTGTATGGTTTCCTGCTGCATGTTTTCGGGCATCAGTTTTCTTTTTTCCAGCAGGTTTTTTCCGGCTACGGTTAAAAATTTAAGGGGCGTTACAATATCATGGCTGATGATGGAGATAAGTCTTGTTTTAATGGTATTATTTTTTTCGATCACTTCGTTTTGCTGCAGCAGTTCTTTTGTTTTTTAGGTTACCTGCTGTTCCAGTTTTTTCTGCCTGATTAAAAATCTTTTTGTTCTGTATTGCAGATAAATTAAAACCAGTCCAGTCAGTACGGTTATTGCCAGGGTATAGAACCACCATTGCTTGTGCCAAGGCGCTTTAATTGAAAAAACAACCTCTTTGTACGAATAATTATCAATGCCAAACCCGTTAAGCTTTCTTATCTGTAATTTATAGGATCCGGGGTCAAGATTATTTAAACCGATGAAAGCTCCTTTGTTTACGTCAACTGCCGTCCACTTACCTGTATTATTAATTCTATATTCGAGATAAATATTTTCTTTGTTGCACCAGGATGAAAAGCCAAGTTTTATTAAAACGTTTCTTTCTCTGAACGGCAGCGATATTTCTTTTAATGAGTCGGGATTAATTTTGGTTTCTCCCGCCACAAATTCATCAATATAAATAGTTCCTTCGGGAAGCAAAGGTTTTGCTGTTTCTGGGTTTACCCATAACAAACCATCCATGGTTGGAAAAGAAATAATATTGTTTTTCATAACCAGTGCACAGGGTGCACAGCCGCCATTCATCTCTGTTATATCCATTCCGTCATTCTTCCCGAAATAGTGATAATAAATCTGTGTCTTGTTCTTTTCAAATGCATCAATCAGGTCTGATAGTTGTGCCTTGAATAAGCCCCCGGTTGGTGCTTATCCAGCAAAAACCATCCTTGTCGGGAACAAAGCAATGTGCATAAAACAGAAAATTATTCTTATCTGTTGGCATTGCCTTTACTCTTCCGTCCTTCCACATGTAAAAACCTTTGCCATATGTACCAATAAAAACATAGTCCTTATGTTTCCACAGGCTGCGAACACAGTAGCCTGGCATTTTCAATACGGTATCAGTAGCCGGCGTGTTGACATTATACAGTATTAACCCATCGCAGGAGGCAACGCCAAGAACCCCCGGGGAAAACTCAGTCATAGTATATGGGGCTGCCTGAACTCCCTTTTGCGGGGAGGGCTTAAAAAGATAATGAATACTGTCATTTTGAAAATAACCCAAACCCTTGCTGGTTGCAAGGTAAATCCGCCCACCGGAATGTGTCATTGCAAAACTTTCCTGTATTGCCCCGATTTTATTATAAACGACAGTTTGCCCGGTTTTATAATTATAGCAATGCAAAAGGGTTATACCAAAGCGGCTGTTTATTTGTGCAAACCAAAGCGAATCTCCATTAGCATAGGTTGTATAATTAAATTTGCCTTTTACGGGTGTGGACACCGGAAAAGAGGGTGCGCTGCCAATGATATGGCCTTCGTTAGTAAGGATATTGCCATCGGGAAGCTCTATTTGCGAATAAAAAGAATTCCGTTCACGGATGTCTGTGTTCTTTTTTTTGACAGACATTACCCTGTTTTCATGAATGACAACAATTCCCTTAGAGTCGGTACCAATAAACAGCGTTTTGTTTTTTGTGCTATACTGGGCAGACAGAATATAAGATGAAGTGGGCACTGCCGAACAGATAAGTTCTGCTTCGATACTATTGTTTCTGTAATGCAGAAGCCACGCATTGTTTCCCGAAAAAAGGATGGGGTTGCCCATTCCGTTTTCCCAATAAAAAAGTGAAATTCCCGGCGTAAAAGGAACTGGCTTATCGCCGGAGCTGACAAACCGAACCGGCTCAAATGTCTGAAAATTATTTTTTGCGAGATAAATCCGCTTGTTGGCATCTGTTAAAAATAATTGACCATTAATTACAAAATACCCGGAGAATAAAAACGGGATAGTAACAGGAACAAATTTCATGGTATTCAAAGAGGCAAAATAAACGGAACGGTTTCCGCTTATAAAAATTACCGAACTGTCTGAAAGCTGCAACAACCGGCTCCATTGTTCGTTACCTCTTTCGAGCATACAGGCAAGCACTATCTGCTGCATATCATTTCCGGTTGTGGCAAGAATGTGTCTTTTTTTTAACCCATCTATTTTTTTCAGCATGGGGAACTTATCGTAAGTAATCGTACTGGCATTAATGCTGAAGATGTTTCCGTTTACATCTGAAGTGTAAATCGTTCCGGCATTATTTTTTACCATAAAGGCCATCCGTTCATGAGAAAGACCAGGTGTGTTTTCTATTGTAAAGTTTGTGAAATCAATTCCGTTAAAACGGGAAATACCGGCTTCGGTGGCAATCCATAAAAAGCCGGTTGCCTCATCCCACTGCAGGCCTTTAATCCCATTAGAAGGAAGACCATTATCGGTGCTGTACTCTTTTACCTGGTAAGCAGAACCTTTCTGTGCAAGAGAGACCGCCTGTAAAACAGTGAAACACACAAAAGTCAGGATTGCTTTCATATTAATGATTCCCTGACCAAGTTAAGGCTTCTGTGCTAATAATTTACATTGTACAATGTAGCCAGCTCCATTAGTTCTTTAATGTTGCCGGCATTTGTTTTTTCGTAGATGCGGGTTTTAATAGTAGAAACGGTATTCATTTTCAAGTTAAGTGTTTCAGAAATTTGCTTGGTGCCTGCACCTTTCAAAACGTAATGCAGTATTTCCAGCTCCCTTGGTGCAAGATTGGTGAAGGGGTTATCCCTGTGACTGATATTATTTTTTTTATGTAAAACTTCGTTCTGCAGAAATTTTTGCAGGGCCGCCAGTATTTCATCGTCACCCTCTGATTTTGACAAATAGTAGTTAATGCCGTATTGTTTTAACGCATCGCCATATATTTCTGCTGGCTGCATGGAAAAAACGAGAATATTCAGCTCGGGATACACCCTGCGTATATTGGGAATTACTTCAAGGGTATTGCCATCAGATAAAATAATATCAAGAATAAGGTGCGTATAGTTTTTCTTAACCAGTTCTTTCATTAAGTCGCTGCAGGTGGCTACCTCTTCAATATCATCATACCCAAGTGTAAGGTTTAATTGTAACTTCAGGCCCTTGCGGATCATGCTATGGTCGTCTGCTAATAATATTTTAGGTTTCATTATTTCCTTCTTTTCTGCCTGAATGCTGTTCAGTACTCTAAATTCCATATTTTGTTTCAGCTTTTTGTAGAATTAATTCTATATAACTAATAAATAATAGTAACCGTTCCTTTCAGTATTTGTTTTTCTGTGTTGTTTAAATCGACCCGGTACACATAAACACCAGCGGGTTGCAGCACACCTTTGTGTGTTCCGTTCCAGCGGATATTTCCGCCCGTTGCCCGGAAAATTTTTTCGCCCCAGCGGTTATATACTGTTGTCACCGCTTCTGGGTATAAAGCAAGGCCGGGAACAGTCCAGTAATCGTTTTTGCCATCACTGTTTGGGGTAAAGCCGGTTGGAACAAATAGTTTTGATACAGGAGTTATTATGACCGCATCAGAAGCGGAGCAAAAACTTGTTTTATCAGTTGCTGTAATAATAAATACAATTGGGTCATTACCCGGAGTGGCCGTTGGGTTTAAAACGGTTGGGTCAGACAAATAGGATGCCGGTGCCCACTGATAGGTGTAATTAGCCGGATTACCAATGCTTGCCTCAAGCGTAACGGAAGAACCAACGCTGACAAATTTATCTGGCCCGGCACTTATTGAGGGGGCTGCCAATATATCAATATGTTCAGTATGTGGAGCAGAGCCGCATCCATTGGCATCAATAACGGTAAGCGACACATCATAACTCCCGGCATTGGCATACCGGTAAACGAAAGGCGGTATCTGTAGTCCCGAATTGCCGTTTCCAAAATCCCAGCTCCAGCTGCTTGCGGCCGTTGTTGATGAAAAGCGAATAGGTTGGTTTGGACACAAGGTATCGGCTGTAATATTAAATGTGGCCATGGGGTTATTGTGAATAACCGGTAAAATATAAGTTGCTGTATCAGGATTGCACCCAGCGGCAAGTGTTACCAAATGCCGGATGCGGATATTGTTTTGTGCAGCAGAATATTGATGCGCAATAAGATTGGACGAAGAAGATGTGCCTGTTTGTACATCTCCAAAATCCCACCACCAGGTTGCCGGGTTAGAAGCATTAGGCGTAATGGAAGAAGAGGAGGTTTATGACACTGTCTATGCAGGGTTTTCCCGAACTGGTTATAGAAAGCGATGGATTTGCGTTAATACTGATTGTTTTGGTTGTATCGCCTATACAGCCGTTATCGGCATAAACACGGTAGCGAACATCATGATTTCCGGTTGTGGTAAATTTCTTTTTTGCGTTACTAGTATTTTGTGTGGAGCCGTCATCAAAATTCCATAAGTAGCCTGTGTAGTTAAATAATCCGCCCACTGTGGATGTTGTTCCGGTAAGTTGTACAGTATCCTTCAGACACAATAATCCCGTTGTTGAAAAATCTGACGGAGGCCCAGGTTTAACCACCACGGCAATTGTGGCCGATTCTGTATTGTTGCAGGCATCTATATCGGGAGAAGTGTATGCAACAGGAATATGATACGTACCGGGATTAGCAACACTAAAATCCTGCTGAAGCGTATAGGTGTAATACGTTCTTCCGTTAATCTGCGATGTGCCGGTTGATACCGGGTTGTTGATAACAGAGTCAGTATTTGGCAAAAGACCGTTTGCCTGGCTTAGCTTCCAGTGTATAGACGTTGCAGGATATGCCAATTTTATGAATAACCGTACCGGGGTTTTCGGGCAGGTAAATGTATCGGGCTTGTTGTTGGTATTGAGGGAGTTCTTTATTTCACCAAGTGCATTCAGGTTATTAACCAGTGTGCCCATGTTATAACCATAACTTTCATAATAGCCCACTCCATAAACAGAGGCAATGAAAGACGAATCGCTGCTGATGCTGTGCTGGGAAGCAGCGCCGAATAACCGTTTTACCACAACGGCATAATTTGCATTTGCGGGATGGGTGATGTATTCAGATGTGGCAGGAGCAACCCCATCAATAAGCAGGGAGGCTAAACCGTTTTGGGGAAGGATAACGTTAATAAAGTTTAAGTCAATTGCCTGGTTTCGGGTCGCATAGAAATAGACGTTTTTTACCCCCTGTTCAATGGGGCTCAGGTACATCATTTCCGGGTCGCCCACGGGAGGATCGGTTAGACCTACACATTCGTTGGCAGAAACCGAATACTGAGATACCAGAACAGGCTGGTCTGCTTCAATATAGTCACCGGTATTGCTGGTGAACTCATAGTAAAAATTGTTTATCAAACCCGAAAGCGGCACTCCGTTCTTTTTACAATTGCAGAGGGGTTTCTTACTGCCACACGGTAATAGTTTAGAAAAGGAGAAGTAATGTCTCCAGTAGCATTCAGCACCGTATGATAAGTAATATACCGTGTACCCCATGCATTGGCCGGAAAAATTTGCTGTTGCATTACCTCGCCACCGTTTCCGGTTGAGCAAATAATATTTCTGCTGCTGCCGGAGAAAACAGCTACAGGATGACAATTACCATCGGCCCCGGCAATGGATACGATCTTGCTTCCGCTCATATCTTTTCCGGTGTAATTCCCTGTTTTTTTTCCAAACACATTATATATCTCTCCCTTGTTCAGATTAACGGTATAGGTCAGGCCAGGCTCCCAGCCGCCTTGAGTGCTGTCTGACGGGGTAATAAGAATTCTTGTATCGTCTTCGGCGGCAACTACATAAAACCAGGAATAACAATCTGGATAATTAGATATTTGGGTGAAGTTGAGCGAATAATATGTGTAGCCAAATGTTTCAACGGGCATAAGCATGGTTGCTCCAGAAGAAACAGAACCCTGTTGATGGGCATACACAACAATCGGCACATCGCTAATGATGTGAATGGCTTTTGTTGATTTTCCTTCTGCCAGCAACCTTGCATCTTCCGGGCCCGATTTTGGAATAATCACAGAATAGTCAACAGTATTGGCCGGAATATTAACTGTCCGGCTCCAGCCGGTTCCGTTTACAGATACTGTAACCGTGGCGGGTTGTTCGGCACTCAGGTACAGCATATGAGTTTGACTGTTAACCGGCGGACCTGCAGTAAACAGAATATTATGTCCATAACCCAGCCAGAACTCTTTGCCTTTGTTTGATTTGTTTTGTGCAGTAAGCTTTAAGGCAGCAACAATACACAGCAACAGGAGAAAAAGATATGTATAGTATGGCCGCATTTTTATGAAAAAGTTGCTTTGGGTTCAGCATTGACACCGTATTACCAGATAAGCGTTACAGTTCCTTTATAAAACTGCTTTTTATCATCATTGAGTTGTATGGTGTAAACATAAGCACCGGCCGGCTGCAAAAGGGTTTTGTAAAAACCGGTCCACGGATTATTGATATAATTTTTTGATTCAAATATTTTTTCGCCCCAGCGGTTATAAATCGATACTACAGCATCAGGATACAGGGCCAGACCGGGTATTACCCATTTATCATTCTTTCCGTCATTGTTGGGGGTAAACCCTGTCGGGATATAAATTTTTGAAACCGGGGTGATAATTACATAATCTTTTCCGGTACAGAAAGTTGTATTGTCAATAGCCGTAATGGTATAGGTCATCGGGTCGTAGTCGGGTGTGCAAACCGGATTGAGAATGGTTGTGGAAGAAAGATATAGTCCCGGGGTCCATACAAAACTATAATTACCGGCATTGGCGATGGTGGCATCCAGTGTTGTAGATGAGTTGGTGCTGATATATTTATCCGGCCCCGCATTAATAGCAGGTGAGGCATTAATTACCAATTGGTCTGTGGCCTGGTTTGAGCCGCAACCGTTTATGTCTTTTACAGTAAGGCTGATGTTAAACGTACCGGGTGTTTTGTATATGTGTGAAAAAGGCGGCTGCTGGCCGGAGGATCCGTCGCCCAATTGCCAGTTCCATACATTAATGCCGGTAAGTCCGGAAGTAAACAGTACAGGTTTATTGGTACAGAGGGTGTCGCCAATGATAGTAAACGAAGCTGCAGGGTTTGGATGTATTACCGGAATAGTAATGATTGCCGTATCACTTACGCAGCCACCACCCAAATCAACCACATGTTTTACACTAACATTATTTCCTGGCAGCGAATAACTATGAGAAATACTGTTGCCGGAGGCGGAAGAGGCTGTTTGCCCGTCACCAAAGTTCCAGTACCAGGTAGCAGGCGCAGCACCAGTTATGAATGAAGAGGTAAACTGGCGAACACTGTCCACACAGGGAATACCAAAAGACGTAAATGTGGTCGAAGGCTTGCTGCTAACACTTACAACTCTTTTCGCTGTATCACTTTTGCATCCGTTAGAAGAAACAGTTACCAGCGAAACCGTGAAATTGCCTGTGGTGGTATATTGATGGTAAAAAGGATTTCCATTTGTCCTGATTTGTGAATTACCATCTCCAAAAATCCACTCCCACTGCGTAATGGTGCCTGCGGTGGTTGATGAAGTATCTGTAAGCCTGATAGAATCGCTTACACAGATATTGCCACTGTAGCCAAATTTGGCCACAGGAATATCAAGAATTGTTATTGGTTTGGTTACCGGTAATGAACCACAACCGTTTGCGTCTTTCACCTGCAGGCTCAGGGTATAAGGGCCTGCCGTGTTATAAGACCTTGTAAATGGCGGGGTGTTTGTTCCTGTGCCATTTCCAAAATTCCAGTTCCAGGTTGCAATACCTGTAAGAGCAGAAGTAAATGAAATGTTTTCGTTTTTACAATACGAGTTTCCGTTTCCGCTAATGCCGAATGAAGCAACCGGGTTAGGATTAATGACTGGAATGGTAATAGTTGCGGTATCGCTTACGCAGCCACCACCCAAATCAACCACATGTTTTACAATAATATTTGCAGCAGCAGCTGAGTAAGCATGAGCTGCCGTGTTGGAAGTGGTTGAACTAAAGGTTTGCCCGTCGCCAAAATTCCAGTACCAGGTGGCCGGGCCGCTTACTGTAAACGACGAAGCAAAGTTTCGCAAACTATCAACACAGGGCAGGCCAATGTTTGTGCTGATGCTTGCAACCGGGCGGTTAACAACATTAACCGTAAGTTTAAATGTATCACTAACGCATCCGCTCCCGGTTGTTACAAGCAATGATACAGCATAAGGGCCGGGTGTAGAATATGGATGATAAAACGGGGCATTATTAGTTCTGATTTCGGTGTTACCATCGCCAAAAATCCATTTCCAGCTTACAATGCTTCCAAGAGTTGTGGAGGAGCTGTCACTAAAGCGGATGGAATCACCGGCACAAATGGTTCTGTCGTAACCAAATTTTGCCAAAGGCTTTGGCAGAACAGTTATCGTTTTGTAGCCTGTATCGCTTTTGCAGTTCAGGCTGCTGTTGAGCACCAGTTTAATGGTATAGTTGCCGGGGTTGAGGTATTGGTGCCAAAACGGTGTATTGGTTGCCCTGGTTAATGCGGGAGAACCATCACCAAAGTCGTATCGCCAGCTTGTAATGCTTCCGCTGCTTATAGATGAAGTGTCGGTTATATAAACAGAGTCTCTCTGGCAAATTGGCGAGGTGGCGCCAAGCCGGGGAACGGGTGAATCGTTAATGTTTACCTGTTTGGTTGTATCGGCAAGGCAGCCATTGCTGGCGATAACACGAAAGCGGACACTATTGGCTCCGGCTGTGGTAAATTTCTTAACCGGGTTGATGATATTAGCTGTCGTATTATCGGGAAAATTCCATAAGAAGTTGGTAAGGGTATAACCGTTTGCTCCTGCAGAGCCGTTAAAATAAACAGAATCGCTTAAGCAAACCGGGGTGGTAAAAGTAAAGTCGCCAGTTGGGCCGGGTTTAACTTTTATCGTCAGCAATGCATACTCAGTTTGATTACAGTTTTCAATAACAGATGTGGTATATGAAATTGGTATTTGGAAAGTTCCAACACTGGCAAAAGTAAAATCCTGCTGAAGTGTGTACACATAATAGGTTCTGCCATTAATAATTTCTGTGCGGACAGGAATAGGGTTTGAAATGATTGAATCTGCATTAGGTGAAAGACCGGGAACCTGGCTTAATTTCCAGTGTATAGTGTTAGCCTGGTAGGCTAACTTAATGTACAGCCGAAAAGGTGTTTTGGGACATGTAAAAGTATCTGTTTGCCCGTTGGTATTAAAAGTGTTTTGTATCTGGATATAACTGTTAAGATTATTAACAAAGGTGCCTACATTATAACCATAGCTTTCAACATAAACCAAGTCCATAAATCGTACCATTAAAAACAGAATCGCATGTTAAACGATGCTGTGCCGCCGGCCCCATTATTCTGGTTACGGCAACAGAATAAGCGGGGTTATTAGGGTGTGTAATAATATTGGCCGGGTCAAAAGGGGCTCCATCAATACGAAGGGAAGGAATTCCTGTTGTCTGTACCAATAACATTCAGGTAGTTATAATCAATATTTGTTTTTCGGTTGGCATAAAACAAAACGTCTTTACTGCCTTGTTCTAAAGGGCTGAGGTATATCATTTCTGGGTCGCCATAAGGAGTTGGGTTGGAGTTCCAGCATCTGTTGCCTCCGGGCATATACTGGCTACCATAATTGGTTTATCGGATTCATATAGTCACCACCTGTACTATCGATTATCTCATAATAGAAATTTCTTATCAGACCCGTCATTGGCACCCCATTTCGGTTTTACAATAGTGGCGGGGTCCTTAACAGTAATTCTGTAAAAGTTTTAAATGGGTCGTTAATGTTTGTATTTGTATTATTCATCGTAAGTGATAGGTCAGATAGCGGGTGCCCCAAGCTGGAACGGGGAAAGCCTGTTGCATCATGACCTCACCACCATCCATATAGCAAAACCGAATACCGCCACTTCCGGAAAAAAGAGCAAAAGGATGACAGTTGCCATCATTGCCGGGAACAGATACCACCTTACTTCCCGTCAAGTCCTTACTGGCTTGCCAAAGTTGGTTGCCATTTACCATTTTGCCCATTACATTATATATCTGACCTTTGTTTAGATTTACGGTATATGTCTTGCTGGGCAGCCCCCCGTTTTTGTTGTGTCAGATGGGGTTATCTCCAACCTTGTGTTATCTTCTGAAGCCACTACGTAAAACCATGAATACCAGTAGTTGGCACCATTAGCGGTTGTGTTTGAATAGGAATAAGGAACCCTTGAATTGGACTGCGATTGAGTATAGTTCAGCGAATAATATTTATAGCCATATGTTTCAACAGGAATTAACATGGTGGCTCCAGAGGTTTGGGAATTATACATATGAGCAAACACTACAATTGGCGTATCGCTTAGAATATGAATAGCCCTATCGCTCAACCCCTCACTAACAATTCTGGCATCATTAGCACCAGTTTTAGGTATAAGAATGCTGGCATTAACAGTATTTGCTGGAACATTACAGTGTCTGACTCCATCCGTATTTGGTATAGAAACAGTGACATTTGCTGCTGCTTCGGTTGTTAGGTAAAGAATAAGTTCCTGGGAGTTAGAGGGCTTGGAGGGCCCTCCATCTGCAACAAAGAACCATGAATTATAACCATAGCCCAGCCAAAATTCTTTGCCCTTGTTGGATTTATCCTGGGCATGAAGTCTGGCGATATTCAGAATACCGGTACACATTAGTAGTATAGCTATGAGTATCCCCTTTTTCATAAATTTTCCAAGATTCAATATTCAGAATAATATGCTTAAAAGGGTGTAGAATTAATTCTACAAACACAATTAGGTTTTTGATTTAACCTTGCCCTTTCCCCCTAAACATCAACAAAAATTTTTTTGACATGAACAAAAGCTGCTTTGGGAAAATACATTATTGCCTGCTGGCAATCTTGATTTCCTTTACTTCTATGCTGGCTGCAGGCCAAAGTACTTACAATACAACCGATTGGAAGTTCAGCAATCCGCTGCCCTTCGGTAATGTGGTTTACGATATTGATATGTACGACAACAATGTGGGTCTGGCAGTGTGTGCAGACGGTGTTATTGCCCGCACAACTGATGGCGGAAGCAATTGGACTTACGGCCCGTTTGTTTTTCAGATAACAAATACCCCTGCGCCAATAGGGGGCAGCATCACTGCAGGCATTACTATTAAACCAAGGTTTAACGATGTGCATTTTATTTCAGCAAATGTGGCTTATGCTGTTGGTGAATTAGGAGCTATGGTAAAAACAACCGATGGAGGCGTAACCTGGACATTGATAAGAACACCTCTTTACAATAATGCAAGAAACATCAATACCGTTTGGTTTTTAAACGAGAATACCGGTTATATTGGTGGCCAATGGAATACCTATGATTCAATTCCTAAAATATACTTCACAAATAACGGAGGAGCCACATGGGACTCAATAAATGCCCCGCTTGGTGGAAAAACAAGGGTTGGATATGTAAATAATGTAAACGCAGCTCCTTTAATCTGGGATGTAACAGCGAAAACAAAAGAGATAACCAAGATAATTTTTTCTAACCCGACAACAGCATATATCTGCGGTTCTTCATCCAATGATTTTCCGAGAATTCCATCGGTAAACTCGCCAACGGCAACAACCAACCCCTGCGGACTTACAGGCAATACCACTTCAACCGGTTCGCATGCCGCTTCATTACTCTGGAAATTCAGCAATGGAGTGCTTACGGATTATTCTTTAAGCAAGGAAAGACTGGGGTATTCGGGTGTTAACACTACGACAGTTGTTTGTAACACATTATATGGAAATATAACCCCCATAACACAAACCTACAGGGCAATGAATGTGTACAACGATTCGCTACTTGTACTGGTGTCTCAAAACAACAATATTGTGGTAAGGGTTTATACCGGAAGGAATGACAGCACCGTAAACGTTGCTACCGGCCTGAAAGAAAGGGGCCGTTATGAGCTGATGAGCTTTCCTTTTCCGCCCAATGGCGGAACACCTATTCCCAACCCCAATACCTTCCTGTTCAGCCAGCCATGGCATTTGGTAAAGGCTGCAAATGGTAAGTTGTTTGCTCCAATTGGTTCAAGTCTGTTTAACCCGCAAAACCAGATGTACACCTCTGTGGACACTGGAAGAAACTGGGTGCTGGAAAGAAATCTGCCAACCGGAACAAACTTTAGCAATTATAATATGCAGGCACTGGACATTACGCCGGGGGGTAAATTTATTTGTGGCGGCCAGAACGGTGCTATTTCAGATTCAATACCAGGCGGCCAGTGGCGCAGCAATTACCGCATTGAAGTATTTGGCTCGCATGAGAATATTGAATTTGCCGATTGTAACCACGGTATTGCTGCCGGTGGAACAGGCACAATATCTGTAACAAGAAACGGCGGTAAAAACTGGATTAACAGGTCAAGGGCCGACTTTTCGTCTTTAAATATTACAATCAACGGCCATGCTTATGTACCCAACAATCCGGCAAGGGTGTATTTTGCTACAAGCACCGGTACTATTTACAAATCAATAGATACTGCTATTACATTAGACCCTATGTTTGCCGATGCCAACTACCAGATGTGGGATGTTGCCACACAGGGCGCAGACAGCGTATGGGCTTGCGGATACAGTGCCTTTTCTGTACCAACCGCTAACAGGGTTCCTGTAATCGTTCGTTCAACAAACGGGGGTAATACCTGGACTACCTATAACAGCTTTGCTCCGGGAACAAACTTCCAGAATTTCAGGCATATTGAGTTTCCTACTAATTTAATTGGTTATGTAACCGGAACAAGAGACACTGTCTGGAAAACAACCGATGGCGGTGTAACCTGGAATAAACTTCCATTGCCCACACCGGGAATAACACCACAAATTACCTACACAGATATGTTTGCTTTGGATGCAAATACTGTTTTCCTGGTGGGTAATGGTTTTCCCCGTAAAGTAGTATTTAAAACTACGGATGGCGGTAATACATGGACGGATATAACAGGAAATATTCCTTCTTTAGCAGGGGGTAATATTAACTCTGTTCTTTTCCACGATGCCAACAACGGTTATGCAGGTGCTGCAGGCGGCATTATGTATATTACCAATAATGGCGGCGTTTCCTGGACGGCGAGTTATGCGCCTTCAAGAAGCAACTTAACAGCATTGGGTTTTGCCCCGAAGAGAGTAACCGTGCCGGTATCTTTCCAAAACAGGAAGTTGTTTGCATCGGGTATTCTGGCTGCAAGTCATATACTGGAGTTTGGAAATCCTGCCAATATTAATGTTAATGCTGCCGAAACGGTAACTACAGCAAGCTGCACAAATCCAACCGGTGGCAGTATAGTAGTGAACACAACCGGCGGAATAGCTCCTTATACTTATAGTATTAACGGAGGCGCATTCCAGTCGTCTAATGCATTTACCGGTCTGGCACAGGGCCCTAAAACAATCACTATCCGTGATTCGTATTGTGGCCTGCTAACAAAAACAGTCAATGTGGGCTTTAATGACAACCTCTCGTTAACAACAAGGCCGGCTACTGACACTTCTGTTTGTGCAGGAGCCCCTGTTCCAATGCTGGCTTCAACAAACGGTACCGGTACCGCATTTGCATGGTCGCCTGCCGGCGGATTGTCTGCAAATAATATTGCAAACCCAACAGCCACTGTTAACAGCAATGCGGCTTATACGGTTACAGCTTCGCTGAATGGTTGTGTAAGAACCCGGACCGTAAATATCAACATCAAACCGAACCCGGTAATAAATGCAGGTCCGGATAAAACAATTGTTGAGGGCGACGATACACAACTTACAGGGAGCAGTCCGGCCAATACCACCTCAATTGCATGGACACCAGCAAATACAATCACATCAGGCGCAAACACTAATTCTCCTTATGTGAAACCAATCACCACCACCACATACCTGATGACTGTAATTAATGCAGACGGATGCACATCAACAGATAATGCGCTGGTAACTGTATTACCATGGTGTTTAAAAGTAATGGATGCCTTTACTCCTAATGGAGACGGTATGAACGATAAATGGCTTGTTACCAACAACGGCGGCCTGTGTGCGTCAAATGTTTTTGTGAAAGTGTTTAACCGTTATGGCAACGAAGTATACGTAAATAACAATTATCAGAATAACTGGGACGGCACTTATAATGGTAAACCGATACCTGATGGTACATATTATTATGTTATTAACTACCGCCTGTTTAATGGTAAGACTGTTTTACTGAGAGGCGACTTAACAATTTTGAGATAATCCAATAAAAATACTTGTAAAATGAAACGTATTATAATTCTCTTTTTGTTTGCTGCTGTTGTGAAAACCGGTGTGGCCCAGCAGTTGCAGACAGCATCGCTATACGATATGCAGGGTGTGCTTCACAACCCATCCACAGCAGGTGTAAGCCAGAAGGGTATGTTTGGTGCATCCTACCGTACGCAATGGAGCGGTATCAGCGGAGCCCCGCAAACAATGACGGCATTTGGTTCTTATGATTTAAGCAATCTCAAAATCGGGCTGGGAGGATATATCTACAACGATAAAACCGGGCCTACTTCCAGAACAGGGGTTGCGCTACAGTTTGCTAAACATATCCCAACCGGTAACGGAGGCAAGTTCTCACTGGGTATTGAAGCAAGAGGACAGCAATATGCACTTGACAGGGCAAAGCTGACAGCAACCCTTGGTGCTGATCCTGCAATTGGTACCGCAGAGAACAGGTTTGTATTTGATGCAGGATTTGGAGTTTCTTATACAGATAAAAAGTGGCAATTAGGGGCCTCTGTTTCTAACCTGGTACAATCAAAACTTGATTTTTATACAGGCAACCTTGGCCGCAATGAAGAAGGAAGAATGTACCGCCACTATTATTTCCATGGCTCTTATAAATGGGATGTGGATGGCAGCACCAAGCTTATACCTCACATATTGGCAATTTACCTGCCCAATGCACCGACAGAAGTACAGGGTGGGGTGAGGGTTGAACACAAGGATCTGTTCTGGTGGGGCCTTGGCTACAGACTGAAGCAGAGTTTTTCTCTTTCTGCAGGTGTACATGTAAATAAAAAATTCTCACTTGGGTATGCGTTTGATATTTATCAGACTCCGCTGAGCGTATACGACAAAGGTGCTAATGCACATGAAATGATTCTTCGCTATAATATTTTAAACTAGGTTTTGAGAAAGGTTAATGGTTATGGCAGCCCTCCGGTTTCGGGGGGCTGTTCTTTTGTGGAAGCTGTTGACCGGGGATTTTCTATTTTTACACATAACAATAAAGTAGTGTTTATATGTCGTCTTTAATCATAACCACGATACAGACTAATCTGCACTGGGAAGATAAAAAAGCCAACCTGCAAATGCTTGAAGAAAAGATAATGGGGATTTCAGAAAAACAGAAGTGGTGGTATTGCCTGAAATGTTCAGTACGGGTTTTAGTATGAACCCGGAACGGTTTGCCGAAACAATGGATGGAGAGTCTGTGCAATGGATGAAACGGATTTCGGCCGAAAAGAAAATAGTTCTTACAGGAAGTTTGATAATAAAGGAAATGCCAGAACAGGTTGCCGGTCAGATGCAGACCGTAAGACCGTCGTACTATAACCGCCTTATCTGGATGCTGCCCAACGGGCAATATGGTGTGTATGACAAGCGCCACCGCTTTGCATTTGCGGGAGAAGACAAACATTATACAGCGGGAAATAATCGACTGATCGCCTCTGTAAAAGGATGGAAAATTAACCTGCAGGTCTGTTATGATTTGCGTTTTCCTGTTTGGGCAAGACAGACCTCATCCCCAGCCCCTTCTCCGTCCCGCCATTTGGCGGGAGAGAAGGGCGAGGCAGCCCCGGAGTACGACATTTTGATATATGTTGCCAACTGGCCCGAAAGAAGAAACCATGCCTGGAAGACATTACTTCAGGCCCGTGCTATCGAAAACCAGTGCTATGTAGTGGTGTAAACCGTGTTGGTAATGATGGTAACGAAATCCATCACAGTGGCGACAGCATGGTGGTTGACCCGCTGGGCGAAATACTCTACCACAAAAAAGAGGATGAAGAGATACACACCATTACCCTGCAGAAAGATAAGCTGGATGCTGTAAGAACAAAGCTGCCTTTCTTAAAAGACGCAGACAATTTTATTATATTAAATGATGGAGAATGACGGCAGTCGAAATTTGGCAGCAGTTTACCGAAGGCATGAAACACACCACCTGGCCGGAATACATTGCTGTATTTGCAGGCATTGCCAGTGTATGGTTTAGCCGAAAAGAGAATGTGCTGGTGTACCCCGTAGGGTTAATCAATACAGTTATTTATATATGGCTTAGTTATAAAAATCACTTGCCGGGTGAGGCCAGTGTAAATTTTTATTACACCGTGATGAGCATTTACGGCTGGTATATTTGGCTGAAGAAAGATAAACAACATGAAAAAGTGTTGCACATCACCCGGTCGGACAACAAAATGTGGACATACCAGTTTTTCTTCTTCTTGTTTTTTTATGGGACTATTTTTTACTCATTGGTGTATCTGAAAGAAAATTTCTTTGAAGGAGCTATTCCGTGGGCAGATGCCTTTGCTTCGGCTACTGCTTTTACCGGCATGTGGCTGATGACGAGAAAAAAAGTAGAAAGCTGGTACTGGTGGCTGGCAACCAATATTGCCTCTATACCCTTGTATTTTGTAAAAGGGCTTGTATTTACCAGTGTGTATTATTTGATTTTATTGGTAATGGCGGTATTTGGATTAACGGAATGGATGAAAAGAGCAAAAAGGGGCTCACATGTTGTGTGAACCCCGAATAGTTTCTTTATTACAGCGGGTTAATCATTACCCTGTGTAGGAGAGGAGTTAGCTGAGCCTTCCTGTTTTTGAGCCCACCAGTTTCTGCATTGTTGTTTAAACTGCTCCCTTTCATCCGGGTTCATACTGGCCCATTTTTCTTTCATCGGGTGTTGGTGGCTGTTCCTTTTTCCCCCGCCAAATCCGCCCACTAAAATTCTGCTCAGAATTAAAAGACCAATTCCCTGCCAGAAGGTAATTATTCCCGCCCCTGTTGCCGGCACCAACGCTGCATTCCATAAGGCCATTACCACCCACCCAAAAAAGGTAAATGCGGCAGCACCTAAAATGATAAATAGAGGTATTAACCAGGGTTTCTTTCTTATTACATGTTTCATTTTTGAGTTCTTTTGTTTTAATCGTTTAAAAAATCAGTGTATAAAAATTCAAGACGTCTTTTAAGGTGTTGTACAGCATACCGCTTTCGGGAAATGATGGTTTTAATGTTTTCTTTTTCACGGTCTGCTATTTCCTGCAGGGTTATATCTTCCAGTTCGTTCCAGACGAAAACGTTCCGTTGTTTTTCCGGTAATTCATCCAGTGCTTCGAACAGGGTTTCACGAAAAAGTTTTTGCAGTTGCGCTGTTTCGGGATTGTTGCCTGCTTCATTCATAAATGCAGGAATGGTGAGTTCTTCCTCCTCTTCATCAAGCAGCAGCCTGTTTGCAGATTTCTTTTTGCGATAATTATCGGTAATCCTGTTTTTTGCTACACGGTAGAGCCAGCCGCTTATGCTTTCAATATCGTCAAGCTTGGCCTGGCTGCTAAGCTGGTACCATACATCCTGCAGAATGTCTTCAGCATCTTCATTGCTGCTTACCCTGCTGCGAATGAAACCAAACAGTTGCCGCCCGTAGTCGCCTATTACGTTAATTAAATTCATTTTTTTCCGTTCAACCACCAGCTCCATTTTGCCTGCTTTATAAGGAAGACGGAGGATGGCCGGGTTTACTTTACATAAAGGAAAATTTTTTTTGGTGAAAAGCTGAAAAAACCGATCAACAAGCTAACTTTCACCAATGCTAAAGAAAATTGTAATAATCGGGCCGGAGAGTACTGGCAAAAGCACCCTTTGTGAGCAACTGGCACAACATTATGAAACGATGTGGTGCCCCGAGTTTGCCCGTGAATACCTTCTTAGCAACGGCACCAATTATGAATTTGATGATTTGCTTACTATCGCCAAAGGGCAACTGGCATTAGAGGATGAATACACGGCAAAACTTGAACAGCAATCAGAACCATTGCTGGAAAGCGGAGGACACATTCCCCTGTTTATTGATACCGATATGTATGTGATGAAAGTGTGGTGCGAATTTGTATTTAACAAATGCCACCCTTTGGTGCTTGACGAAATAACCAAACGACAATACGACCTATACCTGCTTTGCAATATTGACCTGCCCTGGGTAAAAGACGAACTGCGGGAATACCCAGACCTGCACACCCGGAAAAACTGTATTACATTTATAAAGACATTATGATTAACCAGTCTGTTCCATGGGTAGATATAAGCGGCAACTACAATGAACGTTTGCAAAAAGCAATTGCGGCGGTTGATAGGCTGGTTGAATGACATTTAAAACCCTGTAATATGAAAAATTTTAATTTGGTTGTTAAACCAATACTATAAGCAAAACCCCGGATACCGGGCGGGGGGGGGCCCCCGTTTTTTTGTTTCCCCCTTTTCCCCCCCCCTTTTTTTTGCCCTTTCCGGGGGGGGGGGTGTTTCGAGAGCCGCCAGCTTATTTCTTCTTTCCCTTTTCTGGCGCATAACTTCCACCAACAAGATTGCCTACATCCGGGTCCGTTTGCAGATTAGCCATTTGTTTCATGATGGCCCTTGAACGAAACTGTACATAAGAGGATAATGGCTTTACCTTATATCTTTTGGGATTGGGCAGACAAGCCGCAATCATGGCGGCTTCCTGCCTGGTCAGGTTTTTTGCAGGCTTATTGAAATAGATGTTTGCAGCCCTTTCAATTCCGAAAATGCCATCGCCGGTTTCTATTACATTAAGATAGACTTCGAGTATTCTTTTCTTGCCCCAAATCTTTTCAATCATAAAAGTAAAATAGACTTCCAGTCCTTTGCGTACCCAACTGCGGCCCTGCCACAAAAAAACATTTTTAGCTACTTGCTGGCTGATGGTGCTGGCACCCCGGATACGTCCCGGCTTTTTTTCATTGTAAGCCCTTGCCTTCTTAATGCTTTTCCAGTCAAAGCCGCTGTGGTCGGGGAAGAGCTGGTCTTCTGAGGCAATGACAGCCAGCCTTGCCTCAGGTGAAATATCGCTGCGGTCAATATAGTCTCTTTTCAATCCGTGTCCGCTAACCCAGCTTACTAATTGAGTCATGGTAATGGGCGGATTAATCCATTTCAGTAAGACGATATAAACCAACTGGGCAATAAAGAGAACGATGAATACTTTCTTAATCCATCTCCATATTTTTGGTATCAGGCCCTTGGTGGTCATGCAGGTGCAATATAATTGATATTGATTTTAAATTCTGTCACCAAACTTCAACACACCCCAAATCAGCAATGCGCCGAAAATTATCAGCATCAATCCGCTGATGCGGTTAATGATATGAATGTTATGGGGAGTTAGCTTCTTCCTGATTTTTCCTGCCAGCATCACCTTTAAAATATCTGTTGCCAGTACAAACAAAAGACAGGTTGCGAAAATGATAATTCTGTTATTAACAGGATGGTAGACCGTAGCCGTGGTTGCTGTTATCCAGAAAAGGATAACGCCCGGGTTCAGCATATTCATGAAATATCCTGCTAAAAAGATTTTTACATAGTGGCCCTTACTAAACGACATTAACTGGTTGCCCTCTTCATCCACTTTTACTTTTTTGAAGAAGATAAAAAAGACGCCAACGGAAATAAGAAACACTGAACCAATGACCCCCACTTCTATTTTATGCAATTGCAAATTATTAAACAGCTCTGTAAATGTATTGCTGACAAGTACAAGGGTAATGTCGCTGGCAGAAACGCCAAATATGAAAGCCAGGCCGCCTAGGTGACCGTTATTTATACTTTGCTTGATAATGGAAAACAAAACCGGCCCGACTGAAATGCTCAGCAGCACACCAAACGTAAGTCCTTTGACGATTGACTCAAGCATGTTAGATCTTTCCTGTTTCTAAAAATCTTTTCCATTCTTCCAGTACTTTTCCTTTCATTACCCGGGGGAATTTGTGCTGACCGCCAAGCTTTCCTTTCATCTCCATGAATTTTTTGAACTTTTCCTCGGGTAACACTTCGAGAAAAACTTCTTTTAAGGCGCTGTCTCTTTCGGTTGCGTAGTCGTCATTCAGGGTTCGCAAGTTTTCGTCAATTCTCTTTCTTAGCTTTTCGGTATCTACTTTATCATTAGTAGCCACATACCAGCGGTGAGCAAAGAAGTTTTCAAACGGGAAACCAACCACTGTGTATTCCGGTATACTAATATTAAACTCTTCGCTGACCAATTCTATGGCCCGGTTCATATTCTCCACACTCAGGTGCTCGCCGGTAAGACTGAGAAAATGTTTGGTTCGCCCGGTAATGACCACTTCGTTGTTGGCAAGGTCTATAAACTTAATAGTATCGCCAATAATATACCGCCAGCTTCCGGCATTGGTACTCATCAGCAAAGCATATTCTTTTCCCTCTTCCACCTCATGTATCATTTTAGCATCTGGCTTTGCAACAATGTTACCGTCGGCGTCAAAATTTTTATCATCAAACGGAACAAACTCAAAGAAAATGTTATTATTGAGAATAAGCTGCATACCCCGGGCATGCTCTCTGGTTTTATAGCCTATAAAGCCTTCGCTGGATAAATAGTTTTCAATATATACAATCGGCTTCCCCAACAATTTTTCAAACCCTTTCTTATAGGGTTCAAAAGCCACTCCGCCGTGTACAAAAAAGCTGAAGTTTGGCCACACTTCATGAATATTTTTCACCTTGTAATGCTCGATTACCATTTCCATGCACATCTGGCACCAGGCAGGCACCCCAACAATGTATCCAATGTCCCATTCTTTTGCATGTTCCACTATCTCATGCAGTTTTTCATTCCAGTCGTGCAGGGCTGCAATACGGCCACCAGGTTTATAAAAAGTCTGAAACCAAAACGGCCTTTTTTTGGCAAGAATACCACTTAGGTCTCCTGCGTACCAGCCAGCATTATCTTTTTTTAAGTCGGTGGTACCACCAAGCATCAAAAAGCCTTTGGTCATTGCTTTTTTATTGGCTTCCCCATATTTTATCAGACTGAAAAATTGCTTGAAGTAATTAATGGTATTGCTGCGCAGCAGTTCTTTGGTTACCGGAATATATTTACTGGCAGCCTCCGATGTGCCGGAGCTGAGTGCATAATATTTTATTTTTCCGGGCCATGTTACATCAGGCACCCCATCCAGTGTTTTCTTCCACCACTCTTCATATATTTTGTTGTAATCATGCACCGGCACCAATTCCTGAAATTTCTTTCCGGGGTGCTTACAGAAAAGCGCATCGTCAAAACGATATTGCTGGCCAAACTCAGTAAATCTTGCCTTCTTCAGCAATTTTTTAGCACCTTCAATTGCTGCCGCCTGGCATCATTGGGCGGAATTCGCAGTGCAGCGGCAATCGCTTTAGGAATCTTGATATCTATTATTGTGGCCATTGGTTCAGTAGGTGCTTAAAGTTACGAATATAAGTAATTGGCATTAAGCAGATCAGCCACCCAGCTTCCGATAGCTTCTCCATATTATTTTAAGATCTTCAGACGGTCTGTAATCACGGGCATACCAATAATCCATCATATGTAAACTTTCTTTTGGAAAATTTTGTGCCATCGATGATGACGCTCCGTTATTTGCCAGTACAGGCTTGCGCAGTACAGGCAGATAATCATCTTCTGTGGCATAGCCCACCCAGGTCTTATATGCAAAAAGAACTGCAAGGCAATTTGAAAAAAGATTCAATGGTTTTTTAACAAGAAACAGCTGAATGGGATAAGTAAGGATAAACAAAATAGAAAAGCCAATATCAATAAGCCGTTTCAGTCTTTTGTAATAGGGATCAGCCAGCCTGAATCCATGTTCTTTAGATACTGCTTCTCCTGAACTGTTTTTCGAACAACTGCTAACGATACTATGGCTTCCTGCGGCATGAATTTTTATGATAAGGCCTTTGGGCAGCTGGCTAATTCCTGCAATTATTTCACTATAAGAAAGGACTCCCTGGCAAAAAATGACTTCTTTAAAAGGGATTGCAGCAGCTACTGCGGGCAATTTTTTCCAGTAACTTATTGCAGCCTCGTCGGTTTCACTTGCAGCCACCCTTCCAAGAATACGCTGATGCTGACCCGCTTCTTTCAGCAGGCTGATAATTTCATTATACTCATCCGGGGAAGCAATAATTACTGTGTTAGAACCCTCATTTTTTTCTTTCGAATCGCCAAGTACATTTGTTTTTATCAAAATCCAGCGCAGCGCACCTATCATGATAAAGGCAAGGATGGCACCAAACAAAACAATGCCCCTGGAAAAGCGAAACCGTTCTGGCAACAAGGCATAGCCAGCCAGTAAAATAACAATAGCAAAAAGTGTAGAACGGGCCAGTTCCGACGATTTGTACCATTTGTCATACAAGCCGGCATAGTATGCAGTAGTCAGATAAAAAACAGCAAACGCAGGAAAAGCAATCCACAACAGGCGGTATTCATACTCTGTTTCGGGTCTTATATAATCGCCCCAAAACTCTTTTACAATCCAAAAAGAAAAAAGGATTAGTCCCGCATCTATTAATGGCAGTCCGATACTACGAATGAAGCTGCCAACAGCGGTAAGTCCGGCCCTCAGCCATATGCCAATATGAATAAGCATATTAAAAATACCTGCACGGCTGCCCCCATAGTGCTTGCGCACAAATTTACTCATGGCAGTATAAAACATCCGCACATAGTTCATGCTTCCTTTTTTGGTGCTTTCGCCCTTGAAGTGAATAATACTGCTTTCTGAAAAATAGTAGTTTTTGTATCCTGCTTTTTGTAAACGGTAGCTCAGATCCACATCTTCTCCGTACATAAAAAAGGCTTCATCAAAACCGCCCACCGCATCCGGCACTTCTCTTTTCATGAGCATATAAGCACCAGCCAGCACATCCACTTCGTGATTTTTATTTTCGTCAAGATGCCCAAGGTGATAGCGGGCAAAAGTCTTTGACCGGGGAAATAACCGGGCCAAGCCAAATAGCTTATATAATGATGTAAGCGGAGATGGAAACGATCGCTTAGATTCTTTCAAAAACCGGCCGCTGCCATCCAGCATTTTTATTCCCAGTCCGCCTGCATTTGGGTGGGCAGCAAGAAAGGAAAGGCTTTTTGTAAAACTATCTTCTGCAACAATAGTATCGGGGTTTAGAAACAAAACATGTTTTCCGGTAGAAGCCGCAAGCCCCTGGTTACATGCCTTTGCAAAACCAATATTTTCTTTGTTTGAAATAAACTGCACACTTTCAAATTTCGGTTGCAGGTACTCAAGGCTGTTGTCGGATGAACCATTATCAACTACAATAATTTCTGCCTTCAAGCCCATAATGGCTTTTTGTACCGAATGCAGGCATTGCTCCAGGAAGTGTTTTACATTATAGTTGACTATGATGACCGATAAATCCATAATTCCGCCTTAAAAAAGGTAACAGTAAGTTTGATTCAAAAATAACAGTCAATAATTGTAATGAGAAATTTCATATTCCCTTTCAGGGGGTTAAGCGGTTTATTATCTTTGCCCATGCTTAAAAAAGTGCTGATTGAGGCTGCCCAAGCTGGTGCCGCAGAAATAACCCGTTTTTTTCAAAAAGAATTTGCAATTAGTAATAAAGAAGGGGTAAACAATCTTGTAACCGAAGCCGACCATGCTTCTGAAAAGGCAATACTTGCAGTGGTTAAATCCTATTTCCCTGAGCACCAGGTGCTGGCAGAGGAGTCGGGTGAGAAAAAACAATCATCAGATTATAAGTGGATTATTGACCCGGTGGATGGAACAGTGAATTTTGCCCATGGCATTCCCATCAATTGCGTTTCCATTGCCATTGAATATAAAGGTGAAATAATAATGGCAGCCGTGTATAACCCGCACATGAACGAGTTTTTCTTCGCCGAAAAGGGAAAAGGTGCTTTTCTTAACAACAAACAGATTCATGTAAGCAGCGAAACAAAAACAATAAAATCATGTCTTGTTACAGGCTTTCCGTATACATACATTAACATGATAAACGGACCGGTTGAAGTATTCGAAAGGTTTGTAAAAAAAGGAGTACCGGTTCGCCGCCTGGGTTCTGCCGCCATTGATTTATGCTGGGTGGCCTGTGGCCGCTTTGATGGTTTTTATGAACATAAACTGGAGCCATGGGACAGCGCCGCCGGATATTTAATTGTGGAAGAAGCCGGAGGAAAAGTTACAGACTTTAATGGTGATAAATTTTCTGTCTATCAGCACCGGGTGCTTGCCACAAATGGCAGGATACATGAAGAAATGCTGAAGGTTCTAAATGGAGGAGACCTATAAGTATTTTTTTGATTTTGGTTTTTAGGTTTTAGATTAGGGGAAACGAAATTATATGACAGAAAGAGAACTAAAGGCCAAAACAAAATCTATAGCGATAGCAGTTGCTAAATTGTGCGACACACTGCCTTTGAACAGGATAAACAACACTTATGTTGCACAAATATTAAGATGTTCTGCTTCGGTCGGCGCAAATTACAGGGCAGTTTGCAGGGCAAAATCGGGCAGGGACTTTATTTATTAATTACAGGTAGTTGAAGAAGAAGCAGACGAAACGCTGTATTTTCTGGAACGGCTTGCAGAATTTAATCCTAAACAGAAACCGTCTATGAGAATTATTTATAAAGAGGCTGAGGCTGTTTTGAAAATTGTTGTTGCTTCGATTAAAACATCGGCGACCAGGCTGGACAACCCGAAACCCAAAACCCAAAATCAAAAATAAATGAGTAATCAACGAACAGAAATATCAACCCTTGGTGAGTTTGGCCTGATTGACCATCTGACCAAAAATATCGAATTGCAAAACGCTTCATCTGTTTTAGGCGTAGGTGATGATGCGGCTATTATAGACCACTTCGGCAGACAAACTGTTGTAACCACCGACCTGCTGATTGAAGGAGTACATTTTGATTTGGCCTACACACCATTGAAGCACCTTGGTTACAAAAGTGTAATTGTAAACCTTAGCGATGTGTATGCCATGAATGCCGTACCCACACAAATTGTCATCAGCCTGGGTATCAGCAACCGGTTTAGCGTAGAAGGCCTTGATGAATTTTATGAAGGAGTGTATGCCGCCTGCAGTAAATACGGCGTTGATCTGGTGGGCGGTGATACCACAGCGTCACAAAAGGGGTTTATCATTTCCGTTACAGCAATGGGAGAAGTGGCTCCCGATAAATTTGTAAAACGCAGCACCGCACAAAAAGGCGACCTGCTTTGTGTAAGTGGCGACCTGGGTGCCGCATATGTTGGCTTATTGTTTTTAGAAAGAGAAAAGAAAATTTTTGTTGAAAGCCCCGGGGTACAACCCGATTTAGAGGGAGAAAGCTATGTAATTGGCCGGCTGCTGAAGCCGGAGGCAAGAAAAGATATTGTTGAATTTTTGCACAGCAGGAAATAACACCCACCGCCATGATGGATATCAGCGACGGGCTGAGTTCTGAAATACTGCACATCTGTAAAGACAGCAACCTTGGCTGTGTACTGTACGAAGAAAAAATACCGGTGCATGAGGATATGAAAAAAGCAGCCTTCAAGTTTGAAATAGACCCAACCGCCTGTGCACTAAGCGGCGGAGAAGACTATGAACTGCTTTTTACTGTAGCCCAAGGCGATTATGATAAGCTGGTGCTGAATGAACAAATAAGTGTGGTGGGATATATGACAGAAGCAGAACAGGGCGCACATATTATTACCAAAGGCGGCGGTAAACATTCCATCACGGCACAGGGATGGAACCACATGGCAAAATAGTATGGCCGTAATTCAATATTTTGCAGACTAAATAGTCTTAACCCATTCTGGAAACCTGTCCTTTGCCGATGAAGATATTATTGCCTATATCATTTTTTTTGTTGTTTACAGCTTGCAGTGTCAGCAGGTCTCATTATTCGCCAGAAAAAAAATACTCGCCAGCACAACTGCAACGGGATTATATCGTTTACCGGTCCCTGCTGCAGGCACACCATCCCGGCTTGTATTGGTACACATCCAAAGACAGTATGAGTTATTATTTTGATTGTGGCCGGCAACAATTAAAAGATTCCATGACGGAAGCACAGTTTCGTAAAGTACTGTCGTGGGTTACCGCAAAAATTAATTGCGGACACACAACGGTAAGGGCATCAAAAAAAGCCAACAAATATTACGATACCGCCAGGCTTGGAAAAATGTTTCCGCTTAGTGTAAAAATGTGGAATGAAGCAATGACTGTTACCGCCAATCTTAACCGCCGCGACAGCATTTTAAAGAGAGGAACTGTTATTACCGCTATTAATAATAAGCCGGTAACTGAAATTGCAGATACACTTTTCAGCTATATTTCTACCGATGGATATAATACAACACACAAATACCAATCGCTCAGCAACCGTGGAAATTTTGGATCACTGTACACTTCGCTTTTTGGTGTTTCGGAAAGCTACCGGGTGGAGTATAAAGACAGTGCGGGAAAGATTAATACTACAATGATTCCCGTTTACATTCCCGCTGCCGATACAATGCAGCGCCGGGGTACAAGACCCTTCAGGCCTGCCGCTCCCCAACAACCCCAGCCAACCAGGAAAGAAATAAGGCAACAAAGACTAAATGCCGTACGGCTCTTGAAAATTGACACCCTGAACCGTACTGCTATGATGAACCTTGCCTCCTTTGCCCGCAATTACCGGCTGAGAAATTTTTCAGGCAATCATTTAAAGCGTTGCAGCAAAACAAGATTAATCATTTAATAATTGATGTGCGCAACAATGGCGGCGGCAGTGTTTCTAATTCCAACCTGCTAACCAAATACCTGGTATCTGCACCTTTTAAAATTGCAGACTCATTGTATGCCATCAATAAAGGCAGCCGCTACGAACAGTATATTGGGACGCATTTCTGGAATAAGCTGTTTATCTTTTTTTTGACAAAGAAGAAAAAAGACGGCAATTATCATTTTGGTTATTTTGAAAGAAAAGACTTCAAACCCCGGCAGAACAACCATTACAATGGCCAGGTGTATATCCTTACGGGAGGCAATTCTTTTTCCGCCACATCCTTGTTTGCGGGTGTGTTGCGAAAGCAGGATAATGTTACCATAGTGGGCGAAGAAACCGGCGGTGGTGCTTATGGTAATTCGGCCTGGCTGATACCGGATGTTACGCTGCCGGAAACGCATATCCGGTTCAGGCTGCCGCTTTTCAGGCTGGTGATTGATAAAACAATACCGAAAAATGGAAAGGGTGTGCAACCCGAAGTTTTTTCGCTGCCCACAGTTGAGGCCGTAAGACGCAACAGCGATTTTAAGCTGGATAAGGCGATGGAACTGATAAAGAAGGATAAGGCCAACCGGGTGTCCGGACAACAATAGGATTGTTGCCGGGATTAAAGGCGAGTTACCAGGCGAATGGTTTAGATGGCTATGGGGAGGCTTTGCTAGCCCTTCGCGTTGGTATGAGGAATTTAGTAAATTAATGTTCTAAACTGTTGTGCAACTGGCAGATATAAATTTGACAGTGCCTTTAGTGAAGAACGCCGAGTCCACTCCACACACAAATCCTGGCGGTGAGACATCGGCTTTGAAGTGTTAAATTTGGAAGACTCGGCAGGGAAGAAAGTCTTAAAATATTTTCCTGTTCGGCAACAGTTGGCTGCAAGGAGAAGCATCCTGCCTGGACATATTCAGGTGCAGAAGATGCAGGAGGAGATAAGGTTAGAATCATTTTGCTTGTTGGTCTTTGTGCCTACGCTGCCGAAACCTGCACTCGAGACACAACAGCGAGCGTGATGTTTTAGGGAACACCGGCAAAGGCTAAATGGTCAGCGCTTAAAATTTACGTTCTGAATTTGAGTCCGAATATGGCTCCACTCCTGAATGTACTTTTCTTGAGTTTCAAATTTTGTCTCAATAGTCCAAGTAAATACTGCGAGTAAGTATTCTTTTTGTTTAGTTTTATGTGCACACACCAAAGTGAATATAGTGATGGGGATCTCATTTTCTTTTGTTCTAATCAAATACTCTAAGATGTTGTTTCCCTCTTTAGTAGCATATTCGTTTTGATCAATTTGTTTTCCATTTTTGAGGGCTTGCAAAGGGTTTTCATTGTCTTTTTTAGACTTTATTGTATTCTGTCCCTTGTTCATTATTTGGCGTAATTCCCTTGGAACTATACCACTTCCGATTCTTCAATTCTGTCCAATTTACTTAGGAGATTCTTCAAGTGTATCCAATTTTGCGCAGGTTATTAGTCTGGTCCTGGATAGTTATAACGTTTGTTTTCTCACTAGCTTGTTGATGTTTTGAATTTTTCTTGGGTAACGTATCTAATTGATTAATTACTGAGCTTTTGCCGTCAGAAGAATTAGTACATCCACTGACAAAAGGCTATAAATATGATGAATTTACTCATAGTTTCTCACAACGTCTATAATGTCGAATATACGAACATATCATTCTTTTTAGCCCGAATATTGCCAGTCTGATTTTCAACACTTCTATTACTTCGGCTCTTCATCCAGCTTCCGCAGTTTTAATATCATCAGCTCTGTAGGCTCATCCGGGGTAATGGTGATGGTCATTTCTTTTTTGGATGATTGCAGTTCCAGTTTAATAAGAAAAGGCTTGTTATCTTCTTTGCTGGTTCCGCTGCAATTAACCGTGTTTCCATCCACGTCGCCACAGGTAATATCGGCACTGTGTGTTTTGTTTAGCTCTTCCCTTGGGTAAATATCGAGGGTGCCGTTTTTATACACAATAAACAGGTCATCATCGGGGTTGCCGAGTTCTGTTTTGTTTTCTTCATTATTGTTAGACTCATAAGCCCGCCACACACCGGCAAAATCTTTTAACTGTATGCCCGATGAAACATCGGTGAAGGGTGTGCTGTTGTTTGTGGCCGGCTCTTCGCTTTCAGTATTAGTAGTTGTGGTTTCTGTGCCGGTTGTGTAGTTGTCTTTATTCCTGTTATTATCCCACCAACTGTAAACACCCAGGGCAACAAAGAGCAGCACAGCAACAAAGGGCATTACCTTGTGCAGCATAGGTGTGGTGGTGGCGGTTGTATTTACTGTTACGGGTGTTGAGGTGATTGCCGGTTTTACAACGGGTGTGCTTTGAACCGGTGGTGGCTCGGGTGCAGGCGATGGTTCGGCAACAGGGGTTTTTAATTGCGCCAGCGAAAAACCACAGGAAGTACAAAACTGGTCGCCAGGCTGAACGGCTACGCCGCATTTGGGACAAAAAGAAAAATTTTCCATATACAATAGTTGAATGATTGATTATGCTATTAATGGTTTACCACACTTAGCGCAAAACTTTGTGCTTTCTCTTACGGGTTCGCCACATTGCGGGCAAAACTTTTTAACAGAAGCCGCAGCCTGCTGCGTTGTTGTTTCTTCTGCCTTAACCGTTGCGGGTTCGGCAACAGTCTTTGTTATCCATTCTTCGAGCAGCGCTGTTAGCGAAAGAGGGCTCATTGAAGCATATTTGATACTGCTGCCGGTTTCGGTATTCTCTATTTCAAAAAGATGATTGGTGAGCAGGGTTGCTGCCAGAAATGCCCGGTGCTGAACCGCCACTCCTGCTCCGGAAAAATTGTTTACTTCAATACCTGCCGATTGCATCCAGTTTTTTGAAAACTCTTCGCCGAGTTCTTTGCCGGTTTCACCAAATGTAAACAGGGGTTCGGCTGCTGTTGATTCAACAGGCAGCATAATATCTGCATCAATCAACTGCTCATACACTGTACTGTTGGCAGTAAGGTTCAGTTCGCTAAAGCCGGGAGTTAACACAACGAAAGACGGAAGCAGCCAGCGCAGGTCGGCCGACTTCATCGCCTTCTGCATATTATCTGCAAAAGCATTTAAAGAAAAGACTGGCGATTCTTCCTGCCTGTATTGCAGCAACGCTTCGTATCCGCATCTTTTGTATTGGTCAATGGCGCCAAGCAGGTACAATAAAAATTCAGGAGTGAATGTTTCTGGCAAAACCGCCGGGGCCGCCGTTTCATTTTCTACGGCAACAAAATCCAGCAGCCAGTTGATGCACTGTTTAGTTTCTGAGAAGGGAATAACTGCCCAGTTGTTGTCTTGTGTTGGTGTAACTGCGGTTGCAGACACGGTCTTGTTATCTGTCTGTATGCAAATAAACAAATCGCCATGGGGCTGTGTGCCGCCACCGGCATACACACGGATGAGGCATTGAGGTGTGGCAAGTACCTGCATGGCTGCAACAAATAAATTGTTTTGCAGCAGTTCTTCAGCCGATGTGCCGGTTGCTGTTGCGTTTCCGTCAGCAAAGGCATGCAACGGACTTTCAGCAATGGCTTGTAATTGCAGACGATGCAGCAAAAAGCCAATATCATTTTTATTGATGGTAAAAACAGAAGGTTCGGTATTCATTATTGTATCAGTTTGCATAACGGTTGTTTAGTTGTTGGTTCACTTTATTAGTCATGTCGCTTTTTATACCACTCTAAGAAAAGCCCGGTGGTTATTTTCAGCTTTTGTGTTTTCGTTAATTCCACGCCAAGATGTTTTGCCCCGGCCTTGCTCATCTCGTCCACCTTGTTGTAAATTTCCTGGAACACCGGTGCATTCCTGGCCGCACCATATTGTACGGTGGAGGTTAGTCCGCGGATGCCTGCCGCCTTTACAGCAGCCAGTCCGCCCTGCTGTAATCCTCTTCCGCCCATTACATTCAGCATTGTTTTATACACAGCCAGTCCGTAATGGCCGCTGCGCTGCACCAGCGATAGATTGGGGTCCATAGATTTCACCAGGTCTTCGCCGCCCGAAGCATTGTAAACAAAATCAACAAACTTTTTGGGGTTTTGCACCATGTCTTTAAACCCCTTCCAGTAGGTTTCATGAAGAATGGTTTTTACATCGCTGGCTGTGCCTTTCACGGTTTCCCAGCCAATATCTATCGGGTGTGTCACAATGTCTTTTCCGGCAATGGCAATGTCTTTTGCTCCCTGTCCCACATCTTTGGCGGTGCCAATGGCGGTATCAACCAGTATTTTTCCTTTGCTGTCAATAATATCTTTAATGGCGGACTTTGTTTCGTCTTTAATGGTGGTGATGACTGGTATCATTACATCACTTACATCTTTTACACCCTGCTTTACATCCTTGCCGGCACTTTTTGCTGTGTTGATGATTTGCGATGTCCATGAATTCATTTCATCATTCGCTTTCTTCTGTTCGTCCAGCAGTTTCTTTGCTTTTTCCCTTGCCTCTTTTCTTCGTTTCGCTTTTTCCGCTGCTTCTTTCTTTGCCTTTTCTTCTGCCTCTTTCTTTTCTTTTTCTGTTAGTTCTTTTGTTTTACCAGCAGGCTTTTTCTTTTTATCGTCGGGGCCGGTTGGTTTCTTTGGCGGCGGAACCGGCTTTGTTGGCGGTGTTGGTGGCACAGGTGGTGGTACTTTTCCTCCGCCCAGTATTCCGCTAATCAATCCGCCCAATACACCCACCAGTCCGGGGGGCCACCACACCTATTACTCCTTTGATAATATCTTCCGGTCCGGGTACATTGCCCACTTGCCCCAATCCGGGAATATCACCTTCGGGCAACGGAGCATCCACGGTGGTGTTGCCCGTTTCGTCGGTGGTGGTTTGCGAGCCCACCTTGCCATCGGGATTTACATTGATGGTTTGCTCGGCACTGAGTTGTGCCTCGTTATCGAAAACAATTTTGAATTGATTGGGTACACCTCTTTCAAAGGCACATTCAGCCACAAAACTGTTATTGCTGTAGTTGATGTATCCCTGCACAGCGCTGCCGCCCATAGAACGGAGAATAGAAGCTGAAGTAATTTTTGTTTTGGAGCGGTAAATGCCGGTTACCACCACTTTATTGGCGATGGAATCGTAGCCGTAATCGGTTACCGTTATTTCCACCCGATCAGGATCTTCTTCTTTTTCTTTTGGCTTCTCTCCAAGTACTTCTATTGGTATGGTGATGTCGAGGTTGAGGGCAGTGCTTGCAAAAGCGGCCAGTCCCTGTCTTCCTGTTACCCCTGCCTCTCTTTTAATTTCATCCAGCTCACCGTCTGCCACATCGTACATTTCGTGTATCACATATACAGCGCCCAGGTATTTTTTTATCCGTACCCGTTTGCCGGCTGTTTCCGGACTGTAGTCACCCCAGATGGTGTCTTCAACCATGTCAGATTCTGTGATGGTGATTTTAAAATTGGTGCTGCCGTCACGCATTGCTTTGCTGCTGTAGCTGCCATCCTGGTAAGAACTTAAATAACAAAGCCGGTATTTATCGCAGGTGTTGCTGGAATATTCTGTGCTGCTGCAACCAGCAGTTACATCAATAGTAACCGGAAACTTTACATTGTTAGCGGCGATATTGCAAACAGCACCCAGGGGGCCGCTACGTGGATTCACCACGGCCGATACGCCATCAATAGTGTATTGCATCGGGAAACCGCCTTCCAGTTTTCCTTCCACTTTCAGCTGCCCGTTAGCGGAAGAAAACAAAGAGAAAATAAATGCGGCTAACAGAAAACTTCGCAGAATAAAACCCGCCGAAGCCTGCCAGGTGTTGTGAAATATTTTTTTCATCGTACAGTTAGTTGAAATCAAAGAATGATTATCTGTCCGCTTATACTTTTGCAGTTATCAGCATCCACGCCACCGAACCGGCAAAAGCCAGTACCAGCGGAACAATAATGCTTCCCAGTTTATGCCCGCCATTCTTTATCGTTACTGCTCCGCTGCTGATGGCCATGGTAGAAAGCCCGGCTGAAAAAAAAGCCTGTGCCGAATGCCATCCCAGCCACACATCGGCCAGTACTGCCAGTACGGCAAACGGAATCATAAACAACACTCCCTGTTCAAGCGCATTGGCGGCAGCCGTATTATTGCCACTGCTCCATGCCAGCAATTGCTGAAGGAGAAAAACAATAACAAGGCCCAGCCCGGCAGCAGCACCCACCAGCAGCCACTCTTTTTCTTTTTGTGCTGCGCTGATGTAGCCAAAAGCGGCAAACAACACTACGGTTACAATTACAGTAGTCATTTTCATAACGCACCTCCTAAATAAGCCCAACCAGCCAGCAGCAATGCACCACACACCGTCGTGAGTACAATGGCCGGAGCTATTTTTTCATTAGTAAATTGTTTTACTGCTGCCGATACCGGGCTTAATGCCCACAACAAACCGGTAACACCAAAGGCCACCGCCGTATTCCAGTGGAGGCTAAGGTTGATGATAAGTCCGCACAAGGAGTACAGCAAGGTGGCGCAGAAGGCAAGCCCGGTGGTGCGAACTGCATCTGCAATACTGTTGGTATTGCCCCACAGTTTAGAACCGGCCCATATTAGGAACGCAATCACCAGCATACCAGCCGTACCCATCGCCAGGCCTTTAAGAGTAACATACAGCACTCCGGTGTTATCAATTTTGCCAGCCCGTTGCAGGTCGAGGCCGGTTTGCAGAAACAGCAGCACAAATGCAATACCCGGCACAGCCAGTGCATAGCCCCAGTGCAGCCCCTGCAGGTGGCGGCTGATGGTTTGCCCCGGCGAGGTTATCATACCAAAGAAAATTTTCCAGGGCGGCATTCTTTCGCTGCCGGTTTGCGGAGAAATGTCAGGCGACGGAATAGTCATACAGCATAAGTTTTAAAGACAGCAGCCGTGCCGCTGTCTTGTATGGTGGAAGAGAAAATTGTATTACTGGAAAAAGAAGAGACAACACTGTACACCTGCCCGCCGCAGCGGGAGCAACAAAAGCCTTTGTAACCAAAAGACCACATACATACCTGTTTGCAGAATTAAACAATTCGCACAGGACAGAGGCATAAAGCATCAGCACCTTATGCTTATTCTGTTATACTGAAAAGCAATCACTTTTCAGTTGAACTAAAGGTAGGGAAATAGGGTTGCTGAAAAAATGATATTGGTAAAGAAGCAAAACAAAAAACCGAACTACAAATCAGCTTTTGCCTCTAACGATAATGATATGCTATAATAGCTGTTTCCGGGACGTTTAGTCCAGTCGAGCCAAAGCTTCATTACCCTGTTACCGCTATTCCACTCATAGTGTTTAAACCTGACTATCTTATCACCTACTTTAACAGCTGTTTCTTTTTTGCCGCCACCCTTCCATTTTTCTTTATAGAAAGCATACAGTTTTTTAAACTCATCTTTTGCCCTGTTTTCATAATCAGGATATAACCTGCTTGAATAAATTTTTGTAAACTCAATGTTGCCAAGTGTACTATCACCGTAGTTAAGTATCAGGATTTTGAAATCAACATCTGCCAATTTATATGGATGTTCATTGGCATTTTTATAGAAATAAGTAACGTATTTAATTCCCTTCCACTGAAAATCTGAGCCAACCGGTTTTGCTAACAAACTATCAGCTTCCGGTTCTTTAGAACCAAGCGGATATTTATCAAACCCTTTTTCAATACTAAAGTTACCGGGGCTTTGTCCGTAAAGGCAGGCACTGGTAAGCAGCAAAAGAGATAAGGCCGTGTATAGAAAGCGAAGCTTCATATAATCAAAGATAGAATAAACAATAAACCCGACTCCCGCCATAAGAACAACGAATTAAGCACTCTCTGTCCCCTATCTTTGTCCGGTGAAAAAAATCGCCATCTTCGCCTCTGGGGGCGGCTCCAACGCTGCCCATATCATGGAAAAATTCAGCAACCATCCGCATATAAAAGTGGTGCGGGTGGTGTGCAATAAAACCGGCGCAGGTGTGCTCGCCATCGCCGCACAACACAATGTGCCCACCCTGTTAATCGAAAGAGAAAAATTTTTCCATGGCGATGCATACATCCCCGAATTAAAAGCAGATGGAACAGACTTCATCGTTCTTGCGGGCTTTCTCTGGAAATTGCCATCAGCGCTTATCAAGGCATATCCGCAGCGTATCGTTAATATTCACCCGGCTCTGTTGCCTAATTATGGCGGCAAGGGAATGTATGGCCATCATGTTCACCAGGCCGTAGTGGATAATAAAGACCAGCAAAGCGGCATCACCATCCACTATGTGGATGAACAATACGACCACGGCCACACCATCTTTCAGGCCACTTGCCCTGTATTGCCTGATGATACAGCTGATACGCTGGCCCGTCGTGTGCTTGCACTGGAACACAAATACTACCCGCAGGTAATAGAAGAGCTGCTTTCCTGAAATGCCAAGAACAGGGCATCGCTTCTGGATTTATATTAATGAACTTTACTAAAATAACGGCTATGAAGAAATTACTCATTCTCTGTATGGTGTTTGTCACAGTTGTATATACCAGCGGGCAGACTCCAATCATCATCACACCCGGCGAAGGCATCGGAAATTTAAAATTGGGCATGAACGAAAAAGAAACTATGGCTATTCTTTCGGGTACTGTTACATGGGGGTCGTACAAAGAGCAACTAAAATCTTTTATTGACTATAACACTAGCATTGACAGCGTAATGCAGTTTGTACTTGGGTTCGATTCTTGTGCTAAATATAATTCAACTCTTCCGGATAGCATGCCCGTGTTTGCCCTGTATTTCAAAAAACATAAACTCAATTTCATTACCATTACATCGTATAGCGCAGACGAAGACATGGTAAAACGGGTAAAAATTAAAAATGGCCTTACCTACTACAATACTATGGAAGAGTGTATAAAGAAGTTGGGGAAAGACTACATTAATGTTTCTTATAGCGATTACACCGGCGATCTGTACTACTATAAAAAAGGTCTTGAACTGGTATTTGATGAAAATCGGCTCCGCTCAATTGCCATATTTCCACCCACACCTCAATTTATACAATTGCAAAAACAAAAAAGTAAAAAACTCAGGGAAGAAGCCAGGCAAACAAAAATTTGAGAACACTGGTGATGCCGTTGATTTTGCCCCTGAGTATCCATAATAAAACAGCAGGAACACTGTATGTTGTCATTTTGTATGGCATAAAACAACTTAACTAACCATTTGCAAATTCTTTCGTTACTTGCCGCCAATTTATAACAGGTTGAGGCGGTATTTATTCATCATATCATTACTTACAACTATCCTGCTGCTGGGTACAGAAAAATCGGCAGCGCAGTATAAACTGCGTGGCTATGTTTATGACAGCACCCGTAACTTCCCGCTTGAGGCGGTAAGCGTAATTTCCACTTCGGGTAAAGGCGCTGTTACCAATGCCGACGGTTTTTACGAAATTAATGTTTCAGAAAAAGATTCAGTCTGGTTTAGCTACCTGGGCAAGCCTACCGTTAAATTTGCTGTAAGTAAAATTCCCAATCCGCTGGAATTTGATATTTCGCTGCATGTTAACGTTACTGTGCTAAAGGAAGTAAAAGTGCGGCCCCGCAACTATAAATTCGACTCCATCCTTAACAGGCAGAACTACGCCAAAGTATTTAATTACAAAAAACCAACACTCAAACCAACCCTGACAGGCAGCGGCGTGGGTTTCGATCTAGATGAGATCATTAATATGTTCCGCGTTAAACGCAACCGCAGCCTGGAAGCCTTCCGGCAACGGCTGCTTAAAGAAGAAGAAGAAAAATTTGTTGACCATCGTTTCAATAAAGCATTGGTGCGCCGCCTTACAAAGCTCGATGGGCAGCAACTCGACAGTTTTATGCGGTCCTTTCGCCCGTCTTACTACTTTGCTAAGCTTGCCGGCGATTACGAGTTTCAGTATTATATTAAAGAGGCGCTGTACCGCTTCCGTAAAGGACTTCCCCCGCAACCGATGATAAAGGATGGGGAGATTGATGAGTAATCTTCTTTTCCGTTCATCCTGTCTATGTTGATCGTACAGAAAAATCAAGTAATTTTCTGCTTAATATCAATACTTGCATTTATGAAACAATTGTATTCTTTGCTACTGGCAACGGTGTTGCTAATTTCAACCAGCCAGGCTCAAACAGATATACCTTCCTTTATTAAAGACAGCCTTGACAATTATGTAGATAAGGCCTTAGCCAACTGGAAAATACCAGGGGCTGCCGTATGTGTGGTAAAAGATGGAAAAGTAGTTGTGATGAGAGGATATGGAGTAAAGGAAGTTGGTGGCGCTGATAAGGTTGACGAGAACACCCTTTTCATGATTGGCAGCAATACAAAAGCCTTTACCGGCACAGCCCTTGCCATACTGGATGCAGACAAAAAACTGTCGCTGGATGATAAAGTACAAAAATGGCTGCCCGATTTTAAAATGTATGACCCTTTAGTGGCCAAAGAGACCAATATCCGGGACCTGCTCTGTCACCGCCTCGGTTTTGAAACCTTTCAGGGGGATTTTATGTACTTCGATTCTGATTTGACAGTAGCCGAAGTAAGAGAGAAAATGGGAAAACTGAAACCGTTATATAGCTTTCGCAATAAATGGGGCTATACCAATTCTGCATTTTTGACCGCCGGCGAAATCATTCCAAAAGCCACAGGTAAAACATGGGCACAATTTCTGAAAGAAAGAATATTTACACCACTTGAAATGAACAGTACCCTGGCCTTGTGCAGCGAAATACATTCAGCAACCAATAAAACAGCAGCACACACCAAGGTAATGGGCGAACTGAAGAAGATTCCTTACGGGCAACTGGACAATCTTGCACCGGCAGGCAGTATCGCTTCATCGGTTAATGACATGAGTAAATGGGTGATGACACTGCTCAATAACGGAATATGGAACGACAAAGAAGTAATACCTGCTTCTGCTATTCAGCAAACAAGAACGCCTCATTCCATCCTTGGTAACGGTGGTCACATGTTTAACAAATCGCATTTCAACTTATATGGCCTTGGCTGGTTCCTGTATGAATATGCAGGAAGAAAAATTGTGGCACATACCGGCGGTGTAAATGGTTATGTCACCAGCGTTTGTCTTATACCAGAAGAAAAGCTCGGTATTATTGTATTCACGAACACCGATGCTAATGATTTTTACGAAGCATTGCGCAACGAAATACAGGACGCCTTTCTTGGACTTCCTTACCGCAACTACAGCAATGTTTTTTTACAATATCACCAGAATGATGAAAACGAAAAAGCCAAGCAATATAAAGAGGCCAGGGATACTATTGCCATGAATAAAATAACAGCCCTGCCGGTTACAGCATATACAGGCGAGTATATACACAATGTGTATGGCAGGATGAATATTAAAATGGAAGACCACAAACTCATCATGCGGTTCGAACACCACAAAGGAAGATATGGCACACTGGAGCCATTAGGCGGCAACCGCTTCTTCTGTACTTATAACGACCCGTTGTACGGAATGAAAAAACTGGAGTTTACCGTAGTAAACAAAAAGTAAAAGCATTAACTGTCCGGGTAGCCGACTTTGTTGAGTTTACCCCGTATGAATTTATTAAAATAAAATAGAATGGAGCAAACAACCTTAGGCATAGGCACAAGACTGCAGCACACACAATATGGCCCCGGCGTTGTGGTGGGCATCCGTTATGCCACGTATCTTATCTCCTTTATCCATCACGGTATAAAAGAGGTGGATAAAACAGACGATAAGCTGGAAGAGATAATTCCGGAGAATGTAAGCGAAGAAATAGAAACACACAGCGAGGTGGGAAAGTCGCTGCTCAAAATATTACGCCTCTGGGGCGGGATAACCGAAAACGTTCCGCTTGGTGAAAAGTGGGTGAACGGAACCCTGCTGTTGCAACCTGCCGATAAAAGCCTGAAGCCAAAAGAAATTCCCATCGAAGATTTCTTTCACAAAATTGTGATGCTGCGTGACAGGTTGCGGGTACTGGAACAAAACATCAACAGCAACAAAAAACTCAGTGATGAGGACAAAGTAAACATTCAGCAATACATTACCCGCTGCTACGGCTCACTCACCACATTCAATGTGCTGTTTAAAAATAAAGAGCAGTGGTTTGTGGGTGATAAGGGCGGGAAGGAAGAATAAAAAAGGGCAAAACCCACGCCTTGCCCAATACACTTTATGCGGTTTTTCGGTTATTCTTTTTTGGCCGGGCAGGTATTAATTCCCACCAGCGTATAAAGCGGACAGAAGCTGATAAGACTTGTAAGCACAAATACACCGCCTAAAATTACCAGCACCAATCCCAGGGTGCCTGTTACAGTGCCGCTGAAATACAGGTAAGCAAATACAGCAGTAATAAGTATCCTGATGATGCGGTCAACGTTTCCCATGTTTGGTTTCATAATACAATTGTTTTGTGAGTTTATAAATGTTGGATGATGAATACAATGCCTGTTACAACGGCGAGACACAATACACAAACCACTATCAGCTTAATCCATTTATTCTTCATGCCCGTTATTGTGGAATAAAGGTAAACCGGCAACCAGCTGCCATGCGGTGACTACAGTCACCACCTTAGAAAATCTCAATGCCGCCTTCTGTTTGCTTAATTTTTCCTCCTGCTCTAAGCGTTTCAGCACACGGGTTACCACTTCACGGGCAGTGCCCAGTTCACCGGCAATTTGCTTGTGGCGCAGGTCAAGAACCTTTTCCCCCCGCAGCTTACTTTTCTCCTGCAGGTAGGCGTAGAGCCGCTGATCCATGCGGCCAAAGAGAAGGGAGTTAATGGTGTCCAGCATTTCGGTATAGCGAAGATTGTATTGCTGGTAAAATAAATCGTTGATGGCCGGGTATTGTTTTACCCATCTGTTCAGTTTATCGGTTGGCAACAGCAGCAATGTTGATTGTTCTTCTGTAAGGGCAAAAATGCGGCTGGGAGAATTGCTGATACCTGCCGAGAAAGACATGATACAACTTTGCGTAGAGCCTATATAATAGAGCAGCAGTTCTTTTTCTTCTATGCGGGTAAACACTTTTACCAGGCCTTCCAGCACTATAGGAATCATTTTTACATACTGACCCTCTTTCAGTATTTCTGTTCCGGCAGGCACCTCCATGATGGTTCCTGCAGCGGCCACTTCTTCGAGCAGTTCGTTATTAAACCCGGTCAGGTATGGTTTTATTTCAGTTAGTTCTAGTGGCATAACAGCGGGTAAATCTACAAAAAAGTCCTTGTTGTAAGAGATAAGCCACGCAGAGGCCGCTGAGTTCGCAGAGGGGTGAATTCTTTTTCTCTGTGTACTTTGTGCCCTCTGCGTGAAAACCCCGAAATTGCACTATGCGAATCATTACAGTATTAATCTTTCTGGCTGTTGCTTTCTCTTCCAAAGCACAAACCATTTACGATATCATCATCCGCAACGGAAAAATAATTGACGGCAGCGGCAACAATTGGTACTACAGCGATGTGGCCATTCAGGATGGAAAGATTGTATCCATCAGCCGCAGCATAAATCAGCCGGCAAAAAGGATTATTGATGCGAAAGGTCTCATCATTGCCCCCGGTTTTATTGATGTACACACACACCTCGAAGGCGATGAGGATAAAGACCCGGAAGCAAAGAGTTTTATCTACGATGGCGTTACCACCTGTGTAACCGGTAACTGCGGCTCATCGCATGTCGACATCGGTAAATACCTGCGTTGGGTGGATTCGCTGAAAACTTCCATCAATATCGCCACCTTAGTGGGTCATAACGATGTGCGGGAAGCCGCAATGGGCAAAGCCAACCGGGATGCCACTCCGCAGGAAATGGAACAGATGAAATTATTAGTGGAAAAAGCAATGAAAGACGGGGCTGTTGGTTTGTCAACCGGACTTATTTATACTCCTGGAGTATATAGCAAAACCCCTGAGATAACAGAACTGGCCAAAGTGGCGGCAAAATTCAACGGACTATATGCCACACATATGCGGGACGAAGGTGATAGCATTGAGGGAGCCGTCAATGAAGCATTAACCATTGGAAGGGAAGCAAAGATTCCGGTAGAGATTTCGCATTATAAAATCAGCGGACAGCAAAACTGGGGCAAGAGTAAAATAACAGTGCCTTTGATTGATGCAGCAAGAAAAGAAGGGCTTGAAGTAACCATTGACCAGTATCCTTACACTGCCAGCAGCACTACTATCGGTCAGCTGATACCAGATGAGATATTAGCCGACGGCGAGGATTCGGTTAAAGCGAGGTTACAAAATCCACAAACCAGGAAGTATGTGGTGAATTATATGCTTGAAAGGCTGAAGAAGAGAAAGCTCAAACACTTCGCTTATGTGGTGGTGGCTTACCATTCTGCCGATACCACTTATAACGGCAAGAGTGTGGAAGAAATAAACCTGATGAAGGGCAGAAAACATAAAGCAAAGGATGAGGCAGAAACTGTGATTGATATTATGGTTAACGGCGGTGCCAGTGCGGTCTTTCATGGCATGAGCGAAGATGACATTAAGCGCATAATGAAATACCCGTTCAACATGTTTGCCAGCGATGCAACAATAAGAGTATTAGGAAGAGGAATGCCGCATCCCCGTGGTTATGGAACCAATGCGAGAATTTTAAGTAAATATGTAAGGGAAGAAAAGTGGTTACGCTGGAAGAGGCTATCCGCCGGATGACATCGCTGCCTGCATTGAAATTTCAGCTAAAAGACCGTGGACTAATTAAGGAAGGCATGACGGCGGATATTGTGGTATTTGATGAAGTACAGGTGAAAGACCTTTCTACTTTTGATAAGCCACATGCCTACTCAACCGGCTTTCATTATGTAATAGTAAACGGTGTGCTTACGGTGGATAATGAAAAACACACCGGAGCAAGAGCAGGAAAAGCGTTGTACAGTAAGAACTGATTCACTGTTTATCGGATGTGAAAATAAAAAGCCCCGAAGGGGCGAAATATTGGTAGAAATATTTAACAATAGCACACAAACCCCAGCGGGGTGACATTTTTAAAAATTAATTCTGTATGAAGAAGTTTACATTGTTGTTTGGCTTGTTTTTATTGCAGATAATTACTGTAACAGCACAAAAAGTAATACCAGCCGTTCCGGAAACTGCCGGGTTCTCTTCCGGGAGACTGGCCCGCATTGACCGTGAAATGAACGACTGGGTACAAAAGGGATGGATGCAGGGCGGCACCGCAATCATCATCCGCAATGGAAAAATAGTTTATCACAAAGCCGCGGGCTACAACGACCTGGAGGCGAAAACCGCTATGAAGAAAGATGACATCTTCCGCATTGCCTCGCAAACAAAAGCCATCACCAGTGTGGCGATAATGATTTTGTTTGAGGAAGGAAAGTTGTTGCTGGACGATCCGGTTTCAAAATATATTCCCGCCTTTAAAAAGCAGCAGGTGCTGGATAAATTCAATCCCGCAGACACAACATGGACATCTGTTCCTGCTAAAAGCGATATAACCATCCGCCAGTTGCTTACGCATACATCGGGGCTTGGCTATGCACAAATTGGTTCTAAAGAAGCAAATGCCATTTATGCAAAAAAGCAACCTTACCGCCGGTATTGGTGTAAAAGATGATAACCTGCTGGATGCCATGAACCGCCTGGCGCAACTACCATTGATGCACCAGCCCGGAGAAAAGTGGACGTACGGATTGAACAACGACCTGCTTGGCTGCCTGGTGGAAGTAATATCCGGAACAAGTCTTGATAAATTTTTCAAAACAAAAATTTTGAACCACTGGGCATGAATGATACTTACTTCACCATCCCGAATGAGAAAGCAAACAGGCTGGTTAACTTGTATAAGGAAGATAAAGAAGGCAAACTGGTAAAGTCAACCGCTGAATTGTTGAATGGCAAAACAGTTACGCCTAACTACCCGCTCGAAAGCAGCACCTATTATTCAGGCGGCGCAGGCCTGTCTTCCACTATTTATGATTATGCTGTATTTCTGCAAATGCTGCTGAACAATGGTGTGTATAATGGCAAACGCATCTTAAGCCGCAATACTGTACGCCTGATGATAATGAACCAGATTGGTGATTTGAGCCGCGGTGATGATAAGTTCGGTCTTGGTTTCCAGGTGGTGACAGAAAGGGGCAGTGCCCGCACACCTTCGCAGGTTGGAACATTCAGTTGGGGTGGAGCTTTTGCCACTTCTTACTGGGTTGACCCGAAAGAGAAAATGGTATTCCTGTTTTACCGCCAGTTGCAAAGCAGCACACATGGCGATGTGGTGGAAAAATTCAGGGCAATGACCTATGCGGCGATGAATGATTGAGAAATTTACTCTTCATTGAAATTCCGTATCAGCCGGGTCAGGTTGGGGAAATAGCTGTCCACATTGATGTCAACCTCCACTGCACCAAAAAATTATTCTTCTTGCTTACAGGCACCATCACAGGAAGCACATTTTTTACCCCCGGCTATGCCCATGCTTTTTTTCCTTTCTGCGGCCAGCATTGACCGCATACTGCTGATTTCTTCTTCCGAAAAATTATAGTTGTCATAATAATCCTTCACAGCCTCCTCCACCAGTTTTTCAAGTGCACTCATTTGTTCATCCGGTTTACCCCGGAATAAATTTACCCGCAGGTCATGTGTTTGGTTGGTAACATCTGTAGTTATATTCCAGGTATCTGCATATTTTCGGAAACCATCCTGGGTGCCACTACAGATCATGCACTTGCCAATATATAACTGTTGATTGCTCAACAGTTTTTTAACCTCTGCTGTATTATATATCCGCTGATTGATATAATCATACACGGCCTCCCCCACTATTTGCCGGGCAGTAGCCGGTTTGTTTTTCTTATTCTCCTGCTGGTATGCCCTGATATGGCCCAACAGCTGTCCCGACAGGTTCCTCACCCTGGGCAGTTTCATCTGCATACTTACCTTATTATTCTTTGCCGCCCTGAATCCGCCCTGGAAAGTACTTATCCTGTTTTCTTTCACAAAAAATGTAATGGAACTGTCTTTATAATTCATGGTTATTGTATCAATACATAACAAGGGAATATGGTGCGACACAAACCAGTTATCACTTGTATCGTTTTCATGGTAAGACCGCAGTTTATAATAGATCATGCTGCCGCTTTCATCTAATTGTATTTTTTGTTCCCATGGCTCTTCCTGCATATCGTAAAAAACAGCATGCTGCCAGTCACGCAATAATAACAAGGCCCTGGTAAGATCATAATTATTAACATCCCCCGGGGCTTCACTTCTAACCTGCTGCGACCATCCGTTGGATACAACTAAAAGAAAGACAACTAAAAAGACAATACATCCCGTTATTGGCTGAAAAGAAAATCGATTCATAAAAGGCAGCTTATTAATTCTTGAAATAAGAGGCGTTATTTCTACCCCATTCTTTATTACCTGTACTCTTTTTTCAAATTCATTTTTGCAGCGGATCGTTCAACATTTTATAAATTGTAAATAAGGCGGTCAGCACATTCCCATCATTAGGCGACAAACTTTCCGCTTTTTTAAAATAAGGTAATGCGTCTTTCATCAGACTCATTACTTCAGCCTCCAGTTGCTTAATCTTCAGTTCGTTTCCCTGGTTATTTTGTATTTCATTGGTCAAATAAGCAGCCTTGTTGTAAAACAACGCTCCCGCCGAGTAAAAAACATCCGTATTACCGGGATCTTTCGCAGTGGCCTGGGCATAATATTTTTTAGCTTCGGTAAAATACATGCTGGCATTACCGATATTGCTTTTTGCCATTTCACTTTGCCAAAGGTTTTCATTTACCTGCGCCATGGTATAATAAAGACCGGTATTAGATGGTTCCAGTTCAATCGCCTTTTTTAACCGGGGGATCAATTCATTTAAACTCCCGGCCTTCATATAATAATTAATTTCTGTAAAAAGCCATTGATTATTATTGGGATACTTTTTTTTCGCCTCAGCCAGCAATTTTTCAGTTGCCGGGTAACCTTGTGCTTCTATTGATGCACTGATCAGCCCGTAGTAAATACTCTCTGGTATATTTCCGGCGGCATAGAGTTTTTTGTGTTCATATATCTCTTTATAATACCGATAGGCTTCATCATGAATACCGGCACCCAATGCAGCATGCCCGGCAACCTCCACAATTTGAAAGTAAGTCGAATCATCCATCCAGGGAGATTTGGGTAAAACGTATGTTAGCCGGATGGCAGCCTGGAAATGCTGCAAGGCTTTTGTATTGCTGTTTTTTTCCAGTAATTTATTACCGGCTAATAACAAAGGATACGCTATCGGATCCAAAGACTTGATAACATCTGTTTTTTCTGAAGCAGTTGTGGAAGAACTTTCATACACTTTCATAAACGCCTGGAAGGCCAGCAATGCGTAGGTATCTCCTGAAACCGGATCGGTCTCATTCTTATAGAGGGGACTACCCGCTATTTCGGTACAAATTTTTCCTTTCAGCAGCCAGGCCGCAGCCTGCTTATTTATTTCAGCATCCTTCAAAGCGGCTTCTATTTTACCCTTTGCATCAATCAAACTCGTAACGCCGCCCCCTTTAGACCCGTATGCAGAAAATGCCTTTTCAGCCTCATTCAATAATTTTTTAGCATTGCTTTGTGCAGCGGATTGCAGGTAGGTGAAAGAAAAAAATACAGTGAGTAAAAAAAATTTAGACATAGTTTTTTGTATTAAGTATCCCTTAACCTAGGAAGCCTGGTATATAAAAAGTAATATTAAAAGAATTTTTTAAATTAAAAGTTGGTGTATAATTTTTCCGGGGGAAAATATAACTATTCAAACTGTCTTAAACACCTGCTCCGGAAAGAGTAGCAAATAAAAATACTTTTTTTCATAATTAGCAGTTAATTTGTTTATATACCACCTCACCCCTTCGCCATAAAATTATCCTCCATTTAAATACAGACAACTCTCTGTTGGTAGAAAAAACCGATAACCCTGGTTCTTAATTTGTACATTTTTGGTAAAAAGGAATAAATTAGGATGCGAATTGCTTGTCTGAAATACTGCTTTATCATTTTATTAAAACTGTTTTTATGAGAAAATTGTTGCCCCGGTACTGCTTTCCCTTTTAAGTATTACCGGATTTGCACAGGAAAACCCGCTTTGGCTTCGTTACCCCGCTATATCGCCGGACGCCGGCACCGTGGTATTCAGTTACCAGGGAGATCTTTATAAAGTTGCTGCCGGTGGCGGGCCGGCCACCCTGCTTACCCTGCATGAAGGATATGATTATATGCCGGTGTGGAGCCATGATGGAAAATCGATTGCCTTTGCCTCTGACCGTTATGGCAATTTTGATGTCTTTATAATGCCGGCCTCCGGCGGAGAAGCAAAAAGGCTCACTCATTTTTCCGGCGCCGACCTTCCCTGGGATTTTTCTCCCGATAATAAAACAGTACTGTTCAGTTCTGCCCGCCTGGACCTGGCCACTAATGTCCAGTTTGCCAATGCTGGCATGAACGAACTATATTCCGTTCCGGTACAGGGTGGAAAAGCCACTATGGTAATTACCCAACCTGCTATCAATGCCCGCTACAACAGCAACGGCGATAAAATTATTTTCCATGATTATAAAGGATACGAAGACAACTGGCGCAAGCATCACACTTCGGCTGTTACCAGGGATGTATGGACCTATGATCTGAAAACAAAAAATACAGCCAGCACACCCAATTCAACGGCGAAGACAGAAATCCGGTTTTTCACAGCAATGGCAGCGATTTCTATTACCTCAGTGAAGCGAATGGATCCTTCAATGTTTATAAATCAGCGCTGAACAATAACGGCACCCCAACAGCAGTCACTACATTAAGTAAACACCCGGTTCGTTTTCTTACGGCTGCTGATAACAACACTCTTTGTTTTAATTATGATGGTGAAATCTATACCATGAAAGAAGGAGAGAAGCCTAAAAATCTGTCGGTGTCAGTGATGTTGGATGGTAGGGCAAACCAGGAAAAGGTTCTCCCGGTTAATGCAGGCATTAGCGAAATGTCAGTTTCTCCCAATGGTAAAGAAGTGGTCTTTGTTGCCCGGGGAGAAGTCTTTGTAAGTAGCGTGGAAGGAGGCGTCACCAAACGTATCACTAATACACCGGCCCAGGAACGCTCCGCCCGGTTTAGCCCGGATGGCAGAACGATCATTTATGCGGCAGAAAGAAACAGCAACTGGAATATTTACACTTCGTCGATTAAAAGGAAAGAAGAACTTTATTTCTATGCGTCCACCGTGCTGAAAGAAGAAGCCATCATTGCCACGGATAAAGAAGAGTTTCAACCGTTGTATTCCCCGGATGGGAAGGAAGTGGCTTTCCTGGAAGAACGTACTACGTTGAGAATATATAACCTGGCCGGTAAACAAAGCAGAACAATCATTACAGCAGATAAAAATTATTCGTATGCAGATGGTGATCTTGGTTTCGACTGGTCGCCGGATAGTAAATGGGTTGTCATGAGTTACCTGACAGGCCTTGGATTTGTCCGTGATATTGGCATTATTCAATCCGATGGAAAGGGTCAGCTTATCAATCTTACACAGAGCGGTTACTCCGATATGTCACCTGGTTTTTCTAAAGATGGAAAAATGGTTTACTGGTACAGTGACCGGGATGGTTACCGGGCACAGAACACCCAATCTGCTTCCGGTGATATATATAGCGTATTCCTGACACAGGAGGCACTGGATCGCTTCCAGTTATCGAAAGAAGATTTTGCCCTCGTAAAAGAAGAGGAAGAAAAAGATAAAAAGAAAGACAGTGCCAAAACCAGCAAAGAGGTTGCACCTGTAAAAATAGAATGGGAGAATATCAATGAAAGAAGAGTACGGTTAACGACACACACTTCCGTAATGAGTGATGCTGTTATTAATAATACGAACGACAAATTATATTACCTGGCCCGTTTTGAAACCGGTGCTGATCTCTGGATGACCGACCTGCGTACCAAAGAAACCAAATTGGTTACCAAGCTGGATGCAAACCAGGCAAGTTTTGAATTGTCCAAAGACGGCAAATCATTGTTTGTGGTAAACAATGGAGGAAGCATGAAACTGGATCCGGAAAGCGGTAAAGAGGGTAACGTAAATATTAATGGCGAAATGGGACATGATGGCGCCGGTGAAAGAGCTTATATTTTTGAACACGCCTGGCGGCAGGTAAAGAAGAAATTTTATGTGCCCGATCTGCATGGTGTGGATTGGCCGTTTTACTATAAAGAGTATAAAAAGTTTCTTCCTTTTGTAAAGAACAAATATGATTTTGCAGATATGCTGGGCGAAATGCTGGGTGAACTGAATGGTTCTCACACCGGTTGCCGCTACGCACCACCACAGGTAAATACGGATGCTACTGCTTCACTTGGTATTTTCATTGATCAGTATTATACCGGAAAGGGATTAAAGATTACCGAAGTACTGGCCAAAGGTCCGTTGGATAAAAATGTTTCCAAAATAAAAGCCGGGCATATTATAGAAGCCATTGATGGAGAGGAATTGACCCCGAAAAAGATTTTTATAAATTTCTGAACCGCAAAGCCGGGAAGCTCACCTTACTTGCTGTTTATGATCCGCAGGCTAATACCCGCTGGGAAGAAAGTATAAAACCAATAACGCCGGGAGAAGAAAATGAATTGTTCTATCGCCGCTGGGTGGAGAATCGCCGGAAAGAAACAGAACGATTATCTGGCGGAAGAATTGGTTATGTGCATGTGCGGGGGATGAATGACCCGAGTATGCGGGTGGTGATTGACGAGGTGCTGGGTAAGAACCTGGATAAAGAAGCTCTTGTTGTTGATACCCGTTTTAATGGTGGTGGCAACCTGCATGAACAGTTATCTGATTTCCTCAGTGGTAAAAAATATATGGACATCATACCGCATGGACAACATATCGGCTACCAGCCGCAAAGCAAATGGATCAAGCCTTCGATTGTCCTGATGGGGGAGAGCAATTATTCAGATGCACACTTATTCCCGGTGGCGTATAAACTAAAAAATATCGGCCAGACAGTTGGTATGCCGGTACCAGGTACCGGTACGTTTGTCTGGTGGGAAACACAGATTGATCCTACACTGGTATTTGGTATTCCCCAGGGTGGCTGGCGAATGCCCGATGGAAGATTTTGTGAAAACACACAACTGGAACCGGATATAAAAATAAAAAATGAGCCGGGGTTGATGAGTACAGGACAAGATCAGCAACTGGAAAGATCCATCCAGGAATTATTAAAAACATTGCCGAAAAAATAAGGATTGTTCTGTAATAAAAAATGTCCTGAATTGCCGGGACTTTTTTATTAATACCCTATTAGTTTTATTATAGATTCATTCAGCCTGCTTTTCGCCAAGAAATTATTTTCCAGTTCTATATTAAAGGGGACGGGTGTATCCAGCGAAGCACAACGCATTACCGGTGCATCAAGTAAATCAAAACAATGCTCGCCTATCCAGGCTGCTATTTCTCCGCCTATCCCACCAATCAGTGTGTCTTCGTGCAACAGCAGCACACGGCCAGTTCGCTGTACCGCTTCACGGATGGCAAAATAATCAAGCGGAGCCAGTGTTCTTAAATCGAGAATGTCAATGGATATTTCCGGATGTTCGGCAGCATAATCATCGGCCCAATGCACACCGCTGCCATAAGTAATGACGGAAACTTCGTCACCATCTCTTACATGCCTGGCTTTGCCAATTTCAATTTCATAATATTCATCTGGCACTTCACCACTAACTGAACGGTACAAAGTTTTATGCTCAAAATATAGTACAGGGTTGGGGTCGTTGATAGCAGCAATTAATAATCCCTTTGCATCGGCCGGTGTGCTTGGATAAACAACTTTCAATCCCGGCACTTTGGTAAACCATGCTTCGTTGCTCTGGCTATGGAATGGACCGGCACCCACACCACCGCCGGCAGGCATGCGAATAACCACATCTGCCCCGCTTGGGCGGGGTCCCCAACGGTAATGAATCTTGGCCAGATTATTTACTATCTGGTTGAAACCGCAGGTAACAAAATCGGCAAACTGCATTTCAACCATGCTTTTATATCCTTCTAATGATAAGCCTAATGCTGTTCCCACAATAGCACTTTCGCAAATGGGTGTGTTACGTACCCGTTCTTTGCCAAACTCATTCACAAAGCCTTCCGTTATTTTAAAAGCACCGCCGTATTCTGCAATATCCTGTCCCATGAGGATAAGGTTGGGATGGCGCTGCATGGACTGATGAAGACCTTCTTTAATTGCGTCAATGAAACGGAGCCCCCCCACCCCCCGCAAGGGGGATTTGCCATCGCCCAGACCTGATTGTTGAATCTCGCTATTAATTGTGGAGTTGTCAACAAGCCGGGGCTGTGTGTTGAGAGTTCCCCCTGCGGGGGAATTTAAGGGGGCAATAAACACATCTTCCTCCTCCATTTCTGTATCCACTGTTATAGGCCTTGCGTTAAAACCAATCGCCAGTTCTTCTTCTATCTTGTTTTTAAATTCTTCTCTTATGGCAGCAATATCATTATCGTTCAGTACACCGGAATATTTCAGAAAGACTTCATAATTATTTATCGGGTCTTTTGTTCCCACAGGCGGAATAAATCCGGCGGCACATATTTGGTTCCGCTGGCCTCTTCATGTCCCCGCATACGAAAGGTCATACATTCAACCAGGTAGGGTTTCTGGTGTTTGATGCAGAATTCCCTAATGCCTTTAATTGTATCGTAAACGGTCAGCACATTATTGCCATCAATTTGAATGCCTTCCATGCCATAGCCTTTTGCTTTATCCACCAGGCTGATGCAACGGTACTGTTCGTTAACGGGGGTGCTTAACCCGTAACCATTATTTTCGATAATAAAGATGACGGGTAGGTCCCACACTGCTGCCACATTCAATGCTTCATGAAAATCGCCTTCGCTGGTACCACCCTCGCCGGTGAAAGCCAATGAAACTTTATTCTCTTTTTTCAGTTTATGAGCCAATGCCACTCCATCTGCAATGGCCAATTGCGTCCCCAGGTGAGAAATCATGCCGCAGATATGATGTGCATTGCTGCCAAAATGAAAACTTCTCTCTCTTCCTTTGCTATATCCTTCCTGTGCGCCCTGCCACTGCATGAATAATTTACTAAGAGGCATATGGCGGCTGGTAAATACACCGAGGTTGCGGTGCATTGGCATTATCCATTCATCTTCCTGTAACGCTAATGTAGCACCCACAGCAATTGCTTCCTGCCCGATGCCACTAAACCATTTTGATATTTTTCCCTGCCGCAGCAGCACCAGCATTTTTTCTTCAATCATGCGGGGCCACAACAGGTTGCGGTAGATATGTACAAGCTGCTCGTTGGTTAAATCTTTCCGGTCGAAAGTCATATTACGAAGTTCAGGCTTTTTTCAACACAGAGATACAGAGGAGTGGAGTTGCACAGAGATTCTTTCTGTATGGCTCAAACTCTTTCAAACCCTCCGTTGATAAACAACTGAGTTATGCAGAGTTTAGTTTGCCGTTAATTCTTCGGCGAATGCCGTCTTTTAATAATGCAACATTGAAATTTATCAAAAGGCCAAGTTTTTTGCCAGACAGTTTTAAATAGGTTACCAGCTGTGCTTCATGAACAGGCAGGATTACTTCAACAGATTTTAATTCAAGAACTATTAAATCCCTCACTAAAATATCAATGATAAACTCCTTATCAAGTATTTCGCCCTGAAAGCAAACAGGAACGCTAACCTGACTTTTCACAGACAACCCCTCTTTTCAAGAATCCGCTTAAGACAAACCTCGTAAACAGATTCCATCAAACCCGGCCCCAGTTCTTTGTGTACTTCAATAGCACACCAAATTATTCTTTCCGTAATACTATTGTACAGTTTTCCGTTTACCATTCTTTAAGGATTAGGTTAATTATTATTCTCTGTGTATCTCTTTTTCTCCCAACCTCTGTGTTGAAGTACTACACCACCACAAACTCATAAAAATCTTCTGGCCCCCGTTCTCTGTGAACTTCAATAGCACACCAAATTATTTTTCCTTAATACTATTGTACAGTTTCTCGTTTACCATTCTTTAAGGATTAGGTTAATTATTATTCTCTGTGTATCTCTTTTCTCCCAACCTCTGTGTTGAAGTACTACACCACCACCAACTCATAAAATCTTCCGGTTGCAGATACTTTTGTGCAAGAGCCTGTATCTCTTCCGCAGAAATATTCTTAATCGTTTTAATTGTATCGTAGAAATATTGCTCTGTCAGGTTGTTGAGTATAATATTTTTCCAGCGGCCAATAATCTGGAACGGGCCGTCAAGGTCGCCCAGCAGGCCTCCCATCATATAGTTGCGCACAAGTAACAATTCCTCTTCATCAACCAGCTCTTCCCGCAGCAGCTTCATTTCTTTATACACTTCTTCAATCGTTGCCTCACATACATCTTTACCGGCTTCAGTGCTTATTACCCAGGCTGAATCATGAACATGGTTTTGCAAAAACTGTATATACCATAGGTGTAGCCCTTGTCTTCCCGGATATTGCTCATCAACCGGGAGCCGAAAAATCCGCCAAATAATGCGTTCAGCACCTGTACTTTTAAAAGTCGGGGTGATGGCGGTTAGAAATGGCCGTGCAATACGGACAGAGCCCTGCACTCCGTTTTCATCATTGGTGATACGGTATTTCTTTTCAGTGGCAGGTTGTATGGCAATGGGAGATAGCCCAGCAGTTCCATTGGCCAGGTCGCCAAAATGATGATTCAGCAACGTCTCAAGATTGGCTGGCAGCTTACCTGCAACAAACATAATATGCTTGCCCTGCTTATAATACCTGTTATAAAAGCCGGTGAGTTGTTCTCTTTGCAACGTATCAAAATCTTCCAGTTTGCTGTATTTACCATAGGGATGATTTTCGCCATACAGGCACACATCAATTTGCCGGCCGGCCACAAAATCACTCTTCTTCAGGTTAACCTTTAGCCGCTGCTTCATATTCTGTTTGTAAGTGGCCAGTTCATCTTCGGGCATTACAGAATCAGTAATCAGCTCTTTTACGGCAGGCAGCAGTTCGTTAATATGTTTGGTAAGACAGTGAAGGGTAATGGTGGATGTTTCGTTATAACAGGCCCTGTTCAGGTACGAACCGTAGTATTCAAAATGTTCGTTAATCTGAAAAGCCGTTTTGTTGCTGGTGCCGTTGCGCAGCAAAAGTTTGTAGTGGCGGCCACCAGGTTTTGTTCTTCAAACCAGTTACCGGCATAAAACACCCACTCAAAAGAAATCACATCTTCGTTTCCGGCGTTTACAGCATACACATCCACTCCGTTTTTAAGAGTGAATTTTTCTGCCTGTTTCAGCCTGAGGTCAAAATTTACGGCATCAACTATTTGGGGGACTGTTGTCTGTTGGGCATATTATTATCCAAAATGTCTTTAAAATGAGGATTGTTAATCAGCAATCTTGCACTGGGTGAACCGAAATAACGTAAACATATTCACCTGCAAATCTGTAAATAATCCGGTATCGTTTAAACAAAAGTCCTGTATTTTTACTGAACCAGGAACTGGTTTTCCAATTTCAGAAACTGTATTAAAACCTGTGCTTTTGTATAAAGTGCGTCTAAAAACAACTCTGCCTGAAAGGCTGATTCTTTGAAATGAACTCTTTTATTGCAATCAGGTCGTTGCTTGCGGATCTGTCCAGATGATTTGAACCATGATTTCATTATTTCTTTCATTTGCTCATTTGAATAAACCCGTCCGGCTTTTATATCTTCTTCTCCTTGCTCAATCTTATCAAGCAGAATAAGTCGCTCAAGCAATATGTCAATATCCTCAAACCTCTCTTCCGGCATTAGCTGTATAGCCTGTAGAATTTGTTCCTTCGTCATTATCGGTACTTTTCTTAAAAACAATTAATTTTCTGATAAGTAACAGATGGTATTACAGTTCTCCTTCCTGAATATTCTCCGGCTCTGTTCTAAAATATCCTGTGTGGTTACAGCAGCATACCTGTCCAGTTCTTCATCCATCCAGGCAGCATCGCCAAGCGTTTCGTAATAAGCAAGGCTGTTGGCCCGGCTCATCACACTCATGTCTTCAAAGGTTATCATGCTTTCGGTTTTGTTCTTCACCTTCTGCAGTTCGTTCTCGCTAACTAAAGCAGTCCTCATTTTTTCCAGTTCTTCTTCCACGGCGTTTTCGGCATCTTCCATCTTTACGCCCTTCACTAACTTTCCTTCAATAACCACAAGCCCCGCATCGGTACTGCCAAAATGATGACACTCAATATTGCTGAACAGCTTCTTTTCTTTCACCAGCGATTGATACAACCTTGACGACCCGCCACCGCTTAAAACATCGGTCATCAGGTCGGTGGCATGATAACTCTTATCTAACCGGCTGCCCATGTGCCAGCATTTATATAATGCATCCAGCGGCACCCTTGCTTTTATTTCTAGTCTGCGTTCAGCCGTTTGTTCCGGTTCCTGCGGCAGGCTGCGGACATATTTTTCTCCTGAAGGAATATCGCCAAACCATTTCTCTGCCAGTTCTTTTACTTTTTCGGTTGTTACGTTTCCGGCAACTACGAGTACGGCGTTCACCGGACGGTAATGTTTAAAAAAGAAATTCTTTACATCATCTAACTGTGCATTTTCAATATGCGACAACTCTTTACCAATCGTCATCCATTTATACGGGTGAGCGGTATAAGCCAGTTCCCGCATTTTATGCCACACATCGCCATAGGGTTTGGTCAGGTAATGCTCTTTAAACTCCTCACACACTACTTTACGCTGCGTTTCTAAACTCTTTTCGCCAAAGGCCAGCGACAACATCCTGTCACTTTCGAGCCAGAAAGCCGTTTCAAGGTTTTGTGCCGGAAGCTGTATGTAGTAGTTTGTAAGGTCATTGGTGGTGTAAGCATTGTTTTCTCCACCGGCCATTTGCAACGGTTCGTCATATTCCGCAATATTAACTGAGCCACCAAACATGAGGTGTTCAAACAAATGCGCAAAACCTGTTTTGGCCGGATCTTCATCCCTTGCCCCACATCATACATAATGTTCATAACGGCCACGGGAGTACTGGTATCCTGGTGCACAATTACACGAAGGCCATTGGATAATACAAATCTTTCAAATTGAATCATACACTAAAGCTTATAACAAATGAATTGGTAAAAGTACCGAAAAAAGTACCGGCAGCAAGAATGGCTATCTTAAAATACTCTTTACCTTAAACTCCACATCAAACAGTCTTTGATCTCTGCGCAGCACTATCTTTACTTTTTCATTAGGAGTTTGCAGTGCCACTTTATATTGATCCAGGTTTTGCGTAAACACTTTATTAATACCAATCACTTCATCGCCCTCTTTAATTCCGGCAGCTTCAGCAGGCGAGCCTTTGGCCACATCGCCAATAATAATAATACCATTAATAAGATATAGCTCGATGCCTGAATAGGAATAATCAAACTGGTCACGGTAGTGCGTATTGGGCAGTAAATGAATTTCGCCGGCAGGATAGTTGAGTATTACGTTAAAGCGGCGTAAAATGTCGTTGCCAAGAATGCCGCACATATACGGATAGCTGGTTACGTTGTTTTCATCGTTAAAAACGAAAGTGGGTACATTTCTGAACCGGTAAGGCCCCAGTTTTACTTCTTTCATCACCATCAGCTCCATATCAATTTTTCCCCCAAGGCCTTCTGCTTCCTTTATCCACCTTTTTTTCTTCTTATCAAAAAAAATACTGTCTTCTGTAAATTCTTTGGAAAGCAGCATTGAAATGCCGGCTCCAAGATCAAACAGGAAATTAGAGTAGACGGTTTCATTATCCCTTATCCGGCGGCTGCGCCACCAGCATATTAATAGTGGGTTTTAATATGTAGCCACCCCTTGGGTAACGCAACGTTCCGGGGTGCAAAATGTAAGCCGCAGGCTGTCGTAATCCAGTTTCATAATGTACTTGCTGATAACGGAGTAGCCGATTATGCCGTCAATTTGCTCACCATATACAGAAGTGAGGATGCTGTAATCGTTGATATGAAAATTCAGGTTATCAATTGTTAAACCCGGAAAATGCAATTGCTGATTATACAGGAAGCTTACTTTTTTTGTTCCGGCTATACCCCGAATGGTTCTGTCGCTGGGAACAGGCTTCACGCCAAGATAATCCGCCGTGCTTGAGTCAAGCGAAATACCGCTGCTGCCCGTGTCAAGAATAAAACTAAGCGTATCACTATTATCACCAAGTGTCGCCCGCAACACCACAATGCCGCCGGTTAATTGTGGAAACGGAACCCTGGTTATTGGCCGGGCTGGTGGGTCAACAAATACTTCCTGGGCGTGCAGCACCGGCGTTGCACACAAACATATCAGCTGCAAGAAAAAATTATATATCCTTTTTCGGAATGGCATGATTATCATCCTGTTTATGACAGGTGGCGTATGAAAAACGATGCTTTTTGCCACTTTCATCTGTAAAAACCATCGGGCATCTCCGTAAATTTAAACTTTATCTGCTGCCGGATGTTACCATTCTTCAAATAATCTACTAATCGGCTACAACATTACCTTTGCGCCATGCAGTTACAGGAACTATACGATAAAGCCGCAAGCTTTGGTTTTCTTACCGTAGAAGAAGGGCTTCACCTCTATCACCATGCCCCGCTTGCCGATCTGATGTTTATCGCAGATGAGTTGCGCAAAAAACAGGTGCCGCATGGCAAGGTAACCTGGCAGATAGACCGCAATGTCAACACCACCAATGTGTGTATTGCCAACTGTAAGTTTTGCAACTTCTACCGCATACCCGGCCATGCCGAAGCATACATAACCGATATGCCGGAGTACCGCAAAAAGATTGAGGAAACTCTCAAATACGGCGGCGACCAGTTGCTGCTGCAGGGCGGCCATCACCCGGAACTCGGATTACAATTCTATGTGGACACCTTCAGGGCGATAAAAAATGAATTTCCAACCATAAAGCTCCATGCTTTAGGCCCGCCCGAAGTGGCACACATCACCAAGCTGGAAAAAAGCACCCACCACGAAGTACTGAAAGCATTGAAAGAAGCTGGTATGGACTCACTGCCCGGTGCCGGTGCAGAAATATTGATTGACCGGGTTCGCCGCCTCATCAGCAAGGGCAAGTGCGGGGCGCAGGAGTGGCTCGATATTATGCATGAGGCACACAAACTCAACATCACCACATCGGCCACCATGATGTTTGGTCATGTGGAAACAGTGGAAGAACGTTTCGAACATTTAGTGAAGATAAGAGAAGTGCAAAGCCGCAAGCCCGAAGAGGCAAAGGGCTTCCTCGCCTTCATCCCCTGGACATTCCAGGATGTGGACACCCTGCTGGCAAAAATCCGGGGCGTACAGAATATCATTACTGCCGAAGAGTACATCCGCATGATTGCCCTCAGCCGCATCATGCTGCCCAATGTAAAAAACATACAAGGCAAGCTGGCTTACGGTGGGCAAACAAACGGCACAGATGTCCTGCATGCCGGTGCCAACGACTTCGGCTCCATTATGATCGAAGAGAATGTGGTAAGCGCCGCCGGGGCGCCGCACCGCTTTACGTATAAGAGTATGCAGGATGCCATCCGCCAGGCAGGCTTTGCGCCACAGCTCCGCAACCAGCAATATGAGTGGAGAGAACTGCCGGAAACTATCCAGGAACAAATAATCAATTATTAGTCGCCCCACACCATCTTATTAATCTGCCAGCAGATAAATGATGCTTACGACCAATCAGCCAACCCTTTCAGCAACTGGGGCAGCCGAGCTGAGCTTCGGTTGAGAGATGCGAAGAACATGCTTTTTAGAAGTATAATAAAACGACCCCTTACAGCATGTAGTGGTGGCGTAGAAAATGATATTCCTGTGGGCTTCTTAAAGAATCGGGCCTGGAAGTAAAAAGAATGTTTGTGCTGCCAGGTAAGCGGGGGAAAGGTATTGCAGGCATTATACTAAAGAATCTCGAAAATTTGTGCAATGATTTGAAAAGCAACCGCAGGCAAGATGCAGCCCGAGGCTATTGCATTTACCAAAAGCGGTACAGCAAATTGCCATGGCCGTATGCCGGTGTTGATAATAGTGTTTGCTTTGAAAAAAAGTTGAGATAAACAGAAACAAAAACAGATGAAGAAAACATTCAGTTGGTTCCGTAAAGTGGCCTTCGCCGAAGGCGTATCATTTATTGTATTGTTATTTGTGGCCATGCCGCTCAAGTATTATGGCGATATGCCTAAGGCCGTAACCATTGTGGGCAGCCTGCACGGCGTATTGTTTGTAGCCTTTGGCGCACTGGCCCTGCAGGTAAAAAGTGAGTACAACAAAAAATTCAGCTGGCTGGTAAAAGCCGGTTTCGCCTCCATCCTGCCCTTTGGCACATTCTACATGGAGAAGTTTTGGAAGAAAGAGGAAGAAGCCGGTGTTGAAATTAATGATGCAGTATAGGCCAATACCATTCTGATTTTAAATATCCGGAAACAGCATTACTGAAAAATCGGTAGTATCTGATTAAATGTGTAAGTATTAAACCTGCACCCAGAAAAGAAAACTCCCACCCCCAACAAAAACGACCCCCCGGCGCCTTGTCCAGCCGTACTTTAAAACTCTTTTTACTGTAAACACTTTCAAGGCGGGCTTGCCTGCCGTGGCAGGGCACAGCGCCTCCCGTTGTTCCGCATAGCAAGCAGCAGCATCTCAGACCTTGCCCGTTCCGCCAGCAATGCTCAATAATTATTCCGTTGCCAGTCCCGGAAAAGGTGGGTGGGCTGACAAAAACAGCGGAGCATTTGTTATTTTTGGGGCAATGCCAAAAGTAAGTAATAAAAAGCATCATGGCGGCTCACTAAGTCAATTAAAACTTTCATCGCCTCAGTTCATATTCTCCCTCCCTATTTCTTCGGCTTCACCAGCCGCAGATTCCAGGTAATTTTTGTCTTTCCGTCAGGCGTAGTTTTTGAGCCGGATAAAGAATCCCGGTTTTTTGTATCCGTTTTTCCTGTAACATCAAAACCCGATGCGTCAATTTTTTGTTCGGGGCCACTTTGAGCATCATTGGTTGGGGATTTTCCTTGTTGCAGCCCGACTCCGACCTGTTTGTCTCAATTTTGGTTAACATCGTTCCGCCAGGGGTTTCTACAAAGATTCTGTAATTACCTTCATTGTCAAGCGAAATAGAGACGGGAAGATTGTCTGATCCCCCGCCTAACTGAGTAACGGTTTCCGAATACGTTGAGCTGTACCCCGTCCAATAAGAACTTCCGCCTTTCGGACGGCAATACACTTCGCCATTTGTTTCGCTTTTCTTTTCAGAGACAATCTTTGATCTCATCCATACTCTTGCCATCGCCTTACTTGCAGAAACATCACTGCCCGGTTTTGGCGGTAAAAGAGTGGCTACAATTGAGTTTTGTGCCGAGTACGTATCGGTTTTAGTACGTTTGGTATTCCTCGTACTGGCATGCATAGCACCTCCGTCAGTAGTTGTTTTTGTTTCATTTTGGATGAATTCATATTTGACCTCGCCAGCCCAATGCGGTTTGCAGTTGTCCGGCAGGGTTGAGCCAAGTTGCCCTACAATACTTTTGGCAACTTCTTTCGCATCTGTTCCGGTCTGACGGGCAATCGTTTTTCCCGTTTGCGGATCCATCACAAAAGCCGTGTAAGACGTAGTGCCACCCACTCCGGGCATTGCCGACACACTCATTACATAACTGGCACCCATCAGGGTTCCGATATCTTTTAAAACCTGGTCCGGGTCGCCGCCTTCGAGCAAGTTCTTTTCCCGTTCACTCTCTAGTACATTGCGAATGTCCTGGTCATCCATGATGTCAACACAGGGTTTTTCTTTGTTTAAGGCAGATTCTATTTCGCTTCTCAGGTTTGATGTTGCATTTTCTCCGCCATTACCCGGGCTGGTATTATCGTGGATAACGAGAGATGACCCTTTTTGAGCCAGGGCAAATTGGTAAAAGAACACACAAACTAAAATTGGTAATGCTTTAAAAAAGACTTTCATAATGTTAACCCTCCCTTTAATTATTAACGCTAAAGCATCGGCGATGTGGCGTTATTTCGTAAATCGGTTAGCCCCGCTATTCAGTTACTCATTAAAGTTATGAAGCAGATGTTACATTTACAAGTTGGCTATTTTATGGAAGTGTGAAGCCACAGTATAAGCAGGTAAGCGGCATCCGGTTTAAATACCGCTGAGGGGCAGGTAGTGTGCAGGAGTAAAGAAGAATAACCTGTTTAAGCCGGTAAACTGAAAAGCTGTATGCCGGGAGATTGTCAAAACCTGTCCCGAACTTATTTCGGGATACGGTTCTGTGAGGAGCTGGGGGTGAAATCCCCCCGGCTTACTCGATTGGCTGCTGTTCTCCCATCCATGTATCTTCTCCCCCTTAAATTAAAGGAAGTGATTTTACTAACGTAGTGTTCATATTTTAAATTGTTGTGTTGTCGGAAGAATTACGTCTGTCAATTGCTTCTTTTATTGTTGGATAATATTGCTTTATTGTTTCAGCTTGTTTGTCCTGTAAATGTACTGGCCATATCATTTCAATATATTCTCCGTCAACAAATTCAACTTTTACATCTTCTCCTTCAGTATATGCACTCGTTGGAAGATAAGTCTGGGAGTCGATTTTTACATCGATACCTAATGCTATTTTTCCTGTTGCAAATGACAAATTATCATCCTGTGTAAGAGCTGAAGCAGAATTTTTTGTATCAATCTCCTCGACTGCAAACAAAGTCTTTGTATAGTTTTTTGAAACATAGCAAATCGACTCTTCCGACTGTTTGATTTCAAAATCTAAGGCTTGAACTGTAGTTAAGTACAAAACATTGTCAATATATTGACTGCAGATAACCAATCTCGGTATTGGTATAGACATGTTCCCATCCTGATCAGTTTCTGAATCGCAGATCACAAATGCTACGTTTCCAGCTTTTTCAAAACTATCACCATTGAAATAACAAGTTTCCAAAAAGCCACCCCAATAATCTTCTAGGCTTTTTAATGTTCGGTTTTCTTTACAGAGAAATTTTGTGACGAATGAAAAATTCACTTGTTTGGCATACATGAAATCGCCTGGCTTATGGCTAGAGCCGACCTGCTTATGCCATGATATATGTTCAAGGTATTGTTGTGCTCCTGAACCAGCCGCAAGTACAGCTCCGAAGTCTTCACTTCCGCCTCCTTGCCAAAAGATTTATGTTTATCTGGTGTGAATATAAAGCCATTCTCTTTGTCTTTTGCAACGGCAATACCTAATACGATTTTGTCAAGGACATCTTGATCATAACTTGAAAAGAATTCCTGTACCACCTCAAGTAAGCCATTGATTACCATCATTACTTTTCCATTTACAGAAATTTCTAAAATCTTCTAAAATTAATTTTAAGCTATAAATATCACCTGCTGCACAAATGCAAATATTGGGCTGAATAACATACAATTTCTGTCTTAGTCTATATGGCTTGTAAGAGAGATGTTGTACTTCTTCTTTAGTTAGGGGAATTGGACGGTTCGGTAATTGCATGTCAGCCTCACCATTGATCGTTGTGGTCAGAATATCCGCTGTCATGATTGGCGGTTTCTCACTTATGGCCATAGCAATTAATGTCATCGGTATAAAATTAGACCTTGCCCCTCATCCCCCATGTTTAAATAATTACTCCGCCGCCCATCTCGAACAGGTGCGTTGGCCGGACAAAAGGGCGGCCTGTCCCGAACTCGATTCGGGAAGCCATTCTTTGTCCTTGACTTTTTTGTTACTTTTTTGTCCAAGAAAAAAAGTAAGGAAAAAAAAAAATGCAAGGCGGGGCACAGCGCCGCCCGCTGTCCGCCAAACAAGCAGAAGACTCCAAGACCTTCCCTTTACCAACTTTAGACAAACTAGCAACTACAAACTTTCCCTGTGCGTTGGCCCGGCAAAGCCTGCGGAGCAATCGCGTTTGCATTGACTTTTTTTTTTACTTTTTTTTGTCCAAGAAAAAGTAAGGAAAGAAAAAAATACAAGGCGGGCCTGCTCGCCAACCATACCCCAATAATTAAAACAAGGTTGGCAACCCCTACATAATCCCCGGCTTATAAAACCCTTAACTTTATAAACCCCACAACCACAAAAAATGAACTGGATTATTCTGATTATCGCCGGCCTGTTTGAAGTAGCCTTTGCCTTCTGCCTCGGAAAAGCAAAAGAATCCTCAGGAAATGAAATGTACATCTGGTATGCCGCTTTCCTCGCAGCCCTTTGCATCAGCATGGCCCTGCTCATTAAAGCCACACAAACCCTGCCCATCGGCACAGCCTACGCCGTATGGACAGGGAATTGGCGCCGCCGGAACCGTCCCTGGCAGGCATTTTTGTTTAAAGAACCCGCAACATTTTGCGGCTGCTTTTTCTCACCACTTTAATTGGTTCAGTCATCGGGCTAAAAGCCGTATCACACTAATATGGAAACGATACACATAATAAAAGCAACAACCGGCGATACAGAACGCTTACAGCAGATCAGCCGCCAGACTTTTTCCGAAACCTTTGCTGAAGTAAACACGGCAGAGAATATGAAAAAATATCTCGAAGAGGAATTTTCTGCCGAAAAGCTTACTGCCGAACTCAACAACCCCGGCTCAGCATTTTACTTCGCCACACTGAACAGTAATGTAATCGGCTATCTGAAACTAAACTCCGGGCCATCGCAAACAGAAATAAAAGATAACGATGCCATCGAAATCGAAAGGATTTATGTATTGAAAGAATATCACGGTAAAAAAGTGGGACAGTTGCTTTACGATAAAGCCATACAAATAGCACTACAGGCAAATGCCCGCTATGTATGGCTGGGCGTCTGGGAAAAAAATCTGCGGGCGATAAACTTTTATAAGAAAAACGGTTTCGTTCAGTTCGACCAGCACATTTTCAAACTGGGCAACGACACCCAAACCGACCTCATGATGAAACTAAAGCTGAAAGACAACTGAGACAGAAGTGCAGCCTCTTCAGCCATTCCTCTGTGCCCCACTTTCTGTGCTTTGTGGTAAAAAGACCCCTGTTTCCTGTTAAACTCTTCAAAAAAAAAGCCACCCCCTTGTGCAAACAACCCCGCCGCCGCATCTTGTACCAAATCATTTTTATGAACCTGGCTGTAAAAACCTTCGTGGCCGCATCGGCCTTCACCCTTTTCTCGTTCTCAAAACCCACAGTAAATAACACCACTACCCCGCCGCCGCAACGCAAAATACAGGTCGCCATCCTCCTCGATGTAAGCGGCAGTATGCAGGGCCTCATCGAGCAGGCCAAGGCCCAGCTCTGGAACATGGTCTCCACCCTCGGCAGGGTGCGGTGCAGCGATAAAGCCACACCCCAGGTAGAACTGGCCCTTTACGAATATGGCCGCACCACCAACGATGTTTCCAAAGGTTACGTTAAACAACTCAGCCCCTTTACCACCGATTTGGATGCGGTTTCAAAAACCCTCTTCGGCCTGCGCACCAACGGCGGCGAAGAATTCTGCGGGCAGGTTATCTACACCTCCCTCGGCGAACTGAACTGGAGCACCGAACCCGATATGTACAAAGTCATCTTTATTGCCGGCAACGAAGACTTTCTGCAGGGCAACCTCCACTTTACGCAAGCCTGTACCAAGGCCAAAGAAAAAGGGGTGACTGTAAACACCATCTACTGCGGCAGTTATAATGATGCTATTAAAGAACATTGGATACTCGGCGGCGAATGTGGCGACGGCAGCTTCACACACATCAACCACAACGTAAACGACTTTGATGATATTCCCACACCGTATGATGCCTCACTGGTGCAGTTAAATACCAAACTCAACGCCACCTATGTCGGCTACGGAACATTGGGTTCCGCCAACATTGCCCGCCAGCAGGAAGTGGACATGCTCAACAGTTCGCAGGGCAAAAAGACAGCAATGAAGCGTACCGAAGCCAAGGCAAATGCTAATGTTTACAGCAACGCAGGATGGGATATGGTGGATGCCTACAAGGCCGACAGCACTTTTATTGTTAAAATGGATAAATCGCAACTGCCCGACAGCCTGCGCAATAAATCTCTTGCCGAAGTGCAGCAATTCATCAAAGTAAAGAACGAAGAAAGAAGCCTGATTCAAAAACAGATACTAGAGGCCAGCACCAGCCGCACCAAATACATCTATGAACAAAAGACAAAGACATCAGGCGTAAGCACCGAGAAAACCCTTGAATCAGAAATAGACAATATCATCCGCACACAGGTAAAGCGGTTTAATATGACTATTGAATAAGAAGGGATGTACAAACCGGCCATAAAACTTTTTATACTGATATGGACAGGTTCGCTCAGCAGTTGTTTCCTGCTGCAGAGCAACCAGTCCATCAGGCAGGTTACCCATAATAAGACAGGAGCCGATACCAGTTTTATCTATACGCTTCCTTTTGCCCCTGGCAAAAATGTATTTGTAGTGCAGGGCTACGAAAGTGCTTTCAGTCATAAAGGCTCTCTGGCTGTTGATTTTAAAATAAAGACCGGCACTCCCGTGTATGCCGCAAGGGGCGGTGTGGTAACAGGTGCAAGAAATAACTCCAACATCGGCGGACTAAAACCAGAGAACCTTGCCGACGGCAACTACATCTTTATTCAGCACAGCGATGGTTCGGAAGCACAGTACTGGCATTTTAAACAAAACGGTGTTGTTGTAAAGGATGGTGATATGGTTGCCGCCGGTCAGTTGATAGGCTACAGCGGCAACACAGGTTATTCTGCCTTTCCGCACCTGCACTTTGAAGTGAGCGGTCATAAGAGTAACGGTGGTTACGGCAATCTGCCCACAAGATTTCGTACGCAGCATGGCGTGGTGTACCTGCATCCCGGTAGTTTTTACCGGGTGCGATAAGGACAGGCGGTTTGGAACCGAGTGTTTGTTTCAGTACTTTAACAGCATAAAACTGCTGTTATGATCTTTGTTTATATACTGCTGGCATTAATACTTTCCCTGCTCATCATTGCTGCATTAATGCCCAAAGCCTACCAGGTAGAAAAATCAGTCATTATTGCAAAACAACCTCACTTCGTAATGGATAAAGTGGGCGACCTTAATAATTACAGCCGGTGGAATCCTGGCAGCAAAGCGACCCCACCACCCAAAGCACTATTACGGGCACTCCGCACCGCACCGGCCATAAATATGCCTGGGAGGGAAAGAAGGTAGGTGTCGGTAGCCTTACCTTGCTGGATGAGAATACAAGGCATATCCACTTTGAGCTGGAGTTCATCAAGCCCTGGAAAAGCAAGGCCAAAGACAACTGGCTGTTTGAGGAGTGGGGCAATGGAAGCGAAACAAAAAGTTACCTGGCTGAATGCCGGCGAACTGCCCTGGCCTATGGCCCGGCTGATGGGCCCGATGATAAACAAAAGCCTTAACCATCAGTTTACGGTGGGACTGGATAATTTAAAAAAGATGTGTGAGGGGTGAGGAATCTTTTGAATATGCTTAGACAGAGAAAACTTTTTTCCATCTTCTTTTTCTTGCTGTTCACGGCCTGCTCGGTCAGCAAAAATCCTTTGCGCCAGCAGGTAAAGCAATTGCAAAAGGGGAAGATAAAAGATGATACCAGTTATGTATATGCCCTTCCTTATGCCGAAGGAAAAACATTCAGGGTGATACAGGGTTATTTTAGCCGGTTTTCACATAAAGAAAGGGCGGCACTTGATTTTAATATGAAGCGGGGCACAGAAATTACTGCAGCCAGAGAGGGTGTGGTGATTCGGGTAAAAGAAGACGGCACTCTGGGCGGGCTGAAAAAGAAATTCCGGCCGCATGGCAACAATGTGATCATTCAGCATGCAGACGGTACCCGTGCCGGCTACTGGCACCTTCAACATAATGGGGCATTGGTTACAGCTGGCGATACCGTACAAAAAGGACAGGTTATTGGCCTGAGTGGTAAAACAGGATATGCATTATCGCCCCACCTGCATTTTCTGGTTTGGCGTTCTTCTGGTGGGCAATGGCAGCAGGTTCTTACAAGGTTTCTGACTTCAAAAGGGATTAAGTATTTAAAGGGATGGAAGCGGTATAAGAACCCGTAATCAGGTTACTAATCAGCTATTCCTCTTCTTTGGTCAGTCCCATTTTTACACCAATTTTATGAATGTAGTTGGCAAAGAATCTGAACTGGCCCAGCGGGATGCTTACTATCAGCACAGCAAGCGGCCAGATAAGTGTGATGAGAAGAATATAAATAACCGACCATAGCCAGTCGGCCTGTATGTTAAGCAGGTTCAAAATTCTTTTTCCGGCCCAGGCAGTCAAAGTGCCACCTGTAGCGAAGGTGCACAGTACCAGCACCAATTGCCAACCACTTACTTTCCACCTCTTTTTGAGCCTTTCAAACATAACCGGGCAAAAGTGAGAAAAAAATTCTGCCCTGCCGAACAGGGTTACACCAAGGGATAGCCGGATTTTCATATTTCGGGACATTTACAGGCCGAATTACCCTTTTATGACAAACAAGGTTGACCTATATCAAACAAACCGCATAAAACCGCTGAAATGCAGTCTGGTAGCGGCTTAAAAAAAAGTTAAAGGGGTTGACTTTTTAAAGCACCCAACACTTATTTTTGCGGCTGATTTTCGGATTTTATCCACATTTTATAGAATCAATTGTGTCTATGACTTCTTGTAAACCAATCGGCCAAAGACTGTCCATACTATTTCTGTCCCTTTTTGTTTTTTCTATTGTACAAATTCAGGCTCAGGATATAGCTGCAGGTAAGGCTGTTTTCATGTCAAAATGTGCTGCATGCCATAATCCATTGAAGGATGGAACAGGACCCGCATTAAAGGATTTGGAGCAACGGCATAAGTGGGCCGACCATAATGAATTGCTGAAATGGATTAACAACCCGGCTGTTTATATGAAGGACGACCCTTATACACAGGGGCTGAAAGCCAAGTATAACAACCTTATGATGACCGGCTTTGCCGATGTAACACTGAAGGATGTTGACGACATGGTTGCCTACATCAACGATGCCGCTAAGGAAAAGCCGAAAACTGCTGTTACAGAGGAAAAGCCTGCCACTTCAAGCTCCCTCATTTTTGGGATTATTTCTCTCATATTAGCCATCATTGCGCTGATACTGATGCGGGTGAACAGCAGCCTGAAGAAATTGAGTGATGAAGCCGAAGGCATTAGTCGTCCGGATCCGGTTCCTTTCTACAAAAACAAAATTTACATAGCTATTCTTGCATTGGCGCTTTTCATTCTGGCCGGTTACTTCTTAAGCAAAGCCGCTATTGGCCTGGGTCGCCAGAAAGATTACCAGCCGGAACAACCCATTTACTATTCACATAAAGTGCATGCCGGCATCAACCAGGTTAACTGTTTGTACTGCCACGGCGGAGCATGGGAAAGCAAATCAGCCACTATTCCTTCTGTAAACGTATGTATGAACTGTCATAAGGGAATACAGACCTATGAGAAAGGTCCGAAGCTCTATACGGAAGAGGGTGTGGAAGTAAACGGAACGGCAGAAATAATGAAATTGTATGAATATGCCGGTTTCGATCCTAAAAATGCTGCAGCCTGGGATCCTTCAAAGGCAAAGCCAATTGAGTGGGTGAAGATTCACAATTTGCCCGATCATGTTTACTTCAGTCATGCCCAGCACACCCGTGCCGGCAAAGTACAGTGCCAGAGTTGCCACGGAGAAATAACGGCTATGGATGAAGTGAAACAGGTGGCCGAACTGAGCATGGGCTGGTGCGTAAACTGTCACCGTCAGACAAAGGTTGACTTTAATTATGACAGCACTAAAGGCAACAAGTTTTACAGTATTTATGAGAAGTTCCATAATGATATAAAGAACCACAAGATGGATAGTGTAACCGTGAAGGATATTGGTGGTTTGGAGTGTCAGAAGTGTCACTATTAGTAATGTGAGAGTGTGGAAGTGAGAGGGTAACCAGCACAGCAATTTTTTGAATCAGAAATTATCGAATCAGCGATTATGAATAATAACAAGTACTGGCAAAGTTTCGGAGAAGTGAATGACCCGGAAAACCACAAAAAGCTCAACCAGGATGAGTTCCACGAAGAACTTCCTTTTGAGGCATTTGATGGTAAGGGATTGATCGATGCAAAATCTCCCCGCCGTGATTTCTTAAAGTACCTTGGTTTCAGCACTGCCGCAGCAACAATTGCTGCGAGTTGTAAGGTGCCGGTACGTAAGGCCATTCCGTATGCAAATAAACCAGAAAACCTGGTGCCGGGAGTGGCAAAGTACTATGCCACTACTTATGTGCAGGATGGCGATGTGGTTCCGGTACTGGCAAAAGTAAGAGACGGCCGTCCTATCAAAATTGAAGGGAATGAGCTGTCTGCTTATACCAACGGAGGGACATCCGCAAGGGCGCAGGCTTCTGTACTCGACCTGTACGATTTATACAGAACAAAGTTTCCGATACACCACACAAAAGACGGGGTGAATAATGAAATTCCTTCTTTTGATGATGCTGATAAACTGGTGGCTGATGCAATGAAGGCTGCAGGTGGTTCAGTAGTATTATTGACCTCTACCATTGTTTCTCCATCTACCAAAGAAATCATTGCAAAATTCCCTGGTCTTAAGCATGTACAGTATGATGCTGTTTCTTACGGCGGTATGTTGCTGGCCAACAAAGAGTCTTTTGGTAACTCCGGAATTCCCTCTTACAATTTTGGCGCCGCCAAAGTAATTGTGAGCCTGGGTGCAGATTTTCTCGGAACATGGCTTAGTCCGGTTGAGTTTGCAGCCGGCTACGCCAAAGGCCGTAAGATTGATGAGAAGAACCCGGTAATGAGCAAACATTACCAGTTTGAAGGTCACCTTAGTATGACAGGTTCAAATGCTGACGAAAGATTTACACACCGTCCTTCAGAAGTTGGAAACGTGGCACTGGCTTTAGCGGCTGCGGTGGGTGTTACCGGTGCATCAGCAAATGTGGGTGACCTGCAAAAAGCCATTGATAAAGTAGCTGCTGATTTGAAAGGAGCAGGTGGTGCGGCATTAGTTGTATGCGGAAGTAATAATAAAAACATTCAGTTGGTAGTAAACGCCATCAATAACGCCATTGGGGCATACGGCACAACCATAGACTGGAGCCGTCCTGTTAACTACCGCCAGGGTGTTGATGGCGATATGGCACAACTGATTGCTGATATGGAAGCCGGTACTGTTGGCACACTGATGATCTATGGTGCCAACCCTGCCTATACCTGGTATGATGCTGATAAATTTAAAGCAGCACTGAAGAAAGTGAAAGTAACGGTTTCGTTCAATGAGAAAATGGACGAAACCACTGAACTGTGCGAATACATCATCCCCTCACATCATTATCTCGAAAGCTGGGGTGATGCTGAACCCAAAGCGGGTATCACCAGTTTTATTCAGCCTACTATTTATCCTTTATTTAAAACAAGACCATTCCAGACGTCACTTCTGAAATGGAGCTTGCCTGCCGGACAGGCAAGCGGAAACGATACAGACTACGAAACCTATTTCAAAGCATACTGGACCGGTAAGCTTGGCGGAGAAGTTGCTTTCAATACTGCTCTTCAAAACGGTATTGTTGAAGTACCTGCTGCCGGCGGGGCTTCATACAACAGTAGTGGAGTAGCAACTGCAGCAAGTGCTGTTGCGGGATATAAAAAGGGAACTGGCACCGAAGTGATGTTGTATCAAAAGGTTTCTATCGGTACTGGCTCGCAGGCGGGTAACCCCTGGCTGCAGGAACTGCCCGATCCTGTTTCTAAAGCCACATGGGATAACTATGCTGTCATTTCCATTAAAAAAGCGGAAGAACTGGGTATCAAGCTCGATACAGACTACGAATACTATCCTCAAAAGCCCACTATTGAAGTAACAGTGGGGAATAAGAAAATAACTATCCCCGCATTAGTGTTCCCCGGAATGCAGGCCGACACAATCGCAATTGCAGTCGGTTACGGCCGCAATGAGGCGATTGGGGTAACGGCTGCTGGTGTAGGAGTAAATGTGTACGGCCTTGCTGCTTTCAACGGCTTTTCTGTAGATAATTATGCAGTTGGAGCCTCTGTAACCAATCTTAAGAAATCATATAAAATTGCCCAGACACAGAAGCACAATTCTTACGAGAACCGTAAGGAAGTGGTAAGAGAAACGACACTGGCCTCGTTCAAAAAATACCCGGATGTAATTCCTGCGTTCAGTGAAGAACTGAAAGATGCATTTTATAAAAATTCAAATAACGACTATCGCCAGGCCACGCTGTATCCGCAGCATGACCAGCCGGGAATAAAGTGGGGCATGAGCATTGACATGAACAGTTGTACCGGATGCAGTGCCTGTATAGTTGCTTGTCATGCCGAAAACAATGTGCCGGTGGTAGGTAAGAGTGAAGTGCTTCGTTACCACGATATGCACTGGCTGCGTATAGACCGATATTTCATCAGCGATGAAAAGAACCCGGATGCACTGAAAGGAGTGGTTTTTCAACCGATGATGTGCCAGCACTGTGATAATGCTCCTTGCGAGAATGTTTGCCCTGTTGCTGCCACCAACCACAGCTCAGAAGGCATTAACCAGATGACCTATAACCGTTGTATTGGTACAAGATATTGCGCCAACAACTGTCCTTATAAAGTACGCCGTTTTAACTGGGCTGATTATACAGGAGCAGACAGCTTCAAAGATAACCGTGACCAAAAATTGGTGGGCAAATTGGACAGTGTGATAGAGCAAATGAACGACGATCTTACCAGGATGGTGCTGAATCCTGATGTAACAGTACGTTCAAGAGGTGTGATTGAGAAGTGTTCATTCTGTTTCCAACGTTTACAGGCATCTAAACTGGAGGCAAAAAAAGAAAACCGTCCGCTTAAAGATGGTGATGTGAAAACTGCATGCCAGGCGGCCTGTGCCACCGGAGCTATCGTATTCGGAAATGTGCATGATAAAGAAAGCCATATCTACAAAACAAGGGAAGAAAACAGCAAACGCAGCTTTGCCGTATTAGAGCAGTTGCATGTGTTGCCCAATGTTACCTATATGGCCAAAATCAGGAACACCGATGAGGAAGATGCACACTGGGGTGGCGGACACGAAGGTGGTGGTGAACATAAAGCGGAAGGCGGACATGAGGCCAAAGCAGACAGTGTGCTGCCATCAGCAACAAAACCTGAAGAAGCACATCACTAAAAAATGATGAATATTGAACAAGAAATAAAGAATGATGAAGTAAAGGGATCAGGAAGATTACGGTATTCAAAGTTCAACGTTCATTATTCAATGTTTTAAAGAGGTTGATTTAATAAAAATAAAAGCTAAAGGCCAAGGGCTAATAGCTAAAAGTTAAACAGATTATGTCATTACTCAGATACGAATCGCATGTAAGGGCACCATTGGTGGATGGTAGTAAAGATTATCACCAGGTAACAGAAGATATATGCCGACCGGTGGAAGCAAAGCCCAGTAAACTCTGGTGGATGGGTTTTCTTATTTCCGCTGCTTTGCTAGTATTCGGTATCATCTCTGTAACCATTGAGGTTATTTATGGTACCGGCCAGTGGAACCTGAATAAAACAATTGGTTGGGGTTGGGACATCACCAACTTTGTCTGGTGGATTGGTATCGGTCACGCCGGAACCCTGATTTCGGCCATCTTGCTGTTGTTCCGCCAGGGCTGGCGTACCGGTGTTAACCGTGCTGCCGAGGCGATGACCATCTTTGCGGTAATGTGTGCAGGCCAGTTTCCCATCTGGCACATGGGCCGTGTGTGGAATGCCTTCTTTGTACTTCCTTATCCCAATACAAGAGGTCCGTTGTGGGTAAACTTTAACTCACCCTTGCTATGGGACGTATTTGCGATTTCAACTTACTTCACCGTTTCATTATTATTCTGGTATTCAGGGTTGCTGCCCGACCTGGCGACATTAAGAGACAGGGCCAAAAAGAAATGGGCAAAAAGTTTTTACGGGGTGGCAGCTTTTGGATGGACAGGAAGCACCAAACACTGGCAGCGCCATGAGTCTTTATCACTGGTGCTGGCCGGCTTGAGTACGCCGCTGGTATTATCGGTGCATACGATAGTATCTTTCGATTTTGCTACATCCATCGTTCCGGGCTGGCATACTACCATCTTCCCTCCCTATTTCGTTGCGGGTGCCATCTTCTCTGGTTTTGCGATGGTGCAAACGCTGCTGGTAGTAACAAGAAAAGTATTAGGACTGCAGGAGTATATTACTATTGAGCATATTGAAGTGATGAACAAGGTAATTGTGCTTACCGGTTCTATCGTAGGCATTGCTTATTTAACAGAATTATTCATGTCGTGGTACAGTGCGGTGCCTTACGAACATTTCGCATTCTTTAAAAACAGGCTTGACCTGAGCAGTCCATATGGGTGGAGTTACTGGATTATGATGGGATGTAACGTATTAAGCCCGCAGATATTCTGGAGCACCAGGATGAGAAGAAACCTGACGCTTACTTTCTTTATGTCTATACTGATAAATATAGGCATGTGGTTTGAGCGATTTGTGATTATCGTTACCTCTATTTACCGCGACTATCTTCCTTCATCATGGAGTACATATTACACTCCTACAATATGGGAAGTTGGTTTCTACCTGGGAACCTTCGGATTGTTCTTTACCTGCTATTTCCTGTTTTCTAAATTCTTCCCGGTTATTGCTATTGCTGAGATCAAGCATATCCTGAAAAGAAGCGGTGATAATTACAAAAAAGGAAATCTGGGAATAGAGACAGAAGAGCTTGAAGAGTTTGGGCATAAAAATTTGGAGCATCATTAAAAATGAAAAGTGGAATTGGGAAATTTTGAAAATTCCCGATTTCCCGATTTCAAAATATAGCATATGGGAGTTAAAAAATTTGTAGTTGGAAATTTTTACGATGAAGCAATTTTGTTTCCTGCCGTAAAAAAGGTACGCCGTGCCGGGTACAAAATTCATGATGTGTACACACCCCATCCGATACACGGTTTAGACCATGCAATGGGGCTGCGTGATACAAGCCTGCACACTGCCGGCTTTATATATGGTATTATCGGAACGGCCACAGCCGTAGGCTTTATTACCTGGGCATTAGCTGTTGACTGGCCGTTGAACTTTGGCGGTAAACCATTCTTTTCTCTGCCCGCATGGATTCCCATTGCATTTGAGTTAACTGTATTATTTGCTTCGGTAGGAATGGTGCTTACCTTTTGCTACCTGTGCCAGCTGGCTCCTTTTGTGAAGAAAGATCATTTTAATCCCCGCTCGACTGACGACACTTTTGTAATGGCACTGGAATGTTCGGACAAGACCAACGATACCGAACTGATCAGCTTCTTACAAGAGGCTGGTGCAGCAGATGTGCAGATAATGCATAAGGAGACTGACTGGTGGTGGGGCCGCTATGGAAAAGAGACCAAACGTTTTGAAAAACAAATTCCGGCTCAACCGGTACATTAATAAATATCTAATCCGACGGAGAATGAGAAAATTTTTATACTGTCCGGAATTGTAATAACAACTGTGGCTATGATTAGCTGCAATAAAGTAAGACGCAGCCCGGGCAGGGTGTATATGCCAGACATGGCGTACAGCCGTGCATATGAAACGTATGCATCTACCCAGGCATTAAAAGACAAGGGGATAAATGATACCGCAACACCCGTAGCCGGTACTATTGCCCGTGGCGATATTAACTGGACATATCCTTATAAAAATGATTCAGCAGGATATGTAAATTCGGCAGTAGTTAAGAATCCATTACCGCCACTTACAGATGCTGAAAATACAGAGGCAGAAAGACTGTATTTAGTGTATTGTGGTGTTTGTCATGGAGAAAAAATGGATGGTAATGGTCCTTTATACAAAGGGGGAGAAGGCCCTTTTCCCAATAAGCCCAGGGACCTGATGGGTGACCCAGTTGCCCAGAATATGGCCGAAGGAACCATGTTCCATTCTATTACATACGGAAGAAACTCAATGGGCAGTCATGCCTCCCAACTGAATACCATACAGCGCTGGATGGTTGTTGATTATATTAAAAACAAACAGAATCCTGCGGCTGCAACATCTGCGCCGGTCGCAGATACTACAGCCAAAAAGAACTAATAAGAATTTGAAGACTATATAAACGAACACTGATGTCAATAAGAGAAAATTTCACAGTACCAAAAAGATATAACACCATTGCGTTTGCCCTGATGCTGCTGGGTGTTATTGCCATTATTGGTTTGTATCTTACCACGCATGGTGGCGGCGGAACGGAAGAAGAAAAGAAAATACAGGACGCCCGTTTCTGGGCCAGCCTGTTGCAGAATAGTGTATATTTTCTGCTGGTGGTAAACGCATCAATGTTCTTTATTTGCGCCACTACCCTGGCCTGGGGCGGCTGGCAAATGGCTTTCCGCCGGGTACCTGAGGCAATATCTGCTGTGGTGCCGGTAATTGGTGTGCTGGCTACGGCAATACTGCTGGCGATTGTATATGGCGGAAACGACTCTATCTATCACTGGACAAATGCAGAACATGTTAAACACGACAGTATTCTGAACTATAAAAAAGGATTTCTGAACAAAGGGTTCTTTACAGTGTTTACGATACTTACGGTTGTTTTATGGTCGGCACTCGGCTGGAAAATGCGCCAGCTTTCCCGTAGTACTGATGATAATCCGTTTGCCACCAAAAAAGAAGCCAGAAAATATATCTGGAATAATACCATTTGGGCGGCCCTATATATGATTGTGTTTGCATTAACGGTAATGTCCACCCTGCCCTGGTTGTGGCTGATGAGTATTGATGCACACTGGTACAGCACCATGTACAGCTGGTATACTTTTGCCAGCACTTTTGTTGCCGGTATGGCGCTGATAGCACTTTTTGTTGTGTATTTAAAGAATAACAACTATCTTGAATATGCGAATGAAGAACACCTGCATGATATAGGTAAGTTTATGTTTGCGTTTTCGGTATTCTGGACTTATCTGTGGTTTTCACAATTCATGCTGATATGGTATGCTAATATCCCAGAAGAAACAACGTATTTTAAACCCAGGGCACAAGGACCATACAGCGGGCTGTTCTGGCTGATGTTTATCATTAACTTCATCGCACCATTTCTTATCCTGATGAGAAGGGGCTCTAAGCGAAACTATGGAACGGTTACCCTGATGGCTCTTGTTATTATTTTCGGTCACTGGCTTGATTTGTATCAAATGGTATTTCCCGGGCCAATGACAAATAAAACTACCGGCGAAACACAAGTGCCAATGATTTTGTGGGATTTGGGCGTAGCACTTGGACTTGCAGGATTAATTATGTTTTTGACAGGAAGGGCGTTAACAAAAGCACCATTGCTGGCCAAAAATCACCCGTTTGTAAAAGAAAGTCTGATACATCATACATAGTATGGCGTTCTAAAGCAGGCAAAAACCAACATATATTTAACCAACATTTTTTAGCATTTAGATTGTATAAGTATGCAAACTATTTTTGTTATTGCCATTCTTGTGCTTGGATTTCTTGTGACCTTCCAGATAGCCAAGGCCAGTGAATACGTTGCCGTTCTCCGCGGAATGGAAAACTCCAGAAAGCAAAGCAACAGGATTAATGCAGCCTTACTGTTAATTTTCCTGGTAGTGGGACTAATTGGGGTTTTTTATGCCAACGCCAAACTAAAAGGAAAATTCTTGGGGCACCGGCTTCAGACCACGGGGTACTTGTAGACAGAATGCTGTATGTAACACTGGCGATTACAATAATCGTATTTTCATTACCCAGATTCTGCTTTTTTGGTTTTCATTTAAGTACCAGGAATCTGACAAGAGAAAAGCATTTTATTTTCCTCATAATAATAAACTGGAAGTAATCTGGACAGCAATTCCTGCTATTTCACTTACAATACTTGTTGGCTTCGGTATTTTTTACTGGTATAAAATAACAGGGAAAGCCCCAAAGGATGCCATGGTGGTCGAAGTGGTAGGAAAACAATTCGGCTGGGAGTTTCGCTATCCCGGAAATGACCAAATGCTCGGAAAGAAATATTTTAAAAATGTAGATGCAGAAAATAATAACCCTGTTGGCCAGATATGGTCTGATCCTGCCAACCATGATGATATTTTTGTAGAGCAGGAAATGCATCTGGTAATAAACAAGCCTGTTCAACTTGTTATTGGCGCTAAAGATGTTATTCATGATGTGGGACTGCCCCATTTCAGGCTTAAAACCGATGCGGTGCCGGGAACACCCACAACCATGTGGTTTACGCCGGCAAAGACTACAAAGCAAATGAAGGAAGAAACAGGTAATCCTGATTTTGTTTTCGAAATTTCTTGCGACCAGATGTGCGGTAAGGGACACTGGAGCATGAGAGGAACTATTGTGGTGGAAACACAGGAAGAATTTGATATGTGGCTGGCCGCCAAGAAACCGCAATACCTGGTTGCCAATCCGGACAAAGATCCAAGTGTAAAAAAAGATACAGTAACAGCGGCGGCGCCAATTGCTGCTATTATCAAATAAGTAAAAGAAACAAACCAGTAACAGCCGTAATGGTTGTTAAAAATTATAATAACATCATAGTATGAGCGCAGTATTGCACCTACATTCTGAAGCAGCCGGTATCCATCATGACGGACATCATGGGCATCACAAGGAAAGTTTTATTTCGAAGTATATCTTCAGTATGGACCATAAAACTATCGGTAAGCAGTTTTTGATTACTGGTATAATTTGGGCCATTATCGGTGGATTGTTTTCGGTATTGTTCCGTCTTCAGTTAGGCTATCCCGATCAGTCGTTTCCAATTTTGGAAACCATATTTGGTAAATGGGCCAAGGGCGGACAAATTCAGCCCGAGTTTTATTATGGCCTTGTTACCATTCATGGTACAGTACTGGTATTCTTTGTGCTTACAGCTGGCCTTAGTGGTACGTTTGCCAACCTGCTTATTCCGCTGCAGGTAGGGGCAAGGGATATGGCATCGCCATTTATGAATATGCTTTCATACTGGTTTTTTTCCTGGCAGGTGTTGTAATGCTTTCATCCATTTTTGTTCATACGGGTCCTGCATCCGGAGGATGGACAACCTATCCGCCGCTCAGCGCTTTACGTCAGGCGGGTGATGGTCAAAAAATCGGTACAGATTTGTGGCTGATAAGTATGGCATTATTTATTGTATCGTCTCTTCTGGGGGGGCTTAATTATATATCTACTATACTAAATATGCGTACCAAAGGTATGAGCATGACGAGAATGCCACTTACCATTTGGGCGATGTTCTTTACGGCTGTATTGGGTGTGCTTTCGTTCCCCGTGTTATTATCGGGTGCCATCTTGTTACTTTTTGACCGCAACCTCGGCACCAGTTTCTACCTGAGCGATATTGTTATTAATGGTGAGATTTTACCGAATGAAGGGGGCAGTGCTATTTTGTATCAGCATCTTTTCTGGTTTCTTGGTCACCCCGAAGTATATATCATTCTGCTACCCGCCATGGGAATGGTTTCAGAAATACTATCAGTAAATTCACGAAAGCCCATCTTTGGCTATATGGCCATGCTGGGTTCTATGTTTGCTATTTGTATTCTTGCCTTCCTGGTATGGGCACACCATATGTTTGTAACGGGGTTAAATCCTTTCCTGGGTTCGGTATTCGTACTGCTAACGCTACTAATTGCGGTGCCATCTGCCAGTAAGGTATTTAACTGGCTTACCACCTTGTGGCGGGGTAATATCCGGTTTACACCAGCTACATTATTTGCGATAGGTTTTGTGAGTTTATTTATCTCCGGGGGCTTAACGGGTATCTTTCTCGGTAACTCTACCATTGATATTCACCTGCACGACACCATGTTTGTGGTAGCACACTTCCATATTGTGATGGGTGTAGCCTCCTTCTTTGGCATGTTTGCCGGTGTGCATCATTGGTTTCCAAAAATGTTTGGCCGCTACATGAATAATACGATAGCGTATATCCACTTCTGGGTAACAATGGTTGGAGCGTATCTTATATTCTGGCCGATGCACTACCAGGGCCTGGCTGGTATGCCACGCCGCTACCTCGACAAAAGAGGATGGGCTTCGTTCAACCAGTTTGGTGATACAGATAAAATGATTACAGTAGTTTCTATAATTGTATTTGCTGTGCAGCTTATGTTTGTGTTTAACTTCTTTTATTCAATTTTCAAAGGAAGAAAAGTAACAACAAAAAACCCGTGGGGAGCCAATACACTGGAATGGACAACCGAAATCAATCCGGGACACGGTAACTGGGATGGAGAAATACCTGAAGTACACAGATGGCCTTATGATTACAGTAAGGATGGCAGGGATTTTATTCCGCAAACAGAACCGGTTGGAGAGAATGAAAGCAAACACTAATCTTTCCTAACAGAAGCCAAAGCAATAAAGTTGAGAAAAGAAAATACATATAAACAGGAGCTGAACAGCAGCAGGGTTAACTATATAGCCGCATTAGTAATGGGAAGGCCTAAAGATTATTTACAGTTAATAAAGCCATCACTGAGCATTATGGTGGTGTTTAGCAGTGTGATTAGTTTTTTGCTGACTAAAGGAGCAGAAGACTATGTGGCAGGGAAGTGGACAATGATATTATTGCTTTTTATCGGTGGCCTGCTGGTTACCGGCAGTGCTAATGCGATTAACCAGGTGGTGGAAAAAGAATCAGATGCACAAATGAAAAGAACCGCTAAGCGTCCTGTTGCTGCGGGAAAAATCAGCGTAAGCGAGGGATGGGCTTTTGCAATTATTACAGGTGTGGCAGGTGTGTATATGCTGGGACACTATTTTAACTGGCTTACTGCGGGGATTGCGGCGTTCAGTTTATTCTTGTATGCGTTTATTTATACGCCATTGAAGAAAGTAAACTCTATAGCTGTGTTAGTGGGTGCTGTTCCCGGGGCATTACCCTGTTTAATTGGCTGGACAGCCGGTGAGAATAATCTTGCCATAGGCGGCTGGGTTTTATTTGCGTTTCAGTTCTTTTGGCAGTTTCCGCACTTCTGGGCCATTGCCTGGGTGGCACATAAAGATTATTCTTCGGTAGGGCTTAAGCTGTTGCCGGCCGATGAAGGTCCGACAAAATTTACAGCCTTGCAGGCCATTATCTATTCGCTGGTACTGGTTCCGGTTACATTCGCTCCTTATTATGTTGGTATGTGTGATTATCATGGTGTGCAAGGAGCAATCAGTTTGGTATTAATTGCATTGGCCAACCTGTTTATGATAGGAAGGTGTGTGACATTATATAAAAAAATGGATGTGGCTTCGGCAAGAAAAGTAATGTTTGGAAGTTATATGTATTTACCGGTGGTGCTGTTTGCGTTATTACTGGCTAAAGCGGCATAAATTGAAATTAAATGACTGTGAACACAATTAATATTGAACCCAAATCAAGAATGCATCCGCATAAGTTTACGATGTGGATGGCTGTTGCAAGCATCATAATGATTTTTGCAGGGCTTACCAGTGCGTATATTGTAAAAAGTAACCAAGCCAGCTGGAAGGCGGTTGTGGTGCCACAAATATTCTGGCTTTCCACACTGGCGATACTGGTGAGTAGTTTTACCCTTGAATTAGCTATCCGTTCTTTTAAGCAGGGCGTTATGCACTGGTACCGGATAATGATGACTATAACAGTATTGTTAGGTGCTGGTTTCCTGGTGTTGCAGTGGATGGGTTTCACAGAACTGTGGGCACATCAGGTAACCTTCAAAGGATCTGGTGCCGGACAGTTTCTGTATGTTATATTCGGCTTACATGGACTGCATGTGCTGGGCGGAGTTGTGACCCTGATAATTTTGTTGTTAAAGGCACTGGCAGTGAAACAACGTACCAGTGTTGTATCGCTGCAGGTAACAGGAATGTACTGGCATTTTGTGGATGCTTTATGGATATACCTGCTGGTATTCTTTGTGCTGATTGGCAAATAAAATAAATAACAGAAATTAATACGAAAACCAACATGTCGACAACAGTAACAACACACCAAACCAAATGGTGGAGTGGCGGCAAGAGCCCCTTCAACCTGGAGTATGGTAAAGTGATGATGTGGTACTTCCTGATGAGTGATGCTTTTACTTTCGGGGCATTTCTTATTTCCTACGGAACCATCCGCTTCAGCCAAAACTTCTGGCCAGATCCTAATGTGGTATTTAACGCCTTTCCGGGAGCAGGACATGCGAATCTGCCATTAGCCTTTGTAAGTGTGATGACGTTTATCCTCATCATCAGCTCTGTAACGATGGTACTTGCGGTACACGCAGGTCATAAGGGAGATAAGCAAGGTGTAATGAAGTGGTTATTCTGGACGATTGTTGGAGGAGTAGCCTTCTTAAGTTGCCAGGCATGGGAATGGCATCACCTGATTACCGGCGAGCATGCAGTATTGGTAAATGGTAAAATTGAAATGTGGGGACAAAACATGCGCCACAACCCCTGGGGCCCGATAGCCGAAGGCATCACTTTTAATGGAGAACATGTCCGGACACCCGGCCCTGTGGCATTTGGCGGATACTTCTATGGTATCACCGGCTTCCACGGCTTCCACGTATTCTCTGGTGTTATCATCAATATTGTTATGTTGTTAATGACACAGAAAGGGGCATTTGAAAGAAGAGGCCACTACCTGATGATTGAAAAGGCCGGATTGTACTGGCATTTTGTGGACCTGGTTTGGGTGTTTGTATTCCTGTGCTTCTATTTGATATAGTAAATCCCTATAACAAATTCCCAAAACCAAATAGTAATGAAATTTGCGATTTAAAATTTTAGAAATTTATGCAACATCCGGCATTTGAAGAAGTATCATTTTACCAGCACCAGGACGATGATACATTTAAAAAGAAAATTAAAAAGACAACCATATTGTTGTCTGTTATCACAATTATTGAGTTGGCAATCGGCTTAATAATTTATAATATTCATAAGGGGGAGCATCCTAACGATACGCTGATTTTGATGTTCAAAGGATTGGTTTGTATCCTTACACTGGCCAAGGCGTTTTATATTGTTTCTGTGTTCATGCATCTGGGAGATGAAATCAGAAACTTTATTATGACCATTGTAGTGCCGTTGCTGCTCTTTATCTGGTTTATTGCCGCTTTCTTATGGGATGGTAATTCATATAAAAACCTGCGCAACAACTACGATAAGGATTTTAAAGAAAGAACAACCCCTGCCAGCCACCATAGTACGATAGTTCCGGGAGTGAAGCCGGGTGAGGCAGAACTGAAAAAATAAAGGTGTAAATAATCTTTGCGAACCATTAAACAGGCTTTCTGTTATTAAGAAACCGGTTTAATGGTTTTACTTTTGTGCACAAAACAACTGATAAGTGAACAAAAAAGCCCTTTATGCAATACTGCTGGCACTGCTGCTGCCACTGGTTGCATACTTTATAGTTAAGGAAAAAAGTGAGAATGACATACATATGCCGAGGCATTATCTGCCCGATTCGGTAATATCTGTTGTTAAGAAAGGAAAAAGAACTACAGATACAACCTGGCACCCGCTGGCTGATTTTTCATTGACAAACCAGGATGGCATAACCGTTAACTGGGACAGCCTGAAGGGGAAGATAGTAATTGCTGATTTTTTCTTTACACATTGTCCTACCATTTGCCCGCCGATGACCCGAAACATGAAGCGGTTACAGGAATCTATTCATAATGGAAAAAGAGTAGGCGACAAAACGAATAAGCTGGTACATTTTCTGTCGTTCAGTATAGACCCGGAGAGAGATACAACGGCGAGATTAAAATACTGGGCGGACCGTTTTCAGATTAACCCGGAAAAATGGTGGTTACTTACAGGCGATAAGAAAGTGATTTACGAAATGGCGCTGAATGAAATGAAACTGGGATTACAGGACGGAGAAGGGATTGATACAAATTTTATACACAGTGATAAGTTTGTGCTGATAGACAGTAGCCGGCATGTTCGGGTTACTACAGCGGACTGGATTCGTTGGCCCTGGCCAAACTCTCAGAAGATATTGTGATGCTTACAATGGAAAAGGATCCTAAATCAAAAAGTTTTTTTGCCGGTAAATTGCAGATAATGGCAGTTGCTTTTTTGCTGGCAATACTTGGTGTAGGGCTGCTTCTGTTTTTATTAAAGAAAAATAAGCCCTGAATATGTTTTCATCCACCTGGAAGAAGAATGATAAAAAAGCCAAGACGCTCATTTTTGGGTTTTCAATAATTGTATTTGCGGCAGTTGTAGTACTGGGCCGTGTAAAGCTGAATGTACAAACTGGTTTTGATGTGCATTTGTTTGCAAAACTGAATGCAATTATCAACAGTTGTGTGGCTGTATTGCTGGTGACGGCTTTGGTTGCGATAAAAAACAAAAAGCAAGTGCTGCATAAAAACCTGATGCTGGCGGCTATGTTTTTGTCTGTCCTCTTCTTGATAAGTTATATTGCTCATCACCTGCTGGCCGGCGAAACAAAATTTGGTGATGCCGACATGAATGGCATTGTTACAGAAATCGAGAAAACTACAGTGGGCAGCAGCCGGATTGTTTATTACATCATATTAGGTACTCATATTCCGTTGGCAGGTATTATTCTTCCATTCATTTTATTCTCAGCCTACCGGGCTTTAACAGGCGAATATGAAAAGCACAAAAAACTGGTACGCATTACCTGGCCGGTATGGTTCTATGTGGCAGTTACGGGTGTGGCAGTGTATTGGATGATCAGGCCCTATTATGGATAAAAAACAATAAGCTGCTGCATTTTCTTGTGTAATATTGTCCAGTTAATAAGCAAAATATTATGCCCCGCCATTGCCTTGCTCTCGATCTAAAAAATGACGAAGCACTGATCAGTGCTTATGAAGATTATCATAAAAATGTGTGGCCCGAAGTGCTGAACAGTATCAGGGGTCCGGTATAACCGGTATGGAGATTTACCGAGCGGGCAACAGGCTGTTTATGATTATGGAAACATCCGATGATTTTTCATTTGAACATAAGAATGTAACAGACGCTGCTAACGTGAAAGTGCAGGAGTGGGAAGAGCTGATGCTGCAATTTCAGCAACAACTGCCATTTGCAAAGCCAGGTGAAAAATGGGTAATGATGAAGAATGTTTTCAGATTATAAGGGCAACGGTGCCGGTCTAATTATTTTTTCTTTTGATTTCTGTAAATATAAAGAGTCAGCATTGTAATTGCGGCTCCTGCCACAGCAAGGGCAATGTCTTTATGAGCATCCCATACATCGCCTTGTGTGGCAACGTAGGTTTCACCGGTTTCTTTAGTAGTCAGTTCAGCCACAGTCCATTCAATTAATTCAAAAGTGCAGGCCAGGCTGAGTGTAATTTCAACAGGTAAAACATATTGCCAATGACTCTTAATTTTCAGCCTGTTTAGAAGGTAGTCGTGCAAGGGGTAAGCCAGTAAAAACCCAAAGCCGAAATGTACCACCCGATCATATGGATTTCTCCAGAGGTTATATTTTTCCTGAAAATATTCACCGACAGGGTTTTGTGTATAGGCATACATAGCCCCGAATATGTGCAGCAGCAGAAAAAGGTAAAAGAAAAAATAACTTGTATCGCTAAAGGCAAACCTTTTGTAACTGAATATGCACCAGGCCGAGAAAATAAACACCAGCATGTTTTCAATAAACCAGTCGGTAACATCAATACAGTTGATGTACATATAAAACCACAGAGCCACGAAAGAAATAACCAAACTGATAAGAAAAGCATTGCCGGAAATCGGCAGACGATCATTTTTTGTGGCAGTGGATATTTTTTTATACATACGAAGTTGTTTGTTTGCGAAAGGTAAAATAAGAAATCAAATCTTCTGTACGTTCATTATTATTTTGTTTAACTATTTGTAACGGACGAATGAACGGGGCCGGCACCACTGCTGTAACTTGTATTCTATAAATACTGTAGCTTAGCGATAATGAATTACCCTTCCCGCATACTTGTGGCCGGTGTCGGCAATCCCATTCGCAATGATGACGGGGTTGGGCCGTATATATGCAGGTGTGTGGAACAAAAAAAAATGCAAGGTATTACTACTGCTATTTATCACCAGTTGCATACTGAGTTGACGGAAGAGTTTTTACAATTTGATACGGTTGTTATTGCTGATGCTGCTATTGAAGGAGATGCAGTTGAATTTTATCCCCTACAGGAGAAACAGGTAAGCCCTGTAGCCTCATCACATCATATTAATGCATCTTTACTGGTATCACTGGCCCGTCAATTATATCAGAGAGAACTAAACGTAATGATATGCTCAGTGCGGGGCTATGATTTTGAAATGGGCGAAACATTTTCTGCCGCAGCAAAAAAAAATGCTGACGAGGCCGTCAGCATTATCTTGGATTGGATTGCTAAGCAGTTGGTTTAATTCCTTTCCACTCTTTTTACCAGGTTTCCATTTTTGTCTTTTACTTCAATCACCATTGGCATTTGCCCCAGGGCATGTGTTGAACAAGAGAGACAGGGGTCATAACAACGGATTGTAGATTCAACCCGGTTGAGCATACCTTCTTTTATATCATCGCCCTTCACATACTGGCGGGCTACTTCCAAAACTGAGCGGTTCATAGAAGGATTGTTCTGGCCTGTTGCAATGAGCAGGTTTACCTTAAGCAGTTTACCGGTTTCGTCAGTTTTATAATGATGGAACAGGGTACCTCTTGGTGCTTCTGAGCTGCCAATGCCTTCGGTATAGTTCCAGCGGCCATGGTGCTGAATATTAAGTGAAGTCACTTCCGGATCCTTCAATATACGTTCTGCGTCTTCCACATCGCTCAATGCTTCAATAAGTCTTGTGTAGTGGTAGTAGAAAGTGCCATGTACCGGTTTGCCGCCGCTCATGTGTTTGAATTTTTCAAACTCTTCCTGTGCTTGTGGTGTTTTCATGCGGCTGCATACATTGAGGCGAGCCAGCGGCCCCACCCTGTAAAAGCCTCTGTCGAAACCATAAGGTTTGAAGTAGGGATATTTCAGGTACGACCAGTTAACAGAACGTTCTGCTATAAACTCGAGGTATCTTGCCGGGTCAAGTTGGTCTTGCAGAATGATACCATCTCCATCCATGAAACGAAGCTTACCATCGTACAGCTCATGTTCGCCGCCATGCCCTACTGTACCAAGATACAATGTTGGTGATGTAGCGAAAGTGCGTACCATTTCAGGATTATCTTCATGAAACTTCTTGATGATATTAATACCCAGGCGTACTGTTTCCAGTGCTTCGGGAATCCATTTCAATAAAGCCTTCCTGTTTTCTTCTGTGAGAGGATAAGCCATACCGCCAGGAACAATACCCATGATATGTATTTTCTTTCCGGTGATGCGTTCACTAAGTTCCTGCCCGAATTTTCTTAAACGGATACCACGAACAGCGATGTCAGGGTATTTTTCAGCCATACCGATAATATTTCTCTTTGCCGGATCGCTGTCGTATCCCATCAGAAAGTCGGGAGAAGACAGGTGGAAAAAAGAAAGAGCATGGGATGAAAGATTCTGACCAATGTGCATTAGTCTGCGCAACAGGTTAGCCGTATAGGTGGGTTTAATACCCTGTATCATCTCACAGGCTTTTACGCTGGCCAGTGTATGACTGGTAGGGCATATACCACAGATGCGGGGAGTGATGGTGGGCATCTCGGTGTACATACGTCCTTCACAGAATTTTTCAAATCCCCGGAATTCATTTACATGAAAGAGGGCATCGCTTACGTTGCCGTTATCGTCGAGTTCGAGTGTTATATTGGCATGTCCTTCTATCCTGGTTACCGGAGAGATAAATATTTTACGCTTATCCATATTTCAGTTTTTTAGCCTCACTTAAATTAGGTATTCTGTCATTCAAAAATTCAAACAGTACATAGAAGATGGTGTCCGCATCGGGCGGGCAGCCGGGAATTACAAAATCAACTTTCACCACTTCCTGCAGCGGAACTACTTTGTCGTTCAATTTTAAAAGAGATGGGTGATCGGGTACCAGGCCGATGTGGTCGTTGCTGATGGCATGAACATAAGATGTTTCAAAAACATCTTTCAAATCAAAGTAATTGCGCATGCCGGTTACATTGGTCATTACGGCACAGTCGCCAAATGCAATCAGTGTTTTGCAATGCTTGCGGATATGCAATATTTCCCGATGGTGCTCATCACTGGTAACGGAGCCTTCCACCAATGCAATATCCACTTCTGGAAATTCTTTACCGTCCACAACAGGACTTTTCACTATGTCGGCCAGTTTGGCAACATCCAGTATTCTTTCGTCAATATCCAGCAAAGACATATGACAACCGGAACATCCGCCGAGCCATACCGTTGCTAATTTTTTCTTACTCATGAATTATCGTTTTCGGTTTCTCTAATCGTTTTTCAATTGTAATAATACAAGGCTGCTTACAATTTCATTTTTCTTCTTTCCACCAGCTCTGTTACCATCACCGGATTCTTTTCCAACTGTCCCTGTACAATCGCTTTGGGCCAGATGGCACCTGTGGGGCAGGCATGCAAACACTTGCCGCATGAAGTGCAGGTAGTGGACTGACCCCATGGCGTGTTGAAATCAGAAATAATGCGTACCTGGTGGCCACGGTTCATTACATCCCAGTTATGTGCTCCTTCCACTTCATTACAAACCCTGACGCAACGGGTACACATGATGCAACGGTTGTGGTCCATAACATACCAGGGGTGTGATGTATCCACTTCGCATTGCGGAAAGAGGTGAGGATAGCGGATATGATCGAGTTCTACTTTATATCCGAGATTTTGCAGCTCACATTTTCCGTTGGATACACATACGGCACATACGTGGTTGCGTTCAGCAAAGAAAAGCTCAGTGGTGATACGCTGATATCTCTTAATCCTGTCAGTTGCGGTTTTAACGACCATGTTGGGTGCCACTTTAGTTGTACATGCTGACAGGAGCCTGTTGATACCTTCCACTTCCACAATACAAAGACGGCAGGCACCAATATCCATCAGGCCTTTCAGGTGGCACATCGTAAGTATTTCAATCCCGTTTTCCCGGCAGACCTCTAATATGGTTTTTTGCGGGTCAACATCAAATTTCTTTTCGTCTATTATTACAGATATTTTGTTCATACAGCTTTCTTTGAAATGGTTTACGCTTCTTTCAAAATTTTACTTTCATATTCCTGCCTGAAATGGCGGAGTGTGCTCAACAGCGGATTGGGGGCCGAACCACCCAGTCCGCACAGGCTGGTTTCTTTTACATACACAGCCAATTCTTCAAGTCTGTCAAGGTCAATTTGTGTGGCCTTGCCGTCATATATTTTTTGAAGCAGGTCATGCATCATTTTCGTTCCTACACGGCAGGGTACGCATTTACCACAGCTTTCATCCATACAGAACTCCATGAAGAAACGGGCTACATCCACCATGTCAGAACTCTTATCCATTACAATCAAACCTCCGGAGCCCATGATAGAACCCAGGCTTGTAAGTGATTCATAATCCATCTTTACATCGAGGTGTTCGGCAGGAATGCAACCGCCGGAAGGGCCGCCTGTTTGTGCTGCTTTAAATTCGGCACCGCCCTGTATGCCGCCTCCAATTTCAAATACCACTTCACGAAGCGTAGTACCCATTGGTACTTCAATTAAACCGGAATAGTTTATTTTTCCTGCCAGGGCAAACACTTTTGTTCCTGCACTTTTTGCAGTACCTGTTTCGCTGTACCATTCACCGTCGTTTTGAATGATGGGTGCGATGGCAGCAAATGTTTCTACGTTATTGATGAGCGTAGGTTTTCCCCACAGGCCCGACTCTGCCGGGAATGGCGGCCTTGGTTTGGGTGTGCCCCTCTTGCCTTCAATGGAGGCAATAAGAGCTGTTTCTTCGCCGCATACAAATGCGCCGGCACCAATTCTTACCTCTACTTCAAAAGAGAAGGGGCTCCCCAAAATATTCTTACCAAGCAAACCATGTTTGGTAGCTTGTTTTATAGCCTGTTCAAAACGTTTTATTGCCAGCGGATATTCGCCGCGGATATATGCGAAACCTTTGCTGGCGCCGATAGCATATCCGGCAATGGTCATGCCTTCAATAATGCGGTGCGGATTGCCTTCGAGTACACTACGATCCATAAAAGCTCCGGGGTCGCCTTCATCACCGTTGCAGATAACATATTTCTGAGGGCTGACGTATTTATAAACGGTTTCCCACTTCAAACCTGTTGGATAACCGGCACCGCCACGACCACGAATGCGGCTTTGTTTTACTTCAGAAATTACTTCTTCGGGCGTCATCCGGTACAGCGCCTTATCCAACGCCTGGTATCCACCAACGGCGAAATAGTCTTCTATTTCTTCGGGGTTAATGTCGCCACAATCCTTTAAAGCAATCTTCAATTGCTTTTTGAAGAAAGGATCTTCATTGGCATTTACAAAGGGCTTTTCTCTTGAGTCGGCAAACAGCAGCATATCTTCAACAGGCTTACCTTCTACAATCTGGCTTTCAATAATCCTGTCCAGATTTTCGCAATCCACCCGCTGATAGATGGTATTTTCCGGTAAATGTTTTACTAATGGTCCCTGGTTACAGGGCCCCATACAACCCGAAGGCACCACTTCAATTTCATTCTCCAGGCCTCTTGTTTTTATTTCATTCTGCAGTTTTTTAAGCACCTCTTCCGATCCGGATGATATACAGCTTGCGCCACAGCAAACACATATTTTATGTTTAAGCTGTTTGTGCTTTTCCTTAGCTTTTTCTACCATTGCCTGCAATTCATGTCGGTTCATATAGTTCCAATTTTCTCGTTAATTGAATTGATGATAACTTCTTCTGTAACCTTACCGTGTACATCATTATCTATTACAACTGCCGGTGCAAGACCACAGGCACCAATGCAACGGGCTACTTGCACCCCCAGTTTATTATCGGCGGTAACCTGTCCGGGTTTTAGTGAAAACTGGCTTTCAATTTTATTTAGTAAAGCCTGAGCCCCTTTTACATAGCAGGCTGTACCTGTACAAACAAGACAGGTGTGCTCACCTTTAGATTTGAGTGAAAAGAAATGATAGAAGGTGACAGTTGAATACACTCTTGAGGGCGGCAGGTGTAATTCTTTGGCGATAAAGTTCAGCACCTCTTTTGGTAAGAAGCCAAAAGCATTCTGCGCTGTGTGAAGAATTTCAATTAGCGCATCGGGCTTATGATTCTCTTTTTTCATTTTGGCGGCAATAAGCTTTACCCGTGGATCTGTTTTGGAAAGCTCCTGTGCATGTGCATGATGATGGGTATGATGTGTTGCGGTCATATCAGTTGATATTTAAAACTGTCTTTTAAATAGAGTGGAGAGAGTTTGGCGCAGCTTGACCTGCAAAGAAATATGTAGAGTTGTTGTATCACATGAATGGCAATCGAAGTTGCTTATCTAAAAGCGGGGCTAAGCTATTGTGACAAAAATCACCTAAGTATGACTATTATCATCTTATCTCCTGTTTTTAAGCAATCGGGCAAATGTCAATAAACAAACCCTAAAAACTTGACTTTAATCATATTAAGTTATGACCTGCTTAATTTTTTTCGGGTTATCGCTGGTGTAATTTGTTAGCATCTTTTACCAATAAAATCCCGGACATGCAAGAACCTCTTCAAACCCGGATGATGGATCAATTGTGGGATTTACAACTAAGTAATGGTTATATAACAGATGAGGATGTAATAAAATTGTCACGCCAGTTCAACCTTTCTGAAATAGAAGTGGAAGGGGTGGTGTCGTTTTATCACTTCTTCCATCGTAAGCCCACCGGCAAGTACACTATTTATCTTAACAACAGTATTGTGGCTGATATAAAGGGATTCAGCCGTATTAAAGAAACACTGGAGAGAGAGTCCGGCACTACTTTCGGATCTGTTGACCGTACAGGTACATTTGGTTTATTTCTTACACCCTGTATCGGACTTAGTGATCAGGAGCCGTCTGCGTTAATTAACTTCTACCCGTTTACCAATCTTAATGCTATTAAGATTAAGGACATTATTTCTTCTCTTAAGCGTGGTGTTGACCCGGAGACTATTTGTGATTCCCCGGCAGACAATATCCGCTATATGCCACCCGGTAACAAAACTGTTTTTTTTAAAGAGTTTGCCAATGGTTCTGCATTCGCAAGAGCTACAACACTTGGGGAGGATGGTGTGCTGGAAGAATTGAAAAAAGCAGAACTGGCCGGCCGCGGCGGCGCCTATTATCCTACCTGGAAAAAATGGAGTGCGGCTAAATCGCAACCCTCAGCGACAAAGTATGTGGTATGCAATGCTGATGAAGGTGAACCTGGAACATTTAAAGACAGGGTGCTGATAAATACACAGGCTAATACCCTGATTGAAGGAATGATTATTTGTGGCTATACCATTGGTGCCGAAAACGGAATCGTTTACCTGCGGGGTGAATACCGCTGGCTGAAGAATAAACTGGAAGCCGCCATTGATGAATACAAAAAAGCAGGTTTACTGGGAACAGATTGCGGAAACATTAAAGGCTTCAATTTTGATATCAGGGTGCAAATGGGCGCAGGCTCATATGTATGCGGCGAGGAAACTGCATTACTTGAGTCGCTGGAAGGAAAAAGAGGAGAGCCGAGAACCAAATGGTTCTTCCCGGTAGAGAAAGGCTATTTGCAACATCCCACTGTAATTAATAATGTAGAAACTTTTTGTGCAGCCGCAAGAATAATTGAGATTGGCGCTGATGCATATATGAGCCAGGGCATTCCGGGGTCGCCTGGTGTAAAACTGCTGAGTGTGTCAGGCGATTGTAAACTGCCGGGCTTGTATGAAATTGAATGGGGAATGACGGTTGCCGAGCTGCTTGAACTCTGTGAGGCAGAAGACCCTTATTACATACAAGTAAGCGGCCCCTCCGGTGAGTGTATTTCCATCAAAGAAAAATACCGTCGCATCTCCATGCTCGACCTGCTTGCCCGAAAAGACATACGCTGCGGCGGTTCATTTATGATTTTCAGCAAGCAGAGATTTGGTAAAAGTGCTGCAAAATTTTTCAGAATTCTTTATGTCTGAATCATGCGGCATTTGCACACCGTGCCGTGCAGGCAATTTTATTATTCAGCGTAAGCTGGAAAGATTGCAGAATGGCCTGGCTAATGAGGCTGATTTAAAAGAATTGAAAAGCTGGGGAACTATCATGAAAAACACCAGCCGGTGCGGATTAGGTAAAACCGCCACCAACAGCCTTATATATGCAATGGATAAGTTTCACGACTATTTTATGCAGCGGCTGGATAAAGAGTATAACGGGTTAAACCTGAAGTTTGATATGGAGGCGGCAACAGAAGAATATGAGAAATACAAAATCTGAATGTTATGTCAAAACTGGTAAATATTACAATTGACGGAAAAGCCATTCAGGCCGAAGAAGGAAAGGGGCTTATGCTGGTGGCCCGGGAGAATGGCATCTTTATTCCATCGCTTTGTTTTTACGAACATATAGAACCACCATTAGGCACCTGCCGTGTATGCACTTGCAAGATAAATGGAAAATACAGTCCGGCCTGTACGGAAAAAATAACAGAAGGACTGACTGTAGAAGTAAATACAGAGGAACTGGTGGATAGCCGTAAGGCTTTGGTGGAAATGATGTTTGCCGAAGGCAACCACATTTGCCCGGCCTGTGAAAAAAGCGGCCATTGCGATTTGCAGCACATGGGATATGAGTTGGGTATTTCCTCCACAAGGTTTCAGCACCTGTTTAAAGACAGGGCGATTGATTATAAACCGAGCAGGATGGTGATGGAGCACAACCGCTGCATTAAATGCCTGCGCTGTGTAGTGGATGTAAAAACTGATGATGGCAAAAAAGTGTTCAACTACCAGGACAGGGGCAACGAGACTTACGTAGGAATTGATTATGAGCAGGAAGAAAAACTATCAGAAGAGCAGGTGATAAACGCCATGAAGATTTGTCCCACCGGTGCCATTATTGTACGTGGTGTAAGTCTTGCCGCACCATTTGGCGACCGTAAGTATGATATGGACTCGGTGCAAAAGGATTATACAAAGAAAAAACATGGCCATCGGTCAAGGCCAACCATGATGGAAAAGAAGATTGTTGCTACCGTTTCATTGGCAGGTTGTTTTGGTTGCCACATGTCAATGCTGGATATTGATACCGATTTGCTGGATGTGGTGGAACTGATTTCTTTTGATAAATCACCGCTTACCGATTTTAAAAACTTTACATCCCGCTGTCACATAGGTATTATCGAAGGGGGTGTTTGCAACTCAGAGAATATTGAGACGTTGCGCAAATTCAGAGAACATTGTGATATTCTTGTTTCGCTGGGTGAATGCTCCATTTGGGGAGGCTTACCCACTATGCGAAATTCTATTCCGCTGAGCGAATGTCTGGAGGAGGCGTATCTCAACTCTGCCACCAGCGAACCGGGAGCTAATATTGTGCCGTATCATGAAGACCTTCCCAAAATACTGGACAGGGTGTATGCCTGCAGTGAAATTGTACGGATTGATTACTTCATTCCCGGATGCCCGCCGGATGCAAATCACATATGGAAGGCTGTAAAAAATATTTTGTGGGGAGAAGAGTATTCCATTTTATACTCTGAGTTTAAGTACGATTAATAATTTATTTTTTTATCATGACCAGAAAAATAACCATAGACCCGGTAACAAGAGTGGAAGGCCACGGCAGGGTAACCATACATCTCGACGAATACGGCCAGGTAAAAGATTCCTTCTTTCACATAGTGGAGTTCAGGGGGTTCGAGAGGTTTCATACAAGGACATCCATACTGGGAAGCACCGGTGCTGGTACAACGGCTTTGTGGTATTTGCCCGGTGAGCCATCACCTTGCAGCAGCAAAAGCAATTGACCAATTAGTGGGTATCGATCCGAAAGATCTTTCGCCTACTGCCACCAAATTGCGCAGGCTGATGCACTTTGGGCAAATATTTCAATCGCATGCACTTCATTTCTTTATCTCGCTTCACCTGATTTATTATTTGGCGTTGATGCTCCGGCTGAAAAAAGAAATGTAGTGGCTGTTGCTGTCGAAAACAGGGAGTTGGCTGTAAAAGGCATTACTATGCGACGCTTTGGCCAGGAAATAATAAAGGCGGTTGCCGGTAAAAAAATTCATGGCATACTGGCCGTTCCCGGGGGTGTGCATAAAACATTTACACAGCGGGAAAGAGACTTCTTCCTTGATGGAAAAGAAATTGAAAGCATAGACACAATGATTACCTGGTCACAGGCAATTGTTGATTTTATGAAAGGCTATCATGAGAAGAACAGAAAATTGCTGGATGAATTTGCCGAATTTCCGTCTGGCCACCTCGGAATGGTAAATGAGAATGGGGGTATGGATTTGTATGACGGAAAATTAAGAGCTATTGACAGTGAAGGAAACAGAACACTGGATGATGTTTCGACAGATTTGTATGAGCAATATTTTAGTGAAGCTGTGGCGCAATGGTCATATATGAAGTTCCCTTACCTGAAGAGCCTTGGCAGAGAAAAGGGCTGGAACAGGGTTGGGCCGCTGGCAAGAATCAACTATGTGTGATTTTATTCCCACACCGCTGGCAGAAAAAGAAAGACAAGCTTTTATTGCCTTTACCGGCAAAAAAGTTGACAACAGCACAATGTACTCACACTGGGCCAGGCTGATTGAAGTATTACATGCAGCAGAAGTGATGAAGGTTTTGCTGAACGACCCGGAGCTTTTAGGTGAAGACCTTGTTCGAAAAGGCACACCACGGTCCAAAGGTATTGGCATTATCGAAGCTCCCCGCGGCACTCTTACACACCATTACGAAGTGGATGATAAAGGAATGATAACCCGTTGTAATCTTATTGTTTCCACCACGCATAATAATGATGCAATGAACACGGCGGTGAAATGGGTGGCCAATAATGTTATCAGCCGCAAAGGCACCATTACTGATGGTATGCTGAACCAGGTGGAAGTGGCCATCAGGGCTTACGACCCCTGTCTTAGTTGTGCCACACAGGCCATGGGAAAGATGCCGTTGAAAGCAGAACTGTATAATTATAAAGGAGAGTTGATAGATGAGCGGCTTAAATACTGATACGGAAAAAATTCTGGTGATTGGCATCGGTAACTGTGGCCGTCATGATGACGGGCTCGGCTGGAAGTTTACCGAGCTGGTTGCAAAACACAACCTGGGCAAGGTAGATACAGAGTTCAGGTACCAGTTGCAGGTAGAAGATTCTGTACTGGTAAGCAAATACGATACGGTGATTTTTGCTGATGCATCCCACTCCAAATTAAAACAGGGCTTTGAGATACACCGGTGCAAGCCGGCTGCCCATTATTATTATTCATCCCACATGCAATCGCCGGAGACGATTCTCTATCTCACCAAAGAGCTATACAATAAGATTCCTAAATCATTTACTATTGCCATTAAAGGACATATTTGGGGATTAGGAACGTCGTTGAGCAGGGTAGCAGAAAAGAACCTTGAAAAGGCAATTTCCTTTTTTGAGAAAGAGTTTTTTAAAGTTGCAACATAGACAGCAAACCGCTTACAGCTTCCCTTTTGCTGATAAAAGTCAGGCTGCCACGTAACAATTGTCATTATGACAGTTTACAATTGTCTGACATATCATGCCCGGTAATGATGAGCATCATTTCCCACCCCTGAATTCTGTCTAATATCGCATTTCAATTTGACATTAAATTTTGGCTCATGTTTCCTTATATCGCCAGTTTATTTATACTGCCGCTTGTAGTAAGCGGTTTACTGCTGTTGCTGCCTAAGACGGCGGCAAGGGTTTTGGTCATTGCTTCTTCAGTGGCCCTGTCAATACTATCTCTGTACCTGTTTCTTAATGTGGATGAACCCTTTTATTTTGGGCTTCCGCATTATGTAAATGAGATTGTAGCCGGGGCCGACATCCTGCTGTTGCTTTACTTCGGATGGGTGGCCTTCCGCAAAAAAAGCCTGCTGGTGGGTGTGATGAGTGTGCTGCAGTTGGGCGGCTTGTTGTATTTACTGAAAACAATGCCTGCCGCTGAGAGTATGCAGTTTATGGTAGATAAGCTGAGTACATTCATGTTCCTGCTTATCAATGTTATCAGCGGTGTAATTGCCATTTACTCGTTGAAGTATATTGATGAGGAAGAATGCAGCAGCTTCCGTAAAAAATATTTTCTTTCCATCCTGTTCTGGTTTATTGCCGTGATGAACCTGATTGTGTCGTCAGACAACCTGGAGTATTTCTTCCTGTTTTTTGAACTCACCACACTGGCTTCATTCCTCTTTATCGGCTTCAGAAAAGATAAAGAATCAGTTAATAACGCATTGACCGCTTTATGGATGAACCAGATTGGCGGTCTGGCCATTCTGGCAGCGATTTTCTTTATTCATTACAACGGTTTTGGCGAAGGCACATTTACCAACCTGCTGGCAAATACGGGTGCAACCGGTATTTTATTGCCATTGGCTTTGCTGAGTGTGGCGGCTTTAATTAAAGGAGCCCAAATGCCGTTCAGTAAGTGGTTGCTGGGTGCGATGGTAGCACCTACTCCAGTCAGCGCCTTGCTCCACTCTTCCACTATGGTGAAGATTGCGCCGTTTATTATTCTTCGTTTATCACCTGCACTCAGGGATACTCCTGTAGCAACTGTAATCATTGCTTTAACAGGCTTTGTATTTATAGCCGCAGCCATTGGTGCATTATCGCAGGATAACTTCAAACGCATACTGGCTCACTCTACCATTGCCTTACTCGCATTGATGATAATGATGGGTGCTGTTGGCACACCGGTTACTATTGTAGCGGCACTTGCCCTGATAATGTTTCATGGTATTTCAAAATGTATGCTGTTTCTTAACGCAGGTATTTTGGAAAGAGTGTTTCATCTCAAACAATCATCCGATATGGACAGGCTGGGCGAAATCGGACCCTTTACTTCGCTGGTTATTACCATTGGCTTTATGTCATTGCTGCTGCCGCCATTTGGTGCTTTTATTGGTAAATGGATGAGCATTGAAACACTTGGTGCCATGACAGCAGATAAAAAAATATTAGGAGCATTGGTGATGGTGGCTGTTGCCTGTGGTGGCGCCGTATTGTCGCTGCTGTACTTTAAAGTAATGGGACTGATGATTGCGAGGACCGGGGAAAGCGACAAACTGAAATTCGAAAAAACAGGGCCAATCTTTTCAGGAACTATTTATGTGCTTATCGGTTTAATCATACTAAGTATTATTGGTCTGCCCTGGCTGGTAACAGAATACTTCGCCCCGGTAGCGGCTACATCTTTAAATGTAAATGAGATACCTGTTTTAACCGAGGGCTGGAATATATACATCGGGCCAATAAAATTACCATTAGTTCCATTGCTGATTGCTTTCTTCCTGTTGCCGGTTACTATTATTACAGCCATGTTTGTCCGCTTTAAAAATGTGGACAGGGCCAAAGAATATATGTGTGGTGAAAAAGTAAACTATACTTTCTCTTCCTTCTATTTCTCAACAGATAAAGCCACTCCATATTTCTATGCAGCTGGTGTTCTGTTTTTTATTTCATTAATCATTGTGGCACTGATATAAAATAGTTTGTTATGAACGATTACCTGATTCCGGTTTTACTGATTGTGCTGGCACCCATCATAGGCGGTCTTGTTTATGGCTTTGAAAGGGTGGTAAAAGCAAGAATGCAAAGAAGGATTGGCCCGCCGCTGCTGCAACCATTTTACGATTTTTTAAAGCTGGCAGATAAGCGGAAAATGATTGTACACTCAGCACATGCTTTTCTGGGTATTATGCATTTTGTGTCGCTCTGGTTTGCGTTGGGTGTGTTGCTGCTGGGTGGCGATTTAATCCTTGTTATTTTCCTGCACCTGCTTTCAACAGCGTTGATAATACTGGCTGGTTACAGTACCCGTTCAGTGTTCAGTCACTTAGGTGCCAACCGTACCGCCATCAGTGTACTGGCTTATGAACCAGTACTTATTATTATTGCCGTTTCCATCTTTATGATAACCGGCACTTTTGAAACAGGCGCTGTGTACTTGTGGGATGAGCCATTGCTGTATAAAATGCCACTGGCATTTGTTGCCTTACTGCTTATCCTTCCTATCAAATTAAAAAAATCACCTTTTGATGTGGCCGAGGCGCACCAGGAAGTTACAGGTGGTGTAGAACTGGAATTTTCCGGACTGTTCTATGAAGCAGTATATACAGCCAAGTGGCTCGACTATGTTTTTTGCTACACACTGGTGTTCCTGTTTGCAGGTAGTAATATTTTGCTGGGTATCGGATTGATTGTTTTCACCTTCTTTTACCTGAATGCATTGGACAATTCATCCGCAAGGGTTAATTACAAACAAATGCTTCGCTTTTCATTAGGCGTTGCTTTCTCTCTTGCTTTTATTAATTTATTAATAAACATCTTATCATGAAGTTAGCGTCGTACAGAAAAAAATCACCCTGGATTCTGCACTACAATGCAGGCGGATGCAATGGTTGTGATATTGAAATATTGGCTTGTCTTGGTCCGAAGTATGACATTGAACGCTTTGGAATGATTAATACCGGAAATCCCAAGCAGTCGGATATTTTATTGGTAACAGGTCCTGTTACGAAACGCAGCCGTGAAAGACTGGTGGAGATTTATGCACAAATGCCCGAACCCAAAGTGGTTATCAGTTGCGGCGCCTGTGCCAGTACCGGTGGTGTGTTCCGTGGCATGTACAACTGCGAAGGCGGCATTGACCAGTACATTCCTGTGGATGTGTATGTGTGCGGATGTGGCACAAGGCCTGAGCAGATTATTGATGGTGTGGTGCAGGCATTGGGCATACTGGAAAAGAAAACAAAAGAACTGGAAGAATCTGTAAGATTGAAAAAAGAAGCAGTTAATGAAGGAAAGCAGTTGAACAGAAGAAATATTGCTGACGAAATAAAACCATTGTTATCATGAAATGAGCTATAAATTTTTCAGGGTAATTTATAACAGTAACCGAAAAAAAATTTATAGCGAATAACATGTGGCAAAAAAACAATAATAAAGGTTCACATGAAAAAGATAGAAACTACATTAGAAAACCTGAAGAAAGACATCGGTGCTTTTTACAAGGAAGATTTGCATCACTTCATGGTGATGAACGCTGTTGAAACAGGTGATAAAATGGAAATACAATGGTTCTTCAGCGATTATGCTCACCCTTGCGAAACCACCTGCTTTTTTGCAATGATAACACCCGATGAAGAAGTTCCCAGTATAAAAGATATTGTGTTGTCCTCATGGGTGGCAGAAGCCGAGCTGGTAGATTTGATGAATATCAAAATTGAAAACACCCAGAAGGGATTTGTACTGGAGCCCGATTTTGAAACCGGTCCGTTACGTAAGAACAAATAATAACGTAAAAGATGAAATCAAAAAACTGATTTGTAAATAAAGTCACTACTCCCCTCTCAGTAGGAGAGGGGTTGGGGGTGAGGTAAGAAATAATTATGGCAAAGCAATACGAAATTCCAATTGGTGCCCAGCATATTTCACTGCTGGAGCCGTTACACTTTAAGTTTACTACCGAGAATGAAAAAATTGTAAACACAGAAGCCAATGTGTTTTATGTGCACCGCGGCATTGAGCAGGCCTGTGTTACCAAGTTTAAATTCCGCCAGGTAAGTTTTGTGGTGGGCCGTGTGTGTGGCTTGTGTTCTATTTCACACTCTACTGCTTACTCACAAGTAGCGGAGAAGTTGCTGAAAATAGATATTCCCATCCGGGCTAAATACCTGCGTATGCTGGTGATAGAACTCGACCGCATTCACTCACACCTGCTGTGCCTGAGCCATGTGGCCGAAAACTCCGGTTTTGAAGCCCTGTTTATGAAAACCATGCAGTACAGGGAATTCTCCATGGAGTTGCTCGAAGCCGTATGCGGCAACCGTATTCAATACGACTTTGCGATTGTGGGTGGTGTGTCAAGAGATCTGAAACCGGAAGTTGGGCAAACGATTTTAAAGCGATTGAAGACCTTTATGCCGCAACTGGAAGAAATCGTTGACATCTTCAAAACCAACTGGACGCTTTCCCTGAAAAATAAAGGAGCCGGTATCATCAATAAGGAAATGGTGTACAGGCTGAACGCCGTTGGTCCGTTTGCCCGTGCCGCCGGTGTGCCTATTGATGTGCGCAATGAAACGGAAGACCTGCTGCCCTGGAAAGAAGTGGGCTTTGAAGTGGTAACAGAGACAAGCGGTGATGTATATGCGAGAAACCTGGTACGCCTCAAAGAGCTGTATGTTTCCATCCGCATTATTGAAAACATTATTAACGGATTGCCTGAGTCGGCGCTGATTACTGAAACAAAAGCATTTCCTGAAGGAGAAGCCACTGTAAGGCTGGAAGCACCCAGGGGCGAACTGTTTTATTATGCCAAAGGAAATAAAACACAGGTGCTGGAAAGGTTGAAAATTAAAGCACCAACTTTCTCCAATGTGGCTGCCATGCGGGCTGCATTTGAAGGAAATGAATACGCTTCAGCACCAGCTATTATTGCATCATACGACCCTTGCCTGTCCTGTACAGCAAGATAAAAACTATATGAGATGAAAACATTTTTCAAAGCACTTGGCAACGTTTTTAAAAAACCGGTTACTACGAAATATCCGTTTGAACAAACCTACAAGCCAGACGATTACCGCGGACTGATTGGTTTTGAAGAAAGCCTTTGTATCTGGTGCCGTCGTTGCGAGGCTGTCTGCCCCCCGGGTGCGATTGTTTTTTCTCAAGACATGGAAGGAAAGCAAACTTACCACTACAACAGGGCTGTTTGTATTTATTGTACTGAATGTGTAAGGGCCTGTCCCAAAGAAGGTGCAATCTTTCAGACTGCAGAGCCTGCTCCTTGTGCACTAAAAGAAGAAAATATTAATAACGGCTGGAATAAACTTTTTGCCGAGGCGATTGAAAGCCGTGAGTTGTATGCCGCTGAAAAGAAAAAGAAAGCTGCCGAAAAAGCTGCTGCTGATAAGGCCGCTGCCGTTGCGAAGAAAGCGGCTGAAGAAGGGAATAAAGAAGGTTAGAATAGCAAACCACTAAGGATTTGAGAACCAGTAAGAACTTTTCTTAATCAGCTTAATTGCTTAATGGTTTTTTAATTTACTATTGCCATCCCATGCACGAACTTTCCATAGCACATTCTATTTTATCCATTGCTGAACGATCGGTGCCGCCCGGCATCAAAGGAACTGTTTCGGCAGTAAACCTGCAGATTGGTGAACTGAGCAGTATTGAAATTGATGCATTGCGTTTTGCTTTTGAAGCCATCAAATCAAAAACGGTAGTGCAAAATGCGGAACTGAATATTGAGGTTATCCCCGGCGAAGCAAAATGCAATGATTGCGACACTGTTTTTCATATGAACAGCTACGGTTCCTGCTGCCCTAAATGTGGCTGTTTCTTAGTTTCCATCCTTAAAGGAAAGAGCTTAAAGTGTTAAGTATCACGGTGGATGAATGAGTTCGGTTCTTCCGGAGGTGTGCTTATTTACTGACAATAATCATATCCTGCCATGACTATATTGATAGATTAAGGAGCTCCCTATCCCGAAATTTGTTAAGTCAAATTGACAAACAAATGTTCATTTGAAAAAAGCGAACAATGGAAGAAAAAAACACTAACCTGAAGGCAACAAAAGAAAGGGCTGTAAAAGGTAAAGTTGAGATAGATATTCAGCGGTGCAAGGGTTGCGAACTGTGTACAGATGCCTGTAAAGAACAGGCACTGAAGCTGTCTGAGACTATCAACATTAAAGGTTACCGTTACATTATTGCCAACAATGATGTTTGTACCGGCTGTATAAATTGCGCCCTTGTTTGTCCCGATGCGGTCATAACGGTTTACCGTACACACCCTAAGAAAAAACCGGTTGATATTACGCCGGAAAACATAAAAGAACAAATTCAAACGCTTGTCACTTCATCAAAACAATAAGAGCTATGACAGAATATAAACTGATGAAGGGTAATGAAGCAATGGCTGAAGCGGCCATACAGGCCGGCTGCGATGCTTATTTTGGCTACCCTATCACACCACAATCTGAAGTGCTGGAATACCTGGCGAGAGAAATGCCCAAACATGGCCGCATTGTATTGCAGGCAGAAAGCGAAGTGGCTTCTATCAACATGGTGTATGGTGCTGCCGGTGCCGGTTTCCGTGCCATGACATCTTCCTCTTCTCCCGGTATGAGCCTGATGCAGGAAGGCATCTCATATATTGCCGGTGCTGAACTGCCCTGTTTGCTGGTAAATGTAAACCGTGCAGGTCCAGGCCTCGGAACTATTCAGCCAGGTCAGGGTGACTATTTCCAGTCAGTAAAAGGTGGTGGACATGGCGATTATAAAATGATTGTACTGGCTCCGGCTTCTGTTCAGGAAATGGCTGACTTTGTTTATTTAGGATTTGACCTTGCTGAAAAATATCGTAACCCAGTGCTTATGTTATCAGACGGAGCTATTGGGCAAATGATGGAGAAAGTAAAATTTCATCCTTACACAAGGCCGCCGTTTGATAAGTCGTGGGCCACAACCGGCAAACCGGCTTCAAGAGGAAGAAATTACATTACATCACTGCACATTCTTCCGGAGAATATGGAAAAACACAACCGTCACCTGGAAGAAAAATTCAAAGCTATCCGTGAGAATGAAGTACGGTTTGAAGAAATAAATACCGAAGATGCCGAATATCTTTTTGTAGCGTATGGTCTTAGTGCAAGAATTTGCCAGAAGTCAATGGAACTGGCAAAAGAAAAAGGAATAAAAGTTGGGCTGCTTCGTCCCATCACCTTATATCCATATCCTTATCAGCGGTTGAAAGAACTGGCATCACAGGTAAAACTGATGCTGAGTGTGGAACTGAACAGCGGCCAGATGGTAGAAGACGTAAAACTGGCGGTTGAAGGTAAGGTACCCGTAGAGTTTTATGGCCGCATGGGTGGTATGATGCCAACCCCGGAAGAAATTGTTCATCATTTAGAAACATTAATACAGTATCATCATGTCAACTGAAGAACAAGTATTACCAGGCACAGCAATAGAAGTAACAATGCCAGCCTGCCATAAGGATGAAGATGAATATGAAATGGTATACCACAAGCCACATACTATGGTGGATGTGGGTATGCACTATTGCCCCGGCTGTGCCCACAGTTTGGTTCATAAGCTGATAATGGAAGTAGTGGAAGAATTGGGCATACAGGAAACTACAATTGGTGTGGCACCGGTAGGGTGCTCTGTTTTTGCCTATGACTATATGGATATTGATATGACAGAAGCTGCTCATGGCCGTGCCTGTGCTGTGGCAACAGGCATTAAAAAACTGATGCCGGATAAATATGTGTTTACCTACCAGGGTGATGGCGACCTTGCGGCTATTGGTATTGCAGAAACACTCCATGCCGTAAACCGTGGTGAAAATATCCTGATAGTGTTTATGAACAATGCCGTGTATGGAATGACAAGCGGACAAATGGCGCCTACCACTTTGCCCGCTATGCATACTACTACAAGTCCCGATGGAAGGGATGTTGCTTACTATGGAGCACCTATTAAAGTTTCTGAGTTGCTATCTGTGTTGCCCGGTTCATTTTATGTAACAAGGCAGGCAGTAAATCATGCCAATGCTGTTCGTAAGGCAAAAAAAGCATTAACCAATGCGTTCAAATATCAGCAACTGCATAAAGGCACTTGTATTGTAGAGATAATCGGTAATTGCCCGTCCAACTGGAAGATGACACCATTAGAGGCGGCAAAATTTATTGATGAAGAAATGGTAAAAACTTTTCCGCTGGGCGATATTAAAGTGCCGAAAGCAGAAGATTTAAAAGCTAATAAAAGACTATTCATATGAACACAGATAAAAATGGTCGCATCGTATTAGAAGAACTGATTGTGGCGGGCTTCGGGGGACAGGGTGTGTTGTCACTTGGTATGACACTTGCTTATGCCGGTATGGTGGAGAACAGGGAAATAACCTGGATGCCATCTTACGGCCCTGAAATGCGGGGAGGCACTGCCAACTGTATCGTTATATTGGGCGATAATAAAATCAGTTCACCAATATTGTCGGTATTTGATTCTGCTATTGTGCTTAATCAGCCATCAATGGATAAGTTTGCGCCAAGAATAAAACCCGGCGGATTATTACTGTACGAATCAGGGAATATTTTTTAAACCCAGTACACGGACAGATATTGATATTATCGGTGTGCCTGCCACTACCGAAGCGTTGCTGATGAAGAATGCAAAAATCATGAATATGATTATGCTGGGGGCATACCTTGAACTGCGTCCTGTTGTGAGCAACGATGCTATTATTGAAGCTTTGTCGAAAGTGCTGCCCGAAAAATATCATCATTTATTAGCCATCAACAGGCAGGCGCTGGAAAAAGGTGAAGCGATTGCAAGAGAGGCAAAAGGTCAATTAGTATAAATAATAATAAGGCTTTGATTAATTATAAGAAACCGGGTTATCCCGGTTTTTTTATGCCTCTGTAAATCTGAACTATCTTTGCCAGATGACACCTGAAGATATTGCCAAAATACGCAAAGATTATACACTGAACTCTCTTAATGAAGACGATGTGGCTGCATCACCTCTTACACAGTTTGAAAAATGGTGGGATGATGCCGATAAATCACATATTGACGAAATGAACGCCATGACGCTGGCCACTGTTGACAAAGATGGACAGCCTGATGCCAGAACCGTTTTACTGAAAGCATTTGATGAAAGAGGCTTTGTGTTTTTTACCAACTATAACAGCAGCAAAGGTGCACAGCTTTCTGAAAATGCAAATTGCTGTTTATTGTTTTTCTGGAAAGAACTGGAACGTCAGGTAAAGATTATCGGTACAGCCGAAAAAATATCCATTAAAGAAAGTATTGACTACTACGACAGCCGGCCCGATGGCAGCAAGATAGGGGCTTGGGCTTCACCCCAAAGTTTAGTAGTAGCAGGAAAGGCATGGCTGAAGGAAACATTTGAATATTACACCGAACGGTTTAAGCATGGTAAAATACCAAAGCCACCGCATTGGGGCGGATACAGGGTTAGGCCGGTAAGAATTGAATTTTGGCAAGGTCGTCCCAGTCGCATGCATGACAGAATTTTATATACACATACTCCGGAAAGTAAATGGAAGATTGAAAGGCTGGCACCATAATTCCCCTTTGGTTCTGCGATAAAAAAACCCTCCGGTAAATCCGGAGGGTTTTGTATGTGCAGGAGAAAAGCTGTTAATGGTTGACGATGATGCGTCTAGAAGCCAGGGCTCTTCCCTCGCTGTTAACAATCTTAACGATATAAACACCTGCAGCCACATGGAAGATATTAACGGGTGTATTGGTGTAGGCGATGCCCAGTGACAGGGCCTGTTCAAAGACAACCTGTCCGGTGGCATTGTAAATACGCAAGGTTGCCTTTTCACCATTCTGATTATAATAGCGGACATTAAACTGTCCTGTGTTGGGGTTAGGATAGACCCATATATTATTATCAGAAGCGGCAGGGGTGATACTGATAAGAGCGGAGGAGTTTACACAACCGTTAAGGTCGGTATAAGAAACCCTGTAGTCGCCGATTTTGTCAATCGACAGCGGCCCGAGAACAGACCCGGATACGCCACTTACCGCTGATCCGTTCCATGTCCAGGCAAAAGAGCCACCCGAAGGAGTAGCCGTTGCAGTAATGGTGGTAGTCTGGTTAGGCCAGATGGTAGCAGCCGGAGCAGCATCAAGAGTGATATTGGGCAGCGGGTTGACATACAGGGTAGCATGGTTGGAAGTAACCACGGTGCAGAGGCCGTTAAGAATAACACGGTAGCTGCTTGTGTTCATGGAAGAGGCGACGTTAGCAACGGTATAAGAAGCGGTATTGGCGCCAGTAATGTTAACCCAGGCGGTACCGTTCCAGGTTTGCCATTGGTAGGATACTACGTTGGTGGCAGTAACGCTAAAGGTGGCATTAGAGCCTGCACACACGGTTCTGTTAGCCGGCTGTGCGCTGATAACCGGTAACTGGCCATCAAGTACTGTTACAGTAAACGTACAAGTTGACCTGTTGCCACAGGCATCCGTTGCTGTTGAAGTTACCGTAGTTACACCAATCGGGAATGCAGTTCCTGAAGCTGGAGTACTTACAATGGTAACAGCACCTGCACAGTTGTCTGTAGCGGTTACAGTATAGTTCACTATTGCAGTACAAGAACCTATTGGTGTGGTTGCCGTAATGTTTGACGGACAGGTAATAACCGGTGCGGTCTGGTCATTCACTGTAATGATTTGGGCACACTCAGCAGCATTTCCGCACACATCTGTTGCACGGTATGTCCTGGTGATGGTGTACCTGTTTGCACAAGTCTGGTTAGTTATTACATCGCTTACATGTGTGATCGTAACTACACCTGCACAGTTGTCGGTTGCCGTTACTGATGCAATATTAACTGCAGGCACGGCTGAAGCACAGCTTACCGTTACCGGAGCCGGACAGGTGATTACTGGAGGCGTCTGATCGTTCACTGTAATGATTTGTGTACACTGAGTGAAATTTCCGCACACATCCGTTGCACGGTAAGTTCTGGTGATGGTGTACCTGTTTGCACAAGTCTGATTACTGATAACGTCACTAACATGAGTTACCGTTACTGTACCACCACAGTTATCGCTTACGCCTGTCACTGCTGCAATATTCGGAACAGGCACCGCTGAAGCACAGCTTACTGTTACAGGTGCAGGGCAGGTCATTGCCGGCGGCGTCTGATCGTTTACAGTAATCACCTGTGTACATTCTGTAAAGTTTCCGCATACATCGGTAGCCCTGTAAGTTCTGGTAATGGTGTACCTGTTTGCACAAGTCTGATTGCTGATTACATCACCAACATGGGTTACTGTTACTGTACCACCACAGTTATCACTCACACCCGTCACTGCTGCAATATTCACAGCAGGCACAGCAGAAGCACAACTTACCGTTACCGGAGCAGGGCAGGTCATTGCCGGTGGCGTCTGATCATTAACGGTAATCACCTGTGTACATTCTGAGAAATTATTCGCTGCATCGGTAGCCCTGTAAGTTCTGGTGATAGTGTACCTGTTTGCACAGGTCTGGTTGCTGATTACATCACCAATATGGGTTACTACCACACCCGGACAATTATCAGATGATGTAACTGACCCGATGTTAACAGCAGGCACAGCAGAAGCACAACTCACGGTTACAGGAGCCGGACATGTTATAACCGGATTCTCTGTATCGCTTACAGTTACAGTAAATGAACAGTTGACTGCACCACAACTATTTGTAGCGGTTATGGTAACAGTGGTAGTTCCAACGCTAAAGAATGAACCGCTGCCATCTCCACTGCCGCTGGCAGTAGTAGCCCCGCTAAACGTATATGTTACCGTTGGTACGGGAATACCAGTGATAGTCGGGCTGTATGTTACTATGCTGCCGCACTGTCCGATTGCATTGTTGACTGTAATATTAGCAGGACAAACAATGGTAGGTACTGCATTTACGGTAACTGTGGCTGTTATGGGAGCACCCACACAACCATCAGCCGATGTTGGCGTTATAGTAAAGGTCACCGTTTGCGGTACTGTGGTATTATTAGTCAATATACCACTGATATCGCCACTGCCACTGGCCGGAATACCCGTTACATTAACTGTATTATCTCTTGTCCAGGCAAATGTGGTTCCTGAGATTGTACTGCTTAATATGATCGTAGAGATCGGACCGGAGCAAACTGTTTGTGATGATGGAGTGGCTGTTGCAACCGGCAGAGGATTAACTGTTCCGGTTACAGGTATTCTTGGCGCAGAACTGCAGTTCTGCGCAACCGAGTACTCAAACTCAATTCTTGAGATACTGGTGGCAGGTCCGAATTCTCTGAATATGTCACGGGGATTAGTTGTCGTTAACGGGAACTGCATGCCTAGGCGTTGCAACTGAACAGGGAATCCGGCTATGGTTGTATTATAATCACCGGGAGCATAAGAGTTAATATTGTCTCGGTAACCCAAAATACCAATCACTTCACCTGCAAGAACCGGAATATTACATGGAATGCTTCCGGCTACAGCATTTCCCCTCGTAATAAACTGTGTGGTAAACGCATTTGTGGTAGAAGAGAATACAGGTGGAGGAGTATTGCCATCGAACTTTACAACGGCGATACTCTGTGCACCCGAAGAAGCTGTTGTTGGCACACTCAGCGAAGTAATTACAAAATCAGTTGGTGCGGTAAACCAGTAACCCCTTACATTACCGGGGAAGGTGTTGCTCTGTGCAGGCATTCCCAAAACAGTTGATGGTCCTGCAGGCACAAAACTTTCAAGGTAGTAGGTAGTGGTGCTGGTTATGTTGGGTGAATAAGTATTTCCTGTATTTACTGCCACTCCGCCAGTTGCTGCATCATACCAGTTGATCGTACCACTTCCGGTAGCGGCGAGGTTTACCACACCACCAGGTTCGCAAACATCATCATTTGTCACACCAGTTATCATTGGCTGGTTGGCTACGGTAATAGTAAACGTTATAGGTGTGCCGTTGCATAAACCACTTACCGGTGTTACGGTAATGGTACCCGATATCGGCGCACCTGTAGCATTAGTGGCTGTAAAGTTCAGATTGCCACTGCCGCTGGCAGCCAATCCGATTGCAGGGTTGGTGTTGGTCCAGGTGTAAGATGTGGCCCCGGAACCAGTAAACGGAATATTCAAACCGGAACCGTTACATACATTCTGGTTAGGAACTGTATTTACAACAGGATTTTCTACGGTCAGGTTTACAGAAGTATTATTTGTACATCCATTATTTCCATAACCAAGAGCCACACCATATGTGCCACTGATGGTTGGGTTAATGGCCTGGGTGATTTGTCCGTCAGGTGACCAAAGGTATGTGTTGGCCGTACTGGCTGTAAGTGTAACGGGAGCTCCGTTACAAACCGTCAGACCAGGATTGGCAGTAATGCCAGCTGCTTCCCTGGGCACATCAACCGTCAAGCTATAATTTGCACAACCTGTTCCACTATTCACTTCATGCACTATTACTACAATAGTGCCATTGGCAGGAATAGTAGCTTCATAGAAAATAGAGGTAGCAGGCGAAGACCCCGGGTCGGCCAGATAGTTAGTACACGGGGCTGTGGGGTTGAAACTACCTGTATAAGCGACAGAAAAGACACTCGTACCGCAACCTGAGTTTAACCCGATGGTTGCACAAACAGGCACACTGCGTGGGTTAGTAATGGTATAACTGTCATAATATCTTGAACCAGTAGTGGTAAAGGTTCCCGGGCAGGCTTTAGGCGCTGCACAGGTTGAAACGACAGCAAACCTGTTGAGTCTTCCAGTTTGCTGGGCATCGCCTGCAGCCAAAGAACCATTAAATACATAATCGGCCACATTTACAATAGTTGTAGAAGCAGGAGATACACAACCATACTGGTTGGTAACCAGCAGTTGGTAAACACCTGAACTGGTTACAGCCTGAGTTTGTCCAGTACCAATATTTGCGAAAGGTGCTGTCAAATAACTTTTGCCCCACTGGTAAGTATAGTTGGGGTCAGATGGTCCGCTAAGTGTTACTGTAGTTCCTCCACAAACTGTAACTCCGCCACCTGTAATAGGTGGTGAGGCGGGTGCCGGATTAACAGTAACTGTAGCAGTTATTGGTGCCGTGGCCGGGCAACCAAATACGGTGGAAGTAATAGTAAAGGTTACAGTAATAGGTGATCCTGTGTTATTAACAAGGTTGCCGGAAATATTACCCGAACCACTTGCAGGAATTGACCCCGATACGGTAGCTGTATTATCTCTTGTCCAGTCATAAGTGGTACCGACAGGACCTCCTGAAAGTATAATTGCAGTAACAGAAGTCCCTGTACAAATACTCTGCGAAGCAGGAGTAGCTGTAACAGTATAAGTTGGACAACTTATTACAAGTGTATAGGTAGCACTGGTGCCTGTACAACCATTACCGTCAGTAACGTTTACAACAATAGGGAATGTTCCGGTTTGTGTCGGGGTTCCGCTCAGAACACCGGCTGATGACAAGCTGATTCCTGACGGCAGAGTGCTTACAGTAGTGAAGCTGGCACCACCTAAAGAACCTGTTTCAGTAAATGTTTCACTAAATGCTGTGCCTGCAGTACCAGATGCATTAGAAGGATTACTTACAGTTATTGTTTGGCAATTTATTACCAGCGAATAGGTTGATCCGGTGCCTGTACAGGTTGAGGCTATACCATCTGTAGCAACCACTACAATCGGGAAGGTGCCGAATTGTGCGGGAGTTCCGCTTAATACGCCAGCTGATGATAATGTCAAACCTGAAGGTAAAGTACTTGTTGTACTAAACGTAACTGTTGGGTTACCACCGGTTCCGGTAAATGTTTCGCTAAAGGCTGTGCCAACTGTTCCATTTGCATTTACAGGATTGGTAACAGTGATGGTTGGACAACTGATAACAAGATTATATGTTGTTCCTGTGCCCGTGCAACCACCACCATCTGTAGCAACCACTACAATCGGGAATGTTCCGTTTTGCGTAGGTGTTCCGCTTAGCACACCGGCTGATGATAATGTCAACCCCGTTGGCATTACACTGCTGGTGGAATAGGTTACTACTGGTATGCCGCCAGTTGAAGTAAATGTTTGACTGAATACCACACCCACTGTACCTGTTGTGGTAGCTGGATTGGTAACGGTGATTGTAGGACAAAGTACACTCAGATAATTACATCCGGTAGGTAGAACAAACCCTGTTGGGTCGCCGTTTGACCTTGACCAGTTTGCCTGATTGTTTAAAGCGCTCCGCAAAGTATTAATGGGACCTAATGTTGCAGGAAGGCTGCAAGTGCCATAAATAGCATTGTCGTATTCGCTGCTAATAACATCCTGTGTTCCTATCCAGATAGCATTAACGCCTGTTGCAAGACCAGTCGGTAATGCACTTGCATTGATAGTATTGGCGGTACCGTCCCATGCAGCAGCAGTTGTAGTGGTTGGATCACCATTGGCAACGCTATATACATTCATGTGAATGGCGCTGATAAATGTTGGAGAAGCTGTTGTGCCACGATATGCCAGAATTTGATCACCATTTGCATTCAAGCCCAGTGCTGTTCCGCTCACAGTTCCTGCTGCGCCACCACCAGATCTAGTGGCGGTGAGTCCCGCAATTTTTATTTCAGTTCCGGCGGGTAACGCACTGGCGGGTGATGTCCATGTCACTGTTTCTTCACCAGTACGGAAAATATTTGTACTGAGCCAGCCGTTATTGGTGAAGTTTATAACAGTACCGGGCCCCGTATTTTTTAATAATACAAAAGAAAATTCATCAGTGGAGGCACTTGCACCAAAACCGTGATATCCGCTGAAAGCAATATCGCCGGCGTTCAGGGTTGTTGCACTGGCTGGTAAAGGGGTTATATTCCATGAAGCTAAAACAGCATAGCTGTTTTGGCACGATGAAGAGCAATTAGCTCTTCTCCCTTCAATAAATACATAACCACTGCCTGCCGCCAGGCCAGTTGTACTGATATTGGTTCCTGGGGTGTAAGGTAAATAAGTGCTTCCGCCATCGATTGTGTATTGGAAATCATCAGTACAGCCTGTGCCGCCACTGCCGGCATTAAAAGTAGCGCTTACCGGAGTACCGTCTGCCACTGATAGCGTTACAGGTGTTTTTGCAAGCAAAGAAGGATTAGCAGGTAAAGCTGTAACTGTTAAAGTGGCTGTATTTGAATTAGTGGATCCCGATCCATTAGTGGCCACACAACGATAGAGATAGCCATTCATCACAACAGTAACACCAGTAATGTTAAGTGTTGTTCCGGTAACTCCAGAATAAGTAACATTATTGATGAGATTTGTAAAACCACCACCTTGATCGACCTGCCATTGATAACTTGTTGCATTGCTTGCAGCTATAGTAAAACTTGTATTGGCTCCTTCACACACACCAGCTGAAGAAGGCTGGGTTGTAAACGAAGGTGCGGGAACCCCTACAATATAAGAACAGCCAGTTGGCAGGGTAAACCCGGCAGGCTCTCCGTTTGTACTTGTCCAGTTGGCCTGGTTATTAAGTGCCGCCCTTACCTGTGTTGCAGTACCAAGAGGTAGCGCACAACCGGTAAATCTTGAGTTATCAAATTCCGAAAGCTGAACATCTAGTGTTCCTATCCAGACGGCGTTTACACCGGTCGTAAGCCCCGGGGGCAAAGCACATCCGCTGGTTGTATTTGCTCCTGTTCCATCCCATGAAGCAGCTGTTGTGGAAACGGGGTCGCCGACAACAGTGGTGTACACATTCATGTGTATGCCGCTAATGAAAGTTGGAGTGGCAGCAGTACCCTGGTATGCAAGTACCTGGTCACCGTTAATAGAAAGTGATAATGCAGTTCCTGTTACAGTACCTGCAGATCCACCACCGACAAGGGTGGCAGTTGTACCTGAAATTCGAATTTCAGTACCAGCAGCTAAAGCAGATGTACTTGTCCAGGTTACTGTGTTTTCCCCAGTGCGAAAAATGTTTGTACTAAGCCAGGCGTTTTCAGTAAAATTAATTACAGTGCCTGCCGTTACATTGGTAAGCAGTACAAATGAAAATTCATCAACACTTGGCGTGTTGTTTCCTCCAATATAACCGCTGAAAGCAATATCGCCGGCCACTAATGTGGTTTGGGCTTTTACCGGAGTGTGAAGGGAAGAAAAAATAACAAGAGAAAGGGCAAAACACAGTTTTGCCGACAAGGCTTTGAGAAAGGTCATGGCAGTTGGTTTAAGTTTGGCTATAAATATAGGTCAATTAACAAAGAAAGTTTAATTAATGAAGAGAAAAGTTTCTGGAAATCATTCACCCAGTATCATTCCTTCTTTTATTCCAAAATTTAAAAGTTGCCAGCCTGTGAAAAACCCCTCATTAATATAAACGATAGTAATAATGAGACGCCGATTATCTGCTGTTTTAATAACTAGCCCTTCTTCTTTGCTGCACGCAATGATTGTACCGCCGGACTTTTCATCAAGGGGCAGGTATTCACCGTTATCTTCTGCAGAGGTAACACCAATAACCCAGTTATTGATACTGGTGCCAGCCCCTTTATTCCAGGGATTACAGGCGTTGCAAAGACGTACAATTTCTTCCGCACTCATTTTTTTCCAGTTGATGGTCAGATCTTTTGCTTCTGGCATTTTATAATAAGCGGCCATGCTTTCATCCTGTGGTTGCGAGGGAATAATTGTTCCGTATAACAGTATCTTCAGTAATGCTTCGGCTTGTTTGGCTGCGAGGTAAGCCAGTTTTGTTTGCAGTGTACCGTAGGTATCAGCTTGTTCAATAGGTATTTTTTCCTGTATGATGATGGCTCCCGTATCAATCCCTTCATCAACTTTATGCAATGTTATTCCCGCTTCCGTATCATTTTTAAGCATATGCCACAAAATGGGTTGCGGACCTCTGCATGAAGGCAGGAGGCCATAATGAAAATTAATAAATCCTTTTTCCGGCATATTAATGATTGCATCAGGCAAAATGTAAGGAAAGGTCATTATTAGTCCTGCATTGGGCTGGTACTGGTGAATAGCATCAGTTAGCTGGGTTACATAATCTTTTTTATTCAATAACAGCAGCGGCACTCCTGTATCTGTTAGTAAATGTTCCAGAATGTGCTGCATTTCTTTATTACGCCTGGGAATACAAATGGCTGCTAACTTTCCGTAAAACAAAAACTCCTTGATGCCCGGTATCGCAATTGGGTTATTACACAACACTATAGCTTTTACCTCTTTCATAATTTAATAGGTTAAATGCACAAGTAGGTATTTCTCCAGCTTGAACTTTCTCCCGAATAGAGTTTGGTTTTTGTAAATGCTGACCACGCCTCCTCCGTATTATTAAGGACGACTTCAATTTTTATATCAAAGGCACCACTGCAGGAAGCAAGATAGGATGGCCCGTAGGTGTGATGTGTGGATGCGTCTGTTTTTAACCAGCCTCTTGGCCCGGAAATTGTAATTGTTGTAAGCGCTGTAACAACAGATGCCGCATGTTTATTACCAGCTGCATATTGCTGTAAAATTGCTTGTAATATTAGACCGGTTTCCCAGCCAAGCAATGAAAAATAATTTACCGGATTACCTGTGACCCCGGCATACTGTCTTTTGAAAACAGTATTGGCTTCATTGTCAAGCGAAGAATGCCAGGGTACATAACCTTTCACATTCACGGCTTTTACATTGTTATACAATGGTGGTTGTAGTGTTTCGTCCAGCATCATGGGCGATACATACAGGTTCAGCATTTGCTGTAGTTGCAGCGCATCAATTTCCTTATAAAATCGTTCTGCCTGTTCGCCGGAAAAAAGACAAAGCAAAGTGTTTATGTCATGGTTCTCTTTTAAAAATCCGGAAACCGGTTCCAGTGTAAAATCTTCCAGTTTAATATTGGTAACATGATTAAACCGGGGCGTTCCGCCATTTACCTGGTGTGCATGCAACATACAGAAACATTGCCTGTAACCACCGTCATAATATGATACTGTATTGATTGCCTGTTTGTTTGTTTCTTTTGCCGCCAGTGTTCCAGTTAAAGCTGCATGCCAGCAAAAATTCAACGAATGTGTAATAGTGGTGGCCGAGGGTGTCCAGTTATCGGGGAAGTTAGCACCGAAGTTTACTACCAATAAAAGTTTGTTACAAGCTGTAAACAGTGGTTGCAGCATCTCAGCTATCCGGGTATCTGCAAATAATAAAACAACATCTGCATCATCCTGTAAAATCATCTTTTCTGCCTTGGAATATATTTCCTGTTCGTTTATTCCAAATCCTATATTGTCTATGATAAAATGTATGTCTTCGGATATTCTTTCTGAACGAAGCAATGTTTTAATGCCGTTGAAAAAATCATGTCCCAATGATGGAAACAATGTGGAACGGGGCAGCAGCAGTCCGGTACGAAGCATTTTCTTTTATTAATGTAGCATAAAAATAATCCCTCTTCTGCACATGGAAGAAGAGGGATTGAATATTACCTGTTTTTTTTTAGTTACGGCTCGGAAAAATACCTTCCAGGCAAACAATAAAATTCATTCCAAGATACGGGGGCATTGTAGTTACCGGTGCATTACTGCCAGCAATATTGGTTGGCATATTAACATTAATCGGTCTCATATTCTGTAAATCGTCACCAGAACTACTGTAAATGCCGGTCGGACCTAAATATCTGTTAGCGGCATCAGTTGAAAGTGTGCCATCGCCAGCAGCACTTAATGGTAATTGTCCGGTAACCTGGTGATTGTGTGCCGGCATATTAGCAATGGTAAGGGTTACCTGCGGTGAGCCGGCCATTTCACCTAAATTAACACTTGGCAATCCAGGCCCCTGACCAGTTCCCAAAGCCACCCTTCCCCTTAAATCGGGTAAGGCAAAAGTTGTCTGTCCGTTTCCTCCAAATGTTGTACCTAATAGTGCAAATACAGCTGTATATTGAGCGATAGATAAGAGTTGCCCATTGCAAAATGCCCAACTCCTGGGTGCAAAATTTCCGGCAAACATGCGGATTTCGGCAATAGTACCTTCCATGGTTATTGGTTAATAAGTTAAGCTAATTCTTGTTTAATTTCTTGAAGGAAAAATACCAAACATGCAAATGATATAATTCATTCCAAGGTAAGGAGGCATAATACTTATGGGTTGATTACTGCCGGCAATTGTTGTTGGCAGGTTTATATTCAACGGTTGCATATTCTGCAAATCAGCTCCGGAACTGCTATAAATATTTGCTGGCCCCGGGTACCGGTTATTTGCATCCGTTGTAAGAGTGCCATCTCCTGCCGCCTGCATAGGTACCTGTCCTGTTACCTGATGGTTATGCGCTGGTAAATTTGTAGAAAGCAAAGTAACGTTTGGGGTTCCTCCTGCTTGACCAAGTTGATAATTGGGCAACCCGGGCCCTTGCCCTGTACCTACTGCTGTACGGCCACGAAAATCAGGCAGGGCGAAAGTCGTTTGACCATTGCCGCCAAAGGTTGTACCCAGCAAAGAAAATAAGGCTGTGTTTTGTGCGATTGAGAGTATTTGTGCTGAACAAAAGGCCCAGTTACGGGGTGCAAAGTTTCCGGCGAACATGCGGATTTCGGCAATAGTACCTTCCATGTTAATGTTGGTTAATGGTGAAAAAATACGTTCGTAAATATAGAAGTTTATTTTACAAATTCTAAAATAATTAAAATTAATTTTTTATTTCGACTGATACATGTTTTTAATGATTTATGTGTTTGTTTAATCAACGCTATAATGGTATCGCAATATTTTTTTCAGAACACTATTTTTATTTTATTTGTGATTTATCAGGGAAATTGTATTTTGTATTCACTTTTACCTAACCATTAACAACTGCACCAACATGAACTCAAGAAGAAATTTCATTCTTAAAGGAAGTATTGCCACTACTGCATTGCTGGCTGCCCGCCCGTTAAAGGCAATCGCAAACGCAGCCTCATCTTTATCCGGCTTTTCCAGCAATAACAATCAGGTTGTTTTTCTGCATACTGCAGAGCTGAATGAAGGGAGTACCAACAGGGCTATGCGGTTTATCGAAATGATAAAAGACAATTCCCCTAATACCATTCTGCTAAATGCGGGAAATAAACGATCAGCTAGTTTGCCTTTTGATGTGTCTATACAGCCATGCGAAACATCTCCTGCTTATAATATTGAATATAGCATTGTAGAAAAAGAAGGGATACGAACCGGTGTTATTAAGGCTCTTCCGGGCGATACAGATGTGATCAACAATACAAACCGGCTGGCCACTTTTTTAAAGAAAGAAAAAGATTGCCAGGTGGTGGTTTGCCTGTCACAATTGGGGTATAAAAATAATAGTACACCAGATGATGAATCGCTGGCAGCATCTTCGCTTCACATCGATTTAATTGTAAGTGGTCATATGACCAATTTTTATCCGCGGCCGGTAGTGTTAGCTAATAAACAAAAGCAGGAAGTAATTATTCATGCTTCTGCCGGAACAGCCCATGCTTGCGGCAAAGTGGAAATAGGTCTCGATAAATATGGAGTAAAAAGCAAAGTGGTTTTGGCAAATAAATTAGACTCCGGCATTTTTGAAAACAAAAAAGTAGTTAAGGCTTCATAGGAAACTTCGCAGATGCTGGTATTAAAGTATATACGCCTGCCGTATACGTTTGATGTAAAACGGTTACAACAGGAAGTTAGCCTGCTGACTGGCGAAAGTTGGCTGTTTCATTATCAAACCATGCATTATGAAGGAGAATGGAGTGCTATTCCTCTGAGGAGTGTTGGAGGCCGGCCGGATGATGTTATCATTTCGCCTTTTGAGGATGCCGAATATGCCGATACAATTTTCCTTCAGAGAAGTAATTGCTTTAAAGAAGTTTTAGCCACTTTTCAATGTCCAATAAAAGCAGTAAGATTATTAAAACTGAATGCTGGTTCAGTTATTAAAGAACACCGTGATGCAGAACTCTGTTTTGAAAAAGGTGAAGTTCGGATTCATATTCCAATCGTTACAAATGATAAAGTGGCGTTTTTACTTGATAATGAAAAATTCAATTTACGGGAAGGCGAGTGTTGGTATATGAATTTTAACCTGCCACATGCAATAAATAATAACAGCAACGCAGCAAGAATTCATCTTGTTATTGACGCTGTAGTAAATGAATGGGTTAAAAATCTCTTTGCGCAACCAGGCTTGCACAAAAAGGAAATTGAAGAGCCCGGTTTTGGCGATGATACAAAACTGCAGATCATAGCACAGCTCAGGTTACTGAATACAGAAACGGCCAACAAACTAGCCGAAGAAATGGAAGCGTCAATAAATCAGCTGTCGGGAGTTTAGTAACAGTAATATTGAAAATAATTATATAAAGTATCTCCCCGGCATTAGCATAGTAATAATGCCGTTTCAAATAGAAGTGCAGATTGAAAACTAAGATCAGTACAATAGCCGAAGCGCTTAAAAACTGGGTTCCGTACCGGCTGGAAGAAAGCAGTAATGAACCGCTTTGCCGCTGGATTTACCTTGGAGATGCACCGATTACAGAACCCTTTTTTTCCGATACTATTGCAAAATGCCGGCAGCTATCGCCAAATTCAAAGCTTCACAGAAGTGTAGGTAATACAGCTATATTGGAAGAATGGGCCGAACAGATGGAAGTTATTCCTCCGGCAGCGTTTATTTTTCATGTATCAAGATGCGGATCCACACTTGTTTCGCAACTGCTTGGTATTAACGCCGAAAACATCGTTTTGTCCGAAGTGCCATTCTTTGACGAATTGCTCCGCTTTGGATTCAGGCAACAGAGGGATGTATTATCATTGCTTAAGGCGGCAGTTGGGCTATACAGTGCAAGACGAAATGAAAAACAAAAAAGAGTATTTATAAAAACAGACAGCTGGCATATTCATTTTTATCATTCACTACGGCAGCTGTATCCGCACACACCATTTATTTTTTTGTACCGTAACCCGGCAGAAGTACTTCTTTCACAACAAAAAAACCGGGGTATGCATGCAGTACCCGGTGTGGTAGAGCCTGCTATCTTTAACCTAGACGCAGAACATATCATACAACTATCACTGGACGGGTACCTGGCCAAAGTGCTGGAAGGGTATTTTCAAAAGATTATTGATATTCTGCAGACAGATAGAAAAACCATTGCAGTAAATTACAATCAGGGAGCTATTGCAGTAATGGAAGAAATAACATCGTTTGCAGGAGTTGTTTTAATGAAAGAAGAAATTGCTGCCATGCAACAGCGATCGGAATTTCACGGAAAATATCCCGGACAGGCATTTTCAGAAACATCATTACAGGAACCCTCTCCCCTTTTATTGGAAGAGGCGGTCCGTTTGTATACAGAAGCAGAAAAAATAAGAATTGCTAATTTTTAAACATCAGCCCACATCCTGAATAAATTGGAATAAACTTGCAGTAGCAGATTAGTTTCAGGTGCATGCTTTTCTTTTTGATTTAAAAGTGCATGTACCTGGTTTAACTCGAATAATAATTGTCGCTGCTCTGATGACTGTATATTGCTTTGAATCCACGTAATGGCAGCAACCCTTTCACCGCTTTTCACTTCATTTACATAATGTAGAAACTGGCAGGGATACAATACTGCATCGCCTTTTGAGGGCTTCATTGCTACAGGTCCCGCTGTTGTTTGTATAACCAGCTCTCCACCCTCATAAGTTGCAGGGTCGCTCAAAAAAATTGTCATCGCCATATCAGTACGAATAGCTGGTATACCCATTATCGGACTGTCCACATGCCAACCATAATACTTACCAACTGTATATTTGCTAATAAGAAAGGGGTGAACTGTTTTTGGTTGCGACGCTATTTGAAAATACGGACTGGATTGAATTGCACCTGATATGATCGATTGAATCTGTATATAACCCGATGATGATGTGTCCAGTTGAAAATTGTTTTTCACTTCTCTCGCTGTCATAGTGGCAGTATCTTTTCCATCTCTGAAAGAAGACTCGCTGATTAACTTTTCAATAGCGGTCATTTCTTCCGCTTTTAGTAATGCGGGTATGTGATGAAATTGCTGGCTCATAACTTTGATGTTTCTGTTTTATTAATTGTTAATGCTAGTCCCGCATCCATTTGTGCATTGCCGGGTATACAGCCCTGCCCGGCTCGGATGCATCAGGCTTCTCAAACGCTATTCCTATCCACTGCAGCATCGGCACCCCAAAATATTGGCCCTGTTTAAAGTTTTCTGCAATACTGCTGCCCCCGTTTTTATATCCATGATTATGAAATACAAAAGATGCATCAATATCTAAATGTACGCAGGCTGCATAGCTCCATGCAATAGCCATCATTTCTTCCGCTTCCCGCTGTTCTCTTGCCGCAATACTTTTTGCACTTAATAATTGCCTTTCTGCCGGAGGAACTATCGCAATATGTCCGGCCTCATGTAATATATCGCCTGGATATTTTAACCTTTGCAGGTCAACAACTATTTCTCCGTTGATGATACTTATTCCTGGCAAAAAACAATTATCATCCAGTGGCATAAAATGAACAGAGATGCCAATGGATTGCAAAAAGCCGGTTGCTTTTTCAAGCAGCAATGTATCTGTAGATATGGGAGCAGCAATCATTCTGACAATACAACTTTTTATGGTTATTTGTAAATGTAAGTTTATTTTCATACGGATAAAACAGGTTAGTTAAAACATGTCCAGCAATATTCAGCATTTATCTCCTTCGTCTGACACAGGCCGGTTGGGTATTATGCACCTGAAGCGGTATTGGGAAAAGGGACAGATGCGAAAATCAGGAAAACTGGCAAATGATGCATTTTTTGAGGAATGGAATACAGACAATGCACTCTTAGCGGCGCTGGGTCTTGGTATAGAACAAACCATTGTACAGCTATATAATGGGGCAGATAGTTTCGCTTCTTTTGAGAAGTGGGTGGAAACCACGGTTAAAGGGGAGTATGATATTGTAAAAATTAATGCATTCAACAGGTTTATTACCAGCCAGACATTGCCAGCAGATACCGCAAATATTGAATTAACATTATCTGAAAATGATTTGGATTTTTGGGACAGGAATGGTTATGTTATCATCCGCGATGCCGTATCAAAAGAGGATTGTAAAGCAACAGTAAAATTAATTTGTGATTATATTGAAATAGATCAGGATGACCCTTCTGGCTGGTATAATCCGCATCCCGGCAAACAAGGTATCATGGTTCAATTGTTTCAGAGCCCGTTATTGGAAAAGAACAGGCATTCTCCCAAAATAAAAAAAGCATATGAACAACTTTGGGGAAGAAAAGATATTTGGGTAAATACAGACAGGGTGGGATTTAATCCTCCGGAAACATCATTTTGGAAATTTCCGGGGCCTCGTATGCATTGGGATGTGAGTTTACAACTGCCCATTCCATTTGGCCTGCAAGGTATTCTATACCTGACGGATACAGCATCTGATCAGGGGGCATTTACGCTGGTTCCGGGTTTTCATACTAAAGTAGAAGAATGGCTGAATAATCTTCCGCCTGATACCAATCCGAGAGATGAAAAAGTTATTGCTGACCTTGGCCCATGTTCCATCGCTGCTCATGCCGGAGATTTTATTATCTGGCATCATGCGTTGCCCCATGGCAGCTGTGCGAACACTTCCATGGTTCCCCGGTTTGTTCAATATATCAATTATGCCCCACTTGATATGGAAGTAAGAGAAAAATGGATATAATCAATAACGCCATGTATTTGTCGCCACATAATATTAATGTCATTTCGCAGGAAGGATATGATCTGTTTTGTAAAGAAGGCTTTCTGCCTATTCCTGCTATAATTCCGGCGAATTTAATTCAGCGGCTGCGTCAGTTATTTGATTTCTTGATGGACCCTTCCGACACAACAGACAAAGTAGTGGTGCAGAACAAGGGTCAGATGTATGTTACCAACTTAGAAAATGTTTGCAACAAGGGAAATTTTGCCTGTCTTGAATTGCTTGGATATCCTTCTGTGCTGAGTATTGCAGAAACAATTTGCGGCACTGACTTTTTTCTGATACAGGAGTTTGCTGTAAATAAAAACAGGGGCGATGAGTTGCCTGTTCTCTGGCATCAGGATATGCGACACCAGCGTAGTGGAAATTGTTTTACAATGGGTATTTACCTTGATGATGTGGAAGTGGGAGACGGCGCATTAAAAGTGGTACCGGGCAGTCATCTGGATAATCGCTCAATTTGTGAATTGAGCAAAGAACCATGCATTGAGGTGGCCATGAAGGCTGGCGATGTACTTATTCATGACATGATGTTGGCACACTGATATAAGTTACCCATACATGCAAAGCCATCAGCCTATTGTTTGGAAAATCAGTTGGTCAATAAATGAAGTAATTGCTTGGGATTAATCCAGTTTCCCTCTTAATGCCGGAATAATCAGCATAAACAGCAGCAGCGCCACTACTATCACAAGAATCAGAATAACCTTTTCTCCTTTTTTTAATGCCTTTTTAAACTCCTGAACTGTTAATTGCGGATTTTTGACTATTTCTCTTTTCATTTTTTTCTTCAACATCCAAAAGGAAATCCGTTCGGTAATGGTGAGCTTTTTTCCTGTCAGCAGTGTAATATCACCGGCTTTCATCTTTACAATATCAGTCACTTTCATTGTTTTTAGCATTTCACCGGGAGGGAACAACGGCCACCGGGAAAATGAAATGGAATACAAAGAAACCGGGCTGGTAAAAGCAAATACCAGGAACAAAATAATGAACCTTCGTATAATCTTTTTCATGAGCAGTTATTAAGAAAAAAGAGAGCAGCCTTATTATGACAAGATACCGAATGAAACCGGCGAAAACAATGACAAGCATCAGCACAAGAAAGGGAAGTAGCATACCGGCAAATAACATCAAGCCACTCCTTTTGTTAATTCCCCTTTGGTTCTGCGATAAAAAAACCCTCCGGTAAATCCGGAGGGTTATGTATGTGCAGGAGAAAAGCTGTTAATGGTTGACGATGATGCGTCTAGAAGCCAGGGCTCTTCCCTCGCTGTTAACAATCTTAACGATATAAACACCTGCAGCCACATGGAAGATATTAACGGGTGTATTGGTGTAGGCGATGCCCAGTGACAGGGCCTGTTCAAAGACAACCTGTCCGGTGGCATTGTAAATACGCAAGGTTGCCTTTTCACCATTCTGATTATAATAGCGGACATTGAACTGTCCTGTGTTGGGGTTAGGATAGACCCATATATTATTATCAGAAGCGGCAGGGGTGATACTGATAAGAGCGGAGGAGTTTACACAACCGTTAAGGTCGGTATAAGAAACCCTGTAGTCGCCGATTTTGTCAATCGACAGCGGCCCGAGAACAGACCCGGATACGCCACTTACCGCTGATCCGTTCCATGTCCAGGCAAAAGAGCCACCCGAAGGAGTAGCCGTTGCAGTAATGGTGGTAGTCTGGTTAGGCCAGATGGTAGCAGCCGGAGCAGCATCAAGAGTGATATTGGGCAGCGGGTTGACATACAGGGTAGCATGGTTGGAAGTAACCACGGTGCAGAGGCCGTTAAGAATAACACGGTAGCTGCTTGTGTTCATGGAAGAGGCGACGTTAGCAACGGTATAAGAAGCGGTATTGGCGCCAGTAATGTTAACCCAGGCGGTACCGTTCCAGGTTTGCCATTGGTAGGATACTACGTTGGAGGCAGTAACGCTAAAGGTGGCATTAGAGCCTGCACACACGGTTCTGTTAGCCGGCTGTGCGCTGATAACCGGTAACTGGCTGTCAGTTATTGTTACAGTAAATGAACAACTTGCTGTTCCGCAGGAGTTGGTAGCTGTAACAGTTACAGTGGTTACCCCTACAGTGAAGGCTAACCCGCTTCCGCTGCCCGTACCACTTCCGGTAGTTGCACCGCTAAGTGTATAGGTAAGTGTTGGTGCAGGGCTGCCTGTTACGGTTGGCGTATAACTCACAATCGCCGTACAACCTCCCACCACACTTGGAGCAGTAATGTTTGCAGGGCAAACAATGGTTGGAGCCTTATTAATAACTACAGTAGCAGTTACTGGCGTTCCTGTGCAACCATTAGCTGTTGGGGTAATTGTAAAGATTACCGTTTGCTGTCCTGTAGTGTTATTAACTGGTGTTCCGTTGATGTTACCGCTGCCTGAATTAGGAATGCCGGTTACATTAGTAGTATTATCCCTTGTCCAGTTAAAGGTTGTGCCCGCAACATTGCCTGACAGTACTATAGTTGTCATAGCTGAGTTAGAACAGATGGTTTGTGTGGCGGGTGTTGCAACCGCATTCGGTATTGGATTTACAGTTATTGTAAATGTTCTCGGGGTACCGGTACAGGTTACTCCGTTGGTATAGACCGGGGTAACAGTAATTGTTGCAGTAACTGGTGCTGTACCTGTATTGGTAGCTATAAATGCAGCAATGTTACCTGTGCCGCTGGCAGGCAGGCCAATAGAAGGAGTATTGTTTGTCCAGTTGTAAACAATAGTACCGCCAGTTGTTGGACTGCTGAACGTTACTGCTGTTGTGGTTGCGCCATTACATACAGCCTGGTTTGCAACAGTGTTAACGGTTGCGGTTGGATTAACTGTTATTGTAAAAGTAACCGGAGTGCCGCTACAACTGACTCCATTTGTAAATACCGGCGTAACAGTAATCGTTGCCGTAACTGGTGCTGTACCGGCGTTGGCAGCCGTAAATGCTGCAATATTACCAGTACCGCTGGCAGGCAGGCCAATAGAAGGAGCATTGTTTGTCCAGTTGTAAATAATGGTACCGCCGGTTGTTGGACTGCTGAATGTTACTGCTGTTGTGGTTGCGCCACTACATACAGTCTGGTTAGCCACAGTATTAACAGTTGCTGTCGGGTTAACTGTTATTGTGAAAGTTACAGGTGTGCCTGTACAGGTTACCCCATTGGTATAACTTGGTGTAACAGTAATTGTGGCAGTAACCGGTGTTGTACTGGTGTTGGTAGCCGTAAATGCCGCAATAGTACCCGTACCACTGGCAGACAGTCCGATACTTGTGTTGTCATTAGTCCAGTTGTAAACGGTTCCTGCTACTGTACCACTGAAAGAAACAGCAGTTGTTGGGTTTCCATTACATACCGTTTGGTTGGAAACGCTGTTAACTGTAGGAATAGGATTAATAGTAACTGTAAATGTTTCTACGGGTGCACTTGTACATCCATTAGCGTTTGTAACTGTAATAGTGCCGGTGTAAGTACCCGGGAGTGCACCTGCAGGAAGGGTCAATGAAATCGGACTTGCAGGCAGCGTTGCATTTGTAACATTCACAAAACCCTGAGCCAATGCCGGGCCACTCCATACAATACTATATGTGCCACCTGCACCGCCGGTATTAGAAAGAATAAATACATTGTTACGGCTAACACCGCCTCCAACGCCACAACCAGTTGAGCCTGGTCCAAAGCCTGAACAGGATGTCCCAAATCCACCGCCCGGGTTTCTCCATGCATATTCTGATCCGATATTAGTTGTTCCAAAGTTTGACCAGAACCACTGACCACCTACATTAAAGTCCATGTTGTTTTGTACAGATACCCAATATGTATTACCACCCGGAAGTGTAGCACTGGATGGCAACGTAATTGTGTAAGTTCCGTTACTACCGGTAAAGGTGGTAACATTAGTAAACGATGAAATAACGGCTCCAGGAAATGTTCCTGCATTTGCATAGAACATAACATTAAAGGAGTTAGGGGTTCCGGTTCCGGTTCCTTCTACATAAACCCTGTTCACCTGCCATGTCTCGCTTGGTGGTACAGTAAAGTCATCTGCCGATTCACAATCATATGCATCGAACGAAGCTTCAAAATTTTGAGATGGGGATCCGTTGGAAGTGGAGCCTGTTTGAGAATAAAATACAACATTTCCGCCACTGCTGATATTTGTAGCAGTATATGGAAGAGATGCGCTGGTTGTTCCGGCGCATACAATAGGATTTACACCTGGTGTAATTGTAGGTTTCGGATTTACAGTAATTGTAAATGAAGCTGGCGTACCGGTACAGGTTACTACTGAGTTATAACTTATAACAATTGAACCATTGCCACTATTAATTCCGGCTGAAGTTATTCCGCCGGTTACACCATCGATATAGCTTGAGCCACCAGCACCGCTTTGGCCTGTGAAATTACCGGCATACTGTCCGTCAGCACCCGTTAAACCACCACCAGTTCCCCCCGATGAGGCCATGCCGCTACCAGCTTGATTTGATCCTGCTTCAATGCCTCCGTTACCACCTGCTCCTAAGCTTCCGGCCTGACCGGCATTACCTGGTTGTAATGCACTCCAGTCAGAAACCCCACCGATGCCACCGGCTGTTTGTGTACCACCAGTTGGTAGTATAACAGAATTGTAGGGCCATGCAGCTCCACCGCCACCGCCATAATAACCGGCACCACCACCACCGCCACTACCTCTGCCACAACCAGCAACCCTGTTACCACCTGCTCCACCGCCACCTGCTGCAACAATTACTCTGTCAGTAAGGGTGCTGCCTCCTACACGGATATCAGACGCTCCGCCTCCGTGACCGGCAAGCGAACTTGCGCAGCCGGTATTAGAAGCTAAACCTCCTCCATTAAAGCCATCAGAACCCCCCACATATAAGGTAAGTACCTGGCCGGGAGTAATATTTAAAATACCTGTTGCCTCTCCACCTAATCCACCGGGGACTCCACCTGCATTCGAACCACCCTGTGCACCTTTTGCTGCAATATTAATTTGGGTAACTCCTGCAGGAACCGTCCATGTTTGCATTGCTCCTGTATAAACAAAGGTTTCTGATACAGGAACAGTCGAAGAATGAACGGGTGTTACGGTAACCGTAGCTATTACAGGAGTGGAACCTGTATTGATTGCCGTAAATGCTGCTATATCACCTGTGCCGCTTGCTGCTAAGCCAATGGAGGGGATATCATTTGTCCAGTTATAATTAGTGCCGGATACTGAACCAGTAAAACTAATAGCTGTGGTTGTTTCATTATTACAAACCACCTGGTTTGCCACAGGATCTACTGTTGGTACCGGGTTTACAACGACACTAAGCGTTGCAAACGGCCTGCAGGCCGGATCAGCCGGTGCAGGAGTAAGCACTGCATACAAGTGGAAAGTTCCTGGTGTGGGCGGAATAACATTTGTAGTTGCAATTGTTCCTCCTCCTGTTAAGCCTGCATTTGGTACTGTGGCAATAACTGAACCTCCGGTATATGGATCAGGCAATGGTACCGGTGACGCTTTAAACTCAATACCATATGCAATTCCCATTGATGTAAGACCAGATGCTGTAAGTGTTACAGTTGAGTTGGCGCAAGCTGCAACTGGAGGATTCGTTGTAAGGCTGCCAACAGTTGGGCAAATAGCACAACCACCGGGTCCTGTAAGTGTAAAGGAAGCTGTTTGCTGACAACCAGTTACTTGATCTGTTACCACAACGGTATACTGACCGACAGTCAATGCCGTTTGATCTTCTGCACCGGCAACTAGACCAGAACCGCCGATTGTACTCCAGCTAAAGCTAAATGGCCCTGCAGCACCTGTGATAGTAAGATTAATTGCGCCATCTGTAGATGTACAGGTTGTAGGCTCTGTTACAGAAGAACCAATTACTGGTAATGGATTTACAGATACATTATATATTGTGGAAGTAGCCGCCGCACAATTATTAACATCCGTATAGTTAACACTTACGGTCTGCGGTCCGGCAGTATTCCAGGTAACCGTTACTGTATTATCTGTTGATGTACCGCCAGAGGTTATGCTGCCTCCGCCTGAAATAGTCCATACATATCCTGTTTTACCAGGCTCGGTTGTATAAATATTGCCGGCAGATCCTATACAAACAGAAGCAGGACCGGCAATTATTGGTACTGGTAAAGGAAGAACTGTTACAGTAGCAGCGCCGGTCATATTACTGGAACAGTTGGTTGTAGTATTAGTAGCCACAACAGTATAAGAGCCAGCAGCGGTGTGACTGCCAAAGCTGATGGCAGCGCCAGTGCCGGGAACCGGAGCACCTGCGGCAGAGGCACCGTTGAATAACTGGTAGTTTACACCTGTTTCTGAATTATCGAGACCAATTGATACGCCGCCTCCACCACTGCAATAGTTGCCGCCGCCGGTTACATTGAACACAGCAGGTAACGGATCTATGGTTACAGTAGCAGCGCCGGTCATATTACTGGAACAGTTGGTTGTAGTATTAGTAGCCACAACAGTATAAGAGCCAGCAGCGGTGTGACTGCCAAAGCTGATGGCAGCGCCAGTGCCGGGAACCGGAGCACCTGCGGCAGAGGCACCGTTGAATAACTGGTAGTTTACACCTGTTTCTGAATTATCGAGACCAATTGATACGCCGCTTCCACCACTGCAATAGTTGCCGCCGCCGGTTACATTAAACACAGCAGGTAACGGATCTATGGTTACAGTAGCCACACCGGTCATATTACTGGAACAGTTGGTTGTAGTATTAGTAGCCACAACAGTATAAGAGCCAGCAGCGGTGTGACTGCCAAAGCTGATGGCAGCGCCAGTGCCGGGAACCGGAGCACCTGCGGCAGAGGCACCGTTGAATAACTGGTAGTTTACACCTGTTTCTGAATTATCGAGACCAATTGATACGCCGCTTCCACCACTGCAATAGTTGCCGCCGCCGGTTACATTGAACACAGCAGGTAACGGATCTATGGTTACAGTAGCCACACCGGTCATATTACTGGAACAGTTGGTTGTAGTATTAGTAGCCACAACAGTATAAGAGCCAGCAGCGGTGTGACTGCCAAAGCTGATGGCAGCGCCAGTGCCGGGAACCGGAGCACCTGCAGCAGAGGCACCGTTGAATAACTGGTAGTTTACACCTGTTTCTGAATTATCGAGACCAATTGATACGCCGCTTCCACCACTGCAATAGTTGCCGCCGCCGGTTACATTAAACACGGCAGGAGGCGGGTTAATAGTAGCCACAACAGCAGTTCTGGCAGATTCGCAACCAGTAGCAAATTGCCAGTTATAGTAGAAGTAATAATAAGCAGGATCGAAACTGTTTCCTGTTATATTAATAGCGGATGATGTGTATGGATACACAGCTCCTGTCGTATTTCTGTTAAGATTGATAGCAGTACCTTGTCCCATTTCATAACCCGTACCGGGCGGTAAACTAATATTTAGAGGAACTGTCTGTACGGAGCCACCAGTTACTGTAGTAGTATAAGGTATGTCGGCTATTACGGTCTGAGTATTGTTTCGAATTGTAATGGAACCGGCAGAACCAATCGTTGCTGTAGGATATATATCAACAGAAACAATCTGAACGGGAGCCAGTACGTCAAAATACATTCGTTGTGTAGCAACAGCGATATTGGAAGCAGAGATAGTACCAATTGTTGGATTTAAAGGACCTACTGTGCCAACTCCACCACCTGTCACGGCCGATACATAATATGTGGTCGTAGAAGATATAGCTGGCGTATTAAATGTGGCTCCAGTACCAATTGGTGCCCCACCACTAACAGCAGCATACCAATTAAGGCTTGCTCCTGCACTGGCTGCAGCCCCAATGTAACAGAAACCGGACTAGGCCCGCAGGAACTTCCGGGTGTTGTTGAAAGAACCTGGGGTCGTTAACTGTTATGAAAACACCAGCAGGTGAAAATGTCTGGCTGGCATTGTCTGTAATTGTTAACGTATAAGTTGTATTTCCGGCGGAGTAACAGATACTATTGCTCCAGTCCCAACAATTGTGGTGCCATCGCTCCAGCTATAAGTATAAGGCGGACAGCCTGAACTTGCCGTAGCGGTTAAGGTAACAGATTTCCCAACGCAAACGGCACTTACATTGGCAGAGGCTGTACCTGTTGGCGTTGTGGTATTTTTATTTACCACTACGTTTCCATTTATTGTACATCCGTTTGCATCAGTAGCAGTGACTGAATAGGTCATTGAGATAGCTGCCCCCGGGAATGGAGGGTTAACAATTGTTGTGTCATTATTTGTTCCAACATTTCCTGTTCCGTCATTCCAGATAAAATTGACGTATTGGTTTGTTACATTGGCCTGTCCCTGTAATGTAATGTTTGGTCTTATGGTAGTAGTAGTGCCGGTTGTTTGTGTGCAACCCAGCGCATTGGTCGTATAACAAGTAATACCACTGGGCAAACCGGAAGTATAGGAAACCGTTGTAAGACTGGCTGTTCCTACAATGCCATGACAAGCCTCTATAATAATATTTGAAGTTCCATTCCAGTTAAATGCTGTTGTCAGCGTATGCGTATTAGCACCAACAACCGGGGAATATGACCCTGAATACACAGTTTGTGTAGCGTCTGCACTAAACGTTGCTGTAAGAACAGAAAGACTTGTATGCCCCATTTTTAATGTGAAATCAGGAATTGTTATTGCGGTTGGCACCGAAGCCAGGTTAAAGGAAACGGTGGTAATATTTCCGGCTCTTAGCCCTAAAGCCTGTAACTCGGCAGCAGTAACAATATATTGAATTCTTCTTGCTGAAGTAGTGCTGCCATAGTAAGGAGTATATGTTGAACTTGTACTTGTGCCACTTCCGGTTGTAACAGATCCAGGCTGTGTTGCAACCATTACAAGTGTTGTGGGATTATTTGCACAAACAGGGTTAGGATCAGCCGTTACTGTAACAGCGGGAGCTGCTACAATTGAATAACTGTTATAACTGCTGACAGGGAAAACCCCGGCTGTTAATGCCACACTGCTTGGTGGTGTACTGAACACTGCACTATTAACGCCAACATTTGGAGTGCCTGCCATATCCTGTGCTACCACAAAATAGTTTATTACATCGCCTTGTACAACTGCGGATTGAAGCAGCGTATAATCGATGGTAAAACTGAACGGAGAAGCAGAATTACTTGCTTCTGCGTATTTCCATCCATTATCGCCGCTTGTATTCCCTGCATAGGTATTTGCATCGGCAGATTTTTTGAAGTAAATTCTTGGTTTTGTTCCGGCTGTGGTATTTACACCACTTGCATCTGTCGTTGTTGCAGAAAGCACGACATTGTTAGAACAGGAAGGGTTGGATAGCGGGGTATAACTGATAGCAGGCCCTACTAAATCCGCTGAAATGCCGTTGAACTCATCTGCACCAATATCCGGAGTAGTTGCATTTCTGGCGTCCCCATCAAAATCATCTGTAATTCCGGTAACTGGTAACGCACCACTTTCCAATTGTGTGGCGGTAACGGTATTAATATGCAAGAAAGCGGGACTACTGCCGGTGGTACTAAGGAAAGGAGGATTTTCTGTGACAGATGAGGCATCTGAAGGTGACACCCTTGCCTTATAGGCTGCCAGCGTCTGATCTGAATTGGTGCCATCATTAAATATCAGGTTGGTAGCTGATGGAGTACCCGCATAGAACAGGTTGTTGTTGCTGGTCGCATCATAGTTGGCGAAACCCGTTGCACTTCTTCTGAAAGCTACAGTTAAACCTGTTCCTGCCGCTGTGCTTGCATTGTAAATAAGGTTATTCCGCATTACAAGATTAGCTGTACTTGCTGTGGCATTTGCAGTTGCATAAATGCCCGTGGTGCCAAAATTTGCTCCGGTGGAAGATGCGTTAATAGAAATTGAATTGTATGATAACTCTACGCCTGTAGTTGCAACAGTGGACGTAATTCCTATTCCCCTTACAGCATCAGTACTGGCGGAAACCCCAGCCGATAGATTACCAATTAAATTGTTATATACTTTGGCAACAGAGTTAGTGGTGCCGCTGGAGATTAAAATTCCTGTCACTAATCCTGCAGTTGTTCCCGTAGAAGAACTGCTTAAATCGTAAACTTTGTTTTTATAAATACCTAAAGAGGTTGCTCCTCCTGAACCATTTGAAATTCCATATACAGTTCCGGCTCCGGATAGCCCGAAAATATTATTGTTATTGATTTTCCTGGTATTTGCCGATGTCAGATTTATCCCATACATGGTACCGGAACCACCAGTGATATTTGATATAGTGTTATTGTTGACATCTTGCGAATGGCCCGCGGCAGTTGTGGAGTTAATACCATAAAACGTACTGGTTCCCGCAAGGGTAACATTGCTGAAGTTATTACCAGATATGATTTCAGTACCACTTCCCGGTGAACCATTATTATAATAGCAATAAAAAGTTCCAGATGCGCCGGTTCGGTTAATTGTACCTGATATTAGGTTATTATTAATAGTTTTAGTTCCAACAGTACTATTGGATGCATAAATCAGGTACATTGTACCTGTTGAAGAGATGGCAGGTGCGCTAAACGTATTATCATTAAATAATTCAGAAGAGACCGTATTTGCGTTATATAGGCCATACGTTGAAGATGATGCAGCGTTGTTATTTAAAGTGAAGGTATTGTTACTGCCAACAATATTGCCTGTAACGGTTGAATAAAACACTCCATATAGGGTAGCCCCATGAGCCGTTCCGCCGCCGCCGGCATTATCAATTGTATTATAGCTAACACTTGCATTGTTGACATAAATAAAATATACGCCATAGGTAGTGGTTGCCGAACCACCACCGAAGTTCAGAATTGTATTTCCTTCACCCAATTGCCCGACGACAAAATTCTGGTCATAAAAACCTGCAGCACTACTGCCCCGGCAGTAGACCCCGGCATGAACATTTTGTATTGTATTGCCCGTAATGGTCACATTCTCTGTACGACCACTATTTGCAGTAACTGTTACACCGGTGGCTGAAGAAACAGAGGTTGAACCGTTCCCAATATGAATACCTAATACATATGCACTGGTACCCTTGGTCATTGTAATGACGGCATTCCTGATGCTTAGATTCTGGCATGCATTAGTCGCTGTTTTAGAAGTATAATATCCATATTCAATTCCCTGGTTAGAAGCTGATACATCTAAACCATTAAAATGAATATTGTCAGTTCCATCAATCCTTATTACAGCATCTCCCAATCCGCCGATAGACGATGTGGCATTTGCCCCTGCATCAGTCCTTGAAACTAACGGATTTGCTCCTGCGCCACTTTTAATAAAAGTAATTGCGTTGGCCGGATCTCCGGCCAGCGTAATGTTTAACTGTGATGTAACAGACTCAGAAGTTCCCGCTGCAAGATTGAATGTCACAGAACCAGTGAAAGTGGTCACAGTATTCAAATCTGTAATCGCAGCGGCCAACGAAGTATAAGACGCCTGCAAATTAGGGGTTGTATTAGTATTACCCGTAACAGTAACACCAATTTGTGCGTTGCTGATTGCTGTAAATAAAACAGTAAATAGCAGGAAGTATAATTTCCTCATAAAGTGGAGAGTTTTGGAATGATAGATAAGCGAATGGTTCTGAACCCTACTAAGTTAAAAAAATTAACTAATTCACAAAAATGATTTTGAGCAGAAACTTTGTTTTATGACGCAAATAATGAACTTATTATGGATAAGTGAATCTTCAAACGTTCATACCCTGCCGAAGCGCTAACTCCAATTAATAAAGACGTATGTGTATTGACCCTTTATCAGTATAATTTTTTTGGGGATGTTAACAGGAATACCAGGCTTTTCTGTAAAAAAGGAAGTCTTAAAAAAGAAGATTAGTGTCAGAACAATGAAAGCTGTTGTTTGGTCTTATCCGTGCTTCTTTTCTTTTTGTTCAGGACGGGAGTTGCTGTTGCGTATAGGGTATGTACAGGTCCTGCTTTATACCGGGACGCAATTTGAACGGAAGTGAAACCGGCATGCGGGGCAAAAAGCTGCTCAACAACCTGGTGTGAGTTATTGTTTTTCGACAGGTGAGACAGTACCAGTAACTGTAAATCGGGTGATTTATAATATTGAAACAACTCAAGGGCCTGCGTATTGCTCAAATGACCTTCGTCTCCGCTAATACGTTGCTGTAAATGCAGCGGATACGACCCGTTGCGAAGCATTTCATCGCAATAGTTTGATTCAAGAAAAACGGCATGGCACAGGCTGAAGTACTTCTGAACTCTTTTGCAGGCATAACCAATGTCAGTTATCACTCCTGCATTCACCCCGGAGCCCGACACTATAAAACTGTGCGGGTCGGCGGCATCGTGACTTTTTTTAAAAGGAATAACCTCTAACTGGCCAACTGTTATCGCTTTACTATGTTTGAAATTGCGGATAAGATACTCTTCTATAGGTATATTACTGTTGCGGCGGGTGCTTTCTGTAATATAAACAGGAAGTTGATATTTTTTGAAAGGCCCGGTATACCGGTAATGTGATCCGAATGTTCATGCGATACAAAAATGGCCTTAACTTTTTCTATCGAAAGACCCTGTTGTTTCATCCTCCGCTCTGTTTCCCTGCAACTTACCCCTGCGTCTATTAGCACCGCTTCTTCACTGTTACCTATATAATAACAGTTGCCATTGCTGCCAGAATTAATTGAACATAATTGTAAGGACATAAGCCGTCAAAAGTAAGAAGAAGAGGGTGAGATTCACTATTAAAAAACTGGCCCCTTTGGCGGGGCCAGTATACTTTTATTAAAACCCTTCAATGTAAATCTCTGAGAGAAACATCAAAGCACCTTCAGGCCCTTTCTACAAAAAGCGGTCAGGTCAGCGCCTTTTAGCATGCCTTGTGCCAGCAAGGCTAAATCAAAAGCCTGCTTTGCCAGAACAGCCTGCTGTGTTTCGTCTGCTTCCAGTATTCTCACAATCAGGGGGTGGTTACCATTAACAGCTACTTTATATGTATCGGGCATAGTGCCATAGAAATTCATGCCTCCGCCCAGTTTACTCATGTCTTTCATGCGGCGCATCCATTCTTCCATGGTAATGGTAACGGGCATAGCTTCGGGGGGCAGGCTTTCCACCTCCACTTTCATATTTGTGTTATTAATGGCTTTGTCAAAGACGGCTTTCAGCCTACCGGTTTCTTCTGTTGTAAGTTTATGTTTTTCGGTGTCATCCTTTTCAATCAGTTTATCCAGCACATCAGCATCTACTCTTTTCAGCGAAGTTTTTTCCAGTTTCATTTCCAGGTGATGGATAAAATGTGTGTCTATCGGTGAGTTCATCAGCAATACATCATAGTTTTTCTTTTCTGCAGCCTGTACATAAGTATGCTGGTGTTCTGCATCAATTGTGTACAGGTAAACCAACTGGCCATTTTTATCGGTCTGGAAATCCTTCACTTTAGTATTGTACTCTTCCAGAGTATAGTGCTCCTTATGGGTGTTAGTAAGCAATAAAAATTCTTTAGCCTTCTCATAAAACTTTTCATCGCTCAACGCACCATACTTAACAAAAATGCCAATGTCACTCCACTTTTCCTGGTAGGCTTTGCGGTCTTTCTTAAATAATTCGGCCAGCTTTTCAGCCACTTTACGGCTAATGTAGCTGTTAATCTTTTTTACGTTACTGTCAGACTGTAAAAATGAACGGCTTACGTTCAGCGGAATATCCGGTGAGTCAATAACACCATGCAGCAGTAATAAAAATTCCGGCACAATATCTTTTACTTCATCGGTAATAAATACCTGACGGCTGAAAAGTTTAATTTTATTTTTGTGTACCTCAAAATCGTTTTTCAGTTTTGGAAAATATAAAACACCTGTCAGGTTAAACGGGTAGTCCACGTTCAGGTGTATCCAGAATAACGGCTCGTCCTGGAAGGGATATAACTCCTGATAAAAACTAAGGTAATCCTCATCTTTTAAATCAGACGGAGCTTTTGTCCAGATTGGGTTGGTATTGTTAACAATGTTATCAACCTCAATGCTTTTGTATTTTGTTTTACCTTCTGCATCTTCCCCATCAGGAACGGATTCTGTTTTGGTGCCAAACTGCACGGGCACGGGTAAAAATTTTGCATATTTTTCCAGAATGGACTGTATCCTGTGTTGTTCCAGAAACTCTGTTGAATCTTCATTGATGTATAGGATAATATCTGTGCCTCTTTCGGTACGGGCACCTTCATTTATTTCAAAATCAGTGCTGCCATCGCAAATCCAGCGGGCAGGTTCTGCGCCATCCTGGTACGAAAGAGTTTGTATCTCCACTTTTTCTGCCACCATAAAGGAAGAATAAAAACCTAAGCCGAACCGGCCAATAATTTCATTGGCATCATTGGCCTCTTTAAACTTTTCCATGAACTCAGTAGCTCCCGAGAACGCCACCTGGTTGATGTATTTCTTTATTTCATCAGTTGTCATTCCTATGCCACTGTCAGAAATGGTAATGGTTTTTGCTTTTTCGTCAACCGAAATTTTTATGTTCAGGTTTCCCAGTTCTTTGTTGAAATGACCAAGCGAACTGAGGCGTTTCAGTTTCTGAGTGGCATCAACAGCGTTGCTTACCAGCTCCCGCAAAAATATTTCATGGTCAGAGTACAAAAATTTTTTAATGATTGGAAAGATATTCTCTGTGTTAATTGAAATGGTTCCTTTTTCCTGAAGCATAAATTTGATTTTTAAAGTTGCAAAATAACTGCATCCTTTCTGCAAGTAGTGTTCCAAAGCACAGTTGTTGCCAGATTGGCACATTAACGGCAAATACAACGATAATTATGGAAAGGGTGACAGCTGCAGACATTAAAGTAAAAAACCAGAAGTACTCTGGCTTTCTGCAATTATTGTTCAAGTTAAGTCGAAGATATAGTCAAAACAAGTGATTCCGGTCATTACAAGGGATGAACATCCTCATTGTTTTCGGCTGATGGACGCTGCTACATTTGAAACGATAGTTTTTAATTAATCAATTATAAATGGGGATTATGAAAAACACATCTAAAATACTCATAGCACTCGGAGCCGGAATGGTTGTGGGTGGTGTACTGGGTGTGTTGTTTGCACCAGATAAGGGCACAAATACTCGTCACAAAATTGCTGAAAATGGTAAAAAGCTGGCCGACCAGTTCAGGCACAAAATGAAAGCCGGTAAAGAAAAAGATGAAATGAGCCGGGCAAATGGTAAACTTGAAGAAGTGATCTGACAGTAACAGCCAAATGTCTGAACCATGTCAGAAGAATTCAAAAAAGCCGGCTCTGTATTTGAGCAAGTGACGGCGTATGTAAACACCAGGGTAACGCAGGCAAAGTTGTCAATAGCAGAGAGAATGTCTCAGGTAACTGCATTGTTGGTAGCTGTGTTGTTGTCGGCCTTGGTGTTTTTTTTATTTCTGCTGTTATTGTCAGCAGCGGCGGCAATTTTAATAGGCCAATGGCTTGGAATATTGTGGATTGGCTTTGTGATTGTTGCCGGAATAGTGCTTACATCAGGCATTATTATCTGGACGTTTCGGGGAAGGCTTTTTCAGATACCCATTATGAACCGTCTGCTTGATGCCCTTTTTGAAAAAGTGAATGACGACAAAAAAAATGAAAAAGATAAAGCGGATTAAAGATGTTTCGCATGAAAAACTGCGGCTGCGGGTGCTTCAGCTGGAGCAGGAAAAACTGCTACAGAAAACCTGGAATGAGATGAAGGAAGATGCCCAGCCATTACACTTCATCTATAGCCAATGGCAGCAGTTTAATTCTGGCAATCAGGATGCCCCGCTATTCGAAAGATTAGTTAACTGCAGCACAAATTATATTAGCCGTCATTTTGGGGAATGGGCTGGCAATACATTTCATGAAAAGCTTGATAAACTTTCTGAAGCATTAAAGTGCCAAAAATCAAAGGATACTGGTGGCTATGCAGAATGACCCCGGCACTCCCGCTATTCGCAGGACCGGGGTTTTAGTAAGTGGTATCAATATTAATTAATGTTTAAACATTAATTAATAAAATAACAGTATCTTTGCTATCTAAATGAAACGAAAAGAGTTTATTTTTTCACTTACAGGAGGGCTACTTACTATGAGCAGTTTAGCTGGTCTCAGGCGGTTATCGGATTCGTGGCAGCAGCAGGACGAAAAAATGCCTGTGCTTTTTATCGGGCATGGTTCACCAATGAATGGCATCGAACAAAACGAATTTAGTCTGGAGTGGAAAAGACAGGTAAAGAACTTCAAACACCTGAAGCGGTCCTTGTGGTTTCAGCCCACTGGCTGACAAATGGTACACACATCACGGCGATGGATTCCCCTAAAACTATCCACGACTTTGGTGGCTTTCCGGAGGAACTGTATAAAGTGCAATATACTGTTCCTGGGAACAGGCAACTGGCCGGTGAAACCAAAGAACTTATTAAATCAACCAACGTAGGACTCAACCACGATTGGGGTCTTGATCATGGCTCCTGGACAGTAGTTCGCAGAATGTACCCTGAAGCAAAAATTCCTGTACTTCAACTGAGTATTGATTACAGCAAACCGGCTTCTTATCATTACAATCTTGCAAAAGAACTTTCGGCGCTGCGCAAAAAGGGGGTGCTGATAATTGGAAGCGGTAACATGATTCATAACCTGCGTATGGTGGCCTGGGATAAACTGGATCAACCCGGTTATGGTTACGACTGGGCTATTGAAATGCATGAACTCTTAAGAAGGAAAATAACCGATGGCAATCATGATGCACTTATCAATTATGAATCGTTAAGCAAATCAGCAAGGCTGGCCATTCCCACCCCCGATCATTACTACCCCCTGATGTATATATTGGGTCTGAAGGAAAAGAATGAAATACCAACGTTTTTTAATGATAAACTGGTGGGAGGCTCGCTGAATATGACTTCGGTGAAATTTGGGTAATAATAATGCTGGGGAAATCAGTAGCACAAATACAAAATATATAATTCTGATTTGTGTGTTCGTGGCTAAAAAAATTACTTCTGATATTTTTTGCCCAACCAAACGAACTGCTTTCACTTTTATTACCACCAAGATTAAAATTTGGTTCTGGTATAACTTTCTTCACCAGTCGGCCTGTCAATACTCATACAAAATCCGGCAATCGACTGACTTTACTCATACTAACTGGCGTTAGCTACTATATACTTTTGTGTGTTGCGGGAGATTGATTCTCAACCCTTATCCCCGTATAAAAAAATGATTGCTTAACAATAAAACATGCTGTATGATAGCAACTGACACAAACACCCTCTACCAACAATTTATGGAGATGGTAGAACAACGCAGCCCCGGACAACCCGAATTTATTCAGGCCGTTTCTGAAGTGGCACAGGTAATTATTCCTTTTGTTGAAGAACACCCCGAGTACAAAAAAGCCAACATTCTGGAAAGAATTGTTGAAGCAGAACGTATTCTCATTTTCCGTGTTCCCTGGATTGATGATGCAGGCAACTTCCGTGTTAACCGCGGATACCGTGTACAAATGAACAATGCCATCGGCCCCTACAAAGGCGGTCTTCGTTTCCACCCAAGTGTTAACCTGGGTATCCTGAAGTTCCTTGCCTTTGAACAAGTATTTAAAAACTCTCTTACCACATTGCCAATGGGCGGTGGTAAAGGTGGTTCCAACTTCGACCCCAAAGGAAAATCTGATAATGAAATAATGCGTTTCTGCCAGAGCTTCATGACAGAACTCTATCGCCATATAGGTAAGGATACCGATGTTCCTGCTGGTGATATAGGTGTAGGCGGAAGAGAAATTGGTTTCCTGTTTGGTCAGTTTAAACGCATGACCAACTCATTTACCGGTGTATTAACTGGTAAAGGATACTCTTATGGTGGAAGCCTTATTCGTCCTGAAGCGACAGGTTATGGCCTGTTGTTCTTTGTTGACGAAATGATGAAAGCAGCCGGTGACACCATTAAAGGTAAAAAAGTAGTGGTATCAGGTAGTGGTAACGTAGCACAGTATGCCATTGAGAAAACACTGGCATTTGGTGGTATTCCGCTGACCGCTTCAGACAGTAACGGTTTCATCTACGATCCGGATGGAATTGATACAGATAAACTGGCGTACATCATGGAACTTAAAAATGTAATCCGTGGCCGTATATCTGACTATGTGAAAGCATATCCTAATGCCCAGTATTATGAAAATGAAAGGCCCTGGAAGATACCATGCGATATAGCATTGCCTTGCGCTACTCAAAATGAACTGGACGAAAACGATGCAAAACTACTGGTTAAAAACGGTTGTAAATTAGTTGCAGAAGGTGCAAACATGCCTACAACTCCTGCTGGTATTCATATTTTACAGGAAGCCAGAGTGAAATATGGTCCTGGTAAAGCTGCTAATGCCGGCGGTGTGGCCACATCCGGCCTCGAAATGTCACAAAACTCCCTCCGCCTGTCATGGACAAGAGAAGAGGTGGAAAATAAACTGCACATGATTATGGAGCGTATACATGAGCAGTGTACAAAATACGGTAAGAGAGAAGATGGCTCTATAGATTATGTAAGAGGAGCAAACATTGCTGGTTTCGTTCGTGTAGCTGATGCTATGCTTGCAGAAGGCCACGTATAATAAAAGCAATTTTGTTGGTTTTGTTTGATGTTTAAATGTGCAAAAAAAGCCCTGTTACGCACCCTGCGGAATGGGGCTTTTGTATTATGATTAATCTCATTGGCTGCGGGATTGGCAGCTCAAAACAAACTAAGCTTTGATTTAAGGGCAATCCGGCAAACAAGAAATAAAGTAAACGGGTTAAATATCAGTGCATTCTATCACTTTTCCGAAACGCTTGCAGGTGGCCTCGAACTGAACCGCTTTTTTCCGGTCTTTAAAAAAGAAGAAGAGCAAAAAGAGCTGTCGGCATGGGATTTTGATCTTAACTTCCATTATATACTTTCACTGGCAGGACACCTGAAATGGTACCCGCTTACCGGCATCAGTCATACATCAGAAACCGAAAAAATTAAAAATGAAGTTGCTGAAGACTGGACAAAAGAAAAAATCTGGTTCTACAATACAGACCTTGGCATAATCCGGGAGAAAGGACATTGGGCGCCTCATGCAGAATACAGCTATACCTGGGGAGATATTAACCAGCAGTTTTTCCTGGCCGTGCTTAGCTATGAGATTGAATGGAATCATCACAATAAACACAATAGCAAAACATAGTAAATTTGGATCGTAAAAAAAAATATGAACTGGCATCAGCTTTCATCCGAAGAGCAGTTAAAAAAAATAATTGAGGCGTCTTATCAAAAGCCACAGGTAATTTTTAAACATTCCACCCGCTGCTCCATAAGTGGTGCTGCAAGGGCAAGACTGGAGAAATCTGCTGAACCCGAAGGTATAGAGTTTCATTATCTCGACTTATTGTCTTATCGTCCACTTTCTAATAAGATTGCCGAAACATTTCATGTACACCATGAATCGCCACAGGTGCTTTTAATTAAGAAGGGAGAATGTATTTTTGATGAAAGTCACCTTTCTATCTACATGGAAGAAATTATTGAGCAGGCGGCAAAATAGAAACCGTTCTCATATCCGTAACCAGTATCAGTACGCCTGCTGTTCTGCATCAGTAATAAAATGCTTTTTAATATGTACATTGTATTCAGTTAATAAACGGAAAAAGGATGCAGCCGTTTACCAGTTTTAATAGCCATATACGGCAGATAATGCTGCTTATACTTCTCCTGCTGATGGTATTTGTTGTGTTGCGGGAGATGCATGTTTTTTTTCCGGGGCTGTTAGGCGCTGTTACCTTATATATTCTTAGCCGCGGAAGCTATTTTCAATTAGTATATCACCGCAGGTGGAAAAAAGGATGGACTGCGGGCCTCTATATGATGGGTTTTCTGTTACTGCTTGGGTTACTTGTTTATTTTATTATAGCCTTGCTCGAAAAAAAGGTGCATCCTTTTTTAACAAACCCCTCTTCTGCGTTTAATCAGGTAAAAGAAGCAATTGCAGGAGTGCAAAAAGACACGGGTGTTGTTATCGTTTCAGAGGACAACCTGGCAGGGGTGCTGAACAAAATCTCAGGTATAATTCCGGGGTTGCTTAATGATACTCTCAACCTGCTTTTGAACCTCGTCATACTGTTATTTGTGTTGTATTACATGCTGGTACATGGAAAAGAAATGGAAACGTTCCTCGCAAGGATTATTCCATTGAAAAAAACAAATATTAAAGTACTGGCGGCAGAAACCAAGCGATTAGTAAAAGTAAGCGCATTAGGCATTCCTGTTATTTCGTTGATACAGGGGTTAACAGCGACCATTGGCTATGTTTTTTTTAGTGTGGATGATATTGTATTATGGGGATTTCTTACCGGTGTATTTGCTTTCTTTCCCGTGGCGGGCACAATGATTATCTGGGTACCGCTGGTAATATTTATGTATTGTAGCGGCGACACATGGAACGCCATCGGTCTCGCAGTATACAGTCTTATTGTAACCGGAAATGTTGACTATCTGGCCCGGATCACACTTCTGAAAAAGATGGGCAATGTACATCCGTTGGTAACGGTAATAGGAGTGATTGTTGGATTAAATCTTTTTGGCTTTATCGGTCTTATCTTCGGCCCGCTGCTTGTTAATTATATTATCCTGCTCTTTCGTATTTATATGAACGAGTTTATAGATAGCAAAGAACAGGAAGCTGCTTAGCTATTGATTTATTAAATCTCTTATCACAACAGATGAAGCTACTGCACCAAATACAGCGGGCAGATAGGATATAGTACCATAAGCTGATTTCTTATAATTCTTTCCGTCTGTCAGCATCAGGCTTTTTTTATCAGGTTCTTCTGGCGAGAAGACGGCCTTAATGCCTTTGTATATATTGTGTTTTTTCAGCAACTTCCTTACTTGTTGAGCAAATGGGCAGTTCCATGTTTTGGAAATGTCCACCACTTTCAGTTGTGTAGGGTCAAGCCTGGCACCTGCGCCCATGCTGCTTACAATGGGCAAATTATGTTCAACAGCTGCTCTTATAAACGTAACTTTTGGTGTGATGCTGTCAATAGCATCTATGATATAATCCGGGGTCACACTTATTTTGTCCAGCACCATTTCAGGATTAACAAACTCGGCAAATACCGTTAGTTCCAGTTCTGGGTTAATGGCTTTCAGCCGTTCAGCCATTATCTCTGCTTTTGGCTTACCATGATTGGTGGCCAGCGCCGGAAGTTGTCTGTTGCGGTTAGTGGGGTCCACCACATCGCCATCAATAATTGTCATAGTGCCCACACCACTGCGGGCAATAAACTCAGCTGCATACGAACCCACACCACCAAGGCCTACCACCATTACATGTGAACTGGCGAGCTTATGTAAAGCTTCTTCCCCAATTAGTAATTGGGTCCGGGCCAGCCATGAAAAATCAGTTGTCATAATTAAAAGCTGCAGCTCCAAAAAAGGTCGCCGCATTTTTTTGAATCCGCAAACTAAGTGAATTGTTATCAATTAATAAAGCCTGTGCCGCCAGCTTATATATTGCATCTATGCTGAAAGCCGAATCATCTGTTTCAAGCAGTATTTTGTCAGCAGGCACAGAGGCAATTACAGACTTTGCCTGTTGGTATTGCAATGCTTTTCCAAATGAAAGATAATAGCCTGCCGCAATAATTCTTTGTGCCAGCTCAGCATTTTTGGTATATCCGTGGAATACCACCGGCATTGAATTTTTTTCTTTTTTGAGAAGAGAAAGGACTTCATCCCAGGCCCGTACACAATGAATAATCAACGGCTTGCCAATAGCATTGGCCCATTGTACCTGTGCGGCAAACACCTCTTCCTGCAGGGTAAACGATACGGAACATTGCCTGTCAAGACCACATTCTCCAATGGCCAGTACTGATGGTATACGGCTTGCCTGCTGCATCGCCCTGAGTTCATTTTTCCAATGAAAAGCTGATATATACCAGGGATGCAGGTCAATGGAATATCTCCCTTCTTTTGTTATCTGCTCAAAGTTGTTATAGCGGTTTTCAATGCTCAACTCATCATTTTTCGCTTTGGTGTGGTTATGAATATTGATATATAACATGGCTTTTTCCTCGCACAAAATAAGCAGGATATTGAAATAATAAGGCAGTATCAGTAGGGAACATTCACATTTTCCCTCTGAAATGTGAGTTAAAAAAAAATTCATTATTGTGTAAGAGTGAATAAAAACTCTATATTTGACATTGGTAATTTATTACTGATAACCCAATAAAAATTCTAAACTGTAAAAAATGGCAACTAAGAAAAAAGCCGCTGCAAAAAAACCAGCAGCAAAAAAACCAGCCGCTAAAAAAGCCGCTCCAAAAAAAGCCGCTAAAAAAGCCGCTCCAAAAAAACCAGCAGCGAAGAAAAAAGCAGCCCGCAAACCAAACCCGGCTTTCATGAAAGCACTTACTCCAAGTGCTGAACTGGGAGCAGTAGTAGGTACTAAGCCAATGCCACGTACTGAAGTGGTTAAAAAAATCTGGGTTTATATTAAAGCTAACAAACTGCAGGACAGCAAAAACAAACGCATGATTAATGCTGATGCCAAGCTGAAAGCAGTATTCGCTGGTAAAGGCCAGGTATCTATGTTCGACATGGCAAAACACCTTGCTAAGCACCTGAAATAATAAGCAGGTCTACAACATTAAAAGGGCATCATTTGGTGCCCTTTTTTATTGCAATAAAATAGCCCGGTTTTCTAAAACAAATTTATCTGTTGCTTTTCCTTTCTTAATTTGCCGGCAGAAGATGATCTATTACGATGTACATATGCCCGACGCTATACCGCCCCACATGCTGGATACTTACCTTGCACATGGCTGGTACCGTATGCAGCAAACCATCTTCACAACAGATGTTATTCTTAAAAACGACACAATTATTCCTGTATTTTGGATACGGTTTTTGCTGAGACGGTATTTCCATAATAAAGGCAGCCGTAAAATACTAAATGCCTGCAGCCGCTTTACGGTTACAGTTACAGGCGGGCACATTACTGCTGAAGCAGAAGAACTGTACGCTTTGTATAAAGAAGCCGTAGAGTTTGATGTATCCGATACCATACAGGATTACCTGATAGGACAAACAAGCATAAGCATCTACAGCACCAGGTGTGTGGAGGTGCGGGAGGGCAGTACCCTTATTGCCGCCGGGTACTTTGATGAAGGAAATACCGCCATGGCTGGCATTCTCAATATATTTCACCCGGGATATAAGAAATACAGCCTGGGAAAATTTTTGATGCTGCAAAAAATTGAATATGCACTGAAACATAATAAACAATACTATTATCCCGGGTACATAAGCACCGGCATCAGTAAGTTTGACTATAAACTCTTTCCCGGAACGGAACATACAGAAGTATACATTCGTAATAGCGACAGGTGGATGCCCTGGCTTTCTGTGCAGAAGGAACAACTGGAAGAATGGTTGTTTACAATCGGGTAACCTCACTGTTTTTCCTTTTTCAAAGACCAGTTGTGTCAGGTTTCAAAGGCAGGGGCCCTGACTTTTAAAATAGCCCTGTCAGCGTGGCTGCAGGCCGTTCCGCCGAAAAAAATATCGGCAATCTGTACCGCAGTTTATCTTACATCATTCATCAAAGCAATTACAGAATAACTATGGGGAAATTTGTGTTAGTGACAAGGAAAACGGTAGGTACCAGTTTGACCTGGTTAACAGAAACGGCCACAGTATACTGCACAAAGATGGTTATCACAGCAAGGCATCGGCATTAAAAGGAATAGCAAGCGTAAAGAAGAATGCAGAAAATGAAAATAACTACAAACGCAAAAAGACGAAAGATGCCGCATTGGTATTTACCCTTGCTGCAACCAACGGAAAAGTGATTGGCACAAGCGAACGATATGAAAATCCGGATGTGATGGAAAAGATAATAATGCAGGTAAAGAAGATTGCTCCTTCATCAGCTATTGACGATTTGACAAAGTAACAAAAAGCGGTCGGTTCTATGCCCTGTACACTTAGGTGCAGGGCTTTTTTTTGCGTTGATTATATTGCCCGTACCGCAACGGCGGTCTCTCCCTTATTATTGCTGCAGCAAATGCAGTAAATTGTGGCCAAAACAGTTGAATGAAATTAGATCTCTCTTCTTTCCGGCCGCTCAATGTGCAAAGAGCTACAGAAGGGTTTAAGTGTTACGATAACCAACCCCTTACTTACTGGACCACTGCCCTTGCCGGTGAAGTGGGCGAACTCTGCAACATGATAAAAAAATTGCAGCGGGTTGAAAGAGGTGGAGTAGATGGAGGCAGCAGCTACACAGCCAAAGACATCAATAAAGAAATGCTGAAAGAAGAAATTGGTGGTATTGCCATTTATCTTGATCTGATGGCTTCACTATTGGATATCAGTCTTGAAGAAGCCATCATTGATACATTTAACAGCAAATCAAAAAAATATGGGTTTGAGCAATTCGTGACACCGATTAAGAGTAACCCGTAAATTGTACCTGCTCATGCAGTTTGGCATTGAAATATTGTTGCAGCAATCAGCACCGTGGAAAGAAATGAAAATAGCCATGGTAACAAACAATGCTGCTTCAACTTTCTCTGGTGAAAAGAGCAGGGGGGCATTGCTGAAAAACGGGTTTCAGCTTATTAAATTTTTTTCACCTGAACATGGCATTGCTGTTACCGGTGCTGATGGTGCCTATCAGCGTCATACTACGGATATGCTCACCAGCCTTCCTGTAATTAGTTTATATGGCGATGTACTGGCTCCAGATGCTGCTGCATTGCAGGATGTTGATGCAGTGCTCTTCGATATTCCCGATGTGGGCTGCCGCTATTATACATACCTGTGGACGATGACAAATGTAATGGAAGCCTGTGCTGCCTGCCATAAACCCCTTATTATTCTCGACAGGCCCAACCCAACCGGTGCCTTGCTGCATAAGACAGAGGGGCCAATGCTTGACGAAACACATTGTACTTCTTTTATAGGCCGCTGGAATATTCCATTAAAACATTGCTGCACATTGGGTGAGCTGGCGCAATACTTTGCGGCCACCCGAACCACTAATCTGCAACTGCATATTATTAAGGCAAAAGGCTATCAGCGTCATCATTTAGCTGGTATTGATTTTCCCTTTGTGCCTACATCACCCGCAATACAGAATGTACACGCAGCCATGCTCTACCCAGGCACAGGATTACTTGAAGGAGTGAATATCTGCGAAGCAAGAGGAACGGAATTCCCCTTTAGTATGTGCGGTGCACCGTGGATAAACGGTGAAAAGCTGGCATCCGCCATACAAGAACAGTCGCTGCCAGGCATAGAAGCAGTTGCGGTACAGTACACTCCATCTTCGGGTATTTATACAGGCATTGAGTGCCGGGGTGTAAAGTGGCGGGTAACAGATGTGGCTTCTTTCAATGCGGTGCAAACAGGTCTTGCCTTATTACAAACTGTTCATCATTTGTACCCGCAGCACCTGCAGGAACGACTGTATAAAACGGTTGCCAATCCTTCGGGTGAAGGACACCTGGATAAACTGCTGGGGGTGCAAAATGCACTCATAAAAATACAGAAGGATGATGGTTTTGTAATGGATGTAAAAGCAGAATGGAAAAAGATGATTGGTGATTACCTTCTTTATTAATTTATTTAATTACAAAACTTAATATTTCGATACCTGAAGTTGGCGTTAACACCCTTCCACATCAGTTTTTTATACCCAACAAAAGAGAATATTTATTTCTCGATCTTTGAAGCGATGCTGAAAGGAAACTAACCCTGGGTGGAATTGTAAGTACCGTTGCAATTAATTATTATTAATTTTAAGAGTTCAGGTAGCCGGGATGAAAATGAATTAAGAATTGCCATTCAGAATAAATAATAATGTGAATCGACATGAAAAAATGCAGTAACCCTTTTATTCTTTTTCATTAGCTTAATGGGCAATAGTCAAACTAATGACAGTTTTGATATTGCTTCTTTTGCGGTCCCTGAAGCATGGAAAAAAGAGGTAAAGACCAGTGTTGTCTCCTATACCAAAACCAGTAATGCCAAAGGAGGTTATTGTGTGATTGCTGTTTATAAGAGCATAGAAAGTCTTGGCAGTATCGAAAAAGATTATAATAACGAATGGAAAGAACTGGTAACCGACCGGTTTACGGTTAACAGCACTCCCGAAACAGAAACCGAAAAAAGAAATGATGGCTGGCAGGTAAAAGCCGGTGGTGCGGCTATTGATGATGGTAATGGCGATGCTATGGCCATCCTCACTGTTTTTAATAAAGCGGGAAAAATGATGAGTGTGCTGACGATCATGAACAAAGAAGAATTTATTACGGATGCAGATAAATTTGTCAGTTCGATAAAGTTTAAAAAAATTCCGGCAGATACAAAACCTGTAACAAAAGAACCGGCATCAACCGGTAAATACCAGTTTACCACCTCCAATTTTGATGACGGATGGGTAAGTACAGTCATGAATGATTATGTACTGGTTGAAAAGGGAGGCAATGCCGTTTATCTCAACTATCATGTACCCTATAACGCCAGCCAGTTCAGTGGCACAGGTGTAAGAGATGCAGAATATTATTGGGATACTTATGTAACAAAGTTTTTTACTGTCAAATCCAAGCAATTGAATGACGGGGGAAGTATGGCCTTAAAACCTCCTTATATGGAAGGCTACGCAACAGACAAACGCACCGGTAAATCCTGTTTTATAGGCATGTATCTTTTAATTGTGCCCAATGCGGCAAGTGTGGTAATAGGTTCAGCTCCCGATGAAACGGCGTTTCGAAAGCTTTATCCCAAATCAAACGACCCGTTTGGTTCTGATCTTGCCGCAATGACCCGGTACAATAAATTTGCTGTTGCGCCAGGCGATATCGTTGGTAAATGGCAAAACGGAAATACTTCAACTGCTCAATGGTATTATACCAGTCCTTCAGGATATGAAGGTTATGCCGGTATGACACTGGCCGCCACCAGCGCCACTTTTAATTTCAATAACAACGGCACTTATACCAGTATTCATAACGGTGCCACCGGCGCTGTTGGGAATATGAATACATTTCAACAAGAGTTTAAAGGGAAGTATACGGTGAGCAACTGGGCTGTTACAGCCACTAACCGGTATGGGGGCAAAACTGATAAGTTTGATGCTTCGTTTATTGCAGTCCGGGGAGGAAGAATATTAAAGCTCAACAATGGTGCTGGTCAAGAATATAATCTTGTAAGAATAAAATAATGGCCACCTAATAAACAAAGCTATAAAGAATGCTATCAGTCCGACTGATCCTGCGTCTTTCTTATTGTTGGGGGTAACACAAAATTTCGTCCTGCGAAACCTTTTCTTGCAAGCCTGCAGGGCCGGTATTTAAAAAAAATGATGAGAACAATAATAAATCCCGCAGGAATGCAATATTTTATTCATTGCCTGAGCGTAACAGAAAGACACCGGCGCTTCGTTTATCAGGGATAACATTTATTCACCCCCTCATTATTTTTTCTTATTATTACAAAACAATCCCCCCACTCTAATTCCTCCCTGCCGTTTCCAGAGTACCGTTTTTCACCAAAACCAACATAAAACATGAAAGAGATGATCATCTGTTTCGGCATTGTTGCGTTGCTATCCTGCAACAGCGATAAAGACAAAAAGGCCGAACCTGAAAACCCGGCAACCACCACGGCCAACACCCCAACCGATCTTCCCTACAAAGCCAGCTACACCAGCAACTGGACCACTGATGTATCAGATGCTGATTTAAAAACAGTGCTTCAATCGTACAAAGACTGGGCCGATGGTAATATGACTGCCTTAGAAACTGCCTTTGCCGATACGGTTGATGTGGAGATGAACTCCGGCGACCACCTGCACAATAGCAAGGGTGACCTGATGAAATTCTGGGGTACCTACCGCGACAGCCTCAGCTCTGTAACCATTGATATGGAGGCCTGGCACAAAATGTACGCCACCGATAAGAAAGAAGGCTACATCATAACCTGGTACAAAGAAACCGATACCTATAAAACAGGTAAGGTGGACTCCGCCCGCTACCACGATATTAACCAGGTAAAAGATGGAAAGATTGTCTGGTACAGCCAGTATAAGCGGCCTTTAAAATAAGTAAGTAGCCATGTTTATCTCAAAACAAAGACACTCCTGAAGCAACTGCGGTATCCGGAAGAGTTATTCCGGGGTTGTTTTTTTCACTGTTCACCCGCATCTGAAAGATGCTTTTTATAAAACAAAAACCAACACACAAATGAAAAAGATCCTGTTATTATTGTTCGTGGCTTCCACGCTGGCCACCTATGCACAAAAGACAGACATTACCAACGTAAACTCGGTAAAACCCAAAAAGGGACAAAAAATGGCATTTGAGGCAGCTTATAAAGTGCACATAGCCAAATTTCATAAAGCCGAAGAAAAGCTGACTGTCTATGAAATTATGACCGGTAAATATGCCGGCTTTTATCACCTGGTAAACGGGGGCATGTCGCTGGCCAGCTTTGATAAAGAACGAGCCGACGCCACCACCCACAGCCTCGATCTCGACAAAACTTTTTTCCCTTACCTGGAAGAAACAAAAAATGGCGTTTACCGCTGGATGGACAGCTTAAGCTTTCATTCGGATATGAAGGCCGAACGATTCCTGGTAAACGTAAGAACCATTAAGTCTTCGGTGCAGGCTGACTACCGCACAGAGCTGAAAAGAAGTGTTGTTATTGCCAATATGATGAAAGGAAAATTCTGGGATGCCCTCAGCCTGAATGTGTTTGAGCAATTATGGGATGGTTCTGAGCCCATCGTGGTTACCATCCGCAATCTTAAAGACGGGGTGGCCTCACTGGAAACAGATTTTTACGGACCCCAGGCCACTGCCACATTTAAAGATGAGTACATAAAAACCTATGGCACCCTCGACTGGGACAAAAGAGATAAGCTGATGACAGATGCCGTTGAAAATAACGAGCAATACATTATGAAGCTGAGAAGCGACCTTAGCTCGCAGTAACCTGACGATAAAAAGAGGCTGTCAAAAGTATTTTCAACACACAGAAATGCAGCGATAAAGAGGTGTACCGGGATATTGATTGCTCATTCTACATACCTTGTGCAGTTCAAATAACCGGTTGCACCTGTGCCTGATTATCTCACTTTTGGCGGCCTCTTAATTTTAATGCCTTACCCAAACGGCGGATGCAAAACCGGTAACCGCTGTTTCACCATGCTATCTGCAAATGACGGTTTCAGACGAAACCCCGTCATGCCGGTTCTTTACCACACTTATGCCTTTGTCATACCAAACTCAGTAAGGTATCTGCCCCTGCCCATCAACACGCACCTGTCCAAAATCATACTATTCCTTGCCCTTTCCTCTTACCTTGAGGCATTACTGTTGCGCACAACCCTAACTGCACAATATGAACCGGCTCCGTCCATTTATAACTCAGTTGCATCACACACCCTGCTCCTTTTATCAATCATTACACAAAAATATACCCGGATGAAAAAACACATTACACTGTTACTGTTTTCCGTAATATCCCTTTGCGTGTCTGCACAAATACCCGCAGGCGAATACATCTGTCATCTTAACCTCAACCAGCCCGGTAAGTTTACCTACAACGAAACCGGCAACCGCTTTTTTACCATGAGCATTTCCGAGACCGGGTCGGTTGCCATCAAAATGAATGTACAGGTGCGGGAACAAAAAACCGCTGCCACCAACTACGTGTTGTTCAACGGAAGCGCCAATGGCAGCATCGATGGCAGCACCGGAAGTATAGAAGCCTCCGGTACCCTTGTGCTCAGTGCTTATGAAAGAGAAAAGATGGATACCCGCTGGAATCTCAGCGCTGTTATTACCGGCACAGCAAAGCCTGAGGGCGGTGTGCTGAAAGCCACCGGCACTATTGAGATGACGATGGACAACGAAACCAACACTGCCTCCTTTACCGGCGAAGCGAACAACATCGATATTCCTTATGAAATGCATTACCGCCTGGGATACGATTTTGATGAGGGAGCCAAATCTGCCTTTCCGCTGGCCATACCTGTAAACTATACCGACGATAACTACATTGTTAAAAGCGCCACTCTGCAAAGTTTTTGTTCCGGGTATCAGTATGCAATATGATTACAGCGGCAGCAACAACAAACTGGGCTACTCCTATCAGACTCAGACCCAACGACAGGGGCGCCGTATTTGGAAGGAGCTATAACATTAACCTCTTTGAAGGCAGCACACAGTTCGATATTGAATTTAAAGAAGTGAACAACACTTTTCTCAACATGCTCCCTTCCAATGCTTCTCTGCATTACGTGGCACAGGTAGGAGTATTTTCAAAAAAAGATAACCTGCTCCAACAGGTAACAGATACTTTCCGGGTAAAGGTGCGCAACCACTATAAAGTATTTCCGCTGGTGAATGGCGAAGAATGGATGCGGGCAGGCAGCGAGGCACTCGAAGCAGGCACAGGCCCCCGCTATTATCCGCTGGGTACCGCCTTCCGTGTTTCGCTGGGCGGACAGTTCAGGGTGCAGTTTATTGACGGCACTGTTGCCGTAATCGAGTATCCAAAAGAAAAGGCTTATCCCGATGTGCATGTACGGGTGTCGCTGGGCATTTCGGCCGATGAAGGCATTGATGGCGAAGGCAACATAGAATGTAAATTGGAGCAGGTGGCAGGCAAGGGCGCCGAAACAGGAGTTAAAACCGGCGGCAAATGGGCGGCCATAAAACTGCTGCTTTCTTCTGCCAAGAGGGTGAACACCTCCGTTCAGCTATTCGATTTTTTTGCAGCATCAAAAGTTGGCGGCAGCAAACCCATTGCGGTGGTAAAGCTGCGTTCGGTGGTAGGTATTGTGCTGGGGGCCGATGGCAGTTTTCTGCTCAAGAATTACGAAGGCCATCCCGAAGTGGTTACCGGCAGGGGCAGCAGTGCGGTACCTGCCGGGCAGGAGTATGATGCAGTTACCGGAACAACACAGGCCATTACGGCCGATAAAGATTTCGATAAACTGAAACAGGCCGTAAGCGGCAATGGCGGCGGCAATAGTGGCGGCAGCGGCAGTTTTATAGACAAACTAACCGGTGAATATAAGTACTATGCAATTGGCGGCGCAGCAGTAGTGGCGTTGCTGTTACTGGTGTGGGTGGCGAAGAGGAAAAAGTAGAGGAAGATCTGGAGGGTTGAATGTTAGTACAGGTTGTTGTGTGTAATCAAATCACAGCGGGCAGCCGCTCTGCAAAACCCGCCAGTTTATGATTATTTGCGGAGGTAAGATTAAGTAAAGAAAGAACCGGTCTGCCCACCAAAGGGCCGGGCATATACGGGCATCAGCAAAGCACTCATTTACACTTGCAAATAAATAGCCGCCAGTTTTTTAAAATAATTAAGCCTATCTTAACCCTGTTCTTAGCCGGCAGGAACACCCTGCTGCTTTGAAACAGAACCAACATTATATTACCACTTAAACAAAAACGTTCATGAAAAAAATGATGGCAATTACCTGCCTGGCTATTCTGCTGGCAAGTTGCAATGAAGCAAAAAAAGACGACAAAGCCACCGAACCTGTTAAGGTAGAAGGTGTAAACATTGGCGAAGTACAACTCCCCATCCCGCTGGAAAAACCCTACAGAAACTGGCAGATAGGCAGCACCGATAATGTGGTGGCGGCTATGAACAGCCTCAAAACTTTTATTGACAGCGACTTCACCGCCATGGCAGCTACTATCGGCGACTCCCTCTATGTGGATTTCGATAATTACCAGTCTAAAATGAGCCGCGACAGCGCCGTAAATATGTTTAAAGCCATGCGCCCCCAGTTCAGGGATCTCAAAATTGCCATGTACGACTATGTATCCGTCATATCTGCCGATAAATCAGAAGAGTGGGTTACCTTCTGGTACAAGCAGTGGTGGAAAAATGATAAGGGGGTGGCCGATTCGATGAATATTGTTAATGACATAAAATTGAAGGACGGTAAAATGATAGAACTGGATGAAAAAACCCTTTGGGGAGGGGATGGATTGGATGATACGAAGCAATGACTGATTGTCAGCCACATCTGTCTCTCTCATTTTTCCATCTGACGCTTCCATTTTCAACTGTCGACAAATTGTTGACAGCTCAAGCCCGTCTTCAGTCTTTACCCTCTTTTTCATCTTAAACCAATAATCTCTTGGATTTGGTATCGGTCAAAATTTCGACTACATCAATCACAGCGCTTGCCTCCCGACCCGCTTACAATTTCAGCACCCTGTATGTATAAGCCGGCAAACTCAGTTGTGTGGTTAATGCCACAGTCCCTCCGTTCATTACATCCTGCCAGGTAGTATTGGCAAGGGCCGGTGGCAATGTATAATTGATAGTATTGTTTCGCAGGTTGGCAATCACCAAAACCGTTTCTGTACCATCCTGTTTTGTAAACGCACAAACATCCGCACTGCTGTACGATACCAGTGTTCCCCTTCGTATAGCCGCACTGCTGTTACGGAAAGCAATAACCCGTTTATATTCGGCGGTTACATCCGGGTTAATCGTCCAGTTTATCTTTGTGGAAGTAAAAAGGAAACGTAAGCCGTACCGGAGTGCCTACTTCCTGGCCATTATAAATCATCGGCACACTTTTCATATACGCCGCCACAACAAAGGCCGCCATAGAACCTGTTTTGCCGCCAAAAAGTTCAAGAGGCGTTCCGTCAGATCCATTTACATCATGATTGGTAATGTATCGCACCACCTGCTTACCGGCTGTGGCACCGGCATACTCCGTAGTATTCAAATCATCAAGGGTAAGTACCGGTTGCCCGTTGGAGTAGATATTTTTCAATTGCCCAAAAAAGCCAAAGCCAAAATTCAGGTCAAAGCCCGCCGAAAAATTAGTACTGCGGGAGCCTTCAGCCAGCAACAGCAGTTTGTGTGTGGTAATATTGCGCAGCGTATCAATAGCCTGTTTCCAGAAATCAACCGGCGGGCCATCCGAATAATCACAGCGAAACCCGTCAATATTTGCTGTGTACACCCAATATTTCATGGCTTTAATCATCGCCAGCCGCATATCAGCGTTGGCAAAATTTAATTGTGCCACATCATTCCAGCCCATACCGGGCGGACTCACCACAAAACCCCCGGCATCCTGCAGGTACCAGGATTTATTACTGCTTATCCAGGCATTATCCCAGGCAGTATGATTGGCCACCCAGTCCAGTATCACCGACATATTCCGGCTGTGTGCCCCGTCCACAATAGCCCGCAGATCGCTCAGGTTTCCAAACTCCGCATTCACAGCCTTATAATCCTTAACACAATAAGGAGAGTTAACGCTGTTCAGCGTACCCACCGGGTAGATGGGCATCAGGTAAATTACATTGGCGCCCAACGCTTTTATAGAATCCAGCCGGGCCACCACACCCTGAAAATTGCCCGCAGCGCTAAACGTACGCATGTTTACCTGGTATATAGTGGCATCCTGTGCAGCCGGAACACCGGAAAACGGTGTGCCATATTGTACCGGCTCCTGTGGTACCGGCGGGGTAACCGGGCCATTATTTCCCGAAGGTTTTGAACAGGCAAAAAACAGGAATCCAAAAAGAAAAAATATACTCTTTTTCATAGCCCGGATTATTAATGTACCATTCATAAATCAGGATAATTTTTTTCAACACACCGCAGGGGGCTTACGCATTACCCCGTTTTTAACAACCGGCAGCCCCCGATTTTTAAAATAGCGGGATATAAAATTAACCAATGCCGTATTCTCTTTACATAAATTCTTATGCGGTATAAAAGATGGAAACTAAATGCCGCCTGTACACTGCGTCTGTCTTCACAAACCGGCGAGCGGAAAAAAAACAACAAAGCATAAAACGAATACTCAATCTCTCCAGATGGGTTCATCCGGCACGGGCAGGTGGCTGCAGTCAACAATCAGCCCCGGCGCTTTGCCCCTGGTTGTTTTAATTACATTTTCGGGCAAGGTATTGTGGTGCCTTTTCACAATCCACTGGTAAAGCAGGGTAGGCTCATAGAGTACCAGGTCAAGGCCATCCTTGCTGTGTGCCGATGCCCAGCGGCGGGCAAACAACAGTTTCACAAACTGTACCGAACGGGCAAATTTTTTTACCACCCAGCAGCCGGTTAGGTACGGTTACCTGCACCGTCCATTCTTCGGGCGGCAGCTCCTGCGCAAGACCGCCCACTTCCAGGAAGCTTACCGCAAAGGCCGAGCAACCGGCACCAAGCCCTTCCCGTGGTTTGTTCCAGCCGTTATAGTTAAGGTAGTATCCCTTCGCTTTGTATTCGTGCAGGTATTGCCACAGCCTGTCAAACACAGGGCGGTTTATCCTGTAAGTAATAAAAGCAATATCGCCGGTTTCGCAGCGCTGTGCCACCTGCGGCATGTTTTTATCGTTTTCTTCCATAGTGCCGTTGATGGTGGAAAACAGGATGCCCAGGCCATACCCCTTTCTCAGCACCTTGCCCGACATGCCCGATCCGTGCACATTACTTACCCCCACCAGTGCATGGCGGTTGCTGTCTTTCAGTTCCACTATCATGTGGCCAATAGGGTGCTTTCCTTTTTTGTAGCGGGAGCGGCACACCATATTGCCAATATAGCTGAAGAGCAGGCGGCTGGGCGACTTCCAGTTAATACCCATGGGCGAGGGAATGGTGTAAATAGTGCACTCCTGCGCACAGGTGGTTGCAGTAATACCTGCACAGCAGGGCAGCAGCAGCGCATACAAAAGAAGCCTGTTCATTGCGTGGCTTGTGGTAGTGAGACAGCGAAAGTTATAAACAGGCCTTGCCGTTTCCAATGACTTTGGTCAGCAGGCGGGCCCCGCAACGGTGAGCCGTTCCCGTATCGAAACAGCAGTTTAAAAGGGCCGGGTGCAATATACACTAGCCCGGAACGGTGGTTTCCTGTTTGGAAAGGGTTGTGCAGCTTTGTGTAGCTTTTTGTCGAAAATAGCCTGTTTGCCGGGGGCGGGATCTGGTGGCTGGCAGCCCGAAGGGTGCCTGCCCAGCAAGTATTTTAAAAGAAAATACCCTATCAACCATCAAAAATTTGCTTTACTCATTATTGTGAGTTATTTTGTTAAGAATTTTGAGTAAATTGTAAATCATGTTTGAACGTAATCATTTACAGAGCCTTATAAAACGTATAGAAGAGCCCAGAAAATTCATTCAGGTGATAATGGGTCCCCGGCAGACAGGAAAAACAACTTTGGTGAGCCAATTGGCCGAAAAAGTAAAAATGCCATCATTTTTTATTTCGGCCGATGCTATTGCCGCAGCCAATAGCACATGGCTGGAACAACAATGGGAATCTGCCCGGTTAAAAATGAAACAGGCCGAAATGGGTGAATGCCTGTTGATAGTAGATGAAATTCAAAAAATTCATAACTGGAGCGAAACGGTAAAACTGTTGTGGGATGCTGACACCCGCAATAAAAGAGAGCTGAAGGTAATACTACTGGGATCCTCACGGCTGTTATTGCAGCAGGGGCTAACCGAATCATTGGCCGGCAGGTTTGAAACCACTTATATGGGGCATTGGACCTTTAAAGAAATGCAACAGGCTTTTGGTTGGAATGCGGAGCAATATGTGTGGTTTGGCGGCTACCCGGGATCGGCACATCTTATTGTTGATGAATGGCGCTGGAAGGCCTATGTGCAGCAATCGCTTATTGAAACGAGTATTTCAAAAGATATTCTTATGCTTACACGGGTAGATAAGCCGGCTTTAATGAAAAGGCTTTTCGACCTGGGCTGTTCTTATTCGGGTCAGATTCTTTCTTATACAAAAATAATGGGACAATTAACAGATGCAGGTAATACGGTCACCTTATCGCATTATTTGCAATTACTGGATACAGCGGGTTTGCTTACCGGCATCGAAAAATTTGCCAAAGACAGCATCCGCAAACGGGCATCCAGTCCTAAGTTCCAGGTACATAATACAGCGTTGATAAGTGCACAGCGGAATGAAATGTTTGCTGAAATAATAGAAAAGCCAGCCGAATGGGGAAGGGTGGTTGAATCGGCTATTGGGGCCCACCTGCTCAACTATTCGTTAACAGAAAAATTCAGCCTGCATTACTGGAGGGAAAGAAACGAAGAAGTGGATTTTGTAATTGAGTACAAAGGAAAACTGGCAGGCATCGAAGTAAAAAGTGGTGCCGCCGCTGCCACTTCTGGCATGGGTGCATTTAAAAAACAATTTAATCCCGGCAAACTGTTATTAGTGGCCAACGAGGGATTAACCTGGCAGGATTTTTTGACAATAAACCCGGTGGAGTTGTTTTAAATAGCAGGCATCTTTCATTATTTTTTTTCGCCGGTGTCTCCTCTCGCAGCCCTGTGTGCAGGCAGGGACGCCGTTATTCCATCTGTCACCCAGGCTTCATTGCCTGCCCGGTGCCCTCGCCAACGGGACGGAACCCGGCTCTCAATCTATAGAACGAAAGCTGTTACAGAGTACTGTCATGCCGGGCCCCAACCCGGCATCTCTCCACTACC
>JADJYK010000009.1 GCA_016719815.1 Chitinophagaceae bacterium | reverse complement strand
TCCCGACGGCACACCTATCGTAATCTATATACTAATAGCTAGCCTGATGGTTCGTCTCAAGGTACAGTTAAGACTATTGTTACTAAAGAAGAGACGATAATCAATCAATCTTTGTGTATATGAAAGAAAAGGCGACCCGTTACAGGTCACCTTCTTTTATAGATGCTAACGGCTATGCGGTTACAGGTTGAAACGGTCGAGGTTCATTACCTTGTTCCATGCGGTCACAAAATCGTTTACAAACTTTGCTTTTGCATCTTCGCAGGCATATACTTCGGCAATGGCCCTTAACTCGGTATTGGAACCAAAGATGAGGTCGGCACGGGTGGCTGTCCATTTTACTGCACCGGTGGCACGGTGGGTACCGGTAAAGCCCTGTTGTACGGGGTCGGCGGCTTTCCAGGTGGTGCCAAAGTCGAGCAGGTTCACAAAGAAGTCGTTGGTAAGCACACCGGGTGTATTGGTAAACACTCCGTGTGATGAACCATCGTAGTTGGTACCCAGCACCCGCAGGCCACCCACCAGCACTGTCATCTCTGGTGTGGAAAGGGTAAGCAGTTGTGCTTTGTCCACCAGCAGTTCTTCGGAACAGGCAGCGGCACGGCGGCTTAAATAATTGCGGAAGCCATCAGCCACTGGCTCGAGCACAGCGAATGATTCCACATCTGTTTGCTCCTGTGATGCATCGGCACGGCCGGGAGTCAAGGGAACTTTTACTTGATGACCGGCAGCATTGCGGCCTGCTCCACAGCGGCGCAGCCAGCGAGAAACCCAGATCGGCCAGTGACACTTTTTTTATCGCCAGCCTGCGGTTGCTGAAATAGCCTGGATGCCTTCGAGTGTTTGCGCAATTGTCAGCTGGGCGGGGTTGTTTACTTCCCAGTCTTTTTGCGGCGCTAAGCGGATGCGGGCACCGTTGGCCCCTCCTCTTTTATCGGACCCACGGAAGGTGGAAGCAGATGCCCATGCTGCTGATACCAGTTGCGAAACGGTGAGACCGCTTGCCAGTATCTTGCTCTTAAGTGCAGCAATATCGTTTTCTTCAATCAGTTTATGTGTAACTGCGGGAATGGGATCCTGCCAAACGAGTACTTCGGCGGGTACTTCCGGACCGAGGTAGCGGTTGCGCGGGCCCATATCACGATGCGTTAATTTAAACCATGCTTTTGCAAAGGCATCGGCTAATTCATCAGGATTTTCAAAGAAACGCCTGGAGATTTTTTCATAGGCCGGATCGAAACGCAATGCGAGGTCGGTAGTGAGCATGATGGGTGTATGCTTTTGGACGGGTCGTGCATCGGGTACTGTACCGGCGCCCATGCCATGGTTTGGTATCCATTGCTGCGCACCGGCGGGGCTTCGGTTAACTCCACTCGTAGCCGAAGAGGTTCCAGAAAAAAGTTGTTGGCTCCATTTTGGTGGGTGTGGTGGTCCATGCACCTTCGAGGCCGCTGGTAATAGTGTATTGTGCGTTGCCTGTGCCGTAGGTGTTCTTCCAGCCGAGGCTTTGTTCTTCAATACCGGCAGCGGCGGGCTCTGGTCCTACATATTTGGACGGATCGGCAGCACCGTGTGTTTTGCCAAAGGTGTGTCCGCCGGCAATGAGTGCCACGGTTTCTTCATCGTTCATGGCCATGCGGGCAAAAGTTTCCCGAATATCACGGGCAGCGGCCAGCGGGTCGGGGTTGCCATTGGGACCTCGGGGTTTATAAATTAATCCCATCTGCACAGCGGCCAGCGGGTTTTCCAGTTCACGGTCGCCTGTGTAGCGTTCATCAGCCAGCCATGTTTTTTCAGAACCCCAGTACACATCTTCTTCGGGTTCCACACATCTTCCCGGCCACCGGCAAAGCCGAATGTTTTAAAGCCCATGGACTCGAGAGCCACATTACCGGCGAGTACCATCAGGTCGGCCCAGGAAATTTTTCTGCCATATTTCTTTTTGACAGGCCATAATAAAAGACGGGCTTTATCGAGGTTGGCATTATCGGGCCAGCTGTTGAGCGGGGCAAACCGCTGGGTACCTGTGCCGGCACCACCGCGGCCATCATGAATGCGGTATGTACCAGCACTGTGCCATGCCATACGAATGAAGAAAGGGCCATAGTGGCCATAATCGGCCGGCCACCAATCCTGCGAAGTGGTCATCAATTGAGTAAGATCTTTCTTTACTGCAACCAGGTCGAGTGATTTGAATGCTTCTGCATAATCAAAGTCTTCGTTCATCGGGTTAGAGAGAGATGAGTGCTGACGAAGGATGTTCAGCTTTAACTGGTTGGGCCACCAGTCACGGTTGCCGGTGCCGCTTCCGGCACCCTGCTTCAGGGCTCCGTTATGAAACGGGCATTTGCTTTCGCTGCTTGCATTGTTGTGTGCTGTGTTCTGTTCCATTTTTAAAGATTGTAATAATGTAAAGATTGATTGTTTAAAATCATGTGCAGGTAAATCAATAAACCAAAACTAAAGCAGTGCAACAAATAAATCAAATTGATTATTTTTATATTAATATAGTTATTATCTATGACGCGATCCAACTTGAATACATTGCTGCGCTGGACACATACCGCCATTTTGCCCTTGCTGCCGAGAAATGTTTTGTTACCCAGCCCACCCTGAGCATGCAGATACAAAAGCTGGAAGAAGAACTGGGTGTAAAGATTTTTGACCGTACCAAGCAGCCGGTCATCCCCACAGAAATTGAACTGTTATTATTGCACAGGCCCGCATCACCCTTCGGGAGGCCGGCATGATAAAACAAATCATCAATGACCAGAAGGATACCCTTACCGGAGAATTGCGTATTGGCATTATACCCACCCTGGCGCCTTATTTATTGCCGTCGCTTTTTAAGGCGATGCGGGAGAAGCACCCCAATCTTACTCTCATTATTAAAGAGTCAATAACGGAGGATGTAATTCATGAACTGAAGAACAACCGGCTGGACTGTGGCATTGTTGTTACCCCGCTTAAAGACCCATCCATAAAAGAAGATGTACTATTTTATGAAGAACTTTTTGTGTATGTATCGGCCAAAAATGCTTTGTCTTCCAAAAAATATGTGCTGGCCAATGAAATTGATCCTGACCAACTGTGGTTGCTGGAAGAAGGACATTGCTTTCGGTCGCAGGTTTTAAACTTATGCGAAATAAGAAAAAGCAGTGATTTTCATTTTAAGTACGAAACCGGTAATATTGAAACACTTAAACGAATGGTTGATAAAAGTGATGGTGTTACGATTTTACCTGAACTGGCAGTGATGGAGTTTAGCAAAGCCCAGCATAAACTTGTAAAACGGTTAAAGCAACCCAGCCCTGCACGGGAAGTTAGTGTGGTTACCCACCGTAATCATATTAAAACAAAGCTCATCAAAACGCTGCGGGAAGAAATTATGAATATTGTTCCTGCGCAAATGAAAAAGCTGCAACAAAAGAAAGTGGTGGAGATTAATTACTGACAGCCGTGTGAATACAATACTCTGACAACGCTGAAATTATTTTGTTTCTCAACCCGGCTGTATTTGTGCAAGGGGAAATAATAACATCCGCCTGCAATCTGCTGCGGCACTAAATTTAACGGTGATATTTATCACCCACAGCACACTGATTTTATGAAGTTTTCTTCGTGATACATGTCACAAGTTTCAACAACATGCACGGATAGTTTTGCGCAAAATTATTAAACAGCATGTTCAACATTAAACGAAAATTTCTTTCAACATTTTTACTGCCTGGCTTCCTCATACTTCTGTTTACAAATGTGCTGAATGCACAAACTGCAACCGTAAGTATAAGCATGGAAGAAGCAATTGATACTGCGCTGGCCAATAACAGGGAAATATCCCTGGCGCAGCTTGATGAAAAAATTGCCGCAGCCAGGCTGAAAGAAACCAATGCTATTTTTTCTTCCACAGGTTGATTTTCGTATACAGCTATGAACACAAACAACCCGCTAAACGTTTTTGGGTTCAAGCTGCAGCAACAATTAGTAAAGCAGGAAGATTTTAATCCCGCATTGCTCAACAATCCTGACAATGCCGGAGACTTTGCCACCCGCCTGCAGGTAAAGCAACCACTGGTAAACATGGACCTGCTTTATATTCGTAAAGCTGCGGCCGCACAAACAGTGCTATACCAGTTTAAGACAAAACGCATCAAAGAGTACCTGGCTTTTGAAGTTAAGAAAGCCTCTTACTTATGATGGCGAAGCTGTGCTGAAAGAAGCTTTAAAAACAGCACAGGCGATGTACGACTTTACCACCAACAGGGTGAAGGAAGGACTGGTGCAGCAATCTGATGCGCTGAATGTTAAAGTATGGATTACAACTGTTGAAACAAACCTTGCTGAAACGAAAAGCAATATCCGCAATGCTTCAGATTACCTGAGCCTGTTAATGGGCAAACCATACGGAACTCTTTATACCGTAAAAAAAGCCCCGAAAGAAGTAAATGCTGTTATGGAAAATACAGCCATCCCGGGCAACCGTTCAGATTTTGAAGCAATGAAAAAGGCAATTGAAGCATCGGACCTGATGATAAAATCATCAAAGATGAGTTTTCTGCCAAAAGTAAATGCGTTTGGTTCTTACCAGCTTAATGACAACAGAATGCTTGGTTTTGGTGCAGACTCTTACCTGGCGGGCATTCAGCTTTCATGGGATATTTTCAAAGGCAACAGCACAAAGAACAGAATCTTTACCCAGCAAATTGAACGCAATAAATTATCGGAGCAACTGCAAAGCCAGCAGGAACAAAGCCAGCTTGAACTCAACAAAACAAACAGGCAGCTTGCCGATGCGCAATATAAAATCAAACAGCAGCAAACAGCTTCAGCGAGTGCGGCAGAAGCACTGCGCATTTTACAAGACCGCTTTGAACAGGGGCTGGTAAACAGTACAGATGTATTACGGGCACAAACACAATTATCAGAGCAAAAACTGGGCCTTGTACAGGCAGTATTCAATCACAACGTTACCTCTGCTTACATTAATTTCTTAACAGCAAACAACAAATAAAAATTACAGGTATGTTTTACAAAAAATATTTAACAGGTGCTATCGCTATATCCGGAATAGTATTGCTTAATGCCTGCGGCAGCAAAAGCAATCAGGAAAAAACAACCCCGGTTACACCGGTTCCTGTAACCATCGCTGTACCGGGGGGAAATGTGGATGGAGGTATTGCCGTAAGCGGACAGGTGGAAGCCATCCAAACCGCCAATATAAGTACAAGAATGATGGGCACCATTACAAGAATATATGTGAAAGTGGGAGACCGTGTCCGTAAAGGCCAAACCCTCGTTAGCATTAACAGCCAGGACCTGACGGCAAAGAGGGCACAAACCGTTGCAGCGATAAGTGAGGCACAGGCCAACGTAAACAATGCACAAAAAGATTATGAACGTTTTACAAACCTGTATAATAAACAAAGTGCTTCAGCTAAAGAGCTGGATAACGTAACGCTTCAGTACAATGCTGCCAAGGCAAGACTTGAAGCTGCCACACAAATGAAAAATGAAGTGAGTGCAATGATGACTTACTCAAATCTTACAGCCCCGTTTGACGGAGTGGTTACACAGAGAATGGCTGATGAAGGCAATATGGCTAACCCCGGCATGCCGCTGCTGACTGTTGAACAGAACACACAACTACAAGTAAGTGCAACGGTAAGTGAAAGCGACATCAGCCTGCTGAAAAAAGGTCAGAAAGCGCAGGTAGAAGTAAAAGCAATCGGAAAAAGCCTGGAATGTGTTGTCAGTGAGATAAGTCCTTCTTCACAGTTCACCGGCGGGCAATACCAGGTAAAGCTGAATATTCCGGAAAAAGACAAAAAAGAATTATATGCAGGCATGTATGTTAACGTATTTATTCCCGTAAACCGGCCGGAAGGAAAGCAAGAAAATACCAATTCCATATTGGTTCCAACAGCAAGCCTTATTCAAAATGATCAGCTTACGGAATTGTACACGATCAGCAGCAATAACACTGCAATTCTCCGCTTAGTCAGAACCGGAAAAACATTTGGCGACAAGACAGAAATACTTTCCGGTCTTGGGCAAAATGAAAAATTTATAGAAAAAGCGGAAGGCAAACTATACAACGGTGTGCCGGTAAAAGAAAGAAAGTAACCATAATAACCGTAACAAAATTTACATCCGAATAACAACATAATATGCAAGAAGGAATATCAGGTAAAATAGCAAGGTCATTTATCAAATCGAAACTGACAATTCTGCTGATGGTGGCTTTTCTGCTCATTGGCGGCTACAGTACTTTTCTGATTCCCCGTGAAGAGGAGCCGCAGATACAGGTTCCGATGGCAGATATTTTTATCGGCTTTCCGGGAGCTTCACCAAAAGAAGTAGAAACAAAAATCAGTGCCCCGCTTGAGAAGATGATTTCCAATATCAAAGGAGTTGAATATGTGTATTCCACTTCTATGAAAGAGCAGGCCATGATAATAGTTCAGTTCTATGTAGGCCAGGATGTGGAACGTTCTCTTGTTAAGCTTTACAACGAAATAATGAAAAACATGGATAAAATGCCGCAAGGCGTTACCATGCCATTGGTTAAAACAAGAGCCATTGATGATGTACCTGCATTAGGTATTACGTTGTGGAGTGAAAAATATGACGATCACTCACTGCGCCAGATTGGTGAAGCCCTTACCAATGAGATAAAAAAAGTAACCGATGTATCTGATGTAAGAATAATCGGGGGAAGAAGCCGCCAGGTAAATGTGGTGCTCGACAAAAACAAAATGGCAGAAAACCATGTTGACTTTTTGAGCATCAGCAATCACATTCAAGGAAGTAATGTGCAGACCACTGCCGGCACTTTATTGAACAGAGATTCTGCCTTCTCTGTTGAGACCGGTAACTTCCTGTCCTCAGCAGAGGATGTGGAGAACCTGGTAATAGGAACCAATCAGCAACAACCTGTTTTCTTGAAACAAGTTGCCAAAGTAAGTGATGGACCGGAGACACCCAACCAATATGTACTGTTTGGCTATGGAAAAGAAGACACTGTAAAAAAAATATTTCAGTCTGAATACCCGGCTGTGACTTTATCTATTGCAAAGCGGAAAGGTGCAGATGCTATGCGTCTTGCAGATTTGATACTCACTAAAGTTGAACACGCCAAAAAACAATTAGTTCCCGGTGATGTACAGGTGTCGGTAACCCGTAACTATGGAGAAACCGCTTCTCATAAAGTAAGCGAACTGCTGCTGCACCTTTTTATTGCAATTGTAGTGGTTACCTTGTTTGTTATGCTGGCGATGGGCTGGCGGGGAGGCCTGGTAGTATTCCTCTCTGTGCCGGTTACGTTTGCGCTAACATTATTCTCGTATTATTTTCTGGATTATACGCTTAACCGTATCACCTTATTTGCACTGGTGTTTATTACCGGTATTGTGGTGGACGACTCCATCATCATTGCTGAAAACATGCACCGGCATTTTAAGATGAAGCGGCTTCCTCCGTTGCAGGCCGCTATCTATGCCATTAATGAGGTGGGCAACCCGACCATACTAGCCACTTTTACAGTAATAGCCGCAGTATTGCCAATGGCATTTGTATCAGGGCTGATGGGGCCGTATATGAGTCCTATGCCAATAGGCGCATCCATCGCCATGATGCTGTCTTTGATTGTAGCACTGACATTAACCCCTTACCTGGGCTATATTTTCTTGCAGGAAAAAGAAAAAAGAGGCGGCAAACATAAAGAAGGCAACCCGCACAGGCTGGAAGACAGCGGCATTTATAAAATTTACAAATCGTTCATTCAGCCATTATTAAATCACAGGTGGAAACGATATGCTTTCATTCTTAGCACGGTGATCATTCTTTTATTATCAATGGTGCTGTTCTTTACAAAAACTGTGGCTGTAAAAATGCTTCCATTCGATAATAAAAATGAATTCCAGGTGGTGATTGATATGCCCGAGGGAAGCCCTCTTGAAAAAACTGCAGCGGTTACAAAAGATATTGCAGACTATGTTTCAAGGCAGCCGCTTGTTAAAAATTACCAGTTATACATTGGTACTTCGGCTCCTATCAGTTTTAACGGTCTTGTTCGCCATTACGATTTGCGGCGGGGTGATAATGTAGCAGACATCCAGATTAATCTTGTTGATAAAGGTGACAGGAAAAAGCAGAGTCACGAAATAGCAAAAGAAATGAGGCCGGCTATCCAGGCAATTGCCGAAAAATACAATGCAAATGCAAAGATTGTAGAAGTGCCGCCAGGTCCGCCGGTATTGTCAACTATTGTTGCAGAGATTTACGGGCCGGATTATGACCAGCAAATTAATGTAGCCAGGCAAACAAAAACAATTCTGAAAAAAACCAATGATGTGGTGGATGTAGACTGGATGGTAGAGGATGACCAAACCGAATTTGACTTTGAAATAGACAAAGAAAAAGCTATGCGCTACGGCGTGGCGCCTGCACAGGTCGTTGCCACAATCCGATCGGCTTTATCAGGAAATGTTGTGGGCAATCTTCACAAGCCGGCGTCGTATAACCCGGTAAACATAATGCTGAAGCTTGATGATTCAGAAAAAACAAATCTTGATGATTTAAAAAACCTGAAAGTGATCAGTCAGCAAGGCAACGCAGTACCTGTTGGCGACCTGGTTAAGATAAAACAGACCAAAAAGAAAAAAAGTATCTACCGGAAAAATCAGAAAAGAGTGGTGTATGTAACGGCAGATATGGCCGGCAAACTGGAAAGTCCTACCTATGCCATGATGAAAATATCAGATCAGCTAAAAAACATCTCTTTACCAGAAGGATATTCATTGCAGGAAGAATATACCAAACAACCCGACTTTGAAGACAACTTCACTTTAAAATGGGATGGAGAATGGCAGATTACTTATGAAGTATTCCGTGATTTAGGTATTGCATTCGTTGTGGTGATTATTGTTATTTATATGCTCATTGTGGGATGGTTTCAGAACTTTACGGTTCCGATAGTGATGCTTGCAGCTATTCCCCTGTCATTGGTCGGAATTGTTTTGGGGCACTGGGCGATGGGTGCTTTCTTTACTGCCACTTCAATGATCGGCTTTATTGCCCTGGCCGGTGTAATGGTACGAAACTCGGTACTGCTTATTGATTTTATTGATATCCGCCTTAACGAAGGTATTCCACTAAAGCAGGCAATTATTGAAGCCGGAGCGGTGCGTACCACTCTATCCTGCTTACAGCAGGGGCGGTGGTGCTGGGTGCCGTAATCATCCTTTTCGATCCCATCTTCCAGGGTCTGGCCATTTCGCTGATGGGCGGAACGATTACTTCCACTTTCCTTACACTGCTGGTGGTGCCCCTGCTGTATTATAAAATGCAAAAGAAAAAATATTCAAAAAAACAAAAACTATAAAAAATGAAACTGCTTTTTGTAACCTGTTTAACTGACTTTAAAGCCGAAGTACTCAGGATATTTCATGAGGCAAGAGTTAAGGTATTCAGCGTAACTGAAACCACCGGTATTAAAGACGAGCATGACATCAACCTGCTTGATGACTGGTTTGGAAATAAAGATGGTGAATACGACTCACTTTTCATGTTCAGTTTTACCTCGGGCGAAACGGCTTCAGAAGCCATGAGACTGATTAAAGAATACAATATTTCAAAAGAAAACAAATTTCCAATAAGAGCTTTCATCCTGCCTGTGGAGGAAGCCAGTTATTAAAAAAAGAAACATATGAGAGAAAGAATAATCCGGGCTGTGGCCGGTGGCATGGTATTGCTCAGCGTCAGCCTTAGTTACTTTGTCAGTATCAACTGGCTGCTATTAGGTGGATTTGTAGGCCTTAACCTGCTACAGTCATCCATCACTAAGTTTTGCCCGCTTGAGGCGATGCTAAAAAAAGCCGGAGTAAATTAAAAACTAAATCCAGGGCTGTTTCAGATAATTGAAGCAGCCCTTGGTTTTCTGCATAATTACTCTGCTTATGAAAAAGCTCCGTATAAAAGAGTATTTTTAAGTAAAGCAAAAAGCAGTAATGCAGAAACCAGTAACAACTGATCAATATATAGCTCAGTTCCCAAAAGTCATACAGGCTCTTTTGCTGCAGGCAAGAGATATTATTAAGAAGGCCGCCCCGCAGGCAGAAGAAGTAATCAGCTACGGCATGCCCGCCTTTCGTCAGCAAGGGATGCTGGTGTACTATGCTGCCTGGAAAAGCCACATTGGTCTGTATCCTGCATCATCAGCCACCTTCAAAAAGTTTGAAAAAGAATTGGCCGCATATACCACTTCTGAAGGAGCGATTCAATTTTCTTATGAAAAGAAACTTCCAATAAGGTTAGTTACGGCTATTGTAAAATTCAGGGTAAAGGAAAATTTGGAGAAGGCGGTATTAAAAAAGAAAAAGTAAAGTATCATTTCTTGTCCTTCATCCAATGCAGCAATGCTTTCTTAACAGCAGCCCCAATCTTTTGTTGTCCTTCCTGACTTTGCAGCAGTTCCCGGCTAACCCCATTGTCACCAATTTCGAGCAGCACCCGGTAAGGGGCACTGTTCACATTTTCATCAATACTGTAAAAAGCCAGTTTACCGGTAGCCAGACATCGGTAATCGTTGCGGCCTGTAGTATAATCAAACAGGACACCGCGGTTTTCCAGTCCGCTGGCTCCGCTGATGGCTTTCACCATCATTTCGGCCAGTTGCTTATTGTCGTTCTCATATTTGTCGCCATAATGAATATATCCCCACACGGCATGACGTTTTGTTCCACCATTATTATGCACTGCAATAAACACCTGCTGTTGCAGTTTATTCGACTCTTGCAGTTCGTAAGCATAGCCCGATATCTTTCCATCAATTATATCTGAAGTGTGGAGCAGTTTTGTATTGCTTCCTGAGTCAGTATGATGGTACCCTGTTTTGCCCAGGCTCCATACCTTATACTCTTTTTTCAGCGGATCGGTTTTCATGGCTGCCTCTGCAATACCGTTGCACACTTCGGCTTCGTTAAAATCTTTACCCGTATCTGTTTGATGTGAAGGCTGCCACACCACTACCGGATTTTTTACAGACAGTAACTTAACACCGTGACAGGACGGAAGCAATAGAATACAGGTTAACGCAAAAGCAGTTTGCAGCCGGTTCATGTTATCAATTTAGAAAGGAAAGGTAGCAAAAAAAGACCCTCCCGAGGAATCGGGAAGGTCTAAAGTATAGCCATGAAAAACAAAGCTCCTGCTTTCGCAAAGAGCTCTGCACAAGTTAATACATTTATGCTTTTTTGGCGTATTTCTTCTTGAACTTGTCGATACGGCCAGCAGTATCTACCAGTACATTTTTACCTGTATAAAAGGGTGAGAAGTATTTGAGATTTCCAGCTTTAACAGCGGATACTCGTTACCATCTTCCCATTTTACAGTTTCTTTTGAATGTGCGGTAGAACGGCTCAAAAATGTGTGACCGTTACTCATGTCTTTGAAAACAACCAGGCGGTAGCTTTCGGGATGGAGACCTTTTTTCATACTACTATGATTTTTAAAGGCAGCACGGATTTTGCCGTACTGATGAATAGATAATTTTAGGGCTGCAAATATAGGCCAGTAAAGGGTTTTCGCCAAACGAATGTACATATCAGGCTCCCCTTAAATACAAAAAGAAAACACACCAGGCTGAGAAGCAGATAATTAAATCTGTGCTAATCAGCGAAATCTGTGTGAAACCAAAAATTGAAAGCGCCAAGTCAGCATCCATCCGGCTTTCGCCTTTTGTATACTTACCCGACGCTTTCTGGAGCACTTTCACCTTTTTGAAGGGTTTCCGTATCTCCCCGGAGCATGTTCCACCTTTTTTACGGGCTTCCTTCACTCCTTGGTGCATTTCCGTTTTATTTCTAAAACATCGTGCAGTTGTGTATCAAATATACTTTCATCAACCTCCGTTTTCCAAATTTTTCGAAGATTTGATTTACACCTGTTTTGCACCAGGATTTCCACCAAAAAAGGAGGTTATTCAACAATCAGTCCCGCATATTCACATATTGAAGCGGTATGCCGAGGTTTCCGGAACGGCAAAGCTGTATTACCGACTGCAGATCGTCTATTTTCTTACCTGTAACCCTTACCAGGTCATCATTAATGGAGGCCTGCACCTTCAATCCGGCATCTTTAATCATCTTTACTATCTTTTTTGCATCTTCCTGGGCAAGGCCGTTTCTCACTTTAACTTCTTTCTTCCACACTTTGCCACTCTGTACTCCTTCTTTAGATGCGTCAAATGCTTCAGGGGCTATACCCTGTTTATGTGCACGGCTGATGAGGACATCAATAAGCTGACGCATTTTCATATCATCATCCGTTTCCAGTTTGATGACAAAATTTTTGCGGTCGATGTCTATTACAACATGCGAGTCTTTAAAGTCAAAACGGTTGGTAATTTCTTTAGAGGTTACGTTAACGGCATTATCCAGGGCCTGAGCATCTACTTTACTTACAATCTCAAATGATGGCATAGCTATAGTTTGTTGTTTATGGTTTGGGGCTTCTTGTTTTCAATCAAAAATAATCTCTTTATTTCATACGGAGTAAAAGGACAAAGGGTATTAATCAAAAAGTCCTGCTGCTGTTGCAACAGGACCCTGTGTGGCTTAATGGTCGTTGGTATTTGTATTTTTTTTAGTTATCGCCTGTGTTCACCCTGTTCTTTTCATCATCGGCAGCCCCCGTCTTTCTTTTCTGCGTTCCGTTTACCTTGCCTTTACTGAAGCGATAGGTGAATCCAACTGCTATTTGTCTTGAGTCTCTTTGCTGCTGAAAAGTTGCATTTACTTCTGCATAATTAGTTTCTCCCTTAAATTTCTGTGTAAAGAAAATATCACGGCCCGACAGGCGAACGGTGCCTTTTCCTTTCAGAATTTGTTTTGATATCCCAATATCTGCCTTACCAAAGCTCTTTATCATAAACACACCATCAGTTAGTGGTGAAGTAAAGAATCCGCTTAACTCTGCGCCCCATCCTTTATTAAATTTAAACTGGTTACTGATGTTTACCTGTGCTGTTGTGCCGTATAATGAAATGGCCTGACTATTTATTGTACCTTCATAATGATTCTGGTAGAAATTAGTCCAAATATTTGCCATCCACCATTTCTTTATCTGTCCACCTGCACTTACCGATATTCCATACTGTTTTCTTGAAGCAATATTTGATTTCTTAATCTTCGTTTCTGTAGTATTGGGATCCTGCTGCAACACATCTTCAATTATATCGTTTGTTGAAGAATAGTTTAATGTAGTCGTCAGAAAGCCTTTATAAGTATGCCGCAGTTCAATGTTGTGTGAAAACTGCGGGTTCAGATTCGGATTACCCTGCTCATAAGTATATTTATCAATAAAAACCATGAAGGGGTTCAAATCCTGGTAATTGGGCCTTTCAACACGGCGTCCGTAATTCAATACAAAATTGTGTTTCTCATTCACTGCATATTGCAAAAAGGCTGTCGGAAAAAGTTGTGTGTAATTACGGGTAAATCTCTCCCCTGTGGTAATCAGGTAACCTTTCGCACTGGTATTCTCAAGTCTAACACCCAGCTGTGCTGTAATTTTTTATTCAGCGGTCTTGTATAATTTACGTACCCAGCATTAATATTTTCATCGTAAATAAAGTGGTTGCTGCGGCCAATATCCATTATCCGAACACCATAATTAAGACTGTCATATTGTGCATCATTATCTGTTTTTACAAAACTTGTTTTAAGGCCTGCCTCGAATTTTGCATTCTTTGCAAGGGGCAGTGTGTAATCCACTTTGGCTGAATAAATCTTAATATTCTGCGGCAGGTTGCCATATAATGAATCTGGTTTGGGCGAGTTGCCTCCATTTGCTTTATAATAGTAATTGAATAAGCTCTGCTGGTGAGAACTATTATAAGAAAGATAATCAGCATCCATTGTCAGTTCCTGGCCGGCAGAATCAAATACATGACGGAAGTTAAGATTGGCCCCAAGGTGTTTCCATATTCTCTCATTGCCCGCAACTGAATGTGTCTTACTTACCGGGTTCATATCCGGATCGGTAATAAATACCTCCCCGTTACTGTTGAAATAGCCATTATTACGGAAACCATTAACGGCCATCCCCAGTGTTGTTTTCTTGCTGGCAAAATAATCCATTCCAATTTTTCCATTTACAGAGTTGCCTCCTTCTATAAATCTTCCATACTGGTCAAAATGTGAGATGAGCAGTTTCGTTACAGGTTCAATAAATTTCCGTTGAATGTTTAACTGATTAAAGTTCTTTCTGTTGCTGTAACCAAAATTGGCAAACAGGTTTATTTTATTCTTCCTGTAATTAAAATTGCCCGATTCGTTGAACTTGGGATAGAATCCCTGGCTGTAGTTTGAAGACAGGCTACCGCTATAGCCAACCTGCTTTGTCTTCTTTGTTTTGATATTGATAATGCCGCTGTTACCGGCTGCATCATACTTTGCAGGAGGGGTTGTCATAATTTCCAGTGACTCCAGTTGTGAGGCATTCATATTACGCAGATAGTTGGCAAGGTCAGTGCCGGAGAGATAGCTGGGTCTTCCATCAATATATACCTGTACCCCCTGTTTTCCTTTCAGGCTTATATTACCATCTTTATCAACAGTAACACCGGGTGATTTTTCCAGCACTTCCAATGCAGTAGCTCCAACATTGCTTGCTGCAGCCTCAACATTCACAATAGTTCTGTCAATTTTTTGTTCCACCAACGGTTTACGGCTGCTGACAGTAACACCGGCAAGGTTTTTACCAACGGGAACCAGTTCTACTGTCTTTACATTCACGACACTTGTTTCGCCGGTTACCTCAATAACCTCAGAAAAGCCTTTGGAGTGGCCGACTGCTGTAATTGATACAAGGTATTTTCCGTCAGGAATGTTTTCAAAAACATACTTACCGGTTTTATCGGCCACACTCATTTTCACCACTGCTGAATCAGTTTGACGCAATAATGTGATGGTTGCCGATTCAATGGTTTTTGTGTTTCCATCCACTACCGTACCAGTTATTTTGGCCTTCCCAATTTGTGCCTGGCTAATGAAACCAGCTGTAAGAAGCACCAACATTGTAATTAACTTTCTCATTTTCAATTGATTTAATTTATTTTAAGTACTTTATTTTGATTATTACAGAACAAAATTCAGTACTTTATATTACATAGTACATTGTTTTAAAATAAACGGCCAATTTCAGGGATATTCGGCCGCTCCGGATTATGAAGGTGTGACGGAACACTGCTGCCGATGTTACTCTAATTGACTGCTTTAGGATAAATGGTGCTTTTGCTGTTTCAACGGAAAAGAAGAAACTTAAATAAATGTGCAGGTCATAAGTCAATGAATAATCAATAGTTAACTTGCGCCAAAAATTTGGTAATGAATATAGATTTCAGATCGGATACTGTGACAAAACCCTCGCCAGGCATGCTGGAAGCGATGATGACAGCCAAAGTGGGCGATGATGTGTTTGGCGAAGACTCTTCCATTAATAAACTGGAGCAAACGGCGGCGGCCATGTTTGGCATGGAGGCGGCTATCTACTGTCCTTCCGGCACTATGACCAATCAGATTGCTATTAAGTGCCATACCCAGCCCGGCGATGAGGTGATATGTGATGAAAGTTCACATATCTATCAATATGAAGGCGGAGGAATTGCCTTTAATAGCGGTTGCTCTGTTAAACTCCTCTATGGTGATAATGGCCGCATCACCGCCGAACAGGTGGCGGCAGCCATCCAGCCCGATGATATACACCGACCGCACAGCCGGTTGGTTTCGCTTGAAAACACCAGCAACCGTGGTGGTGGCAGTTGTTATGATTTTGAGGAAATCAAAAAGATAAAAGATGTTTGTACGGCCAATAACCTTTCTCTTCATTTAGACGGTGCCCGCCTGTGGAATGCGATGATAGCCAAAAATGAAACCCCGAAACAATATGGCGAAGTGTTTAACAGCATTTCTGTTTGCTTGAGCAAAAGCCTTGGTTGCCCCGTGGGCAGTTTACTTTTAGGTAAAAAAGATTTTATTAAAAAAGCCAGAAGGGTAAGAAAAGTGTTTGGCGGCGCTATGCGGCAGGCCGGTTTTATGGCTGCTGCCGGAATCTATGCGCTGGAGCACAATATAGAAAGGCTGGCTGAAGACCATGCATATGCTGCACAAATAGCTGCCGCTATAGCACAAAAAAAATTTGTGAAACAGGTGTTGCCTGTAGAAACCAATATCATCATTTTTGAACTAAATGATGGAATAACAGCACCCGAACTTGTTGCCAGTTTTAAAGAACATGACATTCTTGGCTATGCCATTTCGCCGGACAGGGTGAGGCTGGTGTTGCATTTGGATGTAACAAAAGAAATGGTGGCTAAAACAATTGAGGTAATTAATACACTGTAATAACCATTACTAAATATTCAATTTCAATAATAATAAACATGTTCCCCAAGATTAACCCCACAACAACAAAAGCCTGGAAACAACTGCTGCAACATGCTGAAGAGATGAAGGCTGTACACATGAGAGATTTATTTGCAAAAGATGCAGACCGGTTTTCAAAATACTCACTGAAACTGAGCGATACCATTTTTGATTATTCTAAAAACATAATCACCGATAAAACCATCAAACTCCTGGTGCAACTGGCCGAAGAAACAAAACTCCAGGATGGTATTGTTGCCCTATTCAACGGCGACCAGATAAATGAAACGGAAAAGCGGTCAGTGCTTCACACGGCATTACGTAATTTTTCCGGCAACCCGGTTTATGTACTGGGTGAAAATGTAATGCCGCAGGTTAAGAAGGTGCTGAAGCAGATGAAAACCTTCTGTGATGAGGTGCACAGTGGAAAGCGGAAAGGTTATACCAATAAGAAGATAAAGTACATCGTCAATATCGGCATTGGCGGCAGCGACCTTGGCCCGCTGATGGTTACCGAAGCACTGAAACCTTACTGGGTAAAAGGCATTGAAACTTTTTTTGTAAGCAATGTGGACGGCACCCACATAGCCGAGACCCTGAAAAAGGTTGACCCGGAAAAAACCCTTTTCCTGATTGCCTCTAAAACATTTACCACACAGGAAACCATGACCAATGCCCACACGGCGAGAGAGTGGTTCCTGAAAAAAGCAAAGCAGGAAAAATATATTGCCAAACACTTCGTGGCACTCAGCACCAATGAAAAAGAAGTGTTGAAGTTTGGTATTGATAAAAGAAACATGTTTGAGTTCTGGGATTGGGTGGGTGGACGTTATTCGCTGTGGAGTGCCATTGGCCTCTCCATTGCGTTAACAATCGGTTTCAAAAACTACGAGCAGCTATTGAAAGGTGCTTACAATGCCGATGTGCATTTCAGCGATACACCGCTTGAGAAGAATATTCCTGTGCTGATGGCACTGCTTGGTATATGGTATGTCGATTTCTTTGATGCACAGAGCGAAACCATCCTGCCTTACGACCAGTATATGCACCGCTTTGCGGCTTACTTCCAGCAAGGCAATATGGAAAGTAATGGCAAAAGCATTGACCGTAGCGGAGAACCTGTTGAATATGCCACCGGCCCTGTCATCTGGGGCGAACCCGGTACCAACGGACAGCATGCTTTTTACCAATTAATTCACCAGGGAACATTGCTTATACCCTGCGACTTTATTGCACCGGCACAAACTCACAATCCCATTGGCGACCACCATGTGAAATTACTTAGCAACTTCTTTGCCCAAACAGAAGCATTGATGAATGGCAAAACAGAGGCCGAAGCCGAAGCTGAACTTGAAAAGCAAGGATTAAGTGCAGAACAAATTGCAAAGTTGTTGCCTTATAAAGTATTTGAGGGCAACAGGCCCACCAATTCATTCCTGTTGAAGAAAGTTACACCGGCAGCGCTGGGACAGTTGATAGCTTTGTATGAACACAAAATATTTGCACAAGGCCTTATCTGGAATATTTTCAGCTTCGACCAGTGGGGTGTGGAACTGGGCAAGCAATTAGCCAATAAAATTTTACCTGAACTGCAAAGCAAGAAACCGGTTACTAACCACGACTCTTCCACGAATGGATTGATTAATGCGTGGAAGAAGATGAAGAAATAGCCTTTTAGACTTATAAGTATCAAAAAGAAAAGACCGGGCATTTTGCCCGGTCTTTTAATTATTTGGTATGCTCTATTCTTCAATCCTCGCCACTACTTTAGCAGTATCCTTTTTCGCAATTTTCATAACCCTGAAAACCTCCCCATAGTAAGCAGCCGTATCGGCATTAATAACAACTGTGGGAGTATCAACAAAAGCCCTGTATTTCCTGATTTCTGCCCGCAGCAATGAATCAAACATGGCAGGTTCTACTTTAGTGGTACCTATAAAATATTGCTGGTTCTTATCAATAGATACCATAATATTTTGCTTGGCTTTTGTATCCTTAGAGCCCTTTGGCAATCCTACTTTAATTACGTTTGGATTGGCCAATGTAGCCACAATCAGGAAGAACATCAGTAATATGAAGAGGATATCATTCAATGAGTCAGTAAAGACCTCCGAACCTTCCCCTTTACGTTTTTTTCTGAATTTCATCTTAATCAATTAACGGGTTGGTTCTTGTAAAATATCTAGGAAGTCGGAGGATGCAGCTTCCATTTTGTTAGAAGTCTTGTCAATCATCGTATCCAGGTAACTATGTGCCAGGTAAGCCCCAAGACCAATTACCAGACCGGTGATGGAAGTTATCAGCTTGGTATAAATACCACCGGCGATAGTTCCCACTTCAAATTCGTTTGAGTTGTTGATGTTGGAGAATAACTGCATCAACCCTATCAGTGTACCCACAAAGCCAAATATCGGGGCTGCTTTTGATACTACCGACAGCACACCCATGTGTTTTTCCAGCTTGTACATTTCTAATGTACCCACATTGTCCATACTCTTTTCAATACTGTCAATAGGCTTGCCAATACGCTGAATACCTTTGTCAATAATACGGGCAACAGGGTTATTGGTGTTCTTGGCAAAATTCCGGGCAGCGGCTACATTTCCGCTCATAATATTATCCCGGATGATGTTCATAAAATTGTCGTCAATCTTAGAGGCATTGCGGATAGCAATCATCCTTTCTGCAAACACATAAACGGCCAGCAACAGCATTATACCCAACGGAATCATAATCCATCCACCCATTTTTATCAGTTCGAAAAAACTAAGATTTCCGTCCTGGTTACTGTCACCTGCGGCAAATTTTGAAACCTGCTTGATAGTGTCGGCTCCAATCTGTAGTAAATCAATCATAATTCTTGTTCTTTAGGTGTAAAAGTAAGGTCTTGCCTGTTTATGAAATACAGTTCGTTTTCAACAAACCTTAATAAAGCAAACTGCTTCACTTTAACAAAGCATTGAACGGGAAAAATAATGCCACGTTGTGCAGGTTGACCAAGTTTTAGAGTTATTTAACAAGGCATGGTGAAAACGTAAAGGTTGATAAGTTAACCAGAAAGCTAATTAACTTATCAACCTTTCAACCTGTTAACTTACTGATGTGTTCCGGCCTGCTTAACCATCAATGCCTGAATCTGCTTCATGGTTCCTTCCATGCCATCCGGGCTGCCGTCGAGGAAGATAACATTGCCCTTTCCGTACTCTGCAAAGTTCTTAATGGCTTCTGTCCACATACTGAACAGGATTACATTGGTATCAAGGTTAGCCTGTTTCATTTGTTCGGCAGCTTCTGTCATACCTTTTGCCACTTCCTGGCGGAAGAGAGCCACACCCTGTCCACGCAGTCTTGCAGCCTCTTTTTCAGCTTCAGCAGAGATCTTAATAGCATTACCTTCTGCTTCGGCAGATTTAGTTTTAGTAATCAGCAATGCCTGGCCTTCATTTTCGGCAGCAGCTTTCAGGTTGTTACTGGCCACTACTTTACTCATGGAGTCAAGAATCATTTTATCAAACGTTATGTCGTTAATCTGCAAATCCTGGAGGTGATAACCCCATGTCTCCAGTGTATGGTCAATTTCAAATTTTACATACTCAACAATTTCTTTTCTCAGACCTAATATTTCTGCCTGCTTTTTAGTAGCAACGAAAGAACGGATGTTGCCCTCAATCGTTCTGATTAAGGCCTGCATCAGGTCTTTGTCTGCAAAGAATTTGAATGCTACTTTTTTTACAGTTTCCTCATCTGAGTTTTGAACAGAGTAAAGCAGCATGCTTTTGAAATAAACATTTGCCTGGTCGGCCGTTACGGCCTGAAACTCCAGTTCAACAGACCTGTTCTGAATTGACACTTTTTTGAAAACACTCTCCAAAACCGGGATTTTAAAATTTAATCCTGGTCTTGCCACACGACGATATTTACCAAACATAGTGATAACACCAATATATCCCTGATTAATAGTAAACAATCCGCTTAAAACAATAAGTGCGGCAAGAATTATCCACCAGTTAGTGGCGAACCAAGTTCCGATATCCATAATAGTTTAAGTTTAATGATGTAAATTATTGTTTAATGAGCTGCTCTTTTATGAGCAAAATCAGCTTCTTTTCTTCCCATACCATTGCAAGATGTACCAGCATTTCCACTGCCTTGTGCATATCCTGTATGCTTACATGTTCATGCTTACTATGTATGCCCTGCATTCCGGTAAAGAGGTTGGGGCAAGGTAACCCCATAAACGACAGTTTGCTGCCATCGGTACCGCCACGTATGCTTTCCATCACTACTTTCAGCCCTGTTCTTTCAATGGCCGCTCTTGCATTATCCACCACCTGCGGGTGCAGGTCGAGCACTTCCTTCATATTGCGGTACTGTTCCCTTACAATGAATTCAAAAGTGGCTTTGGGATATGTACGCATGGTTTCTTCAACCTGTGTACGTAAAAATCCTCTTTGATTTTCAAACCGGCGGTAACAAAATCACGGATGATGAAATCGATGGTACACTTTTCTGCAATACCGCTCACTCCCACCGGGTGAATGAACCCATCCTTACCAGCCGTAGTTTCGGGAGAGAGCCTGTCTTTGGGAAGTCCTGACAGTATTTCTCCGGCAATCTTCATGGCATTTACTAATTTATCTTTTGCATAACCGGGGTGAGAAATAACGCCGTTGATAACCACAGAAGTACCATCTGCACTAAACGTTTCATCTTCCAGCGAACCGGCTTCGCCGCCATCTAAAGTATAGCCATATTGTGCGCCCAGTTTTTTCAGGTCAACTTTGGCTGTTCCTTTACCCACTTCTTCATCAGGTGTGAAGAGGATTTTTATTTCACCATGTTTTACTTCTTTATGCGTCATTAAGAAGTTGGCAAGATCCATAATTTCTGCAACTCCCGCCTTGTCGTCACTGCCTAACAGCGTTGTTCCGGAAGCAGTGATAATGTCGTGACCTGTTAATGTTTTCAGGTAGGGATAATCACTGGTGCGGATGACCTGTGTCGTATCATCAGGTAACACGATATCCTGAGCCTGGTAGTTCTTATGCACTATTGGCTTTACGCCGGTACCGCTACAGTCGGGAGCTGTGTCCACATGGGCGCAGAAGCAAATAACGGGAACCTTTTTATCAGTAGTGGACGGAATAGTAGCATACACATACCCCCATTCGTCCATGTGTGCATCAGTTAGTCCTATCTCTAATAATTCTTCAACCAGTATTTTGCTTAACTCTTTTTGCTTCTCAGTGGTTGGAAAAGCAGAAGATTGCGGGTCACTCTGTGTATCTACTTGTACATAACGTAGAAATCTCTCCGAAGCTGTAAATTGATAATTTGAAAACATAAAGTTCGTTTTTGAGTCACCGAATATACGGCAAAAAAAAATGCCTGCCAGCCGCAGGCAGGGCTTAAGTGTGACCTTAAGCCATTCCGTTCATTTTATTTTTCCGGGACTATGGAGTGATAATCAGGGGGCTTCCACCAGTAATTTCTACCAGTTCGAGGTCGAAAACCAAGTCTTTACCTGCCAACGGGTGATTGGCATCAAGGATAACTGATTCCTCTTTGATCTCAATAATCTTTACCTGAAACTGCTGGCCCTGGCCATCGCTCATGACTAAAGGCATTCCTACTTCGACCTGCATATCAGCAGGAAATCTGTCTTTAGGCATATCAACAATCATTTCGGGATTGCTGGGTCCATATGCTTCTGCAAAAGGAATATTAACTGTTTTCTTTTCTCCTACCGCCATACCAGTTACGCCATCGTCAAAACCCTTTATCACCATACCACTACCCACTTCAAACTCAAGCGGTTCACGACCCTCGGAAGAATCAAATGTTTCTCCGGTAGTTAATTTACCATGATAGTGCACTCTTACCTTATCGCCACTTTTTACTTGTGCCATTTTATTAGTTTTTATTGAAAAAATATGGCGCAAGGTAGGCCAATTTGCCCAAAGCATCTGTTTAATTATTGTCAATTATCTTTCCATACATTTTCTGAACTTTGGTTAAAAGCGTATAAATATGAAGCTACCTCTGTGCCTTCTGATTGTCCTAAATATTTTCTATTGCTCTGCACAAAATGTTACAAACAATGTAGCAGTGGCCGAAAACAGAATAATTCCCGGTGCCGAGAGACTGAATGCCTACCTGCCTTTAATCAAAGGTAAAAGAGTAGGCATTTTTGCCAATCATACGTCTATGGCAGGCAATACACATCTTGTTGATACATTAATAAAACTTGGTGTTGATATCAGGGTAATTTTTGGGCCGGAGCATGGTTTCAGGGGCACTACTCCTGATGGTGTAAAGATTATGGATTATAAAGATGAACAAACGGGTATCCTTGTAGTTTCGCTGTATGGCAGCAAAAGAAGGCCAAGTCCGGATGACCTAAAAGATGTGGATGTGCTGATTTTTGACATTCAGGATGTGGGTACCCGGTTTTACACCTATATCTCTTCCATGCAGGAGTTTCTGGAAACAGCATTGGAAAACCATAAACCATTGCTGCTGCTTGACAGGCCAAATCCGAACGGTTTTTATGTGGATGGCCCTGTACTGGATATGAAATTCAAGAGCTTTGTTGGCATGCAGCCAATACCCATAAACTATGGCATGACGATGGGAGAATATGCCCGGATGCTGCTTGGAGAAAAATGGCTCTCTGAAAAAGCTAATGCCATACATGCATATAATATTACCACCACACCAACAGCAGATACCCCTTTTCACTTTATGGTAATTAAAAATCAGAGCTACATACATAAAAGTAAATATGTGCTGCCTGTAAAGCCATCACCCAACCTTCCCAACATACAGTCTGTTTATCTTTATCCATCTCTATGCCTGTTTGAGGGTACAGCGTTAAGTGAAGGAAGGGGCACTGATATGCAGTTCCAGGTAATTGGCCATCCGGATTTGCCTAAAAACCTGTTTTCATTTACTCCACAACCAAATGAAGGGTCGAAAAGTTCAAAGCATTTTGGAAAAGTTTGCTACGGCTGGTACCTGGGAGGCAGCCCGGACGAAATACTAAGTAAAACAGGCAATAAGATTCAACTTAATTGGCTGATAGAAGCCTATAAAATTTTTCCCAACAAGGACAGCTTCTTCATAAAATCAAATTCATTTAACCGGCTTGCCGGTAACGATGTCCTGATTAATCAAATAAAAGAAGGTAAATCAGAGGAAGAAATCCGGAAAAGCTGGGAACCCAAACTGAGTGAGTTTAAACTGACGAGAAAAAAATACCTTTTGTACGAAGATTTCAATTAATTATTAACTAAAGGGACTCTTTCCACCCGGATAACTTCAAATTCGGCAGGCTTTATTATTGCATAACCAACTATAAGCACTTTTTTATTTATCGCAATATCCTGTATTGTCATTGTTTGCAAACCAATTTTGACGAAGTAAGCCTGTGATGTTGTTATACCGGCTAGTTTTCCGCTTCTGTAGAATGAAAATAATAACTCAGCAGCTTCATTCGCTATTTTTCGCCATACGGTTTCATTACTTTCATAATCCCTGTATTTATCCATTATGCTGTTAATACCCGTTTCTATTAGCTGACCAGTAGCGGCGAACTTTGGTGATATTAATTTTCGTTTAACCGTTATTTCTTTTTTAAACGTATCTACCCGTATAGCCTGACCTTCCACGTTTTTGTGTACAACTATAAGAAACAATACTGCAAGAAGAATCTTCATTTTCTAACGGCTTAATTTTCCAGTGAAATAAGCTTATGGTAAAAGGCAAGCTTTACCAGTTCAGCGGTATTCTTCGCCCCCAATTTTGCGAGCAGGTTCTTTCTGTGCGTATCAACAGTAGTAACACTCACGAACAACTTTTCAGCAATTTCTCCATTGGTCATCCCTTCCGCAATCAGCCCCAGCACCTCCTTCTCCCGCCGGGTAAGAACCGGTTTACCTGTTACTTCAATTTTCTTCAAAGAATGCGAAGCCTCTTCACTCAGAAATGTCTTTCCTTTTAACACCGTTTCGATTGCATGCATCAACTCTTCCTGTGTTGCATTTTTTAATACATAACCAGAAGCCCCATTATCCATCATTCTTTCAATAAAACTTTGCTGATTAAAAGTGCTGAGACCAATAATAAAAATGCCGGGATATTTAGCCTTCACATCTTTACACAAATCAATGCCGCTTTTATCAGGCAGGTTAATATCCATCAGGATCACATCCGGCTGCTGGCGTTGCAGAAATGCAAGGCATGAGTCTGCATTCATGGCATGGCCAGTCCATTCCACAGCTCTCTCATCCTGAAGCAATGAACGGATTCCTTCAATAACCATATAGTGATCATCAACAATAAAAACCTTAATTGCCATTACATAGCTATTTCAATATGAACAGATGTTCCTTTTCCGGGTTCCGATTGCACATCCAGATTTCCTTTCAGGTATTCAACCCTGCTTTGTATATTGCTCCAGCCTATTCCCTTTGCCCGTTGTAAAATTACTGGATCAAATCCCTTTCCGTCGTCTTCAACTGTTATACTTATTTCCTCATCCGTTTTGCTTAGCTGCACTATTGCGTTTATGGCCGAAGCATGTTTAATAGTATTGTTTACCAGTTCTTGTACAATCCGGTAAATAGTAATAGCAGCTGTCTGTTCAAACTGCACAGACTCCAATCCTATTGACTGGTAAGTTACCTGCAATGCCCCTGACTGATTAATATCTGCACAAAAATCTTTCAGGGCTGTATCCAATCCAAATTTCACTAACGCTTCTGGCATCATGTTATGAGCAACTCTCCGCATTTCCCTTATGGAACTATCGAGCATATCTATACTGCGCTCAAATGACTGTGCGGTCTCAGGTGTCAAAATTAAATTTCCTTTCATAGTATTCAATGAGTATTTAATTCCCGACAGCATACCTCCCAATCCATCATGGAGGTCTTTTGCCAGACGGGTCCGTTCTTGCTCTTCGCCTTTTAGTACAGATTCTGTTGCTGCCAATTGTTTTTCAGCTTCCAGTTCAGCAATACGTTGTTGTTGCAATTTTTGTTTCTGGGTATAGGTACGGTAAGAGAGTAAAGAAATCAGCAGCAACGCAGAAGCCCCTCCAATTAACACATAGTTAATGATTCTCCGTCGATGAAGTTCTGCCTTCTGCAATTTTATCTGGTTATCCTTTTTTTCTGTCTCATATTTTTTTTCCAAATCTGCAGTACTTTTTAATACCTGTTCATTTAAGAAAGCAGTCTGGATTGAATCGGACTTCTGCTTTGCCCGGATTGATGTGGCATAATCTCCTTCCTTTGCTGCTATATATGAAAGTACACTATAGCTGTTTTTAAGCTCATCCCTTAAACTATCTTTTGTAGCAATCGCCAGCGCCTCACTGATATTCCTCGCAGCTTCTTTATTGTTGTTATTAAGAAATTGTGCATAAGCAACATTATAAAGAGAACTGGCCATCATTTGCCTGCTTTGCAATTCTCTTGAGAGGGAAAGGGATTTTTCAGCAGCCTTCAGCATATCGCTCAAACGGTTCATACTTGCAAATAAATTACATTGATAGCCATAAATAGACCCCTCAGCATATTTGTCATTCAGCCGCACAGATTCTTTTATTGCCTTATTATAATAATACAATGCACTGTCAAAAATCTGCAGTCCATCATAGCCCTGGGCTAATGTTGCATAAGCCCGGTTAATATAATCATTTCTCAACTTCAGGTTAGTGCATAAATGAATAGAATATCCGGCTGTTTCAACAGCCTTTCTGTAGTGCCTCAGGTTGAGATAGCAATTTGCCAGGTTATGGTACAAGCCCGACATTTTAGAAGAGTCCTTAATTGATTCAATTACATTTCTTACCTGAAGTGTGTAATCAAGCTGTTCATTAAGATTTCCGAAATAACCATGTATGATTCCAATGCTATTAAGCATCGTAATCGCCATTGAAGAATCTTTAAGTTTCCTTGCGAGGGCAAGGCCTTTAATTGACTCTTCCATTGCGCTCTCATAATTGCCTTTTGTAAAAGACAATACAGTGCTCTGTTGATAATAGTAGTAGATACCTCTGTCAAATTTCAATAATTCGGACAAAGCCTTACCTTTCTGCAGATAATACGCTGAAGAATCCTGGTTATTTGTTTCATACCAACTTGCGAGTGTAAGAAGAGTCATCGCTTTACTTGTATCTTCCTTTGAAACCTTTAGCAATCGTAATAAACTATCTACTTTCTTTGCCTGGTCAGTTCGCTGTGCATTTGTAAATACAAAAAAGCAGAAAGTGATATATGTCAGAATTATTTTTCTCATACCTTAAAATAATGCTTTCCAGTCAGTTTACAAATAAAGGTATTACCCACTTAAAAACAACTCCCCTTTTTCCATGATTTTTTAATTTTTCAGAAATATCCCCTTTTTAAGGGATAGGTACAATACAGATGCCTTATCATATTTACAGAGCAATAAAATTTAGCAAATGAAAAAAATCATCCTTATAACAGTCATGATGAATGCAGTAGGTCTGTTCGCACAACAACCTGAAAAAAGGGAAAATCAGACTATACTTACATTCCGTTGCCTGTGAAAAAGAAACACTTGATGATTTATTTGAAGGAGATGGAAAGGGAGATGAAATTTTTATAACAATTTTTTATTCTGTTGCCAGCAGCAATGGCACTACCAAATACATCAATAAATTTACTACCGGCATTTATGGCGACAACAGAATTTGGCCTGCCAGAGTTAAAGCAGGTTCTGCAGGCAGTACTGGTGGCATAAAACCAAATGATATAATATATCTGCATCCGCAATCTGAAGCTTATATGCCCATTGGTGATGAACGCTTCAAGGGATTAAAAGCAATTGAAACAGATCTGGAAGCAGGCGATATACTTACAATTATACCTGTACTTTGGGAGTGGGATAATAATAGTGGCAACACGCAAAATTCCTTCGAGTCATTTTTGCTGAATTCGTTCAATAATATTAATCTTCGTATGGCTGGGTTTACCCAAAAATTCGATATTAAAACAGCAAATATGCAGTTTGGTGACGATGGCAGCAATAGTATTAATGTAGCCAGTATCACACAAATTCTTCAGGGAGTAAACGGCGTTCCGGGCAACCGGCCCATTGGAATGGCTCTTAACGCAAGTTATAATCCCCAGATTTTTGTATTCAATGCGAACATATGCGAAAACTGGAATAAAATAATGCAGGGCTATTCCACGCACAACCTGCCCGTTTATTATAACGAGCCGCTATTGGGCAATAACAGGGATCATGGAAAATTTGCGTTGATGATTTATCCTGAGTTTTCAAAATCTGCCCCGTCGATTCCAACATCTCCAAAAACAAGTAATAACAATATATCAATTATTCGTAACGGAGATAAACCAATTAAAATAAACAATCAGACACAAAATATTATCAGTAGCCAGGCACTAACAGGCAATTGGACCGGCACTCAAACAAATGATAATGGAATGTATCCGCAAACCTTCTCATTTGAGTTAACAGGAAAAGGTGAATTTATAATAAAAGACCAAGCTGGTATATTGGCTTCCAAAGGCACTTATACTTTTTCAAACAATATATTAGCCGGCTCTTATAAACAGTTAAGCAGTGGCGAAATATTTTCACTTTCAGCCACATTTGACCCCGCCACACAAAAACTCAGTGGAACTTTAGGCAGCGGTACGGCCACAAATGGGCAGGGCAAGTGGACGGCCACAAAGAAATAAATCCTGTTTTTCCGGGATTATTTATCTTAAATTACTTCTGCATATTTACACTGAAATAATAAGGATAAGAATGAAAAGGATACCATACACACTATTTCTCATCTGCATCATAAATTACACAAATGCACAGCAGGGCAACCAGGCATCGCAGAACCAGCCTGCAGTTGACACTGCAGGATATAGAATAGGCATAGGGTATCACAGTTCTCTGATGTCGGTCTATGATAAATTTGAATTTGAATTGGAAGGAGGAGAACGGGTTACAATTGATCATGAACATATGTTGGTTTATTTTACACAAAAATTTAAACAAGGCCAGAGATATAAAGTAATACCAGTAAGTGGAACAAGGCCATGTAGCCTTGTGTGGGGCACACCTGCCGGCAGTGCCGCCGAGGGTGTTTTTAACAACCAGGATATTATGCTATCCGCTGCTTGTGGTAATCCTACATTTGCAATCGGCAAACTAAATGTAACAGGTATTGAAGCCGGTGAGACTTTTAAATTTACCGATAAGTACGGCCGGACACTTTCTCTTTCTTTTTCTACCCTGGCCAATCTGGGAGCGTATCCCGTTGGAGATCCACTAACCATCACTCAAACGGCAGGACCGAGGCCTTGTATGATTACCTATCCTTCAGGCACTGTCCCCAACGAACCGTTTACAGTTCAGTGTGATTGCAGGAGAACTGCCCCACCATCAAAAACAAAACTGAACGGTCAGTTTATAGCACCCGCTGGAACAAAAATCGTACTTAGATTAAACAATTCAGATACCTTAATAATTAACCAACCCGCTAATCCTGATAATACATGGTTTCAAACTAAGAATTTCAGTTTCCCAAAATCTTACCTGGTGGGTACAGAATATTCTGTAAGTATAAAATCTGCACCGCAAAACCTGGGCTGTGCTGTTTACGAAAATGCAGCAGGAACAATAGGCGACAGCACTGTTGTAAGAGTTCGATGTGATAAGACCTATGACCTGGTAAGCCGCAGTACAGACAATAAAATACTCAATACCTATTATGAAAGTTTTAATCCGGTTATAGGAGGTTCTGGTGAGGATGAAGGAAGATATGTAGCTTTTGGTGCGTATGGGAAAAGCATGGATGGTTCCAGTGGCAATTACCGGCAAATTTTCCTTAGAGACAGGAAAACAGGCGAAACAAAACTTATCAGCAAATCAGCCACAGGTGCAGAAGCAAATGGCAATTGCCAGATGGCGGCTATCTCTGCTGATGGAAAAACGGTGGCATTTGAATCCTATGCCACTAATCTGACCCACAATGATAATAATGGAGCAAGGGATATATATGTGTGGAATGAAGGAACGGGACTAGTAACATTAATAAGCAGGACGCAAGAAGGTGTTGCTGCTAATGGAGAAAGTTATGAACCCAGCGTTTCAGGGGATGGAAGGGTAATTGCTTATACATCTGGCGCCAGCAATATCGTTCCCTTACAAGCGGTGTATTCAACTCCAAATGTTTATGTATATGGAGATGGTATTGGCACTATATTTATTAGCAAAGATTATGAAACCGGTAAGGCTACCAGCGGTTACTCACCTTCCATTTCAGACGATGGAACCAAAGTCGCCTTTTGTGCTTACAGCAGCCGTTTGGTAAATGGAGATAACAATAATCTATGGGATATTTTCTTATGGGAAAGTGGTAAATCTGGCCTTAAACGAATAAGCCTTACTTCAACAGGTGGAGAAAGAAACCAGGGAACAGAAAGCAGCAGCCGTGTGGTGGCACCGGCCATATCTGGCGATGGTAAGTTTATTGCATATGCCACTACCGCAAGCAATATAGTACCAGATGATAATAACGAAATGCAGGATATTTTCTTATATAATATTCCTGCGGGCAGTGTAAAAAGAATGAGTACCGGAAATAACAATGAAGAGGGTAATGGGGATAGTCCAATTGGTCAGGGGGAAAAAGTGGGAATAAGCTATGATGGCCATTGGATTACGTACAATACAGCAACTACGAACCTGGGTGTAACAAAAGGAAATATTGTAATGAAAAATACCCAGACAGGCAAAGTTACTGCCATTACAAATATCAATGGTGGCAGTACAAGCCGGCCAATGATTTCAAAAAATGGTGGGTACGTAATTGCAGGGTGCAGTGAAAAGTACGATATCAGATATCCTTCTTCTGGTATTTTTACTTTTCATACAAGCAATGCTGTAAATAACCAATAATCATAACTATCAAAATAAGCCATAAGAAGTTTGTTGCCTGCTATGAGGAACGGTAACGCAAATCCCATATGGCAAATAAAAAAACTAATGAATAAGAAAAAAGTATTACTGATATTATTAGCAACAGCTATTGCAACAACCGCCTTTAAAATTGCAGATGATATCATTTCTAAGCTAGGGATGCAGGAACAGGCGGCCAAGCGATATATCATGAACAACCTGGCAGGCAGATTTTCAACCGGGCCCATGGAGCCTGGTACTGAAGATGGGCCCGCTAATAGTGTTTATAAACAACTTCAATCATTTCAGATTCCCCGTGCCCCAATGCTGGCAAGCATTATTACAGGGGACAAAGCTGGGGCAGCAAAAGAATTATGTGCCTATGTAAAAAAATACATAAACAGTGAAGAGTTTATGACAGAATACATGCGGCTGAGGGATGAGGCTATGCCGCTTACAGACAGAGGATCTTCTCTTGCAACCTTAAGGAGGAATATTGAAGTCTATCAAAAGAATATAAATAATTATAAAACAGATACAAAGTATGCAGCCGAACAGCAGCAGAAACTTGATGAAACACAGAAGCGGATTAATGAGATGACAGAAGCTGCAAAAAAACCATTTCCCGGAAAAGATAGTTGGGAAAAAGCATACCCTACTGATCCATCCGTAGTAATTAAAAAAAGATTGCAAGAATATATACAGCTGGCTGCTACCGTGGATTTTACTGCGAAACTCACCGGTACTGGCAAAAAGCAAACTTTTGTCAACCCTGCTTATGAAAAAAAGCCACTTAAGTGGAAAGCGGTCTACCGGGCGGGCAAAGAAGTAAATATTGTAGTAACTTCTTTTGTAAAAGAATGGCTAAAGGGAGAAATTATTTCAAAAGCTAAATTATCATTATGAAAAAAGTATTGCCTTTTCTTTCAATTATCCTAAACATAAGTTCAATCGCCCAACAGCAAACTTTTGACATCGTTAGCTACACTATGCCAAATGGATGGAACAAACAAGTAACAGAAAGCACTATACAGTTTTCGAAGGAAGATGCCACAAAAGGGACCTACTGTATGATAACATTATTTAAATCAGTATCCGGCACAGCCAATTCAAAAGAAAATTTTGAATTGACCTGGACATCGGTAGTAAAAGAAATGGTGACTGTTTCTACACCACCAGAGATGCAACCCCCTGCTGCAGAAAATGGCTGGGAGGTGCAGAGTGGTTATGCTCCATTTGAAGCAGAAGGAAATAAGGGCATCGCCCTGCTGGTTACTTCTACGGGATTTGAAAAAATGGTAAACATTCTTATTCTGACCAATACCGATGTATATGAAAAAGAGATCAGCAATTTTCTAGAGTCCATAGAGTTAAAAAAGCAAACACCGGTAGCTAGTAAGCCTCCGGCTGACGTTGTAAAAAAACCAGTAGCAACTACCGCTGCTAAAAAAGATGGATTTGCTTTTACTACAACCAACTTTGATGATGGATGGACCAGTACGGTACAGGAAGATTGGGTAGAAGTAAAGAAGGGAATATCAAAGTGTTGATACACTACCCAAATAAAAGTGCAGATGCATATAATAGCGTACTGATGGATGGGCTAAAAAATGCCTGGAATATTTTAGTGGCACCCAGATACAGCTCGGCCAGTAATTTTGAATTCAAACCAATTTCTGGCTGGCAATCCATCGACTTTGCAGAGGCCGATATGGTTGAAAAATCAACTGGCAAAACAGTGCATGTGGTATTGTTTAAAATGCATTACTCAAACGGCAGCGGAAAATATTTAGAATTTATTACTCTCAATAAAAATGCTTTTGAGCAAGAATTCGGTGCTTACCATCAGGAATCATATGGATGGGAAAAATTAGAGAAGATGGCTAACTATAACAAGTTTGCTGTAGCAGCCACCGACCTGAAAGGCAAATGGACAAGCAATTTTTCCGGGTTAACACAATATGTAAACGCAAACACCGGTGCCAGTGCAGGAGCAGATACACATGCATCAAACCAGATTTTTGAATTTACATCGGGCAGTACCTATAAGTGGAGCATTGCAGTAGCCACTGGCTTTGTAGGAAATATTAAATTTCAGGCAGCCAAATCGAATGGAAAATTTTCTATGCCTGACAATTGGCGAATCAATTTTTCAGATTTGGAAGGCAAACCAAAAAAATACAATGCCTATTTCTCTTGCATTAAAGGTGCCCGGGTATTATGGCTGCAGGATACCGGCTATGGAGACTATACTGGTTTTGGAAAAAGCGAATAAGAATAAGAATAATATATTAATTCTAAACAAACGCCAAACTAATAATAAAAAATTATGAAAAAAATATCATTACTATTTCCATTTGTTCTAAGTGTATTGTTTTCATATGCGCAAACTGAAACTTTCGACATTACCATGTACAAAGCTCCAAAAGGATGGAAAAAAGAAAAAAGTGAAAGTGCTATTCAGTTCTCGAAGGAAGAGGCTGCAAAAGGCACTTATTGTATGATCAGTTTATTAAAATCAGTACCCGGCACAACTAATTCAAAAGAAAATTTTGAGGCGGCCTGGGAAACTGTTGTAAAGGGTATGGTAAATGTGACTACTGAACCTGAAATGCAGACCCCTAACAGCGAAAACGGATGGGAAGCACAAAGTGGTTATGGGTCTTTTGAGATGGAAGGCAATAAAGGTATTGTATTGCTCGTAACATCTACCGGTTTTGAAAAAATGGTAAATATCATCATCCTTACCAACTCGGATGTGTATGAAAAGAGATGACCGCCTTTTTAGAATCTGTCAGCTTTAAAAAACAAATCCGGTTGCTACAAAGCCGGCAACAAACCCGACAAAGCCTGTACAGCCAGCTACAACAAGTGCCAAAAAAGATGGTTTTGCTTATAATACGACCAATTTTGACGATGGCTGGACCAGTACTGTGCAGGAAGATTGGGTGGAAGTAAAGAAAGGCAACATCAAAGTATTGCTGCACTACCCAAAAGAAGGAACAATATTCCCTGCCGATCCAGAACCCCTAACCAATGCGGCATGGAATATTTTAGTAGCACCACGTTATTCCAATTTAACAAATTACAAGACTGCTTATATACAGACTTACAACCGTCCATATTTCGGGATGGGAAATGCAATAGAAAGTAATTCAGGCAAATCAGTTTTTGTAGTTTTATTTCGCAGAAGTGACGGATGGCTAGAAGTAATTACTCCTGATAGTAAAGAATTTGCACGGGAGTTCGGATTCAATCCGGAAACAATACGCTGGGGAAAACTAAATGAGTACTTGGGTGGATATGTGGTTGATAATAGTCAAGGAATTACAATAAACGCTGACGAATCCGAAGTGTATAATAAATTGGACAACATGACCGGCAGAAATAAGTTTGCCGTGGCAGTTTCTGATTTTAAAGGCAAATGGACAAGTGATTTTACCGGCATACAACAACTGTACAATGTATATACAGGGCAATATGCAGGAATGAATATGAACCAGTCAAACCAAGAATTTGTTTTTGCGGCTGGGAATACTTACAACTGGAAATTATTGGTAGTGAATGGCATGGTTGGCAATATGAAATTTGCCGAAGTAAAATCAGCCGGTAAATTTAATGTCCCCAATAATTGGCAAATACATTTTACCAAAATTGAAAGCAGTGCAAAAACCTATAATGCCTTTTGGTCTTGCATTAAAGACGCAAGAATATTGAACCTGCTGGATGCAAAATATCCTGGTTCCGGAATATACACAAAGTATGGATTAGCTAAATAAGTTCTTTAAACTAAAAACAAAAAAATGCGTAAAATTATTTTTCTTTTGCTACTTATCCCTTCAATTTCCTTTGCACAAAAACAAACGACCTATGCTAAACTCATAAACGCATCTGGCGTACAAATAAAAGGAGATGCAGTAACCAAAGGATTTGAAAGATGGATTACTGCTTTGTCAAACAGTAATGGCGGAAAAAATAACACAGAGGTAACATTTACAATGAACATAAGCGGAGCCTGTGCCGACTTAAGAAATGCAAATACAAACGGAGAAATCTTACAGAAGGGAGAACTCTCCACTATACAAATTGGCGCAACCGATGGCAGGCCGAATGTTATAAAAACAATTAAAATGGAAAATATCAGAGTAATCTCTTTTTCTGAAACAGGAACAGAAGCTGCCGTTACTCTTAGCGCTACCCGGATTGGCTGGATATACTATCAGCAAACAACAAAAGGAACATGGACTGTAGCTAATAAAACCAGTTACGATGCGTCTACTGGAGGGTATTGGAAAGATTTTTAATAAATTAAGCTATATTCATCATCTAAACATTTATCAAATGAAAAAAGTAATCGCTTTCCTCAGTTCCTTCTTCGTTGTTGCAGGGTTAAAAGCCCAAGTTACCACAACTATAAAAAAAGAAACCGGGAAGCCAATAACAGCTGATTCCTTGCAATTAATTAACAAAGGAATTTCAATAAATCAAAATGACAAAGCAATTAAATTTGATAGGAATATTAAGGTAACAGACAAAATATTAAAACTTGACAAAATCAGTAAAGAATCCAACGCTTCACATAATGATACAGTCATTAAAGGCTTGCCGGTAAAAATACAGATGAAAGAAAGTCCTGCTACAATTAAAAACTTTAAATATTAAATGCTGCATTTATTTAGAAGAAAAGAGATTCAGCAGCCTGCAGGTATTGAAATAAAACAAAGCCCTTTACATGGCTTGGGTGTATTTGCCTGCCAGGTTTTTAAACCAGGTGATGTTATTGAAACAGCACCGGTTATTTTAATGGAGCAACAGGACAAAGATTTTTTGCAAACCACTATGCTGTTCAGTTATTACTTTGTGGTGGGGGATGTAAAATTTCCGGTAGTGCTTGGATTAGGTTACAGCTCTTTATTCAATCATTCGTACCAGGCTAATGCAGAATACAGTATATCATTAAAAGGTTCCTATATAAAAATTAAAGCCTGTAAAACTATAAATCCCGGCGAAGAGATTATGTTGAACTACAATGGCAATCCCGATGATGCTACTCCTGTCTTTTTTGCCAATGAAGAGTCAGCAATATGAAGAAACAATTATACATTAAGAACATTAAAGACAAAGGCCGTGGTGTTTTTTGCAAAGAACTTATTTGCAAAGATGAAGCTTTTGAGGTATGCCCTGTAATTGTAATTCCTGCATCAGATTACGATACCGTAAAAGCATCCCGTTTGGTTGATTATTTTTTTAGTTTCAACAAAGAAGAAAATACACTGGCTTTAGCACTGGGCTTCGGTTCTTTATATAATCATGCCGTTGATTCCAATGCCGTCTATTATTTGAACAGGGAAGAAAAAATAATTACATTTTATGCTTTGGAAGACATACCATCCGGCAAAGAGATCTGCATTAACTATGCCGGGGAGCGGGGTAAAGAATTTAAAGAATGGTTTCAGGAAAGAAATATTACTTATAAGGCAAACTAATTTTTTTGAATTAAATCGTCCCTGATCGCAACAGTTTCAAAAAAATCCCTCTTTTAGGGTATAGCAATCCTCTGCAGCTATAGCGACATTACATCACAGTAAAAACTTTTTTATGAAAATACTAATACTGTTATTCGGGTTTGCTTATATTATATCGTTAGGGTCATGCAAAACTGTTCCCATAACGGGCCGTAAACAACTGAATCTAGTCCCCAATTCTATGATTCAGGAAATGGCGTTTACACAATATGACTCTGTAGTAAAAGTCAGCCCTACGCTTTCTCAATATGACCAACGGGCACAAATGGTAACAAGAGTCGGATCAAAAATTCAGCAAGCAGTTGAATCATATATGCTGCAAAACAATATGAGTAAAGATCTTAAGAATTTTAAATGGGAGTATAATACCATTAATGAAAATATTGTGAACGCCTGGTGTATGCCGGGAGGGAAAGTAGTAGTGTATACAGGTTTACTTCCGGTAACCCAAACAGAAGAGGGGTTGGCAGTTGTTATGGGCCATGAAATTGCACATGCCATTGCAAGACATGGCAATGAGAGGATGAGTGAAGGATTATTGATTGGACTGGGCGGTTTGGTATTGGAAGAAGCATTGAAGGAAAAGAAACAGGAAACACAGTTAATCTTCTTGGGATTGTATATGATAGGCTCTAATCTTGCACTAGCATTGCCTAATAGCCGCATGCAGGAAAGTGAAGCAGATAAACTGGGCTTAATTTTTATGAGTATGGCAGGTTACAATCCTGATGAGGCTATTCCCTTCTGGCAACGTATGTCTGCACAAAATAAAGGTGGAAAACTACCTCAGTTCATATCAACACATCCTTCCGATGAAACCAGAATTAAAAAATTGTCAGAACAAATACCCGAAATAAAAACAAAATATTACAAACCGGACTGATTCGCAATTTGATTTATTGTTTTTTACCTTCGTAACAATGATAGAACAACAGATCAAACAAAAGATACCGGGCCTAACACTTTTGACCTTACACATGTGTCTTTAAGAATCGTATTCATGGGCACACCTGAATTCGCTGTTGCCTCCTTAGATGCATTAGTAAAAGCAGGTTTTAATATAGTTGGCGTTATTACGGCACCGGATAAACCTGCCGGCAGAGAGGTATGCAGCTGCAACAAAGTGCAGTTAAGAAGTATGCAGTGGAACACAATTTAAAAGTCCTGCAACCGGATAAACTTAAAAACGCTGAGTTTTTGACCGAACTAAAATCACTCCATGCAGATTTACAAATTGTTGTAGCATTCCGTATGTTGCCAGAGATTGTATGGAATATGCCCCCAATAGGCACCATAAATCTTCACGGGTCGCTATTACCAAAATACCGTGGGGCAGCCCCCATCAACTGGGCTGTCATTAATGGGGAACAAGTGACGGGAGCAACCACTTTCAAACTAAAACATGAAATTGATACCGGGGACATATTATTACAGGAAAGTTTTCCTATAAGTGAAAATGAAACAGCTGGCGAAGTACATGACAGAATGAAAAGAAATTGGTGCCCAGCTTTTAGTGAAAACAGTTGTTGGCCTGGCCGCCGGAAATCTGGAAGAAACACCGCAGTCTGCAATCGCCAACCCGAAATCTGAAATCCGTCATGCTCCAAAGATTTTTACAGAAACCTGTAAAATTGACTTCACAAAAACAACCGAAGAGGTTCATAATCTTATCAGAGGACTTTCTCCATTTCCCGGTGCATTTACCATGCTAAATGGAAAAACGCTGAAAATATTCAGAACAGAAAAGGAAATTATTTTACCCGATATTAAACCCGGCGAATTGAAAACAGACGGGAAGACTTATTTCAAGTATGCCTGTGCCAACGGCTATATTACCGTAAATGAATTACAACTGGAGGGAAAGAAAAAAATGAATGTTGAAGATTTTCTCCGCGGTTACCGTTTTTAGTAACTTATCTGCACGACAAACTTATCCGTTTCCTTGATATCCAAAGCTGTCGCGGCGGCATTACTCATACGAATACCCAATCCCTGGTTCTGTCGTATGCCGCTCATTTCTCCAAGTACCTTAGCATAAATAGCTGAACCATTCCCCGGGTTAATTATTTTTACTATTGTGCCAGGCGGAACTTTGTCTATCAGCAAATAATACTTCATATCCTGCCAGCCACTGGATGTTTTAAAGATGCCGGCCGTAACGGTTTCTGTCCTGCTGACCGGGGTAATCCGTACCTGCTGACTATAATGTGGCTTAAAGTATCCGTTTTCTGAAACTACCTGTTTCGGTTCTTCCTTAATAACAAGAGGTTCTGCTTTTTTAATTTCCTGATTTGTTGTCGTTTTAATTTCTTTTGCTGGCTCTTCCTGGATTGTTACGACAGGTTTTTTCTTCAATTTTTACAATGGGTTCAGGCTGTAAATTTTTTAATGTAACTGAAGGGAAACCGCTCCCTTTTAAAAAACCAACAATAACTTTCTTCCCTTCCTTCAATTCATCTCCGCCCATGTTGTTCCATGTACGCAGACTTGCCAGGCTGACATCATTATGTTTACGGCTCACTGTCATCAATCCTTCATTGGCGCCAACCTTATAGTAAACAGGAGCACCGGTATTCCCCTTCTGAATAAAATTAGTATCTGATAAGGGTACTTTTAAAATCTGTCCGATTTGCAGACTTTTTGTAAAATCGAGTTTATTAAAAGAAGCGAGATTTTGGGATGAAGGTTATATAACCTGCCAATGGCATAGTAGCTCTCTTTGGAAGCAACTTTATGATCAATATAAAGCCCTTTTTCGTTATGTTTTACAACAAGATCTCCCTTCTGGGCATTAACACCCAGTAAAAATTAAATGCAATAAAAAAACAAATGAATTGCTTCATACTGACAAGATTAGATTGCAAAGATGTGGATTTTTTTCATTGAGGGTTCTAAATGTCCTTTAAAATCCGGAGTTCTTTGGGATAATAGTTATTGATCCTGTTCGGCAGTACGTTAACCCAGCCCAGCGGATGCCCCTGAAATACCACTAAGTTCCAGCCTTTATTCGTTTCTGCCGGATTAATATCCTTTCGCTGAAGGTACTTTATCGCATCTTCTTTTGTTAATTCTATCACCCTTATGCCAGCTACACAATTGCTCATATTCATTGCCAGCGAATGTGCAGGAACCAGTTTATCTCTTACCAGTTCTCCGGTAAGTACCCCGGAATAAATAACTTTAAGCTCCTGCAGCAAATAACTGAAATCATCGGCGTTTACTTCTGGCCACGCATATACAGTTTGCTGATTTTTGATAAATCGTTTACCTTCTGTTTTAATCCACTTGCTGATGACAGCCAGGTCATTTTTAGTAACAGATTCCGGTTTCTTCCTTATTCTCATCGACGGCGCACCTCCGTCCTTCTTTTTACAACAGGACAGGAAAAACCCCTCTCCTTTTAGTTTATCCGGCCAAAAACGATAACCACCCGATGACTCTATAATATTCCAATCAGGATTTACCTGTAAAGAAAATCTCTCCGCCGGAAGGCTCTCCTCCACCCACTTTACGATTTCTTCGTCTTCCTGTTCAGAATAGGAACAGGTGGAATAAATAAGGACACCGTCTTTTTTAAGTGCCGGCCACACATCAGCAATAATCCGTTGTTGCCGTTGTGAACAGAACTGAGCATTATTTTCACTCCATTCTGCTATAGCATCAATGTCACGGCGGAAGAGCCCACTGCCACTGCAAGGCGCATCCACTACAATGACATCAAAATAGTTTTCAAGCTTTGAAAAATGTGCCGGATCGTTATTAGTAACCACCACATTCTTACAACCCCATTTGATTATATTGTCTTTAAGAATGTTTGCTCTGGAACGAATGACTTCGTTGCTCACCAGTAAACTGTCTTTTGAAATCAATGATTGTATGTGAGTTGACTTTCCGCCAGGAGCCGCACATAAATCAAGTACCTTAATGGTCTTAGACAGGTCAATTGTCTGTTTCAAAGCCTGTTCCAAAAACATTGATGATGCCTCCTGTACATAATAGCATCCTGCATGAAACAACGGGTCGAAGGTGAAGGAAGGCCGTGACTCAAGATAATAACCCAGCTCTGTCCAGGGAATCGGGGATTTAGAGGTGAATGGTGAATGGTGGGTTAATTCTCCTGAAGGCATTTTTTCAGGGTTGATACGTACCGATGTTACCTGCTCACCAGATGAATGAACAGAAATAAAGTCGTTTTCGCTAAAGCCATCAACTTTTTGCAACGAAAGGATTAATTCAACTGGTAGTTTCACCGGGTAAAATTATGTATGAAACTCCGATTATTCGTCCTAACCATTGATTCGGACCAAAAGCAATTCTTTTACACTGACAAAAAACATCAGTACCAATGATTAAAATCAACCCAAACCTTTCTCCAGTAGCTCATTCCATCTGCTACTTTTATACAGCATATTATTAATAACCAAAACAAACTTGCCATGGTAGATACAAATGCGGTCCTTTTAGGACAAACAATTGCTTATACCTTTTATGTCATAGCCATTCTTTTGGTCATGGCATGGTTTGGATATCAAATCACAAAAAAGGGGAAAGGAAATTTCGTCAAACCTGTTTACTTCTATTCGTTTGTTTCATTTCTTGTGGTTCTTGGTGTGAGTTTACACTTTGTTACTCATGCGACAATTCCCTGGAAGCCCATTGACCTGAACAGAGATAAAATAACTCCCGACAAAGTTTTTGAGATAAATATTAAAGACCACCAGTTTATCCTTCCGGAAAAAGAAATGGCAATTAATAAAGAAGAAATGGTTCTTTTCAAAGTTACATCTGAAGACCTTACTTATGGCTTTGGGCTGTTCAGGCCGGACAATTCAATGATCTTTCAAATGCAGGTGGTACCCGGGCATACGAACGACATACTCTGGAAATTTGCAAACCCCGGCACATTCACCATCCGCTCAACGGAATACTCCGGGTGGAAAGGTTATAATATGATTGTGAAAGATGCTGTTGTGGTTAAATGATTGAATAACTACTAAAAAAAACACTATGAGTTTCTCAGATACTTTAATGAATGGAGCACAGGGATTGTTTAAACACAAAACACTCACTCCCATGCAAAAACTAACTCTCCGGTTTGTTGTCGTTGGGTTGGTTTACTACCTGTTTGCAGTCGCAGAAGGGATGCTTATGAGGATGCACCTCGTTACACCCGGTACTTTCATGGGCGACAAGCAGTATTTTGCCATAATGACGGCACACCCGTTAGTCGGTATATTTGGCTCATCCTATCCAATTGTTTTCGGAGCATTTCTTTTTCTTGTTCCATATCTTATGAAGAAGCCGCTGTGGAGCATTAAACTGGCCAACTGGACACTTTGGCTGATTGCGATTGGAACATTTGTATTCTGGTTTGCCGGGTTCCTCTCACACTATTCGCCACTTTACACTTTATACTGGCCGCTGCCTGCCGATTTCACACAATTTAGTGTGGTTGGAGGAACATTCTTCGTTGTTGGTATAGCATTAGTAATGGTGGGCACTCTCTTTTTTGTTCTGAATATTTTCAAGACAATAGTTTACAAACCTAAGGGACACGAACAACAACCAAAGGGAATTCTGACCGCAGCATTAGGTTTTAAAAAACTGAAAAATGCAGACGGAACAAACGTTGTATCAACACCAGTGGCCGCTGTTGCCCGGGGCACTGTGGATACACTGCTGAATGCAGGTATTATTACTTTTACCGGAGTGCTGTTGCTGGTTTATATGATTGGTTCCTTGCTCGGCTATAACCTTAAGCATTCATCTGTTGACGCTTTGCTGTACAAAAACTGGTTCTGGTGGGGACTTGACCTGATTGCCGATGGCCTGGTACTTATATATGTGGCTGGTACATGGTATTTACTGGCTACATTAATTACTGGTAAAAAGCTTTTCATGGAAAAATGGGCCAGAACTGCACTGCTTGTTGAAATGATTGTTTCATGGTTTGTTTGGTCGCACCACCTTATGTCAGACCAGGCACAGCCGGCATTTCTAAAAATATTCTCTGGTGAAATGCTTACAGCCTTTGAATTGATTACCCAGGGACTTGCATTCTTCATCACATTGGCTACCTTATGGCAGGCACGGCCATTGCAAATGAGTAACCCATTGAAATTTTTACTGGGTGGTTTACTTGGCTTTGCCCTTGCGGTTCCGGCAGGGATTATGCAAGCCGACCTCGGCCTTAACCGCATTCTGCATAACACACAATGGATTGTGGGGCCCCATGTGCATGTTGCCATACTTGTGGGACTAACAATGACACTCTATTCAGCCATTTATCTCTTACTCCCGATACTTACAAATGGTGCGAAACTGTACAGTCAAAAACTGGCAAATTTCCACTTTTGGGGGGCACCTAATTGGCGGAATTAGCATGGGAGCATTTATGGGAATGGCCGGACTGAAAGGTATGCTGCGCCGCACAGTTTATTTCAACGGTGAGTTTAACCTGTATATGATACTTTCAGCACTTGCCGGTTCTCTTTTGCTATTGAGTTTCCTTGCATTCTTCTACAACATACTTATGACTGTTGGAGTAAAAGGACTACTTGGCATATTCAGTCCTTCTAAACTTGATAAAGACAAACTTCTGCCGGGTGAAAATGCCTGACTTGTACTTTCTATGTCTATAAAAAGGCTGGTTTGATAATCAGCCTTTTTATTTTTCAAACTGTCATGGAAGAGTTGGTGCTTACAGGTTTAAAAAGAACGTTCAGGATATTAGCCTTGCAGATATTGTTTTTGCATTTGAAGGAAGGGATAAATACCTGAAATGTATTTTGGGTTTTGATGAGTGTGATGAGTGTGATGACTCTCATCCTTGCAAGCTTCACGACAAATGGCTGGCTGAACGTACTAATATCCTGAACCTTCTTGAATCAACTACTCTTGACAAGTTGGACGATGTGGCTGCAAAGCAGTTCTGAAAATTTCTAGTTCCAAACTGAAATAAAAACCGGGGACTTCAAATGAAAGGCCCCGGTCATAAAAAATTTATTTCTTCTTACAAACTTTTTATCTCACTCACCAAATCCTGCAACACTTTTTTGGCATCGCCAAACAACATATTTGTTTTTGGCCGGAAGAACAGGTCGTTTTCGATGCCTGCATAGCCCGGTTTCATACTACGTTTGTTAACGATTACATTCTTTGCCAGTTCCACATCTAAAATTGGCATTCCGTATATTGGTGAGGAAGGATCAGTCTTAGCCGCAGGATTAACCACATCGTTTGCGCCCAATATCAGCACTACGTCTGTTGTTGTAAACTCTTCGTTGGCCACTTCCATTTCAAGTAATTTTTCATAAGGAACATCAGCCTCGGCCAGTAATACGTTCATGTGGCCAGGGCATACGGCCTGCCACCGGATGAATAGCATATTTTACATCCACACCCCTTGCTTTCTAATAATTTCTCCAGTTCATGGCACACATGCTGCGCCTGGGCAACAGCCAATCCATAACCCGGTACAATGAAAACTTTGCTGGCATAGCTCATAACCACTGCTGTATCGCTCAATGTAATTTCTTTTACAGTTCCCTGCGACTTTGTACCTGCAGGACCACTTGCTTTATTACTGCCACCAAAAGAACCAATCAGTACATTAGTAAGCGACCGGTTCATAGCAGTACACATTAAAATGGTAAGCAAGGTACCTGCCGCACCACAAATTCCACCTGTCAGCATCACCTTATTATCATACAAAAAACCACCGCAGGCTGCCGCCACACCTGTAAAGGAGTTCAATAAAGAAATAACTACCGGCATATCAGCACCGCCAATAGGCAAAACGAACATTATCCCATATAATAAAGCCAAAGCCAGAATTACATAAATAATTGTATGGGATGAAGCCGGAGTAGAAACGGCCATCCATACGGCCACACCAAGTGTTGCAAGGAGCAAAGCGATATTAACCAGGTGCTGTCCACCAAAAGCTATGTCTTTAAACGCTTACCACTCAGTTTGCCCCAGGCAACCATGCTACCGGCAAACGAAACGCTGCCAATGATTAATCCGGCAAGAATGATAATCAGTTTTCCTGCAGGTTCTGCACTTACATCTTCTATATGGCTAAACTCTATGATTGATATTAAAGCAGCACAGGCACCACCCATACCATTAAACATACTCACCATTTCGGGCATAGCCGTCATTTTAACCTTTTTTGCTGCCAGCGTACCAATAACACCACCAATTGCGATACCACCAAAAATCCAGCCGTAGTTAGTCAGTTTAACTCCGTTTTCTTCATACAGAAAGATGGTAGCGGCAATGGCAATTGTCATACCTGCCGCAGCCACCAGGTTACCCTTTCTTGCCGATGCAGGATTAGAAAGCATTTTTAATCCCAATATAAACGTTACCGATGCGATAAGGTAAGCAATTGTCAATATATTCAGTTCCATTTTTTTCTTTTTTGGGTCTTACGAATCCGTTATCTGAAGAAAACGAATTCAGAAATTCGTTTCGATAGTATATCAGTTTTTCTTTTTCTTTTTAAACATCTCAAGCATCCGGTCTGTTACTACAAAACCACCAACCACATTTAATGTGCCGAGTATTACCCCTAAAAATCCAAGTCCAAGTGCCAGGTAGTTATCACCTTCTGCTTTACCCATTACAATAATGGCACCGATGATTACAACACCGTGTATGGCATTGGCCCCACTCATAAGTGGCGTATGCAGCACACTGGGTACATGTCCTATCACTTCAATGCCTACAAAAATCATCAGGATAACGATGTAGATAATCTGCTGGTTTTCCTGTATCCAATTCAGTATTGAGTCCATAAAGTGTATTTTGAATTTTTTGATTTATTGTTTAACCCTTTCATGCACTACTTCGCCACCATGAGTAATGCAGCTTCCTTTCACCAGTTCATCGTCCCAGTTGAGATTTATAGCTCCTTCTTTTGTAATAATCAGTTGAAGGAAATTGAGCACATTCTTACCATATAGTTTACTTGCATCAGATGGCATAGTGGATTGCAACGATGAGTTCCCGACAATTGTAACACCATTCTCTGTAATTGTTTCATTGTTCCTGGTATAAGGTGTATTACCACCTGTTGCAGCAGCAAGGTCAATTATTATGGAACCATTACGCATCTGGCTTATCATTTCTGCTGTAATTAGTATCGGTGCCTTTTTACCGGGAATCTGGGCAGTTGTAACAATGATGTCAGCCTTTGCGATCGATGCTGCAATGCGCTGCTGCTGTTTTTGTTTATACTCTTCTGTTTGTTCAACAGCATAGCCACCCGCTTTGCTGGCATCGGCTGCGCCTTCCACTTCTATGAACTTGGCACCCAGGCTTTGTACTTCTTCTTTAACAGCCGGACGGGTGTCAAAAACTTCAACCACGGATCCCAGCCTTTTTGCGGTGGCGATAGCCTGCAAGCCAGCCACACCTGCCCCCAATATCAAAACCTTGGCAGGCGCAATGCTTCCTGCAGCCGTCATAAACATGGGAAAATATCTTGAATACAAAGTAGCGGCTGTAAGTACTGCCTTATAACCTGCAATATTGGCTTGCGAGCTGAGTACATCCATTGCCTGAGCCCTTGTAGTACGTGGCAGCATATCGAGTGAAAAAACGGTAGGCTCTGCAGCAGCCCATTGTTTCATTAAATCCTGCTGGAACAATGGCTGATAAACCCCGATAAGGATCTTAGATTTCAAACCTGCTATTTCCGCTATATCTGGCTGGTGAATCGCCAAGGCAATATCAGCAGCACTCAGCACCTCTGCCCTGCTTTTTATAACAGCACCGGCCTTTTCATATTCTGCATTGTTGCAAAAAGCTTTTGCGCCTGCACCGTCTTCCACTATAACTGAAATTCCTTTTTTTGTAAGAGTAGCTACCGCTTCAGCCAGCAGGGAAACCCTGGTTTCGTAAGCAGGCTCTTTTAGAACTGCAATCGTCATATATATCTCTGTTAGGTTACTAATCGGTTTTTTGGATGTGTGAAGGTATTGTTTCCTTGTCCCCCAGAGAAAAAGAATAAGATGATTTTATTCATACTAACACCTGTTCTTAATCAGGATATAACCGCTTATTAATCAAGTCTTAAAAACGTACCGAAAAATTCTGTTTTTCTCTGAATTCATCCTTTATCAATACGATTCCAAGAAAGAACAGGTCAATGGTACATCTCACCTTTTCGTGGTCTTTAATGTGGGCCCAGGCCGCCTCCATCTCACGGCTCCAGCGGATATCATCAAAAACAACAATACTGTCGTTTTGTAAAAAGGGGAGTATTTCCGAAAAATACCTTTCAGTTGGCTCCTGCCGGTGGTTCCCATCAATAAAGACAAAATCAACGGAAGACAGATTGCTAACCACGGAAGGCAATGAATTATCGAAATTGCCTTCTGTCAGATGTATATTCTTGAGCCCAAGGTCTTCAAAGTTTTTTGTGGCCACACCGGCAATAGCGTTTGCGCCTTCTATTGTTGTTACTGTTGCGTCAGGCTTAGCCAGTGATAAATAAGAAGTGGTTATACCTAAAGAGGTGCCAAGTTCCAATATATTTTTTGGCTGATATTTTTTTACCATCCTGAAAAGTAACTGACCCGGCTTTGGCAACTTGGCTGCATGTTTTGCAACAGAAGCTATTGTTCTGCTATTGGTTTTGGATACGGAAGAGCCTGCACCAAAGTCTTCAATATTGATTACAGTTTTATCTCGCAGTAATCGCTTACGCAGTGATTCGACGGCGCTGTACTCAGGATAAACTGTTTTATCATTCAGCACTTTTGTTATAAAGTCAAACACAAAAGGCGAATGAGTGCCATGCCCTTTACTGTTAAGCGATGTAAAATAATAGTGCAGGTATTTCCTGGCAATTGTAAATGATGAATACATGAAAGGATAACGATTTACAGGTTAAACCCTTTCCCAAATCTGAAATGAATAATTGTAGATGTTCTTTTCATCTGCCTCATGGTCTTTCTGACTTACCAGCCGCCACTGGGCAGGATCCAGCTGCGGAAAGTAAGAATCTGCTTCCGGCGTGGCTTCCACTCTTGTTAAATAGATGCGTTGTGCCCTTTCGAAGAAAGCAGTATATATTTCACCTCCGCCAATAATCATTACTTCACTTGCATCTGTTTCGTTGGCAACGAATAAGGCATCATAAATACGCTGTACAGCCACCACACCATCAGCTTTCCAGTCCCTTTGCCGGGTGATAACGATATTTTTTTCTGCCTGGCAGTGCCTTTCCCAGCGAGTCGTATGTTTTACGGCCCATGATTACAGGCATCCCCCAGGTTACGTTTTAAAATGCTTCAGATCGGCCGGCAGGTGCCAGAGCAGTTTCCCTTTTAAACCGATTCCATTATTTGTTGATGCTGCAACAACGAGTGATATTGTCATAAAACAGATTTATTAAAAGAAATACAGCCCTTATAATTATGCTGCCTACTTGCTGTAAAAGTAATCTTATTTATTAAACTGCTACCGGCGCTTTAATAGCCGGGTGAGACTGATAATTTTCTAATGTAAAGTCTTCATACCTGAAACCGAAAATATCTTTAACCTCCGGATTTATTTTCATACCCGGTAAGGGAAAAGGCGTTCGGCTGAGTTGAAGGTTAACCTGCTCCATATGATTGCTGTAAATATGCACATCACCAAAAGTGTGTACAAAGTCACCGGGCTGCAGGTCGCACACCTGCGCTATCATCATTGTAAGCAAAGAATATGAGGCGATATTAAAGGGTACACCAAGGAAAACATCCGCACTGCGCTGGTATAACTGACAACTTAATTTACCATCGGCCACATAAAACTGAAACATGTTATGGCAGGGCATCAGTGCCATGTATGGCAGATCGGCCACATTCCATGCACTTACAATCAGGCGGCGGCTGTCGGGGTTCTTTTTTATCTGCTCAATTAAATCGCTGACCTGATCAATTACTTTGCCATCTTTTCCCTCCCATTTTCGCCACTGTTTTCCATAAACAGGGCCCAGATCTCCTTTCTCATCAGCCCACTCATCCCAAATCTTTACCCCATTCTCTTTGAGGTAAGCAATATTTGTATCACCATTCAGAAACCACAATAGTTCATGAATGATACTTTTAAGATGAACCTTTTTTAGTAGTAACCAGCGGGAAACCTTTCTGCAAATCAAACCGCATCTGGTAACCAAACACACTTTTGGTGCCTGTGCCTGTACGGTCTGTTTTTTCAGTTCCCTTATTGAGGATATGCTGAAGTAAATCTAAGTATTGCTGCATGGCTGCAAGTTAGGAAAAAGGGTGAATGGATAACGGGCAAAGACAAATCGGTGTGGGCAAGGTGTGAATAGGCCACCTGCACACTACAATTGCTCCACATCAAAATCGCCAAGCAGCAGTTTGTCTTTCACTTTTAAAAATGCAAACCGCACAATTTTTTTACCGCATACTACCGGCTGTACAATCCAGTATCCCTCTGATTCTTTTTCTCCGGCAACAGTGCCAAACGTAAAACCGCTGCAATCAGTCATCACCGATTTTACTTCCTTAAACAAGCCCTCTGCAATTATCTTTTCCTCTGCATTGTTCATATTAATGGCTGCTTTCCACGAACGGGCATCATCATTGCCCCGATAAATGACACTGTTGCCAAATAACTGAACATTGTTTTCAGATGCATAGCTCAGGAGTTCTTCAACCTTTTTCTTTACCAACTCCGTAAATGCCGGAGTCTGCAATTCATTTGCCGCCTTTGCCTGCGAACTGCTGGCCAGCGAAGTATCTTTCATTTGCAATGCAGCCAATGGGTTGGTTATTTCGAGTAAATAAGTTTTCTCACTCTGTTTTTTCACCATCAGGGTTATGTCATCATACTCTTTGCCCTCATAACCATATACCAGCACCATTCCCTGCATTACACTCTGGCTATACGGCGAAAAAATCACCGCATCATGCAACTGAATCTTGCCGGCATCTGCATTTTTTGAAGCCATATTCTTCCGGATCGTTTCCCAGTTGCCTTTCAGTTTATCGCTGCTTGCTTTCAAAAAGGAATCAATCTCAGCATCTGTTCTCGCTTTTACATCCTTTCCCAACGATTTATAAAAAGCAGCATCTGGCAGGTATTTTTTCAGCAAGTTAAAATCAGCGTCTTTTACTGATTGTAAAAAGGCTTCTTCCAAATTAACTGGTGTTTTTTTCTGCTTGCAGGAAACAACCAGGATAAATAACAATAGTGTCAGGTAGCGCATACTATAATTTTTATAAAATTAACCAACTAACCTGCCAGGCCATTACCGTCAACAGGGTATTTATTCTGCATACAAAATCAGCTTAGTATAAACTTATGCTATTATTTTAAACCAATAATTGCAATTATTATTTGATTTACGGCACAAAATAAACTGATAAATGTCAGTAAGCCGAAGCTGCCGGATATTTACCTTTAAGTATGGTAAACACGAGAAGATTTTATAAGGAACTGGGCAATCTTTTTTATGCCATTGCAGCTGCCGATAAAAAGATAAGAAAGGAAGAAAGAGACCAGCTGGAGAAAGAAATACAGCAAACCTGGCGGCACCACGACCATACTACCGACCGGTTTGGCTCAGACCGGGCCTTCCTGATTGAATTTGAATTTGAAGCAATGGAAGATGACGGCGAATCATCAGAAACAGCCTATTCCCGTTTTGAGACTTTCTTTACTGAATTTGCCAGCCAGATAGATATTGCTTCCAGGCATGCTATCTTTAACAGTGCCCGCCACATTGCTGAATGTATACGAAAAATTAATACGGCAGAACTTGGCTACCTGGTAAGATTAAAAAAACTGATGAATCTCTGACTTATTACTCCTTAGCTTTTTTCCTTCTTGCACACTCAGTATTAATCAGGTTCATTTCCCTGCTGGTTTGCCCTTTTACAGAGGTGTTTTCCTGTGCCCGGCGCATCAGGTACGAAATAACGTCTTTAATAGGTCCGAAAGGCAGGTATTTGCTTACGCTGCAACCGGCTTTTGCAAGGTTGAAAGTAATATTGTCGCTCATACCATACAACTGGCTCCAGTGTACATAAGAATGGCTAAGCGGAAGTCCCCTCTCCTTCAGCAGGTCGGCAGCATACATATTGCTGTACTCGTTGTGCGATGCCACCATCAGCGCCACCCGGCTGATGTTATCGATGCAGAATTTAACTCCGGCATTGTAGTCGCGGTCGGTACTTTCTTTATCAGGCTGTATAGGTGAGGGATACCCCTTTTCGGCCGCCCTTCTTCTCTCCTTTTCCATATAAGCACCACGAACCAGCTTGGAGCCAAGAATGAAATCCTTCTCCACTGCGACATCATAACTGTCAATAAGAAACTGCAGCCTGTCGTGCCGGTACATTTGCAGGGTATTATAAACTATTATCCGGCCCTTGTTATATGTACTCATCATAATAATGGTAAGTGCATCGAGCGGGTCGGTTATCCATGTTTCTTCGGCATCTATCGAAACGCCGATGTTATGCAGGGCAGCAGTTTCACATACTTTGTTTACCCGCTGGTATACTCTTCCCCACTCATCCCTGTCTTCCTGGCTCATATCAGCAACTGTTTTTCAAAGCGCTGCATAAGAGTGCCTTCACGGGCAGCCATCATATCGTTCATTTTTTCCAGTAGTGCAAAACGGGCAAAGCCGGTAACCTTAACACTCATGTAAGGAATATTGGGCTGTGTGGCAGCATACTCAATTACCTTCACAAACATATCACGGGCATTGTCAAAATTCTCCTCGCCTTCTTTTCCTTCCACTCCGTAGTCAAGAATGATTTTTACATTGTACTCTCCCAGTTTTTTAGCTACCTGTGCAGTTCCCTCCAGCGTTTCACCACCTACAAACTGCTTAAAGATAGTTTTCCGGATTATTCCTTTTACAGGAAGGCCAACCCGCAAAGCCCAGGGGGCCATCCTGGCGCCTATTTTCACCAGCCAGGGCTTACTCATAAAGGTGAAAAGCAATTTTGCCCTGTTTAATTCATTGTTTGGTTTGTACTGAAAAGCAAATTCGGTGTTCTCGAAAGAGATGGGAGGGTAGTTATTTTCCATAAAGCAAGCTTTTATTCCGGCTCAGTTCCGGTACGCAAAATTAGAAGAAAGTGAATATCAATTTCCTATGAGTTTTGTCAATACAGTGTATGAGATAGCTGCTAAGTCTGCCCGGTACCATTTTGTGACGTACTTATAGGCTGCTTGTCCCTTTAGAGCTTTACAGAAATTTGCAGTTGAGTCTTTGCGTTTGGTTGCAGGGCGGAAGGTAAAATATCCCAATACTTTATTTCCCAGAGCCCCTGCTTCATACAAACCCCAAGAAAGTAGACTCCGGGAAAAACAAGAAAAGAAGAAACTGCAGGCAGAGGGTGACTTTACACAATAAAAAAGTCAAACCTTACGATTTGACTTTTTAGTGCCCGGGACTGGATTCGAACCAGCACAACCTTTCGGATGCTGCCACCTGAAGACAGTGCGTCTACCAATTTCGCCACCGGGCATTTATATAAGAGCTTTTAAAAATTCCTTTCCGATACCAGACTTCAAATATTTCTCTTTTGCCCTGGCCGAAAACCTGTCTGGAAATTCTTCTTTATAAATCAGAACAAAAGGTAAATATGCTTTTGTAGATTTATTTTCTCCATTATTATGCTCTTTCAACCTTCGTCCTAAATCATTTGTCATCCCTACATACACATAATTCCTAACACTACTGCTCAATGCGTAAACTACGATCATACAAACAAGTATTAAACTAAGAACTACGGTGTCTACCAATCCTGCCTGCCGGCAGGCAGGTTTCGCCACCCGGGCATTTATTTAAGAGCTTTTTCCTTTTCAAAAGCGAGGCTTGATACCTTGCTTTTGGCAGGGGTGCAAATGTAAACCGTAAATTGAAAACAATAAAATTAATTTCAGACTGTATCACCACCGTCTTAACTGCTCTTTGCTGAAAGTCCATTCGGGTGTATATATTTTCTCTGCCCCGGTAAGATGGTACCATGGATCGCCTTCCGCATCAAGCGGGTTTACCAGCACATGTATGTCCTGCGCTGGCATGTAACCCTGTGCCAGCATAAATACTTTTTGTCCTTTTTCGTTTGCCGCCATATCCACAACAATCACAGCATGGCCCGGAAAACCTCCTTTTACAAACACATCTCCCGGCTGCATTTCTGTTATGCTGCTTACTTTTCCCATTTGTTTTTCCAGCGAGGCTGAACCACACCAACCGAATACATTGGCCAGGTAGCTGTTAAACTGCTGCCGGTTGTGGCCCCCGTTCCAGCGGTATTCCTTGCCTTCAAAATCGGTAAAGGCAAACGGCGTATTATTTTTTTGCTAAACAGGTACTCGGCCCTCAGCCGTATCACCGCATCGGCACATTGCTGCAAATCCCTGTCGCCGGTTGTAATGTCGGCCACAGCATATTGCGCCTGCTGGTTTTTTTTCTTTTGCCCGTTGTACAGGAAAACTGTTTTTTCTTTTTTTAGCGGCAATTGCCGCAGCCATCCGCCAAATGCAGCAGCAACTTCCCGCCGGTAACCTTTTGGTGCAGGAATGGCACCAATTGTGGCAAAGGGATTCTTGGTTTTCTCCATTAGCGGAGGGCCGGATTTTGGCACACCGGAACGCTGTTCCCTGATACAGGAAGTCCCAAGAAAACAGAACGCAACAGGTAACAGCAGTTTCATATTTGCTGTGAAGCGCTGACAGATGAATTCCATAATTAGTTTGTAATTTCACAGTGACCATTAAATAAAATTTAACACACCGATGTTTCCTATCAAGAAAACAGGAACGGTCATCTTCCTGGCCATTGCAGGCATCATAGCTGGTTTTGTTTTTCTGCTAAGGGGCTGCCTAGCTCAATACGATGAACGCTTTATCAAAACACCGGCCCTGCATTTTAGTATCAATGAAAGAAATATTATTGCCAGTATTGTGGAATATCAGCGGGCCACCTCCTATTCACAGCAAGGTGGCTTTATACGTAAATCGGTAAGCACCACTTACTACCTGCAAACCAGCGACGGGGTAACAGCAGAACTTATTAAGCAAACGAAACTAAAGAAGCAATCGGCTATTAAACAGTACCCTGTTGAGATGCTTGGCGCTGCTGAGAATAATGCATGGATGTTTATTGGCGAACTAATGGCTTTTAATGTTTCCACAATGGAAAAAACTGCTGATATTGGTATTCTCGAGGCAAGGAACCCGTCTTTAAAAAATTTGATGCCGGAGGAACGGCAGTATTATGTTTTTAACCGGCAAAACAGGCAGCTGTACATTACAGCAAAGGATGGCAGTAAATGGAAGATTGACACCAAAACACTGCTGGCAAGTCCTTCTTATTCCGGTATTGGAGAAACCGATGAAACGAAGGCGCTTGAACTGCAAATTAAAAACACCCAAACCCTGCTCGACACCCTGTACCAGCAAAAGAATTACCGGCCTTCGAAGGCTTACACTCAAAAAATAATTGATGCGGCCGCTTATAAAACAATTACCGCTGAGTTTTATAGGGAAAGAGAAATGCTTAACAAGGTAATGGACAGCCTCCGGAATCTTCAACGCCTCACAGAAAAAGACAACCGGGAAAAAGGGGACGTAAAAAGAAAAATTGAAAGCCTGCAACATACCAACATCAGTTTTTCGCAATGCAAAGCATATACTGATCTGCAGGACAGCACCCTCTTCCTGGTTTACAGCGAAGAAGAATTTGCAAAGCTGGAGGAACGGTACTGGGACCGGTCACTATATGACGAAACAGCAAGACGCAAGCTCTATACAGGCAACCTGGCATCCACCCGATGGGATCATAGCGTACTGAATAAATCTTCGGTACAAACAAAAGGTAATGCGTCCTTTCTTGATGGCGGCCTGCTGCTTGATAAGCAAACCGGTTTGCCTATTCGGCTAAACGGAAAGCTTTCGTGGCTGGTTGTACATAAAACCCAACTGGGCAAAGAAGGTACCATCCTGATTACAAACCTGAAAAATGACGGCACCAGCGCCTGGTCGGTAAACACCGCATTGCCTGAGTGGAACGACTGGATTTTTACCGGTGATTACCTGTATGTATTTGGTACAAATAACAAAGAACTAAGTTCATCTGAATGTAACATTCTGCTGTGCATAAATTTAAAAACCGGAGCTTATACCGGCTATGATTTCTTTACAAAAAAAGCAGTAAAGAAGTAATAAATGTAAAGAGGCTTAAAAAGTGGTACAACTTAGTGCAACAGTGTCAGGGGATTTACTCAGAGAGTTAATCCGTACACCAATCACCCTGCTGAAACCCTGTTTCCGCCGCTATTGTTTTAAAGGAATACTTTCGACACACTTCACAGAAATGAAAGTTGCCCGGACTGCAGGTATGTTTATTCAGCCCAGCTCATAACATAATCTGTATTTTCTATTTCCAATGCCTGTTTGGTTAGCATGAGCGGCCGGAATGTGTCCACCATCACGGCCAGTTCTTTGGTTTCTTTAGCACCGATACTTTTTTCAACTGCACCGGGATGTGGACCATGAGGTATGCCGGCAGGGTGCAAGGTTATCATTCCTTTTGTAACATGCTTGCGGCTCATAAACTCACCTTCAACATAGTAAAGCACTTCGTCACTGTCAATATTACTATGGTTGTATGGTGCAGGTATAGCCAGCGGGTGATAATCATACAACCTGGGAACAAACGAACAAACTACAAATGCTGCGGTTTCAAATGTCTGATGAATGGGTGGAGGCATGTGCACCCGCCCGGTGATGGGCTCAAAATCATGAATAGAAAAAATGTAAGGGTAGCAGCATCCATCCCAGCCAATCACATCGAAGGGATGAGTGCCGTAGTGGAGTCCATAGAGCATGCCTTTCTTTTTGGCTTTTATGAGAAAGTCGCCCTTTTTATCGAAGGTTTGCAAGTCCTGGGGCGGACGTATATCCCTTTCACAAAAGGGTGAGTGCTCCATCAATTGCCCGTAATGGGACAAATAACGCTTAGGAAAGCGAAGCGGAGTAAAGGATTCAACGATAAAGAGTCTGTTATCCGGTGTATTGAAACTAATTTGGTAAATGGTGCCCCGCGGCAGCACAATGTAGTCGCCGTAGCTGAATGGCAACACACCATATTGTGTGTGCACAGTACCGCTGCCTTCGTGTACAAAAATCAGCTCGTCGGCATCGGTATTCTTATAAAAATAATCCGTCATGCTTTGCTGCGGTGCGGCTAATACAATGTGGCAGTCACTGTTTACAAGCACAGGCACACGGCGTTGCAGGTAATCGGCTGCAGGTTTTACATTAAAGCCTTCAAGGCTGCGGTGCTTCAGCATTTTTTCTTCAGCCACCTGCGGACTTACATCAACCTGTGGTTCAGTTTTGATTATCTGTGTGGGCGGATGACAATGGTACAGCAGTGCATAGTCATCGCTGAAGCCTTCAGTTGAAAAAAGTTGTTCGTGGTAGAGGCTGCCATCCGGTTTTCGGAACTGTGTGTGGCGCTTATGCGGGATGTTTCCCAGTTTATAGTAATGAGGCATGGAAATTTATTTTTTTTTCGGGTTTCTATTTTGGTATTCCGGCTTCATTGCTGCTATTAAGCAGTGGTTGCGACGCTCCGTTCAGCCACATCAATTCTGCTGAGCAATGGGAAAGAAAGCTCATCGCTCCCTGAGAGTTCTAATGTGGCAAGTAGGAAAATATATTTCCACTTACGCTTATCTATATAATAAGTAAAGTTGCGGTGAAAGGGCATAATCAAATTTAATGGAAAATGGGGAATAGCCGGCAGCTTTTAGCTTTTACAAAAGACAATGATCAATTTCCCGAACTTCGCCGGATGCAGCTATACACATCCGGATTATTGGTTATAAATAGCCGAAAACTGTTGCTGGCGTATAGCAGGAACAAACAATGTTTTTACCTGCCTGGTGGTAAGATTGATGATGGCGAAACAGCTAAAAGGGCTTTGTGCCGTGAAATAAAAGAAGAACTGGATGTTGTTTTGACAGAAGAAGATCTTACATATTACGCACATATCACGGCTGCTGCCTATGGTGAAAAAGAGGGAGTGATGATGGAGCAGGATTGTTTTCTGACCAACAGAATTGTTCAGCCAAAAGCCGCTGCAGAAATTGACGAACTAAGATATTTTACCCTTGAAGAATACCTGCAACAACCCCATACTGCACCCGGTGCCATTATGATACTGGAACTGCTAAAAGCTGAAAATTACATTGATTAATGACACGTATAGGCCTTATATCTGACACGCATGGCTACCTGGATGAAAAGGTGTTTGGGCATTTTAAGGATTGTGATGAAGTGTGGCATGCAGGAGATTTCGGAGATGAGCTTTTTCGTAAAAACGCATCCTTTGACATGCTCAGGATGACATATCCTTTAAAAGGTGTATATGGAAATATTGACAGTAAAGAAATACGCCATACATTTCCAGAACAGTTGGTATTTATGTGTGAAGGTGTAAAGGTGATGATACGGCATATCGGAGGTTACCCACCAAAGTCCAATCCTGAAACACAGAAAGAGTTGGCTATTCATAAACCACAACTTTTTATCAGCGGGCATTCGCATATTTTAAAAGTAATGTATGATGAAAAACTAAACTGCCTGCATATAAATCCCGGTGCTGCGGGCAGGCAGGGATGGCATACGGTGCGAACCATTATCCGGTTTGTAATTGACGGAAAAGACATTAAGAACTGCGAGGTGATTGAGTTGGGGAAAAGGGGGAAAGGATAGCGGTAAATGGAAAATGGGGTAACCCTTTGCACCCGGAACTTTCTGTAAAATGAGGTAATGAAAGCATATATTTCTATAAGCTATAATAACCGCAGAAACATCAGCGATATTCTGAATGCAATTACTGAAGCATTGCAGGATGCAGGTGTTTCACCTTTTGTTTTTGTTGATACATATACTTTCAGTATAGCCGAAGAAAAACAAATGATGGCACAGGCCATGCATGATATTGATGCCTGTGACTTGTTGATTGCCGAAGTTTCAGATAAAGCAATCGGGATTGGCGTTGAGGCGGGTTATGCCAGGGCAAAAGGAAAGCCAGTTATTTATACCCGGCATACAGAAGCCGCCCATTCCACTACGCTGGCAGGTATCAGCAACTACCAGATTTAATATGAAGACGCTGCTGACTTAATAAATAAACTCAGCAGGATGTTAAGCCAAATTATCCGCAAATAAAAAAGCCGCTTCCAGAGAAGCGGCGGTCTTAATTCTTTAACACTTACATACCCGGGAACCATGTCCGTCCTGTAATCTGTCCCACTTCACGGAATGGCCATGGAATAGAAATCAGTATTATCAATAAAGCCAAGCCATAGTACAACAATACTCTTTTGTGTTTTATTGAATCGCTGATATTTTTTTTCGTATAAGTATAACCAACATGTATCAGTATGATTGCTATCAACATACCAGCAAAATGTTCAATTGCAAAAAAACGCCAAACAGGATTTTTCATTACTCCGCTCATACCTCCGTTTTGAATATGCATTAGTCCCCAATCGCCAACCACCCACTGATATAAACCAACCAGCAACAGAAGATCAGCACATATGAGAGTGAATAATGCCACTTTTTTATGCCCGGGAGTAAATGCTTTGTGCCTGTCAGTAAAATTTCTGATGACAGCAACAAGCAATAAAATTAAAATTATCCAGCGCAATAAGCTGTGAAGGTGAAGCATTCCGTTATACATAGAACTCTGTATTTTTTGTTTTGTAATATATTATCCTTCCCCGAAAGTAACTGTTTATTCTTTTAATAAAGGCCCCATAGCTGTTCAATAGAGATTTGTTACTCGGTCCAGTCGGCCACAAAAATATTGGTATCTCTTGTGCCGCCATTGTTGCGGTTGCTGCAAAACACAATTTTCTTGCCATTGGGCGAAAACATCGGAAAGGCATCAAAGCCTTTGTCACGGCTTATTTTGGTAAGATTTGTACCATCTTCATTTATCGTATACAAATTAAACGGAAAGCCTCTCTTGTATTCATGGTTGGAAGCAAATATGATACGTTTGCTGTCTGGCATGTATGCAGGGGCCCAATTGGCCTGTCCATAAGATGTTACCTGTCTTGCGTTGCTGCCATCGGCATTGGCCACCCATACTTCCATATTGGTGGGAGCCACCAGGTTTTCGGCGAGTAAATCTTTATACTCTTTTATTTCAGCTTCGGTTTTTGGCCTGGATGCCCTCCATATCAGTTTTTTCCCATCGGGACTGAACCATGCACCACCATCATACCCGGGCATATCGGTAATTCGTTTCTCGGCACCTGTTTTCAAATCCATTATGTACAACTCAATATCGCCATCCTTGGTGCTGGTATAAATCATTTTTTTTCCATCTGGTGACAAAGTGGCTTCAGCATCATAATGCGGTGAGTTGGTAAGCTGTTTTACAACCTTGCCATTCAGGTCTGCCATGAAAATATCGTAGGTGCTGTATAAAGGCCAGATGTATTTATTGCCATATTTTGCTCTGTCCGGCACCGGAGGACATTCATCTCCACCCAGATGAGTCGAAGCATAAATAATATGATTACCATCTTTCATAAAGAACCCGCAGGTAGTTCTGCCTTTGCCTGTGCTCACCAGTTTGGGTTCAAATTTTTCGCTGGGTTTGGTGGGCACTTTTCCAATATACATCTGATCGCAGGGAATGCCTTCTTTAGGAGCTGTTTTCTGAAAAACGAGCCATTTACCATCGTAACTCCAGTAAGCCTCTGCATTGTCGCCACCAAAAGTGAGCTGCTGAATATTTCTGAAATGAGTTTCGTCAGGATATTTGAGCGTATCGGCGGTAATGTTTTCGGTAACGGCCATTTTGGAACTGTTCTTGCAAGAAGCCACCAGTACAAAGAAAAACAGAGGTAAAGCAATTTTCTGCATTTTATACGTTTATATCTTTTTTAAAAAATGTGCGAAACTGCAAATTTATTGTTTAAACACTATCAGTTTTGTCAGCCTTTTGTCAAACTCAGTCACAAATAAATTAGTTTTGAATAATGAAGCTCTCCAGGTGTAATATTTTCTTTGTTTTGACGATTATTTTTTTAGTTCCAGCCTGCAGCAACGAAGGCGAAAAATCGCCTTACAGTGAGATGCTGTCGCAACCAAAATATACCAGTCTGACCGACAGCATAAAAAAGGACCCGAAAAATGAGGAGTTGTATTTCCGCAGGGCAATTTTGCTTAATAGTAATGATTTACCGGAGCCGGCTCTTGCCGATTTTCTGAAAGCATGGTCATTGCAGCAAAATGAAAAGTATGCCCTGGGTGCCAGCACCATACTTTTAGATAAGAAGCCCGATTCTGCTATCCGCTTTATCAGTACCGCCTTGAAGAAGCTGCCCGAAAGCCTGTTACTGAAATTATCGCTGGCAAGGGCAAAAAATAATAGCGGCAAGACAGATGAGGCCCTGTCTGTATGCAATGAGATACTGCTCGGCAATCCACAACAGGCAGATGTATTGAAGATGAAAGCAGAACTGCTCGGTAAAAAAGGTGATAACAATGAAGCGATCCGGGTATTGGAACAAACTTATGTACTTACGCCATACGACATTGACCTGAATTATGAATTGGCCTTTAGATATGCTGAAGCTAAAAATCCAAAAGCCCTGACGATATGCGATTCGCTTGCAAAAACTGACTCGCTTGGCAACCATGCCGAGCCAGATTATTATAAAGGCATTTATTACTCCAATATCGGCGAAAAGCAAAAAGCACTTTCGCTATTCAGTAAAGCCATTGAACAGGATTATTATTATCTGAATGCACATATTGAAAAAGGCAGGGTGCTGCTTGACACAAAAAATTACAATGAAGCACTGAAAACTTTTAAACTGGCCAACACCATATCGCCTGATTTTCCCGATGCCTGGTACTGGATGGGTCGTTGCCAGGAAGTAATGGGGCTAAAAGAAGAAGCAAAACTAAACTATCAGAAAGCCTACGGTTTGGACAATACTTTTACAGAGGCGAAAGAAGCGGCAGATAAACTGAAATAAATCTTCCCTGTTAGCCAATGCCTGATTAACCATTTTACCATTGCGTTAATCAGCGTATCTTGCATAATAAAATTAAAATTGATTCAATGCCAATCATTGCCCCGTCATTTCTTTCTGCCAACTTTCTGAACCTGCAGGCAGACTGCGACATGGTAAACCAAAGCCTGGCCGACTGGTTTCACTTAGATGTGATGGATGGCCGTTTTGTACCGAACATCACTTTCGGGCCTATGATTATTGAGTTCATCCGGAAAGCCTCCACAAAAGTTTGTGATGTGCACCTGATGATTGAAGAGCCTGAAAAATTTGCAGAGCAATTCAAAAATGCAGGAGCCGATATTCTAACTGTACATATTGAAGCCTGTACCCATCTGCACCGCAATATTCAGCAAATAAAATCGCTGGGCATGAAAGCCGGTGTGGCACTTAACCCTCATACTCCTGTTACTGAATTAAGTGATATCATTCAGGATATTGACCTGGTATGCCTGATGAGTGTAAACCCCGGTTTTGGCGGGCAAAAGTTTATTCCGCAAACATTGGACCGGATTAAACAGCTTCGCCGCATGACTGTTGAAAAGGGTTTGAACGTACATATAGAAATTGATGGCGGGGTAACACTTGATAATGCTGCTTCCATTGTTGCTGCAGGAGCAGATGTTCTGGTGGCTGGAAATACAGTGTTTAAGTCAGCAAATCCTGCAGAAACGATACGACAACTCAAATTAATCTGACATTTCATTATCTCTCCGGCTCTCCGTATCTTGTTTAATATTCGCATGAAAACACAAGGCCGAAAAATATTACTTACTGCAACTTTTTTGCTACTCTCTTTTTTTGTAATTGCGCAAAAAAAAGCAGCTTTTATTTCCGGTAAAGTGGTGGATGAAAATGAAAATCCATTGACCAAAGTTTCTGTGGTTATTCTTGGCCAGTCACAGGGTATTACCACCAGCGATTCCGGCTATTTCAAATTAAAAGTTGAGGCAGAAAAAGCATTTGCACTCATATTCAGTTATACCGGCAGAAAAACGGAGAAGATTAATTTCCTGCTAAATGAAGGTGAAGAAGAAAGGGTGACTGTGCGGCTGGAAAAAGGTGAAAAAACTTTACAGGAAGTTGTTGTAACCGACCAGCGGGACAGAAGAGAAACCGGCTTGATCCGCCCTAACCCTAAAACCATCATCAACCTGCCTGCTGTAGTAAGTGGTGTCGAAAGCCTGATAAAAATATTTGTTGGTTCCAACAATGAACTTACATCGCAATATTCTGTTCGTGGTGGCAGCTATGATGAAAACCTGATTTATGTAAACGACTTTGAAGTTTTCCGTCCATACCTTGTAAAAAGCGGACAGCAGGAAGGACTGAGTTTTATCAATCCCGAAATGATCCGCAATATCAATTTTTACAATGGCGGTTTCCAATCGAAGTATGGAGATAAAATGAGCAGCGTACTCGATATTCAGTATAAAAAACCAAAACGCTTTGGAGGTTCTGCATATGTGGGTATTCTTGAACAGGGATTGCAATTTGAAGGCACAAGCAGAAATTCAAAGTTTACCTATCTGCTGGGTGTACGTAACCGCACCAACCGCAATCTGCTAAGCCGGCAGGAAACTAGAGGCAATTATGTGCCCTCTTCTGCCGATTTTCAGGCGCTGCTTACCTACCAGCTCAGTTCCAAATGGAGTGCTGAGCTGCTGAGCAATTTCTCACAAACCAAATTCACTCTTATTCCGCAGGAAAGTCAGCTAACCACTTCCGTCTTCTCTCCCATTTTCAGCACAACTATAGGGCTTGATATTTTCTTTGAGGGAAGAGAAAAAGACCAGTATCAAACAAATATGATTGGCTTTTCACTCATTAACCAGGTAAATAAGAAGCTCAGAATAAAATGGATGGCTTCAAGGTTTGCCAACAAGGAGAAAGAAAATGTGGATATCACCGGAGCCTATTTATTTGGCGAAAGGGACTTTGACAAAAGCAACCCAACTTATGGATTAATTGTAAATCCTCTTGGAGCAGGCGTGTACCAAAACTGGGCAAGAAATGAACTAAACATTGAAAACCTGAATATATCGCACAAAGGAAATTATGATTTAGGTAAACATGCCTTTCAGTGGGGAGCAGGCTATGATAAAACAAAAATTGCAGACAACCTTAACGAATGGGAATTTCAGGATTCGGCTGGCTATGCCCTGCCCTTTCAGCCGGATATGCTGCGGCTGAACAAGGTATTAAAATCAACTGCTGATTTAGACATTAATAAATTCTCTGGCTATTTGCAGGATAATATTCTGTTGGGAAAAGACTCAAGTCACTCAGCGACTCTGACAGCAGGCGTACGGCTTAATTACAATTCATTAAACCAGGAATTTATTATTTCACCCCGCATCGGTGCGAGTTGGAAACCGAACTGGAAAAGAGATATTGTGTTCAGGGCGGCAGCCGGCGCCTATCATCAGCCCGCATTTTACAGGGAGCTAAGAAGAAATAACGGAACTATAAATACTGATCTTAAATCACAAAAAAGCTGGCAGGGTGTCTTGGGCTTTGATTATAATTTCATTGGTATTGGCGGCAGGCCTATGCGATGGACAACCGAAATGTATTACAAGAGTATGAAGGATGTGGTACCGTACGATATAGACAATGTACGCATCCGCTATTTTGGAGAAAACACAGCTAAAGCGTATGCTGCCGGTATTGAAATGAGACTACATGGTGAACTGGTGGAGGATGCTGAAAGCTGGATTAGCGTTGGAATTATGAAAACTGCTGAAGATATTAGGGGTGATCATTATTTCCGGTATAAAAACGCAGCAGGTGAGTTCATTTCAGCACAAACGGCTGATCAGTTAGTTACAGATAGTGTACGAACCGAAGTGGGCTGGTTGCGTCGCCCCACAGACAGGCGAATAACCTTCGGGATGTATTTCTCTGATTATCTTTCCAACAATAAAAATTTTAAAGCCTACCTGAATTTATTATATGGCAGCAATATGCCATATAATATTCCAAATGCTGTTCGCTACCGTAACGCAGCAGTTATTGACCCATACATCCGTGCTGATATTGGTTTCAGTGCACTGCTGATGGATGATGATAAAAGTAAAAGAAGAAGCCATTCCCCATTCCGAAATTTTGATAGCATATGGGCAAGCCTTGAAGTGTTTAATATTATTGACAGGGCCAATACCATTTCCTATTTGTTCATCAAAGATTTCTCCAATACCGTCTACCTTATGCCTAACAGGCTTACACCACGACTTCTGAATTTTAAGATTGTTGCCAGGTGGTAATTCGTTAGGTATAATAATTACTCCGGAAAATTGCTATCCACATCTGTGAATAATTATATCCGCATTGAGAAAATATTCATAAGTAATATTGATAACGAAGGGAAAACCGCCGGGAGGCGGTCCGCTTCTGCAAACAGGCAGAAGACAATTAATAATCCGGTACGGCCCTTCACCGGCTTTGTAAAACATGGTTCGCCTTTGCCCACCATGCAAGCAAGCAAGAACCACCTTAAATATGAAGAGCATTGACAGACACAATCATCAACCTTGAAACCGTTAACCCTATTGAATTTTTCGGTGTTAACAACGGTAAACTGGACATTCTCAAAAAGAAATTTCCCCTGCTTAAGATTCTATCTCGTGGCACCCAATTAAAGCTAAGTGGTGCGCCAGAACAAATCGAATCGGCAAGAGAAAAGATCTCACTTATCGTTTCATACCTTGAAAGAAACGGGCATATGAGCCAGAACTATTTCGAGCAAATACTCGGCGGCGACGACGCTGAAGCAATTGACCATTTCCAGGAAAAAAATCCAAATGAAGTATTAGTATTTGGACCCAACGGGAAATCAGTCAGGGCACGAACTGCCAATCAAAAAAAACTGGTGCAGATGGCAGAAAAAAATGACATCGTATTCGCCATTGGTCCGGCAGGAACCGGAAAAACCTATACAGCCGTTGCCCTGGCTGTAAGGGCTTTAAAAAACAAACAGGTTAAGAAAATAATCCTGACAAGGCCTGCTGTTGAAGCCGGTGAAAGTCTTGGTTTTTTACCTGGAGACCTGAAAGAAAAAATTGATCCTTATCTGCGTCCCTTATACGATGCGCTTGACGATATGATCCCGGCTGATAAACTGGGATATTATATGACCACCCGGACCATCGAAATTGCCCCCCTCGCTTATATGCGTGGCCGCACTTTAGACAATGCATTTATTATTCTGGATGAAGCTCAGAACTCTACCGACCTGCAATTGAAAATGTTCCTGACCCGCATAGGAGCCAATGCAAAGGCTATCATTACAGGCGACCTTACACAGGTTGACCTTCCCCGCCATCAGCGGAGCGGTCTTTTAACGGCTGTAAGGATATTGGGAAACATTGATGGCATTGCACACATTGAACTGGATGAAGAAGACGTTGTGCGCCACCGCCTGGTAAAACATATCCTCAGGGCTTATAACAAGGAACATGAGAGAGAAAACCCAGAAAATTACCAGCACAAAGCACCGGCACTTACAAAGAAAGATAAAGCAGAGGAATAGCTGTCTCAATATTTATTATTTTGCAGGAATGAAACGGAGCACTGTAATCCTTTTTTTCCTGCTTTTCTTTTTCGCTTCCTGCCGGCAGAAACAGCAAAGTACGTATACGCCAAACAAGAAAGATAATATTGCAATTAACGCTTCAAGTATTAACAACATAAAAAAAGTTGTACAAACAGGTGATCTTATATTCAGAAACGGCAACGACGAAGTGAGCAGAACGGCCCGCAGTTTCAACAGGAAGGATACTTCTTTTTCGCATTGTGGCCTTGTTTTTATAGAAAACGACAGCCCCTTTGTTTATCATGCACTTGGAGGCACTTATAATCCATCCCAAAAACTGATGAGGCAATCGATTGAAGAATTTGCCAATCCTAACGAAAACAACTCAATAGGTATTTACCGGTATGGATTAACTGCCAATGAGCTGCTAAAACTTGCAGATGTGGTACATGGCTATCACCGTACCGGGCTTAAATTCGATATTTTTTTCAATTTCCAAAGTGATAATGCCATGTATTGCTCAGAGTTTGTGTTCAAATCGCTAAACCAGGCGGTGGATGGCAAATTTTCATCGTATGTAAGAACCGATACAATGCCGTATGGGGTAACCACTGATGATCTTTACCTCAACCCCGAAAGTAAGCTGATAAAAAAGGAAGTTTTTCTTTATTAAATTAATGGAAGTACTACTTTTGCCACATTAAATCACTTTTGAAAAAATTAATTAACCAAAAAACTAACTAATGAAAAAGATACTCAATTTCCTGGTACTTGGCAGTGCATTTGCTGTTATCGTTGCTGGTTGTAAGGGTAAAGGCCCTGCTAATGATCCAAAAGCTGTTGTGGTTGCTTTCTTTGAAAAGATGGCCAAAAAAGATCTTGACGGCGCAGCCAAATTAGCAACCAAAGACAGTAAAGCCGCTCTTGATATGATGAAGAAAGGTATGGATATGGCCGAAAAAATGAAAACTGATAAACCAGAAGAAGACCCGATGGAAGGATTTAAAGATGTGGAATTTGGCGATGCAAAAATTACCGGCGATGCAGCAGTAGTTCCTATCACTAATAAAAAAGAAAAGGAAACTATTGAGTTCCCGCTGAAAAAAGAAGATGGTGCATGGAAAGTTGATTTCAGCATGAGCACACTAATGAAAATGGGTAAAGACAAAGCTTCAGAAGAAGGCAACGATATTTTCAATAACGAAGAAAACGGAACCGATACCACCGGCCTGAACGATATATTAAATGGTGACAGTCTTCAAAAGAGTCTTCAGAAAGCTAAAGAGGCCCTGGATCAAATTAAGCCAGAGGATATGGAAAAACTGAAAGAGACGATGAAAAGCCTTGAGGAAATGAATAAGTAATTTATTCTCCCCATATAAAAAAAGCACTTTCATCCCGGAGGTGCTTTTTTTATTTATACTTGCCGTATAGCATAGCTAAAAGTTTTTGTACTTTGCAGGCATGAAAATCAAACTATATTTTTTCTGTTTAACACTTATTTACATCACTTTTCTTTTCGCCTGTGGCGGAAAAAACAAAAAAGCCGTCGCCGTTTCCGATAATAATATGGATGCGGCACGGAATTTTATTCGTGCAGCCCTCGATGGGAAGTATACAGAAGCAAAGCGATATATGCTGAATGATTCTCTCAATAACTACTTCATGAACCTTGCCGAACGTTCTTATCAGAAATATGACACGGAAACAAGAACCGGCTATCTGAATTCCAGTATCCAGTTTCATAAAACTATCCCAGTAAATGATTCCGTTTCAGTAATCATTTATTCCAATTCCTTTAAGAACGATCATGATACATTGCGGGTAATTAAGTCAGGCGATAACTGGCTGATAGATTTAAAATATCTTTTCCTGCACGACTCAGATACCACACTTCCACAAACAGTAACTAAAGATACACTCAAATGATTTTGAAAAATATTCTGCTTGTGGGTCTGGGAGGCGGAGCAGGCAGTATTGGAAGGTACCTTTTGCAGCGATGGCTTCACAACATCTATCCCCATCACTTTCCCTGGGGTACTTTTGCAGTAAATGTAACCGGTTGTTTTCTGATTGGCCTGTTCTGGGCCATCAGTTTCAAATCTTTTGACACAAATGAAAACTGGAAGCTGTTGCTGATGACTGGTCTATGCGGCGGCTTTACCACATTTTCTGCATTTACGCTGGAAGGTATAGGACTTATAAGGGAGCAGCGACTGGGATTGTTTTTTTTATATGCTGCCGGCAGTATAATACTAGGGCTGCTGGCAACATATTCCGGAATGAAATTAATACGATAAAATTAAGAAAAATGAAAGCACAGCATTCAATACAACATCCCTGGCATGGTGTACACCACGGAGATAATGCCCCCGCTACAGTTAATGCAATTATCGAAATTCCGCAGGGGTCCCGTTCAAAGTACGAAGTGGATAAAGCTACAGGGTTATTAAAACTGGACAGGGTCATCTATTCATCATTCCAATATCCGATTAACTACGGATTCATTCCTCAAACACTAGGGCTTGATAACGACCCGCTTGATATATTGGTTATCTGCTCACAGTCTATCCGGTCCTTATGCCTGGTGGAAGCAAATGTTATTGGAAATATGCAGATGATTGATCATGGGCAGGAAGATGATAAAATTATTGCGGTGGCCACTCATGACCCTTCTGTTAACCACATTACCTGTATTGAAGAAATGCCCCAGCATTTTCTGCTGGAGATGAAAAACTTTTTCGAGCAATACAAGGTGCTAGAGAATAAAAAAGTGGTAATTGATAACTTCCAGGATAAAACCATTGCGTTCCGTATCATCAACGAAGCCATTGAACATTACACAACTACATTCGGACATTAATGCAAGAGCAAAAAAATATCATGACCACACAAATTATTATCACCGTCCTGCTGATAGGATTATCAGCAGGCATACTCAGTGGCCTGGTAGGTGTTGGCGGCGGAATTGTAATGGTTCCTGCCCTGGTATTTTTTCTTCATTATACTCAACACCAGGCACAAGGTACATCACTGGCTGTAATAACACTTCCAGTAGTAATTGTAGCTTCACTTTACTACTATCATCAATGCCAGAAAATTGGCACCCCCATTGACTTAAGAGTAGTTGGCCTGCTTGCCATCACATTTGTAGTTGGCGGATATTTTGGCAGCAAGCTTGCACTGAGCATTGACCAGAATATGCTGAAGAAAATTTTCGGAGTAATCCTTTTTTATACTGCAATAAAGATGATGGGCTGGGATAAGGTGTTTATGAAATTTTTAAGAAGCCTTTAGTTTTAGTTCGGAATTATCTATATAATTTCAGTTTACAAAGTGATGAAGCAATTATTTATAATATTATTTTTCCTCGGCAGTAATACTATTCTATCTGCACAAAAGGTTCAGGATATCACTAATAAATATTTTCGATATGACCCTTTCCAAAGCAGTTTTTCTTTTTTTATTAAACATATGACAGAAGACCCTGCCCTTAAAGAGAAAAATATTTCAAAAATCACCGACAGCACTCTGTATTTTTTTGAAGGTATCTACAAATCGCATTCCCCCTTTTCATTTAAGGCAGAAAAAACAAAAGTAATTCTGGCTGAAAGACTTCAGCCTGATGACAGCACCGGGATATCGAGAAGTATACTCCTTTATCAACTTGCGGGTTATCCTCCCAAGGGAATTGACGGGGAAAAAATTATACAGGATGAGTACAGGCGATTTTGCCGCAAATACAAAAATGACTTTCCTGACATAAAACCAAAAAAATTTGAAAATACCAACCAGGCTTATGGTGAAATATGCGATTTCTGGCTTAATTCTCTTTCCTTCCCTCCTGTTACCGTTGCATGGTCATCAAATAAAGATAAAACCGATAATGTTTTTGTCGTAACCGTCCGGTTTATTGTTGTGGAAAACATGGCATATCTACCAATATCTTCTGATAGCCCTTAGCCGGTTACCGCTCAGTTTTACATCTGCATTTACTACCCCTTTCTTATTAATATCATCTACACGAACCTTACCTGCCGCATGCACAATTTTGTCTTCGCCAAGGTATATTCCTACATGTACGATGTCTTCTTTATTATCAAAAAACACAAGATCTCCAGGCTGTAATTCGCTAAATTTTTTTACCGCCTTACCACCCTGTGCCTGTTGCCACGCATCACGGGGCAGATTAATCCCCATAAGTTTGTAAATAACCTGTACCAATCCGCTGCAGTCCACACCCAATAGGGTTCGGCCTCCCCACAGATAAGGAGCATTCATCCATGGCTTTATTAATTGTTTCAGCAATTCCTCATCTGCCAATTGTTTATCCGCTTCAAAAAACTGGCCTTCAAACTTATATTGTAATTTTCCCAAGGTTCCGTTTCCTGACCTGAAAGCAGGTAATGAAGAGCCTACAGGTATATGCATCCTGTTTTCGCCAAAGTCAATAGCAGCTAATAACTCGGTAGTAATAAATGTATCCGGCAGCCTGGCTGTCTTTTCTGCTACTTCTTCCAGTTGTGAAACTGTCATCCAACCTTCGTAGCCATCATGCAGGCTGCGAATTTTTGCCCACAATTTGCCATGAGTTTTCAGTACTTTCACTTTCTCCCCAAATAGTAGCTGGTTAACCATCTCTTTTGAATGACCCGCTTTTCTTCGCACCGGTGCGGCCGGTACAGCTACAATTGCATACTCCATTTTCCTGATTTTTGTAAAGTTATTATTAAAATAAGCCGGAAATTTGTTGAAATTTCAAACTCTAGCATCATATATCTACAATCAGCAGATTAACTTATTGTGAATTCTGACAAATACAACGATATAAGCGACCAGCAACTGCTCAACAAGTTTTATTCCGGGCATGATAATGAATGGCTTGGTATCCTGCTGCGACGTTACACATTGCTGTTGCTTGGTGTTTGCATGAAGTATTTGAAAGATGAGGATGAAGCTAAAGACAGTGTGCAACAGGTCTTTTTAAAAGTAATTCAGGAATTGCAGAAATATAAAGTAGAATATTTCAAATCGTGGTTGTATATGGTAGCCAAAAATCACTGCCTGATGAAGCTAAGGGACAGGCATGGAAAAATCACAACCGAAATTAATGAACGTCTATTTGTCACACCAGAAGATGAGGCCGACACAAAAGAACTGGAAAAAAAAGATTATACAATTGAACTGATGAAAGAGGCACTGGCAGAACTGAATCCGGAGCAGCGGCAATGCGTAACTTTGTTTTATCTTCAGAAAAAGAGTTACCAGCAAGTGAGCGAAGAAACAGGCTTCAACATGCTACAGGTAAAAAGCTATATTAAAAATGGGAAAAGAAACCTGAAACAGCTGATTGAAAGAAAGCTTGAAGATAAAAAAAGAGGAATATTCGATTAACAATTTTTAAAGTGAGCGAAAATTATAAAGACATATTATCCAATTTATCGACTGATGTGGATCAGGAGTTACTGCTGAAGTATCTCCAGGGAGTGCTCCCGGAAGAAAAAAGCATGAAGTTGAAAAGCAACTTATGCAGGGCGACTTTGAAAAAGATGCGATGGAGGGATTACTTGCTATTAAAGACAAAGAGCAAGTGCAATACATGGTGGAAATGCTGAACCGTGACCTGAAAAAAAGAACAGAAAAGAAAAAGAAACGCCGGGAAAAAATGAAGATCCCGGATCAGCAATGGCTGTATGTATCCATCTTAATCCTGATTATATTAATAGTTATTAGTTATCTCATTATTTATAAATACTTGCAAAACAAATAATTACCCGTTTTTTGTCATATTTCCTGCAACGTCTACCTTCGTAAAACTTCTATACCTTTTTTGAATCATTTGCAATTGTAAGAACTTATATTACATTTATATCGATTTTCATCAATTCTCCAACTCTTACAGAATAACCATCTCTTAATTTTCCATTTATCTTCTGATCAATCTGTTCCAATAACACCTATGAACAGCCAAAGATTTATTATTCTGTCACGCCCAATTAATCACGATAATTTTATTTATGAACAATCTGTATGCTGTTTCAACAAAAAAGGCTTTGTGCAATACAAGTATTTCCTCAATAGCAAGGAGGCACTTCTCATGTTCTTCATTAAAGTCATTCTGTACATTGTTGAAATTACCGGCATTTGTATTCCTATTGACCGCAATGGTATCATTACCGGCTAACAGCCAAACCGGGCTGCAGTTCAATGGTACAAACCGGTATGTAACTTCTGGAGTAACACCATCTAATTCAATTCTTAATACACCTGTATTTACAGTGGAGGCCTGGTTTCTGAGAACTGGAACAGGAACAACTATATCAACAGGTAACGGAGGTTTGCCTGCAGTAATTCCGCTTGTTACAAAAGGGTACCTCTGAGGCTGAGACAGGGCCAGCAGATATTAACTATTTTCTGGGCATCAACACCACTGGAAATGTATTGTGTGCTGACTTTGAGGAAGCACAGACATCGGCAAGCCCCGGTTTAAATCATCCGATTTCGGGTGTAACAGCGATTGTAAATAACATATGGTATCATGCAGCAGCAACATATAACGGGACCAAGTGGCAACTTTTCCTTAATGGGAATCTTGAAGCAGAATTAACTGTTGGAAGAACTGCTAATGCTGCTGTTATTTCTCCCTTTGCTATGGCATCATCCATACGTTCCAACGGAACTACCATTCAAGGTTATTTTAATGGGGTTCTTGATGAAGTACGTATCTGGAACTATGCCCGTACACAAGTTGAAATACAGGCAAGTATGAATGTAGAGGTAAATTCTGGAACGGGCCTTTTAGGAAGATGGGGTCTAAATGAGGGTGCTGGCACATCAGCAGTCAATTCAATAGCTGGAAGCCCTGCAGGCACTTTGATCAACACTCCGGTATGGGTATGTGGTGCACCGGCACTTGACATGACGATTACTGCACCATCTGGTCTCACCGCGCAGCTTCTTCTGCGTTCCAGATTAACTTGGTTGGACAGACAATTCAGGCAATGAAACAAATTTTGAAATTGAACGCTCCACAACCGGTATCGGCGGGACCTATTCATTATTGGCAACAGTAAATGCAAATACCAATTCTTACAGTGATGTAACCGCAACAGCATTAAATGAATATTGTTACAGGGTTCGTGCAAAAAACTGTACCGTTAACTCAGGCTATACAGGTTCAACTTGTGCAACAACACCTGCAGAAGGAAATTATGCGCTTGACTTAGGATCCGCAGGTTCGTATATCACATTTGGACAGGCAATGAGTCTCTCAACTCAAAACTTTACTATAGAAACATGGTTCAAACGCACCGGAACCGGCACAGCAAACACTACCGGATCAGGCGGTATTGACATGATACCTCTTATTGCCAAAGGTTCACAGGAAGCAGATGGCAGCAATGTTGATGCGAACTATATACTCGGCATTCAATCGGCTACCAATGTAATCGCAGCTGATTTTGAAGAAGGGACAGGATCAACCAGTCCTGGATCAAATCACCCAATTACGGGTACAACAATTATTACAAATAATGTCTGGCATCATGCCGCAGCAACCTTCGAAAATGGAGTATTCAAAATTTATCTTGATGGTGTACTGGAAGCATCAGCGAATCTCAGTTCTTCAGTTTTCCCGCAAGGAGCAAGTATTCAGCATGCAGCCCTCGGAACAATGATCAACTCAACCGGAACAACTTTTGGTAAGTTTCAGGGGGTGCTTGATGAAGCCCGTATCTGGAACTATGAGAGAACGGAAGCACAACTGCGGTCAACAATTAATACACAGATAACTACTTCCCAATCAGGTCTTCTCGCCAGATGGGGTCTTAATGAAGGATCCGGAACAATTGTAAACGGAAGTGCAGGTACGACATTCACAGGAACTATCACAGGTACAGGATGGAACTGGATAACACCAGGTTCACCATTCAATATTACATTCAATACTCCTACAACACTCAGTTTACAGGATGGAGTGAATAGCTATACAGGAACCAGGGATACTTATACTTACGATGTAAGCCCTGGAACAGTGAGAGGTGGTGAAACAACTTTCGTACAAGATAAAAATACAGCGGATGACAGAGTTTCACTACTCCGTTTTGATTTGTCATCAATCCCTGCAGGATCAACCATTCAATCGGCTACACTGCAATTTTATGTTGATGTAGAAGGCCAGGGCTTTAACATGCATCGGATGCTGGTGCCCTGGGACGAAGCAACAGTAACTTTTACATCTATTGGCAACAGGCATTTTGCAGCAAATAATACAGATGCAGAATCAGCAATAAATACAAACTGGCCCGGAGTTGACGGATATACCGGATTAATTACCGTATCTGTTCCTGCATCCACCATTCAAAACTGGATAGATGGCACATTAACTAATAATGGCTGGTTAATGATTGCCACACATGCAGATGATGGACAGCAATTACGGTCGAGAGAGTATGTAACAGCAGCCGACAGGCCTAAACTAACGATCACCTATGTGAACAGTTCTACTAACCTGCCTCCCGATCTGCCAACTAATCCTTCCCCGGCGAATAATGCAGCTTCTCCATCCACCAGTCCAACGTTATGCACTGCTGTAAGTGATGCGGATAATACCAACCTGGAAGTACGATTCTATGGAAGGAAGAAAACCAATTCTGGTGCAAAATTTACCATAGTTGGTTTACCGGATACACAATTTTATACCGAAGAAGTACAAGGAACTAATAGTAACGGTGGAGGACATAATGGAATCTTTAAGTCCCAAACGCAATGGATCGCCGATCACCGTATAGACAGCAGTATTGCCTTTGTTGTACAATTAGGCGATTGTGTACAAAACGGAGATAATCCCCCCGGTGCAGACGATCAAATAGAGTGGAAAAGGGCTGATACTTCAATGAAAAAAATTGAATTTCCGAATGTTCCTGTTTCAGATGGTGTTCCTTATGGAATTTGCGTTGGCAATCATGACCAGGGAACATATGGCAATCCTGATTTAGCCAGTAATAATTATAACTCCTTCTTTGGTTCCTCCCGGTTCAGCGGAAGGGCATATTATGGGGGTCATTATGGAACAGACAATGATAATCATTACGAATTATTCACAGCCGGCGGTATAGACTTCATACATATCAGTATTGAATATTACCCGAATGGTACAACGGCATCATTACAACCTGTCTTGGATTGGGCTGATGGTTTATTGAAAACATATCCCAACAGGAAAGGTATACTCTCCAGTCATAACATGTTGACAACCGGTAATTCTGCTAATTTATGCTGGCAGGGCATGTTGCCGGAGAAGGACGCCGCACTGATGTATTTAATGGCAATACTATCCATACAATAATGGCGGATTATCAAAGCGGTTATACCAATGGCGGAAATGGTTATCTCCGTATTATGCAGTTCTTACCGGCCCAAAACCTGCTGAACATACGAACCTATTCTCCTTATAGTAATAGCTCATTAACAGGATCAGGCAGTCAATTCTCTCTGCCAGTAAATCTATCTGAAGAGTTTACTTTACTTGGAACTAATTCTAATGTTGCTTCTGGTTCGCAAACCTGTTTACAATGGCCTTCACTCGACCAGTTAACAGAATATGAATGGTATATTGAAGTAACCGATGGTGTTAATACGACAACAGGGCCTGTCTGGACATTTACGACACCAGCCAATAGTCCGTTACCTGTAAATATTATTTCTTTCAAGGCCGAAGCTGAAAATAGAAAAAAGTTAAGATAACCTGGACTACGACTTATGAGAGAGATAATAGTCATTTCGAAATACAGCGTTCGGGTGATGCAATAAATTTTACAACTATTGGAACAACACAGGGGGTAAACAACTCCAACACTTTACAGGATTATACTTTTTATGACAATCTGCCATTAAAAGGACTTTCATTCTATCGCTTAAAACAAGTAGATTTGGACAACAGGGCAACTCTTTCAAGAGTTGAAAGGGTTAATATTTCAGATACGAAAAACCTGGTTGAAGTTTTTCCAAATCCTGTTTCAGGAAACAATTTTACTATTAAACTGTTAAAAGATATAAATGGAACAGTAGATGTGAGAGTATTTGACATAAAAGGTGGTTTACAAATACATCAACAATATTCTAATAGTAATTTCATTACAATCAACCACCATTTAACCCCGGGGCTTTATACAATAAAAGTTACAACGAACGAAATGACAGAAGTTATAAAAATAATAGTACAGTAATTGAAAAGCGATACAAAGAAGCCCGGTAAAACCGGGCTTCTTTTATTATAATATTAAACCAGTATCAGTATTTTATCTTCCTTGCCAACTCTTACAGATTTCAAATAATTCTTTGGCTTTCGAGTCTGGATAATTTACAAAATATAATTTCGGTCTTTAATTTTTACAATACTCGAATAAATAAAGTCATCATAAAATTTTATTGCTGCTGCTTACTCCTTTGAATTAGCATATACACCCATTGTTGCGAGCCCAATAGATAGCACGAAGAAACATTGCACAAGCTTCACATCCGGTATAAATATCGCAGTCCGTCAGCTGATAAGTGCCTGATTTCTTATAAGCTTATCGTGTGGGTACTCTTACATTGGCGGTAGCGTCATTAGAAGAAGTGCCTTGGTTTTAGCCTCTTTTATTATTTCATCCCCCCATACGAGATCTCAATGTCAAAAGCAGACCGCCCTTATCACTTTCACTGCTGCTCGTAGCGTTTCATAGTCGGCTCCAGAAATTTGTTATCGATTTTGTCATACATATTGATTTTTAGACAAGGGAGACCTTACTATATTTACCCCATTACAAAATGTGATTAAACCCAGATTTTCCACAGGTTCTTCACCTTTCCTGCCCTTTTGTGAACTTTTTATTATCAAATGGTTAACTCTCTGGCTTTGAGTTAAACAAGTGTACCTTTCGCTTACCAAAAATGCCAGCCATGAGATGGGAACCGGTAAGTAATAACACAAGTAATGAAGTATTCAACTTGATTGAAGGTGATAAAAAACTGATGACTCTCACAATCCACCCTTTTTCAAATACAGCCCGTCTTGAATGTGATACAGAAAAAAGAGTCTTCCTGATAAGAAAAGAAGGTTTTCTGCGAAACAGGACTGTGCTGAGGAATGAATATGGTATGAAAATGGGTGAAGTAAGAACAATAACGATGAATCGTACATAGAACTGAATGGTGAAAGTTTTATTTTACCATCACAAATGAAGACGCCCCTGAAATGATATTGTTTAAAGAAACTGAAAATAGGCCCTCTGTAGTTTGTAAACTAAAAGTGAGAAATGGTAGTGCCTCTATGAAACTTAGCACACAGTTACCAAACGGTTATTCATCAGCAACCAGTTTATTGATGGCTTTGTGCTGGTACATAATTCTGCCCTCAAATATTACACAGCCGGCAGCATCAGCAGCCTTTTAGTTACAACTCCCCCCATATTTGCTTTGCAAATTGTTCCAACGAAGGATCTCTTGCTCCCATCAACAGCAATACACAATCTGAGGTAAAATGTAATCGAACTGAAGGCAGTAAATCGTTTCTGTTCTCAACGAAAAAAGCATTCTTTCCCAACAACAAAGGTCATTAATCAAATCTGCAGTTGAAATATCTTTAGTTGTTGTTCCTCCGGCATAAAATATTTCACTCATCCAAATTTCATCCTGTGGCCGCAGAACAGCAGCGATTTCTTTCACAAAATCGTTACGCAAAAATTTGGTGGGCTTAAATCCATGCGGCTGAAGCCATGCAATCACCTTCTCCGATACTGGCTGACAGGCTGCTATAGCAGCAGCACATTTTACCGGATTATGCGCATAATCATCAATAAGCCATACCCCATTCTTTTTGCCCAATACCTGGTTACGACGGTAAATACCTTCATATTTACATAATGCTTCTGCACATTTCTCAAGACTTACACCAACTTGGTTAGCAATAGCTGTTGCAGCTATTGCATTTTCCATATTATGTTTTCCAATTGCTTTTAAGGAAAACTGAATACCGGATAATGTATATTGAATATTGAATTCCTGCTGCAAAAATTACGTCCCGAAAATCCTGCCACTGTACTGCTATCTGAAGAAAAATCCTGCTCAGTATTTTGTGACAGTTTTTTTGCCAGCGGATGAGATTGGTTTACGACAAATCGCTTACTATTGCTTTTAAAAACACCAAATATCCGCATCAGTTCATCCAGTTCCTGATGGTCTTTATCAATATTTAACAAAAGTCCAATTTCTGGTCTGTACTGGATAATTGAGCCATCGCTTTCATCAGCTTCAATAACCAGCCACTCTCCTTCTCCTACTTTCGCATTACCAATTTTTCCTTCTCTGATAATACTTGTTAAGCCTGCCCCGCTGATAATGCTTGGCTTCATTCCGGCACACTCGAGAATATCATATAACATGGCAGTTGTTGTACTCTTTCCACTAGTGCCACCAACTGCAATTGTTTTTTTGCTTGATGCAATTATTGCGAGCAGTTCAGATCGCCTGATGATGGGAATGCCCAGTTGTTTTGCTTTCTGGACTTCAAACACAGTGTCTTCAACTGCAGTTGACACTACAACGAGATCGGTTTTTTCAGTTATGCCTTCGCCATTTTGTTCAAAACACAAAATTCCCCCATCTCCAATTTTGTCTCGTTTCGTTGTACTCGCCCAATATAAAAACCGGTCGCTGCCAGCCACATCCTTACCTATGCCTTTCAGGTATTGAGCAATTGCACTCATCCCAGCACCTGCAATACCAATAAAAAAGGCGAATTAAAATCGCTTATTGAATGAATCATACTGCAAATAAATGAAAGATTTGCTATCTGCCTTTTGAATCCCTGATCATGTCACCATAACCCCATTTTTTTGCCAGGGCATTTACAGCCATCGCAATCCTCTTTACTTTGGTTGTTTCAGTTTTGGCACTATCAATCCATCTGCTGAAGTAACGCCGATGTGAGCCTGGCAAACTTTCAAAAAAGGCTCTGGCTACTGGTTCATCCTTGAGACATTCTATAAAATCTCCGTTAAATACAAATTCACTCTTATCCTCCAGCAGTTGCACTTTCAACATCGCTCCTTTCTTTTTGCCAATTGCCTTTCGCATGTCGGCATTCAACGGCACAATGAAAACACCTCCTCCCATTGGAATCACTGACTGACGTTTTAGGACAAAATTATCAAGCTTACCTTTAACCTTAAATTCTTTTCTGTTACCAGGCTTTATTTCTTGTGCAATATCGGCCGGAATTTCAAAATATGTCCAGCCGGTTTTCTCACCCTTCTCGCCAAATTTTTGAACAAGTGCTGTAAAACTGATATACTTCATAATTTGAAAATACTAAATCAAAACAAAAGTTAAAAGAGTCCATAAATCTTCCTTTCATCACATCACACTTCACTCAAAATTATTATTCCTCTATTTTTGATTTTCATTGCAAAACCCATTACAAAAACCTGTTTACCACTTTATGCGGCCAACTTTATTACTAGTTGCTTTAACCTTGTCCTATTTTTCCTATTCTCAGGAAACCCCGGTTATATTTAAGATGACAAATCTAAAAAAAGAAGCTGTTCCCTATGCCAATATATCGATACTCGACAGAACAGACAGCTTACTTTCATTTAATAAGATTGCAGACAGCACCGGCATTTGCAATCTAAAACTTGTAAAAAACAAGCAGTACATTGTTACCATAACATCAATCAACTACCTTCCGCTTGAAAAACGAATAACATTTTCCGGAAATCAGACAATTTTCACTTTTATATTGGAGGCTGAGGGGAAAACACTGGAAGCGGCCGTTGTTATCTCCAGAAAACCGCTGATAAGACAGGAAGACGACAAAACAATAATTGATCCGGAAAACCTGGCGGAGGCCTCAACCAACGGATATGAAGTAATTGAAAAAACGCCAGGCCTTTTTGTTGACCAGGACGGCAATATCTACATAAGCAGCCTTACACCTGCAACTGTACAAATAAATGGAAGAGACCTGAGAATGAGTGCCGCAGATGTAGCCACCATGCTGAAAAGTCTTCCTCCCAATGCTATTTCAAAAATTGAAATAGTACGAACCCCCTTCAGCAAAATATGATGCAGCCGGCAGTGGCGGTGTGGTAAATGTTGTGCTGAAGAAAGGAATTAAAATTGGTATGACAGGCAGTATTAATGCAGGTATGCAACAAGGAACATACGGCAACAGGTTTGCGGGCTTTAACCTCAATAATAATGATGGCACAAAAAGCTATTATATCAACATGAATTACAACAGGAGGAACAATTATGAAAACGTCATTACTAACCGCCTGTTTGCCGCTGATTCAATGCTGAGCCAGGATGCTTTTACCAAATACACCACCGATTCGTATTTTGCCGGGTATGGTATTAACTTCTTTAAAAGTAAAAAATGGGATTTTGAATTTTCCGGGAACATAAACCTTAATAATTCTGACAACTATACAGACAATCTTAACGTAATCAAAAAGATCAGTGCTTCACAAATAATCGCAAGCAGTCCCAACATTGTTTTTAACAAAGGGACATCGCTTGTAATCGGCAACGGCATTGAAACAAAACTTAAAATTGACACTCTCGGTTCCGAATGGTCAAACAATGTTTTTTACTATAATTCACACAATACATCTGAACAATATTATTCAACATTTTCCCAGTCAAATCCTTCCATTAGTAAAAAAGGGGATGGCAGCGGGGATAATAAACGGCATTTTTTTTCTGCAAAATCCGACTTACGACTAAAACTGAAACGCAGGATTACCATTGAAACGGGCATCAAGTCAACTGTGCACAACTATAAAAATAAAACTGATTATTTCCTTGAATCCGGAGGAGGAAGAGTGCAGGACACTTCCAGAACCAACATATACGACTATAAAGAAAACATTAACTCACTTTATTTGCAGGCTTCGAAAACTTTTTGGAAAGATTTTGTCATTAAATCAGGGGCCAGACTTGAAAACACAAATATGGTTGGAGATCAAATAGTGCCATATGACACTTCATTTACGTTGCGCCGTACCGACCTTTTCCCATATGTTTATCTGAGTAAAAACCTGATGAAAATTGCCGGGTTTGACCTTAAGGCATATTTGGTTTACCGGCGCACAATCAGCCGCCCGGTATATGAGCAGCTTAATCCTTTCCCAAAATATATTGATGAGTTTCTGACAGAAATAGGAAACCCTTCCCTGCAACCTCAGTTTACAAAGAATTTCGAAGCAAATATTAGTGTGGACGAAAGACCTATACTTGCAGTTGGGCTGAATGACACAAAAGACATTTTTTCAATGGTAACCTACCAATCTGATACAGGAAGAAAACAAGCATTGCGCACTTATGACAATCTCGGGAAAAACAAAGAATGGTATTTCAGGGGGTTGGGGGCAATACCACCTGGCGGAAGATATTTTTTTGTACTCGGCGGACAATACAACTACAATATTTATGATGGACTTTATGGAGGACAACCCCTGGCTTTTAAGAAAGGCACATGGACATTCTTTACTTACCAGACATTTAAAATTGATAAACGTTCTGTTTTTACTATCAACGGATTTGTACGGCTGAAAGGTCAGCAGCAACTATATGAAATTGGACCGTTTGGTATGCTGAATGCAAGTATCAACAGAAAGTTTATGAAAGAGAAACTTATTGTTACACTAAATATGAATGATATGTTTTATAGCAATATTGCTAACTTTTCATTAAAACAGGGAAATGTTAACGCCTCGGGCAAACGATTTGGTGATAGTCAGCGGGTTGGCTTCAATATACGCTACAACTTTGGTATCAGGAAAAAAGAAGAGAACAACAATATATTTAATACAGAAATACCAAATGGAAACGGCAACTGAAAATAATATCAGCTGCCAATATACAATCCCTTATCTTTGCCCTGTTAATTTGAGCGATACGACATTTTGTAAGTGAACAATATATTCTGCTACGCAATTCTGCCCGCTGATAGTTAGTCCTTTACGTTGCGTTTTTCTCAAGTATTAGTTAATTTTTTATTTTATTAAGATGAACATTTATGTTTCAAATCTTCCTTTCGCTGTAGCGGATGAAGACCTGAGAAGTTATTTTGCCGAATACGGAGAAGTTACTTCTGCAAAAGTTATTATGGACAAATACACAAACCGCAGCAAAGGTTTCGGTTTCGTGGAAATGAGCATTGATGAAGCTGCTCAAAAAGCTATTGCTGAACTGGATGGAGCTACCGTAGAAGGTCGTTCTATTAAAGTAAGTGTGGCGAAGCCAAAAGAAGAAAGGCCTGCAAGGTCTTCAAAACCTTCTTACTCAAACAGCCGCTGGTAATCTCACTGCTGTTTGTTACATTAAAAATCCCCATCAGCTGGCTGATGGGGATTTCTTCATTTTAGCATTATTATCAGGCTCTTTGTTTTGACTTTATAGCAGTTTTCTTTGCAGGAGCAACCCTCTTACCTTTTTTTAATGCGGCATCAATCGCAGCTTTCAGATTTGTATACGTTGGTTTAGCTACTTGCACGTCATTTACGAAGAACGCAGGTATCTCTTTGATTCCAAGGTTATGCCCTTCCTTAATGTCATCCTGAACTTGCCATCCATAGAATCCATTTACCAAATCGTCTAAAAATTTTTTGCTTTTCACACCTGCCTCTTTGCTATATAGTTTCAGGCTTGTTGTTCCAAGGTTTCGCCTGTTAGCAAACAGTTCATTGTGCATTTCGCAAAACTTGCCTTCCTGTGCAGCAGCCACAGCCGCTTCACTTGCTTTTAAGCTTCGCTGATGTATAAGAGTTAACGGAAAATGTCTGAATTGAAAACGAATTTTACCATCATATTCATCCAGCAACTGTTTAACAATTTCATTTGCCCTGGCACATTCTTCATTCTCATATTCACCGAACTCCATTAATGTTACCAGCGCATCCTTCTTACCAACATAGATTTCTTTGGGTTCAATAATTATAATATCATCCTTTTTTATCGCCATTTTGATTTTTCTTTTCGACACTGTTTATCGCAGCAATAAACAAAATGAAAACTACAAATAGACAGCCATTTAATTGAATTAAAGGCACTTATCTTAATAATCTATGCCTCTGAGGCGTTGAAGATAATATTTTTTTACAGCCAGCCAAATCCGGCAGTAATTAATTTCTTAACAACATTGCAATTAGTTGTTAATCAACATTTTGGTATAAAAATTGAAAATTTTTATACCAAAAGCCTTAGACACTAGTTTTCTGATTCTTCATTCTCTGAAAACTCGGGACTTATATTTGCGGCCATCTTCCATTTACCAATTTCCTTTCTGAATGGAATAATATGCCAGATTCTGTCCCCCTCTGTTGCACCTTCCCATTGCAGTGGGGAACCTATCCGGAGAATAGCAGAGTTTCCTGTAATTTTAACTTCATATATATTCTTAGGATCGGTATGCCATTTTATAAGATAATCGGGGCTATCCTGTCCGCCAGCCCAACGATCAAAATCAAACCCAACAACAATCTCTTCGTCAGGATCAGCTTTATAGCAACTGTCATAGAACCTGAAGTCGTTTCGCTCTGCAGCGATATATGCCTCACCAACGTAACGCACTTTAGTACGCAGAAACTTAAAGTATCGCTCTGCTTCTTTCCATTGAATATGATATGGAGGAGTTTCTTCTTTGCCCGTTCCTTTCCAAAGGTCAAATGAGTTAAACACTTTGACATTTCTTTTATAGAAATCTAAAAAATCGAAGAAGACTTTTTTGACTGCTTTTTCTTGAGGATTAAGCTGGCCAAAAATCAGATTATTTACGACTAAAAAAACAAATACTGATATTAACAATTTTTTCATATTACTATTTTAAATAAGTGGCAGTATCTGCCTGCCACTTATGGCTAATGGTTCAAAGTCGAAATCTCTATATGAAGATAAACCCCGCGGTTAATTTTCAGATACCCTTGTCCGGGTATTTTAATCTTATACAATTGTTGGCAATCATAATAAAGAAGTTTATCAACTTTCTAATTACCAGCATTTTATCTTCCTGGTTTTTTGGTTGGAGATACACAAACAATAAAGAACATGATTTTATGGGGATACCTCTCATACTAATTTTACATAAGCAAAAGCAATTAATCAAATTGCGTTAATAGCAACGCCTCTTATAAGAAACAGAAACGACCCTCTTGCCTCTATTCTTGCCGTATTGAATAAACCGATTGCTTCCGGAAATTTTTGGACATTAACATTTATCAAAACAAAAACAAACATTTATGAAAAAGATCATGAAAAACAGCAGAGTTATTGCAATGGCATTTATTACAGTTTTCAGCCTGTCTGCCTCAGCGGCAAACAATCCAGTAAAAGACAAAGCAAATGCAGTACCGGCACAATTGTCGCACATTGGGAATGTTGAAGAAAAGCCTTTAGTACTACTGCAGGTTGATGGCGATGTAAATCAAAATGATTTTACAGTTGCTATCACCGACAATATGGGGCAGATTCTCTACAAAGAGAAATTTAAAGGCGAGAGTTTTACTAAAAAATTTCTGTTCAACACCGAAGAAATTGGAGAAGCCACCCTTTATTTCTCAATTACATGCCACAATACTAAAAAGACAGCAGTGTATGAGTTAAGTAACAGGCTCCAGTCTGCCGTAAACTTTGCAGTAGTTAAGAAGTAAAAATAAAATGCTAAATGACCCTCCCCAGGGGAGGGTCATTTAGCATTCTTATACCTGTATTAAAATCCGCCTACATTAAAAGGCGAGGGCATAATATCGTATCCATCAACTTCAATCATCTCTATTTTTAGCTGGAAAGCTTCATCCGTTTTTACTATTATTCTCTCTTTTGTAATTTTTTTAAACCCAATTTTCTCAAATATGAATTTATAAGTGCCGGGTTTCAATTCATCAAAGGCAAACTCTCCATCTTCATTTGAAATAACAGCTTTTTCCCTTTTTGCAGCCAGTACTGCCGTTATCATCACACCTTCCACAGGTTTTTTGTTTCAGCATGAACAATGGTGCCGTTTAATTCATCTTTTTTCCCTTCACCCGGTTCAAAATACAATTCGGTGCCGGCGTTGGCTACCAAATACCCACAGATACTAAATATTACAAGAATAAATTTTTTTTTCATTGAAATATTTTGATGGTTAACGAAAACAAACCTTCTTTATATTCCTAATTACAGACACATTAAAATTAAGCTTTTTTAACCGGCTCAGCCAAACCGTTCATAAACTCCTGCCACACTCTGTTTACAATTTCACCCGCTGGTACAATATCATCGAGCAAAGCACTTACCTGCCCAATTTCCAGTTCTCCCTCCTTTATATCACCCTCAAACATTCCTTTTTTTGCCCTGCCACGTCCTAACAGAAGTGCTAAATCATCTTTAGAGGCTCCCCGCATTTCTGCCTCATTAATCTTTGAATAAAAGTCATTTTTAATCAGTCTTACAGGAGTTAGTTGCTTCAGTGAAAGTTGTGTGTCCCCTTCATTAGCATTAATAACAGCAATCTTAAATGCCGGATGGGATGACGCTTCCTCGCTGGCTACAAACCTGCTGCCCATCTGCACACCTTCAGCCCCCAAAACCATTGCAGCCAGCATTTGCCGGCCTGTTGCAATACCGCCTGCCGCAATAACAGGAATAGAAACGGTTTTTGCTACCGCCGGTATTAAAACCATTGTTGTTGTTTCTTCTCTCCCGTTATGACCGCCCGCCTCAAAACCTTCAGCAATAACAGCATCACAACCAGCTGCTTCTGCTTTACTGGCAAATTTTGAAGAACTTACCACATGTATGACAATAATACCGGCATTTTTCAGATGTGTTGTCCAGATTTTAGGATTGCCGGCTGATGTAATAACAACTTTTACCCCTTCTTCTATGATTGTTTTGATATGCGTCTCTATATCCGGATAAAGTAATGGAATATTTACCCCAAAAGGTTTGATAGTAGCAGCTTTGCATTTACGTATATGGTCCCGCAAAACATCAGGATACATAGACCCACTACCGATAACACCTAATGCCCCGGCATTGCTTACAGCACTTGCCAGTCTCCAACCGCTTGCCCAAATCATGCCCCCTTGAATAATGGGATACGCTGTTGATAACAATTTTGTTATTCTATTGTCGAAAGAAGCCATATGTCTTTACTTATTGTATGAAAGTAAAGTTAATAGTTGAGTCTGATTGAAAATTATCCCAGATCGATACTTGTATTATCCCCAATGTTTAAAGATCTTGTTTCACCATGCAGCTCAGTATCATTTCCAATTACTGAATCATCCAATACGATATCAACCAGATTCGAATAAGACCCAATAATTGAATTCTTTATAATAGAATAATTGATGGTGGTATTTTCACCAATCGAAACATTTGGGCCGATAATTGTATGACTAATTGTACACCCTTTAGCAATACTTACCGGCGGAATAATAACTGTATTCACAAAGCCGTAGTTCTCCTCAGGTATGGCATATTTTTTTAACAATAATGAGTTGGATTCCAGCAGTGTTTCCTTCCGGCCGCAGTCAAACCAGCTTTCTGTTTTAAAGGCCTTAAACTTTGCACCCATTTGAATCATACAATCAAGTGCATCGGTAAGACTGTATTCACCATGGGACCGAAGACCTGTTCTGTAATTACTTTCGAGACATGTAAATAGCTGGTCGCTTTCAATTATCTTATACACACCTACCATTGCCATATTAGACTTTGGAATAGTTGGTTTTTCCACCACATGCGTAATAAAACCATCTTCTCCAAATTCTGCAACTCCAAACTCACGGGGGTCTTCTACTTTTCTTACCCCAATCATAGAACATTGGCTGTTTACCACCTCTCTTACATCATATTCACAAATAGTATCTCCCAGAACTACAAAAACCTGGTCGTGGCTTACAATTTCAGCAGTAAGTTTTATGGCATGCCCCACACCCTGCCTGTCGTACTGATGTACATAATGTGCGGTAATATGAGGGTAATTTACTCGTATATAATCCTGAATTTTATCGCCCAGATAACCCACTACAAAAATATATTCACGGATACCAGCCTCCAGAAGCTGGTCTATTATTATGCTTAGTACAGTTTTTCCGGCAAGCGGAATGAGAGCTTTCGGCTGTGTGTAACTATGCGGCCTAAGTTTTGTCCCTGCCCCTGCAACTGGTATAATAGCCTTCATTGGCGAGATTAATGTTAAAGTATCTTACGAAAGCCAACGAAAATAACACTTTGTACCAAACAAAAATCTGAGTTGCGAAACACTTATCATTTATGGCTGACTTACATTTGCAATGTTTACAGAATGGTTTTTACGTGAATATTTTTCGTTTTATGTTGAAAAATTTTTTACCAAGCAAATAAAAAACAGATTATGCATAAAGATACAGTACTGTTTGGCCTTATTAATAAGGAACTGGAACGCCAGCGGCAGGGTATAGAGTTAATTGCTTCTGAAAATTTTACTTCGCTGGAAGTAATGAAAGCGATGGGATCTGTGCCTACTAACAAATATGCTGAGGGATATCCCGGCAAAAGATATTATGGCGGATGTGAAGTGGTGGATGAGATAGAAAACCTTGCCATCGACAGACTGAAAAAAATATTTAATGCCAATTGGGCTAATGTTCAGCCACATAGTGGTGCACAAGCTAACACTGCTGTGTTTCTTGCTTGTCTTAAACCCGGCGATAAAATACTAGGACTTGACCTAAGTATGGGTGGCCATCTCACTCATGGCAGTCCTGCTAACTTCAGTGGAAAGAACTACCAGGCCATCCACTATGGAGTAAAAAAGGAAACCGGCATCGTTGATTATGAGCAGATGGAAGAAAAAGCCCGCCAGGAAAAGCCAAAAATGATCATTTGTGGCGCCTCGGCTTACAGCCGCGACTGGGACTATAAACGTATCCGTGCAATTGCAGATGAAGTGGGTGCATTGGTATTGGCCGATATTGCACACCCCGCAGGATTAATTGCAACCGGTTTACTAAACGACCCATTCGACCATTGCCATATTATTACCTCCACCACACATAAAACTTTGCGTGGCCCAAGAGGTGGTATCATTATGATGCGCCATGACTTTGAAAACCCTTTTGGAGCAAAAGACCCGAAAGGAAATTTGCGAATGATGAGTTCTTTACTTGACCTGGCCGTATTTCCTGGTATGCAGGGCGGTCCTCTTGAACATATTATTGCTGCAAAAGCTGTCTCCTTTGGCGAAATACTGGAAGAGGATTTTAAAAAATACGGCAAACAGGTTATTGCCAATGCACAGGCAATGGCAAAAGCGTTTGTTGCAAAAAACTATCATCTCATAAGCGATGGAACAGATAACCACCTGATGCTGATTGATCTCCGAAATAAAAACCTGACTGGGAAAAAAGCACAGGAAACATTAGACAAAGCCCATATTACTTTAAATAAAAATGCTGTCCCGTTTGATGACAAATCACCGTTTGTTACTTCAGGTATCCGTGTGGGTGTGCCTGCTGTAACCACCCGTGGGCTGAGAGAAGTAGATATGGTAACCATTGTTGACCTTATTGATAAAGTGCTGACCAGTGCTGATGATGAAGGAGTAATTGCATCAGTTAAGAATGATGTTAAAGAACTGATGATAAAATTCCCGCTTTATCCTGAATTAGGTTAAACACTAAAAATCTCAATAACGAAATATGATACAACGCAAACAAACTCTATGGCTGTTGCTAGCTACTGTGGCGGCAGTACTCACATTTATGTTTCCTTTTGCCACCGGTGAAGAACTGATAAAAGAAAACATGAAACAAAATACAGAAATAACAGCCGGAAGTAATTTCTTTACACTTATCCTTTCCATTGTTACTATCGGTATATCTGCAATATCAATTTTTATGTTTAAAGACAGAAAATTGCAACTTCGTCTCTGCCTGTTTGGCCTGCTGATAGCCATATCTATACTGGTATTATATGTATTAGAAATGAACAAGCTGGTAACCAGTACACCGGCTCTGTGGGCTATTCTGCCGGTTGTAATTATTGTTTGTTACTTCTTTGCCTTCAGGGGGATAAGAAGTGATGAAAAACTGGTAAAATCACTAGATAAATTGAGATGACAGGCTAATGTAAACCGAATGAGGAGGAATATTAATGTAAACACTTCCTTTTCTTATAATTAACAAACTAATTATAAGTATAATGCAGTATAACTTGATTTTGCCTTCTTCAAGTCAGAGGGCTTGCCTGCAAAAACCAAGTTGCCCCCACTGTCACCCGCCTCCGGTCCTAAATCAATTATCCAGTCGGCAGAACGTATTACATCCATATTATGTTCAATTACAATTATAGAATGTCCCTGTTCTATCAGCGCATTAATAGATGCCAATAGCTTTTTGATATCATGAAAATGAAGGCCGGTAGTAGGTTCATCGAAAACAAATAAAATCTTATTAGAAACCCTGCTTTTGCCCAAAAATGAGGCTAGTTTTACCCGTTGTGCCTCTCCACCTGAAAGTGTACCAGACGATTGTCCCAACTTTATATATCCCAGACCCACATCACTTAAGGGTTGAATTGCTCCTGCAAGATTTTTTTCGGCAGCAAAAAAATCAATTGCTTCATCGACACTCATTTCCAGTACATCATAAATACTTTTGTCTTTATATTTCACTTCCAGCACTTCTTCTTTGAAACGCTTACCGCCACAAGCCTCGCAGGTAAGATGAACATCGGCCAGGAACTGCATTTCAACAACCTGTTCACCCTCACCTTTGCAGGTATCACAGCGGCCGCCATCAACATTAAAAGAAAAGTGTTTGGGCTGAAAACCCCGCATCTTGCTAAGCGGCTGCTTCGCAAACAGATCCCTGATCTCATCATATGCCTTTATGTAAGTAACCGGGTTGCTCCTTGATGACTTACCAATAGGGTTTTGATCTACCAATTCGATTAGACCGATCGACTCAACATCGCCGGAAATTTGTTTGTGATAACCAACCTTGTCGCCAAACTCACCTTTCAGTTTACGCAAAGCCGGGACCAGAATCTGCTTCACCAAGGTTGTTTTCCCACTTCCGCTTACACCGCTTACTACACAGAGCAGGTTCATTGGAAACTCCACTGTGATATTCTTAAGATTATTTTGGCGGGCACCCTCAATAATAATGGAACGATTCCACTTCCTTGCCATTTTTGGTGGTTCGATTTTCAACTCTCCGTACAGGTATTTTCCCGTAAGGCTTTTCGGGCTAGAAATAATATCATCATAATTTCCTTCAGCCACGACTTCGCCACCCAAGTGCGATGCCAGTGGACCCATGTCAATAATATGGTCGGCCTCCCGCATCATCATTTCGTCATGCTCTACCACAACAACAGTATTACCTAAATCCTCAGTTCTTTTAACACCTTAATCAGGTTAGCAGTATCTCTGGAGTGAAGTCCAATTGATGGTTCATCCAAAATGTATAATGAATTGGTGAGATTACTTCCCAGGCTTCTGGTGAGTTGTATCCGCTGGCTTTCGCCCCCGCTCAGTGTATTAGCAAGACGGCTAAGTGTAAGATAACCTAACCCCACTTTTATCAAGGTGGCAATCCGGCCATTAATTTCAATCAGTATTCTTTTGGCAACGTCTTTATCATGCTGGCTGAGATGTTTATCCAGTTTTTCAAACCACCCTGCAAATCCTTTACAGGCATGCTGCTCAATTCTCCAATATTTTTTCCATTAATTTTTACATACAATGCTTCTTTGCGCAGCCTGTACCCGTTACAATCCGGGCATTCTGTCCTACCCCTGTACCTGCTCAACATCACCCTGTACTGTACTTTGTACAACTGCGATTCTACATCTTTAAAGAAATCGTTAATGCCATACACTCCTTCACATCCCTCCCACAATTGCTTATACTGCCTGTTGGTTAAATCGGCAATTGGTTTATGAACAGGAAAGTCAAACTTTTTTGCTCCTTTTATAAAATTCTGCCGCCACCAGTCCATCTTCTCTGCTTTCCATGGAGCTACAGCACCTTCATACACACTCAATCTTCTGTCAGGAATCACTAAATCCGCATCAACACCCAACACCTGCGAAAAACCTTCGCAGGTGGGACAAGCCCCGAATGGATTATTAAATGAAAACAGGTTCGGTTGAGGTTCTTCAAATTGCATTCCGTCCAATTCCAAGCGGTTGTTGAAATGGAGCAATGAGTTGTGGGTCGTGAGTTGTGATTTTTTTTCCACACCCTGATTTTCTTTTATAATTTGAAGGTAAATATCTCCTTCCCCTTCGTAAAATGCGGTACTTACAGAATCTGCAAGGCGGTGTAAATCATCCTCATCAAATTCTTTTACAACAATTCTGTCAACAAGTATATGCGAAATTTTTATTGCTTTTAGTTCTTTATCAGCCATTTCTTGTAATTCTTCAATTGGGTCTAAAGCCCCTGGATTCTTTGGGGTGTACATTCTTGCAAAACCTTTCTGTGCAAGAATATTTAGTTCTTCCCCTTACATTTCGGTTTCTGTGCTGCTTAAAAGTTGCCAGTACAAAAACTTTGTCTCCATTATTCAATTCTGAGACCGCTTCCACAACATCCGTTACATCATCCTTTTTACCTGCTTGCCGGAAATGGGTGAAAATGTTTTCCCGATCCTGGCAAACAAAAGCCGGAGATAATCATAAATTTCAGTCATGCTGCCAACGGTACTTCTGGTGTACGGGTAATTACTTTTTGTTCAATTGCAATAGCAGGGCAAAGACCTTTAATGTAATCTACATCCGGCTTATTCATCCTGTTTAAGAACTGACGGGCATATGCACTCAGGCTTTCTGCATAGCGCCGCTGTCCTTCCGCATATAATGTATCAATAGTTAGGGATGACTTACCTGAACCAGACACCCCTGTTACCACAATCAGTTTATTGCGTGGTATTTCTACAGATACATCTTTCAGGTTATGCACCCTGGCACCCTTAATAACTATATTATCTGCGGAATTTACGGTTCTGTTTTTGGAGGATTTTTTCCCTTTTATTGTTTTGTCTGTAGCCATTACTGCAAATGTAAACCCTTCTGTGGCTTAGTGTTACACTAACAGTCTTAACATTTTTTTTACATTTTAAATTTAAAATTGTAACTGGTAACCTTTGGCATTTTATTGAAAAGCCTTACTTTTAAAGTCCAATATCTAATAATTCAAAACAAAACAAATGAAAAACCAAAATTTAATCAGCCTATAGCAAATACTTCTACTTATTATTTACTGTTTTTAACGACCAATATCTATTGAACCATCATTCAATTATATTATGTAATGAGAGCAACCTAAACCTGTAGAAGTATGAAAGCACTATCCAAAAGAACTGACAACGAACTCATCCACCTATTTACCAATGGGAATGCTGATGCCCTGGAAATCCTGGTACTCCGGCATAAGGATAAATTATATACCTCCATTCTTTTCCTGGTAAAAGATAAATACCTGGCAGAGGATATTTTTCAGGATGTGTTCATCCGTATCATTGATACTATGCGCAGCGGCCGCTATACTGAGGAAGGTAAATTTTTACCCTGGGCCATGCGTATAGCACATAATCTGTGTGTGGATCATTTCCGGAAAGTGAAAAGAACACCTACTATCCGGACCGGAGAGGATAAAGACATATTTGAAGTGCTGAACTTTTCAGAAGATAGCGCTGAAACATCAATAATCAGACGACAAAGCCACGACCGTGTGCGGGATATGCTGCAAAGCCTGCCCGAAGACCAGCGGGAAGTAATTATCCTGAGGCATTATGCAGACATGAGTTTTAAAGAAATTGCAGCAGCTACTAACTGCAGTATTAACACTGCTTTAGGGCGTATGCGCTATGGATTGATTAATTTGCGCAAGTTGATGACGCAAAAGCAAATCGCATTATAAGTGCTTGTCATTCTGTAACTCCAACTGGTAAAGGTTTGCTGCAACGTAAACAGATGCTTGCCCCGTTTATATTTATTTCACGATAAATTTCAGCGGATAAATGCCGGAAGGTTGTTTGCAGGATGACACCAAATTGAAAGCCCCCGTGTTATGAACGGGGGCTTTTTTATTATCGATAAGAATTACTTGTCTCTTTTTTTATACTCTTCAACTACAGAATCTAAATGTTTAATAAAAGCCTGTACATCGGGATTATAAGCATAACCATCGGGTGCTAGCTTTTCCTCATTCTCATCCAAAAAGATATAAAAAGGCTGGGAAACAGCACCATATTTACTTGCCTGTAAGTGCATATACTTTTCTCCCAAGGTATTCACATGTTCGCCCAACTCTTTTGAATCAAACTCCTCATTTTCAGGAATAGGAATCCTTACATCAGTGTATAACGAAACAACAACAAAATTCTCTTTTAATTTTTTCATCACTTCCGGATGGCTCCAAACCTTTGCTTCCATTTTCCTGCAATTAATGCAATTAATTCCTGTAAAATCAAGCATCAACGGCTTCTTCTCCTTCTTGGCAACTGTCAACGCCTCATCATAATCAAAGTAAGCAACCATACCATACTTCCTAACAACCTCTGGTTCATAAGGGCCCAACTCTTTAACATATTTTACCGGGCCATCCACTCCAGAGTTTTGTATGTGCTGAACTTGCAGATGAGCTTACCGGCAAAAAATCCTGTGTACCATAAGGAGGTAAGAAAGCACTAATGCCATTCAGAGGAGCCCCCCACATTCCTGGAACCATATATACCACAAAGCTAAAAGTAGCAATTGCAAAAAAGAGTCTCTTGACACTAAGATATGGCACTCCAAAATCATTTTTTGGCAGTTCATCATCATGATGAAACTTAAGTTTTCCCAAAAGATAGAATCCAAGTAACGTAAAAATTGCTATCCAAAGAGCCAGATATACTTCTCTGTCTAATAAACGCCAACCTTTCACTAAATCGGCGTTCGACAAGAACTTTAAAGCAAGTGCCAATTCGAGAAAACCTAATGTAACTTTTACGGCGTTTAACCAGCCGCCAGCCTTGCCAAGACTATTTAGCCAGCCAGGAAACATTGCGAATAATGCGAACGGCAAAGCCATTGCCAGAGAAAAACCAAACATGCCTACTAATGGACCCGCAAAGCTTCCCTGAGAAGCAAGAACCAGTAAATTTCCAATAATTGGACCTGTGCAAGAAAATGAAACCAATACCAACGTCAATGCCATAAAGAAAATACCCCAGAAACTTCCGGTTCCTGACTTCTCACTGGCCTTATTTGTCCACGAAGAAGGTAAGGCAATTTCGAACGCCCCAAGAAATGATATTCCAAAAACTAAGAACAGGATAAAAAAGACAAGGTTAGCAATCCAGTTAGTTGCCAATTTATTCAAAGCAGCTGGGCCGAAAACTAAAGTTATCAGTAAACCAAGTAGTGTGAAAATAATAATGATGGAACCAGAATAGTAAAAAGCATTCCTGATTCCTTGCTGTTTTGTTTTACTCCTTTTGGTAAAAAAACTAACGGTAACCGGAATCATCGAGAAACACAAGGAGTTATTACAGCCAATAAACCGCCGCAAAAGCTGCCAGAAAAATCCACAATAACGATCTGTTTTTAAGATTGTCAGACAAGGAATCCTCTGATGCTATCGTTTGATTAGATGTTGCGCCTGCAGCTTTTACAGAAACCCTAAAGGGTTCTTCAAAATTATTATAGTCATCGCCGGTTTTAACGAAATAGCTTATTGTTCCTTTCGCAATGAAACTGTCCAATTTATCTAAATTGATAATTTGCTGCCACAGAAATGCTGAGTCTGCTTCCGATATTGCATTGCCACTTTCTACAAGTGAATCTTTCAGGAATGTTGAAGTGGTTGTATCAAATAAAATTTGTGTGCTAATCGGAGCTTCATCCCCAAACTTCTTAATAGAGTAGAGTTTACTGCCCTTTTCAATTTTTGCTTTTATTGTAATCTTAGAATTTTCTCCTGAAATAGCAAATTTCACCTGACTATCCTGACCTGATAAATACATCGAGGAAAAAATCAAAGAAAATACTGCAATTAGCCTGGAAAAATGTTTTTGCATAACAAACGTATTAAAAAACAAACGGGTATCCTTCCGGCACCCGCTTTATATAGATTTCTTAGATTATCACACTATTTTATTGCAATGTTGAAAGGTACGGTTTTAGGAGGCAGACACTTTTCGTCATCACAAGTCTGGTATTCCACTGTACCGGAGAAGTTTGTTTTAACATTAGCTTTCAGCTTAATCTTCTGAACAAAATCCACGGTGTTGGAATATTGATTAGCAGACACTCCCAGCTCTTTGTCGGTGTATTTTTCCAGTTTACCCACTTCCTTTATTTTACCATCAAGAGTAAACAGAGGGTTGTTCTTTAGAACAAATGTGGTAGGAATAGCTATAGCATCTTCCGGCTGGGTTTGTGAGTATAAATGCCACTTTGTTTGGATGGTAGCCTTCATATGTACCTCGTAGGTTTTATCAGCAACTTTTGTGGCTGTAAAGGTCCAGGTAATCGGGTTTTGTGCTTTGACTACTAAAGTGAAAATTGCTAAAACTGAAAGTATTACTATTCTCTTCATACGTTTGATTTTCTATTCTGGACGCAAAAATGGCCCATTTCGTTTACAGGGGTTTATTAATTCATGTTAAAGTTGCAAACTTAATAGCTGGCAACCTGCGAAAATGTGACAAACAACACAATTGACGGCACAACCAACGGCTTACAATCAACCAACCATTTCTTTTGTCATAAGTAGGGCTTCGATTATCTGCCTGCCATCGGTATTACCCAGCACTGCAGAACAGGCTCTCTCAGGATGCGGCATCATTCCAAATACATTGCGGGAGGCATTGCAAATACCAGCAATATTCCTTATTGAGCCATTTGGGTTTGATTCAGGGGTAACGATACCTCTTTCGTCACAATAATAATAGATTATCTGGTTGTTAGCTTCCAACAGGTCAAGTGTTCTTTCTTCTGCATAAAACCTTCCCTCGCCATGTGCAATTGGAATTTTATATGCCTTCCCTGAATGGTTAGTTATATATATATTTTTGCAAACAAATTTCTGGTTTTCGTTTCTAAGCAATCCTCCGGGTAGCAGGTGCGATTCACATAAAATCTGAAAGCCATTACAAACGCCAAATACTTTTCCACCGGCATTAGCAAACTCAATTACACTTTGCATCATAGGACTAAAGCGGGCTATTGCACCACAACGGAGATAGTCGCCATAAGAAAAACCTCCAGGCAAGACAATACAATCATTCTTTGAAAACTGGGCTAAATCTTTGTCTTTATGCCAAAGCATAACTACTTCCTGACCAAGGTCATTGCTAAGGGCATCCTGCATATCCCTGTCGCAATTAGATCCGGGAAACACAACTACTCCAAATTTCATAATATAATAGTTTTCTACAATAATAAACAAAGGTAAAAAATGAAGAGGAACAATTTTTAACCATTTACCAACGTGGCCCTGCATACTGGAAGGCAATAATAAAAACAACCGTAACCCAAAAAAAAAGCAAGGGAACTATCCGTAGAGACGAATACAAATACATAGACGCATGAAAAGCGGCAAAAGGTATAGCTGCAAATATCCAGCTTTCTAAAGTACCCCCATCGTTTAAAAAAGGAATAAATAATGCAAACAATATGAAAAGCAGCAGTAAACTCCACCCCTTCCTGACTTGTATAAGCATTTTACGTAGCCCATCCTGGATAAAATATCCTCCAAAAAGGAATGGAAGCAACAACAACAAAACTGATGCCGCAAGCCAAACTGACTGTTTTAACTGGGGCAACCCAAACACAATATGCGGAAGCTGCCTGCTAATATCCCACTGGTCACTAATAAACAGCCCCGCAGCAAAAAAATAGAACGGCGTAAACACTCCCAGCAGGCATAGCATCCATTCATTTAGCTTGAAGGGCCGCATTATAACCATTGTCAATAATATCCAAACGGTAAATGCTGCTGATGAAAAATAGAAAAATGCTGCTATGCCAGCTACTAAACCAACATTATACACTTTTCCTTTTGCATCTGATATATTATATATTTTAAATAGCTGCTGTATAATTAACAGATAAAAGGTGTTGACAAGTAACGGTGCTGAAAAATAATTCCAATCAGGCAACAATGAAGTTATAAGCATATACGACATTCCCGGAAACCAGGTAGACACCGTCATCATTCTGTTCCTGTTTACAATTCTGTTAAGCATTACTGCTTGCACATAAAGTAAAAGCCATGTTAATAATGGATACACTATCGGATTAGATGGCTGCAGAAACCGAAGCATTTCTTTATACAAAACCCCGTCTCCAGGCCTTATTACAGGTAAATGGGGATTTAGAAAAACGGGAAGCTTAATCAGCAAGCCGAATAGCAACAGTACAAAGAAATTTACGGGTGTTTTTTGCTTGAATAGGCCTGTCACGCAGTTATATTTGGGTTTGACTTATTAGTTATAATCAATTTTTGCAAAGCAAATATAGTTACGATACAAACAGGGGACTATCATTTGCCTTGCACTTACCTGCTTACCATATTGAGGTAAAAACTCATATCCCCTTTCCAGGTTTTTAAGTGTGGGATTTCTTGTAAGTGAACCATCTGGCGAAAGACTATAATCATTTAATATAATATACCTTTTCTCCAGTTGATTAAACAGGAAATGCAGTTGACCGCCAGTATTCATTAATTGAAACGATAGTTTATCATCTGTTTCATCATCATACTGCTCTTTGGACACTATGCAACTCCATTCCAGTTCACCACCGGGTTTGTAAGAAAGAACCGTAATATTATCGGCATGGTACCTGGCAGACTGGTTTGTGTTATACCTTGGATAGTTCCACCAGTTTCTATAAAATGGTGAGTAGTAATAGTTCTGCGAACCGTAACCATAATAAGGTGAACCATACAGATAATCCCACCGGTTCCAGTTGTTGAACCTGGACGTAGTATAATATGCTTCCGCACTAATAATAAACCCACCATCTTTCTTTGAAATGATATTCCTGATAAAATAATCATTGAAAGCGGTTTTCAGCGTGGCATCGCCCCTGGCTTCCTTTCTCAATTCATCACTAAATACACTGGTAGTGTTCATCACAAAAGCTGTTTGGATTTTATCCCAAATACTGAAATAATAACCCTCAACATTACCTCGTCTTTCCTGGTAATAAAGCGAAGCGAGGAGATACCGTTTATTCGGCTTACCAATCTTAACATTTATTTCATCGAGCATTATTTTATCAAGCCTCAGATCATTGCCCACCAGGGTGTCACCCATTGCCTGCTTTATTAATAATGTTGCGCTGGTAATATTTTCGTTATTGTTTCGCAGAAACTTGCAGAAAACCAAATCTCCCTCATTATCAAGTTTAAAATCGCTCAAATCCTCATTACGCTCTTCCATCGGAATTTCGATCACGGATTTTTTCAACATTTCAAGCCTGTCATTCAGCAAAATGGTCGTCATAATGTAGAGTTTTCTGTTTCGGCTATTAATCTTAAAAACACCGATTTTACTTTTATCCTCACTGCCTATCACAGAATATATCTTATTATCGGCTGCAAACCCCAAATGAGTAGTATCAAGTTGCAGAGGTTCACCAATCTGATTACCAGATACATCAATTTTTGAAGCCATACAGTACACCACATTTTTCTTCTGGTACTGATAAACCATGTAAATGAAATCATTATACGCAAAAAAGTCTGAATTAATCATTCTGTCGTTGGCAGGCAGATAAGTTTGTTCTGTTTTAAACACCTGTTTCATATCGTTATCAAGTCCTACAATCCAATGTTTACTACGAACATTCTTATATATCATAAAATTGCCGTTTAGTTTACCCACAATTTCGAAGTTCATTCTCCTGCTATCATCTTTTTCATAATCAGAATAGACAATCTTCTGCGCAACGGCACCGGTAGTCAATGTTGCCAATACCAGAAAAATGAACAATTGTTTGCCTTTCATAAATAACTGATTTTTTGTAGTTTAAAATTACATTTTCCCATCCAATCTGGATCCAATTTTAAGTCCTAATGATGCAATAATTAAGCGAATTACATCCTTCAGGCCAAAAACTCTTGTATTTACACACAAACTATATACCACCATTAATTTGACGAACTGTAAAGTTGCCCGGTTTGTTCAATCTATTTATTTTTTGCATATACCTTTGCAGGCAACTTTGCCCAAAACTGACTAAGTTGTGCCTTAGGTTGTAATAGTTATTACAAAGGCATTAAATGATAAACAACAACCTGCAAAAGTGAAAGTATCTACAAACAAGGTTTCCGGAGCCGGCCTTATCATTGCATTAGGAATAATATATGGTGATATAGGAACATCCCCGCTTTACGTTTTTAATGCAATTATTAATGACAGGGGTGTTGACGAGTTTCTTATTATTGGCGCCCTGTCCTGCATAATCTGGACACTCACCCTTCAAACAACACTGAAATATGTGGTGATGGTACTTAAAGCCGATAACCGGGGTGAAGGGGGCACATTTGCCTTATATGCACTGGTTCGGCGGCGGAAAAAATGGCTGGTAATTCCGGCAATGATAGGTGGTGCTTCACTGCTGGCGGATGGTATTATTACTCCGCCAATCTCTATCACCTCAGCTATTGAAGGTTTAAAAGAGTTGCCGTCACTTGGCATTCATGAGGGGAGTAATACGGTTGTAATCATTGTCTTGTCGATTCTCGCCGTTTTCTTCTTTATGCAGCAATTTGGGACTGCATCTATCGGCAGTCTTTTTGGCCCGATAATGTTCATTTGGTTTACCATGTTGCTGGTGCTTGGCTTTGTTCATGTGTTCGATGACCTTGCAATTTTTAAAGCCCTTAATCCGTATTATGCCATTTATTTTTTAAAAAATTATGATGGGGGCTTCTGGTTGCTGGGGGCAGTATTCCTTTGCACTACAGGAGCTGAAGCACTGTATAGTGACTTGGGCCATTGTGGAAGGGGCAATATCCGTACCTCATGGGTCTATGTAAAATTCTGCCTGATTATCCACTATTTTGGACAAGGGGCATACCTGCTGTCTCACTACGGCAATCTTAAAATAACACCTGAAGTAAAGAATTCCCTGTCTATTAATGCTTTTTACGACCTCATGCCACAATGGTTCATAATACCGGGTGTTGCTATCGCCACCACTGCAGCTATTATTGCCAGCCAGGCAATGGTATCAGGAGCTTTTACCCTTATCAGTGAAGCAATGAGGCTAAACCTGTGGCCAAAACTGAGGATCAGGTATCCTTCAGAAGCAAAAGGGCAACTATTTGTTCCGGTAATAAACTTTATTATGTTCCTTGGCTGTACCGGTGTTGTACTCTATTTCCGTGAATCTTCAAGAATGGAAGCAGCTTATGGCCTGGCAATTATTGTTACAATGCTTGCCACCACCCTCCTTTTTGCTAATTATCTGGTATTACACAGAGTAAAATCCGCCTGGATTTACCTGTTCCTCGGATTATACCTTGCAATTGAAACAGGATACCTTGTAGCATTACTGGTGAAATTCACACACGGCGGTTATATCACACTTATAATTGGACTTATTATGTTTCTCGTTATGTACACATGGTACAGGTCAAGAAAAATTAAAAACCGCTATGTGGAATTTGTGAGGATGGAACACTATATCCCAAAAATTCAGGAGCTTAGCAATGATAAATCTATTCCAAAATATGCAACTCACCTCGTTTACCTTTCCAGCGCAAACAATCCCAACGAAATAGAACATAAGATTATTTATTCTATACTGAATAAAAAACCAAAACGGGCTGACATTTATTGGTTTGTACATGTTGATACGCTGGACGATCCTTATACCTGCGAATATAAGGTTGAGCATATTATTCCAAATGATATTATCCGGGTAGATTTCAAGCTCGGTTTCAGAATGGAACCCAGAATTAACCTGATGTTCAGAAAAGTGGTTGAAGACCTTGTAGCAAATAAAGAAGTGAATATAATCAGCCGTTACGAAAGCCTGGCCAGCATAGGTACCGTTGGAGATTTTCAGTTTATTGTGTCTGAAAAATACCTGAGCCAGGATAATGACCTGCCATTCTTAGAAAGAATAATCATGAAAATTTATTTCTGGCTGAAAGAACACAGCCTTTCTGAAGAAAAAGCATTTGGGCTCGATCTTGCTAATGTTACAGTTGAGAAATTTCCGTTGATAGTTGCTCCAGTTTCAAACTTGAAATTGAAAAGAGTCGAAGACTAGAAAGCGGCTGTTACAAAGTTTTATATCATTATTCCGAAGCGTAAAAATTCAAAAATTGAATAGTGCCTTTCTTAGTCTGGTATATAGTTATCGGTATTTTTATACTTTCTGTAACGGGATATTTTGTCCAGGAAAAACTGATTTTTAAGCCCGAAAAGCTAAAGCAGGATTTTCAATTTAAATATGATGCCCCATTCAAAGAGTATTTCTTTGATGTGGAGCCGGGTGTTCGCATTAATGGCCTTCATTTTTACCGGGAAAATCCAAAAGGTCTGATACTGTACTTTCATGGTAATACCCGTAGCATAAAAGGTTGGGCAAGATATGCAAGGGATTTTTACAGGTATGATTATGATGTTGTGCTGGTTGACTATCGTGGTTTTGGAAAAAGTACCGGCAGGCGAAGCGAAAAAGAAATGCTGGGAGACATGCAGTTTGTGTATGACCGGCTGAAAGAAAAATACTCAGAGAACCACCTCATTATGTATGGCCGTAGCATGGGTAGCGGTTTTGCCACCAAACTGGCCTCTGATAACGATCCCCGTTATCTCATATTAGATGCCCCGTATTATAGTTTCAGAAAAGTAGTGGAACGGTTTCTGCCCATTTTGCCTGTTAAATATGTACTCCGCTTTCACTTGCGGACGGATAAATGGATTGAAAAAGTTAGGTGCCACACTTACATTATTCACGGAACAAAAGACTGGCTGATACCTATCCGGCATAGTGAGGCTTTACAAAAAATCAATTCCCGGATGATAACGCTTATCCGCATACACAGCGGCGGACACAACAACCTTCCTTCGTTTGATGAATACCACAATTTTATCCGGGATATTTTGAAATACTGATTGTTCCTGATAATTCCCAATTGTTAAGGATTACTTAATTACATCACTTCTTAATTCTGTGGACTAACATTTGGATATACTACAGAAAAAGGAGGTGTTTATGAAACTGAAACTTTACACACTCACAATCGCTGGTTTATCCTTGTTTTTCATAAGCTGTAAAACAGCCAGCAAAATGTATGAAAAGGGCAACTATGACGAAGCCGTAGAATTAGCCGCAAAGAAATTACAAAAGAAGCCCAACGATCCTAAACTCCTTCATATAATACAGGAAGCATATCGTTATGCTGTTAATGACCACGAAAGCCGCATTCGCAGCAATTCAGAAAGCAATAATGAACTGAGGTGGGAATGGATGTACAACGAATATGCTTCGCTGCAAAAAATGTATGACGCCATCTACAGGGTGCCAGAGATTTATGAAATTGTGAAGCCAGCCGACTGTTCATCATACTTAGTTACTTATGCCGAAAAAGCAGCAGAGGTTCGCTTTGACAGGGGAATTGCTTTTATGAACTATTACAACAAGGAAAGCTATCGGAATGCTTATCGTGAGTTTCAGGCTTCACTCCGGTTCAGACCTGGCCACAGGGATGCCATTCAAAAATGAATGAAGTTTACGAATATGCCGTAACCAATGTGGTAATTCTTCCTATGCAGCAATATGGTGGCTATGTGTATAGTTCTTACAGCATAGGAGACAACAATCTTGATGACCAGGTAATCCTCAACCTGCAATACAACAGCGGCGATGAATTTGTAAAATTCTATTCGGCCTGGGATGCCCGCAGCAGGAATATTAGAATGGACATGGAAGTGGATCTGCACCTTTCAACTGTGGACATTGGCCGCTATCATGACACAAGAAACATAAGAAAAGTTTCGAAAGAAGTAGTGATAAAAGAGATTGTTTACAGACCAGATTCTGTAGTTAGACAATATGGAAAAGTGTTTGCAGAAATAACCACTACGAGGCGTACGATGAGTTCTTCCGCGGTTTTGCATGTAAGTGTAAGAGATGCAAACGGCCACTGGGTGTGGGGCGACAACTTCGGCAGCGACCACAACTGGTACACCGAGTTTTCAACATACACTGGTGACAGCCGGGCCCTTACCGAAAGCGACAATCAATTGGTTGACCGCAGAAAAGAATTTGCTCCTTCTGAAAATGAAATAATGCGATGCCTGATTAATGAATTGAGTAATACAGCACAATACAGGCTCAGGAACTACTTCAGCAGGTATTAAAGAATAAGGACGGTTATATAAAAGGGCATGGCAACATGTACTTTTTTCTTTTCATCTTTGTCTACAAAGTATGAAAAAGAAAAAGGTAATTAAATGGCTGAAATGGATTGCCGGTATTTATGTAGCCGGAGGCATTGCCCTGTATTTTCTGCAGGATGCCATTCTTTTTCACCCGGTTACTCTGAAACGCAATCACCATTACAACTTTCCCCAACCACATAAAGACATCAGTATAGCACTGAACGAAAAAGACACTCTGAACTTAGTTGACTTTACCAGTACTGATTCAGTAACCAAAGGGATTGTGCTTTACTTTCATGGTAACAAGAAAAATATTTCCTGGTACGCTAAGTACATTCCTTTTTTTACCCGGCACGGTTATGAAGTGCTGATGATAGATTATCCCGGCTATGGAAAAAGCACCGGCAAACTAACAGAACAAAAGTTATACGACTGGGCCAGCCGGGCATATACTATTGCCCGGAAAAGGTTTGCTCCAGATAGTATCATCATTTATGGAAAGAGTATGGGAACGGGCATTGCAGCGCAACTGGCTTCTGTCAAGAATTGCAAAAGGCTGATACTGGAAACTCCATATTATGATTTTCCATCGGTGATTAAGCATTATCTCCCGGTTTATCCTGTAAGATGGATGCTGCACTATCAAATACCTACATACAAATACCTGCAAACCGTTTCTGCTCCAGTCACCATTTTTCATGGCACTGGCGACTGGATAGTACAGTATAAAAACTCCAAAAAGTTGCTGCCTTTCTTGAAAATGAAAGACGAACTGTTAACAATAAAAGGAGGAAGCCACAACAATCTTTTTACTTATGCACAAACAATAAATAAACTGGATTCTCTTTTGAGCAGATAACTACTCAGCCAGAGTAACTCCTTTTTCTTTACTGTTAGTTTATAACCGGCACCCACTTTCAATGCAAAATTCTTATCGGAGTGGCTCACCGGAAAATCAAAACAAACCGGATAATCATACTCAGCTACGATATCCCGTAGTATATCATTTACCGTTTGCCCGAATGGCCGGTCAGTGTCTTTGTTGTCAGTAAAAATGCCAAAAATTAACCCGGTCAGTTTGTCTAATTTACCACTGCGCTTTAACTGGTACATCATCCGGTCAATATTGTAATGATATTCGCCCACATCTTCAATAAAAAGAATACGGCCTTTTGTCTTTATATCAGAACCGGTGCCCACCAGGTGAGCAAGTAAGGCCAGGTTACCGCCAACCAGTTCACCCACGGCTTCTCCTGTTCTGTTATATTCATGCGGCGCACAGGTATATCTTGTTTTTTTTCCAGACAAAGCTTTGCGCAAAGATTGTACATACTCATTCTTATAACCTTCCTCATTAAAGGCTGCAGCCATTGGTGAATGAAGCGAAGAAATCTTATAGTTGCTGTATAAGTGGGAATGAAATACTGTAATATCACTGTAGCCAATTACCCATTTTGGGTTCTTCTTAAATTTCTTAAAGCTAACCTGTTCAATAATACGGCCCATGCCATAACCGCCCCGGCCACAGAGAACTGCATTCACTGTATCATCATCCAGCATTTGCTGGAAATCGGTAAGACGTTCTTCGTCAGTACCAGAAAAATAAGTCTGCGATTCACCTCCAACGGTTTTACCAATTTTTACTTTATATCCCCATTCTTGTAAAGTGTTAATGCAGGTAGTTACTTTTTCTGCATCCATATAACCTGCCGGGCACACAATTCCTATCGTATCACCTTTCTTCAGGCAGGGAGGTATTTTAATCATGAGTTTCAGTTTTTAGTTTTCTTTTTTTCTCTTCTTCATTTATCAGTTTCATCAGTTCCTTCGAAACATAATAATCAGGAACATTCTCAGGCTTCAAAGCCGGGTCTGCAATGTACCAGATATATTTTGAGTAGGCTTTACGAAGTGTTTCATCTTTAAACTCATAGCCCATGCGGGCAAAGTTAAGGTTGCGGTACAAACGTATTTCACTATCAGACAATTTACTTACTGCCAACTCAATCGAGTCGCCCCAAAGAAACTCCGTAAATCCCTCAAAGTCGTTCTTCACTGCTTTATCGCACCAAAGATGAACCTCATTGTGCAATTGAAATACATTTAATGCTAAATCGTTTTGTGGTTTAAAATTAGGCTGACGCAATTGTAACTTACCCTTTCGCAGATAAACCATTCTCAGCTTTTTTCCACCACCTTCTTCACCATAGGGATTAAAAGTTGCAGCATTGCCAATACGCCCCACACCAGCCACCACCCAATTTGCTCCAATGCCGCCAAAAGAAGCAGGCACTGCAAAATAACAGTCATCTCCCATGCTTATGTTAAGCTCAAAATCTTCGATGGCACTGTTGGCCCATGTTGTTCCGGTTGTTAGCCGGTAATAAAATTCATTTTTTGCTTCGACTGAACCTCCGCCCCTGTATTGATAACTGTGCCTGATAACTGTAATACCTTTTGCAAATTTTATTTTGAAATGATACACATAATCGAAGCCCTCGGCTATTTTCTCATCCAGTTTGAAACCGGTTTCTTCCAGTTTTGCCACTTTATAAGGAAGCAGGTTGTTACCAGCCATTACCATGAAGCCCTTTATTTGCGGATGATTAGCTTCAGCCTCTGTAATATCTCCAACTGCTGGCGGTGTAACAAAACCAACTGTCAGTTCTTTTTCCGGTCCGGGATTAAAAAACTCAAAATAAATATCAACCTGCATCCAGTCGCCTTTCCGGTCCAGGTTTAAAATTTCTTTTTTTAGGCGAATGGTTGTTTCCTTCAAAGGAATAAGTGTATTTCCCATTGCATAAAAAGTGCCGTCGTTGGCCGATGCCGCCTGGCTAAATAAGCAGAACAGAAATATGAGCTTTTTCATAATTATCATTTAGTTTAATGGTCATTAAAGTTATTACAAAAAGACCGGTTTGGGCAATGCGATGCTTTACGGTATTTTTGCAGGCTAAAATCGAAGTTGAAAAAAGCTGAGCAGAATTCCTGCAGTTGAAATGTGCGACGCAACGGAAGTCCATCTGTGTTAATGTCGCCTGATACATAAAAAAATTATTATGCAAAACCCAAAAGATATTTAGTTACATCGGCCCTGCCTTATGCCAATGGGCTTAAACATGTGGGCCATCTGGCCGGTGCTTACATTCCCGCAGATATTTATGTCCGCTACCTGCGGGCACAAAAAGAGATGTAGTGTTTGTATGTGGCAGCGATGAACATGGCACTGCCATTCCCATTCAGGCAATGAAGGAAGGCACCACGCCGCAGGCAATCATTGACAAGTATCATGAAGCCATGAAACAGGATTTTGATGACCTGAGCATCAACTTTGATATTTATCACCGCACCAGTTCTCCCCTGCACCACGAAACAGCACAGGAGTTTTTCACCAAGCTAAATAATGCAGGTGAACTGGAAACGAAAGAAACAGAACAATACTTTGATGAAGAAGCTAACACATTCTTAGCCGACCGATATATTAAAGGCACCTGCCCGGCATGTAGCAGCGACAGGGCTTTTGGCGACCAATGCGAAAGCTGCGGCAGAACGCTTAGTCCTGACGAACTGATTAATCCTGTAAGCACACTAAGCGGAAAAACTCCCGTTAAGAAAAAAACAACTCACTGGTATCTGCCACTCGGCAAACATGAGCAGTTTTTAAGAGAATGGATTCTGGAGCAACATAAAGACGACTGGAGAGGCACCGTTGTAGGACAATGTAAAAGCTGGATTGATGGCGGCCTTCAATCGAGGGCTGTAACAAGAGATTTGGAGTGGGGTGTTCACCTGCCCATTCCCGAAGGAGCTGGTAAAGTCCTTTATGTATGGTTTGATGCCCCCATCGGCTACATCAGTGCCACCAAACAATGGGCTATTAATAATGACAAAGACTGGCGGCCTTATTGGGAAGATAAAGACACAAAACTGGTTCATTTTATCGGCAAGGACAATATTGTATTGCATTGCATCATTTTCCCGGTAATGTTAAAGCTGCATGGCAATATTCTTCCGGAAAATGTACCGGCCAACGAGTTTTTAAACCTTGAAGGCGACAAAATGAGTACTAGCCGTAACTGGAAACTTGATATGCGGGATTATATCGACGACTTTGTAAAGAAAGAAAACCTGCCTACCGGACAGGCAGGTGGTGGCGGGCAAATGGTGGATGCTCTCCGTTATTACCTTACCAGCATTGCACCTGAAACAAAGGACAGTGAGTTTACCTGGAAAGGTTTTCAAACGGCTTACAGAAGCGAACTCAGTGACATTTTTGGAAATTTTGTAAACAGAACTTTTGTGCTGATGCACAAATTGTGTGGCGGTAAAGTTCCTAAACTGCATACAGAACTGCTGGATGACAACGACAAGGCAATGATTGCAGATATTGAAAGCACTGCGGCTGAAGTGCAATCGGCATTGGAGTTTTATCACTTCCGTGATGGCTTGTTCCAGGTAATTGACCTGGCCCGAAAAGGCAATCAGTACATGCAGAAGAAAGAACCCTGGATTGTAGCAAAGAAAATTCAGGAGAACCCTGAACTGCAAAAAGAAATTGATAACTGCCTGTACATCTGTTTACAGTTATGCGCCAACCTTTCTATTCTCATCAACCCATTCCTGCCTAACACAGCAAAGAAAATGCTGTACATGATGAAGGTGGTTGACAAAATGCTGGAATGGGAGAATGCTGGAAAAATAAACCTGCTGAAAACCGGTTATGCCTTACGGGCACCCGAAATTCTGTTCAGGAAGATAGAAGACAGTGAAATAACTGAGCAAATAGAAAAGCTGAAAAATGGCCTAATCAAAGAAGAACAACCCCAAGCTGTTGAGCCTAAAAAAAAAGTAGTGCTGAAAGCAGAAATCCAATACGATGATTTTGCAAAAATTGACCTGAAAGCAGGAACAATAGTTACAGCAGAAAAAGTGGAAAAGGCATACAAACTCTTAAAGCTTACGATAGACTTAGGTTTTGAGACAAGAACCGTTGTAAGTGGCATAGCCCTGCATTACAAACCCGAAGAAATAATAGGGAAACAGGTTACTGTCGTTGCCAATCTTGCGCCAAGAAAAATGCGGGGCATTGAAAGCAATGGCATGATATTAATGGCTGAGGACAGTGCCGGAAAACTGCACTTCATTTCGCCCGAAAACAAAATTGAGGCCGGCTCAAACGTAAGTTAACGCAACAAACAAACTGTAACCCCGTTTTATTTAAGTTAAAACGGGAGTTTTTATTATCTGCATTTGTTTATTTCAGTAAATTGATAACTGAATCAGAACAGACCGGCTATGTTGAGAACAGGCAAGAAAATTTTGAAGATAACCGGAATACTGCTTGGCATTATTGTCCTGCTGCTGGTTATTTTTCATTTTTGGTTCATCAGCCATGCCAAAGGAATGCTGGAAAATGCCGTTGCCGAAAAGTCAAAAGGCAAACTGAATCTCACCGTAAGAAAACTATCCTACAATTATTTTAATAACCACATGACCATCCGGGATGCCGTTTTCTTTAATACAGATACTGCAAATGCCACAACGGCTAACCGGTTTTCGGTAAAAGAACTGAAAGTTGAACTAAGGGAGTTAGTACCATTCTTACTTCACAAAGAGTTGCTTATTGACTCTTTGCACCTGCAATCACCCGACATCAGGGTAACAAGAATAAGAAACAGTACAGATACCCTTAAAAAAGAAGACAAAGAAATTTCCATCCCTTATGAAATGGGAAGAATTTATAACTCCATCCAGGATGCTTTGATGATGCTGGAAATAAACCAATTTAAAATTGACGATGGAAGATTCTCCCTTTCTAACCGCACACAGCCCGGCTCCCAGCCGCTTGAAATCAGTAATATTAGTTTTTCGATTCAGAATTTCAAGGTTGATACAAATAAGGTTGCAATAAATGAGAAATTGCTTTTCAGCGACAATGTAATATTACAATGCAATAACCAAAGAATTGCTTTCCCGGATGGGAGACATTTTTTGAATTTCAGGAATTTCAAAATTAATCTTGTTGAAAAAATCGTGGTATTCGACAGTTGTACGATTGCAGCAGTAAAAGGAACGACAAGAGGTTCCGCTTTCAGGATTTACTTTGACAAACTGCAACTTACCGACATTGATTTTCCGACCTTATACAGAAGCAATATCATAAAAGCTGATTCTGTTTATTGCCTTAATCCAAGGTTTAATCTTATTATTGAATCTGAAGAAAAAAAATCGGGAGGCAGTTCTTCCCTGCAGGTGGAAGACATCATCAAACAGCTAACAGGCGACTTGCAGATGAATTTTGTTGTAGTACAGAACGCCGACATTAACATTACCGCCATCAAAAATAAAGTACCCACTTCGTTCATATTTACACAAAATAATTTTGAAATGCAGGGACTCTCCATCAATAAAAATGCTGCAAGTCCTATACAGGTTGAGCAATTTGCGATGGCCATCCGCAACTATGAAAACTTTATCCGGGATAGCGCCTACAGTGTACGCTTTGACAGCATCCTTTTTAATAACAAACAGATTACCCTGAGCAATTTTTTATTTCAGGACAACCAAAAAGGAAGAACTCAAAACAATGTAAGCATCCCGTATTTTAAATTAGAAGAATTGTCATGGGATGAACTCATTTTTGAAAAAAGGCTTAAAGCAAGGCAGGCGATATTAGTAAACCCCTCCATTGACTATTCAGTATATCCTGGCCAGGAATTGAGAAACAGGCAAAACAACCTTTTCAGGGCTTTAGAAACAATAAACAGGAATCTTGAATTGGAGAAACTCGTTGTCACAAACGGAAATATTCAGTTGTCGGTTGGTAAAAACTTTATTGTAAAACTCGAAGAAGCTAATATTGATTTGTTAAGCAACCCATTGATGAAATCAAAGAACATTTCGGATATTAAGAAAGCTATAACCGGTATAACCTTCAAAAAAGGAAAAATAAAATCTGGCAAGTATGAAGCAGTGCTAAACAATGGCAGCTATGGTGGCGAAACTGGTCCATACCAATTTGAAAGTCTTTGTATCAATAACAACGATTGCTCTCTTTTTTTAAATCTTGAAAATGTTACAATAGCAAGTCTGAAAAATAACAAAACAACCAATTCACTTTATGCAAATGGTATTAAGTGGAGTGCTGCAGACCTCCGGCTGCGAATTCCGGAAGAAACCAATTCCGGCCTTCCCGCACTTATCGACCTTAATAACGTAACCGGCGGAAACACCGTATTGGGTACAGAACTTTATGGAAAAAAAATATCAGCTAACATCGGCAATATCGCTTTTAATAAGCTGCTCAGAAACACCGGCAATAGATTAACGCTTTCAGGCTTAAATACCACCGGCAGGCTGTTTCAACTTATTACGGAAAATGCTGAGGTAACTGTAAAAGACTTCAGCATTGAAGACAATAAAGAAACAACACTGAAGGGGTTAAAATTTATATCAGATATTAACGGCACAAACTATAACATTTATCTCCCGTTTATAACTGGCTCTCTTTCTGTTCAACAAATAATTGATGGAAACATTAATGTGGCCGGCGCAGAAATACCTGAACCGGAAATCACAATAAGCTTCAATTCAAAACCGGGTAATTTTTCAAAGCCATCAGGCAAGAGATCATTTGTATCTCTAAGCAACCTGAAAATTGTACAACCCAAGCTGCTGCTTATTAACAAAGCAGAAAAAAGACCGGGTATAATTAAATGGATAAGCAATAACGATACAAAGAATGAAATCAATATTAAGCAACTTACTATTGACAGCCTTTCACCCAAAGGATTAGATATGCAGGGCATAAACCTGAATATGGCTGGTTTCGGCATTACACAGAAAAGCAAAAAATATTCAGCACGGGCAAAGGGAATATCTCCGCACAACTTTCCCATTTCAATACCAGCAGGGATGATAATGGCTCACTGAACTGGAGTTCGGCTATTACTAAGGCTGAAATTAATAACATTGAATTAGACAGCCTTGGAAAGAAAAATATCGTACTATCAATTGACAGTGCAAACCTGGAGAATATTAATCTCAGTTCAGAAAATATCATTAGCCCTAAAAATATTTTCTACGACAACAAACCTGCAAGGCTTGTAAATTTCACAGGCACTCTTTCATCTGCCAAAACAATCATTAAATGGTTTAACGCTGCAGCAGACATCAGTCATAAGCATATTTCATTGGATTCCTTTTCTTTTACCCCTTCAATTAACAGGGACTCTTTTTTTGCAGCAAAAACATTACAGGCAGATTACCTGAATGCCGATAGCGGACCTGTACTTGCCAACAATGCAGATTTTGAAAAATTGGTAACCGATAGTTTAGTTAGTGTAGGAAAATTGTCGGTTACCAATGCAGTTATAAATGACTATAAAGACAAAAATCTTCCCTTAAAACCAGGTATTATTAAGCCACTTCCGGCAGAATTAATCAACAGCATTCCCTTCCGGTTTATTGCAGACACAGTTGTTTTCTCAAATGGCTATGCAAAATATACCGAAGTGTTTAAGGATCAGACTTTGGCAGTGCCAGTCACCAAACTAAACATCACATTGCTCAACATAAAAAGCAGGTATCATCATACAGATGACAGTCTTGGCATAATGGCTACAGGTTACATTTTCGACAGTATTTGGACAAGCATACGGTTAAAACAATCATACACCGATTCATTGGGCAGTTTTTTACTGACTGGCAGGCTCAAGGCAAAAGATATTACTTTCTTAAACAGTATTACTATCCCGCTGGCATCTGTAAAAATCCGTTCTGGCAATATCGATACCATCAGCATGAGTGTGGCAGGACATGAATATGTTGCCCTTGGAAAAATGAAAATGCTGTATGATGACCTGAAAATAGAAGTCCTTAAAGAAGAAACCGGCAAGAAAAAAAAGAGTTGCCACACTGCTTGCCAATACTTTTCTCATTAAGACCAGGAACAAATCAGATATTGGCGAAGTTTTTTACATCCGGAAACGGGACAAATCGGCCATCAACTATCTCGTAAAAATTACCCTCAGCGGTATTTCCGGCAGTATCGGGCTGAAGAGCTACAAGAAGATGATACGCAAATACAAGAAAGAGATTCAACGGGGTGAGATTACATTCGTAGAAACTGAATAAATACCTCCGGCAAAATTTCAAAATCCCTTAACTTCGATAAAAATAGTTGCATAACTAACTAATTTATTTTCTCACAGAATACACAGATTTACGCAGAATGGAGATAAATGAACTGACATATATTATAAGGGGAGCCATTTTCAAAGTTCATTCGTCACTTGGTCCTGGTCTATTGGAAAGTGTTTATGAGGCAGCACATGTTTATGAACTAACACAGCAAAATCGAAACGCCAAAACACAGATTGGAGTACCGGTTAATTATAATGGGATAAAACTTGAAATAGGTTTTAGGTTAGATATATTGGTTGATGACAAAGTAATAATTGAAATTAAATCTTTGGACACCCTTCATGATGTTCACAAAAAACAATTATTAACATACCTGAAACTTACCGGGAAGAAGATTGGTATTCTTGTAAATTTCAATGTCAATTCCTTAAAAGATAAAGAAAGTTTGATTCGTATAATTAATTAAGCCGAAGGCATACTTTGTGTAATCCATAATAATTACAAAAGAAGCTTTTGAGTAAAAAAATAATCGTTGAGAATATAGAAAAAAATAAAAGGGTTATCTGAGACAATCAGTGTAATCTGTGAGAAATAAAAAAATACCATGAAACGGACTATCAAAAAAGTTGCTGTCTTAGGCAGCGGAGTTATGGGTTCAAGAATCGCCTGCCATTTTGCAGGTATTGGTGTGCAAGTTCTGTTATTAGACATTGTTCCTAAAGACACTCCCGCAGATGCAAAACCGGCTGCAAGAAACAAGATTGTTAATGATGCCCTGGGTGCTGCAATTAAAAGCAACCCCTCTCCTGTTTATCATAAGGACGTTATTAATAAAATAACTACCGGCAACTTTGAAGACAATATGAAAGATATTGCCGGGTGCGACTGGATAATTGAGGTAGTGGTGGAAAGGCTCGATATCAAACAAAAAGTATTTGAACAAGTTGAGCTATACCGCAAGCCGGGAACATTAATTACTTCCAACACGTCAGGTATCCCCATCAACATGATGGCTGAAGGGAGAAGTGAAGATTTCAAAAAGTATTTCTGCGGCACTCACTTCTTCAACCCTCCACGATATTTGCGTCTGCTGGAAATAATTCCCACCCCGCATACCGACCCTGCGGTTGTTGACTTTCTGATGAACTATGGCGACCTCTTTCTCGGCAAAACCACTGTTCTCTGTAAAGACACTCCTGCCTTTATTGCCAACCGTATTGGCGTTTTTGGCATGATGGCCATAATGAACGTAAAAGAAAAACTAAAACTGAGTATTGATGAGATTGATGCCCTGACAGGCCCTGTTATCGGCCGCCCTAAATCGGCTACATTCAGAACAGCCGATTTAGTAGGCATTGATACGCTGATAAAAGTGGCAAAAGGTGTTGCTGACAATTGCCCCGGTGATGAAGCAAGAGAACAGTTTGCCATACCTGCCTGGCTTGAAACAATAGTAAACAATAATTGGCTGGGTGATAAAACAGGACAAGGATTTTTTAAGAAAACAAAGGGGGCAAGTGGTGAAAAGGAAATTCTGACACTGAACCTCGAAACAATGGAATATGCTCCAAGAGTTAAACCAAAGTTCGCTACTCTTGAAGCCGCTAAACCTATCGATGACTTATATACCAGGCTGAAAATGCTGGTTGCCGGTCAGGATAAAGCCGGAGAATTTTACCGGTTATTCCACTATGGTTTGTTCTCATATATCTCTCACCGCATACCAGAAATTAGCGACGAACTGTACCGCGTTGATGATGCCATGATGGCCGGCTTTGGCTGGGAAATCGGCGCTTTTGAAAGCTGGGATGTACTGGGCATAGAGAAATCAGCAAAAGCAATGAAAGACGCCGGCTACGCCGTTGCTCCATGGGTGGATGAAATGATTGCAGCAGGTAACAAATCCTTCTATAAAATAGATAATGGCAAAAAACTCTGTTACGACCCTGTTTCTAAATCATACAAAGCACTCCCCGGTGGCGAGGCCTTTATTGTGATGAGCAATTACACCGACAAACAAATCTGGAAAAACGGCAGTTGCCGTCTCTACGATTTAGGCGACGATGTATTGGGTCTTCAATGGTTCACCAAAATGGGCAGCATCGGCGGTGATGTGTTAAGCGGCATTCAAACAGCGATTGATAAAGCTGAGAAAGGGTATAAAGGACTCGTAATTGCAAACGAAGGAGCCAACTTTTCTGCGGGTGCCAACGTAGGCATGATATTCATGCTGGCTATTGAACAGGAATATGATGAACTGGATATGGCCATCCGCATGTTCCAGAATACAATGATGCGGGCCAGATATTCTTCTGTTCCCGTTGTGGTGGCTCCGCATGGGCTGACTCTTGGCGGAGCTTGTGAACTCAGCCTTCATGCCGATAAATGCTGCCCGGCTGCGGAAACCTATACGGGACTTGTTGAACTGGGTGTTGGTCTTATTCCCGGTGGCGGCGGTACCAAAGAATTTGTGCTGCGGGCATCGGATGAGATGCATGAAGATGAACCCGAAACCATTACGCTAAAGAACAGGTTTATGTCCATTGCTACTGCCAAAGTAGCCACATCAGCACATGAAGGCTTCGGCCTGGGTGTTTACAGAAAAGGATTAGACGAAGTAGTGGTGAACATTGGGAGAAGAATTGCTGAAGCAAAAAAAGCGGTCGCTGAAATTTATGACAGCGGCTACACTACACCAGTGCAACGCAAAGACATTAAGGTACTGGGCAAATCGGCCCTTGGTGCTTTGTATGCAGGCATCCATGCAATGAAGACAGCCAACTATGCCACCGAACATGATGCACTGGTGGCAAAAAAACTTGCCTATGTAATGTGCGGCGGCGATTTGAGTGAACCTACGCTGGTTTCAGAACAATACCTGCTTGACCTGGAAAGGGAAGCCTTCCTTTCTCTTTGCGGCGAAAAGAAATCGCTGGAACGGATTCCAAGTGTATTAAAAAGCGGAAGACCAATCAGAAACTAAATTATTCAACAATAAAAAAATAAACCATGCAGGCAACAGTATCAGATTTTTCAAAAGGAAGTGTAACCTACAATATCACTGACACAACGCAGGATGAACTGGAAAACAAACTCAACCTCTTCTTCACATCAGAAGGTTACCGCCTGAAAGATGAAAAGAATGGCGTTAAAACTTATACCATCGGCAAATTAATATGGCGAATCTTGCTCGGTGCTTTCCATAAATATTACAAGCAATCTGTAACGCTTTCTAATAATGGTTCGTCTTTTACACTTACGCTGCAAAAAGCTTCCAGTGGTTTTTCCGGAGGTATTATCGGAATGACAAAAGCCAAAAAGGAATTTAGCCGGTTGTCAGATGCTTTTAAGGTTTATTTCTCCAACTAACCGTCCATACAACAATAACGCAATGCCCGGAATTACCGGGCATTTCTGTTTAAATTTGCCAATCAATAAACATTTATGAAAAAGCTGTTGTCGCTCTTTACCCTGCTTCTGTTTCTTACTGTAACCAATGCCCAGAAAAAAATCCTCTCCATGGAAGATGCCATGCTGAAGGCAAGAACCGTTTTTGCACCACAAATATTACCGCAGCTGCAGTTCTTCGGTGCTACAACCGATTATGTCTATCTGAAAAAAGACGTTTGGATGAGGGGCAATTATAAAATGAAAACAGATACCGCCTTTCTCACTCTCGATAAACTGAACAGCAAACTGAAAGCTGCCGGTGCCGATACCTTAAAAACTTTCGTTCCCATCCGTTTTTTACCCGAAGGCTGGCAGATGACCATCAATGGAAACAGGATTTTGCTTGACCCGGTCGCTAATAAATTCAAAACCATTCTTCCTAAAAAGTTTGCAGAAAAAGAAAATGCAGAAGAAAGCAATGGTGGCAATATTGCCTACCTCGAAAATGCAAACCTGTTTGTTTTCGACGGAACCACTTCAAAACAGGTAACCACCGATGGCAGCAAAGACATTGTGTATGCCTCCTCCGTTCACCGGGATGAGTTCGGCATCAGCAAAGGAATCTTCTGGAGTAATGATGGAACCAAACTGGCTTTCTACCGCATGGATCAAAGTATGGTTACCGATTATCCCATCATCAGCTGGACAGAGAAACCTGCAAGGGTTGATTTAATTAAATACCCAATGGCTGGCGATAAAAGTCACCATGTTACTTTAGGTGTTTACAATGTGGCCACACAAAAAACTATCTGGATTAAAACAACCGGCCCGCTGGAGCAATACCTTACCAATATTGCCTGGAGTCCTGATGATAAATATGTTTTCATCGCCATCGTTAACAGGGCACAAAACCATGTATGGCTCAACCAGTACGATGCAGCCACCGGTGAATTTGTAAAAACCTTATTCGAAGAAACAGATGATAAATACACCGAGCCGTTAGAACCTATGCTGTTTGTAAAAAACAATCCTGCACAGTTCATCTGGCAGAGTAACCGTGACGGATGGAACCATCTCTACCTTTACGACAGTAACGGAACACTGCTCAAACAACTCACCAAAGGCAATTGGGAAGTAACCGAAGTAAAAGGGTTCGATGCCAAAGGAGAAAATCTTTATTATACCTCCACAGTAATGTCACCGGTTAATAAAACATTGTCATCTTTAAATCTTAAAACCAGTCTGTCAAATATTATCACTGCTCTTCCCGGTGTGCACAACACGCAGGTAAGCAGCGATGGCAGTTCAGTGATCGATGTGTTCAGCACCACCACCAATCCAAGAACCATACAGTTAATCAGCCTGAACAAAAAATTATTTGCCGCACCTAAGCAACTCCTGCAGGCCGATAATCCGTTGAAAGAGTATGCAACCGGCGAGTTAACGCTTTTCACTATTAACAACGGCGCCGGTGATAGTTTGTTCTTCCGTTTGTTCAAGCCGGCCAATTTCTCGGCCGATAAAAAATATCCGGTTATCGTTTACTGGTATGGCGGCCCTCATGCACAAATGGTGCTCAATGGCTGGAACGGCGGCGCCGGTGATTACTGGTTTCAGTACATGGCCGAAAGAGGATATGTTGTCCTCACTTTCGATACCCGTGGCAGCGACAACCGGGGCAAGGCTTTCGAGCAAAGCATCTTCCGCAAATTGGGTGAAGCACAAATGGAAGACATGATGGCGGCAGTCAGCTACCTGCATGCACAGCCCTTTGTAGATAAAAACCGGATGGGCCTTTTTGGGTGGAGCTTCGGTGGTTTTTTGACAACCGATTTTGTGCTCAACCACCCCGGAGTGTTTAAAGCAGCCGTGGCCGGCGGCCCTGTTATGGACTGGAAGTACTACGAAATTATGTATGGCGAACGCTACATGGACACTCCGCAGGAAAATCCCGAAGGCTACGATGCCACCAATCTTATTAAGCAGGCAGGCAAACTAAAAGATAAACTCCTGCTTATTCACGGCATGCAGGATCCTACCGTAGTGCAGCAGCATTCAGTAAACTTTGTACGGGCCTGTATCGATAAAGGTGTGCAGGCAGACTATATGATCTATCCTGGCCACGAACACAACGTTACCGGCAAAGACAGGGCGCATCTTTACCAGAAAGTAACTGATTACCTTACCGAAAACCCGAGATAATTTAAACAGAAAAATTAAACACAAAGAGCACAAAGAAAACTTCGCAAAGAACACAGAGAAGACTTTGAAATGCATAGCAAGATTTCTTATTTGTGTCATCTGTGTAAATCTGTGGCTAACCCCATTCTGCGCCAGCAGAATTTTTTCGTGTATTTTGTGGCTAAATAATAAAAATTGGGCACTGCCGAACTGCATACCGCCACTAAAGAACTCATCATCTCCTCATGGATCATTACCTATGGCCATGCAGCCACTCCACAGGTAACCGAACAAATCCGTGAAGAGATTGAAGATATGTGGAACGAACCCAAAGCCACCACTTACCTGCGAAAACAAACCTGGCAGGTATGCTTCCGCATCAGTGCCCTTTTTAAACAACACCTGCAGCCCGAAGAAGTGTACTACAACACTAACCCGCAATACAATTACTTCCGGATTGAGGAGTATGCACAGGGCAACATCTCTTTTGTGGATGGCCTCGGCTGCAATACCGGCTACTTCAAACTTGAAAACCTGTACAAGGGCAGCACCACCGCCGCACATGAGTATGGCCACACACTTGGGCTTGGGCATCCGCAGGATATTGATTACCGGGGCAGCGGTGTGCCCGGCATTATGTATCCCCGCGGCACATTGGTTGACCCGCCCTACCAGTACGAACCCGATAAACCCGCCGGTGTAAAAGGCGGCACCATGCACCCCATGTACCGCAAAGTGCGGCAGGCCGATATTGATTTATTGCGGCTGCACTGGCTCAGTTTTAGTAGCGGCGTTGCCGTTCTTGGAGAGTTTACTTCGCTGTGGCATGAGGCGCACCAACCCCCCGGCAACGACTAACCAAGTAGTAATAATAATTATGTAACCAGCACCTGTACTACCCTGCCTGCCGGCAGGCAGGTATCATCGTCCCTTGCGTCGCACTCTTCAGGGTTCTGTTCGCTACTGAGCTAGTAGAAGCGTCAGCAATATATACGATAACACATGCTGGTTGATAGCCCACTTCGTCTCAGCGAAGTCTTGTCATGCCAGGCTTGTATATCTCGCCACGTAAGGAACCCGGTATCTTACTTTTTTTCGGCCTCCGCATGAAAACCCACACCTTTCCATTCCGTATAAAACAGGCATAAATGTTTAAAAGAGAAACCCCGCCCCCTTATTTCTTCCTGAAGAACAACCTTACCGGCACACCGGAGAGGTTAAAGTTTTCACGCAGCTTGTTTTCTAAGTAGTTCTTATACGGCTGCTTTATATCATCGGGCAGGTTGCAGAAGAAGGCAAACGATGGCACCGCCGTAGGCAATTGTGTTACAAATTTTATCTTGATAGGTATACCCCTCACCACCGGCGGGTGATAAGCCTGTATAGCTTTCAGCATCGTATCGTTTAGTTGCGAGGTGGATATTTTCCGCTGGCGGCTTTCGTACACCTCCAGCCCGGTTTCGATAGCTTTAAAAATTCTTGTCTTTTCTTTGGCCGAGATAAACAGCACCGGCACATCGGAGAATGGGGCAAACCGCTTCTTCAGTTCCTTCTCATATTCTTTCGCCGTATTCGTCTCTTTAGCCACCAGGTCCCATTTATTTACCAGCACCACAACACCTTTTCCTTTTTGCCGCCAGGCTAAAGATGTTTAAGTCCTGCGCCGCCAGGCCTTTCTCTGCATCAATCAGCAGCAGGCAAACATCCGCTTCGTCCATTGCCTTTATCGCCCGGATGACGGAATAAAACTCCAGGTCTTCATGTACTTTGGCTTTGCGGCGGATACCGGCCGTATCAATCAATATAAATTCTTTTTGAAAAAGATTGTAATGGGTGTGTATTGTATCACGGGTAGTGCCGGCAATATCGCTTACAATGGTTCTTTCTTCGCCAACGAGTGCATTGAGCAATGATGACTTTCCGGTGTTGGGCTGACCGATAATGGCAAACTTGGGCAAAGCCGCCATTTCTTTTGTTTCCTCAGATGCATCATCAGTTATAAGCTCCGCAACAGCATCAAGCAGTTCTCCTGTTCCGCTGCCGCTTGCCGATGCAATGAAGAAAATATGCTCAAACCCAAGACTGTAAAACTCAGAAGCCTCCAGTAGTCTTTCATTATTATCCACCTTGTTTACTGTAAGAAAAACAGGTTTTGTACTGCGGCGGAGTACACTGGCCATTGCATCATCGAGGCTTGTCATTCCGGTGGTGGCATCTACTAAAAACAGGATAACATTGGCTTCTTCGACCGCCACAAGCACCTGCTTGGCTATTTCTTTTTCAAACACATCTTCACTGCCATGCACAAAGCCTCCGGTATCAATTACGTTGAAGGTTTTACCGTTCCAGTCGGTAACGCCATACTGCCTGTCACGGGTTACACCGCTTACATCATCCACAATAGCTTTCCGCTGCTCAAGCAAACGATTGAACAAAGTACTTTACCAACATTTGGTCTTCCGACAATTGCGACTGTAAATGACATAACTTTTATTTGTTGATGTTTGATAGTCCATAGTCTTGCAAAACAAGCTGTGAACCATGAACTATTAACCGTTTTAGTACCCGTATTCCTTCAACTGCAATTCGTTCTCTCTCCATTTCGGTTTCACTTTTACAAACAGCTCGAGAAATACTTTCTGCTGAATAAATGCTTCAATATCTTTTCTGGCTTCCATACCAATCTTCTTAATCATACTTCCCTTCTCTCCAATCAGAATTGCCTTTTGTGTTTCCCGGTGAACGATTATATCAGCCACAATTTTCACCAGTGTTGTCTTTTCCTGGTACTCACGGATGAGTACGGCCGTATGATAAGGAATCTCATCTTCAGCCAGTTTATAAATCTTTTCCCGTATCAGTTCACTCACAAAAAATCTTGTGTTCAGGTCGCTGATATCATCTCCGTCAAAGAAAGGTGCGCCTTCGGGCAAATAAGCAAGAAGGGCGTTAATCAGCTTTTTCTTGTTTATACCCGATAAGGCTGATATGGTTATAACATTTTTGCAATAACTCTTCGAAGAAAAAACTCAATTCCTGACTTAATTTTATCTTCTCCTGCAAGGTCTATCTTATTCAAAACAACTACCGCAGGTACTTTCAGTTTCAGTGCAGAGAAAATAGTATCACATTCTTCCCAGTTCTCTTTTACATCCACAATGAGCAAAGCCAAATCAGCATCTTCAAGTGCACTTTTCACAGCCAGCATCATTTTCTCATGCAGTTTGTATTTAGGCTCAATGATGCCAGGTGTGTCAGAAAAAATAATCTGGTACTCTTTTTCTGTCAGAATGCCCTTTATACGATGGCGGGTAGTTTGCACCTTGGGTGAAACAATAGCCAGCTTTTCACCCATCAGCGCATTAAGAAGAGTGCTTTTGCCTGCATTAGGTCTGCCAAATATGTTTACAAAACCTGTTTTCATAAAAAACCTGAAAATGCACAGTTCAGGCACAAGAAATGAGAAGGTAATCAATCCTTGTCAGTTGAACTGTACAACTGTTTCGGAAAATCTGAAAAGCCATCCCAAAATGGATGGCTTTCCTTTTGTTGCGAAGGGGAGGTTCGAACTCCCGACCTACGGGTTATGAGCCCGTCGAGCTACCGCTGCTCTACTTCGCGGTGTTGAAGGGCAAAGGTAAGGTTATGGGGCATACTAACTAGAAAGAAAACCGGAACGATTTGTTCCGGCCTGACTGCTTTTCGGTTTATGGTTTATGTTTGCTACGCTTTTGGAAACACTGGCAGCACCACTTGTTTTCTTTGTCTTTACTTCTCCCTCTCCCTTAAACTTAATATCACTGGCCCCACTGGCATTTGCATTCAATTCTTTGTTCACCGTAATCTTTACATCGCTGGCTCCACTGGCATCCACATCACATACTTCCGTCTTCATCTCAAATCCTTTAAAATCGCTGGCTCCACTAAGCTCAATTTTCATCCGGGAAACCTTGCCGGTCACATTCATGTCAGATGCGCCACTTAATACCACATCCATCTTTTCCACATCAAGTGTACCTTTCAGATCACAAGCACCTGATTGATTCACTGTTAATCTCTCCGACTTCAATACTCCTGCAATATTTACATCACAGGCTCCGCTTACAGTTATCTTATTTATTTGCTTAAATGATATGTAGGCTTTAAGCTTTTTATTTCCGGTTGTCCATTTAGCTGATTTATCGAAGCCGATAATTAAAATACCATCCTTAACCTCCACCTTTATTTTAGCCCGGTCTGAAGCCGCTGAGGCGCTTACTGCAACTGCTTCGTCATTCCCCTGACTCAGATACACATCAAAAGCACTTGAAACATTGATGCCGTGAAAGCTCCTGGCTGTACGGATTTCAGCATTAGGATCGTTAAACTTCTGTGCCGATATTACAAACCCGGCAATTAAAAACACTACCAGCAAACTTAACTTCTTCATAAAGGTTATTTTAAAGTAATACGGCCTGTATCCGAAAAAGTTACAGGCCCGGTAAATAAACTTTCATTAGTTTTGCTCCAGATTAAGCCAAAAAGGCATTTGAAATGCAGTGTTTCCCGGGGTGCTTCGTAAGAGGCTGAGAATAAACCCGTTGGACCTGGTCAGGGTAATGCCTGCGAAGGGAAGGAGTAAATATCAAATCCTCTCTGTAACAGCGTTTCCCTCTTATTTTTTAATTAAATTTTTTAAAAAATGAAGAGGATTATTTTTTGTGGCGGTTTTATTATATCCGCTATTTTATCTGAAGCACAGCCAGTTGTGTTAAAGAACGATCAGGAACCGAAGGACAGTTTTTACACATTGACACCAGTAGAGGTTCGTGCGGTTCGTGCAGGAGAAAACTCTCCATTTACAAAAACAAATATTTCTAAAAATGAAGTGGCAAGCCGGAATCTCAGTCAAGATTTGCCCTTCCTGCTCAATCAAACACCCTCTGTGGTAGTTAATTCCGATGCCGGAAATGGCGTTGGATATACTGGCATCCGTATACGGGGAACTGATGCAACAAGAATTAATGTTACCCTCAATGGCATTCCTTATAATGATGCAGAAAGCCAGGGAACATTTTTTGTTGACCTGCCCGACTTTTCTTCATCAGCGGGCAGCATTCAGATACAAAGGGGGGTGGGTACCTCCTCTAATGGCGCAGGTGCTTTTGGGGCAAGTATTAACATCAGCACCAACGAAATAAATAAAGCCGCATTTGCTGAAATAAATAACAGCTTTGGCTCCTTTGGCACTTTCAAAAGCACTATTAAGGCCGGAACAGGCTTGCGAAAAGGATTTACCAGTGAAGTTAGGTTGTCCTGTATCGGCAGTGATGGTTATGTTGACAGGGCCAGCAGTAATTTAAAATCACTTTACTACACCACAGCATATATAAAGGATAAAACGAGTTTGCGGCTGAATATTTTTAGCGGGAAAGAAAAAACATACCAGGCATGGTATGGTATCTCAGAGGCCGACCTTAAAGCGGGTAACAGAACAATAAACTATGCCGGAACAGAAAAACCGGGTGGGGCGTACGATAATGAAACCGACAATTACACACAATCACATTACCAGCTTTTCTTCAATCAACAGTTATCCCGACGCATCGGATTCAACACCGCTCTTTTCTATACAAAAGGAAAAGGTTATTACGAACAGTATAAGGCCGATGAAGATTATGCAGATTACGGCATGCAGAATCCTCCGTCAAACGGCAGCCCGATAACGGCATCAGATATGATAAGACAATTGTGGCTTGATAATAATTTTTATGGAAATATTTTTTCACTTCACTACAAGTACAAAAAGACTCAGGCAACATTTGGCGGCGCATACACCCGCTATGATGGCAAACATTTCGGAAAAGTAATCTGGGCAGATGAAGGGCTTACTTCAAACAAAAACTGGTACGATCATAATGCCCTGAAAACAGATTTCCAATATCTATTTTAAACAACAAACTCAGTTCGGCAATAAATGGCATTTATTTTACGACCTGCAATACCGGCATATAAAATATTGCATTGATGGTTTCAGGGAAAATCCGGCATTACAGGTAAATAACTCTTCCAGCTTTTTCAACCCCAAAGCCGGTATCAGCTATACACATAATGGCTGGAAAAGTTATTTATCATACAGCATTGCCAATAAAGAACCGAACCGTGACGATTTTGAAGCTGGAAATGATGAACAGCCCAAACCAGAACGGCTGCATGATATTGAAATGGGCATTGAAATAACAAAGAACAAACACAACTGGTCCGCAACATTGTATTACATGAATTACAAAGACCAGTTGGTTTTAACCGGAAAAATAAATGATGTGGGTGCATATACCCGGAGCAATATTGAAAAAAGTTATCGGGCCGGTATAGAACTGCAGGGCGGATACAAGTTTTACCAATGGATGAATGTGGTGGCTAACTTTACACTCAGCAGAAATAAAGTAAAAAACTTTGTAGAATATTATGATGACTATGACAATGGAGGTCAAAAAAGGAATGCTTTTACCGAGTCGGATATCGCCTTCTCCCCTGACATTACCGGCAGTCTAATCCTCAACTTGAAGCCAGAGAAAAATACAGAAGTCAGTTTTACAAGTAAAAATGTGAACAGGCAATATCTTGATAATACAGGGAACAAAAGCAGGTCGTTAGCCCCCTATTATACTCAGGATTTGAGGGCATCATACAAACTCAGCTATAAATCGCTGAAAGAAATAAATATCATTCTGCAGGTTAATAACTTATTTAATCACAAATATGATCCTAACGGCTATACCTAAAGTTATTTCTATCCAGGTGAAACAACGACTGAAAACTATTATTTCCCAATGGCAGGTATAGACTTCATGGCAGGGCTTACTTTCCGTTTCTGATAATAAAACCAAATGCCGGAGGCTATACCTCCGGCATCGTATTTCAGTCCCTGACCTCTATTATTCTATTTTTGCCCGCCAAATTTTACCTGCCAGTCAAGCATCCCTCCAGCGACATTCTTGGTATTTTTAAACCCAAGAGCATCCAGCATCAGGCAAGCCTGACCACTCCGGTTGCCACTGCGGCAATGAATAATCACTTCCCTCTTCTTTCAAATTCATAATATCATCAAGTTGCATATGCTGAAACATACTCATGGGCATCAGCTTTGCCCCAATATTAAACTCAGCATATTCATGAGGTTCACGGCAGTCAATAAGATTCAATTTTTCGCCGGCATCTATCCTGGCTTTTAGTTCTTCTACTGTAATGTTTTGCATGTGTTTTTGTTTATGGTCTCTGAAATAATTCTTCGTCCCTGTTATCCGGAGCATCAAGGCTGTCTCTTACCGGTTTATCTGCCTGCAGTTTCACATCCATCAACTGGCCTGACCGGATACGCAATAATCTTTTCGCATCGTCAAACCTTGGGGATTTTGCCAATAAATATAAGCACCCATTGTATCCGTTACGTTTTCATCAGTCACCACAGCCCCGATTCCAAGTCCCGCTCCTTCAAGCATAGCTTTTGCATCGGCATAGGTCATCCCAACAATTACAGGAACAGCAAACTCCCGGTTGCCGACACCATCCCCTAAAACAAATGAGATAACGCTGCCCTTTCTGATTTGTGTTCCGGGCTTTATTTCCACTCCGCTATATAGTTGTTCGAGCACTGCATTCTTTGCAAAATCCGCCCTGAAAGTGGTATCACCCAGTTTCAAATCCATATTCTTCAATATCATCATTGCGTTACGCAGACTATACCCTTTCAGGTTTGGCATTTCAATAAGTGGTGGCACAGCCCTGCTAACAATAAGGTAAACAGTACGGTTTCTCTTTACTACCTCGTCTGCTTCAGGTATTTGCTTCATCACCATCATTGGCTTCAATGTATCTGCATAAATAGAATCCTGAATTTCTACATCGAAACCGGCTTTCCTGAGTATTTTTTTTGCTTCTTCATAGCTCTTTCCGTTCACTGATGGTACTGAGGCGGATTTACCATGACCAGTTATCCAGTCAAGTGATAACAAAAACAAAAAGAAAAGGCTCAACGCCAACACAATGCCTGCAATTATATTGACCCATAGCGGACGGTGGGTGATAAACTTAAACATCTGTTATTATTAATAATTTTTTATCCAGTTCAACTATTATCAAAAACACTCCATTACCAGTTTTGTATAAAACTCATCAAGGCTCCATCCCATTGCCCGTACCTGCTGTGGTACCACACTTGCTTCACTTTGACCCGGCACCGTATTTATTTCCAGCATAAATGGGTTACCAGTTTCTTCGTTATAAATAAAATCAATCCGCACCACACCTCTGCAATTAAAGACTGAGTAAATCTTCCTGGCGGCATCCCTTACTTTGTCAGCTATCACTTCATCCACGTTGGCGGGTGTAACCTCGGTTGATTTTCCTTCATACTTTGCCACAAAGTCAAAAAAAGGCACATCATCATGGGCAATTACTTCGGTAATAGGTAACACAATAATGTTACCCTTAGACCTGAACACTCCAACAGTAAATTCCCTTCCACTTACCATTTCCTCCACAAGCACCTGGTTGTCTTCTTTAAAGGCTGTTTCGATGGCCACATCAAGTTCACCGGTTTCGTTAACTTTTGACATACCAATACTGGAACCACCATTATTAGGTTTAACAAAAACGGGAAACTTTAAACCATATTTTATCTCATCAGTATTTTCAAACACATTTTTTATAAGCAACACCGATTTTGATACCGGAATACCAGAATTACCGGCAACTGAAACTGCATACCGTTTGTTAAAAGTTAATGCTGATGTTGCTGCATCGCAACCAGTATAGGGAATTCCAAGTGTATCAAAATATCCTTGCAGTTTACCATCTTCGCCAGGCGTTCCATGCATACCAATGAATACGGCATCAAAAGAAATTTTTTCTCCATTGGTGATTATCGAAAAATCATTTTTGTCCACTATAGTTTTATTGCCCCCTGCTTCTTCATAAAACCAGCCACCGGGGTTAACATCAATCGTATAAACATTGAACAGGTTACGGTCAAGATGAGTGTCAATCGTCTTTGCGCTTCTGTAGGAAATAACTGCTTCGCCTGAGAAACCCCCTGTCACAAGGGCAATATTCTTCTTCATGTAAGACTAAATATATTTTGATGTACAAATATTGCAGAAAAAATACAAGATACCCAACGTTGCGGTAATATTAAAGAAAGGCTTAACAAAAAAAATATTACCGTCAGAATAAAGAAAGGTGAAGAATATTCATCCTTCACCTTTTTACACGGGAAATATCACCCGTTTTTTAAGTAAGCCGCAGTGCGACTGTGCTAATGCTGTACTAAACTAAAAAACATTTTCATTATTCCGAAATATTTTAGAATAAAAATTATGCACAGTCCGCTTAATTTATTAACCGTGAAGTCTTGCTTTCTTAGCAGCCAGTTCATCCACTGTTTCCTGGTACATATCATCAGGTACGCAGCAATCAACCGGGCATACAGCAGCACACTGGGGCTCTTCATGGAAACCCTGACATTCTGTACACTTATTAGTTACAATGTAATAAGTATCTGTTGATACTGGCGCATTTTTCTGGTCAGCATCCATTTCGGAGCCATCCATTAACGTAAAAGAACCCTTGGCAGAAGTGCCATCGGAGATAGCCCATTCTACACCACCTTCATAAATTGCATTGTTCGGACATTCCGGCTCGCAGGCGCCGCAATTGATACATTCTTCTGTAATCTTGATTGCCATAGTTATTAGTTTAAATTGTTGAGAGTTACATTTGTAATTTGCAAAAATATACCACAACAATGAAATTACAATACAGAATTAATTTATTATCAAGACTTGGTGAATATATGTTATCGGCGGATGAACAGTGGATTGAAGCCAAATTCAAAGCCAGCATAGAAAACGGCTGGTTTTTACCTGAATTTATCGAATTGGCCGTTCAGAACATTGCAAGCCGTTTTTTGCAAAAGGAAGTGCTGGAAAGTTGGTCCGCTATTATTAGTGAGGAACTTGCCCGGGAAAAGGTAAAAACAGTAGGTATTGTAATGGCCGGTAATATTCCATTGGTTGGATTTCATGATTTTCTCTGCGTTTTCATCAGCGGGCATAAAGCAGCAATAAAACCATCTGGCAGGGACAAGGAGCTGATAAAACACCTGGTTGCGAAGCTGGTTGAATGGGAGCCCGGCCTGGAAGACTATATCAGGTTCGAAGAAATGCTGAAAAGTTGCGATGCCTACATTGCTACAGGCAGTACTAATTCTTCAAGATATTTTGAATATTATTTTGGCAAATACCCGCATATTATCAGGAAAAACAGGACATCAGTAGCCATTCTTACCGGCAAAGAGACTGCGGGAGATCTGGAAAAACTGGCAGATGATGTGTACCAGTTCTTTGGCCTTGGCTGCAGGAACGTAACCAAATTATTTGTGCCGGAAGGCTATGATTTTGTACCCCTGCTTGAAGCACTGAAAAAATACAATTACCTGGCTGATCACCACAAGTATAAAAACAATTACGATTATAATCTGGCCCTTCACATGTTAAACAGAAAGTTTTATATGACCAACGGCTCTGTTTTACTGGTGGAAGAGGCTTCTGTCTTTTCACCAATCAGCCAGTTGAATTATTCATTTTATGACAACAACCCGGCTCTTATAGAAGAACTGACAAAATCAGAAGAAATTCAATGTATTACAGGTTATAGGTATATTCCGTTTGGAACAGCCCAATGCCCGTCAATAGCCGATTATGCCGATGGCGTGAACACTCTCAACTTCCTCATAAGCCTTTGAAAATTTTACTTTTATGTCTACGAACTACGAAGACCTTAGTAAAGAATTGTTAAACTAGCAGAAAGGCAAACTAAACAGACCTGACAATTTGTTACTTTGCAGGGCAAGGCACATAATTTGAAAAGAAGAATCAGAAACAATAAAAACCCAAAAAGTATACATCGCTATGAAACTTAAACAAATTTTATTGATTGTGGCTATCAGTGCTGTATCAGCCGTTGGCAGTGTGTGGATTTATGGAAAACTGACTAACAAAAATGGCACATTCGTACAAAGTTCTTCCGGAAAAGTTCCGGTAAATTATGCAGGCTTTTTTGACGGGGCTTCCGGCGCAGGCGAACCCGTTGATTTTACGAAAGCCTCCAGCGCAGCAGTACCTGCCGTTGTGCATATCAAAACAAAAATACCGGCAAAGAAAATCAGCAACGGCCTGCCCCGCAACCGGATGAATGGAATGGATGATTTATTTGAACGCTTTTTCGGCGACCAGTTTGGGGATGGCTTTTTGGTCCTCAAATTCAGCCAGAACAAAGAGCATCTGGCAGCGGTGTAATCATCAGCGAAGACGGCTACATCATTACCAACAACCACGTTATTTCCGATGGAGGCGAAGGTGTGGCAGACGAAATTACCGTTACCCTACACAACAAAAAAACATACAAAGCCAAAGTAATAGGAAAGGATGCCAGCAGCGATATAGCTGTATTAAAAATTGATGGTACAGGGCTACCTTTTTTACTGTATGGCAACTCGGATGAAGTAAAACTGGGACAGTGGGTGTTGGCCATCGGCTATCCTTTTACACTGGAAACGACTGTGACAGCAGGCATCGTAAGTGCGAAAGGCCGCTCAATTGGCATTAACAGCCGCCAGAGTAATACACCTATCGAATCGTTTATTCAAACAGATGCTGCTGTTAACCAGGGCAACAGTGGCGGTGCGCTAATAAACACCACCGGCCAATTAATCGGAATCAATTCAGCCATATATGCACCAAACGGTGCCTATGCCGGATATTCTTTCGCAATACCCGTAAACCTGGTAAAAAAAATTGTAAACGACCTTATTGAATATGGTGATGTTAAAAGAGGATTTATTGGCATCAGTTATCCATCAAACGAAAGTGAAAATGAAAAACTTGTAAAGCAATATGGCCCTGCTGACGGACAAGGAGTATATGTTTCTGCGGTTCCATCAGATGGTGCTGCCGCTAAAGCTGGTATTAAAAAGGAGATATTGTTACTAAAGTTAATGGCAACCCTGTTTCTTCAGGTGCCGAAATGAGTGCACAGGTTGCAAGTTTTAAACCCGGCGATAAAGTGCCTGTTACTTTCTACAGAGGTGGTAAAGAAAATACGCTAACAATCACATTGAAGGAAACCGCCGGCAACCTTGATCTGGCCAGTGTAAGCAACCTGCCTGAAATGTTTGGCGCCGAACTGGAAAACATTGACAAAAAAACTGCTGATAATAATAATGTAAATGGAGGTGTTAGGGTAAAAGAAATTGCTAAAGGTGGTCCGCTAAGCAGAACAAGGATGGAAAAGGGTTTTATTATCACCAGTGTAAATGGAACCGAAATAAAGAATATACAAGAACTAAGTAAAGTTGTGAATGCCACAGAAGGTAACAGCCTTACACTTGATGGCTTCTATGAAGGCTACGAAGGCATTTACAGGTATCCTGTAAACCTTTCATCAAAAGAGGAATAATTCCAAAAAATAAATTATTGAAAAGCCGCTTTCTAAGCGGCTTTTTTATTGCACATAAGTAGCGCAACACCATTATTTTTGTAAGAACCATTACATGAAGCCTCAGTATATTCCAGAATACAATGATGACAACCGGCAATCGCTGCCGGAAAAATTACTGTTCCCTGTAAGAGCGGTAAATAAGGGAAAGCTGGAAAAAGCTGTTATTGGAAAGTGTATTCTTATTACAGGTGCTTCATACGGAATAGGGTTTATGCTGTCTACAATACTAAGCCACTATAAAGTATCACTTGTGCTGGTGGCAAGAACTGCAGATCGGCTTAAACAACTGGAAGAGAATTCCAAAGACCGTCCGTGCAAATTATACACATTTATTACTGACCTGCGGGATGAAAAACAGATAGATTCTTTATTGCAAAATTTATCTGACCTGGAATTAAAAATTGATATTTTTATTAGCAATGCAGGGAAATCCATTTATCGGGAATTGTTTGCTTCGGTTAACAGGTTTCATGATACGCAACGTTGTGCTGCGACTAACTATACCGGCCCGGTGCAGCTGCTATTAGGTATACTGCCCCGTATCAAAGAACAGAAAGGGCAAATAATAAATATCTCTGCATTAAATGTTTTACTTCCTCCTGCGGCTGGCTGGTCGGCTTACCAATCATCAAAAGCCGCATTTGATCAATGGCTGCGCTGTGCAGAACCGGAATTGCGGAATAAAAATATTTACGTCAGCAGTATCTACCTTCCGTTGGTTAGAACCCGGATGAGTATGATCAACGAAAAAAAACATCACCAGCCGGCAATGAGCAAGTCTAAAGCCGTAAATGTTATTCTGCGTTGTATTATAAACAAAAAAAGGAAATACAGACCATGGTGGTCAGGTATCCCCGTATTCTTCGATACTCTATTTCCCAATTTGTGGTACCGCATACAGTTAAGAAACCTGAGTAAAAGAAAATAACCATGCATTTTATATATCAGCTCATACAACTCAGGTTTATAACACCCCGCACACTATACCTTTTGTCAAAGGCCAAAGCAATCCATGGCAATAATCTTTGCTTTCTATTGAAACTTGCCGCCGGCCGTTTTGGTGAAAAAATTGCTTTAACAGATGGCACCCGTCACTTGAATTACAAGCAGCAATATGATGCAGTACTGCATCTTTCTTCAGTTATCAGTAAATCTGCAGCAATCAATAAAGCCAAAGCAGTGGCCATATTTGCATGCAGCAACAGCATCAACCATATTATTACCCTGTTTGCCCTTCAGAATCTTGGTTTGAAAGTAATCTTGATAAATCATAAGGCACATATTAAAGAGATAGAGAGGATCAGGGAAAACCAGTTCTGTCCCTGTTATATTTTTTCATCTGAACCTGCCCACATTGGGTTGCCAGATGCTTTTAATCCTGACTTGCTGATTAATACACCCCCATCCGGAGACAACAAAATAGTGGCCTCAAAAAAACATGCATCCGTTATATTTCCTACATCAGGTACAACCGGTAATTCAAAACTGATTGAAAAGAAAACCGGCACCTTTTACTGGTTACGATCTTTTGCTCACCTCGTCACCTTTACCGGTATTTACAAAAGAGAGGCTGTTTATATTTCCATCCCTGTTTCACATGGCTTTGGATACACCGCATTTATGTTTGCGATGGTTTTGGGTAAAAAAGCAATGATAACTGATACTAAAAATCAGCAGTTAATAACTCAATTTCTGATAAGTGAAAAAGTCGATTTGGTGGCAGGCGTACCCTCCTCTTTGTACCAGGTTGCTGAAAATATGCAGAACAAAAAACACAGTATCAATCTTATTATCAGCGGTGGTGCTCCATTAAATGAAGTAATTCTGAAAAGCATTTCACAGCATCTTACCACCAGCATCTATGGCATGTATGGCAGTACAGAGGCAAGCACATCATTCATTGCTGATTACAACATGTTGCAAAAAAACATCCATGCACTGGGCAAGCCGCTTAAAGGTGTAAAGTACCGGTTGCAACCGTTGTCTTCTGGTGGAAAAGAACTACTGATTCAATCACCCCTCGCTAATCTCGGCTCAGATAGCTGGCTGCACTCTGGCGACCTTGCCGAGTATGATGAAGACGGTAACCTTACCTGGTGTGGAAGGAAAGACAACATGATTATTAAAAACGGAATCAACATTTATCCTTCTGAAATTGAAAATGCAATGCATCAGCTTCCCGGTTTTGATGATGTATTTGTAAAGGGAGAGGACGATGATGCAAAAGGAGAAATAATTGTTGCCATTGTTAAATTAAAAGCTGATTTCCTGTTTGACGAAGAACAAACAAAAAATCAGTTAAAAAAATTCTTACCCACCATAAAAATTCCTGATAAAATAGTCCGGACGGAAAGTTTTTCTTATACCAGTACAGGAAAAAAAATTAGCCCGGTTATTTCATCATCCGGTCAATAGATTTTCTTACTTCTCATACACCAGGTACTCCCATGGCTGCATTTCAAAACTTCTTTCCGCTGCAAAATCATTAGCAGCGCCGGAGAAAATATTCTTATAAATGCCTTTCAGGTTTTCATCAGTAATATCAAAGCGAAGATTCTTGTTGGCCGACATATTCAGCACCACCAGCACTTCTCTTTCACCTTTTTTGCGCAGATAGGCAAGAATATTTTTAGGAGCTGTAGTATTTAACCTGAAAGTTGTAACCTCCCTGTTGCCTCCATTCAATGCCGGATTGTTGCTTTTCAGTTTCAGCAGGGCCGTGTAAAACACAGTCATCTCGGCCGCCCTGTCTGTTGCGGCAATAGTGTCTTTATCAAAAAACTTAATACGCTTATTATTGCCCAGTTCCTGACCTGAATACAACAGTGTAAGACCATTCCATGTGGCGCTTAATACTGCTAAAGCTTTAGCCATATCACCATACTTCTCATACTCGGTACCATTCCAGCTATTTTCATCATGGTTTGTGGTAAACCATGCCCGCATAGTGCTGTCGCCAAGATCATCATATTTTTTCAGCACCGTCATCAGCGAATCAAAACCAATCTTTCCTTCATAAAATTCTTTGCTGCGGTGCATCCATGTCCATGTATAGCTGGCATCAAACGCCTCTCCATACTCCGGTTTATCCAGTTCATCGTATTCGCCCAACCAGAAAAGCGGCTTTATGGCATCCAGTTCAGGCCTCGCTTCTTTCCAGAAATCCAGTTCCACCCAAAAAGCTAGGTCGCAGCGGAAACCGTCAATATCACACTCAGATACCCAAAATTTCATGGCATCTTTCATGGCTTTGCGCAGGGTGGGGTTGCCAAAGTCCAGCTCAATAATATCATCCATACCTGAAGCAATCTTAAAATCATTGGTTGCCGTGTCTTTCAGATAATACTCAGGGTGATCTTTTGTCCATATATGGTCCCATCCGGTATGATTGGCCACCCAGTCAATAATCACTTTTATTCCCATATCATGGGCTTTCTTCACCAGGTTTTTAAAATCTTCCAATGTGCCAAATTCAGGATTGACGGAAGTATAATCAGAGCAGGCATAATAACTGCCCAGCGAACCTTTTTTGTTTTTTTGCGCTATCGGCGTTACAGGCATAAACCACAGCGTTTGCACCCCCATATTCTTCAGCCGTTGCAGGTGTTCTGCAAATGCATTAAAAGTACCTTCCGGTGTGTATTGCCGCACATTCACTTCATAAATATTGGTACTGTGTACCCACTTAACAGGCTGGTAACGGTTCATCATCATTTTATTTGTTTTGTTTGTTTGCTTTTCTTCTTCTTTGGTCATCAGTTTGCAGGAGCCAACCAATACAAAAAAAGAAACGAACAATATACTGTAACGCATTGTTATATTTTTTCGCAAGTTAACCCTTAAATACCATTTACTTAACGGAATTATAGTTACCTGAAGGTAATACCCAACCTTAACACCATAAACAATAAACACTAAACTAAATTATCTTTGTTCTATGAAAAGTTTTGAAGTCCCCATCATCTATCGCAGCCCTTTAATCACCGCCATCAAAAAAAAGCGGAAAGAAGTGGACAAGCTGAAAAAAGACTTCACTCCCACTCTTCTCGACTTTGGTCCCCTGCACTTATATCTTGCCCGTCATTTTGGATTTTGCTACGGCGTTGAAAATGCCATTGAAATTGCCTTTCGCACTGTAGAAGAAAACCCCGGCAAACGCATCTTCCTCCTCAGTGAAATGATACACAACCCGCAGGTAAATGCCGACCTCCAGGCACACGGTGTGCAATTTATGCAGGACACCTATGGCAAACAGATCATACCATTCGGTTCACTTACTGCTGATGATGTCGTCATCATCCCTGCATTTGGAACTACCCTGGAAACAGAACAGCTATTGCAAAGCAAAGGCATACACACAGAAAAATACAACACTACCTGTCCCTTTGTAGAAAAAGTATGGAACCGCAGCGAAGTAATTGCAAAGAATAACTACACCATCATCATACATGGAAAGCCAAATCATGAAGAAACAAGGGCCACCTTTTCACATGCCGCCAGCAATGCACAAATGATTGACACTTTTAAACCCGCTGATACTGAAGAACATTTTGCTGATACAAAAGACACCCTCTGCTATGCCACCAACGATAACCAGACAGCCGTAAGTGGCATGTTGCAAATGCCTGCAGACCTTGCCATTGTGGTAGGTGGCTACAACTCGTCTAACACGTCGCACCTGGTTGAGTTATGCGAAGCGCAACTGCCCACTTATTTTATAAACAGCGCCGAAAAAATATTACCCGGCAATAAAATACAGCACTACAATTTTCACTCCCGGCAGGAGCAAACAACCTGCAACTTTATGCCTGCCTACCAGCCCGTAAAAGTGCTGCTTACCAGCGGTGCTTCCTGCCCCGATGCACTGGTTGAAGGAGTAATAACCAGTCTTGCCGAAATGTACGGAGTTGAAGATAAAATGATAGAGATGGAAAAACAATTTTAGGGGCTGTGTTCTATAGAAACTCCGGTCTGCTTCTTTTTCCGCCATCCGTTTGTACTACCCTTAATCACTCTGGTCTGACTGATACAAAAGGATACGAACTTTTGATGACAAAAACGAGTTGAATAACTAGAAGGACAAATAACCGAACCGTAGACATTATCCGTATAAATACCGAACAACCCCATGGAATAAAAAGGGGAATTCTTATTAGGAAAAGCTGGACAGAATGTATAAGAATGTTATCTGCTTTGGCGAAGTGCTTTGGGATGTATTTCCTGCACAAAAAGTAGCAGGTGGTGCCCCGATGAATGTGGCTATCCGATTGGAATCCATAGGAATTTCTGCTGCTGTTATTTCAAGAACCGGGATGGATGAACCGGGCGAGGAATTACTCTCTATTATCAAAAGCAAATGTGTAGATACGTCTTTGATACAACACGACAAAGCCTTGCCGACAGGTGAAGTACTTGTTCAGGCGGACAGTAATGGAATAGCTACTTACGATATTATTTATCCTGCGGCCTGGGACAAAATTGAATTAAATGACCGAAATACTGAAGCAGTGAAAAATGCAGATGCATTTGTATTTGGTTCTTTAGCCTGTAGAGATAATATTTCAAAAAATACGCTGCTTGCAATGCTCGATCTTGCCCCCTACAAAATATTCGATGTAAACCTGCGGCCTCCGTTTTATAAACCGGAACTGACAGAACAATTGATGAACAAATCCGATTTTATTAAACTGAATAATGAAGAATTGCTGATTATTGCGGGGGCAATGGGGTCCCGGACAAATAACCTTGAAGAAAACACCCGGTTTATAGCTGAAAAAACCAGTACCAGTACAATTTGCATCACAAAAGGTAAAGATGGTGCCACATTATTTACAAAAGGGTTCTTTTATAGCCATCCAGGCTATACAGTAACTGTTGAAGACACTGTTGGTTGCGGAGACAGTTTTCTGGCAGCATTGATATCCGGGCTGCTGAATAAAACAGGTTATACAGAAGCCCTGGCTTTTGCCTGTGCAACGGGTGCCATAGTAGCCACACATAAAGGAGCTAACCCGCTGATAGAGCCATCAGATATTGAAAAACTGATGAGAGGTAAATAAAAACAAATCCCGGAATTGTTCCGGGGTTGATAGTTCTATTCAGTTGCACTTATTATTTTATTTATACAGTAATTCATAGTACTCATGTGCCATGCGGTTACTGTCAAACTGGAAGCGTACATCCCTCATGCCATTCTTCATAACCTGACGCCATGTGTTGTAGTTCTCGTAGTAGAGTGGCAGTATCTCCTTTTGCAGTATTTCATAAATCTTCTCGTAATCGTACATATCCTGCTCCTGTACTGTCATGTTTTCATAATCTGCTTTTGGCACAACAAACCCGTTATGACCGTGGTTAATGAACTCCGGTATCCAGCCGTCATCAGTAGAAAAATTAATTGTTCCATTCATGGCAGCCGTCATTCCACTGGTTCCTGATGCTTCTCGCGGCACCCGTGGATTATTAAGCCACACATCGCCAGCCTGCTTCAACCGTTTAGACAGTGCCAGTTCATAACCAATTACCACCGCAACATTCTTGTGGCGTTTGCTCAGGTGTACTAACTGGTTAAATTCACTTATAGCCGGATGATCAACCGGGTAAGGCTTGCCAGCCCAAATTACCTGCACAGGGTATTTGGGGTTATTTAATAATGCTTCAAACCTTTTTTCATCTGAAGCTATCAGTCCTGCTCTTTTGTATCCGGCAAAACGTCTTGCCCAAACAATGGTAAACACATCCGGGTTGAAAATTTTTCCAGTCTGGTCGGCCACAATATCAAAGGCCCTTTTCTTCAGATATTTTTTACGGTCATCAATACTATAATCATCTCCGGCCTCCATAAACTTATACAATTGCTTATCGGCCCAGTACCTCCAGTTTTGGGAATTGGTAATGGCGATAATCGGACAAATGTTTTCATGTTTTCCCCACATAGTCCTCGATACCACACCATGCAGCTGAGATACACCGTTGGCCAGTTTTGCAAAGCGTAATGCCGCAAGGGAATGATTAAACTGGTCGCTTTGCTCCCCATACAGACTCTTAACCTCATCAACGGATAAACCACAGAAATAGCTCATGCTGTGGCAGAGATATATATCATGTTTTTCATTTCCAGCCTCTTCGGGTGTATGTGTGGTAAACACCAGCTTTTTTCTTACTTCTTCAATGTCGTTTCCAAATTTTTTGTAGAGATAAAACGCAGCCGAAATACCATGTGCCTCGTTAAGGTGATATAATTCCGGATTAAAGCCGATCAGATCAACAAGTTTTGCCCCTCCCACACCCAGCAAAATAAACTGTGCTACTTTGGTAGCTACGTTAGCATCATACAGGCGGTGAGTAATAGTTTGTGATACGTAATCGTTTTCCGGTACATCTGTTGACAGCAGAAATAACGGAGCTGTTTTAAACGTTTCTGGATTGAGGTACCATACTTTTACCCAAACAGGATGGTCGTGTATTGATACCTGAAATTTTATACCCGTATCTTCTAAAAAGCTATATTGTTTTTCATTCCAGGCCACATCCAATGTCTGATCCTGGTTCCTTTCCTGGTCATAATAACCATATTTCCAAAGAATGCCTATTCCAATAAGGTTTTGTCTTAACTCGTAAGCACTGCGCAGATGTGATCCAGATAAAAATCCAAGGCCACCGCTGTAAATTTTCAGCGGCTGGTGCGTGGCAAATTCCATAGAAAAATAAGCCACCTTTTTGGAGTACCGGTCTTCAACAGGATACGGCACATGAAATTCATTAAAATTCATATTGTGTTCTTTTTACACGAAGGCGCAAGTTAGGGGTTTATTCATTAATAGCCTAACATATTGAGCATCAATGGTGAAACAAAAAAAATTCGATTTCGCCGGCAAGGTTAGACTGAATTTAAAAGAAAATAAAATTTATTTCCTAACAGACTTTTTAGCGTCTGCAGGTTTAATATACCTCTTCCGTGGAAAACTGCCGTTAAATGAACAATTAAGACTTGTGCGCCGTGACCCACAGTTCTCCTCTGTAACTGTTACACCCGTACGGGTGAAAGTAAGTTTTAGAACACAGGGATCTCCGTCTTGCCTGTATTCTGCCATAGTTGGCGTTTTCCAAATCGCTTCACCTTTCAGTTCACCGGTGCAGTTTCCGCTGTTTTTTTCAAAATGGACAAAGAACGTTAACCGGTCTGTCTTTCTTCCATCCCTTATTGATACAAGATTCATTTTTCCACTGCCGTAATCCGCGGCATATTTGTGTTTGCGTGGCAATGTATCAATCGGGTTTATCAGTTCGCTTATCTTTTCTTCCAGTGCATCAGTCATAATTAACGTAAATATGGCGGCATCTGCATTAAGTACATACACATCTTTCCCATCACTCAAACTCCCATCAGCATTTTTTTTACTACATTCTTTGTAATGGTAAACCGCCTGTCCATTACAGCAGATTGTGCTGTTTGGCTATTATTATCCGGCCGTAAAGCAGTTAATGAGGCAATAAATTTATTTTTTGTCAAAAGCAAGAATTAACAATGCCCTTTTCTCAGGTGTAATTGCCTTAACAAATAAGTAAGTACCGGCATCCGGTTCTTTAACTCCCGCAACAGCAAATATTTTGGGTTTCACCCCTTTCCCAAAACTTTTGTCAGCACTGAATCTGGCACAAACTGCGAAAAGACTTTAGAGCTGATAAGCAATGAGTCTTTATCTTTCTTTTTAAAAATGGAATCAGCAACCTGAAAAGGCGGTACCTCTTTTGAAAAAAGGCAATAAAGTCAGAAATTTCTATTTTTTCATCACCAGATAAACTGACTTTCTTTTTTTTTCCGCAAGCTGAAATCATGAGTACTGCCGGCAGCAGCCAGAGCAATTTTTTGACCAGGGACATATATTAAAAAATATGCCCGAAAATAAGGCATTTTTCGACTGGCCCCAGATCAACCTGTTTGGAGGTTGGAAATTATTTTTTTAGCTTTGTCTAAATTTATTTTTAGACATGTTGAATTATTCTGTCAGCGAAGAAAATTATATAAAAGCAATATTTCACTTGCAGGAGCAGGCAGGCACTGTAACTACTAATGAACTGGCCGGAGAACTGAGTACCAAACCGGCCTCCGTTACCGACATGCTAAAAAAGCTAAAAGCCAAAAAACTGCTTCACTACCAGCCATATCAGGGCTTCAGACTCAGTGCCGACGGGAACAAGGTAGCTCTTGGAGTTGTCAGAAGGCATAGGTTGTGGGAGTATTTTCTATCAGTGAAACTAAAATTCAGCTGGGACGAGATACATGAAGTAGCCGAAGACCTTGAACATGTAAGCAGCAAAAAACTTATTGACAAACTGGATGAATTTCTGGGTTTTCCCCGCTTTGACCCGCATGGTGATCCCATCCCTGATATCAATGGCAATATTATTGCCAGCAAAACCATTTGTTTGCAGGAGCTGACTCCTGATACCCGGGCTATAGTTTCAAACATTAAAGATCAGTCAACTCAAATGCTGGAAGTGCTGCAGCATAAAAGTATAGGTATCGGTACCCGGCTGGAGATCAGGAGAAAATTTGAATATGATAAATCAATGGAGGTTAAAATAGGCCGCCTGCCTGTAATTACCATCAGCGAACACTTAGCTAAAAATATTTTTGTACAGGCAATATAGTAAGCATGAAAGCAATAGAAAGATTTTTTATCGAGGTAGGACCCGTATGGTCCGCATTACTGGCCACATTGTTCACCTGGTTTGTAACTGCATTAGGTGCATCATTTGTTTTTTTCTTCAAAACCCTAAAACGTGGAGTGCTAGATCCAATGTTGGGTTTCACTGGCGGTGTAATGGTCGCTGCGAGCTTCTGGTCGTTATTAAATCCTGCTATTGAAATGTCAGAAAAAATGTATCCCTCGATGAGTTGGATGCCGGCAGCTGTTGGCTTTTTTCTAGGAGCATTGTTTATATACACACTTGACAAGTTTACGCCGCACCTACATATCAATTTTGGTGTTGAAGAATCTGAAGGAGTAAAAACAAAACTGCATAAAACCACTTTGCTAATTCTTGCAATCACATTACATAATATACCAGAAGGTCTGGCTGTTGGGGTTCTTTTTGGGGCAGCTGCTATTGGAATGGAAAATGCTTCTGTTGCCAGTGCTATTACCCTTGCTATAGGTATTGGAATTCAAAATTTTCCGGAAGGTATTGCAGTAGCAATGCCGTTACGAAGACATGGCGTATCAAGACTTCGCAGTTTCTGGTATGGACAATTATCTGCTATCGTGGAGCCTATTGCTGGAATTATCGGTGCAATTGCAGTAATATATATGCAGCCAATCCTTCCTTTTGCATTAGCCTTTGCGGCAGGAGCCATGATATTTGTGGTTGTTGAGGAGGTAATTCCGGAAACTCAAAGAGATAAATACACAGACAGATCCGTGCTTGGATTTATTGCTGGATTCCTGGTAATGATGGTACTAGACGTAGCTCTCGGCTAAATATCCGAATCAATTTTAGCGAGTTGCCTGGTTAGATGCTTAAACCGGCTAAAAGTTTCAGGTTTTATATGAAGGTATGAAGCAAGAAATTTTTGTGGCACCCGTTGCATTAATTCGGGATGACTGGTAATAAATTCTAAAAAACGTTCCCTCGGCGTCATTTTTACCAACTTCATTTGCCATTTGTCTTTCAGGATCATTGTTGATGTTATTACAAGCCTTCCAAGGTGTTCCATTTTCTGAGATGAAGAGTATAACGCTTCCATGTCGGCATATGACATAGAAACTACAACACTTGGCTCTATTGTTTCAACATAATATTCTGATGCTTTTCTGCTATGAAATGATTCCTGGCAGTGAATTATATGTCCCTCAACTGATATCTGTGTATTTATTTCTTCCTTACCTTTTAAATAATACTTGCGAATAAGACCACTCAAAATAAAATTAAAATAGTTTTCAACTTCTCCCGCCCTTAGCAACATCTCCTTTCTTCCAAACCGCCTTATAATAATTCTTGAAGATAATACCCTGTTAAACTCATCTTCAGATATTGGAACAAACCTGCTTAAATAGTTTATAAACAAATTGATTTTTTCCATGTCCTTCGGTTTGACATAGAAAAGTTATCGAAAAAATTGACTAAAGTCAAGAAAACGGAGGTGAGATTTGTCATCACCCTAAATTAGATCCCTTGTTGTTTTTAACAAACTGCTTTAATCTGCTAAAGGTTTCAGGCTTGATGTGAAGATAAGAAGCAAGAAATTTTTGCGGTACCCTTTTAAGCATATGGGGGTTTTTTTGAATATAGCCTACGAACCTTTCTTTTGCTGATAATGAGGCCTTAATGCTTATTCTTTCATTTTTTTTTACATACATCCTCGATAAAATCATTCGACCCAATCTCTCACCCTTTGGAAATTTTTCCAAAGCACTCATCATGCTTTCATAACTCATTGAAACTACTGTGGTAGGCTCCAGAGCCTGTAAGATGACTTCAGATGGTTTACGTTGCAGGAATGAAATCTCAGAATGGATAACATGCCCCTCTGTAGCAAGTTGCAAGGTTTCTTCTCTCTTACTAACCCTTATAAATTTTCTTACTAACCCTGCGATTACAATATTGAGGTAGTTATCAATTGTTCCTTCATCCACAATTACTTCCTTTTTAGAAAAGTGCCGTACTTCACAATAGCTCATCAGTTCTTTTATCTCTTGCCGGTTCATATCCAGAAATGGCTTAAAATAGCGGCTGATATTTTCTAATGATTGCTCATCCATATGTGGCACAGAACGTATCATATTGCCTTTTTGTGATTGTTCTTGTTGTTTTGCCTTACCATCAGATGTTTTTTCATCCGTGAAAATGTTTCTGGCTTAATGCCCAGAAAACTGGCCAAATACTTTTGCGGCACCCTTTGTATAAACTCCGGGTAGTTTTCGACAAAAAATAAAAACCTTTCTTTTGGTGTGTACCGAACCCCGTCAAGTATACCTCTCCTGTTTTAGTATAAAATTAGTAGTAATTAACCGGCCGAATTTCTCCCATTTATTATCCTTAGTGTAGAGTTCCTCCAAATCTTTATTAGCCAAAACCAATACGACGGAGGGCTCCATGGTTTCCACGATATAACGGGATGGTTTTCCTGTCAAAAAAGAGCTTACAGAACCCGTTATTGAACCCTCTTTCACAATATCATAAGTAATTTCTCTTTTTCCTTTCAGAAAAAATATTCTGACAAGACCCTTTGCTACGAAATAAAGGTAGTTCTCGATATCACCGGCACCAGTAATTATCTCTCTTTTTCTGAACCTTTTTTCCTGCAATACTGCTCCTAATTCATTGAAGTCTTCATCAGAAATATTAACAATCTGCCGGAGAAAACTCTTCAGTTGCTGGTAATGGGTCATTCTAGCATTTTTAATTTCCGGAATTGGTCTTGTTCCTTTGCAAAGTTATGATGCAGGGGGTTAAAAAACACTTTGCATAAGCCGTTATTTACAGTAGGTTTGCAACCACAAAAAATGACAATATGGCTACAAAAATAAAAGTTGTTAATCCTGTTGTAGAACTGGATGGCGATGAAATGACCCGGATAATCTGGAAGTTCATTAAAGACAAATTGATTCTTCCATACATGGATGTTGATATTAAATACTATGATTTAGGCATTGAATACCGTGATAAAACAAATGACCAGGTAACAATTGATGCCGCTAATGCCATTAAACAGCATGGCGTGGGTATAAAATGTGCCACCATCACACCCGATGAAGCCAGGGTGAGAGAATTTGACCTGAAGCAGATGTGGAAAAGCCCCAATGGCACCATTCGGAATATACTTGATGGAACTGTCTTTCGTGAGCCAATTGTAATTAATAATGTGCCAAGACTGGTAACCAACTGGACGGCACCCATCATTGTTGGCCGTCATGCTTTTGGCGACCAGTACAGTGCTACTGATACAGTGATAAAAGGAAAAGGAAAACTTACAATGACTTTCACGCCTGAAGACGGCGGCGAACCACAAACTTTTGAGGTTTATAATTATAAAGGTGATGGGGTGGCCCTTTCAATGTATAATACTGATGAGAGTATTTATGGTTTTGCCAGAAGCTGTTTCAACATGGCATTAAGCAAAAAATGGCCTTTGTACCTCTCAACAAAGAATACCATCCTTAAAAAATATGATGGCCGGTTTAAAGATATTTTTGAAGAAGTTTACCAGAATGAATTTAAGCCCGCATTTGAAGCAGACGGTATTGTGTATGAACACCGACTAATAGATGATATGGTGGCGAGTGCACTGAAATGGAATGGCAATTTTGTATGGGCTTGTAAGAACTATGATGGGGATGTACAAAGCGATACTGTTGCACAAGGTTTTGGTTCATTGGGCTTAATGACTTCTGTCCTGATTACGCCTGATGGCAAAACAATGGAAGCCGAAGCTGCACATGGCACTGTTACCCGCCACTTCCGTGAGCACCAGGCTGGTAAACCAACCAGCACTAACCCAATAGCCAGCATCTTTGCATGGTCAAGAGGTTTAGCTTTCCGTGGCAAACTGGATGGAAATCAGCAACTCATTGACTTCTGCCATGCACTGGAAAATGTATGTGTCGAGACAGTTGAAAGTGGCAAGATGACAAAAGATCTTGCGGTGTGTATCCATGGAAACAAAGTTAAACATGGTGATCACTATTTGTACACAGAAGAATTTCTGGATGCAATTGATGAGAACCTGAAAAAGAAAATGGGACTGTAATAAACAAACATACCTTTGGGGCAGCAAAATTGTTGCCCCATTTTTATCCTTATCAAAAAAATTTATGAAAAAATCGTATCGCTGATTATCGTTACTATTAGTGCATTATCAGTTGTTATTTCTTGCAAATCCGGTTCGGCAGGCGAAGCCTATACTTTAAAAATGAGGCTGGCTCCCGGCGACAACTTTAAGCAAGAACTAAACATGAATATGGATATGAAAATGGCCGGGTTTAATATGAAAATGATAATGGAGGCTGAAACAAGTTTTGAAGTACTTGCTGCTGATACTTCTGGCAAACAGATGAGACTTACCTATACTAAGATGAAAATGAAGATGGATATGGGAGAATTAAACAAAGCCGTTTCTTCCGACAGCATGATGAACGAATCGCAGCAAAAAATCGTTGGAAAATCTGTAACACTTACGCTATCACCAGAAAACGAAATAATAAAAGTATCAGGGTTTGATTCACTTATGAATAATGATCTGTACGACCCGGTAACCAAACAGCTCTTTGAAAAAACATTTTCCAAAGAACAACTCAACAGCATGTTTGGAATGATGTTCAATATGTATCCATCAAAACCCGTAAGAGTAGGAAATTCCTGGACATCAAAGTCAAAATTCAATATGGCTAATATTGACATGGGTGTAAATACGAAATATAAATTAATTGCAGTAAAAGATGGCATTGCAGAAATAGATGTTGATGGAAAGATGGATGGCGATGGAAATATGAAACAGGAAAACATCAATGTGGGTATGAGTATGAAAGGAACACAAAAAGGAAGAATGCAGATAAAAATAAGTGACGGATATCTTCATTCCGGCTCTTACAAAATGGATGCATCTGCCGAAGTGGAAATGATGGGTCAGAAAATTCCTATTACTATGATAGCTGATTATGAAATGACTGGAAAATAAATTACACATCACCCGAATTATCTTTGTACCATGCTCACTATTTCAAACAGGGGATACCAGATGCCCCACTCACCCATAAGAAAGCTAGTACCCTATGCTGAAGCAGCTAAGAAGAAAGGGATTAAAGTATATCACCTCAATATCGGCCAGCCGGATATTGAAACACCACCTGCCATTATGGATGCGGTACGCCACACTGATATAAAAGTGCTTGAATACAGCCACAGTGCCGGCAATGAAAGCTATCGCCGCAAACTGGTCCAGTATTATAAAAAAGTAGGTATTGATGTAACGCATGAACAGATACTCATCACCACCGGAGGCAGTGAGGCGATTATGTTTGGCTTTTTTACCTGTCTTAATCCGGGAGATGAAGTAATTATTCCCGAACCATTTTATGCTAATTACAACGGCTTTGCCTGCGCTGCGGGAGTAAAAGTGGTTCCCATTAAATCGAATATTGAAACTCGTTTTGCTTTACCACCAATTCATGATTTTGAAAAAGTAATTACAAATAAAACAAAGGCAATAATCATTTGCAGTCCGAACAATCCGACAGGATACCTCTACAGCCGAGCAGAGATGGAGGCGCTGAAAGAAATCTGCCTTACATTCAATCTTTATCTTTTCAGCGATGAGGCATACCGTGAGTTTTGTTACGATGGAGAATATGTAAGTGCGATGCACTTACACGGGCTGGAAGAACATGTCGTATTGATGGATACTATTTCAAAACGCTATTCAGCCTGCGGAGCAAGACTTGGTGCTTTGGTTACTAAAAACAAAACTGTGTATGACACTGCTATGAAATTTGCACAGGCAAGGCTAAGCCCTCCCGGTCTTGCACAAATTATGGGAGAAGCTGCTGTTGATTTACCCGATAGTTATTTTGACGCCCCAAAAGCCGAATACCTGAAAAGAAGAAATTTGCTTGTCAGCAGGTTAAATGCAATGTATGGTGTGCTTTGTCCCAATCCGGGTGGTGCATTTTATGCAATGGCTAAGTTACCCATTGATGACAGCGACAAGTTCTGCCAATGGCTGCTTGAAGAATTTTCGTACAACAATCAAACAGTGATGCTGGCCCCTGCTACTGGTTTCTATGGCACAGAAGGACTTGGCAAGGATGAAGTAAGACTTGCTTATGTGCTGAATACTGATGCAATAAGCGCTGCGATGGATTGTCTGGAGAAAGCCCTTGAACAATACCCCGGCAGAACAAATTAAATTGTGAAGATTACTATAAGCCCCTTTTCATTACAGAGAGGGGCTTTTTTATTTCAGAAAAGGAAGCAGTGGCATGGGCTCATTGCTGAACTCAATAATAGTTTTTTGCTTTCTTAGATTATATGAATAGGTTTTTTCATAGCACTGTATTTACAGTATAGATTTATAGCCTGAAACCTGAGCCTCCTCAACCTGTTGCAGATCAAAAACAATAACCTTATTTTTTCCGGGCTTTAACCAGGACGCAGGACAATAAAGACGTTGTTGGGGGCCGACACTCCAGAAACGGCCAAGATTGTGTCCATTAACATAAAGTATTCCTTTGGAATAACCACTCATATCGAAATAAGTGTCACCCATTTCAGTGAGGGAAAACACACCGGTAAAAAAGTTGCACAGTTTGCTGCCATTATTTGGTTTTCCAATTTCAGGTCTAAGACCCGTCACAAATTTTCCATCCATTGGGATTAGGTATGTCTGCCAGTTCATCAAAGTCATTCCATTCAACGTTACCCGATCGGTAATACCTTTTCGGTCAATCATAAACTGTGCAAAGTTGATATGCCCCATTCCTTCCACCAGTATTTCAAGCACCGGCTCTTTACTTTCTGTTTTAGGCAGGTCAACTTCCCACTTGCCACCATCCCGGTAAACGGTATCAATGAACTTTCCATCAAGATACACAAGGGCATAGTCATGAGGTTCCCAAATTTTCAGTTTCCCGCTTTTATGACCAATAAGTTTTGTTTTATACAAAATCAATCCCTGGTTTTGATTATAAGCTTCCATAGGTTTGGGTTGCGGCGAAATAACCGGAACTGCTAAATGGTTCCAGATTGCATCTGTCCTTTTCAACTCAAATGATGGTATGCTGATCATTTTAACCGGTTTCGGAATATCCGGCAAAGAATGGCTGGTATATTTGGCAATCAGATTACGAAGCATAAAATATTTCGGTGTGGGTTCGCCATTTTCAGTGATTGGGGCATCGTAGTCATAGCTCGTAATATCCGGCTGGTATGCCGTTGGAGAGAAGGCATTGGCCCCTGCTGTGAAGCCAAAGTTGGTGCCGCCATGAATAACATAAAAATTGAACGACTTTTTATTCATCAAAAGGAACTCCACCTCTTTCTTCAGATTATTTGTATCAGGCCTTGCCCATTTTTCGTCCCAGTGTGTAAGCCAGCCGGGATAAGTTTCTGAACTGAATGCAGGAACATTGGGATTATGCTTGCGGGCCTGTTCAAAATCTTTTTCGTCGCCGCCGCTGTCAAGCCCGATGGCGGCACCGGTTAAACTTCCGGCCTCAAGCATATATGGAGTTGGCCCATCGGCAGTATAAAAAGGGACAGTTATTCCATTACGAATCCACAACTTTCTGATTTCTTCCATGTACTGCCTGTCGTTTCCATAACTGCCGTATTCATTCTCGGCCTGCACCATAAGTATGGGGCCACCATTTACACATTGCAAAGGCAAAACTTCTTTTGCCAACCGGTTAATGTACCGGGTAACAGCTTTCATGTAGCGATTATCCATACACCGGATTTTTATATCCGGAATTTTTAAAAGATAGGTGGGCATGCCCCCAAAATCCCATTCTGCACAAACATATGGGCCGGGTCTTAACAATACCCACATTCCTTCCTGCTGGCAGATACGGATAAATTCGGCAATATTCTTATTCCCGGATTTAAAATCAAATACTCCTGGCTTCTCTTCATGATAGTTCCAGAAGATATAAGCAGCCACCGTGTTACATCCCATCGCCTTAATCATCTGTATCCGATGCCGCCAGTATTCAGCCGGTATACGGGCAGGATGGATTTCTCCGCTTATGATTTGAAATGGTTTTCCGTTAAGAAGAAAATCTTCTTTTCCTAAAGCAAACATATTTTTCTTCTGACCATTCAAAGGGTTAAGAATGGTTGATAAAAGGGTTATGGCAACCACGATGAATCCTGCTCTTGATTTCATTACAGTTAATATTTCATTTATTATTTTCTACAACAGGGCTTATAGCAATCATGCCGGATACCAGGCAGGGAAAACTTTAGCCACTCTCATTTTATCCGCTTTCCAATACCACAAAAGTAAACAACCATACAACTACTGGATTTTGCCAGTCTTTTCCCCTTAAAGGATCAAACCGGAACTTTTATCAGAACCTTATTTCTATCTTTTTGCAGGAAAAGCTATACTGGTACCCGGTATTCATATCCTTCGCCAATAACGGCATTTCTGAATTACCAGCCTGGCCAGTTCTTTTCCATTTCGGTGGTGTTGTCAATTTCGTTTTGAGAGAATCGTTTGAAAGGAAAAGTTTCCATTGCAGTGATGATGCTAGTGATGATCAAAAACTACGATGCAAAAAAGACACAAAAAAAAGCCTAAGTTTTTGATATTCAAAACTTAGGCTAAGTACCGGAGAGCAGACTTGAACTGCCGACCTTCGGGTTATGAATCCGATGCTCTAACCAGCTGAGCTACCCCGGCAACGGGCGGCAAAAATAATAGATTTTACCGGTATTTTGTCACAAAAAATTACCCTAGCCCTATTTCATAATGCTGCTCTGGTATCTCTACATCAACAAAACCTTTTTTTATTAGCCTTTTCTGAAAATCCTGCTGCACTTCATATTCACCATGTACCAGGAATAGTTTTTACCTGTTGCTTATCCTGACAGGCCAGCCACTGGCTCATGTCATCATAATCCCCATGTGCACTCATACTGCGAATTGATCCCACCTCGGCATGTACCTCATGCAATACACCAAAAATGGTTACTTCTTTATCACCATTCATTAATCTTCCTCCCAATGAACGGGGCTCACAATACCCGGTAAGAACAATTGAATTACGGCTATTTTCGATATTGTTGCTGATGTGATGTTTTACCCTGCCGGCATCGGCCATTCCACTTGCCGATATTATCACCATCGGGCCATTAATGAAGTTCAGTTGTTTAGACTGGTCAACTGATTGTATATAACGAAGCCCTTTAAATGCAAACGGGTCTTTATCCGACTTCATTATTTTTTGAATGGTTCTGTTGAAATAGTTTGGATACCTTTTAACAATTTCTGTTGCCTCAATACTTAAAGGACTATCCACATAAAAGGGAATATCCGGCAAACGGTTTTCCAGCTCTAGCTGGTTAAGAGCATATAATATTTCCTGTGTCCGGCCAACACTAAAAGTTGGCAAGATGAGCTTTCCCTTCTTTTGCAAACAGGTTTTTTCTATCCAGCTTAACAGCATATCCGGTGTGGTAACCGCAGTATCATGCAGGCTGTTTCCATATGTAGATTCCATCACAATAAAATCTGCCTGCGGGAATGTATCCGGCGATTTAAGAATGGCGTCACGGTAGCGGCCTATATCGCCGCTAAAAGTGAGATGTGTTTCCTTCCCATTTTCTTTAATTTTCAGATTTACACAGGCACTGCCTATGATATGACCAGCGTCTGAAAACATAGCATGCACATCTTCTGTTACTTCAAACCATTGCTCGTACTGTTTTTCTTCCAGGTGTTCAACTGCTTTTTGCGCATCATCAACGGTGTATAGTGGGCGCAGATAAGGTTTCCCTTCATTAGCCCTTCGCTTGTTCATGAACTTCACATCATCTTCCTGTATTTCGGCAGAATCTTTTAATAAAACTGTGGTCAGATCTTTTGTAGCAGGAGTACAGAATATTTTACTCACAAAACCCTCTTTCACCAATTTTGGTATCAATCCGCTATGGTCAATATGTGCATGGGAAAGAATCATCACATCAATTTCTGCCGGGTCGAAACCAAAATGCCTGTTAAGCGTATCGGTATCCTTGCCCATTCCCTGGAACATACCGCAATCAAGCAAAATTTTTGTTCCATTTTTCAGTGTTATTATATGCTTTGAACCGGTAACCGTACGGGCCGCGCCGTGAAATGCTATTTTCATATCCGAATTATTTTGTTGACTACAATTGCTGTTTTACTTTAAATGACCAAGTTATAAAAAACTCGGCTACGATTTCGCCTTCTTTGTTTTTACCTGTTGATTTTACTTTTACTGTTCTGGCTTCACCGGTAATAATTGTTTCCTCGACTGCCTGCCGAAAAAGTATACCATCCTCGCAAACAAAACTCGTTCTTCCGGTTGCCTTTTTAAAGTATTCCGACTCAACTTTTACTACCAGCATCGAAACTGGTGGGTTTCTTTTATACAACTGCGCCATTGCCAGTACACCTGTACTCATTTCTGCAGCCATGCTCAGGCAGGCAAAATAGGTAGACCGGAAAGGGTTTTGAGAAAACCATTTGAAGGGTACTGTTGCCACACATTTTACCTCATCCAGTTCTTTTACTCTTGCCCCCGCAAAAAAAGCCGAAGGGAGTTTTTTAAACAGAAACATCCTGAAAATAACAGGATGTTTCATTTTTTGTATAAAGGCCTTAGTTTCTGTACGCATTTTTATCGCTTGTCTATTGCTACCACACAGGCAACAGCTTTATTACTGTTTGTATTCACTTTAAAATATATCCGCCCATCGTTTGTATTCGTATACCGGGCAGAAGGAATAAGGATACCCTGTAACGCCGCATTTACCCTTCCGGCAAAATCAGAACGGTTGCTCCCCGTAATGGCACTGTTTATAGCATTATAATCCAGCTCATCTTTGCTTACCACAATAGCAATATAATCTTTGTTGCCAATATTATCAGCCTCCATAGACTGGGCTTTGGGGAATAAACGATAACCGGTAATGCCGCAGTAAGGTGAATGCTTTGAAACCGTTTCCCCAGATTTCATATAAGGGAAAAGCACATAAGTGGTATTATTTGTATCCAGCCCAAAAACATAAATATAACACTCGGTCGCATTTTCAATTGACATTTTGAACCTTGTGCCGGCAGAAACCGGTGATGTTGTTTGGAATACATTTCCACCTGTAACACGCAGTGGAATATTTTTCTTATCGGCATTATTTACCAATCTATATTACACTCCAGCGGAATATTTGCCACATTACTTCTTTGAGGCAATGGGTCAATTCCGTAAGCTTCACGAACATAATTTTTTGAAATCGGCGTAGCGAACCCAGCCTACCCCATTCTTGCCCCATTCGGGGCCCCAACTGTTCATTATCTGGAAAGCACCGCCAAACTTACGGTCATCATAACCAATTACACTCATGGCATGTCCGCCCATTCCCATCTGGCTGGCATCCATTCCCTGTGGTGTCCATAGTTCCCTGCCCATCATATCCTGCATAAAGCTTTGACCTACCATCATACCAATAGCAACAGGTGCATTTTTAGCAAGATGTTCTTTAACACCACGAACACTGATTTCATTGATATTATCTCCATTAGTGATGCGTGTAAATCCGTGTATAACGTTTTGACGGCCGGCCTGTACATCTGAAGAACTGGGTTCTCTGTCACAGTCATCATCTCTGTAAGGATACTGACTCAGCGGAACGCCACCGTTTCTGCTCATTGCTTCCATTGCCCTTTGAATATAAGAGCCCTGGCAACCTTCCAGTTTAATCTGGTTATACAGATAAGAAGGACTAAAGCGGATAGAGTTGGGATCCTGCCCTGTAGCTGCCGCCGTTAATATTGTTTGTGAAGCATAAGCACAACTCCAAGCCACACAACTGCCCTGTTGCCCCTGGTTGAGCCTGTCAGGTGCAAAGCGAAGCAATGAAACAGCCTCAGGTAAAGGGTTTTTGTTATTATCATCTTCAAGTCCGTCATATACAGATGCCTTATTAAACTCAGAAGGGCTAAAATTATAACCACTTTCCGAAAACTTCTTTACCACTTCTGCCACATTGCAGCCACCTCTGCCCAGCATAAAATAGGCGCCTGCAGCAATTACAAGCAAAAAGATTATTCCTTTCCCTTTAAATAAACCTAAGAGCATAGGCAGCAAAGACATCAATCCTCCGCCACTACCTGGAAAATTTGGTTGATTACCACCACCACCATCATCATAGTCCTGCTCGTTCTGGTCTACAGGGTCGTCAGTCATTCTTATTGGCATAGCATTCAGTTTTATGTCTGGTAAGACAGTTAGAAATAAAAATAGTAAGTAATGATTAATAAAGTATTAATTAGTGGCAAGTATTAATAAAATCACCACACATCCATTTCTGCTGCATTTCTGCGTTTGCTTTGAGGAAAAGCAAAGTTATATAAGTTCGGCCTGGTTTCTAATCAGATCTTCAAAATTATCTCTTCTGCGTATCAGCCTTGCTATTCCGTTTTCCACAAGGACTTCAGCAGGTTTATACCTTGAATTATAGTTTGATGCCATTTCAAACCCGTAAGCTCCTCCATTATAGATAGCAAGAATATCTCCTTCCCTGATTTCATTTAAAGTCCGGCCGGCAGCAAAATTGTCAGTCTCGCAGATATTACCCGTTACCCAATAATTTTTCTTCACTCCTTTCGGGTTAGAAATATTTTCCAGGTGGTGATAGGCATCGTACATCATTGGCCTTATTAAATGATTAAGGCCGCTGTTAACTGCTGCAAAAGTTATTTCGCCTGTATCCTTTAACACGGTAACAGTGGCAAGAAGATAACCGCATTCACTCACCAGGAACTTTCCCGGTTCAAACCACAAACTCAAATTCCTGTTTTGGGTTTGGAAGTCACTAACAAACGTTTCTTTAATTCGCCGGGCTAGCAAAGGCATGTTAACTTCATCTTCTCCGGGCTTGTAAGGCACTTTAAACCCACCCCCGAGATCAATCACTTTCAAATCAGGAAAATGAGGAATCAGCTCAAATAACACTTCAATGCCTTTCACAAATATATCGGGATCTTTTATATCGCTTCCGGTATGGATGTGCAGTGCATGAATACAAATATTTGTTTCTTTCATCAATCTTTCTATGTCTTCAATCTGGTGAACCGGTATTCCAAATTTGCTTGTATTGTGGCCTGTCGATATTTTAATATTTCCTCCAGCCATAATATTGGGCCGGATTCTTATTCCTACAGGGTATGTATGGCCATATTTCTTTCCAAACTTCTCCAAATTTGAAAGGCTGTCAATATTGATATGGACACCCGCTGCAGCCGCTTCTTCAATTTCTGCAAAAGAAATACCGTTGGAAGTATATAACACTCTTTCCGGCTCAAAACCGGCATGTAAGGCCAGTTTTACTTCATTGGATGAACTGCAGTCAACATTGCACCCAAGGTTTTTAATGTATCGGAGTATATTAATATTAGTAAGCGCTTTGGATGCATAAAAAAACTTTGTATCCAGTGCAGAAAAGGCCGAGCTTAGTTTCTCATATTGTTCTTTAATCTTTTCGCCATGGTAAACATACAAGGGTGTTCCATATTCACCTGCCTGTTCCAGTAAAAATTCATTTGTTATTTTTTCTGCCATAGCTGCGAAATTACTTAATACAACAATGCCATCCTGCAAGGGATGGCATTGAACTTCTATTAAAATTAAGTTTAGCTTTGTTCGCCCTCTTCCTGGTCCTTATTCTCTACCAATTCCCCATTATCTGCAACAGAAAATGTTACCCCCTCATTTGTTTTTTCTTCTGTCACTGGCATTTCGTTTTCTTCATTTATTGCATCCTTCACAATTGTTGGTTCTACCAATTGTTCTGCCAGCACTTCCTTTATTTTAGGTAAGTCATCGGCTGAATTGATGCCAAAATAATCCATAAAGTTTTTAGAAGTTGCATAAACGAGGGGATGACCAGGCATTTTCTCGTTTCTGCCTGTAATAATTACGAGTTCTTTTTCCAGCAACTTCTGTACTGCATAATCAGAACTTACGCCACGAATTGACTCTATTTCGCCTTTTGTTACAGGTTGCTTATATGCGATAATAGCCAGGGTTTCGAGGGCAGCTGCCGACAAACGTTTGAGAAATTTATCACCATTGAGCTGTGCAATAGTTTTGTGATATTCCGGCCGGGTAAGAAACTGCCAGCCACCACCGCTTTGTTTTACTTCAAATGGATAAAAATCTGCACTGTATTTTTCTGTAATTCCTTCAAGTGACGCTTCTACCTGGTCAAGCGAAACCCGGTCTTCCAAAAATCCCAACGCATTATTAACCATATCAGTAAGCTCAAGTGTGCTCAATGGTTTGTCACTTGCAAAAATCAATGCTTCTATATGTGGTATCAGGTTTGTTATTTCCATGCCTTTTGCCAACAGGCAAATTTTAGCTTTACAAATTTTTAAGGGGTGGCGAAAATACGTTTTTGCTTCAGATTCTGAATTCATTTTTTACAAACCGAAACATAAAAGGAAATACCCGCTTAAATTCCTTAGCCCAAAAAAGAGGTTATCCTTGCAATGCAGCTGCACCACTCACAATCTCAGTCAATTCAGTTGTAATGGCAGCCTGCCTTGCCCGGTTGTAAGATATCTTCAGGCTGCGCAACATTTCATTGGCATTTGTGCTTGCCTTATCCATGGCAGTCATCCGGGCACCATGCTCTGATGCATTGGAATCAAGTACCGCTTTAAAAAGTTGAGTATTCAGAATTTTAGGCATCAGCTCTGCTATCAAATCCTCTTTTGACGGATCGTAAATAAAGTCGGCTTTTACAGCACCAGCCTTACTTTCTACTTTAGGAATTGGCAAAAACCGCTCCACAACATAACGCTGTGTAGCTGCATTCTTAAACTGGCTATATATAATTTCCACGACATCAAATTCTTTATTTTCAAAAGCTATCATTGCAGCTTTTGCCGCTTTCTGTACATTTTCAAATGTGAGGTGGTGAAAAATATCTTTATATGTGTCGCTGGCCTTGTAATTTAATTTTATGAAATGCTCATATCCTTTCTTACCTATATTCCAAATAGAAATATTTCCTTTACGGTACTGTTCATTGTACTTTTCAGCAATGGTAGCTTTCGTAAGCTTTATCAGGTTGGAGTTAAACGCACCAGCCAGCCCACGGTCACTGGTAATTACAATCATTAATATCTTCTCGGCCGGACGTTCAGCAGCTAATTTTAAACCATCGCTACTGTCGCTGTTGCTTACGATATTGCTCAGCATTTCCTGCAGTTTTTGTGCATAAGGCCTCATTTGAATGATTGCATCTTGTGCACGGCGCAATTTGGCAGCACTTACCATTTTCATTGCTTTTGTAATCTGCTGTGTACTTTGTACTGATTTAATCCGGTTACGAACCTCTTTTAATTGACCTGCCATATAATATTTTAAATTGGCCCTGCCTATCAGCAGGCAGGCGCAAAAGTAAGCCCTTGAGGCTGAAATTCCATACCATAGTTAAAATTATAACGCCTTGTTGTTGAACAGTTTTCTGAACATTGGATCGTTATAACTAATTGTCCTTCAGAAAAATTCCTTTGCAGTGTGTAGTTTATGATGAGTTTGCCGGCTATTCCTGCCACATTTTTGAGTGGCTGTTCAAATTCCCGGATAAGTTGCAACTGAACAGGGCCATCGGCCAGGTTGTTCAATTCACTGACTGAAATCTGCAATTTTCCATTCTCGATGGTATCTGCAAGGTTTACACCTTCACTTAAAAAAGAAGTATCAGTCAAAAGTAAACGGACTAATTCTTTAGAGTTGAGACCCGTCAACTCCATTTCCAAATCACCCCTGCTTACCGTATCAGGTAGTGCTGAAACAAGAGCTACGGGTTTAAAACTGAAGTTTTCCTTATATTTTTCTCCTTCAGCATCACTATACTCAATTATGTGATTGCCTTCGAATTTATCAAGGGGTTTAAACAACTCATAATAAACTCCGCCAAACCTGGCTGTATCCGGCAGCATTGGTTCCCCATCCAGCGTTACAGAAGATGGCGGCTCCAGGGAAATAGCTTCACCAAACTCATCTCCATCTTTGAATTGTGCAAGAATTGCCAGGTTGTCATTTCCTTCAACCGCAATGATTTTGTACTCAGGATATATTCTTCTTGTTTTGCTCTTTTCGTTTTCCTGGCAGGAAAGAAACAACACCAATATAACCGGTATGATGTGTATAACCCTGGTAAAAGTCACAGTCATTTTTTACAAATATAGAAAGCTGCCCTGATGAGAGTCACTTAAAAACTGTACATCGCCTGTCCGTATCAATAAGACTACCGAAAAATCATCCGGCTGTCCGTTTTCGTTTATTATACAAGCCTGTATTGTTACAAATTCATCCGGTCGGGCATTTTCCGGAATTTCAAAAATTTTAAAAATATAAGAAGATTTATAGGATACATTTTTTTCTGACAGCTTAACAGGTGTTGTACCCGGTTTCAAAGTCAGTTGCAACTGTTTTAATTGCCCGCACATGCCGTCAAAATATTTTATAGCCGTCATGCTATCAACGCCAGATTTATAAGTAGAAATAAAATATTCAGATTGGAAGGGACTAAACCCAGAAACGTAACTTTTTTCCATCCGGGTAATGATTTCATCATATTCAGAAGATGGCAGCCTGAATAAACTCTTGTATGCTACTTTCTCGGCTATATCCTCCGGCCGGTGAAAGCTGTACTTTTTTTCTGATGGTTCCGATGAGTTATATATCCTAAGCTGTTTAATATGATTTATTAAAGCTGCTATCCCCTCCTCCATCGTTTTTGGAGTAAGTGAAAATATTTTACCGTTCGGGTCTGAAGCTTTTTCTGCGGCCACAAGCGAATCTTTTTGCCAGCGACCCATTATGCTATAGCCGGATGGATAAACTTTTGTGCACTCACCGTTAAGCCCATTATTTTTAAAAGTGCCTATGAAGAGGATATTATCCATAGTAGAAGAAATTCCCTTTCCTCAAAAGCACCATTAACAGCTCCACCGATATATGTTGTATTATTCTCAAGATTCAGAAAAAAACAGGAACTGTCATTGAGCACATTATCAATATAGTTTCCCCTTAAGAAACTACCTGCCTCTTTAAAGAAGAAACAATCACCCTGGGCCTTGCCTTCTTTCATTTTTCCAATAAATCTTACTCCGTCAAAAATCTGAACACCTGAAATAAAATTTCCATCTGAAAATTTTCCAAAATATCGTTCATTACCATCAGCACTCATCAGGAAACCTGTATCACTCATGGCATTATTCTGGTTGAAGATACCCATACCCACAGCTTTATCATTCTTAAAACTTTTGAAATTTTTATCTTTCAACATACTTTTAAACGTAATAGGCTGCTTAATCCATTTGTCATCCTTCCAATAGCCTTCATATAAACTGCTATTCTTTACTTCATATTGAATTTGTGACCCTGCCTGCATTCCATTTAGCATGTACTTGTGATAAAATGTAAGCCCATTTGCATCCACGTACAGTTTGCTGCCCTGCTCTATATCAGTTTTTTTACGGAAGAAAAGCACCATGTTATTATCTGTAACTGCAGTTGTAATTCCATTTGATATACCGCTAACCACCATTTCAACACCAAATGTAGAACCGCTTCTGAAAGCAATTTTTCCGTCCAATTTGCCAGTAAGGAACGTTCCGCAATTAAATGCTCCGTTAAAAAGGATAATCCTTTCCATTTGCCATTCCGTTTGAAAAATAGCCTGTATGTCTAAAGGCATTCTTTCCTTCCGGATAAATCAGTAATCCCCGGCCATTGGGTTTGTTGTTTTTAATTTCTCCGATGTAGGTGCAAATCACGCCGTCGCCATCTTTTACGCTGTCTATCCGGCCAGTATAGATTTGTGAGAGTGAAAAGAGGGGAGAAATAATGATAACAAGTAAACTGCTTTTTTAAGAAACTTTTTCATAACCTGGCATTTAAAAATGGACTTTTTGCCCAAAACCACACTCTAAAATGCCTACCTTTGACCTCCTCTAAAAACCATTCTGCCATTTTGGCCTGCAAGGGCATGTAGCATGGTTTTTGGCTGTAGCAAGATTCTGCATTAAAAGTATAACACATTATTCAATAATCGTTTAGATATGTTTGGTTTTATTCAAAAAATATTTGGTGGCAGCAAATCGGAGAAAGACGTTAAAAAAATTCAGCCTGCAGTTGTCAAAATCAACCAATTCTTTGAGTCCTATACGTCACTCAGCAACGATGAGCTACGCCATAAAACACAGGAGTTCCGTCAGCGCATAAGAGAACATCTTACTGAAATTAATGCAGAAATTGCTGACAAGAACAAGGCTGCCGATGAACTCCCTTTCAACGATTTGTATGGTAAGGATTCAATTTACCAGGAAGTTGATAAGTTGAAGAAAGAAAGGGACAAAAAAATTGAAGAGATACTGGAGCAAATACTACCTGAAGCTTTTGCAGTGGTAAAAAGAAACAGCCCGTCGCTTTTCACAAAACACCGAAATTGTTTCTACTGCCACCGACCTTGACCGTGACTTTAGTGTAAAGAAAGACTACATTACTATTGATGGCAACAATTCAATATACAAAAACTCATGGACCGCTGCGGGCGGAAATGTGACATGGAACATGGTCCATTACGATGTGCAGTTGATTGGAGGTATTGTACTGCACCAGGGAAAGATTTCTGAAATGGCAACGGGTGAAGGTAAAACCCTTGTGTCAACATTGCCTGCTTACCTCAATGCCTTGCCCGGGGAAGGAGTGCATATTGTAACAGTAAACGACTACCTGGCCCGTCGTGACCAGGAATGGAACGGAACCTTGTTTGAGTGGCTTGGCCTTAAGGTAGACTGCATAGATAAGCACCAGCCGAACAGCGAAGAAAGAAGACAGGCCTATCTTGCAGACATTACATACGGAACGAATAACGAATTTGGTTTCGACTACCTGCGTGATAACATGGTGCACAGTCCTGACGAAATGGTGCAACGCAAGCACCATTATGCAATGGTGGACGAAGTGGACTCGGTATTGATTGACGATGCAAGAACACCATTGATTATTTCTGGTCCGGTACCAAAAGGTGAAGACCAGCAGTTTCACATACACAAGCCCCGGGTACAGCAGCTTTACCAGGAACAAGAGAAGATTGTTCGTGACAATATGAATGAGGCAAAAAAACGTTTTGCCAATGGCGATGACGACCCTAAAGGCGGTGGATTGTACCTGTTCAGAGCCTTCAGGGGTTTGCCAAAATACGGACCGCTCATCAAGTTCCTGAGTGAACCCGGCGTGAAAGTAAAAATGCAGAAAGCGGAAAACTATTACCTGCAGGATCAGATGCGCAACATGCATATTGTCGATGCAGAGTTGCTTTTCCAGATTGATGAAAAAAACAAGTCTGTAGACCTGACTGATAAAGGTATCGCTGCTATTACCCGTTCTGGCGAAGATCCTGAGTTTTTTGTACTGCCGGATATTGGTGTTAAACTGGCCGAAGTGGAAAAAGGCCCAGCGGGTACGGATGAAAAACTACAGCAAAAAGAAGCTATACTGAATGACTATGCACAAAAAGCTGACCGCATTCACACCGTTCAACAATTACTTAAAGCATACACCCTTTTCGATAAAGATGTGGAGTATGTGGTTATGGATGGATCTATAAAAATTGTAGATGAACAAACAGGGCGTATACTTGATGGACGCCGTTATTCCGATGGTTTACACCAGGCAATAGAAGCCAAAGAAAACGTAAAGATTGAAGCCGCCACACAGACATACGCCACTGTTACCTTACAGAACTATTTCCGTATGTATCACAAGCTATGTGGCATGACCGGTACTGCCGAAACAGAAGCTGCAGAGCTGTGGAGTATTTATAAATTAGATGTGGTTACCATCCCTACCAATGTGAAAATGATACGGGATGATAAGCAGGATTTGGTATACAAAACAAAACGGGAAAAATACAAAGCAGTAATTGATGAAATAGAGACTCTGCGCAATGCTGGACGTCCCTGTCTGGTAGGTACCACTTCAGTAGAAGTAAGTGAACTGCTTGGAAGGATGCTGCAGCAGAAAAAAATTCCGCACAACGTACTCAACGCAAAGCAACATGCCCGTGAAGCCACTGTAGTTGCCGAGGCTGGTTTGCCTGGTGCTGTTACCATTGCCACTAATATGGCCGGTCGGGGTACAGATATTAAACTGGGCCCCGGCGTAAAGGAAGCAGGTGGTTTAGCAATTATCGGTACCGAACGCCACGAAAGCCGCCGTGTGGACAGACAGTTGAGAGGCCGTGCAGGTCGCCAGGGTGATCCCGGCACATCGCAATTCTATGTGTCCCTGGAAGATGACCTGATGCGAATGTTTGGCAGCGAACGGATAGCATCCATCATGGACAAACTGGGCTATAAAGAGGGAGATGTGATTCAGCACAGCATGATCAGTAACAGTATTCAGCGGGCACAAAAGAAAGTGGAAGAAAACAACTTTGGCATCCGTAAGCGATTGCTGGAATACGATGATGTAATGAACAAACAGCGGAATGCTGTTTATGACAAAAGAAATCATGCCCTTTTTGGCGAAAGGCTGGCGCTTGATATTGACACATCATTTTCTTCACTGGCTGCCAGTATCATTGACGGTTTCCGTGAACAAGAAGATTTTGAAGGATTTAAGCTGGCCTGCATTGTAAACTTCGGGCTTGACACAACTATTGCAGAAGAAGAATTCAAGAGAGGAGATATCAATTCCGTGAACGATAAACTCTATACTGAAATAACTGAACGCTACAACAGGCACAAAGCCGAATTGCAAAAACAGGCCATTCCCGTATTTAAAAACATCCGGTTAACACAAGGCAGCCACATCGAGAATGTAATTGTGCCTTTTACCGACGGGAAGAAAGGATTGAATGTGCTTACCAATCTTGATAAAACACTAAGTACAAACGGATCCGATCTTACTAATTCACTGGAAAAAACTATCACACTTTCTGTAATAGATGATGCGTGGAAAGAACACCTGCGGGCAATGGATGATTTGAAGCAAAGTGTGCAAACAGCATACCTGGAACAAAAAGACCCGTTGGTTATTTATAAGATGGAAGCATTTAACCTGTTTAACAACATGAATAATGATGTGAACAAAGATATTGTTTCCTTCCTCAGCCATTCATCTTTGCCGATACAACAGGAAACTGCTCAGTTAAAAGAAGGCCGCCAGCAAAAAACGGATATGAGCCGTCTTTCTGCTAATAAAGACCAGGTAGATGATGCAGGACAAGACTATGGTGCCAATGAAAAAGATTATTACGACCCGTCAGGCGGGGCGAAACAGGAACCGGTGAAAGTGGGGCCAAAGATTGGCCGAAACGACCCCTGCCCCTGCGGAAGTGGAAAGAAGTACAAGCAATGCCATGGAAAATAATTTTGTTTTTTTACATTAATAAAAAAAGGGTTCAGTAATTGAACCCTTTTTTTTCTATCTGCAACTGTTAAATATAGCCTCTTCAAGTTTGTCTGTTCCTGTAAATACAATATTCTTCCTCACAAATATTACACTTATACGCATTTCGTTTTACATGCCGGCCAATACCGATGATGCCGCTAACAGATTTTACCGGCTGCATCAGAGATTGCTCCGTTAATGTAACTCCGCAAAAATCAGCCGGAAAGAAAGAAAATAGTTTTTGCTGTTCAGCAACATTCCACCCACAATAACCGGGGCTATACCGGTTTGTAATATGAAGTTGCAGGCTGTTCAGGCTGTTCAGCCTTTTCTCCATCTCATGCTGCATTTTATCCATGGCAGCCTCCACAATTTCAGAGCCTGCTTTATCCATAATATACCCTTCCAGTACATCTCCCCGTCTTATAAGACTTTCGGCATACTCACCTATATCAGCCCCGGCAGTACAGACGAATAAAGCCACAGTCTCCGCCTTCTTAAGTTGTCCGTATATGATTTTCTGAATATTGAACTTCGTGTCACCCAATTTCAACAAATATCCATCCTGCAAAAAGAGATACTGCTGATCAGGATATAGCCACCTTTTATACTGCATAAATCCCTGGCCATATATAGCGTATCTTCTATTATCTGCCTAATCGGCTCTGGGGATTTAGTAGCTGCATATCCCATAGAAACTTCTAAAGTCTCAGGCTTCAGGTTTAACTCATCAACTTTATATGTGTATTCTGATATTTCCACAAACAAATGCTTAATGATTATACAATCTTACCCTTTCTGCAATTTTGGCGATATGAAGCGGCGTGGTGCCACAACACCCTCCGATGATATTGGCCCCCGCGGCAATCAGTTTTTCTGCTACAACTGCCATTTGTTCCGGTGTTTCTCCATATCTGATTTTCCCGTCATGATAAACAGGTATACCTGCATTGGCTTGTATCAGTACAGGTATATTACTGTTGCAGCTTCTAATTTTTTTTACAATGTCTGTCATATCTTCCGAACCATTTCCGCAATTGGCACCAACAATATCTGCCCCGGCATCAACAAGCCTCTTAACCATTTCTTCAGGCGACACTCCCATCATTGTGTTAAACTCATCAACAGCAGTCTTTTCAAAAGTCATGGTACAAAAAACATCACAACGGGTGTTTTCTTTCGCAGCCCTTACTGCAGCAGGGCTTCTTCAAGGTCAGTCATCGTTTCAATCAAAATTGCATCTGTACCACCTTTTCCAATGCAATTACCTGTTCACTGAAAACAGCATACATTTCAGCCGGCGTAGTTTCTTCCATCAGTAACAGTTTACCTGTTGAACCCACCGAACCAATTACAAAATGATTACTGCCTGCAGCTTTCCGGGAGATTTCTGCTGCAGTCTTATTGAGATTATAAACTTCTCTTTCCAGCCCATAATGTGCTAGTTTAAATTTGTTTGCTCCAAAACTGTTGGTTTCAATCATGTCAGCGCCGGCATCAATATAGCTTTGGGCAATATTCAAAACTACATCTGGATGTATGACATTCCAGTATTCCGGGCATTCCCCGGTTTTTAGCCCTTTGCCTGCAAGAAAGTACCCCATGCTCCGTCTGAAACCAGTATTTCACCTGCTTTTATCCGATCGAGGATACTGCTCATTGTCTGTATTTTTTGTTTTTCCGGTCGTCAGAAATTCTTTTTCTAATCAGAAAATTTATTAAGGTACTGAACTGCTTTTTGCGGGTCGGGAGCATAAAATCAACTCCAATCTGTAAACAGAAATCATTGTTAACCGGAGCTCCTCCCGCTAAAATTTTAATGCCCGGGAATTCCTTTTTCAGCACACTTACTGTTGAAGCCATATTCACCATTGTTGTAGTGAGCAAAGCTGATAAGCCTACCACGCAACCCGGATAATATTTTACCGTTTCTGCAAATTTTTCTGTTTTAACATCTTTCCCAGGTCTATCACCTCCCAGCCACTCCCCTTCTATCATCATTGCAGCAAGATTTTTTCCAATCTCATGTAAATCACCGGCTACTGTTCCTATAATAAATACTCCTTTACGTTTCGCTTCTCCCGACTTAAAAAAAGGTTTCAGATGTTCCATTCCTGTATTCATTGCCTTTGCAGACATCAGCATTTGCGGAACAAATATTTTGTGTTCTGAAAATTTCTTCCCTACCCTGTTCATGCCATTTATAAATCCACTATTCAATATTTCATCTGCAGACAATCCTTGTTGCAAGGCCAGTTTTGTCAGTTCATCAGCTCCAGGCTTTCCTTTTAATTCCGGCGGGTATGGTGCGGCTTCGTTAATCTTTCCGTACTCAATACAAAGTGCTATCTGATCAAGAATGTTTTCCATACAGTTTATTCATATTTCCCCAGTTCTCTGCCAATCCTGCTTAGTAACTCAATATTGCGGGGCGGTGTCCGGGGCGATACAGAACAGGCTGTACTTAATATATAACCTCCTCCCGGCTTTGCGATTTGCAATCTGCGACGGACAGCCTTTTCGATTACATCATCACTTCCATTCAGCAACTCATTTACAGGATCGATATTCCCTTTAATGAACACTTTCCCTTTTGTTTGTGCAACTGCTTCTTCCAGTTCAACAGTGCCTAATGGGGAGGGTCAAGTGTATCAATCCCATCAGTTCCTGTTTCTGTCATTAAATCAAGCCTGTCTCCAATACCTCCGCAGGTATGTATGTAAACGGGAATATTATGTACCGCCTTTATACCGCTGATAACTGCTTTTTCATAAGGCAGTACAAAATCCTGGTAAAGTTCCCTTGATATGAAGCCACTACCGGTAAAGGCGGAAGAAATCAATATTGCATCAGCCCCGCAGGCTGCCTCCAGTATACCAAGAGAAATTGTTCCTTCTGTAAGTGCCTTCAGGCAGGCATGTGTCTTTTCAGGGTCTGTAAGCAATGCCATCAATGCTTCTTCATAATTCAGCAACTCTAAAAATTGTGAGAAAGGACTATACACTTCCCCATGCACAGAAATCTTGCTTACCGTTTTTGCAATAACCATTTTTAACGTATCCGTAATATACGGCGGAAAAAAATCTTCCTTTGGCCTCTCTGTTTCATCAAAATCCCATTTAAACGGATAATTAACCCCTGTTATCTGCCACGGATCTACATAAAACAGTTTTTTCGGATCAATCTGTTCAAATGCGGGAAAACTTATTGTTCCGTTCTTTTGGTAATAGTGCGGATTGTCATTTTCGGGAAAAATAGTATAGCAACCGTTATTCCACCAGATTTTTTTTTCGCTCCCCTCTTTAGTAATCTTATCAATATAAGATCTCCAGTTTGCCGGCCGTCCATGAAGATTTACAAGAATACCATCAAACCGGTATCGTTCCTGTAAGGCTATCAATGCAGCTGAAAAGCCTTCTGACGTGTACCATATTTCCAATGGATCAACGCCGCTATGCATAAAATAGTGCCCCAGAGAAAGCTGACACATTACAGGAACTGTATCGGGAATACCACATTGCATGGCAACTTTAATACGTTCCTTTCCTGTCATTTTACAGTACTTTAATACTGCAAGTTAGCACTAAGACCCTATAAACTCCTGCAAGGACGGGTATAAAATCGTTTTATATGGAGCAATTTCTAAAAAAATTTTGAGGAAAATACAACCTGCCAGTGCTATCTGTTAACTTCCAATTTAGCAGAATAATAAAAGGATTATTATTTAATATCTTTAGCTCAGCCAAAACGATTGCGTATGTACGAAGAGATAAAAAAGAAAATCTATGGGTTACTTGATCCTGACTCAGTAGGAATTCCGAAGTGGGACCGTTTTGTAAACGTCTTTATAATTGTCCTTATTGTACTCAATGTAATTGCTGTAATGCTGGAAACTGTGCCTTCCATGCATGATGAGTATTATGAACAACGTTTTTTTAATTATTTTGATTTAATATCTGTTGGAATTTTTACAGTTGAATACTTACTTCGGTTGTGGAGTGCCACTTATGTATATAAATACAAACACTGGTTCTGGGGCCGGTTACGATATATGTTCACCTTATCGGCGCTAATTGACCTGGCGGCTATACTCCCCTCCTATCTTCATGCATTTATCGGGCTCGACCTCCGGGTATTGAGGATGCTCCGGCTGTTACGTTTTCTCAGACTGTTCAAACTCACAGCCTACATGAAAAGCTCCACCCAACTCATCAGCGGCGTGCTGAAAAGAAGGGCAAGTGAACTGACACTGAGCTTTGTAATGATTTTCTTTCTTATCATCATCGCCTCCTGCATCATGTACTTTGCAGAACACCTGCATCCAATTAATAAAGACAAATTCACCAGCATTCCGGCAACCATGTGGTGGGCAGTTGTAACGCTTACCACAACCGGATATGGTGATATGTACCCCATGACAACTATGGGAAAAATAATGTCGGGACTGATAATGCTCACGGGTTTTGCAGTGTTTGCTATTCCTGCCGGTATTTTTTATGCCGGTTTTTTGGAAGAATTCAGAAGGAGAAATAAAAAAAGGAGAAAAAAATCATGCCCGCACTGTGGCAAGAGCCTTGATACAGATGAAGATGATAATCATTGATACTGTAAATGCTATTAGCGGTACTTAAGTGACAATACAAAACATTACAACTTAGTTTAATTATCTTTGAAACTAAATTTTTCAAGCAATATGGCCGTTGCCAAAGCAATAACGCTGCTTCCGGACCTGACTGCCGTACAGGCAGGTTTCAGTTTATCTCCTCATATTGACCAGGTGGGAGTGGAAGAAAGGGCTTCCCGTTTTACCAAACGCAGCATTAAGAATGAAACAAAGAGAAATGGGTTACTGCTTACGCTGAACATGATTGACCTTACCACACTGGAAGGAAAAGACACTGATGGTAAAGTAAAACAGCTTTGCTACAAGGCCATGCATCCGCATGATGCACTGCCCGGTCTGCCAACGGTAGCGGCTGTATGTGTGTACCCGTCAATGGTGAAAGTGGCAAAAAAAGCATTAGAAGGTTCCGGAATAAAAGTAGCAGCAGTAGCTACTGCATTCCCCAGCGGACAGGCACCGAGAGATGTCAAAATCCGTGATACAAAATATGCTGTAGCTAACGGAGCCGATGAAATTGATATGGTCATCAGCCGGGGAAAGTTTCATGCCGGTGAATACAATTTTGTGTTCGATGAAATTGCAGCAATTAAAGAGGCCTGCGGTAATGCGAGGCTAAAAGTAATATTAGAAACCGGCGAATTAGGCACTTTGGATAAAGTAAGAAGGGCAAGTGATATTGCTATGTATGCCGGAGCCGATTTTATCAAAACATCAACCGGTAAAATACAGCCTGCGGCCACCATGCCTGTTACATTAGTAATGCTGGAAGCCATCCGTGATTTTTATTACAAAACAGGAAAGATGATAGGCATGAAACCAGCAGGTGGCATATCCAAATCAAAACTGGCACTGCATTATTTGGTAATGGTGAAAGAAGTGCTGGGCGAAGGTTGGCTGACGAACCAATGGTTCCGCTTTGGTGCCAGCAGCCTGGCTAACGATGTATTGATGCAACTAGTGAAAATGGAAACGGGAATGTACCAGAGTGCAAATTATTTTTCTGTTGATTAGAATTACAGAACGATGAAGTGAGTGACACAACAGGCGATGAGCAGAGTTGTTGTCGCTGGAAACATAAAAAATAAACTATGCCTGTAAAAGCAAAACCTGCAAGCCGTGCAGGAAAAGTTGCAAAGAAAACGATGACCCCTGCAACAAAAAATAACACATTAAAGCTGAAGTTTGACACTTCTTGGACGTATGCACCTGCACCTGAAAGTAAAAGTGCAGCTATAATAAACAAACAATATGATTTGTTTATTGACGGCAAATGGCAGAAGCCACTAAGCAAAACTTTTATTGATACGATAAACCCTGCAACGGAAGAGAAATTGAGTGAAGTGGCTGTGGCCAACGAAGCTGATGTAAACAAAGCTGTTGTTGCCGCAAGAAATGCATACGAAAAGGTTTGGAAGAAAATTCCTGCCAAAGAAAGGGCTAAATATATCTTCCGCATTGCCCGGATGGTGCAGGAAAAAGCAAGAGAACTTTCAATAATTGAAACATTGGATGGGGGCAAACCCATCCGTGAAAGCCGTGACTTTGATGTGCCTACCGCTGCCAATCATTTCTTTTATTATGCAGGCTGGGCCGATAAACTGGAGTATGCCTTTCCTAACAGAAAAACGGCTCCCCTTGGTGTGGTAGGGCAAATTGCCCCCTGGAATTTTCCATTGCTGATGGCAGCATGGAAAATTGCACCGGCACTGGCCACCGGAAATACGGTTGTTTTTAAGCCCTCTAAAACTACTCCCCTAACAGCCTTAAAACTGGCAGAGATAATTGAAGAAGCAGATTTACCGCCCGGAGTAGTAAATATTCTTTCTGGTGTGGGTTCTACAGGCGATGCGATTGTAAGACACCCGGATGTTAACAAGATTGCTTTTACCGGTTCTACTGAAGTGGGCAAAATGATACAACGGGCTATTGCAGGCACTGAAAAAAAACTCACTTTGGAACTGGGCGGAAAAGCAGCCAATATCATTTTTGAAGACGCCCCGATTGACCAGGCCGTGGAAGGCGTTATTAACGGCATCTTCTTTAACCAGGGCCATGTGTGTTGCGCCGGATCAAGACTGTATGTACAGGAATCAATTGCCAAAACTGTTATCAGGAAATTGAAAGACAGGTTAGAATCGCTGATTGTAGGCGACCCGCTGGATAAGAATACTGACATTGGCGCTATCAACTCTAGGCAACAATTAGAAACAATTTTAGAATACATTGAAATTGGTAAAAAGGAAGGAGCAGAAATGTATCAAAGTAGTTGCAACTTGCCAAAGAAAGGTTTCTTCTGCAAACCTACCCTGTTTACCAACGTGGCACAAAGTAATCGCATAGCACAGGAAGAAATTTTTGGACCGGTGCTGGCCATCCTCACCTTTCGCACTGATGATGAAGTGATTGAAAAAGCCAACAATACACCTTATGGATTAAGCGCCGGTGTTTGGACAGATAAAGGCTCTAAAGTCTTCAATATGACGAAAAGGTTAAGAGCTGGTGTGGTTTGGGCAAATACATTTAACAAGTTTGACCCTACTTCTCCCTTTGGCGGTTATAAAGAAAGTGGATTTGGAAGAGAAGGCGGGTTGCATGGCTTGTTGCCCTATTTATCGTTAAAGGGTTGAAGGGTTTAATGGTTGAAGGGTTGGTCCGAAATCCTTAAACTATCATTATAATATGAGGCTTAACTTTTAGCTTTATTAAATAAATTAAACCTTAACAAGAATATTCATGGCAACAATAAAAAGATTTGAAGAAATAGATGCCTGGAAAGTGTCACGGGAAATGTGTAACAAGATTGGACACTTAATTGATGTTGGACAATTCAAAAACAGTTTTAAGCTAATCGGCCAGATTGAATCTTCATCCGGCTCTATAATGGATAATATTGCCGAAGGATTTGAAAGAGGAACAAGAGCAGAATTTATTCAGTTTCTTGGTTATTCAAAAGGCTCATGCGGCGAGTTTAGGTCATAACTATACAGAGCCTTAGATAGGAAATATTTAAACCAGGAACAGTTTGATGAATTGTATATTAAGGCAGTAAGAATAAGTGCTATGATTCAAAAATTAATTGAGTATTTACAAAAAACAGAAGTTAAAGGGGTCAGGAAGAAATAACCATTAAACCCTTAAACCTTTAAACGGATTAACAATGGCAACAAAGACAACAACACAACGTCTCGACGTACTCAAAACCTACAAAATCTACATCGGTGGCCAGTTTCCAAGAACAGAGTCGGGCCGTTATTATATACCAACAAATGCGGCTGGCGAGAAATTGGCTAATGTATGCCTTTGCTCCCGTAAAGATTTTCGTGATGCAGTAGTGGCAGCCCGCAATGCCTTTGGCGGCTGGAGTGGACGTGCCGCTTTTAACCGCAGCCAGATACTATATCGCATGGCCGAAATGCTGGAAGGCAGAAAAGCACAGTTTGTGGATGAACTGATGCTACAAGATGCCAGCAAAGCTAAAGCAGAAAAAGAAGTGAGCCTCGCTGTTGACCGCCTCATTTACTATGCTGGCTGGTGCGATAAATACCAACAACTATTCAGCGCTGTTAACCCGGTGGCTTCATCACATTTTAACTTCTCAGTACCAGAGCCAACAGGAGTAGTAGCCATAATAGCGCCACAAAGCGACTCACTGCTTGGTTTAGTGTCTGTGATTACGCAAGTTATTGCCGGTGGAAACACATGTGTGGTCTTAGCGTCAGAAAAGAAACCGCTTTGTTCAGTAACATTTGCCGAAGTACTCAACTCATCCGATCTGCCTGGCGGCGTTGTGAATATCTTAACAGGCAAACCCTCCGAACTGGCAAGCTGGTTTGTTGATCACATGGATGTAAATGCAACCATTTACTGCGAAAACAATTCTGACGTAAAGAAAATGATGCAGGAGAAAGCCGCAGCCAACGTAAAACGGGTTTTCTTTTACGATAAAGTACATTGGGACAGTGAAGAAGGACAATCGCCTTATTTGATTTTTGACACCCAGGAAATAAAAACAACCTGGCATCCTGTGGAGAATATTGCAGGTGCTGGTGGTGGATATTAAATCTTTTGGTAAGATATTTGCAAGATGCAACACATGAAACTACTTTTTGTAATCCTTTGCTTATTTGCTTCGGCAACATTATTCGGTCAGAATTCACAGAAAATTACCGCCGATACAATAGGAAAAAGCATTGACAGCAGTTCTGTTGTCGTTCACAAAGACGCAAGACTTGACCTGCTGGTTAAAATGCAAGCGGCTATTAATGAAGCTACAACCCGTGAAGGCAGAAGAACAGATAAAGGGTTTCGTTTACTGATTATCAGCACCAACAGCCGCGAAGAAGCCATCGCTGCAAAAACAAAAGTGTACAGCAATTTCCCAGAATTAAAAGCATACCTGTGGCACCAATCGCCATATTACAAAGTAAAGGCCGGAAATTTTAAAGACAGAAAAGATGCAGAATCTTATCAGCGAAAGCTGAATCCTTATTTTTCCAAAGGGGTTTTTATAATGAAAGATGTTATTGAAGTAAAGCCGGGCAAAGAAAATGAGACAGAAGATTAATTAACTTTATTTATCAGTTTTTAGAAATCCGCGGCAGCACAGCCGGGGATTTTTTGCATTTACCTCCGGCATAGATTGTTTATTTTTGTACAATGCAGCTAAAAATAAAAGAACTGGCAAAAGAATATGCAGCTGACTTTATTGAAGTAAGGAGACATATACATGCCAATCCTGAACTGAGCTACCAGGAATATGAGACATCTAAGTTTGTTCAGCAAAAACTATCTGAATTCAGTATTCCTTTTGAAGTAAAAGCAACAACAGGTGTCGTGGGACTAATCAAAGGCAAAAATCCGGATAGCAGAGTCATTGCCCTGCGGGCCGATATGGACGCATTGCCTATCAAAGAAGAAAATGATGTCCCCTATAAATCAAAGGTAGATGGGGTAATGCATGCATGCGGACATGATGTACACACTGCCTGTTTATTGGGTGCCGCAAAAATTTTGAGTGAGTTAAAAGAAGAGTGGGAAGGAACTGTAAAACTGATCTTTCAGCCCGGCGAAGAAAAAAATCCCGGCGGTGCTTCATTAATGATAAAAGATAGAGTGTTGGAAAACCCTTCCCCGCAGACAATACTTGCCTTACATGTACACACCATGATGGAAACAGGGAAACTTAGTTTCCGCAGCGGTAAAGTAATGGCCAGCGCAGATGAGCTGTATTTTACCATTAAAGGTAAAGGTGGCCATGCGGCATCGCCACATCTTGCTGTTGATCCAATACTCATCAGTTCACAATTGGTTATTGCATTGCAACAGGTGGTGAGCCGTAACAATAACCCCTTTAATCCGTCAGTACTTTCCATCACATCATTTAACGGAGGTAACACCACAAATGTAATTCCCGGTGAAGTAAAACTGATGGGTACTTTCCGTGCAATGGATGAACAATGGCGTTTTGAGGCACATGAATTAATGCGGAAGATATCCGAAAACATTGTTCATTCGATGGGTGGCGAGGTTGACCTGCATATTGATGTTGGCTATCCATGTGTTTATAATAATGAAATTGTGAATGATGCTGCAATGAAAGCTGCAGAAACTTACCTTGGTGCAGAAAATGTAAGTGAATCAGAATTACGGATGGGTGCAGAAGATTTCGGGTACTATGCGCAGGAAATACCAGCCTGTTTTTTCCGTCTTGGAACAATGAACAAGAGCAAGGGTATAACTTCAGGTGTACACACCCCATTTTTAATGTTGATGAAGATGCGATTGAAGTGGGAATGGGAATAATGGCCTGGCTGGGAAGCAGTTTAAAAGTATAATAACCAGCTCTTCCAATTGTCACATGAAGCGGAGATATTATTCCGTACTTTGCAAAGATGCTGAGATATATTTTCTTAGCGAATAAATAAGCCGGACGCCGTATCCGGGAATTAAATAAAAGAGGATGAGCAGAATTAAGTAGTTGGTTTAAACTTTTTATTACAATGCAAAACGACCTACGCAAGCAACAGGCACTCGAATATCATGCTAACGGAAAGCCCGGAAAGATTGAAGTAATCCCTACCAAAGAAGCAAAAACACAAAGAGACCTTTCTTTAGCTTATTCCCCCGGTGTGGCCTGGCCTTGCCTTGAGATTGCTGCCAATAAAGATGATGTTTATAAATATACAGCAAAAGGAAACCTTGTAGCGGTAATAAGCAACGGAACTGCTGTTTTGGGTCTTGGCGATATTGGCCCGGAAGCTGGCAAACCTGTTATGGAAGGAAAAGGGGTTCTGTTCAAAATATTTGCCGACATAGATGTATTTGATATAGAGATTAATGAGAAAGACCCGGTAAAGTTTGTAGAGATTGTAAAATCGCTGGAACCTACTTTTGGCGGCATCAATCTCGAAGACATAAAATCACCAGAATGCTTCTATATCGAAAAAAGACTGAAAGCAGAAATGAACATTCCGGTAATGCACGATGACCAGCATGGTACCGCCATCATCAGCGCTGCGGCATTAATGAATGCCTGCGAAATTCATAAGAAGAAACTTGATAAAGTAAGAATAATTGTTAGTGGTGCGGGTGCTGCGGCAATCTCATGCATAAAGCTTTACATAGCACTGGGAGCAAAAAAAGAAAATTTCAGGGTATTTGACAGTAAAGGATTAATTCATGAAAGCCGTACTGATCTGGATGAACTGAAAAGAGAATTTGCCAGCGGCGGAAAAAATAACTCATTGGCAGAGGAAATGAAAAATGCAGATGTTTTTATAGGTTTGAGTAAAGGTGGTGTATTAAATGCCGACATGATCAAAAGCATGGCCAAAAACCCGATTGTATTTGCAATGGCCAACCCTGATCCTGAGATAACCTATGAAGAGGCAACAGGTGCCCGCAAAGACATCATTATGGCTACCGGACGTAGCGATTATCCAAACCAGGTAAATAATGTACTTGGGTTTCCCTACATTTTCCGTGGAGCATTAGATGTAAGAGCAAAAAAAATTACTGAAGAAATGAAGCTGGCTGCAGTAAGAGCCCTGGCTGATTTAGCCAAAACAACAGTTCCGGATATTGTGAATATGGCATACGATGAAAAAAATATTTCCTTCGGCCCAAATTATATTATTCCTAAACCTGTTGATCCAAGACTGCTAGCCACAGTTGCCCCTGCTGTTGCCAAAGCGGCAATGGAAGCAGGTGATGCATTATCTCCTATCATAAATTGGGACGAATATGTAAATAACCTGAACAAGCGTCTCGGTCTTGACAACCAGGTTATGCGGATTATTGGCAATAAAGCGAGAAGAAATCCAAAGCGGATTGTATTTGCAGAAGCGGATAATGTTAAGATACTGAAAGCAGCACAAATTGTGTTTGATGAGGGCATTGGTTATCCTATACTGCTGGGTGATGAAAGACGCATTAACAGAATTGCAATTGAGAACGGAATTGAAATAGAAGGGCTTCCTGTTATTGATCCAAGAAGTGACGATCAGGAAGATAAAAGAAATGAATATGCTGAAATTTTTCTGCTAAAAAGAGGCCGTCGTGGCTTTAACTCGTATGAATCAAAAAGATTATGCGTGACAGAAACTATTTTGGCAGCATGATGGTAGAATGTGGTGATGCGGACGCTATGATCTCGGGGCTCACCAAAAACTATCCCGATACCATTCGTCCGGCCATCCAGATTATTGGCACAGAAGACGGCATAAATAAAATTGCCGGCATGTACATGATGCTGACAAAAAGAGGCCCTCTATTCCTTGCTGACACAACGGTTAACTTCAATCCTACTGCCGAAGAACTGGCTGAGATTACTTTACTCGCCGCAAAAGAAGTACGTAATTTTAATATTGTTCCCAGGATAGCCATGCTGAGCTATTCTAATTTTGGCAGCAGCGATTCGCCGGAAGCAAGACTTGTGGCCGAAGCAAGGTCGATAGTAAAAACAAAAATGCCAAGCCTGATTGTTGATGGTGAAATGCAGGCAAGTGTCGCCTTCAATAAAGAATTGATTAAAGAAAATTATCCTTTCAGCGAACTGGTGGACAAGGATGTAAACACATTAATATTCCCTAATTTGGCGGCAGGTAATATTGCTTACAACCTGATGAAGGAACTGGATACTGCAGATGCCATTGGCCCGATACTGCTTGGTCTTAAAAAACCCGTTCACATATTGCAACTTGGTAACTCTGTTCGTAATATTATAAACATGTCTTTGATTGCAGTTGTTGACGCCCAGATAAAAAGTAAAATGCCAACTGCAGAAATCGTAAAAAATTCGGGCTGGTGGAAACGTTTCAAACCAGCAGAAAACAGGGAATTGTGAAGCAGGAAAGCAACTTATAATAATCTGAATTTATCTTTATAAAAAATAAGGCGTATAGATATTTACTAAACATTCCCGAATGACAATTTTTTCAGATATAGGCCGCTTTTTACTGATGCTGAAAGGAATGTTTTCCAAACCGGAAAACCAGAAGATGTACTGGAAAGAACTGATGCGTCAGTGCTCTGAAATCGGAGTTGGATCATTAGGCATTGTAGCCATTATTTCGGTATTTATTGGAGCAGTATCCACTATACAAACTGCTTACCAGCTTGTAAGTCCGCTTATTCCGCCTTCAACCATCGCTCAGATAGTCAGGGATACGGTTATCCTTGAATTTGCCCCCACACTGGTATGGATTGTTTTAGCAGGTGTTGCAGGCAGTCGCATAGCAAGTGAACTGGGGAATATGCGGGTAAGTGAACAAATTGACGCTTTGGAAATAATGGGGGTGAACTCAAAAGCTTATCTCATTTTGCCAAAAATTACTGCCGCCTTACTGATGATACCAATGCTGGTCGTAATTGCAATGGTGCTTGGCATTTGGGGGGGGCGCATTGCCGGTACAGCAGCAGGCATTCTTTCCGGACCGGTATATGATAAAGGGCTGCTTGAATTTTTTGTTCCATTTAATGTCATCTTTGCACTAATTAAGTCGTACGTTTTTGCCTTTATCATTTCCAGCATACCCTCTTTTTATGGCTACTATGTTAAAGGAGGGGCCCGGGAGATTGGTAAAGCCAGCACAAAGGCTGTAGTGGTAAGTTGTATTCTTATTTTATTTGCAGACTACCTGCTGTCTGCATTACTGCTATAAATGCAGTAAATTTCCTGCCGGCTGTAACATGTGGCACATCAACATTAAAAAATGAACACATGAAAAAGTATTTAAAAGATAACGCTGGAGCGCTGAGCTTTTTCCTGCTTATTATGATTTCGAATATCCTCTTTTTTACCCAAAGAGACAAAACAGGCATTTATACTAAATACAGCACTTATGGCCAGCTTTATTCAGACAAGAACAATACAGACCAGAAAAGAAAAAAATGGAACGACACTTACCAGTTTACTTCATCAGCAGAGAAAGATACAGCTGTTAAAATTGCCGAGAGAGAAGCAGGTATTACGCCGAAAGACCCTGTTTTTGAAAAAATTGTAAAAACAGGCAAATGGCTTATCAATGTATTGCAACAATGTCCTGCAGGAAAACCAACAGATTCTTTGTCTGCTTTGCCAATGCTGCAACAGTTGCCAGCACTTAAAGAAAGAAAAAGTCCGGTTTGGTGTGGCACCTATGGAAATCTTTTTTTATTTTTTTGCAAAGCCAATAACATTGAAACAAGGCTGATAGAAATAATGAACCCTGGCAATCATCACATTGTGAATGAATGTTACGTTCCTGAATTAAAACAATGGGTTGCTGTTGACTTAACAAATAAGTTTCTATACTGTATTAATAACAAAGGCGATTTGTTAAACACACTTGATATTGTAAATGCTTTTCAAAAGAAAGAAAAAGTGTATATGGCACAAGTCTCGGCCAACAGTGTTTTATCGACTGCCGCAGACAGTGCAAATATGCCATGGAACAGTTATCTTGCCAGCTACCCTCCTGTTTATTATTACAAGAACACAAACTTTGACAAAGTTTATACATTACCGGAAAAGCTGAAAAGGTATGCTTTCCCCGTTTCTTTTTTTGAAGTATACGCAGATAAGCAGGGGAAAAACAGCTGGTTCTACATCCGCATGTTTTGCCTGTGGATTACCATTCCGGTTTTGTTTTATTTGTTTTATCGTATTTTCAGGAAGAAACATGATTGAAGTAAAAAATATTAAAAAGAGTTTTGGCGGTAACCCAGTTATACAAGATGTGAGCTGTATAATGAAAGCCGGCCAATGCAATCTCATAATTGGAACAAGCGGAAGTGGTAAAACAGTTTTGCAAAAATGCATGGTTGGTCTTTTTGGAGCCTGACGAAGGACAGGTTCTGTACAGTGGCCAGAATTTTACCGCAATGAAAGGGGTTGAAAAAACGGTTATCCGCAAAGAAATTGGCATGCTTTTTCAGGGAGCAGCACTGTTCGACAGCCTCACTGTAGAAGAGAATGTTATGTTTCCATTGAGTATGTTTACTACTGACAGCCATAAGAAAAAAATAGACAGGGTAAATGAAGTATTGGCCAGGGTGAATATTGTAGAGGCAAACAGAAAATATCCTTCAGAACTAAGCGGTGGCATGAAGAAAAGAGTGGCGCTGGCAAGGGCTATTGTACTCAACCCCAAATACCTTTTTTGCGATGAGCCCAATTCTGGTCTGGATCCCCAAACGGCACTGGTTATAGACAGGCTTATTAAAGAAATAACCCTGGAATATAAAATGACGACAGTAATAAATACCCACGACATGAACAGTGTAATGGAAATAGGTGAATATATCCTTTACATGTACCAGGGGCAAAAGGAGTGGGAAGGAAACAATAAGGAAATTATTTTTAGCAAAAACCAGCGGCTAAATGAGTTCATTTTTGCCTCAGAATTCCTGCAGGATGCAAAAGATATGCGTATGATGGAAGAAACGGGCCAGATACCCCACCACAGAAATTTCAGGCAGAGCCCAAAGTCTTAAAAAACTCATTCCTTTTAAAAGTGTAATGCGAACTATGTAAATGCTTACTTTTGCACCACTTTTAAGCATACATTTATGAGTATCCTCATCAACAAAAATTCTAAGATTCTTGTACAGGGTTTTACAGGTACCGAAGGTACTTTCCATGCTTCACAAATGATTGAATATGGAACTAACGTGGCAGGTGGTGTTACTCCCGGAAAAGGAGGAGGCACACACCTCGACAGACCCGTTTTTAACACAGTTTCTGATGGTGTTAAAGCTACTGGTGCAGACGTAAGTATCATTTTTGTGCCGCCTGCATTTGCTGCTGATGCAATAATGGAAGCTGCAGAAGCCGGAATAAAAT
>JADJYK010000008.1 GCA_016719815.1 Chitinophagaceae bacterium | reverse complement strand
TGAATTTTTATACAAAACCATTCCAAGCGGTGAACTGAAACAGTATTGAATTGATCCCAAAGACAGTTGGATAATTGCCGCTGCCGAAAAGGGAATATTCCTATTATAGTACCCGGATGGGGAAGACAGCACTACCGGCTTAGCTTGTCACTTGCCAGCTACGTAATAAAAGGTGAACTTAAGGCAAGCACCGTAAAAGCAATTGTGAATACATGGTTTATTTAACCGAATGGTACCGCAACAATTCTTCTGGAAAAGGAGTTGGTTTTTTTTCGGGTTGGCGGCGGTATTGCAGGAGATTTTCCAATTTGTGGCCAAGGTGCCGATGATGTACCCGGGATCTGGAATGGCAGCGTTGTACCTTTCTGGAGTTATTTCTGTCAGATAAGTGACACCCTACATCTTATGGCTCTTATTCCGGTGCTGTGCCCAACGAAAAAATTACAAGGGGCAAGCTGGATGTAAACACTCCAAAATTTATTGCCAGAGAAATGCCACCATTGTAGCCACGCTGATTTTTGCATGGGTGCTGGGCTAGTAATCTGAATTGTGTTTAAAGAGTCCCGGCTTTGCACCGGGATTTTTTATATGTCCTACCATACTTGCTATCCGCAAGCAATTTTATTTATTCCTCTTGTGGCATGGCGGCCACCCTCAAACTCTGTAGTCATAAACAAGGCTACCATTTTTTCTGCATCACCTTCCCGTACAAACCGGGCGGGTAATGCCAAATAATAATCGTTGTGCTGGCGCGCCAGTTTTGCAATTTCTTTCACCCCAACAAAGTGCTGCCCGTACGAGCTACGGTGTTTATTGGCCGTAATATGGCCACCCCATTAGCCGTGCCGCAGAGCAAATCCCAAATGCAGCCTCATCATTTTCAACGGCTTGGGCAACCGGGTGTGCAAAATCAGGATAATCAACGGAGTCTTTGCTGTGTGTGCCAAAATCTTTGAATAAAAATCCTTTCGCTAAAAAAATCAGCTCTTCTTTATAATCAAAGCCGGCATGGTCGCTTCCGATTGCAATAGGTTTTTGCAAGTTGAACGGTGAATGCATAAAACAAATTAGAAGTTACAGAAGTACAATCAGTAAAAGTTCTCTACAAAGCTATATTTAATATTTAATATCTGAGAGTAATCGTTGTGCCAACTTTTTGGCACTAACGGTTTTGGTTAGCTCCATTCTTTGTTGCTTTCTTTCTCTTTGCCGATTCGGGTCGCAATTATAATACCGGCTTCATAAAGAATATACAACGGAATGGTAACAATACCCAAACTGAACGGATCGGTAGTAGGCGTAATAATGGCCGCCAGTATAAGAATAACAACAATGGCATGGCGGCGATACTCCGTAAAAAATTTATGAGTAAGTAAGCCTATTGTAGTAAGCACCCATTACCAGTAGTGGCAACTGGAATAAAATACCAATATTAACGATTTGTATAAATCAGGTTTTCGGGGTAATCAGAAAAGGTGGGTTTAATTTCTATCAAGGTCGCTCAGCTTATGAGTAAAATAAAAATTTACCATAAACGGTGTAAGCACAAAATAACCAAATGCCACACCCATAAAGAAAAGCAATGATACCCAGAAAATGACCCCTCTTGTTTTTAATTTCGGTGGGAGAAGAGCAGACCTCTGAAACTTCCAGAATTCCCAAAAACATAAGGAAAGGCAATAATAAACCCGCAAATAAATGAAACGGTAAAAGAAGACACAAACTGGCCCGTCATCGTAGTTTCTAAAACTTCACCTCAACATTGCCAAAACACAAGCCATCGCCAATGCCAATCTTACGGCCAAGTTCGCAAAACACCACAGCCCTTAATAACAAAACCTGGTTTAGCCGGCGCAAACAAAATATCATCAACCACACTATTAATGAAAACGAAAACCACAATCGCACCAATCATCACTGCGATAACTGCACGGATGATATGCCAGCGTAACTCCTCCAGATGATCTATAAAGGTCATCTCTGCCTTTACTAATCACCACTCCGTTTATTTAAAAAATCCAAGTAAAAACCATGGTAGTTTATAGGAGGGCAAAAGATAAATGATGAATAGTGAATGACGAATAGTCAATTCTGAATGTCATCTCCGTAGCTGGCAACTAAAGTAGTTTAAATCCTTTACTTTAGTTTCTTCATCTTAACCGTTTCAATCCTTGTCCCAATAAACACGTTCAGTATGTCAAACTCGTAATCGCCAATAATAATGCGTTCTTTTGCTGCGGAATTGTTTCGTAATAATCGAATGATATAACCAGAAAGAGTCTCACGGCTCTTCATTGTCAAACACAAAACCATATTTTTCTTCCGGGTAGTCCAGTTCAAGACGGCCTGAGAAAATATATTCACTTTCAACAGAGTTGCTTTTCTAGAAAATCCTCTGTGTCGTATTCATGATGTATCTCACCAAACAGTTCTTCCAGTACATCTTCCATTATATGCTTACCTTCAGTACCCCAAACTCGTCCACACCACCCGGGCTATACTTTTTCCGCTCACGGGTGGGAATGCCGATAAGATCTGAAGCACTCCATACTCCCCGGCACCGCCGGTATATAGGAAGCAATACAGATTGTAATGACTCTGGTTTTGAACGGAGTCAGAGTTGATGTATATAACCAATAATATGGTCAATATTCTTCTCAAATACTACAAATTTACTCAGTTTTGTTTCAACAAACTTGTTTTAATTTCCTCAATGGAGGTTTGTTTTCTACACCGATAATCTCCTTACGGGAACCAGACATTGCCTGATTTTTACTTTTGGCAGTTCCTGTGCATTCTCCATCAGTTGTGTACTTCGCTCATTCCGAACCATCCGATGCAGGCTGGTTAAAATTTTTCAAGTCACTACTGGTAAGCGGCTCTTCTGTTTTATCGTTTATATCAAAAATAAACTTCAGTATCCATTCTGATAAGTCAATAAGCCGGGTTGCAACAGGTGCAAAAGACCATAAAAATCGTTATCGCGCAAAACCTGCCCAGGTATTGCTGCGGGCACGAAACCATGCACGGGAATAAACCCGGCAAAAACAGTACAACAACAGTAGCTATCAGAATTTCTGCTATAAGTCGTGGCCAGAAAACGCCTGAACTCCGATATACTCCCAGGCCGGCCTCATTACCGTACTTAATTGCAGTATAAGAAAACAAGACAAATAGGAAAACCATAAGAGTAGTACCCAAAACTTAGCCGGGGAATCAATAAACTTCGATACAATTTGTGTGGCCCGGCCACCTTGCTTTTTCTTCAGTTCAAAACTCATCCGGTTGGCGCTGTAAAAGGCCATTTCAATGCCGGCAAAAAATGCCATCAGCAACAGAATGATAAAGAAAAAGATAATAGTATTCCACGGTATCATGGCACGAAGATATAAAATGGCGAATGGAAAATGGTGAATGAAGAATGGGACCTCTGCGAAGTTCAGAAACTCAGGAATTTCCGGTACAATTTCCTCCGCTTCGGCACATGCTGTGGCCAAATCGTCGTTGATGACAACCCTGTCGAATTGCAACTTAAACGAAAGTTCGTACGGATGCTTTGTCTATTCGAGCCTTCAATGATTCGGGGGTTTCTGTTCCTCTTGCTTTCAGCCTCTTTCCAGTTCATCAATAGATGGCGGCTCAATAAACAGCGACAGTGACCGTGTGGGATACTGCTGCTGCACATTACACCACCCTTAACGTCCACATCGAGCAGCGGGGTTCGGTTATTATCCCAAATGCGCTGCAGTTCACTTTTCAGGGTACCATAGTATTTGCCTTCATACACCATCTCCCACTCGGCAAACTCATGGTTGGCTATGTGATGTTTAAACTCATCCGGACTGATGAAGTAGTAATCAACTCCATGTTTTTCATAATTCCTGGGTAGCCGGGTGGCACAGGACACAGAAAAAAAACCATTGCCATCAAGCGCCTTCAATAAGTGCCGGGTTATCGATGTTTTGCCAGAGCCGGACGGCGCTGCAATAATGTTGATTTTGTTTGTTAAATCCTGCATAGTAGATTGGGGGCAAAGGTAAGGAGGGATATGGTTTGTTGTACAGAATGATGAACATTTACAACGCCTTACATTTAAAATTCTTATTACAATTTTCTATTCTTACTTTTCAGTTACAGAATCTTAACCGGCAAAAAAGTATATGCGTAAACTATTTTTCTTTTTACTGGGAGTACACCTGCTGCCGTCGCAACCTGCAGCACAGCTCGATAAAAAATATTTTGATGGCTTGTACAACAGTCTTGCATATGGTCGTACAGAATCCGTCTTTGCAAGTCTGAAAGAAGCCTATGCATCAGCAGGAGTGCATTTTCCGGATGCAATGATTCTGAAATTACAGCCATTTAATGAACCATTGTCTTATTACAACCACGATGAACGCAGCATCAAGCTCTCTGAAATGATGAATATGCCCGAACAGGGTTCTCTTTACTGGCGAAACTGGAGTAATGTATTAACTGATAACAAATGGAAACCCAATCAGCATTTTAAAGACGAAGCAGAAATGATGTTGGCCGGGAATTTTGCTATATTGGGTATTCTGGCTCACGAAATGGGGCATGCTGCCGATTACCAGTATGAAATTGGACGGTTCAGGGCCAACGATAATGAAGATCTTAATAACGCAATAAAAGAACTGGTAGCGGATGAACTGGCTGTAATGATTATGAAAAAATTAGCCATTGATATCCGCTTCAAAAAACTATTGGATCAATACCGGGATAAAATCATTACATCATTAAGAAAGTCGGCCCCGGCTGACAGGTTATGAACTTGAAAACCAGCGGATCTTTTTTCTTATTGCAGACAGAATGAAGTACCATCAAATACTGGCCTTTATGTATCATACCAGCTGGCAAGACAGGAATTTCTTCTCCGGCAGCCTTTGAACAGTTATTATACAACAACCCTGCTGCGGCATTGCAAAGCAAAAAAAGCTGTTTGGGAAAATACCCGCCAGTATGCTTTGGGAAAAAGAATCATCATGCCGGTTACTTCCGGCTATAGCATTAATAGTTTTTTACCTGCAACAGTTTTTAATGTGCCCTACCTGCAATTAAACGGGCAAAAGGTAAAGTGGAAAATGGAATGGCAACGAAATCCAGAAAAAGACACACTGTTACAGCTGGTAAACGAAAACACACCCGACTCAACAATATCTGTAAGCGTAAAACCTTTAATTGATTTTGCTTCCCGGCAATTAAATGTCGAATTTCCCAACAGGCACTCTGCTGTAAATGATTTCAGCTATTATATCTGGAGTTTAATTCCGTTGGCAAAGAATGAGTTTATGGCCCTTGTATCCAATGCCAGGAAGATATATTATTCCGGTCAGCGTCCGGGTATTACAACCCTTTACCTGCTTCAGTATAAAACCGGCAATGACCTTTCCATACAAGTAGCTGACAGTATAAGATGGCCAGCCGTCTCAGAGTTAGCTGGTGGATTAAGACAGTTGCCAGGCGGAGCAATAAGGCTTTTCCTGTTTCATAAAGAGGCCGATGAAGTTGCCGCTTATATGAACAATATTCGCTTGATAATAATTATAAATTTAAACGCATAGTTCAGACGAAAGCTGTTCACAAAAATTCGGATATAATACAGACGGAGTACTTGCTGCCGCCCAACTTGATTGGTATTACATTATCCTCAACGGATTACCCGACAGGAGGGCAATCTGGTTTTGCCAATCAGTCGTATATTAAACGAATCAGAAACGATAAACTGGAAACACTTGCCGGCACCTATTACCTGGCAACCGGAATGGCGATGTGCGGGAACAAGTATGTAACAATGCAAAGTTGCTTTGGATTGATACTAATAACCAGGTGGAATTTCTTAACTGCCACAGGGTCGCTTCTTTACAGGGAAAAGATTGCTGGGAACTAAAAAAATTGCAATGGCTGGAATAGCCATATATAACTTTTGAAGCAAGGGTATAGTATGCTGCTCTTTTCCGGTAGTTTTGCCCTGTATGTGGATGTTAATTACTATTACTATTACTATTACCATTCTTTTCTATTGTATGCCAGGCTGATAGTTTATTATACCCGGGCATGGAAGATGATTGCTTTGTACAAAACAAATAGTACAAATCCCACCACCACCATCAGCGTAATCATACCTGCAAGAAATGAAGAGGCTAACATTGGCGCATTGCTTCAATCGCTGCAGCAACAGAATTACCCACAACATCTTTTTGAAGTGATTGTGGTGAACGACCACTCAACCGATAACACGGCAGAAATAGTGCGGCAATTTTCACCGGTAAAATTGTTGCAACTAAAAGAGGAAGACATTAACTCATACAAAAAGAAAGCGGTTGAAACCGGCATTGCTGCTGCCACCGGCACACTTATCGTTTGTACCGATGCTGATTGCGTTGTACCTCCCGGGTGGCTTTCGGCTATCGCTTCGTTTAAAGAAGAAAACGGTTCGGTGTTTATTGCAGCCCCTGTTGTAATAAACAACAACTCATCTGTTGTTCAGGTTTTCCAGGCGATGGATTTTATGGTGTTGCAGGGAATAACCGGTGCTGCGGTAAGCAACAATCAACTTTCGATGTGCAATGGCGCAAACCTTGCTTACGAACGGGAAGCTTTTTATAAAGTAAAAGGGTTTGAAGGTATTGATGCAATCGCCTCCGGCGATGATATGCTGCTGATGCACAAGATGGCAAAGCAATACCCGGGAAAAGTACATTATCTGAAGTCGACAGAAGCCATTGTTTCCACTGCAGCTGTGCCCACATGGAAAGCATTCTTTAACCAACGCATACGCTGGGCCAGCAAGGCGGGCAAGTATAACGACAAAAGAATTTTTTTGGGTGTTGCTACTGGTGTACCTGTTTAACTTATCGTTTCTTGGGCTGCTGGCCTGCCTGCCGGCAAGGCAGGTTGCTGGTTGCTGGCTTAGGGAAGCATATCTCTTTGCCTTACTGCTGCTGGTTGCAAAAACAGTAGTTGAATTACCCTTTGTGGTTTCGGTGGCCACATTCTTTCACAAACAATCTTTACTTAAATACTTTCCTTTCTTTCAGCCGGTACATATTTTATATACGATTGTATCTGGCTTGTTTGGCCAGTTTGGAAAATATGAGTGGAAGGGAAGGAAAGTGAGGTAAGGCATTATATGATAATTGGTATTGGGAATTACAGCAGTCTCACCAGTTTTCAAAAGCACTCTTAGTTTTACAATTCTTAACTAAAAAAAATCTTTGTGCAGTGTCTTTGGTTTTGAAAAAAACAGTATCAGCATTAAATCTAAGAACTTCTATTGCATAAAAACTAATATAAAGTGTACTATCTATTAAGTCCCATCTGTTCAAATCAAAAACATCTGCGCTAACTTTATAAACACTATCACTTCTTTTCCCATCAATAAAATCATACCTAAGTCGATAACAAGAACCATCTGGTTTTATACGATATCCTGAACGTACTTTATAATTTTTTTCTGAATCGTATATATCCCAAAAGCAATTCCCATCCAACAGAACGTCACTAATATTTTTTTGCTTTTGTTTACATGATGTCAAAATGATAAGCAAGAAGACTGTAAGAAAATATTTCATTGCAAGGTTAATTTTTGTATTGAGAGGTCTCACTAACCATGTTTGTACAGACTCCAATTAAGGCGCACCTATTCCTTCTTCCCCTTCAAAGGTTTAATACCAATGCCCGGCTGGTTATTGAGTGTGATTTTTCCATCCACCACTTTCATGCCTTCGTACACATCGTTTTTAATTAGCAGGTTGCCGTCAAGGTCGGCCCAGTCCATCATGGGCGATAGTTGTGCAGCCGCTGATACGGCACAGGAGGTTTCTGTCATGCAGCCAATCATCACTTTCATATCGAGTGACCTTGCCAGTGTAAGCATTTTGTGGGCTTCACGCATACCGGTGCATTTCATCAGCTTTATGTTGATGCCATGATAAACGCCGTGTGCTTTTTTTACATCGGCTAATCGCTGTACCGATTCATCGCCGATAATAGGCAACGGGCTTCTTTCTGTAAGCCAGGCAATCTCATCCGGCATTTCTTTGGGCATTGGCTGCTCTAAGAATAAGGCACCATTCTCTTTCAGGTAATGCGCCATGTCTAATGCATACTGCTTGTCTTTCCATCCCTGGTTGGCATCAATGGTAAGTGGTTTATCAGTTTGGCTGCGGACAGTTTCCACCATCATCTTGTCGCTTTCTTCACGGCCAATTTTTATCTTAATTACTTTAAAGGGTTCTGTTTCCTTCATCTTCTCCAGCACCACTTCTTTGGTGTCAATACCGATTGTAAAAGAAGTGGGCGGTGTTTTCTCTGCATTAAATCCCCATATTTTATGCCAGGGCTGTTTCATTATTTTTCCCACCAAATCATGCAGGGGCAATATCTACACTGGCTTTGGCGGCTGTGTTTTTGCATCCACCCCATCTACATAACTCAATATCTCTTCCAATTGAAAAGGGTCTTTAAATTGGGTTAAATCCACCTTTGCCCAAAAACTTTAGAACCGATTCATGGCTTTCGCCAAGGTAAGGCGGCATACTTGCTTCGCCATAACCTTTCAGACCGTCATATTCCAACTCGGTTAATACAACGGGTGTAGTTTTACGGGTGTTGAGTGCTACGCCAAATGCATGTTTCAGCTCCAGTGTATAGGCCCTGTAACGCAGGGTTAGCTTTCCTTTTTTTGTTCAAATAAAGGCGAAGCCCACACTGCACCGGCCGGAATAATGCTGCCCAATGCAACAGAACCGGAAAGCAGTGAAGCCGATTTCAAAAAGTTTCTGCGTTTAATATTCATTACTGGGGATTATAATATGGATGAACTCCTACCGGAGTAATACCACTTTGTGTGGTGCTTGAAATAAACCGTTTGGCGGCTACAAACGCCCTTGTTTCCCAGTCGGCATAATCAGGTCCGGGCAACATACTGTTGATGCGCACCATGCCAGATGCATGTATGTACATGGCATTTCCCAAATACAAGGCCACATGTGTTACCCGGCCGGTAGGTTTACCATCTTTTAATGAAGAAAAAAAGAGTAAGTCGCCGGGCAACAGGTTATGCAACGCTCTGGTTACCGAAACTGTGTCGTGGTCTTTAATGTCAACCGTTTCACCAGCTAAGACCTGCTGGCTTGCATCACGGGGAAGTACAACACCATTTACGAAGTAAGCCGTTTTTACAAACCCGCTGCAGTCAACCCCTTTAATACTGGTGCCGCCCCACAGGTAAGGTGTGCCCAGCATGTTTTTGGCCGACTGAATTACATTTTCAACTGTTGCCGTTTTACTTGTCCATCTTTTATAAACAGCGACCGCTGATTTTGGTAAATAACCTTTTCTGCCATCAGGCAGTTCGCAGGCATAATAGCGGCCTTTCTTTTTAACCAGTTTAAGGATGTTGCCTGCCACAAGGTCTGTTACCACATCAATTTCTTTGGAAGGTTTTTCCTGCAACAGGGCGAAAGGTGACATTACCACAATTTTATCCTGTTGCTGCCAGTTGCGAAGACCTGCCTCGTTAGTACGATGTACCATCATCGCTTCTGTCCAGGCAATATACTGGTCGGGTGTGCGGACAAGATAATAACCACCTTTTTTCATTAAGATGTCAACCGGTGTGCCCATTAGCGACTGCGTGGCCATTTCGGCAGCATCATTAGGTTCAAAACGATGGTGGGCTACAGACACACGGATAATCCCCTTTGTTTCAGCACCAAGGCTTTTTTGCGGAAGTGATTCGATATTGAGAGAGGGGGACAGGTTGGCACTGTCTAATTTTTTCTTTAATAAAGCAATAGCAGCCGGCTCGGTGGTATAGCCTGTTATTGATCCCTGGGCGGGTTCGTTTACAACCCAAACTTTTACCCTTTTATCTGGAGCATACACTGCTTTAACCTGCTGCACTAATTGCTTTACTATGGCTGAAGTATCTGCGGGTTGAGCAAACAGATTTTCTGTGAAAGACAGAAAAAAAATACTCAACCAAACATATTGCTGGTATTTGCGGAGCATAACGTTTAATGGCAACAGGCCATTATGCTGTTAGGTAAGAAAAAAGCAATACAACTTCAGCGAACATTACTGTTCAGGAAATTATTTCTTCGTTGTATCAGCCCACTGATCTTTCTTGAATTTAGCACTGTCTGCTTTTGTACTATCAGCCCACTGGTCTTTTTTGTACTGGTTGCTGTCTGCATTTTGAGTTGTGTCAGCCCACTGATCTTTTTGTACTGGCTGCTGTCAACAGCAGTGTTGTCTTCTTTCTTTTCCGCCGTTATTACAAGCCGGGAAAACGATGAAAGACATAGCTACTAAAGAGGCAGCAAGAGCTGCTTTTTGAAAAGAAAATTTTTCTCATTTACTGAATTGTTTTGCGCAAATGTATCAAAAAATATCGCTTTATTTATCGTGGCTTACAGTCGTTTTTTGAATTGACTGATGCAATTATCAGGAGGAAAGGCACAAAAGAAGAGGCTGCCGGTTTTATCCGTTTCTATTAAATCGCTTAGAAAGTTAACTACCAATATCATAACGAGAATAACACCTGTTAGCATGCCGATAGCTTTGTGGAAAGGGGCTGACGAAGAATGATAAATACGTTGAGCAAAAAACAACATAGCTCCAGTCAGCAGCAGAAAGAAAAACAGTCCGGGTAAACCCTGTTCTACGGCCAGCAACAAAAAATAATTATGAACTGTGGAGTGGTCTTTGTTATTGCTTACCCATGTTTTAAAGGCCGGGACGGTATATTCTTTATAATTCGGGTAAAAACTACCGGGGCCGAAACCGATAACCGGGTTGTCTTTTATCATTCTCACTCCGGCAATCCAACGGTAAAACCGTTCGGCGGTTGATACATCTTTCAGCCTGTAAGTGGCGATGAGATGTTCATTGAAATTTTTATGAAAAATCGTTGTTTTAAAATCATGTGCATATTGCAGGTACCGGTCGTTTTGCTTTAGCCAGAAAAGAGCAGTTGTTCCAATTATAACAGAAATGACAAAGCCGGTAACCAGCAGCTTGTGCCGTATCAGAAACCATGCGGCACCGCCTGCTGCCAATGCCAGCCAGGCACCTCTTGCATAGGAAAAGAAAACAGCAACGAGGAATATTGGTATCAGCAAAAGAAACAATCTCCCCAGCCATGGATGCGAATTGTATTTAACACGGAAAGCAATCAGCAGGGGAACAAAACAAACCAGCATGGCGGAATAGGTCACATGATTTCTGAAAAAGGAATTAAAGCATCGTTAACCGTGGCAAAAGAAAATCCTGCTTGATAGTGCTGGTAAAGAACAATCAATACCACGATAATCATTGCAGCCGTTAATACCGAAATCGCTTTTTCAATAACCTCCTTCTGTTGCAGAAAAAGCAGTGGGGCAACAAAAAAGGCAAGGACATACCAGCCTTTTGCAAGAAGAAACTTAACAGAAGTTTCCGGCTCTGCAGAAAAAAATACTGTCACTATTATCCATAACAACAAGATGAAGAATATAACACTTAGCGGATGAAGCAGGTATTTTCTTTTTAAGTCTGCGGGATTGTACAACACTGAGCCTGTAACAATAAATGAGGTAAGCCACATCAGCGGCTCATCAGGCAGATCGGTGCCAAGGCGGGCGGAGAAACTATATTCAGCAGAAAATGGCAATGAAAAAAGCAGTGCCAAAAATAAGATCTCACGGAACTGCCATCCGGCAATAAATACCAGTAGTAAAAAGGGAATTGTAATAATCAGAAATTTACCGGTGAATGCAGCTATCGCCAGGCAGAAAATAAAAATCAATCCGCCGGCCAGGAAAAGTCTGTTATCATTTCTGATCAGCGTTTTCACCCGGCAACTCTTTTTCTGCTGTGCAATACAAGTGCAGCCAATAATGAAAAAAAGAAAACCAAGCACACCGGCGGCTACAATAGCAAGGTCAATATCAGGTTTGTCCGGCCTGCCGGAAGGTTTGGCCTCTTCAACATTGATTAATGCAGGCGGTTTCGAGTCTATCATCAACTGGTATTCGCCAATAAGCTTTTCGTATTCCTGCGATCTGGTTAGTAACGCTGTTTTTTTTGTAATATCTGCAGTGGTGTCAGCCTGCAATAAGACTTTTTGTCTGCCATCCATAAGACCTTTCAATGCGGCCCTGTTTCCTTCACTCATAAGCCTTTGATGCATCTCACTAAGCATTTTCATGATCTCGTTGGCCAGTACAGCAGCTTTTTCCTTATTAGTATCCCAAACTTTACTTTTAAGTTTCCATATTCGTTTTTGGTTACTGAGCTGCGTTTCTTCAGCAGTGTTATTGTTTTAGTTTCTGCACTTTCTCCTTTATGCTGCATTTTATAGTGCACTACCAGGTCTGTTTTTCTTGCTACTGCAGTGAAAACAGTATCGAGGCTTGCCGTTCCGAGTATAATATCCAAATCATCAGGAGTGCCAAGAGTGGAATACAGCACTTCTATGTTTTCATTAAACACCCGGGATTTGTCGGAGGCAAAACTGCTGGCTGGTAAAGCGGTAGCCGTAGACAGGTAAAGAGCAGGCCTGAATAAGACAACAGCTCCTGTTACAAGTACTGAAAGAATCGTAAGAGAAACTATTTGTTTCCACCATATTTTTATCAGGTCAAATATATCCGGCATAAACAATTATTGTTTTATGATAAATTAAATCACCCGACATTCCTGCTGAAACTTTCTTCAAGTGAAATAAACGTTTCAGTCCTTTCTATTCCTTTTATCTTTTGCAACTGATCGTGCAGCACATACCGCAGTTTAGTAATGTCTTTGCAAACAATTTCTGCAAACATACTATAGTTGCCAGTGGTATAATTAAGCCGAACGATCTCAGGAATCTTTGCAACTCCCTGGCAACCGTGTCATACAGCGAACTTTCCTTCAGGTAAATACCTATAAAGGCTATCACATCATATCCCAGTAATTTTATATCTGCCTTTAGCCGGGTGCCTGTTACAATACCGGCATCCTGTAATTTTTTAATCCGGACATGTATGGTTCCCCCGAAACAAAAAAGTTTTTTTCCCTAGATCGGCATACGAGATGGTCGCATCTCCCATCATATGTTGAATGATCTGCAGGTCAAGTTTGTCAATATTCAATTTATCGGTCATTGTAAAATAATTTTTGAAAATTTTATTATTTGTGACAAATATTTAAACAATTTCTATACTTGCAAAATAATTATTGAAAATTTTGGAACAAAAGAGCGATTTGACATAAATTTGTGTCAACAAAACCTGCTGAATGCAGGAAGTTCTTAAAAATACACTGTGGGGTGATGAAATTGCGTAAGCATGGCAGACATGCCCTCTTGTCTCGGGGTGGGGAAAACAGGATAAACGTTGCATAACGCCGATCCACTGACGAGTGGACCGACTGGGGTTGACCACCAGTAGGTTGAGAGTAGCTCTCTCTATTCATTTGTGTAACAGCTAACTGCCCCGTGGAGGTTCGAACCCTCCCCCTACAGCTTTTAAAAGCCTTCGTTAAAAAACGGAGGCTTTTTGTTTTACAAGACAGGATGTCTCCGTTTTATGCAAACAGTTTGCCCTTATGCTTAAGCACAAGGGCTCTCTACTACAATCAATACAGTTGGCAATTTACCGGGTTTTAAATAGCTTACATCATTAACGCACACTATGAGAAGAATATCTTTTCTTTCGTCTGTTATACTCTTTTCAGTATTTATTATTCTCTCCGGCAAAAGCTATTCCCAGCAATCTAAAGTTGAATCCTGCATCAGTGAAATGATGCAGCAGTCGAAGGTTGCAGGCCTTTCTGTTGCTGTAGTTAAGCACAGCAGATTGATATATACTCGTTCCTTCGGGCTGAAAGATCTGGAAAGCAAAGCACCGCTTTCAAATGACTGTATTTTTCGCATCGTTTCCATTTCTAAGTCTTTTTCTGCCACATCTATTATGCAACTTGTTGAGGCTAAAAAATTATCGCTTGATGATGATGTAAGCAACCTGGTGGGCTTCAAAGTACGAAACCCTAAACATCCCGAAACAGTTATCACACTCAGGATGATGCTGTCACATCGTTCTTCTATTAACGACAGCGAGGGATATTTTACGCTGGATGCCATTAATCCCGACAAGAATACCAACTGGGCTAAATGCTATAATGATTATGAACCCGGAAAGGGCTACCAGTATTGCAATCTGAATTATAATATGACGGGAGCGATCATTGAAAAAATATCCGGCGAACGGTTTGATCAGTATGTAAAACGCCATATTCTTGACCCGCTGCAACTCTACGGCGGCTATTGCGTAGACTCTTTGGACAAAACCCTGTTTGCCTCTATTTATGAATACAATGCAGACTCTGCAAAGTTAATTGCTTCACCGGGAGCATATAATCCCCGCAGTGCAGAAATTGCTAATTATACAATGGGCTACAGTACTCCTGTGCTTTCACCGACAGGTGGTATGAAAATTTCAGCAACGGACCTGGCCCGTTATATGACGATGCATATGAATTTGGGTAAATACATGGGTACAAGGATAATAGCAAAGAAGAGTGCTCTGGTGATGCAAACTCAGCTTTCTGAGGAGGAAGCTTATGGGCTGGCCATCAGCACAACAGATAAGCTTATTCCCGGAAAAACAATGAAAGGACACACCGGCGTTGCATACGGCTTATACAGTGCCATGTTTTTTCACCCGAAAGAAAAGTTTGGTATTGTTGTCATCAGCAACGGCTGTCATCCCGGCTATTCCGACGGGTTTAATACGGTGATACGGAAAAACGGTGGAATGCTTGTATAAGAATTTGATTAGTAAATAAACAAAAAAGCAATACCAGGAATACCTGGATTGGGTTGACAGGCAATTTGATAATCGTGTTAAGCCCGACAGCCCGGTAGGCGAAAAAGTGCAGGTGGCACTTTTGCTGATTAAGCAATATGAAGACCTGCATTATCCTGTTCCCGTACCGAACCCCATTGAAGTTATCAAACTAAAAATGCCGGACCTGGGTTTGAAGAATAAAGATCTGGTGGGTAAGGTGAGAAGTAAAGGTTATGTTTCTGCACTTTTAAACAAACGCAAGCCGCTTACAATAGAGTTAGCAAGGCTTTTTCACAAAGAAAAGAATTGAGTATTCCGGCTGAAGTTTTTAGCGTAGCCTGAACTCTGGTTCAAGTAACCGGTTAGGGATAAAAAAGCCTTGTAAAATTTGATTTACAAGGCTTCATTTTTCCGCTCCCCTGTTGGACTTGAACCAACGACCCTCTGATTAACAGTCAGATGCTCTAACCAACTGAGCTAAGGAGGAATACCTTTCCGTTTAAGGGACTGCAAAAATAGGGATATTCAGTCTTTGAACAAAAGCTGAACTGAAAAAACAACAGAAAAATTATCAGTTAACACCCGCCTCATACATTGAGCCAGAGGCCTCTATAATATAAAACTTGCCTTTGGCAGACACCATAAACCGGGTTTTATCAAAAGGAACCACTCCGCCTTTTGCCGGCCACCACTTACCAGTTCTGTAATGTACAAACTGCCGTCATTCTCAATAGTATATAGCTTGCCGGCCAAAGTGGCTCCGGCTATACTATTAGCCCATGCGTTACTTGTGCCTACCTTTTTCCTGTTGCCATCTGCCTCGCTTGTTTCATACAGACTGCCGTCTTTTTCAATACTGTATAATTTTCCGGCAGCTTCAAACAGGTGTTGGGTGCTGGCAAATTCAGCTTTCCCGATCCGGAGCTTCACTCCCGTATTGGCATTGGTAGCATACAGCGCACCATTTGATTCTATGGAAAGAGATAACCATACGTGGCAATGCCCACTATGGTATTAGCCCAATCTCCGGCCTCCCCTAATCTTTTCCATTCTCCGCTGTCCGGGTTTATCCGGAACAGGCTGCCGTCCTTTTCTATGGTGAAAACACTCTTGCTCCCGGCATATAACTGTACCGTATTGACATAACTCACTGTATCAATTTGTGACCATGTACCCGCTGTGGGATCTGTCTTATATAACTGGCCTGACTGCTCTATAGAATACAATACCCCGTTGGTGGCTGCGGCAAACTTAGTGTGTGACCATGTACCCGAACGTTTACCTGCCGCCAGGTTACCGACTGCGCATGGATTAGTATGCCAATAAGCATTGCCGGCACCAGTAATAATATCTTTTTGTTTTCATTATGGTTATTTGATGAAAATTAATGGAAGATATTAAACATACCACCTTTTTCTTCCATGCCTACATAAACAGCCTCATCCCTGATTTCCACAGGCCAATGCTTCAGGTAATAGCCTTCGCCACTTACATTCCGGCCATTCTGCATGCTGAACTTATACCGGTGTAGCGGACAAACCACATGGCCCAGCGCATCTATATATCCAATAGCCAGAATGCCGCCGGCATGTGGGCACTTATACGCAAATGCAAACAATTTATCATTGTACCTGCCAACGCATATTTTCTTTCAGCCACTTCTGCAACTGCAATGCTATTTGCAGCAAACTGCAGTTCATTAATATGGCCAGCCACTTTGTGCCAGGTAATTTTTTTCGGACATCAGTACATGAATTCTGTTTTGTAGGGATACCTTATGCGGTATAGCTCTCTTACCTTATCCAGTATCGTTTTACGGAGAGTGTTAAGATTTCTTCTCTCTATTGCCGCCACAAAAACTGCGTTGTCATTAGTTTCATAATTCCACCTCTCATAGAGGTCCTGCAGTATTTCCTGTTTGGTATCGTCACCAATGTTAACTACCGCAATCTGGTCTTCATGATTGGGATGAGAGATATCCACCACATGCAGTAATATGTCGGCCTCCCGCACTTCATCCAATGTGCTTTTAAAACTCTCCACAAGGTGATGGGGCAGTTTGCGGATAAAACCAACTGTATCGCTCAGTAAAAAGGGAGTGTTTTCATAAACCACTTTGCTTGTAGTTGTGTCGAGAGTGGCAAAAGCTTATTCTCGGCAAAAACATCCCTTTGCTTAGTAAATTCATCAGGGTACTCTTACCCACATTGGTATAACCAACCAACGCCACACGTATGAATTCACCCCTGTCTTTACGTTGTGTGAATGCCTGTTTGTCTATCTCGGCAAGTTTTTTGCGCAACAGTGAAATTTTATCCCGTACAATACGGCGGTCGGTTTCAATCTCTGTTTCACCAGGTCCTCTTGTGCCTATACCGCCACCCAGCCTTTCCAGGTGTTTCCACATCCCACGCAGGCGGGGCAAAATATATTGATATTGTGCCAACTCCACTTGTGCCTTAGCTTGCGCAGTTTTGGCCCTTCGGGCAAAAATGTCGAGAATGAGGTCGCTGCGGTCAATAGTTTTTACCTCCAGGGTTTTTTCAATATTGTTAATTTGAGCCCCGCTCAGTTCATCATCAAAAATGATAATTCTGACATCCTTATCCTGGATATATTGCCGTATCTCTTCCAGTTTTCCTTTACCAATAAAAGTCCGGCTGTCTGGATGCGACAGTTTTTGTGTAAAGCGTTTAATCGTTACTGCTCCGGCAGTTTCTGCCAGAAAGGCCAGCTCCTCAAGGTACTCTTGCACCTGTTGATCCGTTTGATCCTTCTGTACCAGCCCCACCAGTACTGCTTTTTCTTCGTTCTGTATTTTATTTCTTTTATCAAGCATTTCAGAAAAAATCCCTTCGATAAGCCGAAAGGATATGCAAAGGTAAATTCACAATGACTTCCGGCATAAAAAAAGCGGTTCGTTATTTACAAGAACCGCTTTTATGATAAATAATGTAACGGCGATTATAAACCGCTTAGTGTAAGGCCAATAGAGAAGGGCCGAACTTCGGGCCAGAGCCATCTTTAAACAGCGGCGTAAACTGGTAGCTGCCATACAGGCTAAATGCCCGTAACCAAGCCTTACCATACCGGATATTCTTGTTTTATTAAAGAACTGTTTGCTAGCCTCCTTTCATCACATAATCATTCAGCAAGTTGCCGTTTTTATCCTGCAGCTTGGTGTTACGGGTGTGTGCATTTAGCAGGGTGCCCACTTTACACCTATAGCAGCTTTTACACCACTTCCGGTTTCGGGGTTTGACGAAAAGCGAAACTCAACCGGCGCTTCCAGGTAGACTGTTGCCAGTTTTGTTTTCTTGAAGTGGTTGGTGTCTGGGAACATTGGCAAAATGAATAGATGATGTATTTTCTTTTATACCCACATTGGTTTTAGTAAAAGCGATATGATCGCTACCAATACCAGGGCCAATAGCAATACTGAGTTTTGGGTTGGTCTTAAAGGGAAAATCAAACATAAAATAGGCGTTGAAACTCTTTGACAACCCCTTTTGATTGATGGTATCTGGAATGCCAGCCCAGGTAGTATAGCCCAGTTGCAGCATCAGGTGGTCATTTTGCCCTGTTGCCAAGGTTGGGCTTTCTTTTTTTCTTTCCAGAGGGTGTAGGGGTTTCCTGCGCATATACTCCTGACACTAAAAACAACTGATTACTAATGCAAAATCTTCTTCATAAGTCTTGTTATGGCCGCAAATATATTTTTCTTTCGGTTAAAGATTGGTTAAGAAGGTATAATAATTAATATTTACTATTTTTGCAACCCCTAACGGTTTCCAAAACTAACCGGAATGGACCCTTAGCTCAGACGGTTAGAGCATCTGACTCATAATCAGAGGGTCGCTGGTTCGATCCCAGCAGGGTCCACTTGGAAAGAGGGTTTCAAACAATACAATTTGAAACCCTTTTTCATTTGTAAAATCATTAGCTACCACCAAAGGGGGGTAAGAAGGACAACCTGTTAAGCCTTACAGTTATAGAACCCATTTCATCTCCTTTTTATCTAACAAATTCTTTATTTATGCTTTGACGGGTTCGGTAACAGTAGCTGTCACTTCCTCACGAACTAGTAACCAGTCAACCTTATTGATATACTTTCGCCTTCAGCAGGGGCCGCACACTGTCTGGTACAGCCTGAAACAGGTTTAGCAGCACACCTGATGCATTCGCTTCTATCTCCACATTGGTGATGGAAGTGAGATAATCCCGCCATGCTGTTTTATTGCTGGTGGTGTAGAGACGGTTATCGTTGGGCATTGTTACGGTAAGCACGGTGGTGTTGCGGTCGATGCGGGCAAATCGCCTGTACCCTTTGGCATTACCAGCACCACTTTCCATACTTTGGCCGGCACAGTAATATTGCCACCAGCAATAGTATTCAGCAATCCGTTGGCATTATAACCACCACGTCCATAGCTGCCGGTGGCAATGTAAGCCTCGCTGTTGCCCCTCAGAAGGGTGTTGCGTACATAATCTTCCAACCCTCCCCATGGGCCCTGGTTGGAGGTTTGGGCGCTTGCGGAATCATATTGGTCATCAGAAAGGTGGAGCTGTTGGCAGCCACGGTGGTGGTACGGTCGCCAGACGGACAATTGTGTCCCCTGTCGAAACCTGTGCCGTTGTAGTGGGCATCTTCAACACGAAACCAGCCAGCAGGAAGACCGCATCGGCACGAAAATCATCTTGTCGCGGAGTGCTGCCCATATCTTCGCTCTGCAGGTGCCAGGCTACCCATAAAGGTATGCACGGCTGCTGCTGTAGCCAAGTCGATAGTAAGTGTTGTCTTTTAAATAATTTTCGGGATATGAGGCTGATGGCTGCGCATTGGTTGGATTACCCAAGTAAATAGGATCATTTTCGCCAACCACCACTGGTGGAATAGGTGTTGGTGTGGGGCTGCTATCCGAACTCTTTTACAGGCAGCTAGAGAAATAGCACTGCTGGCAGCCACGAGTATATTCGCAGTATTTTCATGGTGGAAAGGTAAGAAGGGATTTAGAAACTTGCTTTTTAATGTTTGAAAATGCAGGGTATTTAAGAGGCACAAATGATGATCTGTCTGGGTCCGATAAACATTAATATTTTTTATTACGGATTATCTATAAAAATTATTGCGCCGTGACTTGTTCTGCCACACCGAAGAAAATGACAGTGAAGCTCTTCTGCACAATTATTTATTTAGCTTCCGTTGTTCCCTGCACACCCACCATAAGCCTTTTACATTGCCACGCCATTGCGGCAACATTCTCACCAGCATTATTTCTTCTTTAGTTGCAGTGCTGTAATTCCAATCGCCACATAAAACAACCACACAATAGGTTGTGGTAAAAAGAAAGCCAGCACAAGGAATATAGCCTGCGATATGGCCGCCAGTTTGGCCATATAAGCATGAAAACCCGAAGGCCTGCCATACATCCAGAAAGCATAACCCGTTTGCACCAGAAACAGTGCAAATAATGCTCCCAGCGGAATAAGATGTGAACGGATAAAAAACAGGATGTACTACAAATAAACCCAATGTGGCAGCAAATACGGTAAGATCATCCCCGATGGAATCGAGCCTTGTGCCAAACTTGCTGGTTACTTTGTATTTCCTCGCAAGAAATCCATCAATCGAATCTGTAAAAAACTGATTACCAGTAACCACTTAAACAAACTGACATTGTCTGTAAAAGAAGCGCCATCAATACCGGGTGCCGCCAACACCCTGTACATGGTGATGCCGTTAATAATATAATAGCTGATGCGATGATGACGGTGTTGCATATACTAGCAATGAAGCAAAGCTATACATGAAATTACAGCATAAACAGGATTATACATAACAACAAAAAGCGGCACAATGCCGCTTCTGTTTCTGTATCTCTCAAATAAAAACTAAACTTACTCTGCTTCAGCCACCACTTCTTTTACCTCAGGTATCATTCTTTTCATCATACCTCTATGCCTGCCTTCAATGTTATCATTGATGAAGGACAACCGCTGCAGCTGCCCTGCATCATCAGGTTCACCACTCCCGCATTGTAGCTTTTTTAAACTGTATGGCGCCACCGTCCATTTCAACAGCAGGACGCACATAACTATCAAGCAATTCTTTATACGCACTACCACATCTTCATCATCGGCACTTACGGTATTGCTGCTCTCCTGTTTTACGGTGGCTAGCTCTTCTTCATTAATTACCGCCTTACCTTCTTCCAGGTAATCTTTTAAAAACTGTCGCACAGAAGGTATTACGTCGCTCCATTCTGTTTCGGCGGTTTTGGTAAGGGTAACAAATTGCTGGCAATAAATACAGCCCGTATAAACGGAAATGCAACATTTCCTGCGCCAACGGCGAAGGCTTTGCACTTGCCACATCAGGGAAATCAATGCTCTTTCCGGGATACAGGAGTTTGTTGGCTACAAACTTCATGCTTTCCGGATTTGGGGTCATTTCTGTATAAATACTGATGATTGGATTGCCTGTTTTAATCATAACTCACGGTATTAGGTTGCAAAAATAATAACATTTGCCGGTGATAACTTACGAAGGAAGGAATGAAATAGAGACTTGTTGCTGGTGACCTGTAGCCGACAGCAAGCAGGCAATAGCTGCTTTTACGTTTATTTGCATAAAATTTACCTGCCCATGCAAAAAATGTATCACCCGGGAACTTGCACGACCTGTCAGGCTATTATTAAAGAAACGAGAATTGAACATACTGGCATTCCCATGCAGGATATCAAACTTGAAAAAATTACTCCCTGCAACTGGATGAAATGAAAAGATGAGTGGCAGCTACGAGTCTCTTTTCAGCCGGCGTGCACTTAAGTACAAAGAATTGGGAATGAAGGACAAACAACTGCACGAAGAAGATTACAGACAGTATATATTGCAGGAATACACCTTCCTGAAACGGCCTGTTGTGATACTTAACAAAGATATTTTCATGGGTAACGATAAAAAAACTATACAGCGCTTAAAAGAGGCTGTACAGAAGTTGTAGATTAATAGAGAATACAGGTTGCTACATCAGCAGCAGTATCAGCAGTTGTGCCGCCACTATCCGCAGTATCATGGTAAGCGGATATACCGTTGCATATGTAACCGAAGGAATATCACTGTTGGTCATTCTTGTAGCAAAGGCCAGTGCCGGTGGATCGGTAGAAGCTCCAGACAACAAGCCGCATATCTCGAAATATGTTTTCTTAAAATACTTACGGGCAATAAAACCAATTATTAATAATGGCACTACTGTAATAATAACTCCCATGCCAATCCATACCCACCCACGGCCGTCTGAAAATGCAACCGACAGATTTTTACCACTGCTCAATCCCACACTGGCAAGGAACAAGCTAATACCCAACTCCCTGATCATCATATTAGCGCTGCTGGTTGTGTAATTGTTCAGGTAAAGCAGGTTGCCAAACCGGCTGAGAGCCAGTGCCACAATCAGGGGACCACCGGCCATTCCAATTTTAACCGCAACCGGCATATTTGGGAAATAAAATGGCACACTACCAAGTATTACACCCAGCACAATACCCATAAAGATGGGTGCCAGGTCGGGCACTTCCAGTTTCTTTAATGAGGTGCCCAGTATTTCAGTTGCGATTTTTACTTCTTCTTCCGTCCCCACCACTTTTACAGTATCGCCCAGTTGAAAAAACATATCTCCATGCGGAACCATTTCAATCCCAGCCCTGTTGATGCGGGCAAAAGTAAACTCATGTCCTTCCAACTCGGGGAATATCTCCAATCCTTTTATGTGTAATGCTTGTTTTGTTACCACTATATTCCTGGCCCTATTAGGTCGCTGCCCTTAGCTGTTTTCAGATTTATTGGGCTTTCGTCCAACCAGCAGTTTCAGTTGTTCCATTTCCTGCTTGGAAGCTACCACGAGTAACACATCCCCCGCAGAAAGTGTGATATCCGGTGTAGGAGTAATAATTTCCCCGTCATGCATCATTCTGGAGACAACGATGGGTTCTTTTAGCAGTTCAAACAGTTTGCGCAGCGGCTGTCCTTCCAGTTGTTTGTTCTCCAGGCTCAGATGCATGGATATTGGCCTGTTGGTTCTGAAGAGGCTTAGCTTGCGGTGCAGTTCCTGCTCTTCTTCAATGTTTATTTTTAAACATCCGCTTCAGGATGAGCAATGCGCCAATGATACCAAACACACCCAGCGGATATGCGACCGCATATGCCAGTGTAATCAGCGACCTGTCGGAAGATGCTACATCCATGTCTCTTACGGCAGCTTGAGCTGCAGCAAGGCCAGGAGTATTGGTAACGGCCCCACTCATTACACCCGCCATTACAGAGATACTGTTGTTACTAAGCAAATACAATAATACTGTGATAAAAACACCTGTTGCTACAATGCCAAATGCCAGCAAATTATTGGTCATGGCATTCTTTTTTAAGGAAGCCCAAAAACCGGGCCCTACCTGTAATCCAATTGCATAAACAAAAGGATGAGACCAAATTCCTTTATAAAATGTTCCGTTCCGGAATCTATTTCTATGCCCAGGTAAGAAAAAGCAGTCCTGCAAATAATACCCAGGTATACCCAACGATATTCCTGCAATTTTGATCCGCCCAGCCATATACCAATAGCAATAACCAGCCCATAAATAACAACGGATTGTGCAATGGATGCTTTCGTAAAAAAGATCACCTAACCATTCCGGCATAAAACAGATTTCCAGTTCATCAATAATTTTAACCTTTCTCCAGGGGCGAACCCTAGTCCGCCGCACTGGAAAAGTATTCATTAGCAAGAGCCATCAGCCAGAGGTCATCCTGATTTCCGGTTGCAGACCCCAATGTTCTGGAGAACGCCACAAAGCGGAAAGGAGTAATTCACGCATAAAGAAAAATTCTTTAGGCAGTTTATCATACATTCTTTCAAACAGTTCTTCGTGTGAGAGCAGCTCCTGCTTACCTGGCTCACGGTCTACTGTCATAATTTTTGCGAATTCTTCTTTAGAGAAGTCTAATCCTGACCAGTCAATATCCTGGTAGCGGGGCATCCAGCCAATTGGACTTTCAACAGATGATGCATTACCATGTATCCTGTCCACAATCCATTTCAGCACCCTGATGTTATCACCAAACCCTGGCCACTGGAAGTTGCCGTTTTCGTCTTTACGGAACCAGTTTACACCGAAAATCCGTGGAGGGTTTGGAAGGTCACGGCCAAACTGTAACCAATGGTTTACGTAATCGCCGATATGATAGCCATGAAGGGCAGCATTGCGAATGGGTCGCGGCGCACCTTGCCTATTTCTACCAAATGCAGCAGCAGTCATCTCGCTGCCCATTGTAGTGGCGAGATATACGCCAAAGTTCCAGTTAAACGACTGGTATACGAGCGGCACTCCTGTACTTCTTCTTCCGCCGAATATAAATCCTTCAATATGCACACCTTTCGGATTATCCCAGTCATTATCAATTGCCGGATTTTGATAAGCCGGCGCCGTAAACCTTGAGTTAGGTGGGCGGCAGGTTTTCCGCTGTTTTATCATATGGTTTACCGTGCCAGTCAGTTAGTCCGTCAGGCACTTCTTTAGTCATTCCTTCCCACCATACATCTCCGTCAGCGGTTACAGCCACATTGGTAAAGATGGTGTTGGCCTTGATGGTTTCCATGGCGTTGGGGTTGGTCTTATAGTTAGTTCCGGGAGCCACACCAAAGTAACCGGCTTCAGGATTGATGGCATACAGGTTGCCATCTTCCGACTTGTGAATCCAGGCGATATCATCACCCACTGTACTTACTTTCCAGCCATCAAAATCTTTTGGCGGAATAAGCATGGAAAGTTTGTTTTACCGCATGCACTGGGAAAGGCAGCGGCGAGGTAAGTTTTTGTTGGAGGGAGATTCCACACCCATTATCAGCATATGCTCAGCCAGCCAGCCTTCTTCTCTTCCCATTACAGATGCGATACGGAGGGCAAAGCACTTTTACCCATAAGAGCATTTCCGCCATAACCGCTACCATAAGAAATAATCAACCTTTCTTCTGGGAAATGAGAAATATATTTAACATCGGGGTTACAGGGCCACAAGTTGTCTTTTGCCTCCGCTAAGCGGGGCACCGACAGTATGTATACATTTTACATAGCTTTTCTTCTGCAGGTAAGGCATTACTTCCTGTCCCATGCGGGTCATGATGCGGGTATTTACCACCACATATTCAGAGTCGGTTATCTGCACGCCATATCTTGACAAAGGAGAACCAAGTGGCCCCATACAGAAAGGAATAACATACATGGTGCGTCCTTTCATGAACCCATCATAAGATCCTGCAGTTTTTCTTCATATCATTGGGCTCCATCCAATTGTTGGTAGGGCCGGCATCTTCTTTGCGCAGGCTGCAAATGAAGGTTTTGTCTTCTACACGGGCCACATCGCTGGGGTCGCTAAAGCATGCAAAACTATTAGGCCTTTTTTCAGGATTTAGTTTAATAAATGTGCCTTTTTGAACCAGCAGGTTACAAAGGTTATCATATTCTTCCTTGGAGCCGTCGCACCAGTGTACGTTTTTTGCTTCCATGAAAGAGGCCATCTGTTTTACCCATGTTTCCAGTTCTGCCCGGGCAGGGGCTGTTTCCATTGTAAAAATGAAGAGTTTTGTGACATAAAATTGATTTAATACGGGGTTCAAAAAGGCAGGCAACCATTAGGAAACTGAACAGAAGATTGTTATTCAGCATTGCAAAGATGGGCAGAAGAACCAAACTTCATATTGCCAAATATCATAACCCTGCATGAGTTTAATTAGGCTATTGTTGGCACGAAGATAACAGTTCCCTCGGATGGTTTGTACATTGTGTTTCATTACTTTATTAATATTTGAAAACTGAATAAAAATAACTACCGTTATTCGGTGGTTAAAGTGTTTTGTACAGGTTTTACTTATAATGCTGGCTGTTTAGCGATGCAGAAAAGGTGCTTTGCCTTGAAATAAACAATTACCACTATTGCCAGGGTAAACAGCCATGCTGCCACGATGAGCAATACAGAAAGAACAGTATTTTTTTTGCTTTCCATTTATTCAGTAACCCTTTTCAGCCGCAGGTTTGCAACCGGCGAAACAATAAGCGGAAACTTTTCCACCACTACATTTCCCGAATCAAGCCCAAATGCTTTTTCCTCTGATAAGCTGACTTCTTTCAGCCAGAAATATAGTTTCATTACAATTCTTTCGAAGAACGGCAACTCATTATCCTGGCTCAGGTATTTTTCCATTACAACAAATGAAAAGTCGCCGATTACATTATTCCTTTCGAGACTTTCATAACGGCTTCTCACATTCACTTCCCTGTTTTCCACCATATCTTCCACCACTTTGCGGAATAGCAATTGATGCGTGGCTGCACCCTGAATCCAAGGCGAAAATCAACCCGTATAATGTCGTTAGGAATAATATGCGTTACTTTATATTCTTGTGTATAGGATCATCGAGTGTTTCACATGCACCAGCCAGTATATATCGGCCCGTTTGGGTTTGCGGTTCAGTATGGAATAGATTACTTTATGTTCTATCTCCCTTGTATTATCGGCACTGCTAAGATATACCAGATGTGTGGCATATTTGGGTACCGATTTATCATTACTCAGTTCTTGTATTTTAGGAATATATTGTTCAAGCCGCACAAACTCTACATATCTGTTTTTAATTTTCCGTGCCCTGAACCAGGCATACATTACAATAAATAACAAGCCTCCAACCACCAGGGTTACATACCCACCGTGTGGAAACTTTTCAACATTTGCCTAAAAGAAACCAAACTCAATGGTGAGATACACTTAAAAGATAGAGATATAACAGCAACCGGTTTTCTTCTGTGCAGCACAAGGTAATTAGCAAACAGCATAGAGGTGGCTATCATAGTGGCAGTAATTGGCCAATCCATAGGCGGTTTCCATATTAGTAGCTTTCTTAAAAACAGCACAACGCCTATACACCCTGCAAACAGCAATGTATTTACAGCAGGCACATACAATTGGCCTTTTGTTTCCTGTTGGATAATTAATTTTAAGTTTAGGCCACAGGTTAAGCTGTATCGCTTCACTTACCAGCGTGAAGGACCCGGATATTAAAGCCTGGTTGGCAATGATGGTAGCCGCGGCTGCGGTACCGACGGTTCCGAAATATAAGAACCAACCAAGTATTATTCCATAAAACGGGTTGAACCTTTTTCAATCATTTCCAGCAGCTATCATATCTCCATTATGATAGTGCATCCATGCCGCCTGACCCAGCGTAATTGAGAATAAGACAAGATTTTACCAGTATCCATGAATAACGGATATTCCATTTTCACAGTGCCCCAAACCAGAATAAAGTGCTTCTGCCCCTGTCGTACACAGAAACACACCGTGCATATAAAAAACTTCGGATAGGTAAACTGTAGTTTTATGCCATAATACGGGTTGAGAGCTTTGAGGACAGACAGCCCGAAAACAGGTTTACCAACCCCAGTGCGCCAGCATCGTGAACCAGATAAGCATAATGGCCCAAAAGCGGCTCATAAAGGCGGTACCAAACTGCTGCAGAAAGAACAGAACAGTAAGAATGCCAATTACAATATATATTATAGTCCACTGGCTGATGTGTACAATGCCGCACACCTGCCGCAATCCTTCAATAGTGGAGGTAACGGAAATCGGCGGGGTTATCATCCGCCCATCGGACAGTTAAGCAGCACCGCCTGGCAGGGCAGGCAGCACCAGCCATTTTTTTCTGCGGCGAACCAGTAAAAACAGAGAAAATATACCTCCTTCACCCTATTCGTCGGCTCGTAAAGTAAGTATTATATATACTTAATGGTGGTTTGAAGTGTAAGTGTCCATATAATACAGGACAGGGCCCCGATAACCAGTTCTTCTGAAATAACTTTTCCATTAATAATGGCATTATTAACATAGAGCGGGGATGTGCCGATGTCGCCAAAAATAATTCCCAATGCGATGAGCAACCCGGCAGGTGTGGCTTTTTTTAATGATAGTGACATTTTTCACAGCATAATTAATGGTCAAAATTAGAATGGGTTTGTGACATAAAAGCATAAAACATAGCTTTTGGTGGTCAAAATCTTTATAAAATCTTTGCTAATTTTTTATTATGCCTCGCAGGAAAGCATGTCTATTTTTGTACTATTATAGTTTATGCCAAAGCGTTTCAGCAATAAATCAGCATTCAAAAACAGTACATCTTCAGTGTGTTACTGGTTTTTACCGTTTCCATTCTTTGTTACGCTTTTTACGCCCCATGGGCTACCGTGTAGGGCACTGATGCTGCTCGTTACCGTATCGCTGATTGCTATTTCCTTTGAAATATTTCCTGTATTGCTTGCTGCTGTTTTATCAGCTTTATCTGGGATTTCTTTTTATTCCGCCGCATTACACAATACATGTTGACTCAACGGAGGATGCCATTCTGCTGATAATGTATTTCATTATAGCAATGGTGAATGCGGTCCTGCATAAAATACGGCAGGTGGAAAAGCTGGCCCGCCTGCGGGAGGAAAAAGCAAAGGCAGGAAGGTTGTACAACACCTTTCTTAACTCATTATCGCATGAGTTAAAGCATCTATTGTTGCTATTATCGGCGCCACCCACAACCTGCAAGTGAGAGATTTGCCCGTGTTTACTGAAGACGACAAACAGCAACTGGTGACTGAGATTGCCAAAGCATCGTTCCGGCTGAACTAACAGGTGGAAAACCTGCTCAATATGTCCCGTATAGAATCAGGCTTTTAAAACCCAATAAAGACTGGTGCGACATAGGCGAAATAATTTATGAAGTGGTTCGGCGGGCTGAAGAAGATAAGTTGCTCCAGAAAATAAGTATCAGCCTGCACCTGCAACTGCCGCTTTTCAAACTGGATACAGGGGATGCTGGAAACTGTTTTGCATAACCTGTTGGCAAATGCTATCCGGTATACTGATTCCTCCTGTATCATATGTGTAAGCGCTGCCTGTTATACAGACAAACTGGAAATAATCGTACAGGATAATGGCATGGGATTCCGGCTGATGAAATCAATTATGTGTTCGTGAAATTTTCACCGGCTGAAACAAAACCATGAAACTGGAACAGGGCTGGGTTTGTCGATAGTAAAAAAGGATGATCGAAGCTATGGGCGGAGTGGTGAGCCTGGAAAATGAACCTTAACGGGTGGGGCAAAGTTTGTAATGCATATACCTGTACAAACCTCAATCATCAAAGTATAACAAGTGAACAAAGCAGAAATACTGGTAATAGACGATGAGGCTCAAATGCGTACATTGTTAGAAATAACACTGCATTCGCAATTCAATACAAAGTAACCTCTGCTGTTAATGCAAAAGACGGGCTTATAATGGCCGCCAATCATCCGCCTGACTTAATACTTCTTGATTTAGGGTTGCCTGATACAACGGACATGAAGT
>JADJYK010000007.1 GCA_016719815.1 Chitinophagaceae bacterium | reverse complement strand
ATTCCTCCAACTGCTGCTGCATTTTTCTTACACGGTCTTCGAGTTTTTCTGAGGAGAGGTCTTCCCGCATACTGTCCACCTTGATGGGGAAGCAGAAGGGTGTTAACTGCTGGGGAAATGATATGATGATTTTTGACTGCTGGATGCGCTGCAGCATATCCCGCAAACGGATTTCTTCCATCTGCTGGTCGAGTACTTCCTGGTAACTCTGGCGCAGGAGCAGGTTGTGCGGGTCGTACTCGCTGAATACATTAAATAACAACGATGCAGATGACTGCAGGTGCCTTGCTTTCTTTTTTTCGCCGGGCATACCCTGAAAGATAAGGCCACCGATAACGGCCACATCCCTGAACTTTCTTTTGGCCATCTCGGTACTGTTTACGCTGCGTTGTATATCAGCCAGCAGGTTATCGGGAGAAAAAAGTTCGTAAGCATTGGTGTCATCAACTGGAATGGGCTGGTCGCTGAGAAGTTCAAAACCGTAATCGTTCATGGCAAATGAAAAAGTGATGGGACGGATGCGGCTGATGCGGTAGGCCGGATGGCGGCCATTGCTTCGTGTACAAGCCGCCCTCAAACGGATAGACGAAGAGGTGAAAGCCGTCCCCGGGGGGCAGTTTGTATATGCTCGATAAGCAGTTCGTTTTCTTTTGGCACTTTGGATAACTGCTGTTGTAAATCGAAAAGAGGTTTCAGCGCTTTCAATTCTTCTGTGGCCTGTCGTCTGTGGTCTGTTGTCCTATTCAGCGTTTCCCTGAGTTTTCTTCCAAGGTTGGCACTGAGGGGCATTCGTCCGCCATTCCAGCTGGGGACGATTGATTTTTTGGATGTGGATTTTCTAACGAGGGCTGTCATGTCTTTTATCAGTACAAACTCGAGGTTGCGGCCGGCGAGGGTGAATACATCGCCGGGTTCGAGGCGGGAGATAAAGTACTCTTCGATAACACCTACATAGCCACCACCGATGAACTGTACTTTCATCATGGCATCGCTGACAATAGTACCGATGTGCATGCGGTGGCGCATGGCTACTTTGCGGCTGTTAATTTTGTACAGGCCGTCTATGACTTCTACTTTTCTGAAATCGTCGTACTGGTGCATGGCATTGCCGCCTTCGGTAATGAAGTGGAGTATCTGCATCCTTCGTCTTTTGTTAAATCAGCTGTAGCAATAGGTGGAAGTAACTTCTTCAAATATTTCATCGGGATAAAACCGTCGGATATGGCAATAGTATTGAGGTATTGCATCAGCACATCGTAGCAGAGCATCATCGGCGGGCGGCTTTCAATAAGATTTTCCTGCATAGCTGATTTTAGTGCGGCTGCTTCCATTAACTCTAACGAATGGGTGGGCAGGAAGAAAATCTTACTTATTGCATCGGGACTATGACCGCTGCGGCCTGCCCGCTGCAAAAACCTGGACACACCTTCGGGTGAACCAACCTGTATAACGGTTTCAACCGGGCGGAAGTCAACACCAAGGTCGAGACTGGCTGTGCAGACCACCGCTTTCAGTTTGCCGGTGGAGGTTTTCTTCAATCCAGGTACGCAGTTCTCTGTCAATAGAACTGTGGTGCAGGGCAATGGAGCCGGCAAGGTCGGGGCACACATCCAGCAGGGTTTGATACCATGTTTCACTCATGCCTCTTGTATTGATGAAGATGAGTGTGGTGCGGCTTTGCTGAATGATGGGAATAATTTTATGTGCCAGCTTAATGCCGAGGTGACCGGCCCAGGGATATTTTTCTATCTCATCGGGAAAGATGGATTCGACTTCAATTCGTTTATTGATGTTGGCTTTAACAATAGTACCCGTTAATCTCAGGGGAGAAAGCAGCACTTCTTTTGCTTCATCAAGATTGCCGATAGTTGCTGAAATGCCCCAGAGAGAGATTGGTGAATGGGAAACTTACGACTGCTGACTTGTGTCCTCAGACTTTTGGCTTCCGATGATTCTTGAAATGGCCAGTTCCACCTGTACACCTCTTTTGCTGCCGAGGAGTTCGTGCCATTCATCAACCGCAATAATTTTTAATGTGCTGAAAAGTCAGGGATAGTTTTTTTGTGCCAGCAACAAGTGCAGGCTCTCGGGTGTGATGATGAGTACTGGGCATCTGCTTTTTTGCCTTGCCCTTTTCGGCAGTGTCGGTGTCGCCATTGCGGATGGCCACTTTCCAGTTCATATTCAGTGCTTCTATCACTTCTTCCATGGCACGGCCGATGTCTTTGGCCAATGCCCGCAAGGAGTAATCCATAATAATTGAAGTCCTGAGTTCTTTTTCTCTTTAAATGTTTTGGGATAATCGTTGATGAAGTTGATGATAGCACCGAGGAAAACGGAGAAAGTTTTTCCGCAGCCTGTGGGGGCATTCACCAGTCCGCTTTCGTGGCGGGCAATGCGTTGCCAGGCTTCTTCCTGAAAAGGGAAGGGCTTCATGCCATTGCTTTGCAGCAATAGGCTGATGACTTTATATCCTGTTGATTGATGTAACTCCACCGTTATAAAAAGGTGAAGTTAAAGAAGGAAATACTAATTAATTGTTTGTAAAATTCCGTCGTGCCACTTCAGAAAGTAGAGTTTTTTGTTCTCGAAATAGTCAAGCGACATCGTTTGTCGGTTCAGTATGGGCTGAATATCGAAATCAGTAAATACTTTGTGTTGTTTGTTGCCAATGTTAGATGAAAAGTCTGTGCCGTATTGCATGAGGAGCTTTGCAAATTTCCAGGTTACTTCGTATCCGCGGAAGACCATATCGCTGGGCCTTGCAAACATTACCTTGTTGAAGTGATTGGTAACACTAAGGCTTACTTTATCCAGTTTGGCATTATAAAAGGGATTGCTGTACACAATTTCAGGGCCCTTGAATTCCGGTTTTGTGAAGGCGAAACCATCCCATGTGGGCATACCGATGATTGTATTGTTGTATCCTTTGGCATCTAAAGCCGTTAACTGTTGAATAAGCCTTATGCCGAAACTTTCATCGAGACTGCCGGCAAGTACTACTGTTTTTGTAATGGTGTCGAGGTGATCTTTCAGATTGTTAACGGTGAAACTGTCAACGAGATCAACGTATTTTAGTTTTAAAGGAATCCCCATTGTTGCTTTGGAAGCATCATCAAAATAGCTTTTAATCCTGTCTTCTAACTGTCCTTTTTTCCTGAAAACTACTATAGGCGCAAGTGAGTAATATTTTTGAATATGCCTGTAAATGCCTTCGCATTGGGTGCGCAAGGTGGGGTTAAGGATAATGTAAAATGGATTTTCTGTTGCGCCGGCATCATTCGGCAGGTTGGCATTGATAACAGGAATGTTTCTTTTTAAACCTGCATCAGCCAGTTGCTTTGCTTCGGCAGAACTGCAGTGAGCAATGATAAGTGATAAGTCTTTCAGTTCTTCCTTGTTCAGTTGCTGTTGTATGCTCTCTGAAGATTTTGTGTCGAACACAAATACTTCAAGCGGGGCGTTTTCTTTTTTCAGGGAGTCAAGTGCCAGTTGGGCGCCTTCATAGAATTCCAGTCCCGGGTTGAAAAATTTAGGGAACACATTTTTTGGATAATTGTACTCACCCATTTCATTGATGGCAGAATCAAGATATAAAGGAGCAAAAATGGCAATCTTAAATTTTGCTTGTCCGTTCTGTGCTGCCATTTTGTATGGTTGCGTTAAAATAATTGAAACCAGAAGAAAAGCAATAAATGTCTTTTTCATACTAATCCTTTAAATACCTTTAATCGAGGTTCTGATTACTCCCATTCAATAGTGGCAGGTGGCTTACTACTGATATCATACACTACACGGTTAATACCCGTACATTATTTATTATTTCATTGGAAATATTGGCTAAGAACTCATACGGCAAATGTGCCCAGTCCGCCGTCATTCCATCCACACTGGTAACTGCCCGCAGGGCAACAGTGAATTCATACGTTCTTTCGTCGCCCATTACTCCCACACTTTTAACTGGCAACAAGATAGCACCGGCCTGCCAAACAGTTGCATATAAATTGTTATCTTTTAGTGCTTTGATGTATAAGTAGTCTGCATCTTGCAATAACTGTACCTTTTCTTCGGTTATTTCTCCCAGTATGCGGATGGCCAAGCCCGGGCCTGGGAATGGATGGCGGTCAATCATTTCTGCGGGGATGCCGAGTTTCCCTGCCCACTTTTCGTACTTCGTCTTTGAAGAGTGAACGGAGTGGTTCTACCAGTTCAAGATGCAGGTGTTCGGGCAGACCGCCCACATTATGGTGTGACTTGATAGTAACAGAAGGGCCATGTACTGATACACTTTCTATCACATCGGGATAAATGGTGCCCTGTCCCAGCAGTTCAACACCTTCAATCTTTTTTGATTCTTCCTGGAAAACGTCTATAAACAAACTGCCGATGATTTTTCTCTTTTCTTCCGGATCAGTTTTGCCTGCCAGTTTTGTATAGAAATGCTCTTTGGCATCAATGCCTTTTACGTTCAACCCCAGTTGTGCATACATATCCAGCACACTCTGAAATTCGTTTTTTCGCAGCACACCGTTATCAACAAAGATGCCATACAGGTTTTTGCCAATGGCTTTATGAACAAGTGTGGCAGCTACGGTTGAATCCACGCCGCCGCTGAGTGCCATAATCACTTTACGGTTGCCGATTTGTTTTTTTAATGCTTCAACTGTATCGGTGATGAAGTGGGCCGGTGTCCAGTCCTGGCTGCAGCCGCAGATATTAACTAAGAAATTTTTAATGATTTTTTTCCTTCTTTGGAATGATATACTTCCGGGTGAAATTGAACGCCGTAGAGAGGGAAGTGGTGAGCCGGGCTTTCTGACTTCTTAAATGCGGCAACGGGGATGCTGTCCGTGTCGGCCAGGAGCTCAAAACCTTCCGGTAACTCTTTAATGGAATCACTATGGCTCATCCATACCTGGCTTTGCGGAGGCACCTCTTTCAAAAAAACATCTTCTTTACGAATTTGCAGGCTTGCTCTTCCGTATTCCCTTTTATTACTTTTGGCTACCAGGCCGCCAAACTGTTTGGCAGTAAGTTGCGCCCCGTAGCAGATGCCGAGAACCGGCACACTGGCTATAAGACTGCTGATGTTCATTTCCGGGGCATTTTCTTCATTCACAGAGCAGGGTGAGCCGGACAGGATGATACCCTTCAAACCGGGTTCAAATGCAAAAGGCTTGCTGAAGGGAATGATTTCGCAGTAAACATTGGCTTCCCGCACAGCCCTGGCTATCAGTTGGGTGTATTGAGAGCCAAAATCGAGTATCAGTATCTTTTCTGCCATAGTGCTGCGAAGGTAAATAAACGGGATGAGGTTTTTGAGCCGGGAATTATTGCCTGATTTACAAGGTTTGTAACTTTACCGGGCAGCATCCGTTACACACCTGTACTGTATTTATCATTAAAGCCAAAACGATGAAACGTCAGATTTTTCTCAGTTTATTGATTATTGCCACAACCGCTTTTTTTTCATGCGATGAAGTTTTCAGGGAACGCATCAGGGGAAACGGTATAAGCAAAATGGAAAGCCGCGATGTTACCGGTTTCAGTAGCATGGATGTAAGCGGGGCCATGGATGTGTATGTTACGCAGGATTCTGTAACCAGCGTAAAAAGTAGAAGCGGACGAAAACCTCCTGAAATATATTATTACAGAAAACGATAACGGCACATTGGATATACATTTTAAAAGTGGTGTGAACCTGCGGCCGAAAAAAGGAATAAAAGTTTATGTAAGCAACCCGGTGTTCAGGGTATTTGAAGCCTCCGGTGCCTGTAATTATTTTAGTGAGAACCGCATCAGTTCCAGTGAAAGCATAAGAATAAATGTGAGTGGTGCCTGTGATGCAGCTATGGAAGTAAAGGCGCCGAAAAGTAAAAGTTGACCTCTCTGGTGCAGGCACTATCAGCCTGCGGGGCGAAACAAAAGATTTTGAAGTGGATGGTTCCGGCAGCACTGATATTAAATGTTTTGACCTGATGGCAGAGAATACCCATGTGGATATATCTGGTGCAGGCAGTGCCCAGGTGTTTGCCAGTGTAAAATTAGATGTGGAAGTATCTGGCGCAGCCGATGTTAAATACCGGGGCAATCCGACTATTAATCAAAGAGTAAGCGGGGCGGGGAGTGTAAAGAAGGCGGAGTAGTTTTATTTATAATCTATAAATCCACATACTTAACTATAATCCTGATATCTCTGTTCCTTCCCTTGTCATCTGTACAGGAAATTTTTACCGGGCCTTCAACCGGCACAAAGAATTGTTTTTCGCCGGCATTGCAACTTTTGTAAAACTTGTTATTAATGTACCAATAGACTTTGGTTACGTCGTTGGCAGTTTTACAAATCAGTTGCAGTGGTTCCGGTGCTTTTTTATTGATGATGTACTCTGTTCCGTTCAGCGGGAAAGAAATGGCAGGGGCAGCACCTTTAAATATCAGTTCGCATTCAGGATTGTGTGGCGGTATCTTTTCATAAGCGACCCTGTTTTCTTCGTACCATGCCTGCATGTCAGGTTGCACTATCTTAAACCATTTCTTCTTGTAACCGGTAGCGGGTACACAACTCTTGCAGTACGATAATTTTTCATCCGGGTTCAGCATTATTTCCTGCCGGTTATCGCAAGCTTTGGTTGATGAGATTAAAGGAATAAAGTAATCAGTAACGAGGCTGCTGCATTGTGCAGATGGAACAAGGCCTGTTTCGCTGCACACTGTTCTGATGTCGCAATCGGGCGGCTGTGTAAACCATTCTTCATTGCTGTCGTAATCAATGGTGTTGAAAATTTTGAACAGGAGCGGAGTGGCTACATTGGCACCGCTTAAATCAGCCACGCCGGTACCGGAAAAATTTCCTGTCCATACACCTACCGTGTAGTTTTTGTTGTAGCCAATACTCCATGCATCTTTTCGTCCGTAGCTGGTGCCGGTTTTCCAGGCAATCTTTGGCATTCTTTCGGTGGCAGTCCAGTTAAGCGGAAAGTCGGGCCGGTTTACTTTTGGAGAGAATTTCATTAATCATGTAATTAGCTGCCGGGCTGGTAACACGAACCCCTTGCCGGGCGGTGTCGCTCTGCGTAAGTGAGGGAGCAATATAAATGCCTTCGCTGGCAAAGGAAGAAGAAAGGACCGGTTAGTTCTTCGAGAGTAGTGCCGCAGCCGCCCAGAATTAAGGAGAGGCCAAGCTTACGCCTGTCTTTTTGTATCTGTCTGAAGTTGCAGTTGGAGAGTTTTTGTATCAGCTTTTCATGTCCCAGCAGGCGCAAAGCTTTTACAGCAGGTATGTTTAATGAATGTTCAAGGGCATACTCAATGGTAACATAGCCGTTGAATTTCTCATCATAATTCTCCGGGAGCATACCCTTCATAATTTACAGGCACGTCGGTCATTACAGTTTTGGGTGTCAGCAGTCCTTCATCAAAGCACATGGCATAGAGCAGTGGTTTTAGTGTACTGCCCGGTTGCCGTACGGCATTGGCGCCGTTTACCTGTCCGCCATCGGTGGTATCATTAAAATTGGAGGAGCCAACATAAGTAATCACCTTATGCGTTTTATTGTCAATAATTATTACTGCTGCATTCCTAATATTTCTCAACCGCTGAGCCCGTATGTAGTCTTCAACAATCTTTTCCGTTTTCAACTGGGTATTTAGCTCGATATTGGTCTTAATCAGGTAGCTACTGTTTTTTTTCAGTTTGTTGGAAAGGTGAGGGATGTAATGTGGTACTGTTCCCCTTTTTGCCGTTAATGGTTCAGCAAGGGCATCTTCAATTTCTTTTGAGGTAAAAACTTTTTCGTCAGCAAACTTTTTAAGCCATCGGTTTCTTTCTGTAATGATGTAATCATTGTTTCTTCCAATAACCAGTGTGCCGGGTTTGTTGGGAATAATACTCAATGCTGTAATCTCTGCCAAAGAAAGATGGTCGGGATTTTTACCAAAGTACAAGAGTGAAGCCGCTTTAACGCCTTCAATATTCCCGCCATACGGCACCAGGTTGAGGTACATCTGGAGGATTTCTTTTTTGCTGTACTTCAGTTCCAGTTGGGTAGCCCTGAAAACTTCCCGCATCTTACTCCAGATATTTCTTTTTCCGGGTTCGAGCATTTTCGCCACCTGCATGGTGATGGTACTGGCACCGGATGTCCGCTGCATTTTGAAAATATTATTGAATAAGGCTCTAACAACCGCAAGTGGGTTCACCGGGATGGCGGTAGAAGTGCTTGTCTTCTTTTGCAACAATGGTTTTTTGCAGCAGGGGAGAAATTTCATCCAGTTCGGTTTTCATGCGCCATTTCTGGTCGCTGGTAAGATAAGCATTTACCACCTCGCCTTTATTGTCGGTAACGATTGTCGAGTATTTTATATCATCAGGCAGGGGAAAAATGAAATTGAGTATAAAAAAAAGCAGTATAAGACTGAGTAAACCAATGCCCAGCCGCCTGAGGAATTTAAAGAAACCTTTTCGGGTAGGAAGAAGAGAAACCTTTTTCCAACGAAGCTGTTTTAACCTGCTTAACAAATATTTATCTTTTAAAATTTGCATGGCTGCTGTATCGCAATGTAACTTTCGTGTCAAATTTATTTCACCCTTTATGGACTTGCCCGCCTCGTCCTGCCCCCAGCAGGACAAACCTCCTTAGCTTTTCAATGCTAATTTCTGTTTTTTCAGTTGTGAATAAGAAATCTGCAACATAATTTTTTACTTCAACAAACTTATTTAACTTCTCATCCATATTCGACCATTTAACCACACATTTTATGCGTATCAAATCCTATTTAGTTCCGCTTATTGCAGGAGCTATTTTTTTTGCCTCATGTAAAAAGAATACCGTTAGCCTTTCTTCTACCAATGCAAAAAGCGAAGTGCCACAGTTGGGCAATCTTGTTTTTCGTTTCAGTCATTCGCTTGCCAATGAAGGTATGCTTAATGCCTGGGACTCTACAGAGTACATTTCTTTTGAACCGGCAATTCCGGGAAAGTTTCGTTGGGCCAGCCCGGATGAACTGGTATTTTCTCCTTCGCAGCCGCTAAGCCCTGCCACTGCCTACAAGGCAAAAATTAAAAATGCAGTACTGAAATACAGCAAGTTTAATTCAATAAAGGGTGGTGATAAAATCAGTTTCAACACACCAAAACTAACTCTCGACAATTCACAAATATTCTGGGTGGGTGAAAGCGGCACCACGGCCGTACCTCAGGTTGACCTGTTTTTTTAATTATCCGGTAACACCTGATGATTTAAAAGGCAAACTGGATATTGAAATTGAAGGGAAGAAGGCGGATTTAATTTAATAAACATTTCTCCCGACAATAAAATATCTGTAAGAATTAGTGGACTGAAGTCAGAAGATAAAGATAGGGATGCAAAAGTCATCATTACTAAAGGTATAAAACCGGAAAAGGGGAATATGGCTACGGGGGATGACATTTCCAGTACATTAACGATACCATCACCCTATGTACTTACTATACAAAATGTGGAATCTGAACATGATGGGATGGAAGGATTAGTAAAGGTTACAACCAGTCAGCAACTCACGGGAGAAAGTATAAAAACGTTTTTAAAAATGGATCCTGAGCTGACTTATACAGTTGAACCTAACGATTATGGTTTTACTATACGCAGTGACAAGTTTGATGTGGAAAAGAGTTATGCTCTGAATATCAGGCAAGGACTTCGGGGAAAAATTGGCGGAGTACTGAAAGAAGACTACACAGGCAATATTGCATTTGGCGAACTGGAGTCAGACATCAGTTTTACAAATAGTAAAGCCGTTTATCTGTCTAAAAAGGGTGGAAAGAACATAGAAGTAAGGATAACAAATGTGCCCAAAGTAAAATTGATTATTTCGAAAATTTACGAAAACAATTTATTGCTTGCACAACGTTATGGTTACTATCCTCAGGAAACAGGCAACGGGTCTGAATATGCAAGCTATGACTATGAGGGAGACTATTATGATGAGTATGGTGGAGATGCCATGCTGGGCGATGTTATCTATGAAAAGGAGATTGACACCCGTTCTTTACCCAAAAGTGGAGCAGGACGGATACTGAACTTTTCACAATTTGAAGACAGATTGCCTGATTTTAAGGGTGTTTATCATGTGGTTATCCGTTCGGGAGAAGATTATTGGGTAAAAGACAGCCGGTATATTTCACTTTCTGACCTCGGTCTGATTGCAAAGGAGGGAAGGGAAAAGATGTATGTTTTTACCAATTCAATAAAAACAGCCAGTCCGGTAAGCGGAGTGAATGTCTCCGTGTATGCCTCCAACAACCAGTTGATTGGAACGGGAGCCACCAATGCTGAAGGGGTGGCTGAAATTGCGTATAGCAAAAAAGAATTCAGTGGCTTTAAGCCGGCAATGATTATTGCAAAGACAGAAGATGATTTCAATTATCTGCCCTTCAGCAATACGAGGGTAAATACTTCCCGTTTTGATGTGGGTGGAAAAAGAAACAATCCTTCCGGTTTCGATGCATTCGTATATGCAGAAAGGGATGTGTATCGTCCGGGTGAGAAAATTAATTTCTCAGTCATTCTCAGAGATGCACAATGGAAGTCTCCCGGCGATGTGCCGCTGAAATTAAAGTTCCTGATGCCCAATAACAAGGAACTGAAATCATTCCGCAAGAGCCTGAATGAAGAAGGTTCGGTAGAAGGTAACATAGATATTGCAACTTCAGCAATAACTGGCAGTTATACATTAGAGGTGTACACATCAAACGATATATTGCTGGCATCAAAGAGTTTTTCTGTTGAAGAATTTGTACCCGACCGCATACGGGTGAATACAAAACTGGATAAACAGTTTCTTCGTCCGGGGGAGTCATCTGTATTGTCTGTTAATGCGATGAACTTCTTTGGCCCACCAGCCGCCAACCGCAAGTTTGAAACAGAAATACAGGTTAAGCAAAAATTTTTCTCTCCCCAGAAATTTGAAGAATACGATTTCAGTCTTGCCAATCAAAATACATTCTTTGATACAAAAGTTGAAGAAGGTATAACCGATGAGGCAGGAAACGCAAACATTGATTATGGTGTGCCTGCTACCTATGCTAATACAGGCGTATTGCAAACCAGTTTTTATACAACAGTGTTTGATGAAACAGGCCGACCGGTAAGCCGGGCCGCCTCTGTCGATATTTTTACACAGCCAGTTTTTCTTGGCATTAAAAGAGATTGGTTCTATTACCCGCTTAACCAGGCAGTGAAACTACAACTGGCCGCCGTTAATAAGGATGGTAATGGAACGAATGCTGTTGCAAAAGTGCAGGTTATTAAACATGAATACAGGACAGTGCTTACAAAAGCGGCAGTTATTTCCGTTATGAATCACAGAAGGATGACAAGAGTATGCTTGAACAAACAATAAATGTGGGAAGCAATACTGTATTCTCCTATGTGCCAAGAACACCCGGCGATTACGAAGTAAGGGTATCCGCTCCGGGTGCTAACAGTTATGTAAAACGAAGTTTTTATAGTTACGGTAATTGGGGTGGAAACTATAACTCTTCTTTTGAAGTGAGTAAGGAAGGTAATATTGATATAGAGATAGATAGGAAATCATATATGGCGGGTGAAACAATAACTGCATTGTTTAAAACACCTTTCAGTGGAAAGATGCTTGTCACAGTTGAAACAGATCATATTATCTCGCATCAGTACGTGGAGGTGAGCAACCGCACAGCAAGTATAAATCTGAAACTTAGTACTGAACATGTTCCCAACGCTTATATCACCGCCACATTAATTAAGCCACACGAAGTGTCTGATATTCCGCTTACGGTAGCTCATGGTTTCAAAAATGTAACAGTGGAAGAAAAAAGCCGGAAGATCAACGTGGAGGTGCAGTCGCAGAAAACCGTTCGTTCAAAAACGCATCAGAAGGTAACAGTGAAAGCTGCACCTGGAAGCTATGTAACCCTTTCAGCGGTTGATAACGGAGTGCTGCAAATAAGCGATTTCAAAACGCCTGACCCATACGATTATTTCTATCAGAAAAAAGCTTTGCAGGTCTCAGCTTTTGATTTATATCCGTTGTTATTTGCAGAAGTAAGAGCTAAACTGAGCAGTACCGGTGGTGATGGTGGATTAGAAATGGAAAAGAGAGTGAACCCGATGCCGGCTAAAAGAATTAAAGTGGTGAGTTATTGGAGTGGAATTAAAAAGGCAAATAGCAGTGGTGTGGCAGAATTTGAGTTTGATGTTCCGCAGTTCAGCGGTGAGTTGCGCCTGATGGCTGTTTCTTATAAAGGACAGAGTTTTGGCGCCGGTGCCAATACCATGACCGTTGCAGATCCAATAGTAATCAGCACAGCATTACCAAGGTTTTTAAGTCCGGGTGATACGGTAAATGTACCGGTTACATTAACTAATACTACAGAGAAGGCTGCTACTGTAACCGCTAGTATTGGAGTGGAAGGCCCTGTGAAAATATTGGGCAGTCCCAACAAGTCCGTAAGCCTTGCAGCCAGGAGTGAAGGCCGTGCAACATTCCGTGTGGTGGCTGACCCAACTATTAATGTTGGCAAAGTAACTGTGATGGTAAATGGAATGGGTGAGAAGTTTACTGACGCTACAGAGATTTCTGTACGTCCTCCTTCTACTTTACAAAAAGTTACGGGTAGTGGTTCTGTCGCCGGAGGTAACACACAAAAGGTAAACATTGGTTTAGGCGACTTTATGCCGGGGAGTGTTAACTATAGCCTGGTAGTGGGCCGTTCGCCGGTGGTGGAACTGGGCGACCAATTGAAATATCTTGTACAATATCCTTATGGTTGCACAGAACAAACCATTTCTTCTGCCTTCCCCCAGATTTATTACGGTGATTTAGCTGATTTGATGATGCTGAATAAACAACAGAACAGAGTAAACGCTAATACGAATATTATAGAGGCAATACGGAAAATAAAAATGCGCCAGTTATATAATGGTGCCGTTACGTTATGGGATGGTGAAGGCAGGGAAGACTGGTGGACTACAATCTATGCTGCACACTTCCTGCTGGAAGCAAAAAAGGCAGGATTTGATGTTGATAACAGTTTACTGGAAACAATGCTGAACTACATCAATAACAAGATGAAAAATAAAGAAACTATAACCTATTTCTTTAACCGTGATCAGAATAAAAAGATTGCACCAAAAGAAGTGGCGTACGGTTTGTATGTGCTTGCATTGGCTGGCAGAAATAATGTACCGGCAATGAATTACTATAAGGGCCAACACAATGCTGCTGGCATTAGACAGCCGTTATCTGCTCGCTGCAGCCTATGCTACCGCTGGTGATAAAAAATCATTTGCTGCCATGTTGCCATCTTCCTTTGCAGGAGAAGTATCTGTAGCACAAACAGGAGGCAGTTATTATTCTGATGTAAGGGACGAAGCCATTGCATTGAATGCGTTGATTGATGTTGATCCGGGCAATGCTCAAACTGGCACAATGGTAAAACATGTAGCCGATAAACTAAAGACAAGATACTGGCTGAGTACACAAGAAAGAGCTTTTGCATTCCTTGCTTTGGGTAAGCATGCCCGTGCAGCCAATAAGTCAACTGCAACCGCCGACATTAAAGTAAATGGTAAAACCATTGCGAAAGTGGATGGCGGACAGTGGACCGGAGATATGAAAGCACTTGGAAGTAATATTGTTGAAATACTAACAAAAGGGGAGGGTCGCTTGTATTATTTCTGGCAGGTGGAAGGTATTAGTTCCAGCGGAGCGTATAAAGAGGAAGACAGTTATCTGAAAGTAAGAAGGCATTTTCATGACAGGAAAGGCAACCTTATAACATCCAATACTTTTAAGCAAAACGATTTGGTCATCATTGGTATTACACTGGAGAAATCATTTAGCACAGCAATACAGAATGTGGTGATTACCGATTTGCTGCCAGCCGGGTTTGAAATAGAAAACCCGAGAACAAAAGAAATACCTGGTATGGACTGGATTAAAGATGGCTTAACACCCACAGCCCTGGATGTGAGGGATGACCGCATACATTTCTTTGTGGATGCCGGCAGCAACAAGCAAACTTATTATTATGCTGTGCGGGCTGTATCACCCGGCAATTATAAGATGGGTCCTGTAAGTGCCGATGCCATGTATAATGGTGAATACCATTCGTATAATGGTGCTGGAGTGATTAGCGTTACGGAATAATACTGAGAAACTGAAAGTATTAATATTACGATGCCACGGCTTAAGTCCCTGGCATCGTAAAAAAAGCCCAACTCATTCGAGCCGAGCTTCTAAAGCTAAGTGAATATGGTTTTTGATTATTAGTCGTTATAACCACCACGGTCACGGTATCCGCCGCCGCCACTTTTCTTGTAGCCACCGCCACCACCGCCGCCGCCAAAGCTGCGTTTTTTGAATCCGCCACCACCGCCACTTCTTTCACCTTCTGGCTTAGGACGGCTTTCATTAACTACGATGTTGCGGCCATCAACTTCAGTGCCGTTTAAAGCAGCAATTGCTGCCTGGGCCTGATCGTCGTTTGGCATTTCAACAAAACCAAAACCTTTGCTGCGGTTTGTGAATTTGTCGGTTACAATTTTAGCAGATGCTACTTCGCCATGTGATGCGAAAAGATTTGCAAGGTCCTGATCTTTCAGGTTCCAACTGAGGTTTCCTACGTAAATGTTCATTTTAGAGAAATTTAAAAAAATAAAAGTGTCAACAGTAAACAGTAACCTTTGAACATTCAACAGTTTTAAGAAACGTTCAGGACTTGTGAAACTGAAAGAGCACCAAATACAAGACAAATTAACGGTTTTTTCCCTGACATATTGCTAAAATATTTCCTGAAAGGGGGGCTTGTGCTTTAATCAATTGATAATAAGCAATATAGGTTGTTTTCAAAAACGAAAAATCCCCCGGTTACGGAGGATTTTAAGACTTTTTTTTGACGTTTATTATTCAGCTACAACTTCAAATTCAACTTCGGTTGTGTGCCCGTTTCCAAAATCAATTGTTGCTTTATAAGTACCTAATTCCTTCACTTCATCAGCAATTGATATTCTTTTACGGTCAATTTCGTAACCTCTTTGTTCACGGATAGCACGGCTCATCTGAAGAGATGTTACACTGCCGAAAATTTTTCCGCTTGTACCGGTTTTTGCGCCTAGTTTCAACGGACCTTCTTTCAACTTTGCAACAACACTGTTTATTTCAGCCAGCATTTTTTCTTCTTTCTTGCGAACCTGCTTCATCCTTTCTTCCAGTTGCTTTTGGTTGCTGGGGCTATTTTCTACAGCGAGGTGGCGGGGTATCAGGAAATTTCGGGCATAGCCATTTTTTACTTTTACCACTTCGTTTTTTGCGCCCAGGTTATCTACGTCTTGAATTAATATTACTTCCATCGTTTTCTTTTTGTCACCTTCCTGCCCAGCATTATTGCTGTCTCCTGGTATTATACCGGGATTAGGGTGGTGTGATTAAAAGGTCTATTTTAAAAGATCTGTTACGTAAGGCAATAATGCCATCTGACGGGCTTTTTTCACTGCATCAGAAACTTTGCGCTGATATTTCAGGCTGTTTCCAGATAAGCGACGGGGCAATAATTTACCTTGCTCATTCAGAAATTTTTTAAGAAATTCCACATCTTTATAATCGATGTAGCGCATGCCGTACTTTTTAAAGCGGCAGAATTTTTTTACCCTTTTATCGCTTTTTATGGCGGTCAGGTATTTAATTTCATTTTTTGCCATGATATTAAGCCTCCACTGCTTTTTCGGTTCCGGTTTTTACGCCACTTCTCTTTTTCGCATTGTACTCGACGGCGTATTTATCGAGTTTAGTGCATAACTGACGAAGTACATTCTCGTCACGAAGCATTTGGATTTTCAGCTTCTCGTTGAAGTCGGATGGCGCACTATATTCCATAACCCAGTACAAGCCTGTGGTTTTTTTCTGGATGGGGTACGCCAGTGATTTCAATCCCCAGGGGTTTTCAGCTACTACAGTTCCACCGGCATCAGTTACCATTTTGGCATACTTTTTCTGCTCGGTTTTAAACTCATCATCGCTGAGAACAGGGGTAAAAATCACCATCAATTCGTAATTGTTCATTTTACCTTTTGTTTGGTTAAAAAATTCGGTTTATCCCAATGGACTGTTTTTTTGAAACAGAATCTGCCGACTCCCGATTGTTACCGGGACAGATTTGGGGGTGCAAAGATAGGGTTTTATGCCTTCTGAATTGACGGAAACTCTGTTTTATTTCTGTAATTGAATATTGTGCCTAAGTATTTGTTTATCAAATTATTGGCATTAAAATCCTTTTTTCCCAGGCACTATTTTCTTTAAAAATAGAAGGTAAGTGGGGAAGTGGTCGCTATAGCCACCACGATAACGGTTGCCATCCCATGTACGCATCGGATAGCCTTTATATCGGCCGATATTTTCAACCATATATTCTTTATTGAAAATATGCTGTTGGTAAAAAAAATAGCCTTTCTGATCTTTATTTAACCAGGGGTATGAAATTATAATCTGATCAAATAAGCCCCATGCATCCTGATAGGCAAGTGTTCCGATACCTTTTTTATACAAATCCATCCAGGGATTAAACATACCTCCCTTTCTTACATCATCAGCCTTTCCTTTGGCATTAATGATTTTTGCAACACTTTCATTAACCGGATCATCATTTAGGTCACCCATCACCACAAATTTTGCATTTGGTTCAATTTTAAGAATTGAATCCATATGATTGCGGCATACCTGTGCAGCTGCGTTTCTTGCAGGGGCACTGCGTTCCTCACCACCACTGCGGCTGGGCCAGTGGTTTACATATACATGAATGGATTCACCGTCCAGTTTTCCTTTAACCCACAAAATATCCCTGGTAAAGTAGGCGTCTTTAGTGCCGCCCGGAAGTTTTACAAATAATTTATCGCTGTTCTCAACTGAAAAATACTTGGGATTATACAATAACCCTACATCAACTCCACGAATATCTTTTGAATCGTAGTGTACAATTTTATAGTTTCTTTTTACGATCAGCGGATGATTTACAAGATCGGTTAATACCGTATCATTTTCAACTTCGGCTACACCTAAAAGTGCTGGCCCGTCAGTATTGATATTGGTGGCCATTTGTGATATTACGGTGGCAAGGTGCAGTACTTTGTCTTTGTAAACTGTACCGTTGTAGTTTCGCGGGCCCGATGGTAAAAACTCCTCATCGCTTACCATTGTGTTGTCAAGTGTATCGTAAAAATTTTCAAGATTGTAGAAGGCAATTACAGCAACTTTATATTGTTGTTTTCCGTTTTGTGCTGATATAAAATTGCTGATAAAGATGAATGAAAAAGCAAACAATAATTTCTTCATGATAAAAAAATGAATCGCAAAAATACTAAACAACAGACGTAATGCACCAACAAAAAGATGGATGGCGTGAAGAAATTATTATCTGATTAACTTTTTTGTTGCCGCAAAAGTAAAGTCAGTAATTTTGCCCTCTTGTTTAAATCAGAACACATGTTAAAAATGAAAATGCTGCTGCCACTCCTTTTATTATTTGGATCAGCAGCGATAGCTCAGAATGATTCTACAACCAGAAAAGACACAGTAATTACAGACGAAATTAAAGAAGGGGTTTTGGATAACATTCCTACCGTATCGCTTGATGAAAATGATTTGGGCGATGGCGGAAGTCAGGGTGTTTCCTCATTACTTACTGCCGGAAGAGATCCGTATTATTCAGCAGCCCAGTTTAATTTCAGTGCTGTCCGTTTCCGCATCAGGGGTTATGAAAACGATTTGTTCAGTACCTACATGAATGGCATCCCGATGGATAACCTGGATAATGGGTTTACTCCTTACGGTCTTTGGGGAGGTCTTAACGATGTAATGCGCAACAGGGATGTTTCATGGGGGCTCAAGTATAACACGTTTGCTTTTGGTGATATTGGCAGCAATACAAATATTGATAGCCGTGCCAGTAAGCAAAGGGTGCAAACGAGCATCAATTATGCTTTAGCAAACAGAAATTATAGTAACAGGTTTATGATTACTCACTCCACAGGATTGAGCAAGAAAGGCTGGGCCTTTACAATAAGCGGAAGCCGGCGCTGGGCTGGGGAAGGGTATGTGCCGGGTACTTACTATAACGGGTGGGGATATTTTGGTGCTGTTGATAAGAGAATAGGCCAGAAACATCTATTATCTTTTACTGCCTTTGGGGCGCCTACTGAAAACGGAAGACAAGGTGCTTCTGTTCAGGAGATGATAGACCTGTCAGGTACTAATTACTATAATCCAAACTGGGGATACCAAAATGGTAAGAAAAGAAATGCCAGTATCGGACGTTCTCATCAGCCGGTATTAATCCTTACACATGATTTCAGGGTGAGCAACAGGACAAACATAACTACCGCTGCCGGTTATTCCTTTGGCGATAGGAGTGTTACTGCACTCGACTGGTACAATGCAGCTGATCCAAGACCTGATTATTACCGCTATTTGCCCAGCTACACCGGAATATGGGCCAGCACAACAGATCAGGCCCAGGCACAACAACTTTATCAATTGATGAAGAGCGATATTAACTACAGGCAAATAAACTGGCAAAATCTTTATAATGTCAACAGGACAAGTTTTGCAACTATCAACGATGCAAACGGTATTGCCGGTAACACAGTAAGCGGACATCGGTCAAGATATATTGTAGAAGAAAGAGTTATTAATACGCAGCGTTTTAATGCTAATACAGTAATTAATACAAGCATTAATGACCATATCGAAATTTCAGGCGGAGCTTCTTATCAAATACAGAAAAACCATTACTTCAAAAGAGTGGATGATTTACTGGGCGGTGATTTCTATGTGAATGTTAACCAGTTTGCTGAAAGAGATTTTCCCGTTGACAATGTAGCTAACCAGTTTGATATGGATAAGCCCAACAGAATTTTATATACCGGCGATAAATTTGGATATGATTATAATATCAACATAACAAAAATTGCCGGATGGGCACAAGGTGTTTTTAAATTCAATAAGGTAGACTTTTTCCTTTCAGGGCAGGTATCTCAAACAGAGTTTTATCGCCAGGGCAATACAAGAAATGGCCTTTTTCCAACCTCATCTTATGGAAAGGGAACAGTAAACAGTTTCTTTAATTATGGTGGTAAGGGCGGCATTACCTATAAAATTGATGGACGTAATTATATATATGTAAACGGGGCGTATATGACCAGGGCTCCTTATTTTGAAAACGTATACATATCTCCAAGGACAAGGAATGCACAGCAGGATAAAGTAACAGATGAAACAATTTACTCGGGAGAGGCTGCGTATGTATTGAATGCTCCCAAGCTGAAAGTAAGATTAGGTGGTTACTATACGCATTTTGCCGGCGGCATGGATATGATGTCTTTCTACCATGATTCTTACCAGAATTTTGTAAACTATGCGATTAATGGGATTGATAAACTTCATTTTGGCGGGGAATTCGGTCTGGAAGCAAAACTTACCCCTTCACTTACCTTAAATGCGGCTGCTGCTGTTGGCCGCTACTATTATGACAGCAAGCAAAACGCAGTAATTACAGTTGACAACAGTGCATCTGTATTGGGTCAGCAGATTATTTATATGGAGAATTTTAAGGTGCCATCTACACCGATGGAAGCGTATAGCCTGGGTTTAAATTACAGGTCACCTAAGTTCTGGTTTGTTAGTCTAACCGGGAATTATTTCGATCAGTCGTACCTGAGTATGAACCCGCTGCGCCGTACATGGGATGCCTTGCAGTTCTCTATGAATAAGCCGGAAACATACAGTGTGATATTTGATCAGACAAAGTTCGATGCAAATTATACAGTTGATTTCTTCGGCGGTTACTCCTGGAAACTGCCGAGAGATTTTGAAATCAATCGTAAACCAACTTTCCTGGTGTTTAATCTGGGGGTTAACAATTTACTGAATAAGAAAGATATTGTTACAGGAGGATATGAGCAATTAAGATATGATGCACAAACAGCAGCAACAGATCCGGTACAGGTGGGTAAATTCCCTCCTAAATTGTTCTACGCTTATGGTATTAACTTCTTTGCAAGTGTCACACTTCGTTTTTAAATTAAATGATAAGCTGTTAAAAGAATATAATTATGCTTAAGAGAATAATAAACAAATGGATGGCAAGAGTTACAGCAATTGTAATAATAGCCGTAGCCGGAATTTCATGCGATAAAGAACCGGTTGGCCCAACAGGCCCCGACCCATTTATCACCCCTGCACCCGGCACTTATATTTCAATTAAAGACTTCAGGGCACTTTATCCCGGAAGTGGTGATTTTACAATTCCTGCAGGAACAAAGAAACTATACGGTGTGGTAATCTCTAATAATGCAAATGAGGCGGCGGGTAATTACCGGATACAGGACGACAGCGGTTCCGGACTATACCTGTACACTGTTGTTGGTTCTCCGGTATACCCCGTTGGTACAGTACTGGAGGTAGATGCTGCCGGTGCCGGTGTATTCACACTTTGGAATGGCGACCTTGAACTGAAAAGTGTACCGCAGGCAAAAGTGGTGTCCAAATCCGGAACATTTGCAGTAGTTCCAAGAGAAGCCACAATCGCAGAAATAATTACAAATAAAAACACATGGGCATCTTCGCTGATTAAGATAAAAAATATAACCTCTATTGTACAGGCCTCTTCTAACAGTACAGGTGTTACATACAATGTTACCGATGCCACAGGTACGTTGTCAATGTTTGTGCGTACAGTATCCGGCATTACGGTAAATACCAGCGCCACTGCCATTACAGGATATGTGTCAATCTATAATACAGCCACACAGATTGGTATCAGAAGTGCCGCCGATTTGCAGTAATCCGTATTTGCAATCATTCAAAAGAAAAGAGTTTATGAAAAATAAAAAAATAATCAGCCTTGCCGGATTTGCCACACTGTTAGCAGCAGTATTTATTGCCGGCATTTCCTGTAAAAAGACTTTTACAGATCCGCCAATGATAGGGGCGCCGGATATTGTAGCGAATAAAACAATTAAAGATTTAAAATCGCTTTATACCAGCGGAACACCTGTTGCCATTACTGACAATATTGTTCTTGAAGGTATTGTGAGTTGTGATGACAAGAGCGGCAACTTTTACCAGCAGATTGCTATCCAGGATGCATCGGGTGGCATCTTGCTTCGACTTGCAGGGAATAATCTGTACAACAATTATCCGGTAGGCCGCCAGGTGTTTGTAAAATGCAAGGGATTATACCTTGGCCAGTATAACGGAACCATGCAGTTGGGCGGAGGTATAGATTCAGCGTACATCACACAGGGAGGCGTTACGTTGATAGCTGTTAACCTCCAGGATCAGCATCTTGTTGAAGGCGCATTAAATCAGCCGTTGATTCCACAGGTAGTAAATGTATCGCAGCTTACAACCAATATCCAGGATAAATACGTTAACACATTGATTAAGCTGGTTGATTTCGAGTTTGCTTCTTCAGAACTGGGTAAGAATTATGCCGATGATGATCAATCAGGCAACAGGTACATTCAGGGGTGCTCTGCTCCTTCATCTAACCGTTTAACACTTCGTACAAGTAACTACGCCAATTTTGCCAGCATACAGGTGCCGCAGGGCAATGGTGAAATAATTGGTGTATACTCTTTCTTTGGTTCCACAAAACAATTTACTATCCGGGATACAACTGATATTAAATTCTATAATCCCCGTTGCGGAACCGGCCCCACTACAGTGATGAATATAGCTGAAGTCCGGGCTTTATTTACCGGGTCACTTACTTATGCTCCTAACGGCAGACGAATTACCGGTGTGGTTATCAGCGACAAAAACACAAATAACCTCAATGCCCGGAACCTCTACTTGCAGCAGGGTAACGGTCTTTCTGGTATTGCAATCCGCTTTGATGCAAATCATAGCTTCAACCTGGGAGATTCAATTGATATAAATATTTCTGGCCAGGAACTTTCAGAGTTTAATGCACTGTTGCAGCTAAATAATGTGCCGCTCAGCTATGCTACACTGAAAGCTGCCGGCAAATCAATTACGCCAAGAAATGCAACCATTAATGAGATAAATACGAATTACGAAACATGGGAATCGACCCTGCTTAAGATTTTAAACATTAACTCACTTACCGGTGGTACTGGTGGAAACTGGAGTGGCAGCGTAACCATGAATGATGGCAGCGGAACGCTGGTTGTCTTCACCTCAAGTGCGGCAACATTTGCCACCTCTCCATATCCGGCAACGGCAACTTCATTCACAGGTTATCTTTCACCATTTGGTACTACCAAACAAATTGCTTTACGGTCATTGACAGATGTGGTAGCCGGCAGCGGACCACCGCCAGCCACATTGGGTTTGCCGCTTACCACTTCACCATATGCACAAAATTTCAATGGAATAGCCGCAGGAATGCCACAAGGCATTTTCGCAAAAATAGGTGCAACTGTTTCTTCATTGGGCACAGGTGATATGCCACAATATGGAAGTGGTTTAGGTACTCCTACCGCATGGAATCAGACAAGTGCAGGTCTTAAGAACTTTGCTTCGGCAACAGGGCTTTCTGCTACCAGCGATGCCACTGCACAAAATGCTTCGACAGACAGGGCATTGGGTATCCGCCAGACAAGTTCAGCAGGTTATGATCCCGGATCAGCATATGTATTCCTGCTTGACAATACAACTGGTAAAACTAATTTCCAGATGAGTTTTCTGCTTCAGTCGCTGGATAACACCATTGGCAGAACAACTGCATGGACAGTTGATTATGGCATAGGAGATTCTCCTTCATCGTTTACTGCAGTGGCTTCCAGTCCGGCTTCTTTAACGACAAGCCCAACATTTGGCAGCACAAATGTTACTGTGAATTTTGGAGCCGCTCTGAATAATCAAAGCCAGAAAGTATGGATAAGGATTGTAACCTTATCTGCAACCACCGGCAGCGGCAGCAGCCATCAACAGCTTTGGATGATTTGAGTTTGTCTTGGAATTAAAAATATTTATCTGCAGGCGAGTTAGCATTGTAGATTATTCTAAAAGCATTTTTATAAAAAGAACAGATATGAAGAAGATTTTTTCTGTGGGATCATTCCTTCTTATGGCTTTTGTAATAAAAGCTCAGTTGATGTATGAGCCTTTCAATTACACACCACATGCTACAGAAGGTCTTTCAGCCCAGAGCGGAGGCCTATGGTTAAAGGTAAATACAGGCGATTCTATACTTGTAACCTCAGGAAATTTAACTTATCCGGGACTTGCAAGTTCTGCAGGAAATAAAGTTTCTTTTGCCGGTGCAGGAACAGATTATTACCGTTCCTTCACTGCCCAAACTTCCGGAACTGTGTATTATTCTTTTATTCTCAATACCACATCGCTTGGGCTTTTGGATGCGACGGGAGGTTATTTTATTGGAATAATACAAACTGCATCAACTTCAAACTTCGGTGCAGTAATATGGACAAGGGCAAGCACAACTGCCGGCAAATACAATATTGGGGTTGCGACAAGAAGTAATTCAGTTGTTTCGTGGCTTCCAAATGAGTTAGATCCAGGTACAAATTATTTTGTTGTTGCGGCGTATGAGATTATTGCCGGAACGGCAAACGATGTGGCTAAACTTTGGCTGAACACATCTGCAATTGGTGTAGCCGAACCTGCAGCAGATATTACTGCTGCACCAGGAACCGATATCTCAACAGCGGGTATAGAAAGAATCTTGCTAAGGCAGGACAGTGATCCAGAAACTGCTCCTGTTGATATTGATGAGATAAGAGTTGGTACAACATGGGCTGATGTTACACCTTCAGGTGCTGCAATACCTTCGTTAACCATTTCGTCTCCTTTGTCTGCATTTGGCAACATTTGCCTCAATACAGAAGCTGGTCCGAACTCGTTTACTATATCAGGTTCTAACCTCACAACTGCAAATGTTGATGTGGCGGCATTGGCAGGTTATACCTATTCAACAACTGCCGGCGGCACTTACTCCACTACATTAAGTGTCCCTCAGGCAGGCGGCACTTTCTCTCAGCAGGTGTTTGTGAAGTTGACCCCAACTGCTGTTCAATCGTATAATGGAAATATTGTTGTAAGCGGCGGTGGTGCAGCGTCTACGGTTAATGCTGCGGCTTCAGGTGCTGGTGTTAATACGGCTCCTTCGGTAACTACCGGAACTCCCGCAACTTCTATTACTCAAACAACTGCTGCTGCTCCCGGCAGTATTACAGCCAATGGTTGTACTGCAGTTACAGGATATGGAATTGAATACAGCACAACAAGCGGCTTTGCAAACGGAACAGGTACACAGGTGGCTTCCTCAAATCTGAGTGGTGGAAATTTTTCTGCTAACCTGGCAGGCCTGACTGCAAATACGCCCTATTATTATAAGGCCTATGCTACCAATAACGGAGGGACCTCATATGGTACAGAACAGACATTTACGACTTTAGCAGTACCTGTTCCGGCTCTTAGTGCAACAGCATTAACAGCATTTGGAGATGTCTGCATAAACTTCACTGCTGGTCCTAATTCGTTTACTATTACAGGTGCCGATCTTACCGCAGTTGATGTTACAGTAGCTGCCCTGCCCGGATTTACCTATTCGACAACTGCTGGTGGTACTTATACATCTACTCTTACATTTACACAGCCCGGTGGCTCATTCAGTCAGGAAGTGTTTGTTAAATTCGACCCGTCTGCTGTTCAGTCGTATGGTGGTAACATAGTTGTTGCGGGTGGTGGTGCCGCCTCTATTAATGTGGCTGCAGTTGGTGCTGGTGTAAATACATTGCCTTCTGTTTCTACTGGTTCTGCAAGCAGTATTACAACAACTTCAGCTACTGCGGCAGGCAGCATATTGGCTAATGGCTGTTCTGCAATAACGGTTTATGGAATTGAGTACAGTACTACTTCAGGTTTTGTGAACGGAACAGGTACGCAGGTAGCTTCATCAAATCTTAGTGGCGGCAACTTTACCTCTGATCTGACAGGGTTAACACCTAATACTCCTTATTATTATAAAGCGTTTGCAACAAATGCAGGTGGTACTGCTTATGGCCCCGAGCAAACATTTACTACCCTTTCTTTGACTCCTTCAATCAATGCAACAGCGCTAACGGCATTTGGTGATGTTTGTCTGAATATAGCAGCAGGCCCGAATTCATTTACAATAAATGGTTCTGCCCTAACAACTGCCGACATTACAGTTGGTCCGTTGGCCGGATATACTTTTGCAACAACATCGGCTGGTACATATTCAGCATCGCTGACATTAACTCAGCCTGGTGGGACATTTACCCAAGAGGTGTTTGTAATGTTCACTCCAATCGCAGTACAATCCTATAATGGAAATATTCCTGTAGCGGGTGGTGGTGCTTCCTCAATTAATGTGGCTGCAGTTGGTGCAGGCATCAATACTGCTCCCGCTGTTACAACCGGATCAGCAAGTGCAATAACTTCTGTATCAGCAACCGCAGCAGGTTCAATTACAGCAACCGGCTGCTCTGCCTTAACAGCATATGGAATTGAATACAGCACATCAAATGGTTTTGTTAAGGGCAGTGGTACACAGGTTGCTTCTTCAAACCTGAGTGGTGGAAACTTTACTGCAGGAATAACGGGGCTGGTACCATCTGCTACTTATTATTTTAAGGCCTATGCTACAAATGCCGGAGGTACAGTATGGGGTGCACAGGAATCATTTGTTACTGCCACACCGGGTATTACAGCAAATGCCCTTACTGCTTTTGGAGGTGTATGTATAAACACAACGGTGGGGCCAAATTCATTTACAATAACCGGCACTAATCTTACAGCTGCAAACGTAACCGTTGGCCCGTTAGGTGGTTATACATTCTCCACCACATCCAGCGGAACATATACTGCATCTCTGAGTTTAACCCAACCTGGCGGAACTTTCAGTCAGCAGGTATTTGTGAAGTTTACACCAATTGGTCTTGTATCTTATAGTGGTAATATTCTTGTAAATGGAGGTGGCCTTTCCACCCCGGTAAATGTATTAGTAATTGGAAACGGAATAAACACTACGGCATCTGTTACTACCGGTGCAGCATCTGCAATAACATACAACAGTGCAACAACCGCTGGTTTAATTACTGCAACTGGTTGTTCGAATGTTACTGCATACGGAATTGAATACAGCACGACAAATGGCTTCGTTAACGGAACCGGTACACAGGTAGCATCATCTAACCTGAGTGGTGGCAGTTACACATCTGCACTCACAGGATTGGCCGCCAGTACAGTGTATTACTATAGAGCTTATGCAACAAACGGAGGCGGAACTGTATATGGAGCACAACAAACATTCACAACTGCCGCCGTTCCAATAGCACTGACTGCTACAGCATTGAATCCGTTTGGCAATACATGTATCAATACAACGGCTGGTCCAAATTCTTTTACTATAAATGGTGCTTTCCTTTCTAATGCAAATATTAATGTTGGCCCGCTGGCTGGATATACTTTCTCCACCACATCCGGAGGAACATATACTGCATCTTTGACCCTTACACAAGCCGGAGGAACATTCAGCCAGGTTGTGTATGTAAAGTTTACGCCAAGCGCTGTTCAGGATTATATTGGCAATATTCCGGTTGCCGGAGGTGGTTTTGCTGTCACAGTTAATGTTTCTGCTTCGGGCACAGGAGTAAATACAATGGCAACGGTAGTTACCGGTACTTCATCTAATCTTAATAACCACAGTGGTACATTGGCCGGTTCTATATCGGCTACAGGTTGTTCAAATGTTACTGCTTATGGAATTGAATACAGTGGTATTAACGGGTTTGTTAATGGTACCGGAATAAAGGTTTCTGCTTCTAACCTGACTGCCGGTAATTTCTCTGCAAATCTGAGCGGTTTGGTGCAGGGGGCGACCTATTATTATAAAGCCTATGCTGTAAATAACGGAGGCACTTCATATGGCTTACAACAGTCAATTACGCTTCCTTCAATCAATCAGGGCTTTTACCTGTATCCTGCACCCGCACAAAGGGGAACAGAAGTAAGACTTACTAAGGATAAACTGAAGCCAGGTTACTATGGCCTGTTGTTCTTTAACAGCACCGGGCAAATGGTGTTTCAAAAGGATATGAATGTTCAGGCTGATTTCATCAATCAGGTATTTACAATTCCGGCAACGTTAACTCCGGGAGTTTACACTGTATTACTTATTCATGATGAAGACCTTGTTGCAACAAGAATGATCAGTATATTCTAATACAGATAGTTAAATGAAAAGAGGTGACCAGTCCGGATCACCTCTTTTTTATGTACTAGATAAGAACGTTTAAAGTTTGGTAAGTTTAACAACTGTTTTCATTTCTTTTGTTTCAATGTAAAGAAAATAAACACCTGAAGCTAAATGAGGTAATACAGGATTATAAGTTGTACCCAGGTTAATAAATCCGGTACTATGCCGGTATAATAGCTGGCCTTGCTCATTGTATATACTGAAATGGGCATTAGTAATATTTTTTGTAGCCACAATCTGCAAATCAGTTTCAAATGGATTGGGAAAGACTTTAAAGCCTGATACTGCCAGTGAAACGGCCGGTACTCCCGTTACGACACCGGCCAGATTATATTTTGAAAATACCGGGTAATGGTCAGAAGTGTTATGTGCCGTAACATAATCCGGAATAATGGTTGTTACATCTGTTCTTACCTGTGCGGATGCAGGTACATAAAAAACTTTGGCTTCATTGGAAATAACATGATTGTCTATAACATTTGGAAAGTTGATCATTGTTGTTTGTCCGGCTGCACCTAATGGGAGAGTGATAGATTTATAATGGTCTGTATCAGTACTGTCGGTTACAATTGAAGTATAAGAGCTAACGGAAGCCCCGGTATAAATACTGGTATTTAATGCATCGTTATAGTCGCCAATAATAAATGTCGTAGCAGAAGAAAAATGTGCGTCCAGTGTGTCTTTTAATTCCTGGGCACCGGCAAGCCGCTTGTTATAATCAGACGCTGTACTGCCAGCTTTGCCATGAATAACAATAAAATGGAGCGTTTTTGTAATACCATTGATGGTTGCATCTGCTTTCATTAAAAAAGGAACACGGCCATTGGCCCAGTTAGAAACAGCTGAGGAACTATTGAGCATCAGCCCTCTTGTGCTAATGTTAAAGAATATGTTCTTCTTGTAAAGAAATGCAAGCTTCTGACTTTGCCTCCAGCCATTTGTACCAATGGCTCCATCTGTGCTGTAAGGGGCAATGATGTACTCAAAATTTGTACCCAGCGAATCTCTGAGCTTTCGGAGATGGGTAGTGTCAACAATCTCAGCAAGTCCGTAAATGTCGGCATCGAAATAACGCATTATTTTTTTTGCATTAAGTTCCTGCAAATCTTTATCGTTCGGACCACTGTTATACGGTGCACCAAAAAACTCCAGGTTCCAGCTCACAATATCTAGAGTGGTTAAACTGCTTTGTGCGGTTGCGTTGTAAAAGACAATGCCTGATATTATTAAAAAAGAAAGTACAAATCTTTTCATGATAAAAATTTGGATATCAAATGTAGTGAGAAATTCAGGATAGGCTCTATGTTGAAAGCCGGCAGTCAATAACTCTTATTTGCAGCGAGGTGTTTCCTTTCCATTCGTTTACTTCAATGGTGTATACAATATCAATTTGTTTTTTTTGTTGCAGCAGTTCATATTTGTCCGCCATATTAAATCCGATTCCGCTGATGGTTACGTTGTCTTTTTTTACAGAAAAACGCAGGTGCTGCTCTTTTACAATTTTAGACCATCCGGTATCTGTAACCTTTTTAGTAATAAAAACGGGCCGGAGATTTTCTGGCCCATAAGGCTCCATCTGGCTGATAATATCATATAAAGGCTGCCTTATATCCTTAAGCTCAATCTCCGCATCAATAACTATTTCCGGTATCAGCATGTCAGCGGTAATGCTGGAGGAAACTACCTTTTCAAATTTTTCCCTGAATGCATCTACCTGGTCAAGTTCGAGAGTCATGCCTGCGGCTGCAAAATGGCCACCATAACCAAGTAAATGTTCCCGGCAGGCATGTATTGCCTCGTAGAGGTTAAAGCCGGGCACACTACGGGCACTTCCGGCTGCATAGTCTCCCGATTGGGTAAGAACAATTGTTGGCCGGTACCAGGTTTCAATTAACCGTGACGCCACAATGCCAACAACACCCTTATGCCAGTGTGGCCTGAAAACAACTGTAGATTTTCTTTTTTTCCATTCCTCGTTTTCACTTATTTGGGCAAGGGCCTCTTCCGTAATTGTTTTATCCGCTTCTTTCCTTTCGGTATTATCGCTGTGAAGCATCTCTGCATACTTCAGTGCATCCTCTTCAGTTTCGGCAATAAACATTTCCACGGCTTTGGTGGCATCATCCATTCTTCCGGCGGCATTTACTCTTGGGGCAATCATAAACACCAGATTGGTTATGTGCAGTTCTGTAATTAACCCGCTAAGTTTTGCCAAAGCCTTTATTCCATTATTGGGTTCCTGGTTAGCTTTTAAAAGTCCGTGATGGGCGAGTATCCTGTTTTCCCCTGTAATAGGTACAATATCAGCAGCGATGGCTGTTGCCAGCAGATCGAGATATTGAAAGGCAGTATCCGGATGCAAATCCAGCTTGTCTGTCAGCGCCTGCATCAGTTTAAATCCAACGCCACATCCGCATAGTTCTTTGTAAGGATAGGCACAATCATCTTGTTTTGGATTTAAAATGGCAACAGCCGGGGGTAGTGTTTTATCGGGCAAATGGTGATCGCAAACAATAAAATCAATACCCAGATCTTTTGAATAGGCAATAAGATCAGCAGATTTTATTCCGCAGTCAAGAGAAACAATAAGTGTAAATCCGTTTTCTTTTGCATAGTCAATACCTGCTTTACTAACGCCGTATCCTTCACGATAACGATGTGGAATATAGAAACCAGTATGTGTGTGAATTTTCTTCAGAAAACGATACATGCTGGCTACTGCAGTAGTACCATCTACATCATAATCTCCGAAGACAAGTATTTTTCGTCGCTGTTTTTTGCTTTAATAATCCGCTCTACAGCTTTGTCCATGTCTTTCATAAGCCATGGATCGTGCAGGTCAGAAAGTTGGGGCCTGAAAAAATGTTTTGATTTATCAAAGTTGGAGATACCCCGCTGAACCAAAATTTTACATAAAACAGGATGTATTTTAAGCTGCTCCTGCAACGCTTGCAGGGCAGTCTCATCAGCTCTAAGAATATTCCAACGCTTCTCCATTGCCCGTTATCGGTTTTAGTACTGCTAATTTAGAGATGAGTTAGTATTTACGGTCGGTTACAAAAAGAACCATGTCTTCAAGGCCCTGTCTTTCGGGACTAGCCGGAAAGCCATGCAAGACAGACAGGGCTTCATTTTTAAACTGGTTCATTCTGTCAATAGCATAATTAATGCCACCGCTTTTTTCTACTTGCTCAATCACCCATTTCACTTTTTGCTTATCGTTATTATTGTTTTTTACTATATATATTATCTTTCTTCGGGTTTCCCGGTCAATATTATTGAGTGTATAAATAAGCGGAAGGGTAAGTTTTTTTTCCTTGATGTCATTACCGGTTGGCTTACCTACATTTTCACTGGCATAGTCAAACAGGTCATCTTTAATCTGAAAAGCCATACCCGTCTTTTCACCAAATAATCTCATTTTTTCCGTTATCTCTTCATCCCGGGATGTGCTCCAGGCACCGGCAGCACAGGCAGAAGCAAGAAATGATGCAGTTTTATTACGGATGATTTCATAATAAATATCCTCTTTCAGGTTAAGGCTCCGTGCTTTTTCGAGTTGAAGCAACTCTCCTTCACTCATTTTTCGAACTGCATCAGAAAGAATGCGTAGTATTTGATAATCGCTGTTATCCAGCGATAATAGTAAACCTTTGGCCAGCAGGTAATCACCAATAAGAACGTTGGCTTTTGCTTTCCATAAGGCATAAGTTGAAAAAAAACCTCTTCGCTCCATAGAGTCATCCACAACATCATCATGCACCAGGGTAGCCGTGTGAAGCAGTTCCACCAGTGAAGCGGCTCTGTAGGCGGGATCATTGATTTCTCCGTTTAGTTTGGCCGACAATAACACAAACATGGGCCGCAGCTGTTTCCCCTTTCTCTTAACGATATACCGCATTATGCGGTCAAGCAGAGGGGCATTACTGCGTACGGCCTCTTTAAAGCGGGTCTCAAATACCTGCAACTCGGTTTTTAAAAGGTCTGTGGGTAACTTCATCCGTTAGTGGAGCAATTTACGGGCAAAAAAATAATTATTTGGTAATGCAACATATTAAGCCTGAAAATGGACTAAGTAATTGAAAAATAACAGGCAAAGAAAGGAATTAATCATATAAAATTTTGGTTATTAGTACTTAGTTTCTATTTTTGCCCATATTTGGACATTGTTTCACAATCTAATTCTTAGTTATGGCAAGCAAAAAGTATTTTTTACTGGCTGCGGTAATATTATTTACTGTAGTTAGTTCTTTCTCACAAACAAAAATCGGAACATACTACGATTCCACTCAGGTGCCTGAAAAGAGAATGCCTCAGCATCAGGAATTTTTAAGTGGTCAGTATAATTTTCCGGCTAAGCCCCGTAACCAATGGGAAATTGGTATTAAGGGTGGGCTTTTTCAGGTAAGTGGTGATATTCCCGCTAAGTTCGTATCTCCCGGTTTTGGCGCCCATGTAAGAAAAGCTTTCGGTTACATTTTCTCGATGCGTTTAGAGTATATGTACGGAATAGGTAAGGGTCAGCATTGGAGAGTAGCTGAAAACTACAAAAAGAATACACCGTTGTATGATGCAGGTTATTTCGCACCCTACAGAACTCCATCCGGCCAGATTCAATATGTTTCTAAACTGGGTGTTGGACAAAGAGCTGACGTGGTTTATTACAATTACAAAACTGTTGTTCAGGATCTTTCAATAGAAGGTGTTATTACTTTGAATAATGTCCGCTTCAACAAATCAAAAACCGGATTCAACGTATATGGTTTTGCAGGTGTAGGTGGCAGCATTTATGATACCAAGGTAAATGCCCTGAACTCAAAAAATAATAATCAGAAGTATGATTATTCAACAATCGCTCAATCTGCCTATTCAGATCGCAGGGCGAAGCTGAAAGAATTGAAAAACCTGCTGGATGATTCTTATGAGTCTCCTGCAGAAAACCATGGTGAACGCCGCCCTAAACTGTTTGGGGATACTTTCAAACCTTCCGGAACAGTTGGTTTGGGCGTTGCCTTTAAATTATCTAACAGGCTGAACCTTGCCCTGGAAGACAGGTGGACTTTCATCAAGGATGACCTTCTTGATGGTCAGCGCTGGCAGGAGCATGCATGGGGAGATGCTGTTCAAACCCGTGATTTCGACTCTTACAACTACCTTAGCCTTGGTTTAAACATTAACCTTGGTGCTAAGTCTGTAGAACCACTATGGTGGATGAATCCGCTGGATTATGCATACAGCGAAATCCGCAATCCTCGCCTGATGAAGTTGCCTAAGCCGGTATTGCCTGATTCTGATGGTGATGGTGTAACCGATCAGTTCGACCTTGAGCAAACACCTGCAGGTTGCCCTGTTGACAGCCATGGTGTATCTCAGGATACAGATGGTGATGGTGTTCCTGATTGTAAGGATAAAGAACTTATCACTCCTACTTATTGTCAGCCTGTTGATGCTGATGGTGTTGGTAAGTGCCCGGATCCGGAGTGCTGCAAAAATCCTCCTCCTCCATTAGAAAAAACATGTGCAGAAAAAATGGGAGCATTACCAAGTGTAGCTTTCAAAGCTGGTTCTAACAAACTCAGCGATGACGCTAAAGCTGTACTTGCAACTGTTGCTGCCAGTATGCGAAACAACCCGGGTTGTAAAGTAGTGGTAATCGGTTACTGCTCTTCTAATAAGAAAGAACAGCAATTAAGCTGGGATCATGTAAATGCAGTAATTAACTATATGGTGGATAAAGAAGGTATTAATGGTGACCGCTTTATCTTTAACTACGGCCAGGAAGGCGGCGACTGTAATACAGTTGACCTCCGTGCTGCTGCAGAAGGTGAAGATGGACCAAACACTATCGAGCCTCCGCATCCAAATCTGCGTAAGAATTAAAGTTTGATACTTTTTGCTGATAGAAACCTCCCGATTCTTCGGGAGGTTTTTTTGTCTTTTTTATTAGATAACTAACGGTTTATCAAAACCTTAACTGCCCATGTTTGGGAGTTTATGTTTTTTGCGTAAGATTTGCCGGTAACTGTTAACTTTGCAATCCTTTTTATGCGATATATCTGGATTATATTAGCCCTTTTTGTATTGGCTGGCTGCCGCAGCAGCAAAAGCATTCATAAGATTTTAAAGAATCCTGATCCTGCCTATAAACTGCGTATAGCTGAGCAGTTCTATGTAAAAAAGAAATATAATAAGGCGCAAATGGTATATGAAGACATTATGCCATACTATAAAACAGGAAAGGAGTTTGAGGACATTTATTATAAATATGCTTATTGTGCATATTACCAGGCTGATTATATGAATGCCGAAAATCTCTTTAAAAGCTATCTTGAAATCTTTCCCAATAGCACCAAGGCTGAAGAGATTGATTACATGAGAGCTTATTCATATTATAAGCAGTCTCCAAAACCTGAACTGGATCAAACCAATACCGTTAAAGCAATTGGCATGATGCAGGTGTTTATTAATACTCACCCCGGTTCTGTAAGGATAAAAGAGGCAAATGAAATAATAGATAAATGCAGGTTGAAACTGGAAACAAAGGATTATAAAAGTGCAGTTCTTTACTACGACTTGGGACAGTTCAGGGCGGCAGGGGTTGCTTTCTCTGCATTGCTCAACGATTATCCTGAATCAGAAAAAGCAGATGAATTTAAACTGTGGGTAATAAAGTCGTATTTCCGCTATGCTGAGATGAGTGTGGAAGAAAAGAAATCTGAGCGGTTTGAGCAGGTAATAAGCGAATGCCATGAGTTTACAGACCGGTTTCCTGACAGCAAGCTAAAAAAGGAAGCTGATGATTTTTTACAACAATCACAAACCAATATTAAAATTTTAAAAAATGAGCAAACTAAGACGCCAGCTTAGTGCCGGAATCACTAATAATATAGAAACCCGCAACCTTGAGGATATCAAGGCTAAAACAGGTAACCTTTATGAATCTATTGCTATTGTTGGTAAAAGGGCTAATCAGATTAATATTTCTCTTCAAGAAGAGCTCCATAACAAACTCGAGGAATTTGCCAGTCATACAGACAGCCTGGAAGAGATTCATGAAAATAAGGAGCAGATTGAAATTTCCAGGGCTTACGAGAGAATGCCTAATCCGGCATTATTGTCTACACAAGAATTTCTGGACGATAAAGTGTATTTCCGCAAAAGCGAAGACGAACTGTTTAGCTAACCCTATAGGTTTTCGCATTGTTAATATATTGAGTGACTGGTTTCTGCCGGTCACTTTTTGTTTTATAAACTGTATTTTTGAACTGGTATGCTACAGGGAAAAAAAATAATTGTGGGTATTACAGGCAGTATAGCTGCCTATAAAAGTATTTACCTGGTAAGATTATTGGTAAAACAGGGCGCAGAAGTAAAAGTGATTGTGACTCCCGCCGCTAAAGATTTTGTTCCTGTTCTTACCTTATCCACTCTAAGCCGTAACCCTGTACTTTCCGATATGTTTGATGAGCAGAGCTGGGCCAATCATGTAATGCTGGGCCGCTGGGCCGACCTTATAATTATCGCTCCGCTTAGTTGCAATACACTTGCAAAAATGGCTAATGGTATTTGCGATAACCTGCTGATGGCAGCTTATCTCTCGGCTGTATGTCCTGTAGCAGTGGCACCGGCAATGGATGAAGATATGTGGTTACATTCTGCCACTAAAGCCAACCTGCATAAAATTGAATCCTACGGATGTCAAATTATTCCGGTAAGCAGTGGCGATTTGGCAAGCGGCCTGCATGGTGAAGGACGAATGGCAGAACCGGAAGACATTGCGAAATATATAATCAATAGTTTTTTTGACCCGGCCTGAAAGCCTTTTACTGAAAGGGAAAAAGGCGTTGGTTACGGCAGGTCCGACATACGAACCAATTGATCCGGTTCGTTTTATTGGAAATCACTCATCTGGCAAAATGGGAGTTGCTATTGCTGCCGAACTGGCAAAAAGAGGTGTCTTAGTTACACTGGTGCTTGGGCCTGTAAGTGTACCAGTTCCTGAAAAAAACCTGGTGGTAGTGAATGTAAAAACAGCCGGAGAAATGTATGAAGCCTGCCAGGCTGTATTTAAAGAAAGTGATATTACTATAATGGCTGCAGCAGTGGCAGACTATTCGCCAGTACAGGTGGCCGGCGAAAAGATTAAAAAAGCAGAAGGTAATTTAACATTGGAGCTGGCTAAAACAAAGGATATACTGAAAAACCTTGGCGGTCAAAAAAGAAAAGACCAGTTGCTGGTGGGATTTGCTCTTGAAACGGACAATGAAAAAGAAAATGCGTTGGGAAAGTTACATGCTAAGAATGCAGACATGATTATCTTGAATTCTTTGAACGATCCCGGTGCAGGTTTTCGACACGATACAAATAAGATTACCATTTTCGGAAAGGGGGGTGAAGAAATTAACTTTCCCTCGAAATCAAAACAGGAAGTTGCAAAAGACATTATTGATACAATAATCCGCTTACATTATGCTTAAAAGGATTTTGCTTTTTACTTTTTTACTGGCTGCCGTATATAATGTGAATAGCCAGGAACTGCAGGCGAGAATATCAGTTCTTACCAGTAAAGTGAGTACGCAGGTCGATAAGAAAATATTTCAGACGCTGCAAACACAGCTTACAAATTTTATGAACAGCCGCAAATGGACGAATGATGTATTTCAGCAGAACGAAAAAATACAGTGCAGTTTTCTTATAACTATCGAAGAAGACATGGGTAGCAATGTATTTAAAGGCAGGCTTACTGTTCAGGCTGCAAGACCAGTTTATAATACCGATTATCAATCCCCAATAATAAATTTTCTGGATGATAACCTGGTTTTTAAATACCAGGAGTTTCAGCCTGTTGAGTTTAACGAGAACAGGGTGCAGGGGAATGATCCGCTGACGGCAAATATAACAGCAGTACTGGCTTATTATGCAAACCTGATTATCGGGTTTGACTACAATTCCTTTTCGCAAAGAGGAGGGGATGTATATTTTCAAAAAGCCTGGAATATTGTGAATAATGCCCCTGAGAACAGCAGTATCTCCGGGTGGAAATCATTTGAAAGCCAGCGAAACCGTTATTGGCTGGCCGAAAACCTGAATAATAACCGGTTTGCACTCATACACGATGCCATTTTTACATACTACCGGAGCGGCATGGATATTTTTTATGAAAACGAAGAAGCTGGCCGGACAGGTATTCTCAATTGCCTTAACTATCTGAGTGTATTGAATACAGAAAATCCCAATTCTATGATTCTGCAATTTTTTATGCAGGGCAAAAGCACTGAGCTTGTAAAAGTATTCAGCAAAGCAAGTGCAGAACAGAAGAGCAGGGCAAAAGAAATTTTGTCAAAGATTGACATTACCAATGCAAATGCATATAAAGAATTGAAATGAGGCGGTTGATTATTTTAGCGTTACCTGTGTTATTACTGCTTGCCTGCAACAGGAAAAACAAGGTTCCTTCTGGAATTTTACCACCTGATGTAATGGAGGCTGTATTATGGGATATGATGCGGGCCGATATTCTTGTAACCAACTATATGATGGTAAAAGATCCGTTACTGGTCCGGGATTCGGCAGTAAAGAAATTATATCACTCCGTTTATTCTATACATAACATTACTGAAGAAAAATTTAATAAGAGTTTTCTTTATTACAAAAGAAATCCTGAACTGCTGAAGCAGGTAATGGATTCTATCAGCAGGCAGCCCATCACAGATACAGCATCACTCAAAGCAGATACCGTGGTCAAAGGGGATACATTATCACAGCCCGATACGTTGAAAAGAAACGATTCATTGGGTATACAGGATACACATACCCGGTTACCTTTAACTCCGCAATCAAAACCCCGTACCGACTCATCTCTTTTTAAAAAGAAACGCAAAATTGTTCCGGTAAGCCTTTAAACAGCTTTTATTTTCAATACAGTATTTGTTCTAATTTTACAGCTTAAAATTTGCCGTATGAATAAAGTGGTTGATAATGCCGAAGCTGCATTGCATGATATTAAAGATGGTTCTGTACTGATGATTGGTGGTTTTGGTCTTTGCGGAATACCTGAAAATTCAATAAATGCATTAGTGAAAATGGGCGTAAAAAACCTAACCTGCATTTCCAACAATGCCGGTGTTGACGATTTTGGCATTGGCCTTATGTTGCAGCAAAAGCAGGTGAAGAAAATGATATCTTCTTATGTGGGAGAGAATGCAGAGTTTGAACGCCAATTATTGAGCGGAGAACTGGAAGTGGAACTGATACCACAAGGTACATTGGCCACCCGTTGCCTGGCAGCCGGTTATGGAATGCCGGCAATATATACTCCTGCCGGTGCAGGAACAGAAGTTGCCACTGGTAAAGAAACAAGAGTGTTCAATGGAAAAGAGCACCTGCTTGAATATGCTTTAGAAGCTGATTTTGCCATCGTAAAAGCATGGAAAGGGGATCCGGAAGGCAATCTTGTTTTTAACGAAACAGCCCGCAACTTCAACCCGCTGATGGCAATGGCGGGAAAAATTACTATTGCTGAAGTGGAAGAACTTGTTCCTGCCGGCGGACTTGACCCCAACTTCATTCATGCGCCTGGAATTTATGTACACCGGATTTTCCAGGGAACCGGTTACGAGAAAAGAATCGAACAAAGAACAGTGAGGAAAAAAGTTTGAAGATGGCCAGAGGCAGGGCCACCCGCAATTTCAAATTTTCAAATTCTCTCATTTCTAAAAATTAATTATAATGGCACTCACAAAAGAGCAGATAGCGCAACGGATAGCAAGGGAACTGAAAGATGGCTACTACGTAAACCTGGGGATTGGCATTCCTACACTGGTGGCTAATTATATACCAGAAGGAGTGAATGTGGTGTTGCAAAGCGAGAACGGTTTATTAGGGATTGGCCCTTTTCCGTTAGAAGGTGATGAAGATCCGGATTTGATTAATGCAGGAAAACAAATAATCACCACTCTGCCAGGTTCCGCTTTTTTCGATTCAGCCATGAGTTTTGGAATGATAAGGGCCGGAAAGGTTGACCTTACTGTACTGGGAGCAATGGAAGTTAGCGATCAGGGCGATATCGCCAACTGGAAAATTCCTAACAAAATGGTGAAGGGAATGGGTGGTGCTATGGACCTGGTAGCCAGTGCCCGCAATATTATTGTTGCCATGATGCATACCAATCCCAAAGGAGAGTCAAAATTGCTGGCAGAATGCACATTGCCGCTTACCGGAGTGAAGTGCGTAAAGAAAATTGTTTCAGACATTGCCGTGCTGGATGTAACGCCAGGTGGCTTTAAGTTACTCGAAAGGGCTCCTGGAGTTTCGGTAGAGGAAATTGTGGCCAAAACCGCCGGAAGGCTAATTGTGGAGGGAGAAGTGCCTGAAATGACGTTTTAAGTACATTAATCCACCATCACAGAGAAATATCGGGAAATTAATTATAGCATTCTAGGTCGCTGGCCACATACTTCCGTCTCACTCAATCAGGTTATTCTTAACTGCAAAAAAAACAAGGCCTGCTGTGTTTTTGCTGCCGAATCGTTCCATTAGCCTGTCTTTAATGGCTTCAACGGTACGGGGGCTTATTTCCATCTTCCTGGCAATTTCAGCAGCTGTAAACTCCATGCAGATGAACCTTAGCACATCTTTCTCTTTATCGCTCAGGGTTATTTCGCTGTTAAGAGAGGGTACTACTTTTTGCCGGGCATGTGACTTCTTAAGCAGGATGCGGTTTACAAAATTGTTCAGGTAATAGCCTTTTTCATGCACCTCCATTATGGCACGGCGTATTTCTGTAGGCTCCGAGTTTTTGAGCAGGTAACCATTGGCACCGTTCTCCATCATGTGATACACAAAACGTTCATCTTCATACATCGTAAGTACCAGCACCTTTATCTGCGGATATTGTTTGCTGATGATTTTTGTGGCTTCTATTCCGTCTTTTCCGGGCATTCGCAGATCCATAAGCACCACATCAGGGGCAGCTTCTGCTATGCTGTCAAGCAGTTCATCACCGTTGTTGGCTTCCAGAACAAATTTGATATTGCTGTAGAGGCGCAGCGACAGGATTACTCCCTTACGAAATATTTTATGGTCGTCTGCTATCGCAACTTTGATGATATCCATAGATAATGGGTTGGAGCAAAGGTAAACAGTTTGTTGGGTTTATCCTGTAAGCATTAATACGCAGTTTACAAATCAAAGGGTTCGTCTTTAGACAGTTCAATTGTAATCTTGTAATAGGTCTGCGAAATGTCTTTTTCAAAAATAATGCTCCCGTTCAGCAGGCGCAGCCGGCTGGTAATATTTTTGAGACCAAGCCCTACATTACTCTTGTTCAGTTTGTCAAAATCGGCCTGCACAATGCCCCGGCCATCATGGTGAATGCGCAGGTAGAATTTTTCAGCATGAATGTTCTGGGTAAGATGTATGAAACTGGAATTACTGTGTTTCAGAATATTATTTATCAGTTCCTGCACCACACGGAACACAATCAGTTCTTTTTCTTCCTTCAGTCTTTCCTTGTACTCATGAAACCGGCAACTGGCATTAATAGTACCCGAGCCGCTTATTTTCTGAAACAGGTCATTAATGGCCGACTCCAGCCCGAAGTTCTTCAGGGTGGGCGGCATGAGGTTGTGGCTGATATTGCGGATAAGCTGAATCGTATCATCCACAATTTGCCGGGCCTGGAAGATGGATTGTATCTGCGTAGCCTTATCGTGGTTAACCAGGTTTTCATTAAGATAAAGGCGAACGGTGGCCAGCAGCGGGCCGGCATCATCATGCAGGTCGGCGGCCAGGCGCTGCCTTTCTTCTTCCTGCATTTTAATGGAGGCATTGAGCAGTATGCGCTGCTGCTCTTTCTCCATATCCTGAATTTTTTTATTAAAACGGGTTACCCGTCTGTTGTACAAAATAAGAAATACAACAAGCCCCACCGAAAGCACAAGCATGCCTAATGTTCCTAATAAAAGGATGGCAAAGGTGGAGGTTTGGAAGAGGAGCATATTGGTGGTGGTTCGTTATTCGATTTAGTACATATCAAGAAAAGGGACTTTTTCAAGTTCCTTTTTATTAGGGTTACTTCTCGCTTCTTTCGATAAAAAATAGATGGCAATTGCAAAAGAATATTTTTAAAATATCTCCAAAATAAGAGTAATGAAAATAATTAACCAGAATTGTTGGATCTAGGGAGCTGGCCAATATGTTGAAGAAAAATGTAATTGCTATATAAATAAGTATGCCTAGTACAAACCAAAAACTTGAGTTCTCGAAAATAAGATAATTAGAAGCTGATTTTAAGCTCTCTATAAAAAACAGGCAAACAAAAATCAATAGAAATAAGGATTCAACACCTATAGGAATTGAATCAAGCCTTTTGAAACTTGCAAAAGAATAGAAAAAGCCAATGAAAACGATGAACAAGGAACTGAGAACAACAATTATCTTTCTGAATTTTTTTTCTGTTATACAAAAAACAGAACGGAAGAAAGTGTAAAATATTCAAGACAAGTATAAATAAAATAATAAGTTCTTTTACCAAAAAAAACTTTTAAATCGTCGTAGTAGTAGTTTAACAAAAAGAATACAACAAAATAACCCGCCAGTAGCAAACGCAGAGTAATACTATTCTTTCTTCTAATAAAAATTATTAGCAGAAAAAGCGGAAGCAAAAAAGAGTATTGCAGACTGTATAACAAAAGCTTTTCTATACGATTGGAATTTATCCAAAGATAGAAAAGCTTTTAATAAAGTGGACAAAATGATTAATCTTCCCAAATAAACACTTCGTCTTCAAGATCAATTCTTCTTTTCATAACAGTAACATTTTAAAGCCTTAAAATCGATTTCGGTAGTAAAAATTGATACATCGGGCTTTTTTTGCAATCTGACTTTAATCTGGCTAAATACCTTTTTTGTACTTAAATAGCTAAAAAACAATTTATTAAATAGAATTCAATGCGAATTAATACGAGTGCAATATTAGTAAAACTTCTTGGTAAAACAAGTAAATTTACTAAATAAATAATAGTAAGATTTCCCGGAGTTTTCCGGTTATCAACAGGTGTGAATAACGTGGAAGGGATAATTAGCAGAAGCAGGAGCAGGTATCTTGCTCTTTTAAGAGGTTAGCGCTTCGCTAGAAAAAAAGAAGTTGACTGACATTGGATTTAGCTATGGCATTCATTGGATTTGGAAATTCTTTTTGGACGGTTAACAGGGACATTGGACTACTAAAGAGCCTTATCTTTTGCCAATCAACTTAGCACAAAGGTATATCCACACACAAATGTGTACAAGAGGAGTATCCCTGCATTTATGGGTTGATAATTTTACCGACACACATCGCAGGTTTACGATATGCAGATGAAAATACACGGTAGGAGAAATGAAAATATACGATAGTGAAGGTTTTAGGCTGTTTTTGGTTGCTTTTCACCCGGGGAACCAGAAAATTTTGACCATAAATCTGCTAAGCGATTTTGTGGCTTCGATTGTTACACGATCGTTTTCGGCAGTATATTGACCTCCTCCCGACCTCCTCGCAAGGAGGAGGCCACCCACCTACAGCCCTTACCTGCCCGGGAGAGTGATGGCATGCGCAATATTCTTGTTGTTATAGATATATTATACAAGTGCAGCACTGAGTAGGTGCCGTCTTAGGTGTGAATCAAAGGCATGGTTAAGAGCCTTTTCGGTGTAATATGTAATATAAGTACATGAAAAGAAAGAGTTGAGGATATTTACTTTTTTCTGAATAAATCCATTAGTGTGATAGTGGCTAAAATTCATTACAGGCAGGGTAAATTGATTGGTTTCGCTTTTTATTTGCCGTCAGGATATTAAATAGCGTATTTCTACTTAAAATGAGTATTTTTACTTTACACTAACCCGTTATCAAAACCAATACTATGAGTACCCAGCAAATTAAGGTTGCAATAGCCGACGACCACAAAATTTTCCGTGATGGCATCCGCATGGCTTTAAAAGACAGAGATTACCTGCAGGTAATTTGGGAAGCGGAAGACGGAAAAGACTTAATGCATAAACTCAAACTGAAGCTCCCCGATGTAATATTGATGGACATACGTATGCCGGAGATTGACGGTATCAATGCAATTGGTTTGATACGGAAAGAATACGAAGCTGTCAAGATTATTGTGCTTACCATGTACGATGATCAGGAAATGATTACTAAAATGATGGAGATGGGGGCCAACGCCTACCTTACCAAAACAACCGACCCGGAAGAGATATACCAGGCCATCCTTACCTGCATGAACGACGACTTCTACTTCAACGACCTGGTAAATAAAGCCGTGCTGCTGAAGTTGCAGCACAAAAAACAGTTCGCCAGTTCTATCCAAATCCTGTTAAGTTCTCAGAAAAGGAGATTAAGATTCTGAAATTGATAGCAGAAGATAAAACCACAGAGGAAATATCGAAAGAGGTTTTTCTGAGTCCCCGGACCATTGAAACCATACGTCAGAATATGAAGCAAAAAGTGAACGCCAAAACAATAGCCGGTTTGGTAATGTATGCCATGCGAAATAAAATACTGGAGTAAGTAATAATCAACTTTTCCCTTTAACCCACACTAATGAGCAATATTAACGATACCTATTTCGACGGTTACTACAAAGAAATATGGCGAACCTTTATACCCGATGAACTTACAGTTAAAGAAGTGGATTTTATGATTCCTTTTTTTAACCTGCAGCCGGGTGATAAAGTACTTGACCTGATGTGTGGCTATGGCCGTCATGCCCTTGCTCTTGCTCAAAAAGGAATAGCTGTAACAGCCGTAGATAACCTGCCGGTTTACGTCAATGAAATAAAAGCGAAAGCAGTTGCAGCCGGATTGCCGGTACATGCAGAACTATGTGCTGTGCTTGATTATTCGGCTACAGAAAAGTTTAACCTGGTTATATGTATGGGGAACAGCCTTAATTTTTTTAATGCAACCGATACAGCAAAGCTGCTTGCAAATATTGCCGGCATGCTCAAAGAAGGAGGTGCAGTGCTTATTAACTCCTGGTCAATTGCCGAAATTGCATTTAAGAATTTCAGGGAAAAAGGATGGAGTACTATTGCCGGCATAAAATTTCTGACCGATAGTAAAATTCTTTTTAGCCCAACCCGTATGGAAACAGAGAGTACCATGATTGCCCCGGATGGAAATACAGAAGTAAAACTGGCAATTGATTATATTTTCTCTCTTAATGAAATGGAATCAATGCTTAACAAAGCAGGCTTGCGCCTGAACGAAGTATACAGTATTCCCGGCCGAAAGAAGTTCTCTGTTGGAGAGCCAAGGGCATATATCATTGCCGAAAAGATGTAATCCCTTTTTATTTGCATAAAATAATAAACCCCGGTGTTATGAATTCCGGGGCTTTTGTTGTTACTGTTATGAAAAGAGAAGACTTTTGTTAAGCGTTGCGTTTCATAGGGACAGTGCTTAACGTTGCTCAGGCTTCAATACATTTTTCAGTGGTATGGATTATTAAAAACGGGACTACTAATCGAAAGAAAAAGAAAGTTGACTGACCGGGAAGAGCCTTCCGGATGGAACCGGTTTGGTTTTCAAAGGTATTGGAAAGAACTATTTTTTGGACGGTTTTGGACATTGGATGTAATAAAGCAAATCAACCGCATCAATCAACTTTCACCACAAAAGTATATCCACATCTGTATGTTAACAAGAGCATAACTGCCCAATTTATTTCCAACGGTATTTACGCTGCCAGTCGTAAACATCCTATTAATAGAGAGTAATGTTTCGATAAGGATATATGCGGTATTGTATAGCGGTACTTTCCGCATTCCTGAAATCAAGTACTTTCCCTATGGTATATGTTGCAGGAATTTTCCAAATTGCACTCGTAAATAATGCTATTTACTTTATTAATAAATCCAATTATGAAAAACAACGAAGCAAACTCTGTTATTAAAGTAGCTATTGCTGACGATCATGCAGTATTCCGTACAGGAATAAAAACAGCCCTTCAGATTCGTAAGGATATTCAGCTGGTTGCAGAGGCAGAAAATGGTATGCAACTGCTTAATCTGTTGCGTCACATTCGCCCTGATGTAATACTGTTAGATATACAGATGCCGATTATGGACGGACTGGCAACACTTCCTGAAATTAAAAAGCTGTATCCGGAAATCAAAGTAATCATGTTGTCATTTCTGAACGACCATTCAGTAATTGCCAAGATGATGGAAATGGGTGCCAACTCTTACATAACAAAAGAATCTGGTGCCGAAGCCATCTATGATGCCATCAGGGGAGTGCATGACAATGATTTCCATTTTAATGATCTTACCAATAAAGCACTGCTCAGCGGACTCCGTACTAAAAGACAACATGAATCTTCTATGCCTCAGGATGTGCATCTTACCGATAAAGAGATTACCATTCTTAAACTGATGTGCGAAGAAAAGAGTACAAAAGAAATTGCTGATATAGTGGATCTCAGCCCCAGGACTGTGGAAGCCATCCGTGATAAACTCAAAACTAAAACGGGTACTAAATCTATGGCTGGCTTAGTGATGTATGCGGTAAAGGCCGGGCTGCTGGAGCAGGCATAACCACCCTGAATAAAAAAATTATTGTGCCGGTTTGGTAAGCCGGCAACATTACTGTATTCATAATACCGAAATGCCTTCCGGTTAACCGGACTGGCATTTTTTATTTTACCTTGGCAGTATGAAAAGTATTTGTATTAATGGAAAAATGATTTCAGACCAGGAGCCGGTGCTGATGGCAGCTAACAGAAGCTACCGGTATGGAGATGGATTGTTTGAAACAATGAAAATGGTAAATGGAAAGATTTTGCTGGGAGATTTTCATTTTGAAAGGTTATTTACCGGGCTTTCCTTGTTACAATTTAATGCGCCAAAGCTCTTTTCTAAAGAACTGCTGTCCGAAAAAATTAGCGAGGTGTGCCGCAAAAATAGTTGTGAACAATTGGCAAGGGTCAGGCTTTCGGTTTCCAGAGGCAATGGCGGTCTCTATGATGCTGATAATAATTTGCAGTATGTTATTGAATGCTGGCCGTTGAATGATTCGGTAAACTGCTTTAATGAAAACGGGCTGGTTACCGGTTTATATACTGCGGGCCGTAAAACATGTGACATCTTTTCAAATTTGAAGTCAGCCAGTTTCCTTCCTTATGTAATGGCTGCATTATATGCAAGAGAGAATAAGTGGAATGATTGCCTGCTGATGAATACGGAAGGTAATATAGCGGACAGTACCATCGCCAATATTTTTGTTATAAAGAACGGCATCATAAGCACTCCTGCTGCCAGCCAGGGATGTGTATTAGGGGTGATGCGCAGATATTTATTAACGGTACTGGCTCAGAACGGGTTTTTTGTAGAAGAGAAACCTGTAACTGTAACTGAAATTGAAAGTGCTGATGAAGTCTTTCTTACTAATGCAATAAACGGTATAAGATGGGTGGGCAGTTTTGGAAGCAGGACATATTCTTCAGTTGTAGCCACAGCTATTTATAACCGCTTTGTAAAAACTATTTTCTTTTGAGATTGTTATCTGAATATGAAACCGTGGATTAATATTTTTGGTTCAGAAGAGACCTGAGACTGAGTGATAATGCAGGTTTGTATCATGCCTTAAAAGAAGGGGTGCCCGTTCTCCCCGTTTTTATCTTTGACAGAAATATCCTGGATGACTTGCATGATAATGCTAAGGTGACTTTAGACAGGAGGGTAGAGTTTATCCATCTTGCCTTACACGATATACAATTGCAACTGGTAAAATTGGGTACATCGCTTGATGTAAGATATGGTAAGCCGGAAGACATTTTCCGGGATTTAATCCGGGAATATAATATTGGTAAAGTGTTTGTCAATCATGATTACGAACCATATGCAAAAAACCGTGATGCAGAGATAAATATACTGTTGCATGAAATGGGTATTTCATTTCTCACATTTAAGGATCATGTTATTTTTGAGAAAGATGAAGTGCTGAAAGATGATGGCAAGCCGTATACCGTTTTTACACCTTATTCCCGGAAGTGGAAATCAGTATTGACAGACTTTCACCTGAGGACTTACCCTTGCAGAAAGTATTTTTCAGGATTTTTTGAGCAGCCGGCAAAAATTATTATTTCATTAAAGGAGATGGGATTTACGGCTGCTGGTCAATCGTTCCCGTCAAAAGAATGGATGGGACAGGTAATAAGAAATTACAAAGAACAAAGGGATTTTCCGGCTTCTGATGGAACCACCCGGCTAAGTGTGCATTTGCGGTTTGGTACTATCAGCATACGGCAACTGGCTGGAGAGGCGGGGGCTCTGAATGAAACTTTTTTAAATGAACTTATCTGGCGGGATTTCTATCAAATGAACTTATGGCATTTTCCGTATGTTGTTAACAGGGCCTTTAAACCCGATTATGATAAAATTCAATGGAGAAATAATAATGAAGAGTTTGATGCGTGGTGCACCGGAGAGACTGGCTATCCTATTGTAGATGCAGGAATGCGGGAACTTAACGAAACAGGGTTTATGCATAACAGGGTGCGGATGATTGTGGCATCTTTTCTGACTAAACATCTGCTTATTGACTGGCGATGGGGAGAAGCATATTTTGCGAAAAAACTACTTGATTTTGACCTTGCAGCCAATAATGGCGGCTGGCAATGGGCAGCAGGAAGTGGTTGCGATGCTGCGCCTTATTTCAGGGTATTCAATCCCTATTTGCAAACACAAAAATTTGATCCTGATTTAAAATACATTCGTAAATGGGTGCCGGAACTGGACGAATTTACTTATCCCCGTCCTGTTGTTGAGCATGATGTCGCCAGAAAAAGATGTTTGGAAACTTATGCAGTGGCATTAAAGAAATAAGGAAATATCACTTTCTACTCCGGCATTATTCATGCTGCAATAAACCTCATACAGTGTTTTGATTGCCCCGGTTCCCTCTGCTCCGAGGTTAAGGCTGTATTGGTTAACATAAAGATCAATATGTTTGCGCATAACATCTTCGCTCATCGATTGTGAATGCTCTTTTACGTAGCTGGTTATTGCAGGATAATTCACAAAAGCATACTCGAGGCTTTTCCTGATTAGTGAATCAACCTGCAGGTGTATTAATCTGCCGGAATTTCTTTTTATGGCGATACCTCCCAGAGGTATGGGTACATTCATTTTTTTCTCCCAGTATTCTCCGAGGTCAATAATTTTTTGCAACCCTTTTTTCTCGTAAGTAAAGCGGTTTTCATGAATAATTACACCCAGGGAGCCTGCTATGCCAAGTACTGCTTCTTCTATTTCGGAGAATAAAATAAAAGACTTATTCGTTGCGCAGGGATAAGCAAAACTGAAAAGCAGATTTGCTGTTGTATTTTCTCCCGGCAGGAATATTGTTTTGTCATCTATTTCATTAGTCAATATTCTTTGCTTAGTATTCGTTATTAGTATGGGCCCAACACCTTTGCCCAATGCACTGCCACTATTCAGCAATATATAATTATCAAGTGATTGAAAAAATGCCGGAAAACTTAGTTTGGTAATATCCAGTTTACCTTCTTTAGCCCATTTATTCAGCGTTTCCACATCTTCCAGTACTACTTCAAAATCTAACCCCCCGGTATCAATTTTTTTATTGACCAGTGCATCAAAAATAAAAGTGTCGTTGGGACATGGGCTGAAGCCAAGTGTGAGTTTCAAAACCTATCAATTTAGTTGTTGCAGCAATTTTATCAATTCGGTATTCAGGTTACTGATTGACTCTTTCATATTCCAGTTTTTTTTATTTCGCTCTGCAATATAATTAGATACAGCCCTTATTTGTAAAAAAGGAACATTCTCCATCAGGCAAACATAGTGCAACGCAGCACCTTCCATTGATTCGACAACCGGGGCAAAATGATTTTCATAAAACCTCATCTTTTGCTTAGAAGTGGTAATCTCGTTTACTGAAATGCCTTTCACTTTTGGCAACCTTACTTTTTTTAGTATTTCATTTTTATTAACAAGCCACCCATTATGATATGGATACTGGTTATGCGGAACAAGCTTCAGGTCAAATAATGTTTTTAGCTGATCAATTTCGATCACACTTTGGTCAGCAACCGTTTCCTGTTTTATAGCCATAACAGTTCCCAAAGACCTTTTTTTATCAAAACAACCTCCAACACCTGCCTGGATAACAAGGTCAGGTTTTTTCAGATGGAATTGTTTTGTTATCGAATAAGTGGCGGCCATCAGGCCAATACCTGTAACCAGCACATCAATATTATCTTTGATAGTTCCTTCCCTGTACTGTTCAAGAAAGGGGTTGATTTCAATAACAGTGGCGGCAACAATTAAAATCTGCATATTTCGATATTAAATGCAAGGTAATAAACTATAAAGATGTTTGTATGAACTTTATCTAACTTTGATTGTTTATTAAAAACAATATACTGAGATGGAAAAAAAGGTTTCGGTTTTCAGGTCAGAGCATTTCAATGCAGCACACAGGCTGGTCAATCTGGCTTGGGATGATGCCACCAATGAACAGGTGTTTGGCCGTTGCTCATGGCCCAATTATCATGGACATAATTATGAGGTGGTGGTAAAGGTTACCGGTGTGCCTGATGAGAAAACCGGGTTTGTTATTGACCTTAAAGTGCTGAGCGAAATAATAACAAATGAGGTGGTGGAAAGGTTTGATCATAAAAATTTGAATCTCGATACAGAAGAATTCAGGAACCTGAATCCAACAGCAGAAAATATAGCTATTGTAGTGTATAATTTATTGCGGCCGCATATTGATTTGAAAAACGAAATACAAATTCGGTTATATGAAACGCCACGCAATTTTGTAGAGTATCCTGCTGTATAAAAAAATAATTAATTGAAAATAAATACTATGGGATATACCAGAAGTGAGCAATACGATGAGAAAGCATTAGAGGGTCTAAAGCAGAATTATAAAGAAGTGCTTATGCATCTTGGCGAGAATCCTGAAAGGGAAGGACTTCAAAAAACTCCTGAACGGCTTGCAAAAGCTATGCAGTTTCTTACCCAGGGTTATCATCTTGACGCAAAAGCAATCATTAACTCAGCCAAGTTTCATGAAGAGGTAAGTGAAATGATTGTGGTTAAGGAGATTGAAATTTACAGCATGTGTGAGCATCATATGCTCCCGTTTATTGGCAAAGCACATGTGGCTTATATACCGAATGGTTGGATTACCGGACTAAGTAAAATTGCAAGAGTGGTAGATGTGTATGCCCGCAGGTTACAAGTGCAGGAGCGGCTGACAATCCAGATCAAAGATGCGATTAAAGAAACATTAAATCCGTTAGGTGTTGCCGTTGTAATTGAAGCCAAACACCTTTGCATGATGATGAGAGGTGTGCAAAAACAGAATTCGGTTACAACCACTTCTGCATTTGACGGTGAGTTTCTGAAAAATTCAACCCGAAGTGAGTTTCTGAAACTGATCAGTACTGATTTGCATTAAGCATGTATATTTGCAGATCTGAAAGTTTGATTGGTTTACAATCAAACTTTTTTATTTGAATTATCTGCTTATAAAAAACTCAGTATGAAACATGCATTTGTATTTCCCGGTCAGGGCTCGCAGTTTGTGGGAATGGGTAAAGAACATTATGAAAACAGCGCTTTTGCCAAGAAATTATGCGAGCAGGCTAATGAAGTATTGGGTTTTAGAATTTCAGATATAATGTTTGTCGGAACAGAGGAGGATTTGAAACAAACAAACGTAACGCAACCGGCTGTTTTCTTACATTCAATAATTGCATATAAAAGTATAGAGAGTGCTTCGCCGGATATGGTGGCAGGCCATTCGTTGGGGGAATTTACCGCCCTGGTTGCAAACGGTACTTTGAGTTTTGATGACGCACTGCAATTGGTTTCTGTGCGGGCAAAGGCGATGCAAAAAGCATGTGAGGTTACACCTTCCACCATGGCAGCTGTGCTGAACCTGGCAGATGAAAAAGTGGAAGAAATTTGCACGCAAATATTAAACGATACCGGAGAAATAGTTGTACCTGCTAATTATAATTGCCCGGGTCAGCTTGTTGTTAGCGGCAGTAAAGCAGGCATAGATATTGCCTGTGAACGTATGAAAGCTGCTGGCGCCAAAAGAGCAATAGTATTGCCTGTTGGCGGTGCTTTCCATTCACCATTAATGTTACCGGCTAAGGAAGAGTTGGCTGCTGCTATTCTTTCTACAAAATTTCATACACCCACTTGTGCGGTGTATCAAAATGTTGCGGCAAAGGCTGTGATGGATAAAGATGAAGTAAAACAAAACCTGGTAGACCAGTTAACCGGTGCTGTTCGCTGGACTCAGAGTGTGCAGTCCATGATTGCCGACGGGGCTTCCCGGTTTACTGAAGCCGGGCCAGGTAAAGTACTGCAAGGTCTTGTGCAAAAGATAAACAAGGAAATGCAGGTGGATGGTGTAAGTTGATGACTGATTTATAAGTCAAGGATCCCGTTTATCCATTCATGGTCAAATCGGGCATTGTATTTTTTGTAAAAATTAATTGCTGACTCGTTCCATTCAAGTACCTGCCAGACGATGCGATTGAATTTTTTCTCTTTTGCTTCTTCAATAAGCCGGTCAAATAGTAATTTACCAATTCCTTTTCCCCTGGCCTGTTTAGTTACCAATATGTCTTCCAGGTACATGGTTTGTCCCTTCCATGTCGAGTAACGGATATAGTACAGTGCAAAGCCCAGGATTTTGCCTTCCTCTTCTGCCACAAAGGCCCACCAAACCGGTTTTTCGCCAAAGCCACTTTCTATAAAATGCTCAAGCGAAACAGTTACTTCTTCAGGGGCTTTTTCGTAAATAGCCAATTCCTTAACAAGTTCAAGTAATCGTGGGCAATCTTCACTAAAGGCTCTCCGTATTTGTGTTTCCATATTTTTTCAAATTAGCCATCAGCCTAATGCCTGTTCTAAATCATTGATAATGTCTTGTACATTTTCTATTCCCACATTCATTCTGATTAGTCCGTCAGTGATGCCATATTTTTCTCTTTCTTCTTTTGACACACCTGCATGTGTCATTGATGCCGGATGAGATAAGAGCGAATCACATGTACCGAGAGAAACAGTTCTAACACACATTTTTAATTTATTCATAAATGCAATGCCAGCATCTAATCCTCCAATCAGTTCAAAACTCAGCATGGCACCGGGGTGTTTCATTTGTTTTAAAGCAATGTATTGGTCGGGGTGATGATTCAATCCTGTGTAATTTACTTTTGCCACTGCCGGATGTGTATCCAGGTAACTGGCGACTTCCATTGCATTGTGGCAATGGCGTTCCATCCGCACTTCCAGTGTTTTCATCCCCTGTATCAGCATAAAGGCATCAAACGGATTTGAATTGGCACCCAGCAAACGATGTACTTTGGTACATTTGGTCTTCATGAATTCAATGTCTTTTCCCAGCAAAATGCCGCCTATAGCTGTACCATGGCCATTCAAAAATTTTGTAGTGGAATGAATGATAAAGTCTACACCATACTGGAAAGGCTGTTGCAAATAAGGAGTGGCAAAAGTATTATCGCATGCCACTATGCAATTGTATTGTTTAGCCAATTGGGTCAGTTGTTCAATATCAACACATTGAATAGTAGGATTAGCCGGTGTTTCAAGGTAGAGCATTTTAACGGATGCATCTGCCTTTAGTACTTCTTCTGCTTTGCTTATATCCCGTAAATCAACAATTACAGGAGAAATGTTTAATTCAGGAAGTACTCTTATCAGTAATTCATTAGTGCCACCATACAGCGAATAATGAGTTAGTATTTTATCGCCGGGCTTTAAAGTCGCAAGCATCAATGTTGTTATGGCTGCCATGCCGGAAGCATGCAGGATGCCTTTTGCTTCCATATTGAGGCCAAAACATTCAAGCAGGGCAATTTTTTCTTCGGCTTCTGTTATAGTAGGGTTGCCCCACCGGCTGTATATATAGCCTTGTTCCTGCCCGGCAAAGCGGCGCATTCCCTGTTCTGCGCTATCGAATTCATATGTGCTGCTCGCATAAATTGGCACCAGGTGTGCATACATCGGGTCTTTTTTATGGCCACCATGTACAGCCAAAGACCCCCAACCTGAGATTGGAAAATTTTTATCCATTGCTGAGTATTAAAATAAAATTTATTAAAATTCAATCAGCCAAAAGTAGTTCAATAATCTTTAAGGTAAAATCTGATTTGGGCAACTGTCTATAGTTAATGACGGATAGAAGCTTACCATTCTTTCATTTCCGGGTCACGGGACATCCACAATGAAATGATTAGAGCAATACTCAGCGCAATGCCAGACATCTTAATAATAATAGACCAGGCATCATCATTAAATTTTGCTGAGACCGTTTTATAGTCAAAAATCAGAAAAACTGCCGGAACCAGTATGATATAAATCAGAAATAACTTAGCTCCTAATCTCCAGAATTTTTTGGTACGGCGGTTCATCATTAAAGGATTTTTGGTGGCAGTGTGAAGATACTGATAACTGTATTTCCGTGTATCGAAAGATTTTGAAAAAAATCTTTCTTTAATGCTGAATCTTGCAGTAAACTGTTCTACTGTTATTTGCAATCATACGCCCACTTTACCAATGTGGCACCCCAGGTAAACCCGCCTCCAAAAGCTGCAAGCACTATATTGTCCCCTTTTTTTAACTGGTTTTCCCACTCCCACAGGCAGAGCGGAATAGTGCCTGCAGTTGTATTGCCAAATTTTTGGATGTTAATCATCACTTTTTCTTTTGGCAATCCAATGCGGTTGGCTGTAGCATCAATAATTCTTAAGTTGGCCTGGTGCGGAACTAGCCAGGAAATGTCATCACCTGTCATGTTGTTTCTTTCAAGCAACTCAGCGCTTATGTCAGCCATACCTTTTACCGCAAATTTGAACACTGGCTGCCCGTCCTGGAACGCATAATGTTCTCGGGCCATTACTGTTTCAACGGATGCAGGCTTCTTAGAACCACCAGCCTTCATATGCAGATACTGCCCGCCACTGCCATCAGTTCTTAATAATGAGTCCTGAACACCGTAACCTTCTTCATTTGGTTCAAGTAATACGGCCCCGGCCCCATCACCAAAAATGATACAGGTTGCCCTGTCCTGGTAGTCAATAATTGAACTCATTTTATCGGCTCCGCATACAACTACTTTTTGTAGCGGCCGCTTTCAATTAAAGACACACCGGTTGTAAGTGAAAATAAAAACCCGGAACATGCGGCCAGTATATCAAATCCCCATGCATTTTTTGCGCCTAACTTGTCGCAGGCAATATTTGAAGTGGATGGAAAAATCATATCAGGGGTAACGGTGCCAACTACCAGGCAATCTATTTCCTCCGGGCTGATGCCTCTTTTTTCACACAACTGCCTTACAGCCGGGACTACCATATCAGATGTTGCGAGGCCTTCTCCTTTTAAGATTCTTCTTTCAGAAATACCGGTACGGCTTCGTATCCATTCATCATTGGTATCTACCATTTTCTCCAGGTCAAAGTTGGAAAGTATGTCATCGGGTACATATCCGCTTACTGCTGTAATAGCTGCTGTAATTTTCTTGTTGCTCATCTGCTGAATTATTTAACAAAAAGTGGCCAAAGTTAAGGCAGATTAATGAAACATGATTTTCTATAACCTGCAAGCCACGCAGGTCGCTACTTTCCTTATTTTCGCATCTATGATTGCGTTTTTGAAAGGAACTTTTGTACTAAAAAACCCTGCTGCTGTACAAATTGATGTTAATGGCATTGGGTATGAAGTGCAGATTACCCTGAACACATATTCTAAAATTCAGAACTTAGAAAAGGGAATACTGCACACAGTGCTTCTCATTCGTGAGGATGCCCATATCCTGTTTGGTTTTTTTGATATTGCTGAAAAAGAAATGTTTCAGCAACTGATTAATGTCTCAGGAATAGGAGCATCTACCGCCCGGGTAATGCTGTCATACATGAGACCTGACGAGTTGGCAAGGGCAATTGTTAATGGCGATGTCAGAACACTTGAGGGCATAAAAGGTATTGGCAAAAAAACGGCAGAAAGGTTAGTGTTGGAACTCAGAGACAAAATGACAAAACAACCGCTTGAAACAAATATTTTATCGCTGAAAAACAATACATTGCAGCAGGATGCGTTAAATGCTTTACTGGCATTAGGCATCAACAGGCAGGCTGCCGTTCAGGCATTAGAGAAAACAATGGCAGCAGATACATCATTATCCGTTGAAGAACTGATTAAACAAGCACTTCGTACCTTATAGATAAAGCTGCTAATTACTGGAAACTAATTGATTGGAGAAACATTGAACCTTAGAACTATTCATATCAGCAAGCCACTTGGGTGTGTTGCGTTCATTTTTTTGACACTGTCTCAGGCCGTGGCCAACAGCTATTTTTCCGGCTTCGCTACTCATAATTACAAGTTTGCCCCAGATACATCAAAGAATCCGATAAGGGACAGGTATGGCGACCCATACAGCAATCCCAGCCGGAACGGTTTTGATTTCCGGGATACCGCTTTTATTAAAAGAACTGTTGAGTACGACCCTAAAACAAAGCAGTATTACATTATTGAGAAAATTGGTAATACTTATTACCGAACTCCATCCTCTTTCACGATGGAAGAGTTTTTGCGTTTACAGGGAAAAAAGGACGAGGAAGATTATTTTAAGAAAAGAGCCGGCATGCTTTTAAATATGAACCGCAGGCAATTTAAGCCCAAGTTCAAAGTTTCGAACGACTGGTTTAACCGTATCATGGGTGCCGGTCCGGACGGGAAAGTAAAAATTGACATACGGCCGACAGGTTATGTTGATTTTTGGCTGGCTATCAGGGACAGAATATTCAAAACCCCACATTGCCTGAAAGGGCAAGACGAAATGGCGGACTGGACTTTAACATGAACTCCCAGTTACAGATGGATGCAAGTATTGGAGAGAAGTTGAAACTCCCGATTAACTATAACACACTTGCTAATTTCAATTTTGAAAACCAGCTTAAACTTGATTTCAGGGGAAAAGATGATGATATCATCAAACAGTTTCAGGCTGGAAATACAAGTTTTGCCTCAAAAGGTACATTGATACCAGGAGCCCAGTCATTATTTGGAATAAAGACACAGCTCCAGTTTGGAAAACTTTTTATTACCTCAGTATTTGCCAATCAGCAGTCTCAGCGGCAGACTCAAAATATGCAGGGTGGAACATCTGCACAAAATTTTATTCTGAAAGCTGATGAGTACGATGAGAATAGGCACTTTCTTATGGGGCAGTACTTCAGAAAGAACTATAACAAGTCAATGGAAAAATTGCCTGTTATAAATTCAAGAGTTATTGTTCAGCGGCTTGAAGTGTGGGTTACAAACAGGAATGGTACAACTACCGATATAAGGGATGTGGTGGGTTTTATGGATTTGGGGGAAAATAGTCCGTATAATACAAGTGTTTTAACAGGCACTCCTGGCGATTTGCCGGCAAATACGGCTAATAGTCTGTATTCAATTCTAAATTCGAACCCTGCGTATCGCAACTCATCAACTGCACAAAGCCAGTTAACGGCACTTGGCTTGTTACCTGTTCAGGATTTTGAAAAAACATTTGCGAGAAAACTACAGCCTTCAGAATATTATTTCAATCCGCAAATAGGATTTATTTCACTTAATCAACCCCTTCAGCCTGATGAAGTGCTGGGCATATCTTATCAATATACATACAATGGCAGGGTATTTCAGATAGGTGAGTTTTCGCAGGATGTTCCGCCCGACTCTACGGGTAATTCTCAGAAACTTTTATTTCTTAAATTGTTAAAGGCCACTTCTCAGCGTACGAATCTGCCTATATGGGATTTGATGATGAAAAACGTCTATTCTGTTGGTTATGGCCAATTAGAAAGACAGGATTTTCGTCTTGATCTTACATACGAGGAGCCCAGCTTGGGAGAAAAACGTTATCTGCCACCTACAGATGTAACGGCACAATACCAGGGTCAACCATTAATTTCTCTTACTAATCTTGACCGGCTTAACAATCAAAATGATCCGCAATCAGATGGAGTATTTGACTTTGTGGAAGGTTATACCGTTATCTCATCGCAAAGCCGAATCATTTTCCCTGTGCTGGAACCTTTCGGTCACGATTTGGATTATGTTTATTCAACGCAAACGCTGCGTGATAAGTATTTATATTACCCGCTGTATGATACAATTAAAGCAATAGCCCAAACTTATGCTAACCTAAACCGGTTCAAGATTGTAGGCAAATCAAAATCATCAGGAACGCCGGGTGGTGGGACCAGTGAATATCAATTGGGATATAATATTCCCCGTGGTTCTGTAACAGTTACTGCCAACGGGCAGGTGTTGCAGGAGAATGTGGACTACGAAATAAATTATGATTTAGGAACGTTGCGGGTAACCAACCAGGCAGTCATTAACTCTGGTATTCCGGTAAGCATCAATTACGAAAACAATCAGGCCTTTGGATTCCAGCAGAAAAAGTTTTCTGGGTGTTCGGCTCGATTACCAGGTAAATAAAAAATTGGCTTTGGGTGGCACAATCGTAAGGCTAAGTGAAAGACCATTCTTCATCAAACAGTCTTATGGCGAGGACCCAATAAGAAATACCATGTACGGTTTTGATGTTGATTACAGGAACAACCTTCCAAGATTAAGTAAATGGCTTGATAAATTGCCCTTCTATTCTACAAAGGCTATGTCGTCTGTTACAGCATATGCAGAAGCTGCTGTACTGCAACCAGGGCATGCCAAGCAGATAAATGGGGCAAATTCTGACGGAAATATCGATCGTACAGGACAGGTTTATATTGATGATTTTGAAGGTACCCGGGCTGGAATTGACTTGCGTTTTCCGCTTATCAGCTGGACACTTTCTTCTGTGCCACAAGGCAATGGTTTATTCCCTGAAGCAAACCTGAATAATGATTTGACCAGCGGATACAACAGGGCAAAACTGGCATGGTATAATATTGAACCTGTTTTGCAGGAGAAAAGTAATAGTAATAATCCGTTAAGAAACAACCTGACAGAACTATCAAGGCCAGAAGCAAGACAGGTTTTACAAAAGGAAATATTTCCCAAAAGAAGTACTCAGTTTGGCGAAGGGCTTCTTACCACCTTTGACGTTGCTTTCTATCCAAAGGAAAAGGGGCCTTATAACTTTGAATACAGAAATAGCAGGGTTAATGGGAATGGCCAGCTTATCAACCCAAGACAAGCCTGGGGCGGTATGATGCGTAATATTGACCAAACCGATATGGAATCGGCCAATATTGAGTATATAGAGTTCTGGTTGCAGGATCCATTTATTAAGAACACTGCTAATCCAAACGGCGGTAAACTCTTTTCAACCTTGGAAATATTTCTGAAGATATTTTAAAAGATGGAAAAAGAGAATATGAGAATGGACTGAAAACACCCACCAATAATGCCCGAATGGATGAGGGTACTGTTTGGGGTCAGGTACCAGCTATTCCTATGCAACTTACCAATGCATTCAGCAGTAATACAGAAGACAGGTTGTTTCAGGATGTTGGATACGATGGATTAACGGATACGGCGGAACTCAGAAAATTTTCCGGTTACCTTTCTAACCTGTCGGCAACGCATGGTACTGGTTCTCCTGTTTATCAAAAGGCTCAAAAAGATCCGGCAAATGATAATTTTATCCCGTACAGAGATCCGCTATACGATCAGGGTACACCAGCTGGTATTTTGCAACGATACAAGAATATTAATAATCCGCATGGAAACTCACCGGTAGCTGATGCAAATACTCAATTTGTAAACGCTTTTACACAATACCCGGATGCGGAAGAGTTGAACAGGGATAACACAATGAACGAGGCTGAAGAATATTTTCAGTACCAGGTTGATGTAAGGCCAAATATGCCGGTGGGATCAAACTTTATCACTGACAAACGGATTGCAACAGTAACGCTGGCTGATGGCAGTTCAAGAAATGAAACATGGTACCTTTTTAGAATACCGATTAATGAATACCAGACAAAAGTGGGTAATATTCCGGATTTCAAATCAATACGCTTCATCAGGATGTTTGTTACCGGATTTGATGATTCAGTAGTGATGCGTTTTGGTAAACTCGAACTGGTGCGTAACCAGTGGCGAAAATTCAGGAATAATATTGATACTACAGGTCAGTTTGCAAACTTGCCTGCACCCGATCCAACGACAGTAAATATTCTTGCCGTTAATATTGAAGAGAACGATCAGCGTCAGCCTATTCCTTATCGTATTCCTCCCGGAATTGAAAGGCAACAACAACTCAGTAACAACAATGTGTCGTTATTCCTGAATGAGCAGTCTATTAGTATGCAGGTGTGGTCTTGCACAAGATGATGCAAGAGGTGTATTCAAAACCCTGAATATGGATTTGCGGCAATATGGTAAACTGAATATGTTTATTCATGCGGAGTCAGTAATAAACCAGGCAATAGTTAACGATGGAGATCTTAAAGCAGTCATCCGTTTGGGGAACGACTTTTCGGGCAATTACTACGAAGTAAAAATACCGCTGAAGGTAACTGAATTCGGAGCAACTGACAGTGCAAGAATATGGCCAAGGGAGAACTATCTTGATTTTGAACTGGAAGAACTGACCAAGCTGAAAACAAGAAGAAATAACCAGGCATTGACGCCTTCACAATATTATTCTGAAACAAATACCGATGGCCGGACATATGCTATTATGGGTAACCCCAATTTGGGCGAAGTTAGAGGTATGTTGCTGGCAGTGGAGAATGCAAAAGTGCCTGAATTTGCCTGCACAGAAGTGTGGTTTAATGAGCTTCGCCTTTCAAGACTTGATGAAAAGGCGGCTGGGCTGCCATTGGCCGTGTTGATTTTAAACTGGCCGATCTGGGAACACTTACCTTGTCTGGTACTGCCAAAAGCAGGGGCTTTGGTACGTTGGAGCAAAGAGTTAACGAGAGAAGCCGGGAGGACTTGTACACATTTGATGCTACAGCAAATATTGAAGCCGGCAAGCTATTACCCAGGAAGCTGGGGCTTCAGATACCGGTGTACATGGGCATTAGCAGAACCACAAGCACACCTGAATACGATCCTTACGACCTGGATATAAAACTCAGGGAAAAAATAAAAAGTGCAAGTGGTAAGGAAAGAGACTCTATCAAGAATAACTCACAGGATGTTACAACCATCAAAACCCTTAATCTTACTAACGTAAGAAAATTAAAAACTGATGGTAAAAAACCAAAAATTTGGAGTGTAAGCAACTTTGATTTCAACTATTCATACATTCAGACTGTAACGCATAATCCATTAATAGAAAATGAGGAAATGCGGAGAACCCGGGGAGCACTGGGTTACACTTACGCACCACAGGTAAGGCCGTTTGAACCCTTCAGGAAATTGATAAAATCTAATTCGCCATGGTTGGCGCTAATTAAGGAGATTAATCTGAACCCGGCTCCATCGCAATTGTCATTCAAAGCTGATGTTTTCAGGCAGTTTGGAGCTGTACGTCCACGAAACGTAGGCGGCGGCCCGTATAAAATTCCGGAGACCTACAATAAGTACTTCACATTTGACAGGTATTACATCTTACAGTGGAACCTGACCAGATCAATAAATATTGATTTTAACGCAACCAATTTTGCCCGTATTGATGAACCTATTGGACGCATTGATACAAAGGTTAAAAAGGATTCGGTAAGAAAGAACCTATTCAAAGGCGGCCGTAATACGAAGTACATGCAGGAGGCAACTGTAACATATAATGTGCCAACAAACAAGATCCCTTTGCTTGACTGGACAAGCTTACGGGCAAGCTATAACACAAAATATAACTGGTTGGCTTCTTCGTTAATGCCGGAAGCGAGGGCTCTGGGTAACTCCATAGCGAATACACAAACCAGAACAATAAACGGAGAACTCAAATTTGAAGAGTTATATAATAAATCCAGGTTCCTGAGAGCTGTAAACACCAGTTCTCATTCTGCCGGTAGCAATAACCAGGGTAGTGGAAAAGATGGCATGCAACAAACAGATGCAGGAAAGGGGAAAAATAAGGGGAAGGATAAAAAGGGAGAACTAAAGAATAATAATCAATCTGTGCAAATACCCGGTCTGCAGGTAACGGAAGGAAAGTTTAGATATGATACTATTCGAAACAAGGCTGGAAAGATTATTAAGATTAAAAAGAAAAGAATTAAGAAAATAAAACAGCCTAAAGAATTAAAACCGTTGCCGGAAATTTCCCGCAGTGCCAAAAGCCTTCCTCCGGCTGGCAACGGCAGTGAAGAGGGTGGGAATACAGTACACTGAGGATATGGGAACCACATTGCCAGGGTATATGGACAGCACCAGGGTGCTTGGTCAGAATCTTAAGAGCAGCCAGCCTGGTTTTGGATACATTTTCGGTTACCAGCCTGATACGAACTGGATAAACAGGTTTGGCTCAAAAGGCCTTCTTTCAAATGATACGCTTGTTTCGGCAATGATACAGCAGCGTTATAACCAGCGGCTGAACCTGACTGCACAGGTAAGTCCATTCCGTGACTTTAACATTGATATTAATCTTGACAAATCGTTTGATAAGAACTATTCTGAACTGTACAAGGACACCAGCTGGACTGATAATGTAGGATTAACCCGTTTGAATCCTTATGCTGCAGGCAGCTTTAATGTAAGCTATATTGCTTTCCAGACATTATTTGAGAAGTTTGATCCGAATGTTATTTCTGCCACATTTAAGCAATTTGAGGCTAACAGGATTATTCTGTCGAGAAGGCTGGCCGGACTGAATCCCAATCATACTACAGCAACGGGTGGCGGTCAGGATGCAGACGGTTATTTTAAAGGATATGGCAGATACTCACAAGATGTCGTTATTCCGGCATTTATAGCCGCATATACTAAAAGGGATCCGTTTACGGTAAACCTGATTAAGAATAGCAACCCGAATTTAAGGGCTAACCCATTTTCTGGAATTATACCTAAACCAAACTGGACTGTTACGTATAACGGGCTCTCCAGGGTTAGCGGTATGGATAAGATCTTCACAAACTTTACGCTTCGGCATGGCTATCACAGCACTTTCAGTATGAATAGTTTTAATACTGCACTGCTGTTTACCGATCCGTTCAGAGTAGGGTATCCGTATTTCAGGGATACACTTACAGGTAATTTTATACCTTATTTTCTGATACCGAATCTGACAATACAAGAGGCATTTGATCCGCTTATTGCCGTGGATATGACCTTTACCAATCAGCTGTCAGTAAGTTTTGAATACAGAAAAAGCCGCCAGTTAAGCCTTAGCCTGATTGATTACCAGCTGGCAGAAAATCATTCTAAAGAAATTACATTCAACTTTAACTGGCGCCGGAAAGGTGTACCACTTATTAAGAAATTACCATTTATGAAAGGCAAAATGGATAACGATGTAACTATCCGAATAGACTTTAGTCTGCGGGATGATGCCACCGCCAATAGTAAGCTGGACCAGGGGACATCGTTTGGAACGGCCGGTCAAAAAGTGATCCGCATTGCGCCTTCTATAGACTATGTAATAAATAACAGGGTGAGTATGAAGTTCTACTTTGAACAAAACAGAAATATACCAAAGATCAGCAATGCTTTCCCCATTACAAATACAAGGGGTGGCGTGCAGGTGAGAATTTCACTGGCACAACAATAGCATTCATGGAAACCTGTTGACATATTTGTGTGACAGTAATTATTTTTATCTGAAATTATTCTTACGGTAATAGCTGCGCCCGATTTACAATGGGTTTAATAAAGAGTTGTAAAAAAGCAGGAATGAAATTTTAAGGTATTGCTGCAGGCGGTTCTTATTATTTAATTGCGAAAGAATGGCCGGCCGTATATAAGCATAAAAAAATGGAGATTCTGAAGGATTCAGTGTCATTTATCATAACTGCTTAAATTGGAAATTGCAAATTTTAAATTGAACATTGCATGAATGGACAGGTGAAGTATGAAGGAATGCTCCGCTCAGGATACTTTTAAGAATCCGGAATATTAAACAGGTGCATCGAAAAATTGCAAAAAGAAAAAACATTCGCCTCTTGTACGAGTTGTCAATGTAATTCGGTGAACAAATAATGAAAAGGCAATTCACCACAAAGACCGAAGCCGAATAGGTAAGTAAGGTAGTAGACTGATGCTTTAGTTTACTGCCACAGCATTAGCGACTGGTGCAGCGGATATTCCGGTGTTAACTTCTGGAGAGGCAGCTCTCCTAAAAAGCATAACATACCCACACAGGTTTTTCTTCTTCTGTTTGTTAATCTGAACCGGCTTCATCATATGGAATTCGGAAAACTTAGGTACATAGGTATAGGAAATTACGTTTCCATCTACATCACCCCACCTGTTCTGACGGAAAACAACCATTCTTTCTTTCCAGTCATACATCCTCACCTCGTACAACCGTGAACTATAGTCGCCAATAAAAACAAACTGGTACCAGCTGCCTTCATTTAAGGGAACAATTACCGGCATTTCGTACTCACTTTCCATGTTGATAGAGGCTTCCTTTAGCAGTACATAGCCATCGCTCCCATACCTGTTTTTAAGACTGTCAACCTGGTGACTAATGAAATCATTGCTGCATGACTGCATACGAATTGTTTCCTGTGAATAAGCAGAAAGGGCAAATAATGCCATGAAGGAGACTAAGAGGTACGGTGTTTTCATAACGGTTTTTATATAGCATTGGAACAACTTCATAAAAATACTCCCTGGTTTTCCAGAATTGAAATTTTAAATCCAAAAGTTTTGGAAACAAGTATATTTTCGAAGGGCTTCTACGGCAAGAATAAGGCCAAAATGGAAAGGAGAAGGTTTGAATAGCCTGTAAAGTAGGAAGTAATTCTAACCTGTTAAAATAAAGTTGATGCGAATCAATCTTTATTCTCTGTTAAAATAAATGCCATTTGCCTGCCTGAGGCAGGTAATTGTTAGATCATTTATACAAACGTTTTCTGGAAGGGTGGCGCAGTAAAAAATTGTATCCGCTACATCTTCTGCGGTTAAAGGATTAAGGCCGTCGTAGACTGATTTGGCGGTGGCTTCGTCCCCTTTAAACCTGACTAAGGAAAACTCAGTCTCGGCAGCACCGGGATGAATGGCGGTTACTTTTATTTGATGACGTAATAAATCAACCCGCATTGCTTTACTGATTGCATCTACTGCGAACTTGGTGCCACAATAGACATTTCCACGGTCATACACATCTTTACCGGCAACGGAACCAAGGTTTATTATATGTCCTTTGCAACCTGCATTATTATTTTTTGCTGCCATTATTTGTGAAACAGCTTTTGCCACATACAGGAAGCCCTTGATGTTGGTATCGATCATAATATTCCAGTCTTCCAGGCTTGCTTCTTCAAAATAATCACGGCCCAGGGCCAGTCCGGCATTATTCACCAGTACATCGATATTTTTCCATTCTTGGGGTACATTATTAATTTTTTCAAAAACAGCATTCTCGTCTCTAACATCAAAAGTAAGCGGCATTACAGCAGTGTTATATTTTTTTTCAATTTCCTTTGCAATTTCAAATAGCCTTTCTTGCCTTCTTCCATTAATGATGAGTTTATGGCCCGCGGCAGCAAATTTATAAGCACATGCTTTTCCAAAACCGGATGTGGCGCCTGAAATGAATATTATTTTTTGCATCATATTATATTTAGAAATTTTTATGAAAATGATTCGGTTCTTTCTGCTACAAAGTTCAGGAATCTTTCCATCAGGTGGTTTGTTCTTTCAACCTCTTCTAACATACCCATATGCCCTGCATCGCTTAATATATGAACATCTGCAATGGGTGATAAATGGCTTTGTTGCAAACTGTCAGCCGGGGGCACGGCACCGTCATACTCGCCAATTACAAACAAAACCGGAACAGTTGCATTTCTAAGTACAGTTGTTCTGTCGGGTCTTGCAATCATTGCTTCATAATAAGTGATTAAAGCCTCTTTTCTTATTTTTTTTCCTTTTTCGATTAAAGCAGCAATTACGGCAGGCATTGTTGTTCCGGATGCACTGGCAAATAAATTAGGAATAGCTGTTTTTAGAAATTCATAGCTGCCATGATTATAAATAAACTCAATTGCTTTGCGGCGTGTTGCTTTTTTCTCTTCGCTGTCATCATAGGATGTTGAATGAAAAAGTCCGAAAGCGGAAAGTAGCTGTGGATATTTTTCAGCCAATGCCAATGTGATATAACCGCCCATGCTGTGCCCGATTACAGGGCAAGGGGCCAATGCTTCTTTTTCAAGAATAGTTTTAACCACTTCAGCCATACCTTCAATGCTCATATCATCAGCCAATTCAGAGTTGCCCGATCCTGGTAAATCCGGAACAATTACTTTATAGTTTATTGCTAAAAACTCAGCTTGTTTTTGCCAAATATCTCCGTCTTCGCCAAATCCATGCAAGAGCATTACAGGTTTGCCATTTCCTGAAGTTTTGTAGTAAATTCTTTTATCCTTGAAGATGATTTCTTTGGTCATTATTGCAGTGAGATAAGTATCCGTTTAAAAAACCTCTGCTGGATTTTTAGGGTTGAAACCCAGCAAAGAATAATGATTGAAATAATGCACATCAGGGTGGAGAGTATATCGCCGTAACGAACATAAAATGTTTTTGTTCTGTTGCAGGTATAGTGAACTTAATCGCAGCCTCTATACCATACGACTGAGGATAAATAACTGCCCCTTCTGGATTTATAAAGCAACTGATGCCGGTATTGGCACTGCGAACGATCCAAGTGCCTGTTTCGATTGCACGGAGCCTTGCATAGTTCATATGCTGTTTATGGCCGGGAGTGTTCTTCCACCAGCCATCATTGGTGATGATGCAAATAATATTGGCACCATTGCGAACATATTTTGACATAAACTCGCCATAAATGCTTTCGTAGCAAATGGAAGGAGCAATCACATAACCAGCTTTGGCGGGAAGGACTGTTCGTTTCTCCTGCCTGGTGTAGCCTGCGGTTGTGCCACCGAACTTAGCAAACCATTTATCTATGAATTTCAGGAACCAGGGCAATGTTTCCACTCCAGGCACCAGCATTGATTTATGGTAGAAAGAATGGGCTCCAGTACTGTCAAGTACCCCGGCCCCGTTATATGACTCAAAGTACATTCCGTTAAACTCATGGGCGGCTTTTGTGGGCGAGCTTACCATGCGAAAACTTTCAATGCCAGTGAAAAGACTCATGTTTGGATGCCTCTTCAGAAAATCCCACAGCGGATTTAAAAAGAAATTTTCTTTTTTCTCCAGTTCTTCTTCATTGAGACCGTTTCCCATGTATAAGGCTGTTTCGGGCCAAACGAGCAGGCTGGTATTTTCATCAACCTGCTTTTCGCTGATGACAATCAATTTTTGCAGCTGCGCTTCAAACGAACCTGTGGCATCAGATACTTTTTCGTATGGGTCAATATTGGGCTGAACTACTACTACATTATCTCTTCTCATTTTTCTTCCTTTATCAATCTTTATTGAAAAGAAAAAATAAATAATTGGTAAAATCAATAATGCTATGGCTGCTGCCAAATACCGATAGGTTTTTTGGCCTTCTTTATAATAGTTCTTTCTTAAGTGCAGGAATAATAAAATGTTCAACAATAAAATCCAGAGCGTACCCCCACTTGTGCCTGTGTATTTATACCATTGTATCCATTCGGGATGCTTGGCAAATGAGTTTCCTAACGTTAACCAGGGCCAGCTTAGTCCCCAGTCGTGCAGGTGAATATATTCAAAGCACATCCAGAAAGAAATCAATGCTATGTAACCAATGGTTTCACCCTTCCATTTTTTTGCAATCTTATATCCAATCCAGGGAAAACTCATAAGCAAACTGTTAGCCAAGAATGCTGCAATTGCACCCGGAGCGGATGCATTCCAAATCCACCAGGTGGTGAACACATTCCATGTGAACATGGTAATGTAAGTGAGTCCTAAAAACTTCCAGCGGTTTTGAACCTGTGTTTCCAGCCAGAGCAAAGGAATCCATGCAACAAAAATCAGTAAGGTAAACGGAGAAACCGGCCATGCTGCCCACAGCAAAATACCAGAGCCAAAAGCAAGCCAAAGGTTACTATGTTTTTTCAGGATCTGCATTTGTAAAATTAAAGAGAGTTGGTGATGCTGACTGTATATAATTCCATAAAAATAAATGTTTGTGGAAAGGAAGCAAAAACAGCATCTGAATAGTAAACAACAGCCATGACAACAAACAAGATCTTAACAGCCACTCTGGACGACATCATCTTTGATGGACGCAATAAAGAGTATGGAGCTTATGAGCTTCGCAACAGCTACGACAAGCGGATTGGGAAAGCCCTTTTGGCAACAGGGATATTAATTAGTCTTGCGATTGGTGTTTCTGCCATTGCAGGTTCTGGTAAAAGCATGAACCCGTTTACAGGGTAGGGCCATCAATGAACCTGACAGAAGTTGTGGAGAAGAAAATTGAGCAATTACCTCCTCCTGAAAAGAAAGCAGCAGCCCAACAACCAGAAGTGAAAACGGTGAAGCTTACTACAATTGAAATTGTTGATAAAGACAAAATTGTAACACCTCCTCCTTCAGTTAGTGAATTGGATAAAGCAAATATTGGCACAGAAACCAGGGATGGGATTGAATTTACTGGTGAAGTAAGCAAACCTGGTCCTGAAGTAATCGCAGGGTCTACCGGAATTCTCGATGTGCCAATTGTAAAAGAGCCAGATATATTCACCGAAGTAGCTATCCCTGCAAAATTCCTGGGTAACTGGAGAATGTTCCTGGAACGAAACCTGAATGCAAATATACCTGTAGATAATGGTGCAGAACCTGGCAGGTATACAATATTAATTCAATTTGTTGTTGACTCAGAAGGAAACGTAAGTGATCTCCGGCCATTGACTAATCTTGGTTACGGTATGGAAGAAGAAGCAATGAGGGTATTAAAGAAAGCAAAAGGTTGGGAACCTGCAATTCAAAACGGATTAAGGGTTAAAGCTTACCATAAACAACCCATTACATTTGAAGTGCTTGGCGATTCATAACCTTGTTCTGCAGTAATAAAAAAGCTCACTAATGTATTATAGATTAGTGAGCTTTTCTTATGTGCGCAATTATCTTCTGCTGTAATTGGGCGACTCTTTGGTTATTTCCACATCGTGGGCATGACTTTCTCTCATGCCTGCATTTGTGATTTTTACAAATACTGCTTTTTGTAATTCACTGATATTTGAAGCTCCACAATAACCCATACCGGCCCTGAGGCCACCTGTATATTGATAAACAATTTCTCTTAATGTGCCTTTGTAAGCCACCCGGCCTTCTATTCCTTCAGGTACAAATTTCTTTACATCTTCCTCCGGATCCTGAAAGTAACGGTCGCTGCTGCCAGTGGCCATTGCGCCTAACGACCCCATACCTCTGTACTCTTTAAACTTCCTTCCTTCATAAATAATTGTTTCGCCGGGACTTTCCTCTGTGCCTGCAAAGATGCTTCCCATCATTACACAGTTGGCACCTGCGGCAAGGGCTTTTACCATATCGCCGGTATAACGAATACCGCCATCTGCAATTAACGGAATGCCTTTATTCTTTAACACAGCCGCCGCTTGCATAATGGCAGTTAATTGCGGAACACCTGCACCTGCAACAATCCTTGTTGTACAAATTGAACCCGGGCCGATACCTACTTTTACAGCATCTGCACCGGCATCTGCCAGTGCAGATGCTCCGGCTGCTGTTCCTATGTTTCCGGCAATAACGGTAATATTTTTAAAATTTTTCTTTACTGCTTTCAAGGCATCAATCACACCTTTACTATGACCATGGGCACTGTCTAAAGCAATTGCATCTGCACCAACAGATGCCAGTGCGGCAACCCTATCTAACAGATCTTTTGTAATGCCAACTCCGGCACCTACAAGCAGCCTTCCAAATGTATCTTTTACTGCATTCGGGTGGCTCTTCAGTTTTAAAATATCGCTGTATGTAAAGAGGCCCGTCAGTTTGCCTTGTTTGTCAATAATGGGCAGTTTTTCCACTTTAGTTTTTTTGAAAAGCTGCTCAGCTTTTTTAAGATCAGTTCCTTCGGGAGCAGTAAAAAGGTTCTCTTTGGTCATTGCCTCACTTACTTTTTTATCCGGATTGTCTTCAAAACGGAGATCCCTGTTAGTAAGGATGCCAACTAGCTTTCCTGCATTGTCAACGATGGGGATGCCGCCTATCTTGTTTTCACGCATTAACCTTGAGGCTTCACCGATTGTGGCATTGGCGGTAAGTGTAACCGGGTCAATTATCAGTCCGCTTTCACTTCTTTTCACTTTCCTTACCTGATCAGCCTGCTTTTCGATAGACATATTTTTGTGAAGGATACCTAAACCACCTTCCCTGGCAAGGGCAATGGCCAGGGAAGCTTCTGTTACAGTGTCCATTGCTGCAGAAAGCAATGGTACATTTAGAGTAATGTTCCGTGCCAGTTTAGTTTTAATGTTCACATCCCGGGGTAATACCTGGCTGTAGCCGGGCATAAGGAGCACATCATCGAAAGTGAGGCCTTCGCCAAAAAATTGCGGGGAACTGTCTTTTTGAGGGATTTTTTTTCTTGTTGCCATGTGCAAAGATAACAGCATGGCAAATTTCTCCAAAATCGAAAAAATCAACGGATAAGTGTCACCGTTCCTTTGCGAAAAACAGGTTGTTGAGTTTCCCGGTGTATATAGTTTAACATCCACACAAATACACCTGTACCCTGCAATTGGCCTTTATAACGGCCATCCCATTTGTCTCTCCAATTATTCGATTGGAAAACAAGTTGCCCCCAGCGGTTATACACTTTAAATTCGTAATTATCTGCCTTAATTGCATTGTGTGGCTGAAAATAGTCGTTTAGCCCGTCATTATTTGGTGTAAAGGCACTAGGTACTTCGATTAGGCAAAAATCCAGTACTGTTACCGTTTTTCTTGCACTGTCGGCACACTTTATGGCGTTGTTTGAAACAGTGAGTTTAACTGTGTAATAAGCTTCTCTGTTCAGCATCGGAAACTGGAATGGTGGCGGATCTTTTAGTGTGCTTGAGCTTAGCACATCAAAATTCCATTTCCAGTTATCAATCAGTCCGGTACTTGTATTTATAATTTCCAATTTGTCTTCAGGACAAATAAGCGAGGGCATGGTGAAGTCCGCTTTTACTTCATGGTCAAGTTTTATGTCCTGTGAACTTGTGTCACCGCATACCCCGTTTGACACATTCAATGTAACAGTATGGTTACTTATTGCCGGCCATGTTACGGTATGCGATTGTGTGTTTACTGGTACACCGTCAAATGTCCAGTTCCACATAGTAACATCATGTGCTCCGTTATGTGTAAAAGTAAGGGTGTCAATACGGCATGCCATATTATTGAGGGTGAAAAAGTCTGCATTAACCGTATCAACAGTACTGAATGGTAAAGTTTGCAGTGGCATTTCTTGTCCGCATTCATCAATAATTACAGTGCCATCGTCGCCGGCTCTTAGCGTAAGTAAATAATTACCCTTTATGTAAATAGGGGATGCAAATTTTACGGTTATTACATCTGTTTTATTATTAATGCAAGTTCCGGTTGCACTTATAACTGTAACCGGGGTTGGCCCTGCTACAGAGAAGTCACTTCCGTTGGAAGCAACTGTATTACAAGCAATTTTTTTAGGAAAGAAAACCCGTACTGAATCGGGTGTACATTTTGGCTTTTCAATACTGTCAGCAAATATTGGCTGCGGAATGGCATAGTAAAATGAAGCTATTTCCCCTTCAGGTATTGATCTGTTGCATACATCCAGTAAGGTATTGTTATCCGATCCGTTACGGATTACAAGATCATAATTACCATTTGGAATTGCGGCAGATAATGTAATCGTAAGTTCATCAAAATCAAAACCGGACGAGCAGGAAGTAGTGGTGGCGCTTACCACAGAAGCAACATTAGGAACAAGGCTGAACTCCGTTCCTGGTGCAGTGAGACTGTTACATCTAATTTTTTTATTCAGTTTCAGCGTAAGGGTCTTGCCATCGCAATCAGGTTTCACACTTTTTAAATGAGGCTCAAGAGGATCAGTAATAACAGCTGTTCCACCACCAAAGGATAAATCGTAGCCGCTTTGGCCATCAGTAAAATGGCTTACCAGCAGCAGGTATTCATGACCCTGTATCAGTGTCGGCATTCGTGCAAATGTGGGTTTGTTGTCAGTGGGGTTGGAGGCGCATTCAATGCCTATCACACCAGTAGCTGATGCACCTGTTGGCCCGTAAGTGCCAGCCCAGTTACCTGCTACTACCAGTGTATTATCAGTGAAAATATCGTTAGGGTTTTTTCCTGTAATGTCCCATAGCTGCCAGTCGTAATCTTCGTTGGCTGCCAAAGGAGTAATTACAAATCCAAGTGTGCCAGTGGCAAAACAGGTGAATTTATAAAAGAAGGGGTTTTTGTTTTCGTAGTTAGCAGCTCCGGGCTGGGTGGAGCAACCGGGAACATATAAAGGATTAGTTGCGCAAATGGGAACAGTATTTTGCCTGAAAACTGTTGTGCCACAAACAGGAAAAGCGGTTGATGGTGTTTGTCCCAATGTAGTGCAGGGCTGAGCCGAAATAATGTTGCTGAATGCTGCCAATAGTACTAAGGCGAGTAACGATTTTTGCTTTAAGAAGGATAGTATGGTTCCGTTTTTTCTCAATATTTTGGTTCTGTTCGTTTTATTCAAGTTTGTACAACTTGCCCGGTAAAGATACAATCACATTTTGTAACTCTAAGTTAAGAATAGCAGCCGCAACTGCACTGCTGTTCAGGCCACTTTTTATATTTATTTCGTCGATGTGCACACTTTCTTTTTCGCCCAGTACAGCAAGGATGATTTTTTCTTCCGTAGTTAACTCAATAAATAGTTCTTTTTGTCTTTTGTTTTTTGTTTTTTTAGTATCAGCCCAACCCATTGCCAATATCAAATCCTGTGCCTCAGATAACAGTGATGCTTTATTGTGCTTAATCAGCAGGTTACATCCTGTGCTTTTACTGTCTGTTATTTTCCCAGGACAGGCAAAAACGTCTTTATTATAGCCATTAGCCAGTTCTGCAGTAATCATACTGCCTCCTTTCAAACTTGTTTCCACCACAATTGTTGCATCGCACATACCTGCTACAATCCTGTTTCTTGAAGGAAAATTATGTTTATCAGGTTTTGTTTTATTTCTGAACTCAGTAAGTAGTCCGCCGCCACTTTTTATCATGTCCTTTGCCAGCGAAGAATGTTCAGAAGGGTATATCTGATCTAAACCATGTGCCAACACACCAATTGTTGGTACATTGTTCTTAACTGATGCTTTATGTGCCAATGCATCCACACCAAAAGCAAGGCCGCTTACTATTGTAACATTGTGTTCAGCAAGTTCTTTTACAAGTTTGTCTGTAATATGTTTGGCATAATCAGTATTGCTGCGGGTGCCGATGATGGCAATCATCCGGGATGAATTTAAATCAGCTTCACCTTTATAATATAACAGGGTGGGAGAGTCGTAACAGGTAAGCAATCTTTTGGGATAAGCGACATCAGACAGAAACAGCGGTTTGATTTTATATTTTTCAATAAACTTAATTTCTTCTTCCGCCTTACAAAAATCATTGAATGAAGTAATTGAAGCAGCCCTTACCGGACCGATACCTTCGATTTTTTCAAGAAAATGTTTTTTGGCATGAAATATTTCTTCTGCCTCGCAATGCTGAAGCAGAATTTTTGCCTGGACCGGGCCAATGTTTGGGATAAGGGTCAGGGCTACCTGGTACAAAAGTTCATTTGTCATATCAGTCAAAGCCCAAATTTAAGGGGATCTATTGACTTATGATTTTCATTTCAGTTCTTCTGTTTTGTAACCTGCCAGCTTCTGTTTTATTGTCAGCTACAGGTTTTGTTTCTCCATATCCTTTGAAAAGTAACCTGAAGGGTGAAATCTTTTTTGATATCAGATAGTTTACTACTGTTTTTGCCCTGCTTTTGCTTAGTTCCATATTATCTGAAGGTTGTCCAACATTATCTGTATGTCCGCTTATTTCAATTTTCAGCGTTGGATTTTCAGTGAGAAACTGAACCATTTTTTCCAGCTCGGTTTGAGATTCAGGCTTCAGGTCAGACTTGTTTATATCGAAAAAAATATTCTTCAGTACAATCGCTGCATTTTTTTCTACAGGCAGCAATGCAATGTTTTTATGGTATGTTGAATCTGCAGGATTATTTGCCATGAAAAAGTTATCTGAATAAAACAAATAACCTTTCCGTGTTACGTTAAAAACATAATCCTTTCCAACAGGTAATGTAATAAAGTAATTTCCTTTTTCATCAGTTTGTACATTGGAAAAAAGCTGTTTTGACTTCATGTCAATCAGTTCAACAGCAGAAGGAAGTCCTGCTCCTGTATTATTGTCAAAAACCCTTCCTTTTACCCACAAAGTTCTGTATGGCCTTACATTTTCCCTCAGATCAAAACTGTAAATATCAAGACCGCCTTTTGAGTCATCTCTGTCGCTGGCGTAATAGGCAGTTTTTCCATCTGCAGCAATAAATAAAGTTCCTTCTCTGTTGATGGTGTTAATTGGATAACCAAGGTTCTCAGGATTACTCCAGTCGCCACCAGGCCCTTTTCTTACAACAAACAAATCATCATCTCCGTAACCGGGCCACGAGTTGGATGTGAAGTAAAGTGTTTGATTGTCGGCATGGATAAAAGGACATTGTTCCTCTCCGTTTGTATTTATTCCAGGTCCAAGGTTTTCTGGGTTACTCCATTTGCCATTTACCTGCAGGTGAGAAACATAGATGTCGCTTCCGCCAAAACCACCGGGACGCTTGCTTGCAAAGAATAAATCCTTCTTATCCGGCGAAAGACAGGGTTGAGATTCCCACTGATCAGAGTTTATGTTGCTTCCCATATTTACGGCTTCACTCCAGCCGGTTGAAGTTTTGTACGAAATATAAATATCGCATCCGCCAAAACCATCTCTCCTGTTGCACCCGGTAAATACCAGCCATTCTCCGTCTTGTGAAATTTGCTGACCACCTTCGTTCATGGGCGTATTTACATTACCTTCAACAGGCTTTGCCTGACTCCAGGTATTTTTTGTTGCATTGCTGTTATAAAAGTCTTCGTTGAAGTTTTTCAGCCTTCTGGTAAAAATCAGTTGTTTGCCATCGATTGTTAATGAAGGAAAATATTCAGACTCTGAACTATTGATGTTAACGCCCAGGTTTACCGGCGAAAAAGTATAATTGTCTTTGTTTTTGTCAATATACTCAACTGCAAATGCAAAGCATTTCTTTCTGTAATCGATGGAATTTATTGCTGTTGGATTTTTAGGTGGTTTTTTTGCAGTTAATTCATTCAGTGCATCCAGTGCTTTTTGAAACTGACCTGTGCCTGCAAGGTTGATGGAGTAGGGAAGTTTGTATTCAATCGTATAGTTCGAGTCGAGTGCAAAAGCCTGCTCATAGTAAGAGATGCTGTTTTTATGGCTTTTCAACTGACCGTAAAGTCCCGCCAGTGACAGGTAGGCATCCACATATTTTTTATCTGATTCAATGCATTTAAGTAAAATTCCGGCTGCATTTGCCAACTGTCCGTCTTCTGCTCTTTCTATAGCCTGTTGGTAGAGTTCTTTAGCCTTTTTATTCACTTTGTCCGGATTGTATGGTTGTGATATTGCAAAAAAAGATACGGCCAGTAAACAAATAATGCTGAATAATAGTTGCTTCATAAATAACATCTGCATCAGTAACGAAACTAACGGAAAATATTCCTCTTCCTGCTTAAAAATGTTAAAACAAGAATAGCCGAAATCAGGGAACATTAATGTATTTATGGATTTGCAGGGACAACTGCCACTTTGGATTGTCCTTTATATAACTTACAATCAATGGAGTAATCAGGTCTGCTTTTCCCCATTCAGGTTGCAAGTACAATTTACAGGTTCCGGAAACTTTTGCGGCAAATTCCTCAGCCCAGTTAAAATCAGATTTGTTGAAAATAACAACTTTTAGTTCGTTTGCTTGTGGAATGACTTCCGGTTTGGGAACTTTGAATTTTTTTGGCGACAGACATATCCAGTCCCAACTGCCGGTAAGGGGATGTGATCCGGATGTTTCAACATGCGTGAATAATCCAGCATCATGTAATTGTTGGGTTAATAAAGTAAGGTTATGTACCAACGGCTCCCCGCCAGTAATAACCACAATCCTGGCCGGAGTTTTTCTTACTGCTTCTAACAGTTTGCTGGTTTCAGCTTGTGGATGGTTATCCGCATCCCAGCTTTCTTTTACATCGCACCACACACATCCTACATCACATCCGGCCAGCCTAATAAAATAGGCAGCTTTACCCTGGTGAAATCCTTCGCCCTGCAGGGTATAAAAATGCTCCATTACCGGAAGCTGGACAGTATCTGTCTTCTTAATTTCCATGTATAAAATGTAATAAACTCAATTTTTTGTAATACAGGAATTATAAGTATTTTTCATTAATGCGGCTATCGTCATTGGCCCCACACCCCCGGGTACAGGTGTTATCCATGAGCATTTTGGCGCCACTTCCTCAAAAGCCACATCCCCCTTTAATTTAAATCCGCTTTTTCTGGTATTGTCAGGCACTCTTGTGATGCCCACATCTACAATAACAGTTCCTTCCTTCACCATGTCTGCTTTTACAAATTCGGGCTTGCCCAGTGCTGCAATAATAATATCTGCCTGCAAACAATAATCGTTTAGATTTTTAGTTTTGGAATGACAGATGGTTACTGTACAGTTACCGGGGTTTGTGTTACTGCTCAGTAAAACACTCATGGGTCTTCCAACAATATTGCTTCTGCCAATAACCACAGCATGTTTTCCGGCAGTTTCAATTTTATAATGTTCCAGCAGTAACATAATGCCATACGGCGTGGCAGGAATATACGTGGACAGTCCTTGCATCAGCCTGCCTATATTCACTGGGTGAAACCCGTCAACATCTTTATCAGGATCAATTGTATTAATAACTTCTTCGTCTGAAATATGTTTTGGCAAGGGTAGCTGTACCAGTATGCCATCAACATCGGGATCATTATTCAGTTCATTTATTTTGGTAAGCAACTTTGCTTCGCTGATTGATTCTTCAAAACGGATGAGGGTGGAGATAAACCCAACCTCTTCGCAGGCTTTTACTTTTGCTGCCACATATGTTTCACTTGCGCCATTGTTACCCACCAGTACTGCTGCCAGGTGTGGTATCTTTTTCCCTTCGGCTGAAAGCTGGGCAACGTCAATTCTCAATTCGTCTTTTATCGCCTGCGATGCTATTTTACCATCTAATATTTTCATTGCGCAAAGGTAGTGTTTGAATTACAGCAAGATTTACAGGGGTAAAAAAATGTTTAGACTATGGATATTGTTTTTTGGATAAAATTCACATTACTCGTATTTTCCATCTTAAATCTTATGTTATGAAAGGGGCTGCATGTATAGCAATGATACTGGGTATTACAGTAAGCACTTATTCACAAACACTCCGGAGACCAACTGCAGCAGCCTATGTCAGGCTGGGCTCTTACAGTATAAAGCATTCAGATATTTTTTCTGTGACCGGGAACCAGGCATCGCTTGCACAGATAAAAAACACTTCTGCAGGAATGTTTGCAGAGAGAAAATTCATGCTGGCAGAACTGAACAATTTTGCTGCTGTGGCAGGGTTCCCGACCAAATCTGGCAACTTCGGGTTAACGGCCAACCATTCAGGGTTTTCAGAAAACAATACATCAGTAGCGGGTCTTGCATATGCGAGAAGTCTGGGAAGCAAAATAGATGCAGGGGTGCAATTTAACTATAGCCGCATCAGTATTGCCGGTTATGGAGATGCTGCAACTGTAAGTTTTGAGGCAGGTATTATCACTCATTTAACAGAAAAACTTCATGCAGGCTTACATGTTGATAATCCGGTGGGCGGAAAATTTGGGAAAGATCAGGAGGAAAAGCTTTCGGCAGTTTACACATTTGGAATGGGATATGATGTTTCTGATAAATTTTATGTATCCGCAGAAATAGAAAAAGAAGAGAATCAACCGGTAAATATAACCGCCGGATTTCAATATAAGCTGATACAACAGTTGCTTATCCGGGCTGGCATGTCTTCTGCTTCTTCAACTGTATGGGCTGGTGCAGGTTTGTCGCTGAAATCTTTCAGAATTGATATTTTGGCGGGTTATCATCCGCAACTCGGCATAACTCCGGGATTAATGCTTTTGTTTAACATTAATAAAAAAGGTGATGGCCAGAATTAATATTATTTTCCTGCTGATATTGACTACTTTTTATTCACCGGTAACAATAGCCCAGGAAATACCTGTGAGTACTGAACAGCAACTGGAAAACCAGACAGATGCCGATCAGTCTGAAACAGAAGATGATGCATGGTTGCAGGATCTTGAAGGTTTCAGAAAGGATCAGCTAAATATTAACATTGCAGATGCAGATGAATTAAGACAGTTGCGCTTATTGTCGGATTTACAGATTGCCAATCTTATAGCTTACCGGGCCATTCTTGGAAGGCTGCAAAGCATTTATGAATTGCAATCGGTGCCAGCGTGGGATATAGCGACTATTAAAAAGTTACTTCCATTTATTACTGTCACCGGAGCCGTCTCCTTGTCAGATGATATGCGCAAAAGAACCAGTGGCGGAGAGCACAGTTTTTTGCTGCGGGTGTCACAGGTTCTGGAAACAGCAAAAGGATATAATGCGGCAACAACCAGTACAAAATATTTAGGCAGTCCACAGCGGATTTTCGTGAGGTACAGGTATAATTACAAAAATCTTTTGCAATATGGATTAGTTGGAGACAAAGATGCTGGCGAGCAATTTTTCAAAGGCGGGCAGCGCCAGGGTTTTGATTTTTATTCGTTTCATTTTTTTGCAAGAAAAATTGGCATTATCCAATCAGCGGCAGTGGGAGATTTTACGGTTAACCTCGGTCAGGGTTTAATACTCTGGCAGAATCTTGCTTTTAAAAAAAGTGTGGATGTTATGGGTGTTAAGCGTCAATCCGCAGTACTTCGTCCATACAGCTCTGCAGGGGAGTTCTATTTTCATCGGGGAGCTGGTATTACAATAAGGAAAGGAAAGATTGAATCGACGGCATTTGTTTCTTTCAGAAAACTTAGTGCAAATTTTGTGGCAGACACTGTGAATAATGAAGACTACGTTTCTTCATTATTGAGTTCAGGGTATCATCGCACCCCATCCGAACTGAATGACAGAAATAAACTTGTACAAACTGCTGCCGGGCTTAATATTGCTTATAAAACCCGAAATTTTCACGTTGGAGTAAATGGGATAATCTACAGATTTTCTACTTCGGTTCAAAAAAGAAATGAGCCATATAATCTGCATGCCATTGGTGGAAATAGCTGGCATAACGGAAGTGTGGATTATAGTTATACTTTCAGAAATATGCATTTTTTTGGTGAGGTGGCAATTGACAAAAACTTTAATCCTGCAGTAATAACCGGGTTGATGATGAGTGTGGATCCTAAAGTTGATATTTCTGTTATTCATAGATATATTAGTGTAGCTTACCAGGCGGTAAACGGCAATGCGTTTACTGAAAGTGCTTACCCTTCCAATGAAAAAGGAGTTTATGCAGGTATAACAATCAGACCTGCCACTGGATTGAAAATTGATGCTTATTGTGATTTCTTCCAATTTCCGTGGCTAAAATACCTGGTTGATGCACCCTCAACCGGGACTGATTATCTTACACAGGTAACGTTTACTCCAAATAAGCAAGTGGAAGTTTACAGCAGGTTCAGGATAGAATCAAAGCAATCCAATGCGTCTGGCAATACAACAACTACCAATTTGCTGGCGGCTTTACCACGAAAAAGCTGGCGAACACAGGTTAGCTATCGCATCAGCCCCTCAATTACCATTAAAAGCAGGGCCGAACTGCAATGGTTTGGCAACAATAAAGAAGATAACGAAAACGGTTTTTTGATTTTTCAAGATGTCATTTTTAAGCCTTTATTCAGTCAGCTGAATTTAGGTGCAAGAGTGCAATATTTTGAAACAGATACTTACAATTCAAGGATTTATGCGTATGAAAATGATGTTTTATATAGTTATTCGATCCCTTCCTTTTTTGATAAAGGGATAAGGTATTATATAAATGCCAGTTATGATTTGTCAAAGAAAATTACAATGTGGCTGCGATTTGCCCGAACTGTCTATCCCAGCAAGAATATAGCCGGTTCAGGTTTGGATGAAATTGAGGGAGGACACAAAACCGATGTGAAGCTTCAGATAAGGTACACGTTATAGGAGTTTTATAAACAGAAAAAAATCAAGAACATAGAACTAATTGTTAATTTTTTTTTTACCTTGCGGCAGCGTAATCGGAGGTATTCGTGTCTTCGACGTATAGTAATTCCTATGAAAATTGACGGTTTTCGCTGATAATCAAAGCTTTTAAATTTTAAAAATTAACGTTAACATGAGAAAAATTGCTACTCTGTTTACAATGTTATTGCTGTTTTCTGCAATGGCATTTGGTCAGAACCGGTGGATTTCCGGTATCGTGACTGACGAAGCAGGAGCTCCGGTTCCGGGAGCATCCGTAACAATCAAGGGGACAAATACTGGTACAGCGGCTGACAATGGTGGTCAGTTTCGTATCCTCGCTAAAACAGGTGATGTCCTTGTTGTTACAGGGGCCAGTATTGAAACATTAGAAGTGACTGTTGGAACTGGTAGTGCAGTAACTGTTACTGCCAAATCAAGAGCCACAACAGGTGTTGAAGTAATTGTTACTTCACTTGGTGTTGCTAAGCAAGCCAAAGAGTTGGGCTATAGTACCGCTAAGGTAAAATCTGCTGAACTTACCCAGGCCAAAACCGTAAACCTTCAGAATGGTTTAACAGGTAAAGTATCAGGCCTGAACGTACAGACTGTTAACAATGGTGTATTTGCTGATACAAGGATTACACTCCGCAGCATTCGTTCACTTACAGGTAATAACCAGCCAATGCTGATTGTGGATGGTGTGCCTATTTCTCTTGGGTTTATCAATTCAATCAACCCGAACGATATCGTGGATGTGTCCATCCTGAAATCTGCTTCATCAACTGCCATTTATGGTCCTGATGGAGCTAACGGTGCTATCGTTATCACAACCCGTAAAGGCGGCGGAAGCAGAAAAACTCCCCAGATATCTGTAGGACATACAACTCAGATTGAAAGAGTATCTTATATGCCTAAATTCCAAACTGAGTTTGGATCAGGTTCAGCACTCGATGCATTTGGTTATGGTGTTTATGATCCCATAGAGAACCAGTGTTACGGTGATGCTTTTGATGGTTCATTGCGTCAGATTGGGCAAAACGGCCCCGGCGGTACACAGTATATGGTTGAGTACCTTGCCCGTCCAAAAGAAAAACTGAAATTCTGGAATACAGGTATTACAAACCAAACTGATGTTTCTTTCTCTACTGGCGATTTCTACCTGAGTGCTCAGAATGTTAACATTCAGGGTGTAATGCCGAAGGATGTAAACAAAAGGGTTACCCTGCACATGGCGGCAAACCAAGAGTATAATAAGTTTAAAGCTTCTTACTCTGTAAACTATACAAAAGGCAATTATGATGTAACTGCCGGTTCCAGCTTTGGTAACGGAAGAGACTATTCAGTGATGTGGAACGTATTTAATACTCCAATGCAAATTCCGATTACCCGTTTCAAAGACTGGAAGAATGAATTTAATTCAGATGGTAGTCCAAACTGGGCTAATCCAAACTATTACTTTAACGATTATTACTACAACCCTTATTTCATGGTTGATAATTTCAGAAATGTAGGTAAGAGTGATGATTTATTTGGTAATGTTGAATTGAACTATAAAGCTACAAACTGGCTGAATCTTACCTATCGCCTTGGCGCTACCTATACTTCTGGTTCATACAAAGCAACCCAAACTGCTTACAACTACAACCCATGGTCAAAAGATTCTGTACACAAATCTGTAGCACAAACAGGCGATATGGTATCTCAGGTTGTTGATGGAGAAACCATTTCATCAAGGCTCAATTCAGAATTCTTTGCAACTATTACAAAAAGATTGGAAGTATTAAACTTGATGCCTTAATTGGTCATTCATTCAGGGAAACAGATACAAAATCTATAAGCGTATCAAGCAACAACCTCGCCTTCCCTTCGTTGTTTAATATTATTGGCCGTAAGGGTGAACCCGGTGCTTCTGAATCAAGTTCAAAGACTAGGTTGCAGCGTTTCTTTGGTAAACTTGGATTTAACTACAATAACTGGGCTTTTGCTGAAGTTACCGGCAGCTACGATATGGACAGCCGCCTTGCTTATTATTATAATTACCAGTTTAATGATATCAGGTACTTCTATCCTGGTGGTAACGTTTCTTTAATACTGTCAGATGCCATATCTGCATTAAAAGGAAACAAAACGCTTTCTTACCTGAAAGTAAGAGGTGCTATCTCTAAAACAGGTAACGTAAACCTTGGTGCACAGGGTTTGGAAAATACCTATGGCCTCGGTGGTGGTTTCCCTTACGGAACATTGGTTGGTTACACATCTTCCAATCAGCTCCGTCAGTTTAAATACACTCCTGAGTTCGTTATTAACAAAGAAGTTGGTTTGGAACTTGGATTCCTTAAAAACCGCATCATGCTGGAAGCTACTGCATACATGCAGGATAACAGCGACCAGATTGTTGGTGTGCAATATTCAGGTGCAACCGGATTTACCAGTGCATTGCTGAATGCTGCCTCATTTGTAAACAAAGGACTTGAGTTCGATTTGAAATTAACTCCTTTGGTAAAACTTGGGCAGGTTAATATTGATGTAAAGGCAAACTATACTTACCAGACAAATGAAGTAACAAAGATTATTGAGGGAGTGGATGAGTTAGGTATTGGTAATGCTAACTACGTAATCGTAGGTCAGCCTGCATACACATTTAAATTGACAGACTACGTTCGTGATGATCAGGGCAGAGTAGTAGTTGACCCAATCACTGGCTACCCTTCAGTTGATCCGGTAATCAAGCCTTTCGGTCATACTTCACCAGATCATTTATTAGGACTTAGCCTGAATGTAAACTGGAAGAACCTGACCTTTGCAGCTGTTGCTGACTATCGTACAGGTAACCAGATTTACACTGGTAACTGGGGTAACCCGATGGACTTCTCTGGTATTTCTAAGAGAAGCGGCCAGAATCACCGTCAGCCGTTCATTTTCCCGAACTCTTCTTACTGGGATGGTTCAAAATATGTGGCTAATACAAGTATCTACACTCAGAATGGTGGATACAACTTCTGGTCACAGGCAGTTAACACCAGTGCTAATACAAACTACCTTGTTTCTGGTGCATTCTGGAAAATCAGGGAATTGAGTTTGACCTATAATATTCCTTCGAAAGTTTTAGGCTTTACCAAAAATGTAATCAAAGGTGCTACATTCACAATCAGCGGAAGGAACCTCTTTATGTTCCTGCCGAAGACAAACGAGTGGTACGATCCTGAGTTTGCAAATACTACAGGAAACGCAATGGGTGTTGCTGGTTTGGACAATACTCCGTCAACCAGGATATTCGGAGCAAGCTTAAATATTTCATTATAATTTAAAACAACAGAAGATATGAAACTCAATAAACTTATATACAGCCTGCCCCTGGCCATCGGCCTTGTGGTAATTGGAACGGGTTGTGGTAAGGATAAGTTCAACATCAACCAGAACATCAATAGTCCTACTGACAGTACTGTTACTTATGATGTTGTGCTTCCTGCTGCACTCCACGCTACCGGAACCATTGTTGCCAATCAGTGGGGTACTACCCAAAACTGGATGGGATGGTGGGCAAGGTCTGGTACATATGCCCCCAGCGTAATAGAAGAATCATACCAGATTACTACAGGCTTTGGAACTGGTATCTGGAACAACTGTTATGACAATAATTACGACTACCAGATTATTATCAGTAAAGCTGCACAAGCCGGTGCCGGATTCTATGAGGGCATTGCCCGCATTATGAAAGCTCACAATTATCAAATGCTTGTGGATGTGTATGGAAATGTACCTTACTCCCAGGCACTGAAGGGCGGATTAAATCCTACTCCTGCATACGACAACGGCGTAGATATTTACAAAAATCTATTCAGAGAACTGGATGCGGCTATTGCGCTTATTAAAGGCGCTGTGGTAAATGCAACAAATCCTAATAAAAATATTGCTACCAATGATATTGTTTTTGGTGGTGATAAAGGTAAATGGATTCGTTTTGCCAATACCCTCAAATTGAGATTACTGGTACATGCTTATGCTGTTTCCGGATTCCCGATTGCTGCTGAAATGGCGATCATTAATACAGAAGGAAGTGGCTTCCTTGGCGCTGGCGAAAATGTAATGGTTCAGCCTGGCTATGTAACTGATAAGCCAAACCCATTCTATAATAACTATAGAGCTACTCCAACTGGTACAGCTCCGCAAAACAGTGTGTATTATAAGGCTAACGAGTGGGGAATTGAGTACTACAAGTATAATGCAGATGGAAGAACTACACGGTTCTACGAAGCAGGTGCAAACGGTTTGGTTGGGGTTGCCTATGGGTTACCTCCAATTACTGCTAATGCTGCCGCCAACCTGGCTGGTATTGGCCCCGGTCTGTATAAAACAAATACAGCTCCTCAAGCCATTATGATAGCTGCCGAAAGCTATTTCCTGCAGGCTGAAGCAAGGCTCAGAGGTTTTCTCACATCTGGCCCATCAGTTGTTGATCTTACCAATCAGGGCATCCAGGAGAGTTTTACCTATATGGGTGTTAGCGGTTCGGCTGCCAGTTATATTTCTGGAAATGCCGGTTATTCTGACGTAGATGCTGCTGCTGTAGCAAATACACCTGCCAATCCTGCCGGCACGCAACCTGTAGGGGGGTTGTTTACGATTATATCTCAGAAATGGTTTGCTTTAAACGGCATCACTCCGCTTGAAGTTTGGACTGACTACCGCAGGGTTGGATATAACCAGGTGGTAACATCCTCTCCGATTAATGACCGTTTTGTTTATGGTGCAGGTGTTGGTTTTGATGCAGGTCCTCCGCTTTCAGTCGCTCCGCAAAATACTTCCACCAAGATACCGGTTAGATATCTGTACCCGCAAACAGAATACAACTATAACGCAGCTAACGTAGGTGCTCAGGGAACAGTTGAGCGTTACAGCCGTATTTTCTGGGATATTAACTAATCAGCATTAACTAACTAATAAAAAATTGATTAACATGAAAAAAACATTTTTATCATCCCTGATCTTCGCAGCAGCAAGCATGTTTGTGCTTACCGGATGCCTGAAAGACAAGGGATTTGACAATAATGAATACGGGATCAATGATCCTGATACGCAGCCCCCGGGAGTAGGTTTCCCGCTGGCAGCCAAAGCAAAAAATACATATGGCCTTGATGTATCAGCTTCTAGTCAGGCAGTAAACGGCTTGGTATATGTAAATCTTGAGTCTGGTACTCCGGCTCCTTCTGATATTGTGATTACCCTGGAACTCGATTCTAATATGGTGAAATCATATAATACAGCTAACGGTACAAGTATTAAAATAATGAATTATTCATTGTTTACAATGCCTGGTCTGGCTGGTAGCCCTGCCCGTACTACTGTTACCATTCCGGCGGGCGGAAGGAATGTAGAAATCCCGATTAATGTACCAAGTACGCTTTCTTTTGATCCAAATTCAACTTATGGTGTTGGTGTTAAAATCGTAAGTGTTACCGGAAATTATACCATTGCCTCTAATATGAAGAATTTGCTGATTGAATTTAGTATTAAGAATAAGTATGATGGCAAATACAACTTGGTTGGTTACCATAACAGGGTACCTTATGATGCCCCGTATGATGAAATTGTGCATATGATTACATCTGGACCGAGCAGTGTTACTATGTACTGGCCTGCTGCCGCTACCTATGCTCACCCCATTTTAGGTGGAGCCAGCTATTACGGTAGTTTTACGACTAATCTGATATTTAATCCTTCTACTAATGTTCTTATAGATTGGAATCAGTATCCATATGCCTTTACTGTAACTAATCAGGTGTATTCAGGATCTTATGACCCTGTTAATAAGATTATTTATGCAGAAATTGGATATAATGGAAATGTTTTGAGAAAATTCTTTGATACCATGACTTACCTCGGGCCAAGGTAATTATCAGAATACGTTACAAATAAAAAGCCGGCTATTTTAGCCGGTTTTTTATTTGTTTGTTGCAGCGGTAACTTGTTTTAGATTTATATTTTCAATAACGCTTTCTTGTGTAATTTTATATAAACAGTAAGAAATGAAAAACTTGAAAACAGGTCTAATCGCAGTACTTGCGGTTTATGGCTCTGTTCAGCAAATAAATGCCCAGGGCAGTGCAGGTGCTATTGCACCCCCATCACCTACCTCAGAAATGAGAGGCTGGACAGACCCGGCATTGCAGCATAACAAATTGCTGCAGGAACAAACTGGTGATGGCATGTACAAATTAATTGGGCCTTACAAGGTAATTGGTTCATCATTTCTTTTTGGAGAACCGTTGAAAGGCGATATGTTTTCTCCCGGCACAAAAGCTTATAATATTAAACTGAGTTATAACACTTATAACCAGGAAGTGGGGTTTCTGTCAGTACAAAATTCAGGCACACCATTAGTGAAAGAACCAGGAGATCTCGATTCATTTATTATTCAACGGGATACCGCATTGGATATTCAGTTTCCCATGAAGTTTATTTATGGTTCTCTGCTTGGGGTAAAGGATAAGGCTTACTACCTGGAGCTTTTTAAGGGAGATAAATTCAATTTATATAAAAAATATAGTTCAGAACTGGGAATTAATACCAGCAATATTTTACAGTCGGAACTTCGCCAGTTTGATTTGAATTATGAATACTACTATGCCGAAACCGGAGTTAAAGGATTAAAGAAAATCAAGGCAAATGCAAATGGTTTTATAAAAGAGTTTAAGAGGATAAAAGACCTTACAGGGTTAATAGGCGAAAACAATTTTGCTGTAAATCCTGAAGGATGCATGAAAACCGGAATGATTCTATTAAATGCACAATAATAAACAATGCCAGAACAAGAAATTGCCCCAAACCAGCTAAACATTGAAATATCAGAAGAAGTCGCTGAAGGAACGTATGCTAATCTCGCCATTATTACCCACTCCCATGCAGAGTTTGTGGTGGATTTTGTGAATGTAATGCCGGGAACACCCAAAAGCAAAGTTAAGTCCCGGATTATTCTTACCCCGCAACATGCCAAGCGGTTAATGAAGGCTATTACCGAGAATATTCAAAAATATGAGTCTGTAAATGGTACAATAAAAGATCTAGAAGAGATACAACTGCCTATGAACTTTGGTGGTCCCACTGCGCAGGCATAGATTGATATCACAGAGATAAAATTCCAAATTCTTATTGAGCAATAGGAATTTGGAATTTTTTTTTGAGGATTTCTTTGGTTATAGGAGCCCTTCATCTGCAAAACTGAAATACCCATTTTCGCTTACAATTACATGGTCGAGAACGGTTATATCCAAAAAACAGGCAGCTTCTTTAATTTTTACTGTAAGTTGTTCATCTGCACGGCTCGGTTTCAAACTTCCTGAGGGATGATTGTGACAGAGAATAATACTTACGGCATCATACTCCAGTGCTTTTCTGAGAATAACTCTTGGATCAGCCACCGTACCTGTAATGCCTCCTTTGCTTATTATTTCAAAGTGGTTTACTTTATTAGCCCTGTTCAGGTACATTACTGCAAAAACTTCATGACGGTTATCTTTCAATCTTGCTTGCAAAAAAACGGCAATATCATTGCTGGATAATACCCTGGCTTTGTCAATAGGTGCTTCTGCCTGCCGTCGTCTTCCCAGCTCAAGGGCTGCAATAATAGCAACGGCTTTAGCTTCACCAATTCCTTTGATTTTCATTAGGTCTTTTAGCGAAAGTTTACCCAGCTCATGCAGATTATCCTTTCCTGATTTCAGCACTTCTTTTGCCAGGTCAACGGCTGTTTTTTCTTTATTGCCGTTTTGTATTAAAATGGCCAGCAGTTCAGAATTACTAAGGCTGTCGGCGCCTTTCAGTAGTAATTTTTCCCGTGGACGGTCGTCTTTTGCCCACTGTTTTATTGAGTACTTGTGCTCTTGCATACAACAAGTATAGCTAATATTTTTATGCCGTCAATCTCAATAGGCAACTATTGAAAAAAGTAAACAAAAATCACACCTTATGAAAAACACCAGAACTGCTTCGGGGGGAGCACTTCACCCGGTTTTATTTGTTGGATTTCTGTATGTAATTGTTCTTTTTCTCTCTGTATTTATTTGCTCTTCCCTTTTCTATAGCTGTAACGCAAGTAGCCAAAGAGATGCCAGCACCGCATTGACCATCAAAAGTAAATAGGCAAAACAGTCGGTTCATTTTCAGGGGTTGCCATTTTTAAGCTTCAATTTTCAGGAATGAGGCAGCGAATTGTTATCTTCGCCGCACACATTCATCTGCCATGCATTCCGCAAAAATTTTTTCAGGAACCGGTTCTATGGAACTGGCCGAGCAAATCTGTAAACAATATGGAACAAGGCTGGGTAAAGTCAATACACAGCGGTTTAGTGATGGGGAAATTTCACCAAGTTTTCTGGAAAGTGTAAGAGGGGATTATGTTTTCCTTTTTCAAAGTACATTTTCGCCGGTTGAGAACCTGCTGGAATTGCTGTTGATGATAGATGCGGCAAAAAGAGCTTCGGCCTATAAAGTAATTGCTGTAATTCCGTATTACGGATATGCTCGCCAGGACAGAAAAGATAAGCCCAGGGTAGCAATTGGAAGTAAGCTGATTGCCAACATGTTAGTAGCCGCTGGTGCTGATCGGGTAATTACTATGGACCTGCATGCTCCGCAAATTCAGGGATATTTTGACATTCCGGTTGACCATCTCGACAGTCATGCAGTTTTTATCCCCTACATTGAGAATTTAAAATTGGAAAACCTTACCTTTGCCGCCCCCGACGTGGGAGCAACAAACCGCATCAGGGAAATTGCCAGTTTTTTTAATGCAGAAATGGTGATCTGCGATAAACACAGAAAGCGGGCAAATGAAATTGCCAGTATGGTGGTCATCGGAGATGTGACCGACAGGGATGTTGTGTTGATAGATGATATCTGTGATACAGGAGGGACATTGGCAAAAAGTGCAGCTCTTTTAAAAGAAAAAGGTGCCAGAACAGTACGAGCACTGATTACACACCCGGTTTTAAGTGGAAAAGCATATGAAAATATTGAGAATAGTGTATTGGAAGAACTGATTGTGTGTGATACAATACCGCTGAAAAAGGAAACCTCAAAAATAAAAGTGCTGACAGTAGCAGAACTTTTTGCGGTTGCAATCAGGAATGCGTATGAAAATAAGAGCATCACAAGCCTTTTTATTCATTCGCAGCGGAAGGACAGGTAGAGTGCGGGTAACTACAATTTTTTAATAATTAAACAATAAGAACAAAAATGAAAACAATTACAATCGAAGGTCAACTGAGGACCGGATTCGGGAAATCGGCCACCCGGCAGCTCCGCTCTCAGGAACTGGTGCCTGGTGTAATTTATGGCGGCGCTCAGGAAATTAATTTTTATGCTCCTGCAACTGCGTTCAAGAAATTAGTTTACACTCCCAGTTTTCAGATAGCAGAAGTTATTGTAGATGGGAAAACCTACAGAACTATTCTCAAGGATTTGCAGTTTGACAAAGTGGATGAATCTTTGATACATGTCGATCTGCTGGAACTGGTAGAAGGGAAAAAAGTTGTGGCTAATATTCCACTCAAGTTTGTGGGTGCTTCAAAAGGAGTAAAAGATGGTGGTAAGCTCGTTACAAAAATGAAATCTTTAAAAGTAAAGACGTATCCTAAATATCTTAAAGAGTGCATTGAAGTTGCAATTGATGACCTTGAGGTGAATGGAAATATCAGGGTTGAAGATATTAAGGAGGAAAACTATGAAGTAATGAATCCTCCCCGAATTCCTGTCGCATCGGTAGTTATGACAAGACAACTGAAGCAGGAGGAAGCTGCTGCACCTGCTACACCCGCCGCTGCCGCTGCACCTGCTGCACCTGCTGCAAAAAAATAAATAACGGAACTTGTATTATAAAACCCGTATCACAGATACGGGTTTTTACATTTAGTAAGCGATATTTGACAAATAAATAGTACTAGTGAAATACCTGGTTGTTGGCTTGGGAAATTTTGGAAACGAATATGCTCATACAAGGCATAATATAGGCTTTGATGTAGTTAATGCTTTTGTACATAAACATGATGGTGTTTTCCGGGTGGACAGGCTGGCCTATGTTGCAGAAATAAAATGGAAAGGAAAATATTTTGTTTGTATTTGCCCCACTACTTATATGAATTTAAGCGGAAAGGCAGTTAAATATTGGCTAGACAAAGAAAAAATTAGCCTGAATAATACTTTAGTTATTGTGGATGACCTTGCATTGCCGTTGAATAAGTTAAGGCTGAGGCCTGCAGGCAGTGATGCTGGCCATAACGGTTTGAAAAGTATTGAAGAGGTGTTGCAAACAAGAGAATATCCAAAACTAAGGTTTGGAATTGGTAATGATTATCCTAAGGGGCATCAGTCAGATTTTGTACTTGGAAAATGGAAAAAAGAAGAAGAACCACTCGTCACCCAGAAAATTTCAAAAGCTGTTGAAATTATTGAGGTCTTTGCTGCACAGGGAATATCGGTCGCTATGAATTTGATAAATAATCAGGACGTTAAGCTATGAGAAATCAGTTTCATTGCTTAATTTAGCCGACCGACCCTCATTTTTCACCGTTACTACCTGCGATTGTAATTCAGCAGGATATTAAAATCTGATAATCTTATTGATAACCAGTGAATACTATGGACTGACAGGTCTGTTTCCATTGTATTTGATTATAATACACCATGTATGAAAATTTTTTGTGTTGGACGTAACTATGCAGCGCATGCTTCAGAACTTGGCAACGAGATTCCTGATGAACCGGTTATTTTCATGAAACCGAAAAGCGCATTGCTGCAATCGCATACCCCTTTCTATTATCCGGAGTTTACTAATGAATTGCATTATGAATGTGAACTTGTATTGCGAGTAAGTAAGAACGGGAAATATGTTCAGGAAAAATTTGCAGGTAAATATTATGATGCGATAACAGTTGGAATCGACTTTACCGCAAGGGATATTCAAAACGAACTTAAAGCCAAAGGGCTTCCCTGGGAAAGAGCAAAGGCCTGGGATAACTCAGCTGTAATTGGTAAGTGGGTTCCGGTTACAGACATAAAAAATAAGAAGGATATAAATTTTGGATTGTATAAGAATAAGGAACTTGTGCAACAGGGTAATACAGGGAATATGCTTCATAGCTTTGACAGGATAGTCTCTTACATCTCAAATTATTTTTCAATTAATATTGGCGATTTGATTTACACTGGAACTCCGGCTGGTGTAGGGGAAGTGGTGGTTGGAGATATACTCGAAGGATTTATCGAAGATGATAAAATGTTTGAACTGGAGGTAAAATAATTTTGAATGAAGGAGCAAAACTAACTGAAGCAATGCCACCATCTTTCCGGGTGGCATAATTTTTACGAGAATGATTGCCTTACATTTGCTTATCCAACATTTGCTTGCATGATTGATACCGAAATATTGCTCCGTGCATATAAGCTGATGTGCCAGGCTAAAGAAATGGCCCTTATATATGAGGCAAATCGTTCAATTTGCCGTTATGTTCACTCTACTTCAAGGGGCCATGAGGCAATACAAATTGCAACAGCTTTTCAGCTGGTGTCATCAGATTTTGTTAGTCCTTATTACAGGGACGAAAGTTTGATTATGGCCATTGGCTTTTCCCCTTATGAACAGATGCTGCAATTGCTGGCAAAAGGAAATGATATTTTTACCGGGGGAAGAGAATATTACTCGCATCCAAACTACAAGGGCGGTGATAAGCCAACCATCATAATGCAAAGCAGTGCCACAGGAATGCAGGCTATACCTGCCACAGGAGTGGCCCAGGGAGTCAGCTATTGGCTAAATGAAAAAACCGGAAACCGGCTGGCCGAATCCGTGGTTCTGTGTTCTTTAGGCGACGCAAGTATAACCGAAGGGGAAGTTAGCGAGGCATTCCAGTTTGCAGCTTTAAAACAATTGCCAATAATTTTCCTGGTGCAGGATAATGACTGGGGAATAAGTGTGACAGCAGATGAGGCAAGAACAATGAATGCTTTCGAATATGCAGCAGGATTTAAAGGATTGCACAGAGTACAGGTAGATGGAAGTGATTTTGAAGCATCATTTACTACCATGAGTGAAGTATTTGATTTTGTGAGAAAGCAAAAAAAACCCGTATTAGTACATGCCAGGGTACCTTTATTAGGGCATCATACAAGTGGTGTCAGAAAGGAATTTTACAGGCCAGAAGATGACTGGAACAGGCACTGTGAGCATGACCCTGTTCCTAAATTGCGGGTTAAACTTTCTGAAAGAGGAGTTCCGGAAGATACACTGATACAGATTGAAAAGTTAGCCTTTGAATTTATTGCGGCTGAATTTGCAAAGACTGTTGCCTCTCCCGAACCTGATGTTTTGACAGTAGGGGAACATATATTTGCCCCAACAGCCGTAACCCAAGAAAAAGGAGAGAGAGTGCCTGCTGGGGCAGGGAAAATATTAATGGTGGATGCGGCACTTTTCGCCATACGGGAGATTATGGAGCAGCACCCTGAAGCAGTGCTTTATGGCCAGGATGTTGGAAAAAGGTTGGGAGGAGTTTTCCGTGAAGCAGCAACATTGGCTGACAGGTTTGGCGAGAATAGGGTGTTTAATACTGCAATTCAGGAAGCCTATATTGTTGGTTCTGCTGTCGGAATGAGTGCTGTAGGACTGAAGCCGATTGTAGAGGTACAATTTGCCGATTATATCTATCCGGCGTTGAACCAGCTGGCTTCTGAAGTTTCTAAAAGTTGTTATCTTACTTGTGGTAAGTTTCCGGTATCAATGATATTAAGAGTGCCAACCGGTGCATACGGTGGTGGCGGGCCTTATCATAGTGGAAGTATTGAAACAACGCTTCTTTCTATAAAAGGCATTAAAATAGCTTATCCGTCGAATGCTGCAGATATGAAAGGATTGATGAAAGCAGCGTACTATGACCCCAACCCGGTTGTAATGCTGGAACATAAAGGATTATATTGGAGTAAGGTGCCGGGAACTGAAGATGCTAAAACTTTGGAGCCAGGTTCTGATTATGTACTTCCTTTTGGAAATGCAAATATTGTTACAGAGGCTGAACCGAAAGCAATAAGAGAAGGAGAAAGTTGTGTGGTCATAACGTATGGTATGGGTGTGTATTGGGCAAAAGCCGCGGCAAGACAAATGCATGGCAAAGTTGAGATAGTGGATTTACGAACATTATTTCCCCTTGATGAAGAACTGATTTTTGAAAGAGTAAAAAAACATGGCAGGTGTTTAGTGCTAACGGAAGAACAGCAAAATAATTCTTTTGCCGAAGCACTGGCTGGCCGAATTTCAAGGGAATGTTTCCGGTATCTCGATGCACCGGTTGAAGTACTTGGTGCATTAAACCTTCCTGCTGTGCCTATGAATGTGCATCTTGAACATGCCATGTTACCTAATCCTGTAAAAGTGGTACAGGCGTTGAAAAAATTGATGAATTATTAACTGCTGGGTTGCTACTTGCAGCCAAACTATAGTTGCTATCGTCTCAAAAAATACTAATAGATTCCTGTCAACTGGATTAAGCAGGAAAAATTTGATAAAACACAAAATATGAAGAAGATATTATTGTTAATGGCAGTTGTTAACCTTTCTTATGCCTCCATTGCACAAAATGAAGATGAAGAAAAGAAAGGCGGGTTTAGGAAGGAAAACCTGTTTACAGGAGGAAGTGTATCCCTTGCCTTTTACAACAGTACATTCCTTGTTGGAGCAAGTCCGGTTCTTGGTTACAGCCTTACAAACTGGGCAGATGCGGGTGTTGTAATAAATTATAATTACACATCTTACCGGGATTATAATGGAGTATTTAACGATAAACTCAGGCAGCATGTTTATGGTGGTGGCGTATTTGCGAAACTCTATCCGGTACGTTTTCTTTTTGCGCAGGCACAGCTTGAGCAAAATTTTTTTAAGCTAAAGTATGTACAAGGGGGCAGCACTTACACTGAGACTGCAAAAGGTGATGCAGGTAGTTTTCTTGTTGGGGGTGGATATACTTCTGGCAGAGAAGGGGCCGGTGGTCAACCCTTTTATTATCTGTCAGTATTATTTGATGTGTCAGGGAATAAAAACTCTCCCTATACTGACGGCTACGGACGTTCAATTCCAATAATAAGGGGCGGACTGCAAATACCATTGTTTCAAGGTGGTGGGAGGAGACGCTAATCCTATAAATATTGTAATAATGAAGAAGGGTTATCAATTATGGTAATCCTTTTTTCTGCTGTTTCATATAAGAACTGTTCTTCTTTCATTTGTTTAATATGAGAAATTAGATGGTTGTAAAACCCGCCAGAATTAAGAATATAAATTTCTTTGTCGTGGATGGTAAGCTGATTCCAGGTAATAATTTCAAACAGTTCATCTAAAGTTCCAAAACCACCTGGTAACACAATGGCCGCATCACTTACGCTGTAGATTTTCTTTTTTCTTTCGTGCATGTCATCACAGATAATTAATTCAGTAATGCCTCTGTGCTGTACTTCCCATTCGAGTAATAATTGTGGAATATAGCCGGTAACCTTCCCTCCGTGAAGCATTACGCTGTCTGCAATAGAACCCATAATACCTGCACTGCCACCGCCATATATCAGCCTGATGTTCTTTTCGGCAATAATTTTTCCAAGTTCAATAGCATGTTCGGTAAACAATCCAGTAGTTCCATGTTTCGAGCCGCAAAAAACTGCAAGTGATTGTATTGCCATAATGTATAACTTGCAGCAAAGGGAAATGATTTTTTTCTATCTTCAAAATTCATTTTCTCATTTTACCGAATGATAAACATTCATTAACTGAAATTTATTTTATGACTCCTGCGCTGCTCTTCACTTTCGTCTTAGGATACTTTGCATTGTTATTGGGTGTGGCATGGTACACATCCCGCAACTCAGATAATGAATCATTCTTTATTGGCAACCGCAATAGTAACTGGATGCTGGTAGCTTTTGGGATGATAGGTACATCACTTTCTGGTGTTACGTTTGTAAGTGTGCCGGGAACAGTTGGAGCCAGCAGCTTTTTTTTACTATCAGTTAGTTCTTGGTTTTTTGTTAGGATATATAGTTATTGCATTTGTACTGTTGCCGCTATATTATAAGATGAATCTCACAAGCATTTACACTTATCTTGAAAAAAGGTTTGGTATCAATGCGCATAAAGCTGGCGCCTTTTTCTTTATTCTTTCCCGTACTGTTGGAGCTACGGCCAGGCTCTATTTGGTGATAAGCGTTTTGCAGACTTTCATTTTTAATGAACTGGGAATACATTTTGTAGTTACAACTCTTGTGATACTGGTGCTGATATTGCTTTACACTTTTGAGGGTGGTGTTAAAACAATAATTTATACCGATACATTACAAACAACAGGAATGTTGGTAGGATTAGTGGTATGTATCATCGTAATTGTAAAATCACTAGGTACCGATTTTGGTGGTGCCTTAAGCCTTATGTCTGATAAGGGCTATTCGCAGGTCTTTAACTGGGATATAAAAGCCGGTTCTTATTTCTGGAAGCAGATATTGGGTGGAATGTTTATAGCTATTGCAATGACAGGACTCGACCAGGAAATGATGCAAAAAAATATCAGTGTAAAAACTCTCAGAGGGTCTCAAAAGAACATGATGACATTTACGGCTATCTTAATGGTGGTTAATTTTCTTTTTCTTGTATTAGGCGGCTTGCTTTATTTGTATGCTGGTTCAAATGGAATAAGTGTGCCGGCAGATGATTTGTTCCCAACAGTTGCGCTTGGTAAAGTATTTAGCGGAACTATCGGTATAATTTTTATTATCGCAATCATTTCAGCGCTTTTCCCAAGTGTGGACGGGGCAATCACATCTCTTACTTCTTGCTTTTGTATTGATATACTGGGGTTGAATAAAAAGGAAGGAACAGAAAAAGAAAAGAAACGTACAAGGCTTACGGTGCATTTTACTTTTGCTTTTGTATTCTTCCTTATGGTGATGATGTATAGAGCAATTAATGACAAATCAATAATAGAGTTTATCATGAAGTTTGCAGGGGTTACCTATGGTCCGTTGCTTGGATTGTTTGGATTTGGAATATTAACTAAGCGAATTCTAAACGAGAAAATGATCTGGACTGTGTGTGTGGTTGCACCTTTACTTGTACTGGGAATTGATATCCTGAGTAACCCGGCTTATTATGAAGCCAAACTTGGCATTGAAAGTCTTGGGCTAAATGGCATTTCAAAAAGCATTTTTAACGGATATAAAATCGGGAATGAATTGATTTTGATTAACGGCCTGCTTACTTTCGCCGGCCTTTGGTTCATATCAAAGCCAAACCCCTCAGTCGCAAGCCTGAAGGCAGTATAATTGGATTATCTTTACTCAAATAAAAGCGGTGGAGATTACTAATCCATTAATACAGGTATTTGCAGAAAGGCACACCTCTTCTGAAGACGAATTGATTAAAGAAGTAAGCGACTTTACCCTGCAACAACACAAAGAAGCAATAATGCTTAGCGGTCACCTGCAGGGCAAACTGCTTGAGATGATTAGCTGCATGATTCAGCCCCGCCGTATTTTGGAGATTGGCACTTTTACCGGTTACAGCGCTTTATGCCTTGCGAAAGGACTTTCTGATGATGGTCAGTTACACACCATTGAATTGCGGGAACCTGATGCCGACAGGGCAAGAGCATATTTCGAACGTTCTGTATTTGCGTCCCGTATAATTTCCCATATCGGAAATGCGTTGGATATTATCCCAACACTGGAGGAAACCTGGGACCTTGTTTTTATTGACGCGGACAAACCGGCTTATATTGACTATTTTAACCTTGTTTTTCCCCGGGTAAGGGAAAACGGCTTTATTTTAGCAGATAATATTTTCTTTCACGGACAAGTGTTGCAGAAAAATGTAAGCGGAAAAAGTGCAAAAGGTATAAAAGCGTTTAATGATTTTATCCGGGAAAGAAACGACATAGAAAAAGTAGTATTAACAATTCGTGACGGCTTATACCTGTTACGTAAATTATAAAGACAGAATGCAAAAACTTCGTACCATTTTATTTGGATTCTTATTTACACCACTCTTAGCGGCTTCGCAACAATCGGAGCAGGTGAAAAGCTATATTAACAGATATAAGGATTTGGCAATTGAGGAGATGATACGAACCGGCGTGCCTGCTGCTATTACACTTGCGCAGGGTATTCATGAGTCGGGCGCAGGAAATAGCGACCTGGCTCAGCGTTCAAATAATCATTTTGGGATAAAATGTAAAACAAGCTGGACTGGCGAAAAAGTGTACCATGATGATGACGCAAGAGGTGAATGTTTCAGAAAGTATTCCGCCGTTATTGAATCATACAAAGACCATTCAGATTTTTTAAAAACAGGGCAACGATATGCTTTTCTCTTTGAGTTAGACCCAACGGACTATGCAGGTTGGGCAAACGGCCTAAAGAAAGCAGGCTATGCAACCAACCCCCGGTATCCGCAGGTGCTTATCAAACTCATTGAAGATTATAGCTTGCAGGAATATACATTAATTGCTTTGGGCGACAACGGAGAAGATGACCCGCTGTTAACAGGGCAAAAGGAAACAACAAAGCCTGCTGAAGAAACACCACAGGAAGTTGTTACTGATGTTCCAGTTGAAGAAAAGACAAATGCCGGGAAGCCTTCATTGAAGTATCCGGAAGGAATATTTTATGTAAACGATACCAAAGTAATCTTTGCTAAAAAAGGTACTTCTTATTTTGCCATTGCCAGTGAGTACAAGATTGATTTGTCAAAAATTTTTGAATTTAACGAAATAAGTCAGGCCGAGTTTGCACTGTCTGATCAGTTAGTATACCTGCAACGTAAGAGAAAGACCGGAAATGAAGACTATCATATTGTACTGCCAGGCGAAACATTGCATGATATTGCTCAACAAGAGGCAATACGACTGGAGAGTTTGCAGGAATTAAACTGGCTTAACCCGGGTGATATGCCGGCTGTTGGGGTGAGGTTAAGTTTAAAGAAAAAGGCAACAAGCACACTTAAGCTGGCTTTAAAAATGATCACTCTCTTTTTTAACTTATACCGAACCGGATAAAAAATATTTTATGTCTGTAGTAACTGTAAAAGACAAGTCGTTTGAAACTTACCTCGATGAGGCAACTATTCAAAAAAGGATTAAAGAACTCGCCGCAAAAATTAATACAGACTATTCAGGAAAGAAGCCTTTGTTTATTGCCATTCTGAACGGGTCATTCATGTTTGCTTCAGATCTGTTTAAACACATTACAATCGAGGCTGAACTATCATTTATCAAACTTGCCTCTTATAAAGGGATGAAATCTTCCGGGAATGTAGTTACCTCAATTGGCATGGATGATGACTTATTTGGTAAGGAGGTTATTATTGTGGAGGATATTGTGGATACAGGAAAAACACTTTATTCATTCTTGCCCAAGCTGATGCATCAGCAACCAAAATCCTTAAAGATTGCCACACTCCTTCACAAATCCGAGGCAACTGAGTATCCCTTGCAGCTTGATTATATTGGATTTGTGATTCCGAACAAATTTGTAGTAGGTTATGGACTTGATTACGATGGTCTTGGAAGAAACCTGAAAGAGATTTACCAATTAGTATAACGATTGCTATAGGTACATTTTTTTTTGTATTTTATTGCCAAATTGGAACGCTTGAAAGTTGTTCTGCATATTGCTGCCCTTATTTTGATGAATTTATCTGTCGCTGCCCAACAGTATTATGTAAGAGGCGAGGTGAAAGATGAAGCCGGTAATATTCTGCAGAACGTAAGCATCCTGCAACACAGAACCGGATATGTTTTTCGCAGTGGTGCATCTGGAACTTTTGGGATATTGTCGCATTTTCAAACCGATACATTCAGTTTCTCATTAGATGGTTACAGAACAGAAAAGATACCTGTAAATGCCGACAATTATGTAAGTGCGAAGATGAAACGGCTTCCGGCCTCTGTTACAAATTCAAAAAGAGACAAGCTGGCCTCGGTTACCCTGAACCTGGAAAAAGAAGAGCAAAAGAATTGGTACACCGGAGATGAAACCTATGCCAGCCTTTTGGAAAACCATTTTGTAGCAGCTAAAAAAACGCCGGTAACAGGGTTATCGCTCAACATTGACCGGGCATCTTACAGCAACATAAGAAGATTTATTTCCCTGAGGGCAATAGTGCCGCCGGATGCAGTTCGCATTGAAGAGATGATAAATTATTTCAATCTCGATTACAGACAGCCTCCCGGCGAAGACTTGTTCTCTGTAAAAACCACCCTTTCCTCCTGTCCCTGGAATAGGGATAATCAACTGCTGCATATAAACATTTCCTCACAGAAGCTCAACCTCGACTCTTTGCCTTCCAGCAACCTTGTTTTTTTAATAGATGTATCTGGTTCAATGGATATGCCTAACCGGCTGCCACTGCTTCAATCTGCATTTCGGTTGCTGGTAAATAACCTTAGAGATAAAGACACTGTTGCCATTGTGGTATACGGCGGTATGACGGGTGTGATGCTCAACTCAACAAGCGGAGCTGAAAAAGGGAAAATACTAAAAGCCATTGATGAGCTAACTCCCGGCGGCAACACACCGGGTGAGGCCGGAATAAGATTAGCATATCGCCTCGCAAGGCTGCATTTAATAAAAGGAGGAAATAACAGGGTAATACTCGCAACCGACGGTGACTTTAATGTTGGGTTGAAAACCGAAGATGAATTGAATGAACTGATAACAACGCAAAAGGAATCAGGAGTGTATCTTACCTGCCTTGGAGTGGGAATGGGAAACTACAAAGATTCAAAAATTCACCTGCTGGCCGAAAAGGGAAATGGAAATTTTGCTTACCTCGATAATCATAAGGAAGCAGAAAAAGTATTGCTCAAAGAGTTTACCCAAATGCTGTACGCCGTGGCAGATAATGTGTATATGGATGTGGAGTTCAACCCCGAGTATGTAAAAGAGTACAGGCTCATTGGTTTTGATAATAAAGTAGGTGCCCTGCGGGATTCACTCTCCGTAATCGAAGGCGGAGAAATCGGTTCCGGCCATTCAATGATTGCTATGTTCGAGATTGTACCTACCGAAATAAACAAGGGAGCCATAAAAGATAACTATACCGGCGGCAGACTGGCGGAGGTAAAACTTAAATACCAGAAGCCGGGTACCCCACAGCAATTATCTAGAACCTTTACAAGTAATTTTCATTTTACAGAGTTTGGAGAAATGGGAAAGTGTAATAAGTTCTCTGCTGCTGTTGCCATGTTTGGCGGATTGCTGCGGGGTTCAGCCTTTATGAAAGACACCGGCTGGGATGATGTTGTTGCCCTTGCGCTGCAAGCCTGCTCAACAGACGAACTGGTTCAAAAGGAATTTATGAACCTGCTTATGCAGGCAAAGAACCTGTACAGTAAGATTAAAAGAAAAAAGACCGGCGGCTATTATTATTAAGCCGTAACCTTTTTAATTATGACTGCCCATTCGGAGCGGACGGGAGTTGTAAACGGTAGTATATAATTAAGAAATACCCGTAAATCGGTTGCTTAAGAAAACATTTCCTTGATCTTATCAAAGAATCCTTTGTCGTTCTTATCCGGGTGAGGTTTAAAATTGGGCGAATTGCTCAGTTTTTCGAGCAAAGCCTTTTCATCAGCACTCAGGTGTTGCGGAGTCCACACACTTACCTGTATAAGCTGGTCTCCTTTTTCATAAGCGTTCACCGCCGGAAATCCTTTACCCTTCAGCCTGAAGATTTTTCCGCTTTGGGTGCCGGCGGGTATTTTAATTTTTGCTCTTCCGTCAATCGTGGGCACTTCTACCTGTGTGCCAAACACAGCATCGGTAAATGATAAGTGCAGTTCGTAAGCAACATTCAGTCCTTCACGGTGCAGTTCCTTATGTGCTTCTTCTTCTATCAGCACAATCAGGTCGCCGGGCATGCCGCCTCTTTCCCCTGCGTTGCCTCTGCCGCTTATATTCATCTGCATACCTTCCTGCACACCGGCAGGTATATCAATGCTTACTGTTTCTTCGCCATACACCCTGCCATCGCCTTTACAACTGGTACATTTTGCCGTCACCGTTGTGCCTTCGCCATTGCAGGTGGGGCAGGTGGTTACGGTTTGCATTTGCCCGAGAAAAGTATTCTGCACTCTTCTTACCTGTCCGCTGCCGCCGCAGGTGCCGCAGGTTTGCATACTACCTTTATCTTTCGCCCCGCTGCCGCCACAAGTGGTACAGCCAACGTATTTTTTAACCTTTATGTTCTTAGTAACGCCTTTTGCAATTTCCTCGTAAGTAAGTTTAAGCTTCACCCGCAGATTGCTGCCCCTAACACCTCTTGTTCTTTGCCCGCCACGACTGCGCTGTCCGCCTCCAAAAAAATTGCCGAAAATATCATCGCCAAAAATATCTCCAAACTGGCTGAAGATATCCTCCATATTCATGCCGCCTCCACTAAATCCGCCACGGCCCGCACCACTTACACCAGCATGACCATAGCGGTCGTACTGGGCCTTTTTATCTGCATCGCTCAGTATTTCGTATGCTTCGGCGGCTTCCTTAAATTTTTCTTCTGCTGCTTTGTCTCCGGGGTTTCTGTCGGGGTGATATTGCATGGCTACCTTCCGGTATGCTTTCTTAATTTCATCGGCAGATGCACCTTTACTTACCCCCAGTATTTCGTAATAATCTCTTTTTGACATTGCTTAAGCTGTTAGCTATAAGCTGCAAGCAATAATTAAATTTCACAAACCGGTTTGCAGCTTACGGCTTGTGATGTGCAGCTTATTTACCAACTACCACTTTTGCGTGGCGAATGATTTTATCGTTCAGATAATAACCTTTCATTACTTCATCCATCACCTTTCCTTTTAAATCTTTCGTTGGTGCGGGAATCTCTGTAATGACTTCGTGCAGGTCAGGGTTAAATTCCTGGTTCACTGTTTCCATGGTCTTTAATCCTTTCGACTGTAACAGCGTTCTAAATTTATTAAACACCAGCAATACGCCTTCCTTGTGTGCATCATCATTACTGCTTTCCAATTGCTTTTGTGCCCTGTCAATATCATCGAGTACATCAAGCAGGTCGGTAATCACATCTTTTCCGGCAGTTTGAATTAACTCTATCCGTTCTTTGGCATTCCGGCGCTTGAAATTGTCAAATTCCGCCGCCAGGCGCAAATGTTTATCTTTTGCCTCTTCCAGTTCACTTTTAAGCTTTTCGGTTGCTGAATCTTCACCAATTGGTTCATCAAGTCCTGTGCTGCCGCTCAGGTTTTCATCGGCGTTGATGTTCATTTCTGTTTGCCCATTCTGCATTTCTTGCCCGTTTGTCTCTTTTTCTGCCATTTTTTCAAAAATTGATTGCAAATGTAAGGTTGGCAAGAATACTGCCAACTGCCTTTTTGGGACAAATTGACTGTATTATTTCAGACCGGTATCATTTTATTGGTTTGCAGTACCTTGCACCCTATGGCAACGGTTTTTTTAAAAAGAAAGATTTCTCCCCGGGTGGTTAACGGGCATCCATGGATTTTCAATAATGAAGTGGAGAAGATTGACGGCGAAGCAACGGGAGGCGACATTGTGGAAGTGTTTACTCATGATAAAAGGTTTGTTGGCAAAGGTTATATCAACCCCAAATCACAAATATTGGTTCGGTTGCTGACAAGAAACAGGGCTGACGAAATAAATGAGCAGTATTTTTTTGATAAAATTAATGAGTGCTGGAGCTACAGAAAGAAGATAGGTTATACAGAAAACTGCCGTCTTGTGTTTGGCGAGGCCGATTCTTTGCCGCAACTGATAATTGACAAGTTCAATGACTATTTTGTTATACAAACACTGGCCCTTGGTATTGATGTGTGGAAACCAGCTATTGTAAATGCGCTGAATAAAATCTTTTCACCCAAAGGTATTTATGAGCGAAACGATGTTCCTGTAAGGGAACTGGAAGGGCTTCCTCAACTGAAAGGTTTCTTATCAGCTCCGTTTGATACAGAAATTGTTATTAAAGAAAATGGCCTGAAATTTCATGTTGATATTGAGAACGGACAGAAGACCGGCTACTTTCTAGACCAGCAAGATAACCGCAGGGCAATTCAGCATATTGTAAAGGATGCAGAGGTATTAGGAGCCTTTACCTATACCGGTACCTTTGAAGTACATGCAGCTTGCTATGGTGCAAAATCAGTTTTAGGTCTTGATATTTCGGAGAATGCCGTTTTGCAGGCAAGGCGAAATGCCGAATTGAACGGAGTACAGGATAATTGCCATTTTGAAGTGGCCAATGCATTCGATGTGCTGAAGCAATGGGGCAAAGAGGGAAAACAATACGATGTGGTAATGCTCGACCCGCCGGCGTTTACAAAGAGCCGGGAAACGATTCAAAAAGCTATTACGGGTTATAAGGAGATTAATCTTAGGGGAATGAAACTGGTTAAGCCGGGTGGATTTCTGGTTACTTCTTCCTGCACCAATCTTGTTAACCCTGATTTGTTTTTGCAGATTATTGACATGGCGGCAAAAGATGCCCGGCGCAAATTAAGACAGGTGACTTTTCAAAAGCAAGCCGCCGATCATCCTATTATTCGTGGCATGGAGAATACGGAATACCTCAAATTCCTGATAGTTCAGGTACTTTAAAAAATCGATAAAAAAAGCGGTTAGTGTGATACCTGGAATTTTCCGGATTCAATGATTTTTCCGGAAGCGTCAACAAGTTGATAGATGTAAATCCCCCTTGTGTAATCGTTCAGAGTAATGGTTGTCTTGTTACTGATATTGTTTGCGTCAAACATCTTCTTTCCCAAAACACCGTTGAAGATTTTCAATGAAAGCCCTTTGAGAGTTGTATTTTGTAAATCAAAGGTGATGTAGGTTGATGCTGGGTTAGGATATAACCTTACTATCCGGTCAGCAGGGTCGCCGCCTGAAGAAACTCTCCCTGATTGACTAAAAGATGCTGTGGCAGTCAACAGGATAAAGGATAATATCGTCAAAAAGCGTCTCAACGAAACAAATTTACTTTTATTATCCTAAAAATAGGCCGAATTTTTTTATTTACCAAGGTAAAACCACTTCGTAAAATAAACATGCTGTAAATCAATGAAATGCAGCATATTTTCTTTAATATTTTTAACAATCTATTAGTCCAGAGCAGCTAATACTTCCTTGATTTTGGCAAAATCGGGAACCTCTCCGGCATTTTCAAGTACTTCAGCATACCTTATTATACCCTCTTTGTCAATGAGGAAGGCCGATCTCTTGGAAACTCCTTTCATGTCTAGAATCCAGTCGTTGTATATGGTACCGTAAAGAGAGGAAACCTCCTTGTTGAAGTCGCTCAGCAGCGGAAAATTGTACTGTTGCTCTTCCCGGAACTTATTGAGTGTAAAAACGGAGTCAACTGAAATACCAAAAACTTTTGCATTGGTATTGTTGTAGGCAGCAATATTGTCTCTTATGCCACAAAGTTCTTTGGTACAGACGCTGGTAAATGCCTGGGGAAAGAAAAGCAACAGCACATTATGCCCTTTCTGCTCTGAAAGGGTCACTTTGTTTTTTTCATTGTCGTACAGAGAAAAATCTGGAGCTTGCTGTCCGGGTTCAGTTTTCATAATTCAATATTTTTTGTTTTAACTTTATATAACTTCAAAGAAACAAATATAGCCCCAAGGCGTTCATTTTTGCCAACAAATTTTTTCATTGTTCCGTGAAGCCACGGAGCACAAAACCAACTTTATTATGAAAAAACTACTAGCTGAATTAATCGGGACGTTTTCATTAGTGTTATTCGGTTGTGGAGCAGCCGTTGTATCTGGCATTGCAACTACTGGACCTTCGGGTATCGGTTTACTGGGTATTTCCTTTGCATTTGGCCTTGCTGTTGTGGTCATGGCATATGCTATTGGCGGCATAACCGGCTGCCATATTAACCCTGCTATTACTGTTGCAATGCTGGTGGCAGGAAAGATAAAAATAGCTGAAGCAATGAACTACATCATTGGCCAGTTTATCGGGGCTACATTGGCTTCAGGTGTTTTGTATTTGATTCAAAAAGGTATGCCGGGTTTTGAAATGGGCGAATGGGCATTAGGCGCTAATGGTTGGGGAGAAGGTTACCTCGGTGGATATAATATGACTTCTGCGTTTATTGCGGAAGCTGTTCTTACATTTCTTTTCCTGTTTGTAATTTTTGCTGTTACGTCTAAATGGGGAAACGGAACTATGGCTGGTCTGGCTATTGGTTTAACGCTGGTATTGATTCATCTTGTTGCTATACCAATAACCGGAACTTCTGTTAATCCTGCCCGTAGCTTTGGTCCTGCCATATTTGCACAAGGAAAAGCACTGGCACAGCTATGGCTGTTTATTGTTGCTCCTGTTGCTGGTGGTGTGCTGGCTGCCTTTGCATGGAAAGGATTATATGAAACAAAAGGGTAAAGGATATTACTGGTAAACCGGGTTCAGTGCCGGTTTATCAGAATTTGGGACATAGAAGGTAATCAGCAGTCTTTTTTCTGAAGCCTGTATAGGACACTGATATTTCAAATCCACCCCTGCCATAGCTTGATTGCTTCAGTTTCGAAATATTTACATCATAACTAAAAGAGAGAGAAAAAGGATTGTAATCAATTTTCAGAACGGGAATCAAAGCATCATTCCATCGTAGAAAACCACCTGCATGCAGTGTGTAAAGTGCATCATCGGGGTCACCTCCTAATTTGAGCCCATACATGCCTCCTGCAACTGTTTCCGTAAAACCTCCCTGCATAGAGTGATCCGCCTGAAAAGTAAGATAGGCATAGTCTGATACAGAAAAGCGAATACCTCCGGAAAACACCCATTTCGGATGCAGTTCAATATTTGCATTTCTGTAAAATGAACTTTTGGGCCGGTTAAAATGATGATAAGCCGCTCCCAAAAAGAAATTATTATTTTGATTAATGCCAATACCCGAATTGTAACTCATTCCAACGCTTCCATCCAGATAGCTATATTGTGTATTGGCAAATGTTTCTCCCAGTCCTCCGTTATCGTACTGGCTGTTTGTTGTTACTTTGGAAATATCAAGCCGGCGTTGCACAATACCGCCCATAAAGCCAAGTGAGAGATAGCGGTTCTTTTCTGTACTCAGTGATTTATGGTAATTAACAGCAGGCAGCAGGTGTGAGGATGTAAATCCGATAGTACCGGCTCTGTCATGCAATATCTGTATGCCAGTTGTAATAAAATCATCCATTTTGCCGATTGGCATTTTTAATTCAGCATTCACAGAACCGGTGCGGTAAGCGTTTGTAACACTATTCCATTGATCACGGTAAACAGCCTGCACCCGGATATCACCGTTGAATATTCCTGCAAGCGAGGGATTTCTCCACAATGGGGTTTCGAAAAATTGCGAAAAATGCACATCCTGCGCAGATGTATCCTGAACAGTAATGTTCAGTAGTAACAGGAAGGATAATATTTTATTTTTTTGTTTCAACGTTTATAATATCAATGCTATGTTTCCATCAAGTCTTATTGTTTCTCCATTTTCGCAAAAAACATCCACCTGGTAAACATATACATCTGCTTTTGGTTTTTGTCCAGTATAAGTTCCATTCCAGCCTGAGCTAATATCATTAACAGGGAAATTAGCTTTCTCAAACACCACTTCGCCCCAGCGGTTAAATATGCGGAGCATTTTTACTCTTTCCAGGCCTCTGCCTCTTGGATAAAATACATCGTTGCTTCCATCACCATTTGGTGAAAATGTATTTGGCATAAAGAGATTTGCATTTTTACATAAAACATATACCATGATTGAGCCTCTGTTAGCACAGCCATTTACATCGGTAAAGTAAACCTGGTAATTAGTATTTATTTTTGGTCCGGCTTCAGGCATTGGGCAGGTTATACAACTTAAGCCTGCCGAAGGAGACCATATCCAGTTAATAGTGTTTGGTGTATACGTTGCAGGTATGGTTTCTGGGAAACCATTTGTAATTGTCATTTGTGCTGGTATTGTTACTGTTGCTAGCGGGTTAACATAAACTCTTTGTGTGGTAGTATCAGCACAGCCAGTACTGTTGGTTGCATAAGTTGTGATAGTGAACGATCCTACCGTATTATAAGCTTGTGCTGGTGGATTTTGCACTAAAGATGTCACTCCGTTTGGAAAATTCCATTGCCATGTAACAATGGAAGTGTCAGGCTGAATAAAAATTCCTGAATGGGTAATACGACCAAACACACACACAACTGAATCTCCGCCGATATCAATAAGTGGACGCTGTACTACCCTTATCAGGGTTGGTTTAACAAGAGTATCACTGCACCCACGTAATGTTTGCACAATCAGTCGTACGGTATACAGCCCTGGATTGGCATAAAAGTAAGATGGGTTTTGGATGGCAGATGTACCTCCGTCTCCAAATGTCCAGTTATAAGAAACTACAGGATCGTTGAAAATAGTTGAATCAGTAAAGTTAACCAGACCTCTGTCGCAGAAAACTGAATCGTTATATCCGAATTTTGCTAATGCTCCAGATACGATCACAGTATCAATTCCCTGAAGTGGAATGATACAACCTGCAGGATCTTTCAATATTACTTTTGGTAAATAATTGCCCGGAGATGCATAAATATGTGTAACGTTTGGTGATGTGGTATCAATTGTAAAGCCATCTCCAAAATCCCAGAAATAGCTGTTCATCGGACCTGTAGTAAATGTATTTAGCGTAACTGATAAAGGTTTACAACCTGTAAATGGCTGGTAGTCTACCCTTGTGCCAGCAGTGTCATAAACATAGATGTTATGTGTAACAGAGTCCAGGCATCCTCCCGGGCTTGCAACAATTAATTTTACAGTGTAAGTGCCGGGAGTGGAATAATAGTGTACAGGATTTGTGGCAGAGGATGTGCCTCCATCACCAAAAACCCAGAAACTGGCATTATAATAGGTTGAGGTGTTTGTAAACTGTACCTCAAAAGGTAAGCAGGAACTTATTGAATCGTTTACGGCAAAAGCAGCACCAGGAAGATCCACATTAATATAAAGATCCCGGATCAACGAGTCGGCACAGCCGTATATATCTGTAACTATCAGCTTAACTATATATGTGCCTGTGCTGGTGTAGCTGTGTGTGGGCGAATAAATTGTTGAGCTACCGCCATCACCAAATTCCCAATAACTTGTGAGACCTGAAGGGGTAGAAGTATTTGTAAAGGTTACGGTAGCCCCGGGACAGGTAAGGGTATCTGCAGTTACGAAATTGGGTGCCGGGTCGGTTGTTACAATAGCATTCTGGAGTGTAATACTATCCTTACATCCGGCAGCATCTGTTACAATTAATTGCACAGAAAATGTACCAACAACAGAATAAGTATGCTGAAAAGGTGGTGCAGCATATGACTGAACATTCCCATCGCCAAAATTCCATTGCCAGTTTGTTAATGCATTTACACCATCTGTTGTTGATAAATCAGTAAAAGTAGTGGTTAGCCCGGAACATCCTGCTGCATTAACCGGATTGAAACCGGCCACAGGCCCGTTTATGCGGATATAGTTTGTTTTGATGATTGTGTCTCTGCATCCATTTATATCTGTGGTAATTAACTGAACTGTATATGCTCCTGAATTGATATAGTTGCTGGCGGCATTTACAGAACCTCCGGTTATAGTTTGTCCGTTTCCAAAATCCCAGAAATAAGTTGAAATATTTGCCGGATTAATGTTAGTAGTCGTAAAATTGATTAAAGCCGTTTTGCAGGCAACAATTCTGTCTGCGTTGAAGTCGGGATTTTCATTTACCGCCCTTACCGTTCCAAATGTTGTGTCGGCGCAAGAGCCATTAGTAACTATAAGCCTCACGTTGTATACACCAAGGGCTGAATAAAGATGCACTGGATGCTGAGCAGTTGAAACGGGCGAACCGTCGCCAAAATCCCATTCCCAGGTGAGCGGTAAAAGTAATGGGTTTACAATTGAAGTATTGGTAAAAGTAAATTGTAACCGGTTACTGCAATCAGGAGTAACTGTAAAACGGGCAATTGGTGGCAACACCCTTGTGTAGTTGTTTTTTATTATCGTATCAGGACAGCCATTGTTGGTGGCAATCAATGTAACATTGAAGTATCCGGTATCATTATAAGAATGAGTGGGATTTTGAAGAGCAGAACTGCTGCCATCTCCAAATGCCCAGTACCATTCATCTGCAGGCACTGATAAATCAGTAAAGTAAACTGGTTGTCTTCCGCAAACCGGTATAGGAACTGCAGAAAAGTCGGCGACTGGTTTTGTTCCAACTCTTACAGCCTGTGGCAAAAGCAGCGTATCCGTGCATCCGCTGCTGGTTGTTATTATCAGCCGTACGGTATAAGTACCCTGAGTGATATACGTATATACCGGATTCGGTAAAGCAGAAGTGCCGCCATCACCAAAATCCCACTGGTAAGAGGTAACAATGTCTAATGATGTAATAACCGGTGCAAAATTAATGGTGTGTGGAATGCAGCCTCTTGCGGGCAGTTGGGGAATGCTGATCGAAGCCCTTTGAATTCTGATATAATTATTTCGAACCAGTGTATCTGTGCAGCCAAAGCTGTTTGTAACAATAAGAGTTACGTTAAATGCCCCATAGCCTGTATAGGTGTGTGATGGGTTTTGTGTATTAGATGTGCCTCCGTCGCCAAAATCCCAATGCCAGCCAATAGCACCGCCGGTTGAAATATCCTGAAAATTAACGGTAAGGTCAGGTTCGCAGCGTGTGGTTACAGGGGCTGTAAAATCAGCAACAGGCCTTGGATTGATGGTTATAGATCTGATCGATGAATCAATACAATTTGAATAGGTATTAAACATCCTTATCGTATAAACACCTGTTGTGTTGTAAGTATGAGATGCATTTAAGGTATTAGCTGTACCGCCATCACCAAAGCTCCAGATAGTACTTACCGGAATTGGTATGGAAGTATTGGTAAAAGCTACCGGTTCATTAATGCAGGCTTCTGCAGGGGCATTGAAATTTGTAACAATACCGCCGATGATAATTGGCTGGCTCAAAGCCGTATCCTGGCATCCTGCAGAACTTAATGTTACAAGCTTTGCTGCAAAAGTTCCGTTCGCTGTATAGGTGTGAGTTGGGTTTTGTAATGTGGAAGTGTTTCCGTCACCAAAATCCCAAAGATAGGTAAGTGTTGGTGGGCCAGTGGAATTATCGGTAAAATTAATAGTGGCAGGGGCACTGCATACAGTTGCTTGCGTATTAGTAAAGGCTGCATCAACACCGGGAGTTACAGTAATGTAATTTGGCCGGGTAATTATTTTAGAACAACCCTTATCGTTTGTAATTCGCAGGGTTACTGTAAATGTTCCCGCTGTATTGTAAATGGCAAGTGGATTCTGAAGTGTTGAAGTGACGCCATTCCCAAAATCCCAATACCACGACACATTATTGCTGCCGGCACCCGCAGTTGAAATATCACTGTATTGAACCCTTAATGGAAAGCAGCCACTTCGCACATTGGCTGAAAAATCTGGCACAGGAGCTTCATATACTGTAATGTATTGCGTTTTAATAATTGTATTACTTCCCGCGGCGTTTGTTGCAGTTAATGAAACAGTATAAGTGCCGGGAGAAAAATAGGTGGCAATCGGGTTTTGAAGCGTAGAGCTGTTGCCGTTTCCAAAGTCCCAATACCAGGAAGTGGGATTGCCTGTTGATAAATCGAAGAAATTTACAATAACCGGTGAACAATTAGCCTGGGGCTCTCCAACAAAATTGGCTGCAGGAGCCTGAGCTCTTGCAGGCATTACCCCATAGTAATAATCGCAATGTAGAATATTACTTGTCTTGTGAGGATATTGTAAGCAGGTGCTTTCAATTTGTAAGTTGGTTTTTGGAATTAACTCAAAGATTTCTGTGTTATACAAAAACTGTTCCTGTTTCCTAATTTACTAAGAATAGTTGACCTTTTCCTGTTCTTTTTCAAAAAATTGCACAGTTCTTATAATTATGACCTGATATTGATACAGATGTTTAAAAAAGTAAAGCAGAGATTAAAGCTTATCAAGCCTCATTTGCTTGGTGGTGTTGCCATTTGTTTGTGCTGCTTCCACATAAGTCCAACTGTTTCGGGTTATTTGCCAGTTTCCATTTATCAGATCAAGCGGGTATGGCGGAGAATTAAAATATGTTGAATTTTCTCAATTGTTTTTTTGCAGCCTGAAGTGGTAAAAGCCAGTACTAATATGACAATAATCTTTTTCATTATTTCAAATATCTGAAAAAAGTTACAAAGCACATAGTCCGATCGTATTTGCATACCGGAAATTTATTATTATTAACAGTCTTTCTTTTGCATATAGTTGATATAGAATTAATTTCACACCATTCAACAAGTTATATGCATAAAAAACTGCTTATTCTTTTTGTCTCTTTACTATCGCTCAAAAGCTATGGTCAAAAGCCCGAAGAACTAATGGAAAAATGGGTGTCTGTATCGCCAATTGAAAAGGTGTATCTGTGTTTTGACAGAGAAAATTATGTTGCCGGTGAAACAGCTTTTTTCCAGGCATATCTTGTTTCCGACTGGCAACCCGATACCATCAGCACCAGCTTATATATCGAATTACTGAATGATCAAAATGAAATCGAAGAGAAAAAGGTATTTCCTGTTTTTATTGGTTGCGCCACTGGCCAGGTAGAACTGCCAGAGTCGTTAGTATCCGGCTACTACACCATTCGTGCATTTACTGCCACTATGATGAACCACAGCCCTGATTTTGTGTACAGAAAAAAAATATTTGTATATGGTAAAATGGGGTCACAAAAAGCAACATCTATCCCAACTCCTTCAATTCAACTTCAGTTTTTCCCGGAGGGTGGAAATTTGGTAAGTAATCTGAACGCTACTGTAGCATTCAAGGCAATCAATGAGTACGGCTTGCCGGTTAATATTTCCGGAAAAATAAAAAACAGTAAAGGCATTGAGCTAAATAGCTTTAACAGTTATCATGATGGGATGGGTATGTTTGATCTAAAACCCGAAAAAGGAGAAAATTATTATGCTCAGGTAAACGGGGTGGACTCTTTGTACGCTTTGCCTGATATAATGGAAAAGGGTATCGTCCTGTCATTGCTTCAACAGCCGGATGGATATTTTTTTGAACTACAGCAGCAAACAAGCGATCCTGCGTTTGTTGTGGCATACATGGTGGGACAAATGCAGCACCATGTAGTTTTCAGTAAGCAGTTTGGAGTTTCCAGCGCAGCAATTCAAGGAACTATTAATACAAAAAATCTCAATTCGGGAATACTACAGGTGACTTTTTTTAACAACAAAGGCATGCCTCTTGCGGAAAGGTTGTGTTTTGTAAGCAACGGTGAATACATTTTGCCCGCTATGCTGCAAACTGATACTCTTGATTTTTTGCCAGGGGCAAAAAACAGGTTCAGTATTTTGTTGAACGATACAGTACAGGGCAACATTGCCATTTCTGTTACAGATGCAGATTACCTGCACAGCACCAGCAGGGAGGAAAACATCTATACAAGTTTGCTATTAACTTCGGATATTAAAGGGTATGTGCATAATCCATCTTGGTATTTTACAGCGGCTACAGATTCTGCAGAAATCGGTATGGATTTGCTAATGATGACCAATGGCTGGAGGAGATTCCGGTGGACAGAAATAGCAGCACAAAAAACTGAAATTACTTTTGATAAATCGTTTATAACATTATCTGGCCGTATTTTTCTGAAAGGGACCAAAAAACCTTTTGCTGACAAACAGGTATTGTTGATGATAACAGGTCTTGCAGGCAGTAAAGAAAGAAGTGCATCCTTATTGAGTACCGATAAAGAAGGACGGTTTTCAGCAGATTCGTTGCTTTTCTTTGGCCGGTGCAGGCTTTTGTTTATTGATGTACGGGGCAAGAAAAGTCAGTACATCGATGTATTGATGGATGGTGATTCATTGAACAGGACATTTCTATTACCTCCCGGCGATATTATGCCTGCCTTGATGATAATGGATATCGCAAATGGGAAAAAATGGCAGATGGACTTTGATGCTATTATGAAGGCAAATGGAATAATGCTGGAGGGAGTAACAGTGAAAGCAAAGAAAAAAACAGCAGTAGAACAGTTAGATGATAATTACACTACAGGAATGTTCAGCGGAACAGCCTTTGCACAAAGAGTGATAGACCTTGTAAATACGGATGAGGCAATGGTACAGGAAAATATTTTTGAGTACTTAAAATCAAGAGTCCCTGGTATTCAGGTTGTGGATCCTGTTTATTCGTCTGGCCAACCAGCTTTGGATCCGCGGCTCGATACAGATAAGTACAGGGTTTATTACCGGCAAATGCCATCTGTAAGTTCGATGGGCAGCCAGCCAATGACACTTTATTTGGATGAGATTGAAACGGATGCCAATGTGATTGCTACATTAACGGCTTCCGAAATTGCCTTAATAAAAGTGTTTAGCAGTTTTGCTGCTGCCAGCGGTGGTGGTGCTGGTGGCGCCTTGGCTATTTATACAAAAAAGGGAGAGGACAGGAGAAAGGTTAAATCGTTATCAAACCTGCAGAATTACAATGGCTATTCAGTTATTAAGGAATTCTATGCGCCCGACTATAAAGAAATTAAACCTGGTGATAAACCAGATAACAGGATAACTATTGACTGGCGGCCATCAATATTTGTCAACAGTATCAATCCCCGCATTCCTTTAAGTTTTTATAATAACGATCGGACAAAAAGTTTCAAAGTGGTGGTGGAAGGAATGACCACTTCCGGTAAAATGATTTGGCTGGAGAAAACTATTGCACAATAAAAAAGCCCTCAGGTTCTTACGGGAACGGGAGGGCTTGCGGGTTTTTCAACCGTCGAAAAACTATTTTGCCGGGAATCCCGGATGTTTAATTATTTCTTCTATTTGTTGTGCATGGCGGTTGCTGTGGGCAGCTATCATAAGATATAGCTGGTAGCAGTCAATCCAACCCATTGGGGCCTGTACTACATGATTTCGCAGGTCTTCAGTAGTGCTCTTCATATATTTGATATGCTCCATGCGGTTCTTTTTTAAATCTGAAAGAGCTTCTTTGATGGATTGATAACCGGTTTTCTCAGGTCGCATGGTTTCCGGGGCATCTGCTTTTTTGCTCCGGTCTTTTATCATAGCCACAAAGGCATCATCTGTTACTTTTATTTCTGCCCTTTTTTCAGGGTTGGCAGCCACCTTCATCGAACTTTCAAAATAAGCCCACAAACCTTTTTCGGCTGATGCTATGTTGTAAACACATTCCTTTACCGACCACTTGTCTGCTGCTGACTTGTAATTATATTGTGATGGGGTAAGTCCCTTAACCAGTTTTAGAAAATCTTTATGCGTTTCTTTCATAAGACCTATGGCATATTTCCTCTCATCTCTCGAAACGACATAATGATTAATAGTTCCGGCAAGTCCCGTAACAACAAGTAAAGTAAGCAGATAACGACCCATTTTTCTTTTCAGCATGGCAAGCTTTTTTGTTCTGGTCTGGCAAGATAGCAGACTTTCACAGGTGTAAGGACTGAAAAGGTACAAAAGTTTTTAATATAACTGGTAAAGATTTGATCATTCTTTCAGCGGCCGTTTCTTGACCATGCCGCCTTTTGTATCTTTTATACTTTGCATTACAATAAATGCATTTGGATCTATTCGTTCCACTTCAGTGGTCAGCCGGTTTATCTCAAGCCTGGTGACCACGGTAAAAATGATTTCTGAGTCCGAATGAGATTCACCTCTTTTGCCAGATCCTCTCTTTCCAGAATATACTGTAAGTCCACGGCCCATTTTTTCTTTAATGAATGTGGCTATCTCTTCACAATGAGGAGAAATGATCGTAACACCGGTAAATTCCTCAATGCCTTCCAGGATGAAATCAACAGTTTTCGATGCAGAAAAATAAATAAGTATGGAATACAGGGCTGTTTCAATATTAATCAGGTAGGCTGCAACGCTGAAGATGATGATGTTGAAGAACATTATGAAATCTCCAACACTCAGGCTGTTTCTCTTGCTAAGAAAAATCGCCAGTACCTCTGTTCCATCAATTACGCCACCACCTCTTATACACAATCCTATGCCGGCACCAAGAAAGAACCCTCCAAAGACGGCAATAAGCAATTTGTCCTCCGTAATATGCTGGTATGGAAAAGATTCCACTACAATGGCAAGTAAAATAATTGCAATCAGGCTTTTTATCGTAAACCACTTTCCAATCTGGTGCCAGGCAATAAAAAAGAATGGCAGGTTAATCATTATGATTAGCACTGAAAGAGGAATCTTTGTTTTAAAGCTGGTTAACAGTGAGATACCCATTGCCCCGCCATCTATCAGACCGTTGGGGATTAAGAATCCTTTTAACCCAAAGCCGGCTGAAAGAATACCAAGTGCAATCAATATGGCCGATTTTACTTCATTGAAAAATCTTCTTCTTAGTATCCAATAGCCTTTTGCCAGTTGGAAACTGGTAAGAGATGTCTTTTCATTTTTACCAAGAACCTTTCTTATTTCGTTAAGTAAAACCTTTTTCTTTTTGACTGAATTTTCCATACATGTAAATTACTTAAATCCTTTTTTTAACGGTTGTTTATTGTTTTTAAATTGTAAAAAGAGCTGTAAATCAATAGTATCTTTAGTCCGTAAATCAGAATAACAAAGCTTATGATAATAAAGAAAATCATATCCGTTTTGGAAGGTATTGCGGATCCATCCTTGCAGGAGCATTATGATAATGCTGGTTTGCTTACCGGGAACGCTGCGTGGGATTGCACAGGAATTATCTGCACACTCGATGTTACCGAAGATGTGGTAAATGAGGCAGTTGAAAAAAAATGCAATCTTATTGTTGCACACCATCCCATCATTTTCGGCAGCCTGAAAAAAATAAATGGTAAAAACTATGTGGAACGTATAATAATTACTGCCATAAAGAATGATGTGGCCATTTACGCCATACATACAAATCTTGATAATGTGATGGCTGGAGTTAATGGAAAAATTGCCTCTCTGCTGAATCTCCAGAAACAAACCATACTTGCAGAAAAGGAAAACACCCTGAAGAAACTTTACACTTTTGTGCCTTCAAACAGGGCAGAAGAGGTAAGGTTTGCAATTTTCGAGGCAGGAGCCGGCCAAATTGGAAACTATAGTGAGTGCAGCTTTAATACAGACGGGAAAGGAACATTTAAGGCAGGGGTTAAAACCAACCCATATGTTGGAAATCGGGGTCAAAAGCATTCCGAAGCCGAAACAAGAGTGGAAATAGTCTTTCCGGCTTTTCTGCAAAACAAGGTAGTGGAAGCAATGAAAGCTGCCCATCCTTATGAAGAAGTGGCATACGATATTATTACGCTGGCCAATAACCATCCCGGTACAGGGGCGGGGATTGTGGGAGAATTGCCCGAACCAATGCTGGCTGATGAATTTCTGACCTTATTGAAGCGGGTTTTTAAGGTTCCGGTTGTACGGCATACTACAATGCTGCATAGGTCTGTAAAAAAAGTGGCTCTGTGTGGCGGAGCAGGTAGTTTTTTGATTTACAAAGCCTTAGAGGCTGGTGCAGATGTTTTTGTAACTGCAGATATGAAGTATCATGAGTTTTTTGACACTGACGGAAGAATGATGATTGCCGACATAGGCCACTACGAAAGTGAGCAGTTTACCATTGACCTTTTGAAGGAGGTTTTAGAGCAAAAATTCCCTACCTTTGCCGTCCTTAAAACAGGGGTAAATACCAACCCGGTTCATTATTTTTAGGGTGACATAGTAATATAGCACCCGAAACTTTAAACCCGTATATGGCACACATTAAAGAATTCTCTGTAGAAGAAAAACTGAGTTCACTTGTAAATCTTCAGAAGATTGAAAGCAAACTGGACGAACTGCATATCCTTAAAGGAGAACTTCCGATGGAAGTGGCAGATCTGGAAGACGAAATTCAGGGACTACATGCCCGTCAAACCCGTATCGAAGAAGAGATAAATGGTGTTAACGAGTTCATTGAACAGCGTAAGGAAGCGATCAAAGAAGCTGAAGCATTGACTAAAAAATACGAAAAGCAAAGTGACAATGTAAAAAATAACCGTGAGTTTGAAGCCATCAATAAAGAGATGGAAATGCAACAACTCGAAATAAAACTGGCGGAAAAGCACATAAAAGATGCCAACGAGGAAATTGCGGAGAAAGTGGTTCTGCTTGACAAGGCCAAAAAATATAGCTGTTAAAGACGGAGTACTCCAAAATAAAAAATCTGAACTGGAAAAAATTATTGTTGCCAACGAAAAAGAGGAGAAACATTTTCAGGTAATGGCAGCAGAAGCAAGGACGCAAGTGGAGCCGCGTCTGTTGGCCAGTTATGAAAAAATCCGTACCAATTACCGAAATGGTCTTGCTGTAGTGCCGGTGGAAAGAGATGCCTGTGGTGGTTGTTTTAATGCAATACCTCCTCAAAAGCAGAGCGAAATTAAGCAGCATAAAAAAATCATGATTTGCGAAAATTGCGGACGAATCCTTGTAGACGATTCTTTGCATTCATCTGTAGAATTGAAATAAGTAGTTTTTTAATAAATAAGAGTAGCCGTTGCCATTGCAACGGCTACTTTGTTTCAGGGAGTAGCTTTGGAAGTTAGCTCTCTCGCCAATTGGTTTCAATAAATACAGGTGGTGGGAGCTTAAAAAATCTGTATTACATCCGTGTAAATCTGCTGCAATAACTTAATTTGCCATTCAAATGCTCTCCCGCCTTTACATACAGAACTATGCTATAATTGACGAACTGGAAATAAGCTTCTCCGGGAAGTTAAACATCATTACCGGCGAAACGGGTGCTGGTAAATCAATCATCATGGGAGCACTTGGCCTTATACTTGGCGACAGGGCTGATTCTGCTGCACTGGTTAACAAGGAAAAGAAAAGCATAGTAGAGGGTAGCTTTGATATTAAAGGGAAAAAAGAGATTCTTCATTTCTTAACAACCAATGATTTTGATATACAGGATGAACTGGTGGTTCGCCGGGAGATAAATACAAGTGGTAAATCGAGGGCTTTTATCAATGACACACCTGTAACACTTTGGCAATTAAATGAACTCAGCCGCTTACTGGTTGATCTTCATCAGCAGTTTGACGCACTGGAACTCGGCGAAACAAACTTTCAGCGGCAGGTAATTGATGCACTGGCAGGCATTGCCATAGAAGTAGATCAATACCGCCAAACCTTTTACCAGTGGCAGCAAGTTAAAAAAGAAATCGTTTTATTAAAAGAGCAAAAGCAACAGTTTGATAAAGAAGCTGATTACAACCGGTTCCAGTATAACGAACTTGAGGAAGCGGCCTTCAAAGAAAACGAACTGGAAGATATTGATACAGAACTGAAACTGCTTAACAATTCCGAAGGAATAAAAGCAGCATTAAATAAGGCATACTTTGAGCTGAAAGAAAGTGAAACTCCGGTGGTTCAGCAATTGAAAATGTTATTAAACCAGTTAAATGTATACTCATCTTATCATTTTGATTTGCCGGTACTTATTGAACGGCTGCAATCAGCACAGATAGAGCTTCAGGATATTGCAAATGATGTGGATCGCATTAGCAGCCATATTAATTATGACCCGGAGCGGATAGAACAATTGAATGAAAGGCTTTCTTTGGGATATAGGCTGCAAAAAAAGCATGGAGTTCATACAACTGCAGAATTAGCTATTATAAAAATCAGTTGGAAGAAAAGCTGAAAGCCGTATTAAATATTGATGAAGCAATTGAGCAAAAAGAAAAACAAGCCGGTCAGTTAATGCTACGATCAAAACAAATGGCTGAGAAAATTAGCGATGCCTGTTACAAACAGATAAAACCGCTGGAGGAAAAGGTAAATAAACTACTGGAACAGGTAGGAATGCCCAATGCAAAACTGAAAGTGGACATTAAGCCTGCCGAAATGAAGAGCAACGGCGCAGACGATATTGATTTTCTCTTCGATGCAAATCTGCCTGCCGGCGAAACAGGTAAGAGCGGACAATATATGCCTGTAGGCAAAGTAGCCAGTGGTGGTGAACTGAGCCGTTTGATGCTTTGTGTAAAATCATTGGTAGCCCAGTCGGTTGACCTGCCCACACTAATTTTTGATGAAATTGATACTGGTATTTCCGGCGAAGCAGCAAGACAGGTAGGGATGATTATGAAAGACCTGGCTGCAAAAAGGCAGATTATCTGCATAACACATCAGCCACAGATTGCAGGTAAAGCCAATGCACATTATTTTGTATACAAAGAAATAGTTGACAACGCTGTTAAAACAAATATCCGTCAGCTTAACACAGAGGAAAGGATAACTGCTATTGCCAAAATGCTGAGTGGTGAGAAACCAACCGCTGCCGCTATTGAAAATGCCAGTGAAATGGTGATGAATTGATCTGACCCTGCCTGTTTTAAACACCCACTTTTGGTATTTATATGATTAACTTGCCGACTTAATAAGGCAATAAATTTTCTTTAACCATTAAAAAAACCTGCCTTCCGGATTTGAATTAACCCGAAAGACAAGTTTAATAGTATAATGGGATTACAGTTTTTATGCACACAACTCCACCTTAAAAGCAAGGCTGAAGTAACGGAAATATTCACCTTTATCGTTATCACTATGGCCGTTCCAGGCATGGCCAAATGTAAATGGGTGACGGTTTACTGAAGCGGCTTCACCAATGCCGATAATGCCATCCTCTGTTTGTAGCCGGAAACCATAAGTGGTATCTTTTTGCAAAGACACTGGATCCAGCTCAAAACGAAGCCAATGAGTGCCGTCATTTTGTTCCACCATGCGTTGGCTGCTGCCAATAGCCCTGCCCCATGTTTTTGAATCAGTGTCAAACTCATGTAGGGTAAGTGACACCTCACCCGGATGTGTTACAGCAGAAGCAAAAACCTGGATGTTGTCCACTAAACCGTCTGAAGGGCAGATAAATGTTTGTCCCGCAAGATTATCCTGTGCATGAGGCCTGAAATGGCCTATCCATAGGGTTGTGTTATTTAATGCCTGGCTTAGTACCGGGCGGGCAATGCTGCTGTTTTTCTTAGTTTCCATTATGATGAATTTTAAAATATAATAAATAGGTACGGTTGCAGCTGGTATGGGTAAAAAAGAACTAACTCAAATCTAACTACTGCTTTAATTAATTATTGTGTAACATGACTAAAATCAGGTGTTTTTAAAACTTTTTTTGACACACATAGGGTTTTTACTTCGTTTTTATGGTAAATTGAATACTGGTTGCCGGCAATACCCGTTGTGGATAACCCCGTTTTTGAGGTGAAGAAAAAGTGCAGAAAGAAAAATATATAGCTCTAAGCTTTTCATTCATCATGCGCCTTTATTTTCGCTTTCTGACTGAACGGAAAGATTCCCACTTCGTATGCAGCCACCACTGTTACGATTTCAAATTATAAACCGGAGTTGCGCCTTAAGTCATTGGTAAAAATCAATGAAAACAACTTTATCTCTGTAACTGAATATGGAACTGACGAACCTCAACAAAGACCGCAGCAAGCAAAAAAGAAAGTCAACGCTTGATTTGGGCACAATGGTATACGGCAAAGTGCCGCCACAGGCTAAAGATCTGGAAGAGGCAGTACTGGGTGCCATCATGCTGGAAAAAGATGCATTTGATACAGTGGTTGAAATATTAAAACCTGAGTGCTTTTATGTGGATGCACATCAACGCATATACAGGGCGATGCAGGGGCTTTCCAATAAAAGCCAGCCTATAGACATTTTAACGGTTGCGGAAGAACTACGCTTCAGGGAAGAACTCGAAATGGTCGGAGGTGCCTATTATGTCACCAAACTCACAAATGCCGTAGTATCAGCAGCGAATATTGAAGCTCATTCAAGAATCATTCTGCAAAAGTTCATTCAGCGGGAATTAATCCGCATCAGCGGTGAGATTATTGGGGATGCTTACGAAGATTCGACCGATGTGTTTGATCTGCTTGATGATGCCGAAAGCAAACTTTTTGAGATCACTAATAATCACCTGCGCAAAAACTTTGATACCATTGACTCTGTGCTTGTGAAAGCTATTCAGCGTATAGAAGATCTGCGTCATAAAAACGAAGATGTAACTGGTGTGCCTAGTGGCTTTCCCTCTCTTGACAGGGTTACATATGGCTGGCAGAATACCGATCTTATCATTCTTGCTGCAAGGCCGGCTGTAGGTAAAACCGCTTTTGCATTAAATCTGGCACGCAATGCTGTGATGAATTCAGCTAAGCCTACACCTGTTGCTTTATTCTCACTTGAAATGAGTGCAGGCCAATTGGTACAGCGTATTCTTGCAGCAGAAAGTGAGATCTGGCTGGAGAAAATCGCACGAGGTAAACTCGAAGAACATGAAATGAAACAACTGTACGCAAGGGGAATTCAGCGTTTGGCGCAAGCACCTTTGTTTATTGATGATACACCTGCTCTTAATATCTTTGAGTTGCGGGCTAAATGCCGCCGGTTAAAAATAAGCACAACATTGGGATGGTAATTATTGACTATCTGCAGTTGATGAGTGGTACAGGGGAAAACCGTAATAGCAACCGGGAGCAGGAAATCAGTAACATCTCCCGTAACCTGAAAGGACTGGCTAAAGAACTCAACATTCCCATCATTGCACTTTCACAGTTAAGCCGGGCGGTGGAAACAAGAAGTGCCGGCAAGGATGGAAACAAAATGCCGCAACTGAGTGACCTTCGTGAATCCGGGGCTATAGAACAGGATGCCGACATGGTAATGTTCCTGTACAGGCCGGAGTATTATGATATAACTCAAAATGAAATGGGAGAAAGCAACCGTGGTGAAACCCATGTTCGTATTGCCAAGCACAGGAACGGTACTTTGGAAACAATTAAGCTAAGGGCATTGTTGCACATACAGAAATTTACAGAAGACGATGGAAGCTCATTCGGTACGCCAGGTGGTCTTTCCGGTAATTGGAAACCAGTTAGCGATCTGGATGATGATGGTGGCGCAAAAGTATTTATACAAACGGGAAGTAAAATGAACGATTTGAAAGATGATGATGAAACCCCATTCTGATAAAAACTAATTTTGTTTAAGTCGTACCCCGAAAGCCTCGGGGACATCTTCTTTTCAATGGCATTTCCCTTTTTCTATATCAGCAATTATTATGGAGAGCAGTTGTTAGCACTTGACGAAGAAACCAGCCGTCATGTCCTACAGGTACTACGTATGAAAAATAGTGAAAAACTGAACCTCACCGATGGTAAAGGACACCTGCTCATTTGTGAAATCGTTGAAACCGGTAAGAAAACATGTACTGTCAGAGTCTTAACAACCAGTAACCAGCAACCCTTAACAAGGAACGTCTCTATAGCTATTTCCCTTTTAAAAAACTCCAGTCGCTTCGAGTGGTTTTTGGAAAAAGCAACAGAAATTGGTCTGAGAGAGATTATTCCGCTTATTTGCGACCGTACTGTGAAAGAAAAATTTCGCCACGACCGTATGAATGCTATCTGCATCAGCGCCATGCTGCAAAGCCAGCAGTGCTGGTTGCCAAAGTTGTACGAACCGGTTGAATTTGCCAAAGCGATATCAGCATCATCAGCAAAACAAAAGTTTATAGCATTTTGTGCCGAAGCAAAGGATAAAAAAAACCTTTCAACCTTTCCATCCTACAACCCTTCAACTATCTTCATCGGCCCCGAAGGCGATTTTTCTTCTAAAGAAATTGAATTGGCATTGCAAAATGCGTTTCAGCCTGTAAGTTTGGGCGAAACAAGATTGCGTACTGAAACAGCAGGTGTAGTAGCGGCAACATTAATGATGAACGCCCTTTAAAGTAATCTGTTTTTTTGAGCGATATTGAGTAACTGTTGCGTGGTATTTGCATTTAGTTTCTGCATCAGGTTCTTTCGGTGTGTTTCTATTGTATATGGACTCAAAAATAATTTTTCAGCAATTTGCGGGCCGGTTAATCCATCTTGCAAAAGTTTTAGAATCTCATTTTCACGGCGTGAAAGAACAGGAGTACTTTTCACGGCATCACGAACAGACTGAAACTGCTCTAATATTTTTTGATTTGCAGCCTGGCTCAAAAAATCCTGTTGTTCATTACTTCATCTATCGCATGTAGTAATTCATCTCTTTCCATATTTTTGAGCAAGTATCCATTTCCTCCATTTGCCAGTAATTGTGATATGATTCCAGCCTCATTGGTAGATGTAAGGCCTATAATTTTTACCTGTTTATTTTTTTCGTATAAGTGAACAAAGTTCAAGCCCGTCAATATCCGGCAGGCTGATATCTAAAAGTATCACATCCGGGTCGTTGTTTTTCAGATAATCAAGCCCTTCTTTACCATTTTTACAAATGGCTGAAATTTGTAAATAGGTTACATCTTTACCATTAAGGTAATTCCGTTTCCTACCAGCGGATGATCGTCTATAACTATTATTGAAATCATTAGCTAAATAAAAATACAAAACCTTTTGTTTTATTAGCTTTCTTCATGGATTAAAAAATCCATCATAATTGTTGTGCCAATTTCTTTTGTGAATCAATAGATAATTTTCCATTCAGGTAATGAACACGGCTTTCTACTGATTGAAGTCCTGCAGTTTTTTTGTCTTCATTTTCGGCCATATTAAAACCAAGCCCGTTATCTTCAACGGTGACAATTAACCTGTTGTTTTCCCTGTTGAACTGAATAATAGCTTCTGAGGCCTTTGCATGTTTTATTATGTTATTTATCAGTTCCTGCATAATCCGGAACAGCATTACCTCGGTCGAAGAATTGAGACGTTGGTCCATGCCATAAGACTGCATTGATACATTCAGCAATTTACCGGCACTGATGCTATTGCATAATTCCTGTATGGCCTGCACAAGGCCAATCCTGATCAGAACTTCCGGCATCATATTATGGGCAATACGCCGTACTTCTTCTGAGGCAGTATTAACCATTTCATAACTTTTGGTAAACAGCGGATCCTTTTGTAATTCATTTCTTTCATGCTGCAGCGTACTGAAATGCATTTTAATAGTGGAGAACAGGCCACCCAGACCATCGTGTAAGTCTTTGGCGATACGGCTTCTCTCAGTTTCCTGCCCGTTGATCATCGATTGCAGTGATACTAGCTGTTGCTGTCGTTCTAAAAATTTTATCTGTTCCACCTGCAGGATATTATCTTTTTCAGCAATGATATGTTTTTGACGGCTGTTCCTGTATAGAAACCCTAATAATAATACGAGGATTGTTGAGCTGGCACCGCCGATCAGCAACAACCAGTTACGTTTTACTACTGCCAGTTCCTTTTCCGCATTGGAGAGTTGCAGCGAAGCTATTTCCTTTTTATTTTTTTCCTGATGGTACCTCGCCTCCAGATTAAGAATATTTTTCTTTGTTTCAATATTCGAGGCACTATCTGTGTATGACTTATTCAATTCGGCATATTGGTATGCTTTTTTAAAATCAATTTTCTTTACAGCTATTTCCTTAAGCGTACTATAAGTATTGGCGGCCACTTTGTATTGATTGAGTTTTATAGCAATGGCATTGCTTTCCAGGGCATATTTTTCGGCGGTTACAAATTCGCCTAGATTCAGGTATGTACGGGCCACATTATCACCCATTTCAGCTTTCAGGTATTCGCTATTTAAACTGTCTGCTAATTTATACGCTCTAGCATATGCTCTCAAAGAAGCCGGGTAATCCCCGGTTACATCATAATAGTGACCCTCAGAACTTAGCACAAGACTGTTAAGGATGTTATTTATTTTAGAATTGAACTGACTGGCTGAATCAAGGTATTGCTTCGCTTCGCTGATTTTCTTGAGTTTGATATAGGCATCAGATATATCCAGGTAAAGCAATACTTTGTATCTGTCTTCATCCGGATAATTCTTTATCAATAATGCTTTTTTTGCGTATTCAAGCCCTTTTTCATATTGGTTCTCGGCTATAAGATTGTTACCGATTTTGCCATATGACTGTGGAAGTAAAATACGTATCCCCGGGTTACCAGAACTTTCAATGATATGGACTGCCTTCATCAGCTGTTCCACTGCGCCGGAATAATCAGATTGATAGGTGGACAGCAATGCGTTGGCAAAGATGGTGTGTACCAGCACTGCAGTATCCCCGGTTTCTGTTACTAGTGCTACTCCTTCGTCAAGATATAAACGGGCACTGTCATACCGGGTAAGGTTTGTATAGATAATACCCGCATTGTATAATATCCTGCTTAATCTTTTTTTGTCATTTAGTTTCCTGGCCACCGGGATGGATAATAATACATACTTGCGGGCGGAGTCATATTGTCCGTTGTTGAAATAATATCGTTGAATTTCAGTGTAAGTTTTTACGGTATTGCTGTCATGTTTAACTCTTTGTATAATAGAAAGCAGGCTATCCATTTTTTCCTTACTCATGGTTTGAGCAGCTGTATAAAGACTTCCTGCAACAAGAGAAACGAAGCCCAGAAATAGTAGCAGTATTGTGCGCATGATTTTTTTTCAAAGTACAATTTAATAGTTTAACTCAACTACCTGCATTCAGGTATTTTCCAGAAATACAATTCACCAGATTCAGGGATATATAAAAACAGGCTTGTTATTGAACTTTACCCCTATAAAATTAATACTTCATGCGTAGTCATTTATTGTTGTTCTTTGGTCTGTTGCTGGCAGCCTTGACCGGAACTTCTCAGTCAGTTTGCGATGAATCAGCAAAAGGGTATACCATTCCGGCAAAAGAGATGAACTGTTTCCAATATTTTTCCAGTAATCAGCAACCCGGTGTTCATGCCGTTAATAATTACCTGCTGGCTAAGATCAGTCAGTTGATGTACACAGAGCGGCTGGATTTTGAATTGCGTAAGCTGCGCAACCCTTCAGGCTTTCCCGCTCCTGATTTTAGTTCCAGTCAACTGAACAAAAGCAGTAATAATTCTTTTGAGTGTGATTTTAAAAAACGCTTCAGTCACTGGTTCTATGATGTGAACAGCAAACCGGTTCGGCCTTTAAAAATTGATAAAAACCTGCAAATGGCATCCGTAGAAAACAGGAATAAACCCGGGGTGGTCAATAATTCTAATCTTAAGAACAATCAAATGCTGAATGATAAGGCTGATTTATCGGGGAAGGCGAGGGTAATAATAGACAACAATATCGCAATAATGTCTCCGGAACAGAAATTTATACAAGACTCAATTGCATTTGAAAGATCAATACCTAAGTTTAAGTTTTTGAATAAACGAACGGATTTTGTCAATATAGGAGGAGAAATAAGAATACCGGGGTTTGATCCGGAATTAATGGTTATCTCCACTGAAGAATACATTATAGTTGCGTGGAGAGGCACTGATAATGTATATAAGGATGATTCCTGGGAATGGATTGGAACAGATGCCTACTTTGTACCGGTGAGTGGCGATGGGCCTTTGGCTTCAGCCAAAATGCATGCCGGGTTTTGGAATAGTTTTAAAGTAATCCGAAATAAATTAATGACTACGCTGGATGTTTTTGAAGCAAAAAGCAAGAATAAAAAAATATTCATAGCGGGGCATAGCCTGGGAGGCGCTATGGCAATAATCAGTGCACCTTACCTGGCTGGTTCGGGTTACAAGGTGGCGGAGGTTTATTCCTATGCTGCACCCCGTGTTATCGGCGATCAGGTTTTTGTAAACAGGTGTACTTCACTTTTGGGGAGCGGTAAAATACAGCGGTTTGAACATGGAGTAGATTTTGTTACGAAGATATGGTCACCTGCCATTTACTTCTCAACGTATAAAATACCAGGCCATCGTCACTGGCTCAACGCAGTAGGCGCTGATGATGATTATAATTGCGGGGAGAGATATTTTCCTATGACAGCCAATCCTTTTGAGTACAATGATTATTCCCGGGCGAAGATTGACAAGTTAAATGGAGATGTAGGTGCTTTTGATCCCGCCGGGTGGGCATCCTTGTTAAGGACAGGTATCAAAGGACAAAGTCTCAAATACCCGAAAGAATCACATGATTATCCGTTATTTGATTTTGGTCAGCATAATCCACAATATTATGTGAAGAAAGCATTTGAGAATATGACAATAGAGCAGAAGGGACTGTTGCCGGGATTCCAGGATACGTATCCGTATTTGTATCCTGCCGTACCGGGGAATAAATAATTTTAAAAAAGTTGTGTTGTACTGCGTTTTATTTTTAAAAAAAGGAATATGTATATGAAATCATTGCTGGCTACGGTTTTGTTTGTCATGATTTTTCTGAAGGACGCTTCTGCACAAAAATACAATGGCCGCTTTTCGGGTGAACAGCCGGGGTTATCTTCGTCAGCTGAATTTGTAGTGCTGAATAATAAACTAAAGGGTAAAGTTTTCATGAATGGTAAACAGGCTAACATCGATGGCACAGTAAAAGATTCAGCAAGTGAGGGAACAGTATTTGATGTAGAGATGAGCATCACCTATAATTATAGAAGTGTTTTACGTGGAAATGAATTGCATTTCTTCATCAAGTTCCCTGAGTTGAATGATCAGGAGGTTGAATTGGTGATGAACCGGGAGCGTAATGCCAGCATAACAAGGCCAGCCACAATTAAATCAACAAAGACTGCCGGAGCCAAAGATGCGAGATTGATAGGTCTGTGGAGGCATACGGAAGTATTAAGTAGCGGGAGCGGTGATAATTATGCCTCTTTTGCTACCGATTATTTTATGGAATTCAAAACCGATGGTACGGTTTTATCATGGACTGGAAGAAGTGGAGGGGGAAGCGGAAATGTTTCTATCGAAGGAAATGGGTCGGCAAAAGCCGATATGGGTGAATGGTATACAGAAGGTAAAACATTGTTTTTGATAGATCCTGTTACAAAACAGAAGGGATCTGTTCTTTTTTATGCCGAGCAAAACAGAATGATGCTGCATGACGGGGGGCAGTGAAAGAAAATTTTCGAAAGAATACGTTAAAAGAGAATTCTTTAAGGGTAAATACCTGAAAGCGACAGAAGGCATTCTGTGACTATTTTGAAGTGATTACTGAATCTGTCTAAACCCAATTTTACTGGTCTTTCTCCTAACCTTTTGTTTCGCTTTTGTCCAGTACCGGTTCATTTAGTTCAACCAAATGTGTTTTTCTTTTCTTTGCACGGCTTATCATTGTCATGTTCAGCATTTCTACTGCAAAGGAGAATGCCATACCGAAATAGATATAATTCTTCAGGTGAAGCTGATGTGCAGCTTCGCTGTCCCATCCTTCAATAACAAGACCAAGTCCGATCATTACCAGGAAAGAGAGGGCCAGCATCTTTAGTGTAGGATGTTTATGAATGAATGCTGAAATTGAAGGGCTGAATAGGAACATAACGATCATGGCTATAACAACGGCTGCAATCATTATCTCAATATGTTTTGCTGTTCCGCCAGCAGTGATTACACTGTCAAATGAAAACACAGCATCAATCAGCATTATTTGTAGAATAGCCTTCGGAAAGGAAAGTCCATCTTTTTTCTTGAGTTCAACATTCGGATCTTCGCCTTCAAGTTTGTGATGTATTTCCATTACCGATTTATAGATCAGGAACAAACCGCCGGCAAGCATGATGATACTGGCAAGGTCAAAGCCTTTGCCCCAAATGGAAAAGATATGTTTCCCTTTTTGTGAAAGCAGCCAGCTAAGTGCAAGCAACAATAAACTTCTTGTAATGATACCTGTAACCATCCACATACGACGGGCTCTGCGTTGTTCTTTTTCAGTTTTCAGCCGGTTGAGTGACAAGGATACAAAAATGACATTGTCGATGCCTAAAACAACTTCAAGGATTACGAGAATAACAAAGCTTATCAAACTATCGGTGGTAAAAAGATATTCCATCTGTTATAATAATTGAATGTTGATTATTGTTTGTTCAATGTGTTACATATCTTTTTGGCTATAGCAGGACCTTCATATATGAATCGGTCCATACTTGTACAAGAGAGGCACCGGCATTCAGTTTCTCAGCTGCATCTTCTCCGTTAAAAATACCGCCGCTTGCCATAATTGGAATTTTTCCTTTTGTTCTCTCAGCTATGTATTTTATAGTTGCCGTACTTTTTGTTGAAGAGGTTTGCCACTCAGACCTCCGGTTTCCCGGCTTTTGGTTTCGGAATCCGGATTCAACCCTTCACGGCTTATGGTTGTGTTAGTTGCAACAAGCCCGTCTAGTTTTATTTCCAACGCTAAATCAATAACATCATTTGTCTGTTCAATGGTCAAATCGGGTGCAATTTTCAGTAACAAAGGCTTGGGGTATGTTTGAGCTGCATTTATTGTTTGCAGGTGCGACAAAATTTTCCGCAGCGAATCTTTTTCCTGCAATTCTCTTAATCCCGGAGTGTTGGGGCTGCTTACATTTACTACAAAATAATCAACATATGGGTGGAGCTCCCTGAAGCAAATTTCATAATCCTTCCAGGCCTCTTCGTTTGGTGTGACTTTGTTTTTACCAATGTTACCACCAATAATCATCCGGGGTTTATCGTATCTCGCTTTTTTAAGTTCGTATTTTGCTTTCCAGTCTTTCAATTTTTCAGCAACAATTTTCACTCCCTTATTATTAAATCCCATCCGGTTAATCAGAGCCCTGTCTTTTATCAATCGGAAAACTCTGGGCTTATCGTTTCCGGGCTGCGGCAGCGGAGTAACAGTTCCGATTTCAACAAAACCAAAACCAAGACATTCCAGTTCCCGCAGGTACTCTGCATTTTTATCAAAACCGGCAGCAAGCCCAACTTTATTCGGAAAATTGATATTGTACAAAGAATACCCGGCTTGCGTTTTGGGAGTAAATAGTTTTCTTACCAGTTTTCTGGTTAAGCCGATACTGCATAATAATCGTAGAGCACCCATAGAAAAACCGTGAACCGGTTCTGGCGGAAAAAGAAACAGGCAGTTTCTTAGAATTTTATACATAATGAACAAAGATAGCCGAACTTTTTTCTGTGTTTTTGGATTGTAGTCTGATTGTTTTATTTTTTGATTTAGAAAGTTGCATAAACAACTACCTTTTCGCCTAATCTTTAAAAAAAAAAAATAATGCAGGACGCCTATATCATTGCCGGATTCAGAACCGCAGTCACAAAAGCCAAACGAGGAGGGTTTCGCTTTTATCGTCCTGATGATTTGGCCGTAGAAGTAATTAAAGGATTAATGGCAACGGTACCACAGTTGAATGCAAGTGAGGTTGATGATGTGATTGTGGGAAACGCAGTTCCCGAAGCCGAACAGGGCCTGCAGTTTGGCAGATTAATTTCTGCTAAAGCTCTGGGTATTGAAGTGCCGGGCATCACCATCAACAGGTATTGTGCCAGCGGGTTAGAATCCATCGCTATAGCTACTGCCAAAATAAGAACAGGCATGGCCGATTGTATCATTGCTGGCGGAACGGAAAGTATGAGCCTTGTGCCAACTGCCGGCTGGAAAACAGTTCCTTCCTTTAATATTGCAAAAGACGATCCTGATTATTACCTCGGAATGGGACTTACGGCAGAGGCAGTCGCAAAAGAGTATAACATCAGCCGTGAGGCACAGGATGAGTTTTCTTATCATTCTCATCAGAAAGCAATAGCGGCTATACAAAATGGTTACTTTAAGCCCGGAATACTTCCCATTAACGTGGAAGAAGTTTATTTGGATGTAAAAGGCAAAAAGCAAAAAAGAAATTATGTTGTTGATACTGATGAAGGCCCAAGAGCTGATACCTCAATAGAAGCATTGTCGAAACTGAAACCAGCATTCGCACAGGGCGGTATGGTTACAGCAGGAAACTCTTCACAAACATCTGACGGCGCTGCTTTTGTAATTGTAATGGGTGAAAAGATGATGAATGAACTGGGGCTTAAGCCTATCGGCCGGTTTGTAAGCAGTGCTGTGGCGGTTGTTCATCCCCGCATTATGGGCATTGGCCCAGTGGCTGCAATTCCAAAAGTATTAAAACAAACAGGACTTAACCTTGCAGATATTGATTTGATTGAACTGAATGAGGCTTTTGCTTCTCAATCCATAGCGGTGATTCGTGAAGCAGGACTTGCCCCTGAGAAAGTAAATATTAACGGCGGTGCCATCGCCCTTGGCCATCCATTGGGCTGCACCGGTTGCAAACTAACTATCCAAAACCTGCATGATTTGAAACGGCTGAACAAGAAATACGGCATGATAACAGCCTGTGTCGGAGGAGGTCAGGGGATAGCGGGTATAATCGAAAATCTCTGATACAGATTCGGATAACTACGAAGGGCAGTTGAAAAACTGCCCTTTATTTTTCATTTTCCCCCATCCGGCTTAAATTTTGTTAAAAATCTTTAAACGAAATAGTATATTTAATGTCATAGCAAATTGACAAAAACCTGCCTGCAAGCTTTTTCAATGTTGCAGGAATAAAATCAGCTTATGGACAGAAGAGAATTTCTTACTGCTCGGAAAAAAAAGCCAGCGGATAACGAAGATAATATTTCCGGTAAACCATATCGTACTACATCAGGCATTGCCACTTATACAGGTGCCTGGACTGAACAAGAGGTGACGCATCTCCTGAAGCGAATCATGTTTGGCGCTAAAAAGCCAGACATTGATTATTTCAGAACAAGAACCATGAGCCAGGCGGTAGATGAACTGCTGACACCCACAGCACCAGATCCCAATCCGCCGGTAAAAGAATATGCAACCTCCACCACTCCGGGTGTAAATGCCGATGGGAACATTACCCAGGGCACTACATGGATTAATGATATTAACAGCGATGGTACAGTACAATCACAGCGCAGGTCATCCTATAAAAAATGGTGGACAGGGATACTGATAAATCAGGACAGAAGTATCCGTGAGAAATTAATTATGTTTTGGATCGATCATTTTGGCAACGAAACGGCAGAAGTAGGTTATGGTAACTGGGCTTATAAGCAGCATATGCTGATTCGTCAGTATGCATTGGGAAATTTTAAGAACCTGATCAGGGATATAACGAAGGATATATCAATGCTGCGCTATCTGAATGGATACCTGAATAACAAAAATGCTCCCGACGAAAACTATGCAAGGGAGCTGATGGAGCTGTTTACGCTCGGTAAAGGTACCGATTCCCAGTACACAGAAAATGATGTAAAAGAAGCAGCAAAAGTGTTAACAGGCTGGCAAATTGACGGTGCAACTTACACAGCGGTATTTAATATAAACAGACATACTACAACAAATAAGCAGTTTTCTTCCTTCTTTAATAATACATTAATTACCGGTCGTACAGGGGCTACTGCCGGCGACTTAGAGCTGGCTGATCTTCTCAACATGATTTTTACACAACAGGAAGTGGCCAAGTTTATCATACGGAAATTCTATCGCTGGTTTGTGTATTATAGTATTGATGCGGCCACGGAGTTGAATGTAATTGCACCGCTTGCTGATATTTTCAGGGCAAATAATTATGAGATAAAACCCGTACTTACAGCTTTGTTCAAAAGCGAACATTTTTATGATGTACTTAACCGGGGATGTTATATCAAAACGCCTGCTGATCATGTTATTGGTTCGCTCAGGGAGATGAACATACAGTTCAGGCCCGAGGCTGAATATGATACAAATTATGGTTTGTGGAATACATTCTACTCATGGATGGTGAATATGGGTCAAAATCTGCATGACCCGCCAAACGTATCCGGAATGCCTGCTTATTACCAGGAGCCGTCGTTTCATGAAATATGGATAAACTCCGATTCGCTACCAAAGCGTAACCAGTTTACCGATACGATGATTAACAGCGGATACAGCCGCAATGGATTCAGGGTACAGTTCAATTGTGTGACATTTGCACAAACACTAACTAACCCGGCCAATCCAAATGATCTTATTGATGAGTGTCTAAGGATATTTTTCCGGAATGATTTGACAGTACAATCGAAGGCACAGATGAAAACGCAGATACTGCTCACCGGGCAGCAATGGGATTATTACTGGACGAATGCATGGTCTGCCTACATATCTAATCCCACTACTCCCAATTTCAATACAGTAAATACCAGGTTAAAATCGCTGTTCCAGTACTTCTTTAATTTATCAGAATACCAGTTGTCTTAAAACCGTTGTATCATTTTTAATTGAGAAATATGAACAGAAAAGATTTTTTACTTAATGCAATTCCTGCGGCAGTAATACTGCCCGAAGTGATAAGCGGGTACTCTGTAAAAGCTATGAGCATCAGTTCGCCACTGGTACAGGCACTGATGCGGGGAACCACCTTAACTGACCATGTGCTGGTGATAGTACAGTTGTCTGGTGGTAACGATGGATTGAACATGGTTATACCGATTGCAGACTATTCGAAATATTATAATGCCAGAACCAATATAGCCATTCCTGAAAACAGGGTTCTGGGGATTACCGGAGTATCGGGAACAGGCTTGCACCCTTCAATGACAGGACTGCAAACATTGTTTACCGAAGGGAAGGCAAAGCTGATACAGGCTGTCGGTTATCCGCAACCCAATTTTTCTCACTTCCGGGCAACCGATATATGGATGAGTGCCTCAAATAGTAACCAGGAAGTATATAGCGGATGGGCAGGCCGATACTTGAATTATGAATATCCTAACTTCCCGACTGGTTATCCCAACGCAGACATGCCCGACCCGCTGGCAATACAGATAGGTTCTACTACCACACTTACTACGCAGGGCCCATCTGTAAATATGGGAATGAGTATTACGAGTGCCACTAACTTCTATAACTTAATAAACGGCACAACCGACCCGGTGCCTAATACACCGGCTGGAAAAGAATTAAAATTCATTCGCCAGGTAAATCAGCAAACTCAGAAATTCTCATCTGTAATTCGTAATGCTGCTAATTCCGTGACACAACAGGTTACTTATCCTGCAAGTAACTCGCTGGCCGACCATTTAAAAATTGTGGCAAGACTGATTGCCGGCGGATTGAAGACAAGAGTTTATATGGTAAGTTTTGGCGGCTTTGATAACCATTCAGTGCAAGCAAATTCAAGCGATACTACAACGGGTACACATGCTACTTTGTTGCAACGGGTTTCTGATGCTATTAAAGCCTTTCAGGATGATTTGAAATTCTTGAATGTCGAAAACCGGGTAGTAGGAATGACATACAGTGAATTTGGCCGCCGTATTAAATCAAACTCAAGTGTGGGTACAGACCATGGTGCGGCTGCGCCTATGTTCCTGTTTGGATCGTCAGTGGACGTTGGTATGCTGGGTGTAAACCCTACAATACCGGCTGCGCCAACTGTTAATGATAATGTACCGATGCAGTATGATTTCAGAAGCATTTATTCAACGTTACTTGAAAAATGGTTCTGCCTCGATAAAACAATTGTGGAATCGCTGTTTCCTCCCAATATTAATGCGCAACTGCAAAGTTTGCCACTGATAAAAGCAGGAGTTTGTTCAGGTGTTACACCGCCACCTTCTTCATCTGGCGATTTATGGATTACTAATTACGAGAATCCGTTTACCAATAAAACCACTGTCAAGTATAAAACTGAAGGTGGCCATGTGTTTATACAAATTATGGATACCCTGGGCAGAGTAATAAAAACCCTGGTTGATAAAGAACATACTGCCGGAACTTACATAATTGAATTTAATGCTGAAACGCTGCCAACAGGTGTATATTATGCCCGCTATCAAAATGGCGTGGCACAACATGTAAGGGCTATGCTGAAGGTGAGATAAAGAAGTGTTCTCTGCTCATAAATACTCAATCACTCTGCCGGTGACCTGCATTAACCCAGTCCGTAATTTTTTGTTTATCAACAGTCGACAAGGGACTGTTTGGGGCCTGCGGCATAAAGGATGGGGTTCCATCAACCGCCCTTGCTTTAATCCTGTCCCAACTGGAAATAATACTGGCATCTGTATCAAAATTTTTTCCTCCGCTGTTACCGCCGTTTAAATGGCAGGGGCCGCAATAGCCGGTAATCAATTGTTTTACTACTGCATATTTTGGTCCGTAATTCAGAATAGATATTTGTGCAGTATCGGTACAGCCTTTTTGATTTTTAACGGTAACTACATAATTGCCCGGAGAAAGATTGGTAAAGTTGGGTGATGTTTGAAAACTGCCGCTGTTCAATTGATAAGAAATGGTGTCACCAACCGGATAATTGATACTGATACTTCCGTTGTTCAAATTGCCAACTGCCTCCGTCTTAAAATACTGTACATCATAGCTTACCCCGTTACAAGGGTCAGGTGCAGGCTCATCATTTTTACTGCAGGAAAAAAATATCGTTAGTGCGAAACTAAAAACGAGAAGACGACTTGTTAGAAGCATAGACATTTCAGTTGGGTTTTGCTAATATAAACTAATGTTCAGACAGTCAAAACCTTTCCTGGTTTAATAATGATGGAAAGACTGCTTTTCAGGGATATTTACTGCGTAAGCGCCGGCTTTGGTATCTGTGCGGTGAGTATTTTTTATTGTTTGCACCAGTGAAAAATTTTGTTTGTAACATTGTTGCATTTATATTTGCAACGATGTTACAAATTGTTAAATCAATAATTCTTTGTTTTTTTATACTTTTTCCTTTGATAGTAACGGGACAGCAAGGGTATAGTCTCCATGGAATAATTATGGATAGTAAAACGGGAGAGCCTCTGCCGGGAGCTACTATTTACTGTACCGACGATAAGAACATGGCTGTGGCCGACGAGCAGGGTAATTACAAGCTGACGGGTATATCGGCTGGTCACCATGTTATTGAAATTTCATACACAGGTTACGGTACACTGGTGGAGCATATAGAAATAGCTGCCAGTTTGAAAAAGGACTTTTCTCTTTCTCATATTATCATTGAAAATCAGGAGGTGATTGTAACGGGTGTTTCTGGGCCTTTGAATATGAAAAAAAATCCGGTTCCGCTTTCTGTGATTAAGAAGAACGTAATGCTGCAATCACCGTCTGCTAACCTCATTGATGCATTGAGCAAAGTGCCGGGTGTATCACAAATATCATCTGGACAATCAGTTTCTAAACCAATAATCAGGGGACTCGGATACAACAGGGTTGTAACGGTCAACGATGGCGTTCGCCAGGAAGGACAACAATGGGGCGATGAACATGGAATTGAAATAGACGAGTTAAGCGTATCAAAAGTGGAAATCCTGAAAGGCCCTGCCTCTTTAATGTACGGCAGTGATGCGCTGGCCGGAGTGGTAAACTTTATTACAAATGTGCCGGTGGCACAGGGATTGATAAAAGGGAACTTATTGACAAGCTATCAAACTAATGGCGGAATGTTTGCAACGAATGCAGGCATAGCTGGGAATGAGAATGGTTTTAACTGGAGTGCTTATGGCACTTTTAAGTCAGCCGGTGATTATAAGAATAAATATGATGGCCGTGTATTGAACTCCAGGTTCAATGAGAAAAATTTTGGAGGCTATGTTGGAATTAACAAAAGCTGGGGCTATTCACACTTAATACTCAGCCGTTTTAACCAGAAACTGGGAATGGTAGAAGGCGACCGTGAAGATGCAACCGGTAAGTTCATCCTTTTTGCCGGTACACCTTTGGAAAGAATAGCAACAGATGAAGATTTAAGTGAAAGGAAAATATTTACACCAAAGCAGAGGGTTCAGCACACAAAGCTTGTTTCAGACAACAACTTTGTTATTCGGAAAAGCAGGCTGAAACTGAATATGGGTTATCAATCAAATATTCGTAAAGAGTTTGGTAATGCCGAAGATCCATCTGAAGAGGAATTGTTTTTCGATTTGAGAACGATTAATTATAATCTTCAGTGGCATTTACCTGAAACAAAGGAATGGCATACTACTATTGGTGTTAATGGAATGACCCAGGCAAATAAGAATAAAGGCCAGGAAACGCTGATTCCGGAGTATAACTTATTTGATGCTGGGCTATTTGTATATACGCACCGTTATTTTAAGAAAGCTACACTCAGCGGTGGTATCCGGTTTGATAACAGAGCTGTTAAGGGAAAGGAATTTCAGGAAGGCGGGAATATTAAATTTTCTGCATTCAGAAAGTCTTTTTCAAACTTCTCCGGCAGCATTGGAATAAGTTATGAAGCGGCTGATGCTTTGATTCTCAAGGCAAATATTGCCCGTGGTTTCAGAGCACCATCATTGGCCGAATTATCCAGTAATGGTACACATGAAGGAACCAGCAGGTATGAGTATGGTACTCTTGATTTGAAATCAGAGACAAGTTTGCAGTTTGATGGAGGTATGGATATTAATTACGATCACCTGAATATTGCCATTTCAGCTTTTTACAACAGGATTAACGATTTTATTTTCTATCGCAAACTGGAATCTGCTTTTGGCGGTGACTCGCTGGTGAATGTAGATGGAGAAGCGATAACTGCTTTTCAGTTTAACCAGAACAGCGCTAAATTATATGGGCTGGAAATTTTTTTGGATTTTCACCCTCATCCACTAGACTGGCTGCATTTTGAAAACAGCTTTTCTTTTGTTCGTGGCAGCTTTGACAAAAAAATTGATGGCAACATCACAGACAGTGATAATCTTCCGATGATCCCTGCCCCCAGGTGGATTGGCGAACTGCGGGGCGATTTTAAAAAAGCAGGAAAAAGAATTAAGCAACTGTATCTAAAACTTACTGCTGATAATACTTTCAGGCAAAATAATTATTTCTCCGGCTTTGATACTGAGACGGCAACGCCGGCTTATATCTTGCTGAATGCAGGACTCGGTGCTGATGTATTAAATAGTAAAAGGAAAACAATGTTTAGTGTTCACTTTGCAGTATTGAACATTACAGATAATGCATGGCAAAGTCATCTGAGCAGGTTAAAATACACTGCCACAAACCTGCTAACGAACAGAGCAGGTGTTTTTAATCCAGGTCGGAATTTTTCGCTAAAGTTGAACATACCTCTGGAGTTCAGGATGAAGTAACAGTTTTATTTATTTATTACCTTGCGGGGATGGAAATAAGCTTTAACACTCCTGCGCTGCTTTTCCCGGCCATCAGCTTGTTGCTTTTAGCATACACTAACCGTTTTTTGGCATTGGCAAACCTGGTAAGGCATTTGCATGATGAGTATATTAATGGTCACAAAGAAAGAACGCTGCTGATACAAATAAAAAGCCTTCGTCGCCGGATAAACCTGATACGTTACATGCAAGGGCTTGGGGTGCTTAGTTTTGTTTGCTGTGTAATTAGTATGTACCTTATTTATGCGGAGATGGATGAAGCAGCCAAGTATGTTTTTGCTTTTAGCTTGCTGAGCCTGCTCTCATCTTTATTAATTTCTCTGGCGGAAATTATGCAGAGCACTCATGCCATTGAACTGGAGTTGAGTGATATTGAAGAACTGGAGCAGTCAAATATCATCAATGATATTCTTGCTGGTAAAGAAGAAAAGAAGTAGTGATATCCTAAAGATTACGGAGCAGTTCAAGCAAATTTATCCAATTGCCGCCATTGTACACCTCTTTAATTCCGGCAGATTTCAGCAACTTTACCGCCTGCCCGCTTCTGCTGCCGGAGGTACAAACGCAAACAACCGGACGCTTATAGTTTTTTATCCGTTCAGTATTGGCAGCTATGCGTTCGAGCGGAACATTAACTGAATCGGGCACTTTTCCTCTGTCAAACTCGTTGGCGGTTCTTACATCTACAACTACAGCTCCTTTTGCGAGAGCTTCTATTAGTTTGTTCTTTCCAAATCCAAAAAAAGCAAGCAGTCCCATTATGATTGTGTTGTCAGGATTCTGAATTTACGTTCACCAATCTGCTGACGCCACATGGCATAATATAATCCTTTTTCTGCCAGTAGCTTTTCGTGGTTTCCGGTTTCTACCACATCGCCACCTTCCAGTACATAAATATTGTCGGCATGCATGATGGTTGATAAACGGTGGGCAATCAGTATGGTGATTTGTTTTCCTTCTTTTGAAATGAAACGAATGGTGTCTGTTATCTCTTCCTCAGTAATAGAATCAAGTGCAGAAGTGGCCTCATCAAATAGTAGTAGTTTGGGTTTGCGCAGCAATGCCCTGGCTATTGACAGTCGTTGCTTTTCTCCCCCGGAAAGCTTAAGTCCTCCTTCTCCAATCATGGTATCCAGTCCTTTTTCTGCACGGGATAATAAATTTTGGCAGGCGGCTTTCAGCAATACATCATCAAGTTCGGCATCGGTTGCAGCCGGATTAACAAACAAAAGATTTTCTTTAATGGTGCCTGAGAAAAGTTGGGTATCCTGTGTTACAAAACCTATCTGGTTACGAAGGTCATCAAAGTCAATACTATTTTCATCGATTCCGTTATAAAGTATTTTACCTTGCTGCGGGCGGTATAGTCCGACAAGTAATTTCATCAGCGTTGTTTTGCCCGAACCAGACGGACCAACGAATGCAATTGTTTCTCCGGTGTTTACTTTGAAACTGATATCATTAAGGGCATTTTGACTGGCAGTTTGATGCCTAAAAGCCACATGATCAAACTCAAGGCTTTTAATATCTCCAAGGTGTCCGGGGTTTTCAGGTTTTGGCTCAGGTGCTTTGTACATCAGGGTGCCAAAGTTTTCCAATGATGCCTGTGCTTCTCGGTAAGTGAGAATGATATTGCCAATTTCCTGCAATGGACCAAATACAAAGAAAGAGTAAATCTGCATAGTGGCAAGTTCCCAGGGCAGCATTTTATCTTTGAAAATCATCCACATCAGCATAAAGAGAATAACCTGCCGTAATGTATTTACAAAAGTACCTTGTATAAAACTGATACTCCTAAGACGTTTTACTTTTTTTAACTCCAGACCGAGGATTTTATAAGTGTTTTTGTTTAGCCGCTCTATTTCCTGTGATGTTAGTCCAAGGCTTTTTACCAATTCAATATTTCGGAGCGATTCGGTTGTGGCACCTGCAAGGGCTGTTGTTTCAGAAACGATTTTCTTTTGAACAGTTTTTATTTTTTTGCTGAGCAGGTTAGAGATAATGATAAGCAGAAATATGCCGCCAAAATATATTAAAGGCAGCATTGGGTGAATAGTATATGCAAAAATTGCAACAAACAGGATCCCGATTATTACCGGAAAAAGTACGTTGATAAATGAGGCTATGAATTTCTCTGTATCTATTCTTACTTTTTGTAAAATACCTAATGTTTCTCCGCTTCGCTGATCTTCAAAATCATGATAGGGTAGTCCCATGGCATGTTTTAATCCGTCTGTAAAAACAGCCGCCCCGAATTTTTGTGTAACCTTGTTCTGAAAATAGTCTTGGAAAGCTTTTGCTATCCGGCTTACCATTGCCACTCCAATTGAAGCACCAAGCAGGGTAAGTAATGGCGTGGCAAAATTCCACCAAAAAGGGTTGTAGGGGCCTGGGTTACTATGATACTTATAACCGAGATCGATTAGTTTACCAAAAATGTATGGGTCAATTAATGAAAAACTGATATTAATAGCAGCCAAAAGCAAAACGAATGCTACCAGCCACTTATAAGGTTTAAGGTAATTCAGGAGTATCTTCATTCCGGTTCGTGTTTGATGTGGCAATAGTACAAAAACCGGGCAATAAAACAACTTTCTGACAGGATGCCTGATTTGACTGCCGATTACCGAATATACGAATCTCTGTGCGTTCCGTCAGGCAAACTGTCATGCAGAAAAACTGCAGGATATGCAATAAGACTGTTTACCACCGCTGTGGTAGCGGCATGAGCCAAAAGATTATCGGCTATATATTGAATAGGTGTTTGCATCCGGATCAGTTTTTCGGCTCCGCTTTTGCTAATGGCGTATGCATAGGTATAATCATGAAAGCCGGCTTTCTTCAGATGCTTTGAAAAACGAGTTGCATAAAGATGATTTATAACAGTATGGTTCCATTTCAGCAAGCCTAAACTATGCTGTATGTGATAGAATAGTTTTTTTAATGTTGAACCTGTGGGCGGTTTGCCGTTTTTATCCCAGCCCCACATCAGCAGCTCACAATTATCCGGAATTTCTTTTAAAATTTCTGGCATTTGCTTTACCCTTTCAGGGTTTGGCACAGCATCATCTTCAAAAATGAGTATGCGTTGATAATTATGAGCCAGCATGTCTTCGTATATCATCCGGTGGCTCCACGAACAGGCAATTTCACCATGTTTCATATTCTTGTTGTAACGGTGGTGACGAACGGCCTTTTTTTCATTGTATGCACCACTTGATTCTGCTTCCTTAACGGAGAAATTTTTTTTATCTGCACCGAAAAAAAAATCGTACTCAAGTCCTTCAAAATGCGATGCAAACAATTGCCTGCGGTCTGTGGCAGTCTGTACACTCAATACATATATTTTGTCATAATACCTGTTGAGGTATTCATAGAATTCTTTCATATAACATAAAGATAGCAAAGTGATAAAAATGTATTTAAAAATGTGATAATCCGGGTTGACGAAAGAAATTTGATACTGCTATTATCTGTAAGCCATTTCGTATTACCCGGAAGGTGATTATAAGGAGTTTTATGTAACCGTTACTTTCTCTCATCGCAATTATGTGATGTAATTCGTTTATGATAGTAGTACTGTTTATAAGGCAGGATTAGAAATCAGCAGCAGATACTAAATAGGATTTATTTAATTTCAAAGTCGTAAAAAATGATATAAGTATAGATTTGTAATTGAACAGTTTGTACTTGTATTAGCAAGAGCTCATTATTCTTTGGCAGAAACTAGAATTCTGATTGATTTAAATCAATGGAAAATGCGTAGTTTCTCTCTTTTTTTACAAAATGGAAATTATTCTTTGTGAGAAATTGCTTTATAAAAAATATGTATTAAATTAGTATTCATAGGATTTCGAAACGGAATTATACATCAGGGTATGTATAATTTAAAGTATCTGTATTGGTTATTGCCTTTTAGTAGCGGGTTATTTGGTTATTGCCTGGTGGCAAAAAGCAGTTAAAGAAAGGGGATATCAATTACAGATTTTTTTATAAAGTGTTTTGATCTTCAATAAAACCAACTACAAGCCATGATGTTGAATGACGTAAATATTCTCATTGTTGATGATCATAAAATGATCAGGGACGGCATTCGTCTCATGCTGTCTTTGCAGCATAATAAGATTAATTTTTTTATAACGGAAGCTGGTGATGGCGGGGAAGCTGTATCTCTTGCCCTGAGAAAAAATTTTGATATTATCCTGATGGACTACAGGATGCCTGTATTCAACGGAGATGAGGCTTCCAGGAGGATTCTGATGTATAAGCCTGACTCAAAAATTCTTATACTTTCCGGTGATAGTAACAGTGCAATGTTTCAAAATGTAGTCAAATGTGGCGCAAAAGGGTTTCTGCTTAAAACCATCAGTACAGATGATTTGATAGATGCAATTTCCACGGTTATTGATGGAGGTACCTATTTTTCTTCAGGTTTTAATGAGGATAATACCATTTCTTTTTCTGAAATTAACTCAATTGACACGAAAACCAGGTGTAGACAATTAGGTATTTCTATCAGGGAACTTGAGATTCTCAAATACATTGCCAATGAATTTACTAATGATGAAATTGCTTCAAAACTTAAGATAAGTAAACGCACCGTTGATACACACCGGCAAAATCTTATGAACAAATTAAAGGTCAGAAACACTGCTGGATTGGTGAAGTTTGCCTATGCAAATAATTTGCTTAACTAAAATAATTGTTTATCCTGCCCAGCCTTCCCGGTCAAGACTTCTGTACTGAATTGCCTCAGCCAGATGTTCGGGTTTTATCTCTGCACTTTGAGCCAGATCGGCAATTGTTCTCGATACTTTAAGAATGCGGTCGTATGCCCGCGCAGATAGATTCAGTTTTTCCATTGCTGCCTTTAGGAGGTTGGCTCCAACCGTATTGATTATACAAATCTCCTTTAGCATTTTACTGCTCATTTGTGCATTGCAATATATCCCGGTATTGTTTTTATATCGTTCGGCCTGCATTTCTCTTGCAGCAATTACCCTTGTCCGGATGTTCTCGGAATATTCTGCCGGCTTGATTGAGGAAAGCTCATTAAAAGCAACAGGCGTTACTTCTACATGCAGGTCAATTCTGTCAAGCAATGGCCCCGATATTTTGTTGAGATATTTCTGAACTGTGCCGGGTGGGCAGGTACACTCTCTTTCCGGATGGTTATAATAGCCGCAGGGACAAGGGTTCATACTTGCCATCAGCATAAAGGAAGCTGGAAAATCAACCGCCACTTTTGCTCTTGAAATAGTAACCCTTCTCTCTTCCATCGGTTGTCGCATTACTTCCAAAACTGTTCTCTTGAATTCTGGCAGTTCATCCAGAAACAGAACGCCATTATGCGCCAGCGATATTTCTCCGGGTTGTGGTATCCCTCCTCCTCCCACTAATGCCACATCTGAAATTGTATGGTGTGGGGAGCGAAAGGGCCGTTTCGAAACAAGTGTCGAATTTTCAGGCAATTTACCGGCAACCGAATGAATCTTTGTTGTTTCTAATGCTTCCTGCAAAGTGAGTGGTGGCAGAATTGTTGGTAAACGTTTAGCCAACATGGTCTTTCCTGCGCCAGGAGGGCCAATAAGTATTGCATTATGTCCGCCAGCCGCAGCTATCTCCAGGGCTCTCTTAATATTTTCCTGTCCTTTTACATCGGCAAAATCAATTTCAAAATCATATTGTGAGTTGAAAATTCTTCTCTTGTATTTACAATCACCTGTTCCAGTCCCGTTTCATCTTTCTCAAAGAAATCTATCACATCGTTTATATGGTTGATGCCATAGACATGGAGGCTGTTAACCATGCCCGCCTCTTTTGCATTGGCTTTTGGTACGATCAAACCCCTGAAACCTTCTTTCCGTGCCTGTATGGCAATGGGCAAGGCTCCTTTAATTGACCGGATTTCTCCGTCGAGGCTCAGTTCTCCCATTATCACATAATTGGCCATGGCCTCACTGTTCTGTATTTGTTCTGATGCGCCTAATATGCCAAGTGCAATAGGAAGGTCAAAAGCAGTACCACTTTTCTTGATGTCAGCAGGAGCAAGGTTTACCACTACTTTGGTACGGGGAACATTGTAACCGTTTGACTTGAAAGTGCTTTCAATTCGTTGCAGGCTTTCTTTTACTGCGTTATCAGGCAGACCTACTATCATAGGGTCTTTTCCGGTAGTAAGCCAGTTTACTTCGATGGTTATGGTCATGGCTTCCACGCCATGTACCGCACTTCCATATGTTTTAATTAGCATAGTTAAGGTATAATGTAGGCAATATTTGTAACATATTTTTTTGATAATATCAGTTGCGGCAGCCAAAAGCAAAACTGCCGTCACCTGTATTTTCAAGCCGGATTACCAAAGTGTTCAGGCTTTTTATGTTGTAAGATAGTTTTTCTCCATCACTGAAAATAAGCTGAATAATTTTGTCTTGTAAATCCCAGTTGCCGGTCAGCTTTTTTTCATCAGCCAGCCAGCTAAAGCTGCCATCTTTGGCCAGTGTCAATTGTGTAGCTTTGTTGATTTTCCAATCCCCTGCAACGTTTTCTTTATTTACTTCAGTATTAAACTCAGGAACGCTGAGTGTTACATTGTATGTTTTTTCCAGCGTTTGCGAAATTTCTTTTATGTATTCACCGTCTTTCCTTTCAAGTTCTTTTACACGGGTGGAAAGCCTTTTCTGTATGGCAGTCGCCTTGCTGTTCATTTCTTCTTGTGGTGCAGCTGTACCGCTTAATTCGATTATTTCGTCATAGTATTCAGCGATATAGTTTTTTCTTTTTTTGTAGGATTCAATTCTCCTGTCAACCAATGTCACCATCCGGTTATCAATATTCTCTTCCTTTTTAATATTGCCCATATCGTTAATCAGCTGCTCCATATCATCAGTTATTGTCTTTGCTTCATCTTCTGTTTCGTCCATACAAATCATCTTGTCGGTGGTTTGCTGAAATAATTTTTCATACTGTAGCAAAGAATTCCAGGCAGTCACCGTTGCTTCTTTTCTTTTCTTCTTTTCAGTTTTTCCCGAATCGTGGAAGCCAAGAAAATAAATTGCCGCGGCCCCAAGCACAGTAGTTAATACTCCGCCAATAATTGTTTTCATTAAATTTCCTCCGGACGAAGATGATGAGCCCGACGATGCCATAATATTTTTTTACTAATATATATGTTTCAGGTGAAATTTCACTTTTCTTCTGTAATATTCCCTTCGAAAAGCAGGCAGGCATTTGGGTCAGCGATAATATTCAGGGGTCTTTCCGCTGCAGGTAAAGCGAAAGTTTCAACTTTTTGGTTTATGGTTATTCGCTGAAGTGAAGATACACCATTGGTAAATTGGACGAAAATTTCAAGCGGAAATGCAAAGGTTGATTGCTGTAGTTGTTTTACAGTAAGCCGAATCGTATTGTCAGCAACTTTGTATTTCCAACTGATTTTTAGCCGGGGATTTTCTTCAGCATACAGCCATTGCTTGAAAAATTGACTGAGGTTTTTTCCTGAAATATCCTCTGACACCCTTTTGAAATCATCAGTATCTGCATTTTTTCCGCCATACTCTTTATAGAATTGCTGAATAATGGCATGAAAGAGTGAATCTCCCGCTTCTTTTCGTAACATATGCAGTACCCAGCTGCCTTTCTGATAGCTATTGGTATTAATCAGGCTTTTAGATTATCAGTACTGTCAACCACTGGCCAGCTTGCCGACTTGGTGAATGCAATTACTTGTTCCCTGTCGTTTTGTAATCCATTAATGAAATAATTGGTTCCTTTTGTGGCTTCAAAATAGAGGTGAGTGAGATAAGTTGCAAAGCCTTCACTTAGCCATATATGAGCAAAACTTTTTTCGGTCACATGATTGCCAAACCATTGATGAGCTATCTCATGAGCAAGTAAAGAGACTTCATCCCTGTTACCGGTAACAGAATTTTCATGATAAAATATGGCGCTTGCATTTTCCATGCCACCATAAATTGTCTTGGATGGAACATTGGCTAATTTTTTATAAGCATAGGTGCCGATATAAGGTATATAGCAGGCCAGTATGTCTTTTGCCGGTGCATAATCATAAAACCCTTCTGCCTTATTTTCGGGAAATACCCAGGTGCTTACCGGAGTACAGTTCACTTCTCCAATATTATTTACCGCAAAATCTGCGGCTCCAATCACCATTACTTTGGTAGGCAGAGGGGTATTTTCTTTCCAGTGTGTAATTTTTCTGTGATCGGGTAAATTAGTTTCTTCAATCATTACGCCATTTGAAATTACCTGGTAATGATCGGGTGCTGTTACAATAAATTCAACTGTGGCTTTGTCGGCCGGGTCATCCACACAAGGGATCCAGTGGTGGGCACGGTTGGGCCAGTTGTCGGCAAAAAAAGTTCTGTTGCCAAACTTGTTTTTGGAAATGATAAGACCATCAGATGGGATACCTTTATATTCTATTATAATTGAACTTGTGTCTTTTTTAAGTGAAATTCTTTCCGTGTTTATTGTAATCTTATCATTTTTATGCTGGAAATTCTTTCCGTCATAGCTGGCATCAACAGGCCAGGCATCAGGATAAGTAATACGCATTATTTGCATCCCCTTGCCAGTCTCTGGTTTTCCCGAAAGATCAAAATCAATTGATTTGAAAACTGTAGGCACAGAGAATTTAATTTCGGACTTTCCATGAATTGTATCATTGTTATCATTTAATTCAATTTCATATTTATAATGTAAGATATCAACCTTGCTTTGGGCCAATATGCTGATGGAAAAAAATATGGCTGGAAAGGGAATAAAATATCTTTTCATGTGCTACAAAATAAGGAATCTTCTCTGCCAAACATTGTTAATCCTGCAAATTGTGTTTCTAAAGTTTATCCAGCATTTCCACCACTTTTTCTCTCTTCAGGATAACATAACCAATACGGTCATTACTAACGCCTTCTTTTAACTGGTAGCTGAATTTAAGCTGCTCATCTGTAACATCAGTTTCAAAATACCGGAAGCTGATATTGGAATAGTTTTTCAGTTCTTCACCTATCTCATACAGGTGAGTGGAAAGTACAAACAATGAGTTTTTAATCTTTATTAATCCTTTAATAACTGCCAGCGAACATTTCATCGCATCCTGTACATTGGTTCCCTTAAATAATTCATCTATCAGTACCAGCCATTTTTTACCGTCGTTTATTTTTTCTATTGTGTTTTTTATTCGCTGTACTTCATTAAAGAAATAACTTTCGCCCCGCGCAATATTATCCACTACATTAATATTGCTGATTAAACCGTCAAACAAAGTAAGCCGCATATGTTCAGCCGGTACTCCCATGCCTGTATGAGCAAGAAAAACGGCTGATCCCAATGCCTTAATCAATGTGCTTTTTCCGGCCATATTTGCGCCGGTTAGAAAAAGAAAATTATGCTCCGGGCTCATGTACATATCATACGCTACTGGCTTAGGAAGCAGAATATGATACAGCCCTTTCGCATTCACCATCGGTGTTTGTTGTTCCGTAAATTCAGGGAAACTGAGCTTATATGTTTTTACAGCCACAGCCATAGAGTACCAGGCATCAAAACGGCTGAATATATCAATTAGCTCAAGTGTGTTTGTTTTATAACGACCCCGCAAATGATATCCAAAGTACAAATTTTGCCGTGGTGAAAACCGCTGCTCATGCTGCGTTTCTGACAGCTTTTGTAAGGGCTGTTCACGGAGAATACCCGTTATTCTGTCAACATACAATTGAATGGCTGGCGGCAAATCAAGGCCGTCAAGCAATTCAACAATTTTTCGTACGCCCCTGTAAAAATCTGCAAAATGGGGAACAGAGTATTTTAGCATTGAGTAATCTTCAAAATGCAGCCAGCGATAAGTAAGGTTATTCAGTGAGGCCGGATTTTCGCTGATAGTGTCAAGAGAATAATCCAGAAATTTATCCATCACCAGTACAGTACCATTGCTGATATCAGTAGGCCACTGGCTGATGTGCTCCATAAAAGTGCGGATTACTTTTTGAGTGCCTACAATCTTTTTGAGGTCATTGTGCGGCTCACTGAAAAACTTTCGCAGCCATTCTCTGCCGCCAACTGTTTTTGTAAAGTTCAGCTTATGAAAAATTGAAAACTCTTCTTCGTGGTGGAAGATGGAAATGTCGGAAAATGATGTATTGTCTATTTGCATACCCCTATCCCCCAAAGGGGAAATTTTGTTTATTCTTACTCCCTTTTCCCCCTTTAGGGGTGGGGGCTTTACCGATCAAATAACAGTCGCTGACCCTTATTAGATTCATCCCAACGGTCATTTCCATAAACGAGATGCCCGTTTACGAAAGTGTGGGTGATGGATGCCGGAAACTCAAAACCCTCAAGCGGACTCCAGCCGCATTTATATAATATTTTATCCTTTTTCACTCTTTCCGGGGTTTCCAGGTCGGCAATAACTAAATCAGCATGATAACCTTCCCTGATATAACCCCTCTCTTTTACCTGGAAACAGTCTGCTGCTGCATGGCTCATTTTTTCGGCAATTTTTTCCAGGCTTATTCTCCCTTGTTTGTGATAGTACAGCATTAACGACAGCGAATGCTGAACTAATGGCAATCCTGCATGTGCTTTTTCATACGGTTCATTCTTTTCATCCAATGTATGTGGTGCATGGTCAGTGGCAATTACATCAAGACGGTTATCAAGCAATGCAGTCCATAAGGCTTCTTTGTTAGCTGCTGCCTTTATAGCAGGATTACACTTTATCCTGTTGCCCAGCAGGGTATAATCATCGGCTGTAAAGTGCAGGTGATGCACACATACTTCCGCTGTTATTCTTTTCTCTTTCAGCGGAAGCATATTGGTAAACAGCTGCAATTCTTTTTCTGTGCTGATATGCAGAATGTGCAGCCTTGTGTTATACTTCTTGGCTATCTGATTGGCGTAGAGCGAGGACGCATAACAGGCTTCATCATCCCTGATAACGGGATGGTCGGACGCTGTCAGTTCCCGTCCTGTTACTTTCAGCTTTTCAAGGTTGTGCTTTATGATGCGTTCATTTTCGCAATGCGTGGCAATTAGCACTTCGCTTTCACTGAAAATTTTATCCAGCGTATTCGGATTGTCCACCAGCATATTTCCTGTGCTGCTGCCCATAAATATTTTAATGCCGCACACTTCTTTGCGCCTGTTATTCGTTTTCAGCACTTCATCAGCATTATCATTGCCGGTGCCCATAAAGAAAGAATAATTGGCCAGCGATGTTTGTGCTGCAAGCTGGTATTTATTTTCCAGCAGCTCCTGTGTAATGCATTCGGCACTGTATTGGGCATTTCCATAAAACTGGTAACGCCACCTGCAACAGCCGCTTTCGATTCAGTATAAATAGTTGCTTTGTGGGTGAGGCCGGGCTCACGAAAATGCACCTGGTCATCAATACATCCGGGCAACAGAAACCTTCCTTCTCCTTTTATTTCTTTATAGTCGTTAGCAGAGGCTGTTATTGAAGACGAAATTTTTTCGATACGGCCGTTTTTCAGCAAAACATCGGCTGTCTTAATACTGCCCTCATTAACGACCTGTATATTCTTTATCAGGTAATTTTGCATATCTTGTTCGCTGAATTTTTAAGTAAATATTTACTAATGCAATTTAGTCAAATTAAAAACCAACCTGTGATGCGGAGGTGTTATTTCCTTTTTCTTTTCCCAATGATTACCGTGGCCGGTGCAAATGCCCAGACAACATATTTGCCGCAGGGAGATAAAACCGGCATTTTGCTGGAGCGGATGGAAATAAAGGCCAGAACAGATTCTTTTTACAATTTCTCGGCAATCAGGCCATACGGCCGCAGGCATATTGTGGCGGCGGCGGCTCATTACCAGCAGCGGTTTGGCAATAACATATCAAAGGTTGATGCCTATAATATTCAGCGCCTGATGGCCAATAGTCTTGAATTTATCCCCGCGGCTGAAAGACCCAAATATGCCTCAAAAAAACCTTTCCTCAAAAACTTCTGGCAAACACCGGCCAATATGTACGAGGTGCATGTGAAAGATTTTGACCTGGTTATAAACCCTATGATGAATGTGGCCATAACAAAAGAAAGTAACAATGATGAAACATTGTACCAGAATGGCCGCGGTGTATATGTAAGGGGGTGCCTTGCCAATAAAATTGGTTTCTATGCCAGCATTACCGATAACCAGGAAAAAGACCCGATGTATGTTCGGAGTTTCGTAACAGCCCGAAAGGCAATACCCGGTGCTGGTTTTTATAAAGATTTTAAAACAACCGGCTACGATTTCTTTGATGCAAGAGGTTATGTAACATTCAACGCCACAAAATATATTGATATAACATTTGGCTACGACAAAAACTTTATTGGCAACGGCCAGCGCAGCCTCTTCCTTAGTGATGCCGGTAATAACAACCTTTTCCTGCGCCTCAATACCCGCATCTGGAAGCTTAACTACCAGAACCTGTTCATGGAACTGCATCATGCCGATAACAGGATAGGAGACAGGCTGGTTGGAAAAAAATATGCTGCATTGCACCATCTCGATATCAACATTACCAAATGGCTGAACGTTGGATTATTTGAAGGGGTTGTATTTGGCCGCAAAGACAAATTTGATTTCGGTTACCTGAACCCGATTATTTTTTACCGCAGTATTGAACAGCAAAACGGAAGCTTTGACAACTCACTGGTTGGCCTTGATGTAAAAGCTAATCTCCCCAAAAATATACAGGTGTACGGGCAATTGCTGCTGGATGAGTTTAACCTTACTGAAGTGAAGAAGAACGATGGCTGGTGGGCCAACAAATGGGGCATACAACTGGGAGCAAAATATATTGATGCCTTTGGCATTCCTAATCTTGACTTGCAACTGGAACATAACCGGGTAAGGCCGTTTACCTATTCGCACAGCGATTCGCTGGCTAACTATACACATTACAATCAGCCGATGGCACATCCCCTGGCGCCAATTTTAGCGAGATGATGGGTATTGCCCGGTGCCAGCCTGCACCTAAGTGGCTGGCCGTGGCTAAACTTATTTACTATACACAAGGCCGTGACAGCAGCAGCCGTAGCTATGGTAGCAACATATTCTTTCCAAATGGCACACCTTTCAGACAGGGAGATTATGGCTACAGCATTGGCAGCGGCTGGAAAACAAATGTGCTGCTTGCCTCGTTCCTGTTGTCGTATGAGTTCAGGGAAAATTTTTTTGTTGAACTAAGTGCTCTTTATCGCAGGCAGGAAACAAAGACTGCCCCGGTTGCATTAGCTAATTCGTCAGTGGTGTCATTTGGACTAAGATGGAATATGAACAGACGTGAATTTGACTTTTAACGGAATGTATTTAATCACTTCGCCATCTTTATATCAATCAGCTGTTTGATATCCTTAAGTATCGGTTTTGTTTTAACAGGGGTTCGTATTACACGGCCCTCAGGATAAACCTTAGAAGCTTTTAATTCTTCTTTAATGAAAGTATCTACCGGGCTTGCCAGTATTTTATCATAAGCCTTTTGTCCAAAAACCATTGTTACTATAAATAATTTTTTTCGTGGGCCCAGGTAGATGATGGCCCGCTTTGTATCTTTTACCCGGAACCCCCAGCCATATTTTGCGCTGAAGAAATACCACTCTTTTTTGGCCGAAGGCATATTTGCCAGCACCATATTTTCAATTTCCAGCCAAAGATTATATGTTCTGCCCAGTGCAGCTGCCAATTCAGCGTCTCCGGGTTTTTTTGCTTTGTCAGTAAAAATGCTTGTATCCATTACCTGCGGTTTATAAGTGCAGAAAAAAAAATGAACAGTCATAAAGTTAAAACAACTGCCTGTTCCTTTTGTAAATGCCCGTATAAATTTCTATGCATGCTGCAAAGCGGCAATATCCAGCTTACGCATTTGAAATAAGGCGGTCATCACCCGTTGGCCTTTTTCCGGATTCATCATCAGTTCGCCTATGTTTGCCGGTATAATTTGCCAGGAAATACCAAAAGGATCTTTCAGCCATCCGCACATACTTTCCTCACCGCCGCCTTCAATCAGTTTTTCCCAGTAATAATCAATTTCATCCTGTGTATCGCAGTTTACTACAAATGAAACCCCTTCAGTAAAAGCAAATTCATGGGCACCAAAACCATCCATAGCCATAAACACTTTATCGTCGAGGATGAACTGCGAATGTTTCACTTTCCCGGCTACCTGTTCACCTTCATTTTCCGGGTATAACTTAATACCGCTTATGGAGGAAGAAGGAAAGACCTTTGTGTACATATGCACAGCAGCTTCTGCTTTTCCATAGCTGTCGCCCACAAATAAAAAACAGGGGGTTATCTTCTGGTTCACATCGCTGTACTTTACTTTCATAAGCTGCCAGGAGAGGCCAAATTTGTCCTGCAGAAAACCATAACGTTCGGCCCAGTCATATTTATCCAGGGGCATCATTATTGAGCCACCTTCTGCCAGTTTTGCCCACAGTGTATTGATTTCCTCGTTTGTTTCACAACTCACAAAAAAAGAAACAGAGGGATTGGGCTTATACCTGGGCCGCCGTTAAGTCCCATAAATTTTTGTCCGTTCAGTTCAAAGTTTACAACCATCGGACTGTCAACCGTAATTTTTGAACTGGCAAACAGCGAACAATAAAATTCTGCTGCAGCATTGGCATTACCATTGTACCAAATGCAGGGATAGATATTATTTTTCATTGTTATTATTTTGACCAGGCAATTTATTTCTCCTGGCAATTAAACATCCACTACACACCATATTTGTCTTTGCAGCTTCCGAAGTATGCACCCCAGAACATTTCCTGCAGTTCCATTTCTACAGTGCCACCAGCCGACAGGGCATCAAACAGCCGTTTTGTTTCTTCACGGGTGTCTGTTTCAAGATTGATGTATACATTATTGCCAAACGTAACGGTGAATCCCATTTCTGCCGGTGCATCGGTGCCCATCAGCATATGCCCGCCGGTAATGGGCAGTTCCACATGCATCACCAGGTTTTTGAGCGCATCGCTCATGGGTGGCATGCCTTCCTGTGGCGGAATATCGCTGAAGCGGCCTATGCCGGGTGCTGTAAATTCTGTACCGAATACTGTTTTGTAAAAATTAAATGCTTCTTCTGTGTGGTGGGGAAAATTAAGGTAAGTGCTTACTCTTGCCATGACTGCTGGTTTAAAATTATAAATTTGTTTCTGCGTATTTCTTAAAGTTATTAAGGATGGCCTGCCAGCCCTGCTGCTGCAGTTCGGGACTGTTCATTGTTTCTGCTTCAAATACTTCAGTAATGGCGGTGCCGTTACCATCTGTGCCGAAATGAACCTGCACCTTTCTGCCGTCGCCGAGAGTATATTCAATCAGGTCATGCTCATTTACGATATCGTAAGCACCCCAAAAATCAAAACCAAAGCTACCGTCTTTGGCGGCCATTGTATAAGAGAAACTGCCACTTTCCCGCAAATCGTTTTCGGCCTTAGGTGTGTGCCAGTCGTCGCTGGCATTGTTCCATTGCATAATGTGTGCAGGCGTTGTCCATAGCTGCCAGGCTTTCTCAACCGGAACTTGTACAATAGCAGTAACGGTAAGGCTGATTTTGGGATTGTCTGTCATGCTGGTAAAATAATTGTGAGTAATGTTTCTGTAACGGAGTTAAAAGTATATATTTTTTTCGGTCAATTTTTAGTCTGCCTGTTTCAGGACGCGACATTAAAATGAATTGAGAAACTGAGTTGCAATTTTTAAATGTGCTTTCTGTTTCATATCAGGCATTTTGTCAAAACTCCTTACCAACATTCCTAGCCTGGGGTTTTGTAAAAAAAAATCCCGATGGGTATGCATAAATCTCCAGAATAATCCATCCCAGACTTTTTGCCACTCTCCTTTTTTATAGTCACTCATTTTCATTAAATAATTACTGCCACTTATGTAAGGTTTGGTTGACATAAGTCCTCCATCGGCAAACTGACTCATACCATAAACATTAGGTACCATCACCCAATCATATGAATCAATAAACAGTTCCATAAACCAGCGGTAAACTTCATCCGGATCAAATTCACACAACAACATAAAGTTTCCCAAAACCATTAGCCGTTCAATGTGATGACAATAGCCTGTTTCTAAAACTTTTTTAATAGTGATGTCTATCGGCTCTATTCCTGTGGTTCCTTTCCAAAAAGAGGCAGGTATTTTTCGTGTAAATGCCCAGTAATTTTTTGTCCGCTCTTCTTTACCTTTCAATTCATATACGGCTCTGATGAATTCTCTCCAACCAATAATTTGCCGCATAAATCCTTCCAAAGAATTTAATGGAATTTCGAAGTTGCTTGCATATTGCAGAGCTTCATCAATAATCAATTGGGGGGTTAGCAAACCCGCATTCAGCATAGGTGTTAAAACACTGTGATGCAGAATATTCTCATTTCCCACGATGGCGTCTTCATAAGCTCCAAATTCTGAAAATCTTGTTTTGAAAAATGTTTGCAGCCATTCTCTGCTTTCGGAAAAAGTAGTTGGATAAATAAAATCAGTATTCAGTATACCGCAGTTATCGCAAAAATACTTGTTTGTATAGGTATTGGCTTCTGTATAGAAAGGATTGAGTTTTAAAAAGTCAACTTTAGGAGGTTTTTTCCCTTTTGGATATTTTAACCTGTTTTCATCATCATAAGTCCATTTCCCACCAATAGGATTTTGCTTTTTATCCATCAATATATTTCTACTCTGCCGCTGGTACTTATAAAAATCGGTTTGAAACATTCTCCTTTTATTGGAGAAATATGCTGCTATGTTATCTGATGAATTAAGAAAAAGCGGAGTGGAGTGTCTTATTACATCTATTTGATGCGCAGCAGATACTTTACGAATCCTTTGCTCAAGCCAATAATCGGTAGTGTCTATATATTCAAAAGATTTTATCCCTTGTTTTTTTAAATAAGGGATAAGATTTCTTATATCAGCCAACTTATTAAATGAATCGATATAAATGACTTCATTTTTTTTTGATTGGAGATAACTTTCATAAAATTTCATACTTGCTCTGTGAAAAGCAATTTTGCGTTTGTGAAAATTGTACTGTTTGAAAAAGAGATACTCTTCAACCAGGTAGATGGTGTTGCATGTTGATGCAAGAATATTTTGTTCAAATAACTGATGAGGGAAAATAATTCCGAGTCTACTCATTTTTTATGCTTGTTCATTTTACATTTATCGCTGCAATATTTTACCTTGTCCCATACCGTTTCCCATTTCTTGCGCCATGTAAATGGCCTTTCACAAACTATACATATCTTGTATGAAATGGTTCGCCTCTCTGCTTTTTTCATTTAGAAGATAATTTATTAACTCGAATAATTTCCGAATTATTTTATACTTCATTTATCGTTTACTTATTTTGTTCATCGAAATAGTTTTTTGAAGGCTGCACCTAAACCGCAAAATGTCAGGATTTCTTTTGAATGCATGTTTTTGCTAATGCCACTATTTACTCTCTTTCTCCACAAATTAAAACTGCTGCGTTTTAACTCCCTTCTCATAATTGTAATTACATCAGCTTCTGAAAAACCAAATTGTGTTTCAATAGCTTCAAACGGAGTTCTGTCTTCCCATGCCATTTCAATTATCCTGTCAATATCTTTTTGTTCCATCTATAAAATATTTAGAATGTAGTTCGTTCCCAATTAACTGTAACCGGCGAACCTTCAGCAATAATTACGGAATCGGGTGTTTGATTTTTCAGGAAGGAAAAATCGTTTCCATACATTGATTTAAAGTCGCATTGAACCGAATAATCAATTACTTTATTCACTTGCCATCTCGGATGATTTACTTTGTATTCCTGTGAAAGCTCACTATTGATTTTTGTATAGCCATAATAATGTTCAAAAATGAATTCTTCAATACTGCCTGGTATCATTTCGTTCTTTTCTTTTGAAGCATTTACCACCAGGTGATTCCATTGCTTATTTATCTTCCATTTATACTTTATGGATTTATCGGAACCATTATGACCTATTGAATTTTTTGTGGGGATAGCGATGTAATGTTCTTTATAAAGTTTGTTGGCAAGCCACGCTACCAGTTTGTACGGTACCGTTTCATTTATAAAGACTACCCCCCTTTTAATGATATCACCTTCCACTCTCTTTACATAAAAACGCAGGTTTACTTCCTCAAAAGTTCCTAAGAATGGGATTGGTATTTTGAACAGGCTGGTTCTTTTAAACATAAAACCAACAAGACTTACATAGGTTTTATTATTGTAAAAATCAATTTCAACTCCATTTGGCAAATAAGGTTTTAATACCGCTGGGTTTATTGCATAATTTGCCATAATTAAATTTTCCCAACGGGCTGATAAAAAATATTGGTCATTTATTATTACTAAGAGTTATACAATTGTAATTTAAATTTTTAAAGAAGACATGCCCCCATCAACATGAAAAATCTGTCCTGTTATCCAACTTGCCTTTTCAGAAAGTAAGAATGCTGCCATGTTTGCAATGTCCTTAGTGGTGCCAATTCGTTTTAGCGGATGCCGTTGAGCGTTGATATCCATTTTTTGCTCCGTATTCAAAAGAGAAGCCGCAAGAGGTGTATTGGTTAAGGATGGGGCTATACAATTCACTCTTATTTTTGGGGCAAATTCAGCTGCCAGGGCTTTTGTTAACCCCTCAATGGCACCCTTGGAAGCAGCTACCTGGGCATGAAAAGGTAAGCCGGTTTGTACAGCAAGAGTTGAAAATAAAACAATAGCTGCATTTTCTGTTTTCTTTAATCGTGGCAAAACCATTTGGATAAGTCTTATCCCTCCAATTACCTGGAGTTTATAATCTTCTTCAAAATTTGCTGGTTTTATTCTTTCAAAGGGCCTAAGGCTGATGCTGCCAGGGCAGTAAACCAAGCCTGTCAATTCATCAGGTAAAAAATCTAGCGAAAGTGTATCCTCTAATACATTTAGGTGGTGGAAGCGAATTTTTGAATTTACAACAGCGGGTTCATTTTTATTGAAAGTTGCTATTACATGTTTGCCGGATTCGGCAAGTTGAGTAGCCAATTCTTGTCCAATACCACTGGAAGCACCGATTATTAAGTAATGCTGCATTATTCATTATTTAAAAAAATAACAATTAATGCAGGGATTGGTTTAATTATTTAAGTTACAAACTAAGTTATTTATAAAATTTTTGACTGTTGCAATTAGTGGGTCTGTTCTTATTACTTTAGGGCGACTTTACTAGTAAGATTCATTTTTTGTTTTTTTATTCTTTTAATGCAAACAAAAGCCTGCCGTGCCATGTCACAGCGTCTCCCGTTGCCCCACAAAACAGGCAGCGGAGTTGACGACTTTGCAAGTCCCGCAAGAAACGCCCCATAATTATTCCGCCGCCAGTCGCCGAAAAGGTGGGCGGGCGGCAAAACGGGCGGAGCCATTCGGATTTGCCTAAACCTTTTTGCCTGCCTACCGGTAGGCAGGTTACTTGGCGCCTGTCCCGATGAAAATCGAGAGGGCAATGCCAAAAAGTAAGTAAGAAAAAAACAAGGCGGGCTTGCCCGCTGTTCCATTAATAATTGGGAATGCTATACTAAATAAGTAAGCAAGAAAGAAAAGCTATCCTTCCAGGTGTATCGTAAATACAATCATCTTCGATTGTATGCGGTCAAATACGCTGGAGTACTTCAGGCTGGCATCACGGGCATGCAGGTTACCCGTACCGTTGCTGATTTTTATTTCGGGAGAAAATATAAAACTGTCAAAAAAGAAATTGAAGCCAATACCAAACTCAGGCCCATGGTCATATTTCTGAATCTTTACCAGGTCTTCAGCCTTGCGGGCACGGGCATTGCTGGCCATATCAATATCGGCTTTATAGCCGGCCAGTGTATATACCCTGAAGTTGCCAATGCGGTCGCTCTGAAACTTCACCTGCAGCGGAAAACTCATAATAATAGATTCCACCTTTTTGGTTACATCAGTTTTGTTTTCAATCGGGTCGGTGTATTTCAGTTTGTAGAAAATATTCCGTTCAATAAACATCAGCTGCGGGTTAAAGCGCAACTGAAACCGGTTGCTGAGGCGGGCCGTGGCCTGCAGGCCAAGGGTAAGTCCGCCAGAGTTGGTAGGTTCGGCAACATACACACTGTCCTGTGTTAAAAAAGAAGGGTGCAGCTCGGTATGAAAACGGGCAAGGTTAATACCCACCGATATGCCAAAGTAATACGGCTTGGCATCGTGGTCTTCCATGCTCATCTCCTTTTTGAAAAACTGTGCCTGTGCACTGCCGGCATGCAGTACCAGTGCAAGAATTGCAGAAACGATGGAGAGATTTATACAGGCTTTCTTCCTGAGTAGATGCAGCATATTCCTAAACTTAGCGGGGTAAAACCTGTATCGGTGTATCCCAGTTTTGTTAATATATCAGTAAACCGGTGACGGTCGGGGAAGGCATTAACTGATTTGTTAAGGTACTCATACGCCTCTTTATTCTGCCTGAACCACCTTGCCACCTGCGGTGCCACTATCCCCATATACAGGTTGTAGAGGCTTTTTACCATCCGCCGCTTTGGTGTGGAGAACTCCAGCACCACCAGCCTGCCGCCGGGTTTTAGCACCCGCAGCATTTCAGACAGTCCTTTTTCCAGATTTTCAAAATTGCGGACCCCAAAGGCCACCATCACGGCATCAAACGTTTCGGGAGGATAATTTATTGTTTCTGAATCGCCTTTGAAAAGCTGTATGACATCCGCAAGACCTTCTTTCTCAATCTTTTTGCGGCCATGCTCCAGCATACCTTCCGAAATGTCAATACCGGTTATTTGCGTGGACTTTAGCATTTTGGCAGCCATAAGGGCCATGTCGGCAGTGCCGGTAGCCACATCAAGAATATGCTGTGGATTGTCTTTTCCCAGCAGCCAGATGGCTTTTTTACGCCAGCCCACGTCGGTACGGGCAGAAAGGAAACGGTTCATTAAATCGTAGCGGAAAGCAATACGGTCAAACATTTCGGCCACTTGTTCTTTCTTCCCCTTCTCCGACTCTTTAAAGGGAGTAATATGGTCGTGTGGTAATGAATTGGACATGGGGTGCAAAGGTAAGTGTTCTGTGGGCTGGTTACACGTTGCCGGCAGCTTACAATTCAAACCTCATACTTCTTGCTTCTTGCCTCCGCTTCATTGCCCATTCACCAATTTACGTTTACTTCGCTGCACGATGGAAATTATTTCTGCCCAATACCTTATTAGCAGCGCTACACATAAGCAGTGCCCTAAGGCCGACCGCCCGGAGTATGCCTTTATTGGCCGCAGCAATGTGGGCAAGTCTTCATTGATTAATATGCTGACAGATCAGACCAAACTGGCCAAAACCTCTGCCACACCGGGAAAGACACAACTGATCAACCACTTTGAAATTGTATCCAGAACCAGGAACAAAAGCGGCAAAAGCACTGAGCAGAAATGGTATATTGTTGACCTGCCCGGATATGGCTATGCAACTGTATCGCAAAAGGCCCGCAACAACTGGGGCAATATGATTGAATCATACATACGGAAAAGAGAAAACCTGGGATGCCTGTTTGTACTCATAGACAGCCGCCTCGAGCCGCAAAAAGTGGATCTTGATTTTATTCGGCAACTGGGAGAGTGGCAGGTGCCCTTTGTTATCGTTTTCACCAAATCAGACAAGAATAAGCCCGGCGGCACCAAAAGAAGAGTAGAAATGTTTATTGCAAAACTGATGGATGAATGGGAGGAGGCTCCGCCTTACTTTGTAACATCGGCTGTGGACAGGGCAGGCAGGCCTGAATTATTATCCTATCTGTCAGACTTAAACAGCAGCTTTACAAATAGTTAAGTAAAACAGAATACCTGGATTGTGGTATTTGAAATTTGTTATAATTGTTTATCTTGCGCCCATTACAAGCAAATTATGAGAAAGATCTTATCCGAAAGAAATGTTGTTGTGATTCTCTTCGTAATGGTGCTCATCACCTTTTCGCTGGCCCAGGAAGATGCTAAGAAGATGGAACGAAAGCAGGCTGGTGTAAGTGAAGCCACAGCAGGAACAATGATGGAAGAAAGATCAGCCAAACTGGTTAATAATGTACCGGTTCAGGAACAACCAAAGAAAACTAAATAGGTTCTCCAAAATTACATTTTAATATGCGCTACAGGATACTGGCAATATGCCTGATATTGACAGTTGCTTTACAGGCCATAGCTCAACAAACCAAACCGGCAGTAAATGACAGTTTATTATTGCCATCAGATACAAATTCGTTTTCCAAAACTGCAGATACCGGTTACACCATTATTCCTGCCCCGGTCTTTGATTCCAACATAGATGCCCTTATTGTCTTGCAGAAAGAAAATAACAGGAAACAAAGAAGAGCAGCTATTATACGAATTGCATTGGGGCTGGGCTTTTTGGTGGTGCTGGTTGTGGGTTTGCTTCGCAGAAGGAAGAAACAGTAATATTGCCTGTAAAGGATAACGCAGCAAAAAATCAGGATAATATTCAGTTCACTACTTTGTTAGCACAGCTGCTACTGGCAAATGCTTCGGGCTTTGCCTTGAAAGCGAATCCCATTCCAAGTATATAACCCATTGCTTCTTTGAGCGCATCATTGCTCTTAAAATTGGGGTTGGTGTTGATGTCGGCATGTACTTCCATATCCACATCGTAGGTGGTAAACAGGTTGCATAACTCATATGCAATTTCAATGCTCTTTGCCACTTCCAGCAGCATTCTTTCTTTAATGGAAAAAGTCTGAATAGTTTTTTCGTTATGAATAAACATAAAACCACCCTGGCCTTCACGTAAAAAAACAATAACAGTGGCAAATTCAGTTTCTTTTCTCTGTCCTGATGAACCGTTCGGACGGGCCTTTACCTGTGAGTCGGTACCGATACAGACTTTCAGACGAAAGCCTTTTTCAGTTTCTCTGCGGATGGCATTTTCTACCGCCTCGTAGATGGGTAATTCGATAGGGTCGCCATTAAATTTTCTCCATCGCATAAAAAAAAGGTTTTCCCAAGTTACAGGAAAACCTCCGAAAAACAAAAAGGGGTACGGATTATCGTTCTGTTAAACAGAACAGGAAAAAGGTTTAATGGCGAATAAATTTATCGGTCCACTGCTCTCCGGCATTAGCGTACCTGATGATATACATGCCACCGGAAAGGCCTCCGCCGTTAATAGTATTGATGCCGGCAGTAAGCTGTCCTTTGCGTACAGGCTTACCACTCATATCAGCAATGATATATTCAAAACTACCCGGGCTGGTAACCCTGATGTTTTCATTGCCTATCACATTTGTTATCAGTTTAGGGATATCATTTGTGCTGGTATTGCGCAGCGATACTATGTTGGAGTAATACTGTTTTCCATTGTCAAATGTTACATTGAGCCTGTACATAGCAGTCGTGGATATGTAAGGCTTGTACTGGTATGAACGGGCAGTTACATCGGTATTGATAACAGGAGAGAAGTTTCTGCCATCAGTGGATACTTCCAGTATTTGCGATGTAATCTGTTCATCAGCATCAATTAACCAGGTAAGCTTGTGCTTGTCACCGTATACTTCACCCTGCAGTTTCAGCACACGGAGTGGTAAAGCACCACCGCCTGTAAATCTGCCTGAAAGCGAATAAGAGCCAAGGCTTGCATAGTTGGGGGCATAAATATTTCCTTTTCCTTCTATACGCAGGTAATAAATGCCGGCATTCAATGTTGTGTCAATAACTGAACTTAACAAAGTACCCGGGTTATATACATTTAACTGTGTTTGCGAGCCGTTAAATAAAGTGATTTGCATATCAAGATTGGAGCCGGCATTGCCTGTACCTACATTATATGGGATTGCATCCAGCTGAAAGCGGCCCGTTGCCGGTTGTGTGAATTTGATTAAATCCTGGTCGGTACTTTGTGTAATGATACCATCAACCATAAACTGGTTCGAAACAAACGGAATATTGGTGGCAGTGGCAAATACGGCACTGTATTCATCAGCACGGTAATTGATATTGTTTGTGCTGGTAATAACTGACAGGTCAATTTGTATATTGGTGCAGGCGTAAGGATTAGGGCCACTGGTCGAGAGTGTCATATTTCTGCTGTAACCAACACCCATGATAGGTGCCCAGCTAATTTCACCGGTTCCCACACCAGTGTTGTAATCCGATGTCTTTACACAGTTGGCATCATAGGCTGCCTGGTGATACAAACCCAATGTGTGGCCTGCTTCATGTGAAGCAGCTTCTGAAATGTTTTTTACATTATTAGCATGCAGTGATGTAAACACAAAACAGGGTGTATCATCGCCCCATGTAAATGAGCCTACAAAGGCTACGCCGCCGGCTGATCCGTACCATTCCCAACTGGTGGTAAGGATAACTCTCATTCTTTTATTAACCGGAGCTGCCAGGAATTTTGTTGAGTCAGTCGTCACATTTATCTGGAAGGGACGATAGTCTTCTGCAATTCGGTTAAACACTTCTGTGATACCGGCCGAGCTGAGCGTAGATGCGCCGCAATAGATGGGGCCACTGTAGTTCCAGCTTGTGCCCGCCACAGTATGCCCGTCAAAATCAAGGAAGATAACCGCCGAAGCTGATGGATAACTGCTTAAAACAGGAACCTGTGCTTTGCTGAATTGAACTGTACTGAAGAACGATAGCAATAGCAGGGCTATTCGTAAAGTGGTTTTCATACAGATGGATTTGTTGTTTTTCAAAATGGTACGTTAAGGGATATAGGATATAGATTAAAAACGGGCCGTAAAAGAATCGGTCTGATTCTTTTTTCAATTATTCATTAACTAGGTCATAGAAATTCTTTTTTATTAAGATCAGACTTCCGTCAATTTCTTTCAACTCATATAAATCGCCATGCTGCAGGCTCATCATCCGGCCTGTATAAGTTGGGGCGCTGTCATCATTTTTTGTAACACGGGTAATGGTAAGAGTGGCCCCGCTGTAATTAACGGAACGAATAACAATGCTTCGTATGGTGTTATCATATTTACTTACAGACGAAACAACAGTGCCTTCAAATTTGACAGACTGGTCAGCACTCAGGCTGATAGTAGCAGTTTGCCCCATTTCCTTTGTTAGCATATTGCCGACAGTACTGGTTTCCAGCACAATTCTGTCAGGAAGGTTATTGAATAGTTTCGGCCTGTTGTAATCAGGTTCATTAACAGGGGAAGTGTTGCCCTGTGCAAAGGTTTGCAGGCCAACGATAATAGTGCATAAGCACATCAGTGCGGTACGAAGGTTTTTCATTCTGACAAATTTTTAAAAAAAAGGATATCGATAAGCAATGCATTTGGCATTGCAGCTTTCAGTGTAGGTACGGATGAACAAAGGTTTTTAATAAAAATTTACAGTGCAAAGGAAAAAAACTTCTTTTTTGATAAATAAAGTGATAATACGCCGGTCTGTGTCGTAAAAGTCCGGTAGTTCATGATTTGAATCAATACTGATTTGTACCCAGCATCACTAATGTGCATGCTTCTGTAGTAGCGATATCATTTTTTCTGGCAAGTCTTTCCAGTTCATCATTCTCTGTACCGGGATTGAAAATAATACGCTGAGGATGTAAGCTAAGGATGTAGTTATAAAATTCCTGCTGGTGCACAGGGTTCATATATAGTGTAACGGTGTGGACATCATTATATGGCAGGGTTTCATTTTCAACCGGTACATCAGCTACATTTGTTTTTTTGCGGCCAATGGCTACAACGGGATGCCCGTATTGGCGCAGTTTATGAATAGCAAGATAACTGTATCTCGAAGGATTATCGGATGCACCAAGCACCAGTGTTTTCTTTTTACTCATTGGTAATAATTATGCGGAATTGTTTTTTATCAGCCGCCACTCTTTCCAGGTAATAATAATATAATATAGCACAAGCAATACAGCGGGTATGGCAGCGAAAACCATAGTACCCAAACCTGCCATACTGTACTTGTCATCTTTGTCGCCGGTTCTTGCTTCAGAAGATTGTATGGTTGCAATAATTAACAGAGCAATAATTGCCAGTATGCCATAAAAATGAATCTTTCTCCACTTACTTAGTTTCCAGGGTTGAGCACCTGCAAAAGTATGTACGATGATACTTACCAGTTGTACAAAGGTAATTCCGAAAACAAAAATAATCGGGTTAAGATCTTCTGCATCGTCGGTAATAAATGCAATTCCTGTTAATAAGAGGAAACCCAGTTGCAGAAAAAAATCAGCTTGCTTAAGGCCTTTCATACTTTAGTTATTTAATCATTTTCATAAGAGAACCTACAAACCAGCTTTCTTCGGCCCTTATCATGGTGTCCAGTGTTTTATCTGCCTGCCTTCCCAGTTTTTTTATTCCACTTATTGTGTCTACAAAGGCTTTAATGTTTTTATCCTTTTTATCACCTTCCACTTCTTCCAGTCTGTCAAGCAACTGCAGCATTGGTTCCAGTTCCCTTTTCTTCCGTTCTTTTACTATTTGTTTTACCACTTTCCAGATGTCTTTTTCGGCAGCAAAATATTCTTTTCTTTCGCCGGTCATCAGCACTCTTTCTACCAGGCCCCAGTTAATGAGTTCCCTGATGTTCATATTTACATTGCCGCGGCTGATGTTCAGTTCTTCCATTATCTCATCTTGTGTAAGCGGATCCGGATTTACAAGCAGCAGGGCATGTATCTGAGCCATTGTGCGGTTAATGCCCCAGTTAGTGCCAAAGGCACCCCAATTACTGATAAATTGTTGTTTGGCATCTGTAAGTTTCATACGCAAATGTAGCCGGGCTGCTTATTTTTTCAAAAAGTTTTGAAAGTATTGGCTGTTCGTTGGTAGAAAATTCAGTATTTTTCTTTTTAATCAAAACAAAAAGACATGAAAAAACTGTTTCTGTATTTATTTGCGCTTGCCTTAATTGCATCCTGTAAAGACAAGAAAGCGGATGAACCCAAAACTGATACTCCTGCTGCAACTGAAACAACACAACCGGCTGCAACCGGTAATGATGCCACACTTACTCAATGGCTGTCAGGAAAAATGCTGGTTTCTACTTCTAAAGATCCTGCTACTGATATGTGGAATAATCTGAAGCTGAATGCCGATGGCACTTGTACAGATAAAGATGATGCTTCGGCAAAATGGTCTGTTAAAGATGGTAAGTTCAATTTTGAGGCAGCTATGACACTTACAAAAGATATGATAAAGAAAGATGACACCACCTTGGTATTTAAAGGTGTTATCGGGGATGCAGCGTACATCCTGAAACCAATAAAATAACAGATGAATGAAAGAATTTCAGGGTTGTACCTTTTTTGGACAACCCTTTTTTATTTCAGAATAAAAAGGCAATATGTAAATTGCTGCATGAAGAAATTAATGCTGCTTCTCTTTCTTTGCTTTTCCCTTGCCGGCAACAGTCAGTTTATGCCTTTTCGTTTTGCGTTTATTACCGATACACATATTGGCTCTCCGGGTGGAACTTCCGAAGAAGACCTTCGGCGTACAGTAAGGGACATTAATGCAATGAAAGATATTGTTTTTGTCGTAGTAACAGGTGATGTTACTGAGTTAGGCACAAATGAAGAAATAAAACTGGCCAAACAAATACTCGACAGTCTGAACGTTAGATGGTACATTTTTCCGGGAAACCATGACACTGGCTGGAGCGAAAGCGGCGGGGTAACTTTTACAAACGTATTCGGGTCAGACAAATTCAGTTTTGAATACAATGGTATCCTTTTTTTGGGTTGTGCGTCCGGACCGTATGTGCGTATGAGTGACGGACATGTGCCCCGTGATGCGGTAAACTGGCTTGAAAAGGAAATTAAAAAAATGAAGCCCGGGCAGCCACTCATTTTCCTTAATCACTATCCGCTTGATGAAGGGCTTGACAATTGGTATGAAGTAACAGACAGGCTGCACAGGCGCAATACTTGGATTGCCCTTTGCGGTCACGGACATGCCAACAAGCTGATGAGCTTTGAAGACATTCCCGCAGTGATGGGCTGCTCCAACCTGCGGGCAAAGACTGAAGAAAAAGGATATAATCTTGTGGATGTACGGCCTGATTCAATTCTTTTTACAGAAAGAAGACCGTTGTCCGGGAAAGAAAAAAAGTGGACAGGAGTGAAGGTGGAAACAAGAAGCTATGATTTGACCAGGCAGTTTCCAAGGCCGGATTACTCAGTGAATACATCATACAGCAATGTAAAAGAGATATGGACCTACTCGTCAGATGCCAATATTATTTCCACACCGGCAGTGTCGGCTGATAAAGTGTTTGTTGGTAACCAGAAAGGGGTGATGTACGGTTTTTCTATAGCAACCGGAAAAGTATTATGGAAGCATAAAACAGAGGGTGCTATATTTTCATCTCCTGTAGTGGCTGAAGAAAAACTGGTGTTTGGTTCCGGTGATGGCTATGTGTATTGTTTATCTGCAAAAAGAGGAAAACTGCTTTGGAAATATAAAGCGTCCGCTTCAGTGCTGGGATCTCCTGTTATTAATGGCGATACAATCTTTGTTGGTGGCAGCGATCATTCATTTGTTGCCCTGAATGTAGCGAACGGGAACATTATTTGGAAATATACCGGTTTACAGGGACCTGTGGTAAGCACACCTTTGGTATATGAAGGCAAAGTTATTTTCGGGGCATGGGACAGGCATTTGTATGCGGTAAGCTGTGCAAGCGGCGAACTGCTGTGGAAATGGAATAACGGTTCATCTGTACGTAATTATTCACCTGCCGCCTGCACACCGGTAGCTGCAGATGGAGTGGTGTATGTGGTGGCGCCAGATCGTTATATTTCGGCTATTGAAGCAGCAACAGGTAAAACATTATGGAGAAATAATGATGCCACTGTGCGGGAATCAATTGGAATATCAGAAGATGGGAAGTGGGTGTATGGAAAAACGATGCAAGACACTATTGTGGCGTATGCGGTCTCAAAACAAAAACAGACTGCCGTATGGAAACTGCATGCAGGATTTGGTTATGAGCATGTGCCTTCTATGCTGATTGAAAAAGAAGGGCTGCTGTACTTTGGCACTAAAAGCGGTGTGGTATATTGCATTAATCCTGCTCTGCGCAGCATAGCATGGGTGCATAAAATAGATAACTCCATGGTGAATACGGTAAGGGTACTTACAAACAGGCGATTACTGGTGTCTACAATGGATGGAAAACTTGTGTTACTGCAGGCCAACTGAAAGCGCAGGAATTACATTTCGTAATACTCCGCTTTTATTTTAATGACTTGCTAAGGACAAAAAACAACAGTCCCAGTATGATACCCGCAGTTCCAACCCAGGTAAAAACCGGGACAATTATGCCATCCAATAAGTATATCATTCCATTAAAAACAAGGGAAGATATACCTGTAACCAGGAGTAAAAGTGGCAACGACTCATTTCTTTCTTTTACTCCTTCTTCACTTTGATTTTTCATAAGTATGAAAATTTTCAAACCTGGTAATTTCTTCAGGAATATTGTGAGTGCAAGATGAAACGAAATACAACCGGAAAAAATAGATAGTATACTTGACCGGGCTAGTAGTTATACTATGTAGGTTTGGCTGCTTAAAAGAAGCACCTGAATTTCAGGACGGTACTTTGCATAAGCCACACAACTATATTGCTAAATTTAAGTAGCTCAATGGTAATTTCATAAAGACTTATGAAATCTGCAACCAAATAAAATTTCTATCTTTTTTGAGTGTAACACCAGAAAAAAAAGGCTGCCGTATATTGACAGCCTTTCAATATGTTAATCATCCTGTTATAACAGCATGGTAACCGGGTTCTCAAGAAACTGCTTAAATGTTTGCAGGAAAGCAGCACCGGTGGCTCCGTCTACACAACGATGATCGCAACTGAGAGTTACTTTCATTACATTGCTTACGGCAAAACTGTCGGCTTTGCGCACCACTACTTCTTTGATGCGGCCAACAGCCATAATGCAACTGTCAGGCGGATTGATGATGGCCGTAAACTCGTCAATATCCATCATGCCAAGGTTAGAAATAGTAAATGTGTTGCCGGTAAATTCGCTAGGCTGCAATTTTTTGTTTTTTGCTTTGCCCGCCAGTTCTTTTGTTTCGGCAGCTATTTGCGGCAATGTTTTCTGATCTGCAAAGCGTATAACAGGAACAATCAGGCCATCTTCAATAGCTACAGCTACACCTACATGCACATGGCTATATCTTCTGATCTTATCACCAAGCCATGACGCATTAACTGCAGGGTGGCGGCGTAGTGCCATTGCAGCGGCTTTTACCACCATATCGTTAAAGCTTATTTTAACCGGGCTGAGTACGTTAAGTTTTACCCGTGCCTCTATTGCACCATCCATATTAATCTCTATTTTGAGGTAGAAATGAGGCGCAGAGAATTTGCTTTCAGCAAGACGCTTGGCAATAATGCCACGCATTTGGGAGTTGGGTAGGTCGGTGTAACCCTCCTGTCCCATAACGACAGGAGCAATATATGTTGCAGCAGTTTTTTCTGCTTGTACCGGTTCAGCAGCAGATTCAAGTTTAGAACTACCAGCCACAGATTCCAGACTAACGCCTCCTTTCTTTTCTTTGTAATTATCAATATCGGCTTTGGTAATTCTGCCGCCGTCGCCCGTACCGGTGATGCTGCGAAGGTCAATACCTTTTTCAGCAGCTAATTTTTTTGCAAGTGGGGAAACTTTAACACGGCCGTCGCTGGTTGCCACTGATGGCAAGGCCGGTTGCTGGGTATTCGTTCCTGCTTGCTTATTGCCAGTAGCTGTTAGCGGTGATCCGCTTCCGGATTTTATTGCTGCCACTACGGCATCCACATCTACTTTATCCTTATCACCAATAATGCAGAGGAGGTCGTTAACCAAAATCTTTTCACCTTTTGGTGCGCCAACATAGAGCAGTGTGCCGTTCTTATAGCTCTCTAGTTCCATTGTGGCTTTATCAGTTTCAATCTCAGCAAGAATTTCACCTTTTTTAACGGGGTCGCCTACTTTTTTATTCCAGTTGGCAATTACTCCGGCTTCCATTGTATCGCTGAGGCGGGGCATGAGAACCACTTCGTCCCTGTCTGACGATGAGGCAGACATTTTCGAAACATCAACTGCAGGTAGCGGGTTGCTGGTTTCTGGTAAAGGGGTGTTTGCGGCTGATTTTGCGCCGCCGAGGAGGCCCGACACATCTTCGCCGGGGTTGCCAACGATGGCCAGCAGCTGGTCTACCTGTATTTTTGAACCTTTTTCGCCGCCAATATGCAGTAGTGTACCATCTTTATAGCTTTCGAGTTCCATCGTAGCCTTGTCGGTTTCGATTTCAGCCAGCAGGTCACCTTTTTTTACTGTATCACCCACTTTTTTGTGCCATGCAGCAATTACTCCTTCGGTCATAGTGTCGCTGAGGCGGGGCATCAATATCACTTCGGCCATTGCCTTAAATTTTGGCCGAAAATACGGTAAAAAAGGGGAATGATGAATAGTGAATAGAGAATAGAGCAGGGTGCTGCGGGATGTTGCGGAATGTGGATATGGGATTATTGTTATTTTCCTGAAGATGTTCTTATAAATAAAATTATACCCGATAAGTTTTTTAAAATAATATTCCTTTAATAATTTGCCCGAATATCTGAGTTTATGGCAAATTTTTATCCCGCCACACCTGCAAGTGTTCCGGCATCTGTAACAGAAGTAAGTCCAGCTTTTAGAAAGGAAGTATCTGGTGTAATGGGCTCCATTGTTTTCTTCTTTGTTGTCTACCTTCTCCTGTTCGTACTGTCAATAGGATTGGTGATTGGCTGTTTTTATGCCGGCATAGCTATTATTATTAATATTCCGAGACTAATAACAATATTTGCAGCTCTGGGTCTGATGGGTGTTGGAGTGATGGTATTTGTATTTCTGGTGAAATTCATATTTGCCGTATCACGATACGACCGCTCAGGAATAGTTGAAATTACAGAAACGGAGCAACCGGTGCTTTTCAATTTTATCAGGCAGCTTACCAATGACACACAAACGCAGTTTCCTAAAAAGATATATCTGTCGCCGGATGTAAATGCCTGTGTGTTTTATGATTCCAGTTTCTGGAGTATGTTTTTCCCGGTAAAGAAGAACCTGCAGATAGGCCTTGGCCTGGTAAATGCAGTAAATATCAGTGAGTTTAAAGCTGTAATGGCGCATGAATTTGGCCACTTTTCGCAGCGAAGTATGAAGCTGGGAAGCTTTGTGTACCATGTAAATAAGATTATTTACAACATGCTCTTTGATAACCAGGGCTACAGCAAGTTTTTAGAAGGATGGGCAAAGATAGATGGGGTCTTTGCCATATTTGCCGGTATTACAGCAGGTATTGCTAGGGGGTATACAAAGTATATTGAGAGGTATGTATGCACTGATTAATAAGAAATACATGAGCCTGTCCAGAGAAATGGAATTTCATGCAGATGCAGTAGCGGCCAGCGTAAGTGGAAGTAAACCGCTGGGTTCAGCTTTGCGAAGAATTGAAATAGCTGCTGCCGGGTATGATATTACTATTCAGAAATGCGATGATTTTTTCAGGCAGAACAAAGTAAGTGCTAATATTTACCCACACCAGGTATCGGTACTGCAACAACTGGCAAAAGATTACAAGTTGCCCCTGGAAAACAATGTGCCGGTTGTAAGCGAAGCGTTTACTAACAGTCATAAACTATCAAGAGTAAACTTTAAAGATCAGTGGGCCTCGCACCCGGCTACGGAAGACAGGGTGATGCACCTTGAAAAGCTGGCAGTGGAAGCAGAACTGGTTAAAGAATCGGCGTGGCAACTATTCAGCAATCAAGAACAGCTGCAACAGTCGCTTACCAATAAGATTTATGCTAATGCACAGGTACCGGCAGATGCAGCAAAGCTGGATGAAGCTGAATTTGAAAACAAGCTGGCGGCTGATATTTATAAAAGTACATTGCCCGGCGCATACAATGGCTTTTATGATAACAGACAGGTTGCTTTGCCTGCTGCTGATTTTGCATTTGAAGCCACATTACCTGATAAAACAGGATTTGAACAGATTTTTACGGCAGACAATGCACATCTAATAAAGAAAATAAATGCATCTGTTCAGGATATTGAACTGGTAAAGGCAATACAGGATAAAAGAATTGATATAAGGGTTTTTGAATTTGATGGGAAAAAATACAATCAAAAAGCAACAGCAGAGGTTATTACAAAGTTGGAAGCAGATTTAAATGAGATGAAAACGAGGCTGGAAGTTCTTGATGCAAGAGCCATTCAGTTCTTTTATGCTAAGGCAAAACAAAAAAGTGAAGAGGAAGCGGCCGCCTTGAAACTAAGTTATACTTCATATTTCGATTTACAGAAAATGGCAGATGAATACTTGAAGTGCATAGACAATATGATGTTGCCGCTACAGCAAATGTTTTCAGAACAGGGGCTGTCAATTGAAAAGGTTCGCAACGTTATTGATGCCTTGAAAGAAATGCATGAGCCAAAATTTAAGAATGAACTGAAGGTCTGGATGGATAAAGGGGCCTTTCAGAAAGAAGCAGTTTTTTTTGCGAAAGTCAATGATTATTTACAAGCCAGTTATGCGTATTTTCATGACACTGGTTTTTTTGAAAACGAACTTTCCGGCCTAAATGATATTGTAAATCAGTCGTGGTCAGCTATATCCGGTTTTGTTTTTGATCGGTTTAAATCAGTTTTGGAGTCACAACTAAAGCTCTTAAACTAATAGTCAAGCTCCAGCCGCAAGCGATCTTTTAATTCTTTTATCAAAGGAAATTCTTCCGTCATTTTCTGAAACTGCTCTTTGGCAGTGAGGGTCAGTTCTATTGCTGGCCTGTCAGACGATTTTTCTTCCACAAGAACAGTAAACTGTAATATGCGGTTGTGCAGTTTCTCCTGCAGAAAATGAAAAAGATGGTTTCGTTCCTGTTCAACAAACTTTTGTTCAATATTATTGGCTGTAACCGCCTCAAAAGAGTTTTCGTCTTTTATACGCAGCAGTGCCAGTTCAAAAGGCTGTGCTGCAGGATTTCTTTTTTGTTTCAGCAAAACGATATAGTCTGCCCATGCTTTAATCAGCTCTTCGTATTGCAATGGCTTATTAGTACTGTCACCATTGCCACTTCCATTTCCTTTTATTTGCTTACGGATTTTATCCAGGGCAGAAAGTTTGTTACTGCCTGCACGTGCCGGATCGGACGGGGTTACAGGTTGTTGGTTGCTGGCGGCTGGGGCATCAATAATCAGTTTAGCTCCTGTTTTATGCTCTTCTGGGTCATTCTTTTCCAACGAAGCAATTGGTTTGACTGGCAAGTTTCCGTATTCCTTCTTCTGGGTTTCCGTTTCTGACTTCTGATTCCTGATTTTCGATTGCGGACTGCTGTACAGTTTTATCGGCGAAACCCTGAATGCCTGTGCACCTTCAATCAGTTTTTTTTTAATTACTGTATTTCCTTCAGCAGTTATTTGCAGTGCCTGCTGAAGGTAGCAAAGTTTGATAAGTGCAAGTTCCACATGCAGCCGTTTGTTGCGGGCTGCTTTATAATTTATTTCAGCTTCGTTAAGAATATTCAGTGTACTTATAAGAAATGGAAATGACACGCCTTTGGCAGCGGCAACATATTTATCCCTGAAGCTTTCTACCACTTCAAGCAAGTTAGCCGATTTTTCATCTTTGCATACCAGCAGGTTGCGGATGAACTCAGCAAAGCCATTAATGACAAGGTCGCCTTCAAAACCTTTACGGTTGATGTCATCGTACAACAGCATGGCTCCTGCTAAATCCTGTTGCTGCATGTAGCTGAGCAACTTAAAATATAAGTCGGCATCAAGAATATTCAGATGCTCAAGTGTGTTTGTATAGTTCAACTCGCCATTGGTAAAGCTCACAATTTTATCGAGGATACTTAGTGCGTCCCGCATACAACCTTCGCTTTTCTGGGCAATAATCTGCAGGGCGGCTTTCTCGGCTTTAATTTCTTCTTTTCCGCATATTTCTCCGAGGTGGTGCACAGTATCATTAATGGTGATACGTTTAAAGTCAAAAATCTGGCACCTGCTTAATATGGTGGGAAGAATTTTGTGTTTCTCAGTGGTAGCCAATATGAAAATGGCATAGGAAGGCGGCTCTTCAAGTGTTTTCAGAAAGGCGTTAAACGCAGAAGAACTAAGCATGTGTACCTCGTCAATCACATATACTTTGTATTTGCCTGTTTGAGGTACAAAGCGTACCTGGTCAACGAGATCTCTAATATTATCAACAGAGTTGTTGGAAGCAGCATCCAGTTCAAAATAATTCATGGAGGCACCGTCGTTGAATGACTGGCAACTCTGGCACTTGTCGCAGGCTTCACCATCTTTTGTTGGCTTTTCGCAATTGATAGTTTTTGCCAAAATCCGGGCACAGGTTGTTTTACCCACTCCTCTTGGTCCGCAAAACAGGAAAGCATGTGCCAGTTGCTGATGCCTGATAGCGTTTTTTAAGGTAGTAGTGATATGCGATTGGCCTACGACTGTGTCGAAGGTTTGCGGTCTGTATTTCCGTGCTGATACAATGAATTTATCCATTATTCCGTAGTCAAAAGTATGAAGTCTGAAGCCGGATTAGCTGCTGATCAATCATTCTTCCAAGTGCAATAATAAAGAAAGTTTTGGCAGACCGTTTTTCTCTTTTTTCACAATTGTTGCGGTGTAACCTTCTGTATTCATGCTTACGGCCTCTGGCCTCATTCTTAAGAAAGAACCGGGTGTGGTTTGAATTCTTTCATTCTGTCAAAGTTGTAGCGGTAGGTAGTTAGCACACGGCTGCGGTAGGTGCCCAGCGCCTCTGCCACATTTATCATTTTAGGATTAAACTCACCAATCCATTGCATTTCATAGTCATCATAAATAGTTGTCCGCAGTTTGTATTCTCCGTTTTCTATATAAACACCCTGTATTAGTTTACAAGCTTCCACAATCATGTAGCAGTCAACACCCTTCCCTTGCCACTCAGGAACAACGCCGAATACCAAACCGGTAAATTTATTGTTCTTTTTTGTGGCTTTTAGCCAAAGAAATTTGAGTTTTTGCCAAATACCAAATTTACCATTCAGGTATTTGAACCACTGATTCAGGTCGGGAAGGTTAATGAAAATACCAACCGGATCATCGTTATAATAAACAAACCAGTTTATCCGCTCATCCATAACCGGTTTCATAAGGTTAAACATTTTCAGAACCATTTTTTCTTCCAGTTCTTTCATGCCGCCATGACCAGCCCATGCTTTATTGTAAACAAGTGAGAAATCTCTCGCAAATTTTACCAAATTATTTTTCCGGATATGTGCAGAACTGAATCCGGGATCGGCAGCACATTCGGCATGGCGGTCATAAAATTTTTGCTGAAGCCTTTCTTTTACTTTTAATGAAAAACAAATTTGATTAAAGAAAATCTTAAAGCCATAGTTTTCAAATAGCTGCTGGTAATACTGTGGGTTAAAATTCATCCCATACATTGGAGATATTTCGTTGCCTTGAACTACCAGTCCCCACCATTTATCCCGTTCGCCGAAATTAATAGGACCATCCATGGCCTCCATTCCACGCTGAATCAGCCAGTGTTTTGCAACATCAAAAGAATGTCGGCTGCTTCCTGGTTATCGGTACAGTCAAAAAAACCTATGCCCCCTACAGGTACTTCATCGCCTTTGGTTTTATATTTCTTGTTTACAAAAGCTGCTATACGGCCAATTAGTCTGCCATTGTTGTCCTGCAACAGCCAGCGGGTGGCTTCACCAAAACGGAATGCTTTGTTTTTTTTGGGGCTAAAAACTTCGTTTATATCCTTATCAAGCGGACGTATCCACGCCGGATTATTCTTATTGAGTATAATATTTACTTCAATAAAATCCTTTGCATGTTGTGGTGTTACGACTTCAGTTAACCTCATATTTTTCAGGAGATTGGCAAAAATAGCAGTTTAATGGCAAGGGCAGGTTTTTAACCCATTTTCCACAGCCGGGATAATTCGCCTTTTTTCTACATAACTAATTGGCAAATTAGCCCTTCGCCCTTACCTTTGCGGCCTGAAAAAGAACATGGTTACGGGTTGATTGTTACGGATAAAAGGGTATGAAAACTTAGAATTTCTTTAGATACCTAAACCAAAGACCAGCAACAGGTAACCAGAAACTAAAAACCAGAAACAAGTTTTTATGGCAATTGTAGGTAAAGTAAAACAGGTTATTGGCGCCGTTATCGACGTTCAGTTTGATGGAAGGCTTCCAGAAATTTATAATGCATTGGAGTTGAAAAGAGAAAATGGCGATACTCTCGTACTGGAAGTGCAGCAGCACCTGGGTGAAGACAGTGTTCGTACTATTGCCATGGATGGTACCGAAGGTATTGTTCGTGGTATGCAGGTGGTTGATACAGGCCAGGCGATTGCTATGCCAACAGGGGAAGCTATCAAAGGCCGTTTGTTTAATGTAACCGGCGACCCGATTGATGGTTTGCCACCTGTAAGCAAGGTGGGTGGTCGTCCAATTCACGGTATGCCACCAGCTTTTGAAAACCTGAGTACATCGACCGAAGTATTGTTTACCGGCATTAAAGTTATTGACTTGATTGAACCCTATGCAAAAGGGGGTAAAATTGGTCTGTTTGGTGGCGCAGGTGTTGGTAAAACAGTATTAATTCAGGAATTGATTAATAACATCGCCAAAGCTTATTCGGGTTTATCAGTGTTTGCAGGTGTGGGAGAAAGAACCCGTGAAGGAAATGACCTGATGCGTGAAATGATCGAAGCCGGCATTATGAAATACGGAGATGCCTTCAAGCACAGCATGGAAGAAGGCGGATGGGATCTAAGCAAAGTTAATATGGATGAACTGGCTGAATCAAAGGCAACTTTCGTTTTCGGACAAATGAATGAACCTCCCGGAGCAAGGGCAAGGGTGGCGTTGTCAGGTCTGACAATTGCAGAATATTATCGTGATGGCGACGGACAGGGTAAAGGCCGTGATATCCTGTTTTTCGTTGATAATATTTTCCGTTTCACCCAAGCGGGTTCTGAAGTATCAGCCTTGCTCGGTCGTATGCCTTCAGCGGTGGGTTACCAGCCTACTTTGGCTACTGAAATGGGTATCATGCAGGAGCGTATCACTTCTACCAAGAATGGTTCCATCACATCTGTACAGGCCGTTTATGTACCTGCGGATGACCTTACTGATCCTGCACCTGCCACAACATTCGCCCACCTTGATGCCACAACGGTATTAAGCCGTAAGATTGCCGATCTTGGTATCTATCCTGCGGTTGACCCGCTGGATTCAACTTCAAGAATTCTTTCTCCGCTTATTGTGGGAGAAGCGCATTATAACTGTGCCGACCGTGTAAAATCAATGCTGCAACGTTATAAAGAGCTACAGGATATTATTGCCATCCTTGGTATGGACGAGTTGAGCGATGAAGATAAAATGGTTGTGGCCCGTGCAAGAAAGGTACAGCGTTTCCTCTCCCAGCCATTCCATGTGGCCGAAGCCTTTACCGGGTTGAAGGGCGTACTGGTACCCATTGAAGAAACTATCCGTGGCTTTAACATGATTATGGATGGTGAAGTAGATGAATATCCTGAATCAGCTTTCAACCTGGTGGGAAGTATCGATGATGCAATTGAAAAAGGAAAAAAATTGATGGCTGCGGCACAGGGCTAATTCACAAAATGGCTAATGTGAAAATTTGCTAATCAGGCGTAATCAACTTGCACATTTTTATATAGGCACATCATCACAATTTTATTATGAATTTAGAAATATTAACACCAGAAAAGAAATTATACAGCGGCGAGGTTTTCGGAGTGCAGATGCCGGGAGTGAGTGGTTCGTTTGAGGTACTTGATAAACATGCCCCGCTTGTAAGTGCTTTAAAAGCCGGCAGGATAAAAGTTTTGAAGGATATACAAAATCACATTGCTAATTTTGATATTCAGGGAGGCTTTGTAGAGGTGTTAAATAATAAAGTAACGGTGCTCGCAGAAGGTGCAGAGCCTGTGGAATAATATTTGAGAAAACCACATTCGGGAATATGAAAACAAATTGGCCCTCTCGTTTACCGGGAGGGTTTTAATTTGCAGGTAATCTTTTCTTCACTTCTCCCTCCGCCCAGGTAAACACCTTCCTCATCATATCAGTTTTTCTCAGTTCATATTTGCTCCTTATTTGTTCTTCCTCATTAGCAACCATGAGAAACATCAGGTCAATGGAACGGGCAGCAATAAAATCGGTAAGGTTATTTTCAAGTGGCTTACTGTTCAAAAATGGGATACTGTTGTAAATACCGGTTATCGCATTCCATTCTTTATCTGCCGCTTCTACTTTTATGCTGCTGTCAACTATAGGTCTGAATGCAGTCATTAAACCGGGTTTCATACTTTGTTTAAAGTAGTCGGTGGCGGCATGAGTGTTATCAGTTACAAGAATTTTGGCTGCATCTTTAATTGTCAATTTTTTTATTGCATCAATAAATAAGGGCTTCGCAACGGTTACTGCTGAGGACATGGCTTTTGTAAACTTTCCGGTAACCTGGTTTACTGCTTTGTCAAACCCGAGGTCACGCAGTGTTTTTTCAATCTTTTCGGCTTCGCCGGGAAATGCAAACCGTACCAGCGGGTTTCCATCCGGGTTTGAAAAGGCATCAAGGCTTTTGAACAAGCCTTGCGAAAGTGCATCTTTCAACCCCATTACCATTTCAAGTTCAGACGGAATCAGTCCGGTTTTTTTCAAAAAACTGCATCCCGAAAAACTAATCCATAGAGCAATAAGTGATAAAGACAGAAGTTTTCTCATTTTGTATCTTTTGTTAGTGTTATTTTAATTCAGTTGCGGGTCAATCGGGTAGTTGATTACTTGCTCATATTCTCCACCAAGATGGCGAAGTGCATCTTTCCATATTTCCTGATGCCGTGGGTGAAAAATCAACCTTCGGGTTGCCTTTACAGTTAACCATGTTTTTTCTTTCATTTCATCATTCAGTTGCCCTTCGCCCCAACCCGAATATCCAATGTAAAAACGGATTTTATTTTTATCAATGCTCCCTTCTTTTATCAATTTAACCAGTAAATCAAAATCACCGCCCCAATAAACTCCTTTCAACACTTCCTGGCCGCCAGGAATAAGTTCCGGATACTGGTGCAGGAAATGAACAGAATTTAATTGTACAGGGCCACCATAGTAGACAGGAATTTTATAGCCTTCCAATTCTGGGACCAGTTCATCCAGTGTATTTTCAAAAACCCGGTTTAGAACAAATCCAAAACTCCCTTCATCTTTGTGCTCACAAAGGAATACTACAGTACGTAAAAAATTGGGATCTTTCAGAAATGGGTCTGCAATGAGTAATATGCCTGAACCGGGTTCAATCATAATCTAATTTAGCAAAAAACAAAACACAGGCAATAATTGTAAAAACCCGTTAAAACTTCAATTCCGGGATGCCGGACAATAACTTAGGCATCCTTAGGCTGTATTTTTGCATGCTGCCAGCATATGATTATCTTAGGCGGCTTATTTACTGTTGTGAAAAGAATTTTTACTATAATCACTATCCTGATCAGCCTGTCACTGATAGGAATTATTTTAATCCAGGTGTCTTGGATTAATAATATGATTTCACTCCGGGTAGAACAGATTAAGCATAATGTGGATGAAAGTACGAAGATGGTGGCAGGAGAGCTGGCCCAGCATAAGGGCAGTTATGCTTCCGGTACACAAAAAAAGAAAGGATTGTTATCTGACCCGTTTGGATTTGATATTTTTAAGCCAACGACTATTGGCCAGAGTTTTGATGCAAATGAAATTAAAGGTAAAATTCAGGCGGCTTTTTTGAAGCACAAACTGAAGAATATCCCCTTTGAATTTGGAATCGCCACATTTCCGCCCGATGGTAGTTACTTTTTCGAGAAAATGACTCCTGATATTATTGAGGCCCTCGCCGATACTGTTAATAATTACTCTTATAATGAGCAACTTGTCGCACTAACGGGTACAGCAGGGGAAAATCTTACAAATATTGAAGCTCTTTTTGTTGTTGTGCCCGATGTTAAGGCATACGCAATAAAATCATTACGCTGGAGAATAGTGGTATCATTTCTTTTTACCCTCATAATACTGGCCGCATTTTATCTTACAGTACGAACAATGCTAAGGCAAAAGAAATTGGGTGAAATAAAAAACGACTTTATTAATAACATGACGCATGAATTTAAGACACCTATTGCCACAATATCATTGGCAGTGGATGCTATGCGGAATGAGAAAGTGATTAACGATAAAGAAAAAATGGGTTATTTCAGTGGTATTATTAAGGAAGAAAACCAGCGGATGAACCGCCAGGTCGAAACAATACTGCGGGCATCATTACTTGAAAAACAGGAAGTGGAGCTAAGCCTGAAGCCGGTAAATGTTCATCATATCATTAGCGAAGTTGTTGAGAATTTTGCATTGCAGTTACATGATAAGAATGGCAAAGCCAGTTTGATGCTGAATGCGGCCAATGATTTGATTAATGCTGATGAGGTACATTTTTCTAATCTTGTAAATAACCTTATGGAAAATGCAGTTAAGTATTCAAAAGATAATGTATCACCTGAGATAAAGCTTACCACACATTCTGATGAACGAAACTTTATACTACATATTGAAGATAATGGCATAGGAATGAGCAGGGAAACATTAAAGAGAATATTTGAAAAATTTTACCGTGCCCATACCGGCAATGTACATAATGTAAAGGGGTTTGGCCTTGGCCTTAGTTATGTAAAAACGATGGTAAGTGCACATGGTGGTACGATAAAGGCAGAAAGTGCTTTGGGAAAAGGGAGTTCGTTTTTTGTTGCATTTCCCCTGAAGAAATTATGAGATTATTATTCGGATTAATCATTTGCTTTCCATAGCAGGCTTCCATCTCCATAGCTCAAAAAACGGAAATCATTTTCTATTGCATATTGATACACTTCTTTCCATTTATCGCCAATAAGTGCGGCTACAAGAAGTAATAGGGTAGATTGCGGCTGGTGAAAATTTGTAATGAGTCCATTGGCAATCTTAAATTCATACCCTGGCGCAATCAGTATTTGAGTTTTGGTAACGATTCGGTCCAATTGATGCTTAATCATCCACAGCAATAACGATTGTAAGGCCTCCGTTACAGGTATTTCCTTTTTTGCCAGTTCATATGCCTCCCATTGAAAAAGCTGAGGTATTCTTTCATTACTTTCTTCATGCTCTTGACTGCCAGCTACCGACTTCTTTGTTCCGAGCCAGTATAAGCTCTCCAGTGTTCTTAGCGAAGTGGTTCCTACAGCAATTATTTTTTTGTTGAGGCAGGAAAGAATATTTTCTATTGTCGGCTTGGAAACATCAATCCACTCAGCATGCATTTCATGTTCCTTTATAGTTTCACTTTTTACAGGTTTGAAAGTGCCGGCGCCCACATGCAGCGTAATAAAATCAGTTAAAATATTTCTGCTCCTAAAATCAGAAAATGTCTTTTCGGTAAAATGTAATCCTGCGGTTGGTGCAGCTACAGAACCATCGTAGTGAGCATAAACGGTTTGGTAACGTTCAGCATCAGATTCTACGGCGGCTCTTTTTATGTATGGAGGTAAAGGGATAGCTCCGGCGTAATGAAGAATTTCCGCAAAACTTAATTCCGGTTGAGACCACAACAGCTCAATAATAAACGAGCCGCTTCTCTTTTCGATATACTTTGCCTGAAGTGTTTCAGTTATTCCATTAATGATTACTTTTTTATTCAGCAACTGTCCTTGCTTCCATTTTGATGCGCCACCTACCAGGCAATGCCACCACACTTTTTCTTTTTGAAGCATTGCAGTTGTTACATCAGGATATTGCTCATGTGGTTCAAGACAAAAAATTTCAATTACACCACCGGTTTCTTTAGTAAATAACAATCTTGCTTCCATCACTTTGGTATTGTTAAAAACCAGCAGTGAGTTATCAGGAACATGTGATGCAATATTTCTGTAAGTGTCTTCGGCGATATTACCCTCTTTGCAAATAAGCAATTTAGATGCATCTCTTTCTGTTAATGGAAAGCTGGCAATTCTTTCCTCCGGTAGGGAATAAGTGTAATCGTTGATGGAGATAAGCCTTGGGTCTGTCATAACACAACTAACTGTTGTACTTAGTGAACTACAAAGATGCAGAAAACTCAAAATTTTGCCTAATCCACAGCTTTTCCACCGCTATTCACATTCAATCCACTTAAAAAAATGACCCCATTTGCTAACATCCTTCTAAACACTCTCTGGGAGTAAGTTTCAGGAAAAAAATGCCTGTGGAAAAAAGAAAATTGGAAAAATTTGGTTATAAAGTGGGAAAAAGTGTTATTTTGTGTTAATTTAATTTTAATACTCTCAAATTATTGATAATGACAGGCTTTCTGGGTGAATATGAAGCTACGCTGGATGCCAAAGGAAGATTTCTTCTTCCTGCAGGCTTCAAGAAGCCATTGCCCGAAGGCGAAGCCGAAAAGTTTGTTATCAACCGGGGATTTGAAAAATGCCTGGCTCTTTACCCGATGAAGACGTGGGAGCCTCTTTTTGCAAAAATTGCCGGTCTGAATGAGTTTGACCCAAAGCAAAGAGAATTCAGGAGAGCATTCTTAAATGGTGCCACTTATGTGGAACCGGATACTGCAGGACGTATTCTGTTGCCACCCAGCCTGAAGGCTTATGCGGATCTGACAAAGGACATTGTGCTGATGGCAACAGGCGATAAAATAGAAATCTGGGATAGTAATAAGTACAAACAGCTCTTTGATTCAATTTCTTCGGATGCATTAAGTGATCTGGGAAGCCAGGTGCTTGGTGGTGGGCCTAAAGAATAAATGTGATTGTGGAAACGGAATACCACATACCAGTATTGCTTGCAGAAACAATAGCGGCACTGGCAATTAAACCAGTCGGTACCTATGTTGATTGCACTTTTGGAGGTGGTGGACATTCTAAGGCCATTCTTTCACATCTGGGTAAAGATGGACGCTTGCTGGCTTTTGACCAGGACACAGCGGCAAAAAATAACCTGCCTGATGACAAAAGATTAATTTTTGTTTCACAAAATTTTCGTCATCTGCAGCGTTTTTTGAGACTGGAAGGAATAATAGCTGTGGATGGCATCATGGCAGACCTTGGGGTGAGCAGTCATCAATTTGATCAAGCCGACAGGGGGTTTTCCATACGGTTTGATGCAGAAATGGATATGCGAATGGACAGGCGCCAGGCACAAACAGCTTTTGATGTACTGAACACTTTTTCAGAACAGCAACTGCATAAAATGTTTGAGCAGTATGGTGAGGTAACGAATGCAAAAACTCTTGCCAGAAAAATTGTTGAAGTAAGGAAAATTGCTTCGCTGAAAACAACAGAAGGGTTTAAAAATGCACTCCGTGAAATTGTAAAAGGAAATCCCAATAAGTATTTCGCCCAGGTTTTTCAGGCATTGAGAATTGAAGTAAACGATGAATTAGGTGCGTTGAAAGAAATGCTGCAGCAAATTCCATCCTTGTTAAAACCCGGAGGCCGTGCGGCCATCATTACGTTTCATTCGCTGGAAGACAGATTGGTTAAAAATTTTTTCCGTAAAGGTTCATTCGATGAGCCCGATGACAATCCTTTTGCTGTTACTAAAAAGAAAAGTGATTTAATAATAGTTACCAAAAAACCAATAATCCCATTAGATGAAGAGATGAGAAGAAACCCAAGAAGCAGAAGTGCAAAGCTGAGAGTGGCTGAGAAGATAAGTGAAAGCTAAAAAAGAAGACAAACCTTGAGCATACATTTTTGGAAAGTCTATATCCCTTGAAATCAACCCTGCTTGCCGGCGGTTCCGCCAAGCAGGGTTGATAAACTCCTAAAGAAGTCCAGTTAAAAGCAATGGAGGAAAAGCAAAAACAAGAGGAGGAGGTTGCAAAGCAAACCAGTTGGAAACGCTGGTTGAACTATCAGGCAGTTGTAAAACAAGTGCCTTTCATTTTGTTTCTCGCCGTGCTCGCAGTATTGTATATCTATAATGGACACTACGCAGACAAGACTATCAGACGGATAAACAAAACAGCTAAAGAGGTAAAAGAACTGAAGTATGAATACATCGCTGTAAAGAGTAAAGTGATGTTTCAGAGTAAGCAAAGCGAACTGATCAAAGCAGTAGAGCCGCTGGGATTGAAAGAACTGGTAGAGTCGCCAGTAGTGCTGAAAGATAGTGTGGCAAAGAAATAGATGGAGAAGAACCTTTCTTATTACGAACTATAGAAAGGTGAACGAATAGACCTAACGAACAACAACTAAAAACAATCCACAACCCCTGCCTGCAGGTGTTATGGCTATGGACAAACAGTGGAAATAAAAAAGGACATACTTTGGCGGGTTTACGTCAGTTTTCTCGGTATTGTGATACTGAGTCTGATGGTGCTGGGCAGGGCTTTTTACATTCAGCATTTTCAAGGAAGCTACTGGCGCAATATGAGCGACAGTCTTCATCAGCGGTATATTACCCTGGATGCCGAAAGGGGTACTATCTACAGCGAAGATGGCCAGATGCTGAGTACCTCTATTCCAACTTTTGATATTTATATAGATTTTAATGCGGAAGGACTGAGAGAGAAGAAAGGAAAACGCTTTTATGAAAATGCAGATTCTTTATCATTGTCGCTGGCCAACTATTTTCAGGATAAAACCCAAATCCAATACAAGCGGGAGCTACAGCAGGCATATAAGCTGAAAGACCGCTATTTTCCGCTGAAGAAGAAATTGAATTTTGAACAGTATAAAGTCTATCGTGAGTTTCCGCTGGTTCGTTTGGGGAGAAACAAAAGCGGTGTGATTGTGGAAGTGAACAGTAAGAGGGAAACTCCATTCGGATTATTGGCCAACAGAACAATAGGTTTATCAAGAGAATTTATTGGGGCAAATAAGAAAACAAAGAAGCAGAACGTAGGCTTGGAAATGAGTTATGATTCTGTTCTGAGTGGAATTGAAGGACAAAAACTGGTTAGATATATAGCAGGCGGAACGGCAATCCCGATTGAAGGTTCTCAAACAGACCCTATTAATGGGAAAGATGTTTATACCACTATTGATGTAAACATCAGGACATAACAGAAACAGCACTGATGCGAATGATGATGCAGTGTGAGGGTCCTTATGGTACTGCAATTGTAATGGAGACAGCTACCGGAAAAATAAAGGCTATGGCAAATTTGGGCCGTCGCCCTGATGGCTCATACTGGGAAGATGATAACTATGCCTTAAGAGCCACTGAGCCTGGCTCCACCATCAAACTTGCTACATTATTATCTGTGTTGGAAAAAGGCACAAGTAAGATTGACGATAAAGTAGAAGTAGGTGGTGCAGGCCGTTTACAGGTTGGAAGCAAAATTGTTGTGGATGCAGAAAGATCACCTAGAGCAGTACTTACAGTCAAAGAGTGTTTTGCACATAGTTCTAATGTAGGGATGAGCAAATTGGCATATAAGGCATTTGCGCAGAAGCCGGCCGAATTGAAAGATTACCTGCACAAATTTCATTTAGATGTTCGTTCACCTATTGATTTAACAAATGTTCCCAGGCCAACCATGGCTACACTTAACCAAAAAGGAAGTGATGAAGGAAATATGCTATGGATGAGTTTTGGATATGGTTTGCAAGGTAGTCCGTTGCACGTTGGCATTATACAATGCAATTGCCAATAACGGAAAGATGATGAAACCCTACCTGGTAAACAGTATCAGGAGCAACGGTGTGCTATTGAAACACTTCGAGCCTGTTGTTATTGAACAACAAGTATGCAAACCTGAAGTAGTGAGTGCAGCGAGATCGGCAATGGAGGCGACAGTTATTGAAGGAACAGCAAGGAAAGTAATGAATGGGATAACGTTTGCCGTTGCCGGGAAAACGGGTACTGCCCATGTATCTGATGGCCCGATAAAATATTCTCATGGTGTTTACCAGGCAACTTTTGTAGGATATTTTCCTGTTGACAAACCACAGTTCACCTGCATTGTAGTAATAAGAACCAAGCCTCATGCTGCTTCACATTACGGTGGCACAGTGGCGGCCCCGGTATTCAGAGAGATTGCAACCAAGCTTTATGCTATGTATGTGGAGAAGAAAACACCGTCTCATTTTTTTGCGGCAAAAGACAGTTCTGCTTTTTTTTATGCTGGAGATGCGGGTGATATAAAGAAAGTGCTTCAGTCAATGAATATGCAGTACGCCGATTCGGCAAGAACGGCTACCTGGGCAACTGTATCTGCAAATAATTATAAGCCAGTTGTAAGAATGACAACAGTGCGGCAGCAAGTGATGCCCAATGTTAAAGGTATGGGGTTGAAAGATGCAGTCTTTTTATTGGAAAATATGGGATTGAAAGTACAGGTAAGGGGCAGGGGGAAAGTGACAATACAATCTGTTGAAGCAGGTACCTTTCTTGGAAAAGGTAAAATTGTATGGCTTGAATTAAGTTAATGATTTTTAAAAATTTCTGTTTGTGATTCTGCAGGATGTTTTATATAAGGTTGCATTAAGAATAGTACAGGGAAGTACTGTAGTTGACATAAAGGATATACAAATAGACTCAAGAAAGATAAAAGACGGTTCACTGTTCATAGCGGTAAAAGGTGTTTGGGCTGATGGACATGATTATATAAACAAAGCAGTTGAGAAAGGCGCCGTTGCTGTAGTATGTCAGGGAAATGCCTTCTGTCCAAAATGAAAAAGTAGTGTATGTGCAGGTTGAAAACAGTGCTGCGGCTGCCGGATATATTGCCTGTAACTTTTTTGAAAGACCATCTGAAAAACTGAAACTGGTAGGTATTACAGGAACGAATGGTAAAACAACGATTGCAACATTGTTGTACAAGCTCTTTACAAGATTGGGATATACCTGTGGTTTGATAAGTACTGTAGAGAATATCATTGGCGCAGAAGTGATTCCGGCCACACATACCACACCCGATGCAATCAGCCTGAACGTACTGTTGAAACTAATGGTGGACAAAGGCTGTGCTTATGTGTTTATGGAGACAAGCTCACATGCAGTTCATCAGCACAGGATTGCAGGGTTGCAATACGCCGGTGGTGTCTTTAGCAATATAACTCATGACCATCTTGATTATCATAAAACATTTGATGAATATATCAGGGTGAAAAAAGCATTTTTTGACGGATTGCCTTCATCAGCGTTTGCCATTTGCAATGCAGATGATAAAAGAGGATCTGTGATGCTGCAGAATACACTAGCTAAAAAATATTTCTACAGCTTGAGGACAGTGGCCGATTTCAAGGGAAAAGTACTTGATAACAGTCTTAGCGGATTAGTGATGACAGTTAATGACGTGGAAGTGCATTTCAGGCTGATAGGAGAGTTCAATGCATACAATCTGCTTGCTGTTTATGGAACGGCAGTTTGTTTGGGGGAAGAAAAGCAGCAGGTGCTTACAGCGTTAAGCGAATTATCAGGTGCAGAAGGACGGTTTGATTATATCGTTTCTGCCAATGAAAAAGTGATTGCCATCGTCGATTATGCTCATACACCCGATGCGCTGTTGAATGTGCTGGCAACTATCAAAAAGCTGCGCAGGGGATTTGAAAATGTGATTACTGTGGTGGGTTGTGGAGGCGACAGAGATAAAACGAAGCGGCCGGTGATGGCAACTGTAGCCTGCGAACATAGCGACAGGGTGATATTCACCAGTGATAATCCCAGGACTGAAGACCCACAGCAGATTATTGCTGATATGGAAGAAGGATTGGCAGCGGCTTATAAAAGGAAGTATATCTCAATAGTTGACAGAAAGCAGGCTATTAAAACGGCCATCAGCCTTGCCGGAAAAGAGGATATAGTGTTAGTGGCGGGGAAAGGACATGAGAAGTACCAGGAAATAAACGGAGTGAGAAATCATTTTGATGATAAAGAAGTAGTGAGTGAATTGTTTGAAGAATTAGAAAAGTAATAATAACAACTAACCACAACCAGTATGTTGTATCATTTTTTTGACTGGCTAAATAGCGAAGGCTTCAATTTCCCGGGTAATAAGCTTTTTGGTTTTATTACTTTCCGGGTATTGCTGGCTGTTTTGTTGTCGTTATTTATTACAACTGTGTATGGCAAGAAACTGATTAAGTTTTTGCAGAAAAAGCAAATTGGTGAAAGCATCCGTGAAGAAGGTTTGCCTGGTGAAGAAAAAAAGAAAGGTACGCCAACAATGGGCGGTATCATCATCATAGCCGCCATCATTATTCCAACATTATTACTTGCCAACCTGACAAAAGTTTATGTGCAACTGATGCTTATCTGTACCGTGTGGATGGGTATAATCGGCTTTATTGATGATTACCTGAAATTGAGAAGTAAAAGACTCGCACAGCAAAAAGGTGAAGAGTACAAAAAGAAAGATAAGGACGGACTGGCCGGATGGTTTAAAATACTTGGGCAGATTGGTCTGGGCTTGTTGGTTGGGCTCACACTATATTTTAACAGTGACGTAAAGATTTGGAGAGAGTACGTGGGGCATGTGCCGCCAACAGATACTACGGTTTTTTCAAAAAGCATTAATGGTAAAACAAGATATTTTACAGAAACAAAAACTCCCATAACAACCATTCCGTTTGTAAAGAATCATGAGTTTAATTACGCTAAGCTTTTGCCTGCTTCCTGGAGAGACTATACATGGGTGTTGTACATTCTTATCGTAATATTCATTATTACGGCAGTTTCAAATGGCTCAAATCTTACCGATGGGCTTGACGGATTAGCAACGGGAACCTCGGCCATAATCGGTGTGTTGCTTGGCATATTCGCTTATGCCAGTGGCAACCTATATTTCGCAGACTACTTAAACATAATGTTTATCCCCGGTCTTGATGAGCTGTCAATCTTCATTGCAGCCATGATCGGGGCTTGTATTGGATTCTTATGGTATAACTCATTTCCGGCGCAAATATTTATGGGTGATACGGGCAGTCTTACACTTGGCGGAATTATCGCTGCACTGGCCATTATTGTACACAAAGAATTATTGATTCCTATTTTCTGCGGGGTGTTCTTCGCAGAGGCTGTGAGTGTAATGCTGCAGGTAAGCTATTTTAAGTACACAAAAAGGAAATATGGAGAAGGGCAAAGAATTTTTTTAAAGGCACCGCTTCATCACCATTACCAGGTAAAGGGTTATCATGAAGTAAAAATTGTAAATCGTTTCTGGATAGTAACAGTGTTGCTGGTTGTTTTCAGTATAGTGACATTGAAACTGAGATAATGTGATTAAACAAAAATAGTGTTGAAAAACCAGTCCCAATCCTTTGAGAAAAATTAGATCTGATTTAACAGAATTGTGGTGCAGTTGTAATTGAAGCCAATACTTATGAAGAACCGTACTCCGTACAAAAAGATGATTTTATGAACAGACGATTTGTCATACTGGGAGGCGCCGAAAGCGGAGCAGGCGCAGCACTGCTGGCGAAACAGCAGGGGTATGATGTTTTCTGTCTGAAGGAAATTCTTTGAAAGAGGAATATCGCAACGAACTGATTGTTGCGGGTATTGATTTTGAAGAAGGGCGGCATTCAGAAGAAAAAATTTTAAATGCGGACGAGGTGATGAAAAGCCCTGGTATCCCGGATAAAGCGGAGATAGTAAAGAAAATAAGGGTTAAAGGGATACCGGTCATAAGTGAAATAGAACTGGCGTATCGCTTCAAGGGTGAAAGCATTATTGTGGCTATTACCGGAAGCAACGGGAAGACTACTACTACTACACTTATTTATCACATCTGCAGACAGGCCGGAATGAACTGTGCCCTGGTAGGAAACATCGGCGAATCATTTGCAAAACAAGTTGCAAAAGATCCCAGACCGATTTATGTGGTGGAAGTGAGCAGTTTTCAGTTAGATGATATCAAAGCTTTCAGGCCGGATGTAGCAGTGCTGACTAACATAACGGAAGATCATCTTGACCGTTACGACTATAAGTTTGAAAATTATATAAAAAGCAAATTCAGGATCGCAATGAATCAACAGCCGGGTGATTATTTCATCTATTGTGCTGATGATGCGATGACAATAAAATATATAGACACATTCAATATTCACTCAAACCAACTGCCAATTAGTATGAAAAAGGAATTGCCAAACGGTGCATTTATTAAAGACGGAGACATGTACGTAAGAACAGGACAGGAGTTTACCAGTATGAGTGTATATGATTTTGCTTTAAAGGGGAAGCATAATCAGTACAATACTATGGCAGCATGTGTGGCGGCCACTACGCTGGATATCAGGAAAGACAAGATCAGGGATGCTGTTCAGAATTTTCAAAATCTTGAACACCGCATGGAACCTGTGGCTACAGTTCGGGGTATTGAGTTTATTAATGACAGTAAGGCTACCAATGTAAATTCAACCTGGTATGCCCTGGAAAGCATGACTAGGCCAACAGTACTGATTCTTGGTGGGGTGGATAAGGGGAATGATTATTCCCTTGTTGCAGACCTGGTAAAAGAAAAGGTAAAGGCAATAGTATGTCTTGGTGCTGATAACGCAAGGATATATGAAGCGTTCGATTCAATAACAGAAAAAATTGTTGAAACTGCCAGTGCTGCTGATGCTGTAATGACAGCATACCAATTGGCAGAAAAGGGCGATGTGGTACTGCTTAGCCCGGCTTGTGCCAGTTTTGATTTATTCAAAAATTATGAAGACAGGGGTCAGCAATTTAAAAAGGCGGTAAAAGAATTGTAAAACAAAATGACTGCGGCAAAAGATATACGACTTAATGAGTTGAGGAATCCATTCAATGCCAATAACCTTTTGAGTAAAACAAAAGGTGATAAAGTTATTTGGGCATTGGTAATACTGCTCACCCTTGTTTCATTGCTGGCGGTGTACAGCGCCACAGGTTCTTTGGCATATAAAAACTATAAGGGTAATACAGAAATTTACCTGTTTAAACAGGTGGCGTTCATTCTGGCTGGTATTATGGTCATTTATTTTGCCCATCTTGTTAACTATACATTTTACTCAAAGGTGGCAAAAGTGGTATTTCTTGTTTCTATTCCTTTATTGATTTATACGCTTTTTTTTGGAGTAAAAATGAATGAAGGAAGCCGGTGGATTCGCCTGCCTTTTATTAACATGACGATGCAAACCTCTGACCTCGCAAGGCTGGCACTATTTATGTACCTGGCTAGGTTGCTTAGTAAAAAACAGGATGTAATTAAAGATTTAAGAAAAGGCTTTTTGCCTGTTATCGCTCCCGTTCTTATCGTATGTGCATTAATAGCGCCAGCCAACTTATCAACAGCGATGCTCTTAGGTGCAAGTTGCCTGCTGTTACTTTTTATCGGGAGGGTTAGCACAAAGCACATATTGATGGTGATAGGAGCTGCTCTCATCCCCGTAGTATTTCTTATTGCCGCTGCAGTTATTCGTCACAAAAGTTCGGGTGATCAATCATCTTCTGTTCAGGGAAAAACATCTTCCGGAATTTTAGTCAGGGTGGATACATGGATAAACAGGGTAGAGAGTTTTATATATGGCAGTAAAGATGTGGATAATGATGATTACCAGGTTAGCCAGGCGAAAGTGGCTATCTCAAAAGGAGGTTTCTTTGGTGTTGGTCCCGGAAACAGCACGACGAGAGATTATTTGCCACAGGCGTATAATGATTTTATTTATGCAATTATAATTGAGGAATATGGGCTTTCAGGTGGCGCATTTATCATGTTTGTATACCTGGTTTTCTTATACAGGTGTATAAGAATTTTTAAAAAATGTCCTTTTGCATTCGGTGCATTTCTTGCCCTGGGTTTAAGTTTTACACTGGCAATTCAGGCAGTTGCAAACATGGCAGTAACGGTGAATTTGTTTCCGGTAACCGGGGTTACGTTGCCGCTGGTGAGTATGGGCGGAACGAGTTTCATTTTTACCTGCCTGGCAATCGGAATTATATTGAGTGTGGCAAGGAATGTTGAAATACAGGAAGGAAAAGTGGCGGCAGAAACAGTAAAGTAAAAGTAATGAGCAGGAAAATAATTATTGCAGGCGGAGGAACAGGAGGTCATATTTTTCCTGCAATTGCAATCGCCAATGCCCTACGAAATAATGACAAGGAGATTGAGATTTTGTTTATCGGGGCCAAAGGAAAAATGGAGATGGAAAAAGTACCACAGGCAGGCTATAAAATTGAAGGAATAGATATTGCCGGGTTTAACCGCAGCTCTTTGATTAAGAATATCGGGTTGCCATATAAACTGATAAAAAGCTTCATACAGGTAAGAAAGATTTTTAAAAATTTCAAACCTGAAGCAGTGGTTGGTGTGGGGGGGTATTCAAGTTTTCCGGTTTTGCGTTTTGCACAGGCTAAGGGAATAAAGACTTTCATTCATGAGTCTAATTCTTTTGCCGGGAAATCGAATATGATACTTGGCAGAAAGGCAGTAAAGGTGTTTACAGGTACTGATGGGATGGGAAAATTTTTTCCAGCTGAGAAAATTGTAGTAACGGGCAATCCTGTTCGGATAGAGATAGCAAATGCTTCTGTTAGTAAAGCAGAAGGGATTCGTTTTTTCCGGCTCGATGATAACCGGAAAACATTACTGGTTGTTGGAGGAAGCCTCGGAGCTAAAACAATTAATGAAGCAATTGATAATGGACTTGATGATTTGCTTGCAGCAGGTCTTCAGGTGATTTGGCAGACCGGAAAACCTTATGCTGAAACAGCGAAGCAACGTTGCGATGGGAAAGATGGCGTTTGGGTAAATGAGTTCATAACAAAGATGGAATATGCGTATGCTGCTGCAGATATTGTTGTGGCAAGGGCAGGAGCAATGACAGTTGCAGAACTGTGTGTGGCAAAAAAACCAGTCATTTTTGTTCCTTACCCATTTGCGGCAGAAGATCATCAGACAGTTAATGCGATGCAATTAGTGAATAAGCAGGCCGCACTGATGGTGAAAGATGCAGAAGCGATGCAGAAACTGCTCAAAATGACAACTGAACTGGCGGGCGATGAACAGCAACAGGAAGAGTTAAAAAATAATATCAGCAAACTGGCAGTGACAGATGCTGACAGCAAAGTGGCCGGTATTATACTTGAAATATTGAATGACAAAAAGTATTTGGCATAAAAACGAATCCCTTACTCCCTTTCAGGGGCTGGGAGCAATACTGTCCTTATGAATACCCCCTTCGGGGGAATAAAAAAATGATCGATAAGAATAAAATAGAAAAAGAGTTTGGATTTCCCTTTGTAAAGGGGCAGGAAGGGGTTGTCTATTTTATCGGCATTGGCGGAATAGGAATGAGTGCCATTGCAAAGTTCTTTCACAAAGCTGGATTAAAAGTTAGCGGTTACGACAAAACAGCAACTGCATTAACCAAAGAACTTGAAGCTGCCGGTATAGCTGTTCATTATGAAGAAAACCTGCAGTTGATTCCAACGAAAGTGGATTTGGTGGTTTATACACCGGCCATTCCTGCTGAACAGGCTGAACTTGTTTTCTACCGTGAAAACGGTTACAAAGTGATAAAGAGAAGTGATGTACTGCAACTTATTACAGATAGTTCTTTCAATATATGTATTGCAGGTACTCACGGTAAAACAACAACTACTACAATGGTGGCCCACTTGCTGACAAGCAGTGGTTTTGGGTGTAATGCATTTTTGGGTGGCATATCCGCTAATTATGCTACAAACTTTTTAAGCAGCAAAAGAAATTTGTGTGTGGTGGAGGCCGATGAATATGACAGAAGTTTTTTGAAGCTAAATCCGGATATGGCAGTTGTTACGGCAATGGATGCCGACCATCTTGATATCTACGGAACAACGGAGGCGATGGAAGATGCTTTTATAGATTTCGCTGCCAAAGTGCAGAAAGGTGGTTTGCTGTTAAAGAAGTTTGGGTTGAAGAGAGGAAAGGAATTAAAAGCAGATAATGTTCTGTCCTACAGTTTGCAGAATGAAAGTGCTGATATCTATGCTGCTAATATCAGGTTGGCCGGTGGCGGATATGAATTTGACGTAATGCTGAAGGATAAGTTACTTACTGATGTGAAGCTGAACATGGGCGGGATGCACAATGTGGAGAATGCGGTGGCAGCAATAGCGGTTGCAGATAGTTTGGGTATTGAAGCCGAAAGTATAAAAACTGCTGTCGAAAGTTTCAAAGGGGGTAAAGAGAAGGTTTGAGTATATAATAAAGAATGACGGGATTGTATTTGTAGACGATTATGCCCACCATCCCGCGGAACTGAAGGCATTGATAACGGGGGTTAAGACTTTGTTCAGGCAGAAAAAATGTACAGTAATATTTCAGCCTCACCTGTACACCAGAACAAGAGATCTGGCACATGGATTTGCTGAAGTGCTGGATATAGCTGATGATGTAATACTGCTGCCTATTTATCCTGCAAGGGAGCTGCCAATAGAAGGAGTAAGCAGTGAAATGATAATAGAAAAGATGAATAACGAGGGAAGCCGTGTAATAAGTAAAGTTGAATTGCTGAAATGGATAAGAGACAGCTATGCGGTAAATGCAGATAAGGAGTTTGGTGAAGTGTTAGTAACTGCCGGTGCCGGAGATATTGAAATGTTGGTGGAGCCAATAAAAGATATACTAACGAATTGAGTAAAAAGATTACGATACGGAAAGTGTTTTTTGTTACAGTTTGGCTGCTTGTTGGGGCAGGTATGCTCACTCTGTTGCTTGCAGCAATCAACAAGCAAAAGAAAGGATTGTGTAATGATGTGCAGATAAACATTATTGGAGCAAAAGAAATTTTCTTTGTTGACAGGATCGATATTCAATTGATGCTGGAAAAAGCAGCCGGTGGAAAAATAAAAGGTCGGCTGGCTTCTGCTCTGAAATTGCATGATATGGAGCAATCTCTTGAGAGAAATACATGGATTGAAGAAGCTGAAGTTTATATTGATAATAAGGGTGTGCTTCATGTAAATGTTGTAGAAAAAGAACCGGTGGCCAGAGTGTTTACAACAGGTAATAGTTCTTTCTATATTGACAGTGCAGGAAAGAAAATGCCTTTGTCTGAAAAACTTAGTGCCAGGGTTCCCGTGTTTACCGGTTTTCCGGATAAAGCGAAATGGAATTCCGGAGATAGTGCCTTACTGAATGATGTGAAGAATATGGCAACATTCATTTACAATGATAATTTCTGGTTAGCACAAGTAGCCCAGATTGATATTAATAGTGAACGAGAGTTTGAAATGATTCCGCTGGTTGGAAATCATATTGTGAAGCTGGGGAATGGTGCGAATGTGGTGAAAAAATTTAACCATCTGATGGTTTTTTATAAACAGGTATTAAGCCAGACAGGATTTAATAAATACCGGCTTATTGATGTACGCTATAAAGGACAGGTGGTTGCCTCAAAAACATTGGGAGGTGGTGTTGTTGATTCTGTGCAGCTGAGAAAGAATGTCGAAATGTTACTGCGCCAGTCAACTGAGGCGAACAATGACACATTGATACGCAATTTGCCGCCACTGCTGAAACTGGCAGCAGATTCTGCCGATGTGGTTACTCCTGATTTGCCAATGGAAACAGACAATAAGCCAGCTGTTAAAAATGACAAACCTGTGCAAAACAAAAATAGCAAACCAGTTCCTGCGAAAATACCGAAAGCTGTAATGCCGGCTAAGCAGCCTGCTGAAGAGACAAACAGAGGATATAACTAAAACAAAGAATTAAAAACAACAACAACTAAAAACAACCAATTATGAACAACGAACAACCCATTATTGTAGGCTTGGATATTGGAACTACCAAGATTGCAGTAATTGCCGGACGGAAAAACGAGTTTGGTAAACTGGAGATACTTGGTTTTGGAAAAGCCAATTCCAACGGGGTTAAGCATGGACAAGTGCTTAATATCGATGAAACGATAAAAGCCATTAGGGCAGCCCTCGATAATTGCTTTCAGTCTAATCCTGACCTGGAAGTGAAAGAAGTTTATGTGGGTACTGCCGGACATCACATTAAGAGTTTACAAACCCGTGGGGACATTGTGCGGCAAACTACAGATGACGAAATAACTCAGAAAGAAATAGATCAGTTAGTTGATGACCAATATAAAAACATATATTCCTGCCGGAGATCAGATAATTGATGTAATACCACAGGAATTTACAGTTGATAATTTCCAGAATATTCCAAACCCGATTGGGTATGGCGGGGTGAAGATTGGTGCTAACTTCCATATTATTACCGGAGATAAAAATGCTATTCGCAATATTAACCGCAGTGTTGAAAAATCCGGATTGTATACGAAGGATCTGGTATTGCAGCCGCTTGCCTCATCTTCCGCTGTAATGGGACAAGAGGATTTAGAGGCTGGTGTTGCGATTGTAGATATCGGTGGCGGCACAACAGACCTCGCTGTGTTTTACGAAGGTATACTGAAGCATACTGCTGTTATTCCATTTGCAGGTGAAAACATAACCAATGATATTAAAACCGGTTTAGGTGTTTTGAAAACACAAGCCGAAGCCATGAAAGTGCAGTTTGGCAGTGCTTTGGCTAATGAGGCAAAAGCGAATGCCTATATTACAATACCAGGATTGAGGGGTATGCCGGCAAAAGAAATAAGTGTGAAGAACCTGGCGAATATAATACAGGCAAGAATGCAGGAGATCATGGATTTTGTAACCTATCATCTGAAACAGGTGGGATTAGAAAACAGGATGCTGAACGGTGGTATCATTCTTACCGGTGGCGGCTCACAACTGAAGCACCTTATCCAACTGACAGAATATGTAACAGGCTTGCCTGCAAGAATTGGCTTCCCTAATGAGCACCTGGCAGCAGGACATATTGAAGAACTTGCCAAACCTACCTATTCAACCTGCATAGGTTTAATACTAAAAGGATATGACGACTATGAGCATAACCGCAAACAGTTTGAAAAAGATTTCCGTAATGTGGAAGTGCCACAAGGTTTAAAGCAGACTGTAGAAGAAGTGCCTGTTGCAGATGTTGAAATTGCAGTAAGTGAAATGAAGATGGCAAAGAGAAGAAATCTTACTGGCTTCTGGGAAAGTTCAAAGACAAACTCATTGACTTGTTCAAAGAAGAGGAAGACAAAGCTTTATAACGCAACCCATTTCTGGATCACAGGTATTCAGATAAAACTAACTAACCCATTTTATCAACGCTTCATCATGTGAGATTTCAGAATCGTACTCCATGAAGCAAAAACTAAAGACTATGATTCATTTCGATTTGCCAAAAGATAAATCATCAATTCTGAAAGTAATTGGTGTAGGTGGTGGCGGCGGCAATGCTGTTAACCACATGTTTAACCAGCAGATTGATGGTGTAAACTTTGTTATTTGCAATACTGATGCCCAGGCATTGGCTTTCTGCGGTATCCCAAACAAAATTCAGCTGGGGCCACATCTTACGCAAGGCCTTGGTGCAGGTGCAAATCCTGACATTGGACGGCAGGCAACCGAGGAGTCACTGGAAGAAATAAGACGAATTTTGGAAGTGAATACCAAGATGGCATTTATTACTGCCGGTATGGGTGGAGGCACCGGAACAGGGGGTGCACCTATTATTGCAAAAATTTGCCGTGACCTTGGAATTCTTACCGTTGGAATTGTAACAACACCCTTTGCTTATGAAGGAAAGAAAAGGCAGCAACAGGCTGAAGAGGGGATAAAAAATCTAAAGCAATTTGTTGACACACTGCTGGTGATCAGCAATGATAAATTAAGGCATCAGTTTGGTAACCTGAAAATGCGTGAAGCGTTTGAAAAAGCAGACAATGTATTGGCAACTGCAGCGAAGTGCATTACTGATGTAATTAACAGTACAGGACAGATTAATGTTGACTTTGCCGATGTATGCACAGTCATGCGTAATGGTGGTGTTGCAATCTTAGGTAATGCAGAAGCCGCCGGAGAAAACAGGGCGCAGAAAGCTATTGAAGAGGCGCTGAACTCTCCATTATTGAATGATAATGACATTAAAGGTGCTAAGTGGATTCTCATCAATATTAATTCTGCTCAGGGTGAACATGAATTTACTATGGATGAGGTAGAAGTGATACAAAACTATCTGCTTACACAAGCTGGCGATGATACTGATGTGATACTTGGTATGGGATATGACAGTACCCTGGGTGATAAGATTGGAATTACATTAATAGCAACAGGTTTTGAACATAAAGATCCATTCCAGAAACCTGTAGTAAAGAAAGAAGAGCCGAAGAAGGAGGAAAAGATAGTAATGGTACTGGGGCAACCAGAAATTCAAAAAACCGAAGAGGCAAAACCTGTATCTGTTTTTGCAGTTATACCACCGGCTGCTATTGAAAGAGAAATGCAGATGATGGAAGCTGAAGTGAAGCCTGCTGCGGACAATGATTATCTGATGCCAAAACTGGTAGAAGAATTTCCGGTGATTAGTGCCCCGGTAATTGATTTTTCCGATATAAAAGACGAAGGGCCAGTGGTGGTGCATTGGGATCTTGATATGAATTATCAATCAGCTAATGCAATTGAACAGGAAAAATTACCAAGTAATATTACCAATGAAATTGTTAGTACTACTACTGTTGATAAAAACGGTATAAGTATAAATACCGATAGTATAAATTCGGTACCTCAACCGATAGCGATCGGTTCCGTATCCCCAGCTATTAAAGAAACAGATGCTGAGTTAATCTTCAGTATCAGGGAAGATAGTACTGCTAGCGGTACGACCCCGGTGTCTGCAGCATCAGGGGGCTATCTGGCCAGACCGTCCAATATCTATGCAGAAGTAAAAGCAGAGGCCGTTGCCTCAAAAACTTCTGTGGAAGAGCCGGTTCTTTCGAACAAAATGCTGCCAGCGAAGAAGAGGAAGAACTCCTCGATTTGCAAAATGCAGCTTGTCGAAAAGAGCGACATTCCTGCGGCGGATATGCCGTTGGCCCATCAGGCTCAGTCACCTTTGTCCACCGAGGTTGAGGATTCTGCGATGCAGAACGAAACCGAAGAGCAAAAACGTAGGGCAGCCGAACGACTGAATAAGTTGAGAAACTTATCGTTCAATATTAACGCTGCTGACCCCAATAATGAGTTTGAGACTGTGCCGGCTTATATCCGCCGCAACATGGAATTATACAATACTAATTCCAATATTGAAAGTTTCTACAGCAATTACGAGGTCAAGTCTGACGATAATAACCAGATTCAGATAAGTAGGATTAATACATTCTTAGACGGGAAAAAGCCCGGACTAAGAAAATACTTTATTGCTGTGTCTTACCATCACGGGCGCAGCTGAAGGAAGTTCGTTCCAATGAAACCCCGCCTGAATGTCCTGACGGGCAGCACTGAGCATTAAAAGCTGGTGTTTTTTAGTTGTTCCCCCGGTATTCCTGCCGGGGGTTTTTTTATTATGCTGGCAGGCAGTTAATTGCGAGCCGTAACAGTTAATTGTTAGTTATGATTGATGCCTTCTGCTTCCTGCTTCCTCCACTAAAATATAAAACCCTATCTTCGCAACCTACTCCACATAAATGACACGGCAGGTTGTAAGCCGGTGGTACACAGAAAACTTTCGCTGATTCAGAAACTACAACGTCTTTGCCAGCTCCATAAAAATTAAAAACCATAATGGCTTTTACAAAATTATCATTGATAGAACCTATTCTTAAGGCATTAGCCACAGAAGGTTACACTATTCCAACACCCATTCAGCAAAAGGCTATTCCGCTGGTATTGCAACAAAAAGACCTGCTGGGCTGTGCCCAAACCGGCACGGGAAAAACAGCAGCTTTTGCCATTCCAATTTTGCAGTTACTGTATCAGCAAAAACCGCTGGCTACAGGCATCAAAGTATTAATCCTTACCCCAACCAGGGAACTGGCCATACAAATTGATGAAAGCTTTGCTGCTTATGGAAGGTATACCGGTATCCGACACACCGTTGTTTTTGGTGGTGTCTCTCAATTGCATCAGACCAACGCATTAAAAAAAGGTGCCGATATTTTGGTGGCTACACCCGGCCGTTTGTTAGATTTAATGGCGCAAGGTTATATACGTCTTGACCAGCTGCAGATATTCGTACTGGATGAGGCCGACCGTATGCTCGATATGGGATTCATTCACGATGTAAAAAAAGTGATTGCAAAATTGCCTGCAAAAAGACAAACATTGTTTTTCTCAGCTACAATGCCGCCTGAGATTCAAAAACTGGCAAATGAATTATTAAGGCATCCTTCGAAGGTGGAAGTAACACCTCCATCATCAACAGTTGAAAAGATTGAACAAAGTCTCTATCATGTTGGCAAGATGGAAAAACCGGAATTGCTGATGCATTTGTTGCAGGATAAGAAAATAAGAACCGCATTGGTCTTTACCCGTACTAAACATGGTGCTGATAAAGTGGTGAAGATTTTGCACCGGCATAATGTACCGGCTGCTGCCATACATGGTAACAAATCTCAGAATGCAAGACAAAATGCACTGTCTGATTTTAAAAACGGAACGCTCCGTGTGTTAGTGGCTACTGATATTGCCGCCCGGGGAATAGACATTGATGAGCTGACCCATGTCTTCAATTTTGAATTACCAAATATTCCTGAAACCTACGTACACCGCATTGGCCGTACCGGCAGGGCAGGAAATGCCGGAACAGCTATCTCTTTCTGCAGTGCTGAGGAAAAACAGAACTGAAGGATATTCAAAAGCTGATTGGCAAAACAATACCTGTCATACACGAACATCCTTTTTTAGTACGTAAAGCAATGGTTACGCAAACTGTGGCAACAGTTCCGCAACGACAAGGTGCGCATCAGCCGGCAAATCTGTTTTTGAAAAAAAGAAACCATGGTGGAAACAATACCCGGAGCAGCTATGGGGCAAGCCGCAGTACAGCAGTGCGGTGAACGGTTACCTGTTTGTACTTTTTTCAATCCGCAGTTTTATTTTGGTGAACAGATGTGATAATAAAAAAGGTTAGCGTCGGCTAACCTTTAAAATAAATTCAGGAAATTTATATCATTTCTATTCTACAGATCGTCGTATTTATATTTCCGCACAGCGAAATAAATATATAATGCTGCAATAGCAATGGCGGCCGGTAACATTACTTCTACACCGGGCAGGTTTTTATACAGCCCTTTTGCTAATGGAAAGGGCAATAATGAATCTGATACCTGTAAAGGAAGAAAATGTTCTGAACCGGGAATTATTTTTCCAAATAGCCACATCAGTAAAAACTCAAGTAAAAGGCCATAGATAAAGAAAACAATAATGGCGATACCGCTTCGCCTGAAAAGTGTGGCCAGTAAAAGTGCAAACATCAGGTAGATGAAAGATTGTACAAAGCAAAGCCCAAGCATCCAGGATCCTTCAAGTGAAAAAGACGTACCTGTAACACTGGCCATAATAAGTGTTGCGATTAAGTTCATTACGGTTATTGCCAGCGACATGCAGATGATCAGGCCTATTTTTGTGTAGATAAAGGTTTCTCTCTTCCAGCCATCAATTATATTCTGACGGTGTGTCTTAAAGTTTACTTCGTTGATGAAGAGGTTAATGATAATCATACCCGGCAGGTATAACAGAAAACTGGTTGCAAAACATACAGTGCGCCAGATGTTCTCAGCCCCAAACAACCGGAAAAAGTCACTGCCTTCACTTTGTACTCCGGTTACTGATTCTTGTATGTTCCCAATGAGGTCTATGTAGACCCTGTAAAATATGTAGATAATCAGCAAAATACCGGCAATGTACAGAACGGAGAATACCTGGAACACCCGGTAGTTTTTTATCTTCATCCATTCAATTCTAAGGTTCTTTACCATAAAAAATTTTATTTCTGTTTCAGTAAATTAATGTTCGCTTTTGGTGCCTGTAATTTCAAGAAACCTCTTTTCCAGTGAGGCTTTTTTCAGATTTAACTGGCTTAACACAATACCCTTGTCAAAAAGATATTGATTGACGGCAGCGGGTGACACACTCTCTTCGAGTTCTGCTATCAGCGAGTTGTTTTCTTGTGCTGCGCTGATGAATCCTGTCAGCTGGCTGATGGCAGTTTCAAGTGCAGCGAGATCATCGGCAGCAATTTCTAACTGAATAGTGGCCACCCTGTTGCTGACTGTTCCGGATAACACCTCACTAACTGTTCCGTTGGTTTTCAAAACGCCTTTTTGCAAAATGGCCACATGCGTACAAACTTTTTCCACCTCATCAAGTATATGGCTGGCCATGATGATGGTTTTTCCTTTTTTACTCAGGTCTTTAATCAATTGCCTTATTTCAGCGATGCCTGCCGGGTCGAGGCCATTGGTAGGTTCGTCAAAAACCAGGATATCAGGGTCGCCCAGCAGAGTGGCGGCAATCGCAAGCCGCTGCTTCATGCCAAGAGAATAGGTGCTGAATTTTGAATCTTTGCGTTGGGTAAGGCTAACCAACTCTAATACCTTGGGTATATCTTCTTTGCCCTTTTCTTTAATTGCTGCTGATATTTCAAGGTTCTTTTGTCCGCTGAGGTAATGGTAGAAGTTGGGGTTTCCAGCAGTGTTCCGATACTTTTTCTTTGTTCGGCTGAACCCGGCTGACCAAACCAAAGAAAGGAGCCATGATTTGCTTTCAGCACATCCATAATAATACCCAACAGGGTGGTTTTGCCGCTGCCGTTAGGGCCAAGAATGCCAAACACACTACCGCGGGGCACATCAAAACTTACATTATTAAGTGCCCTTACGCTGCCGTAATTTTTTGACAGTTGATTTACTGATAATACACTGTTCATGATATAATTAACTTTTCATGCCCAAGATAAAAGAATATGGCGAATGAACCGGGAATATTATGATTAGTGTACAGGAATTGACTTTAACCGGTTGGGAATTACTTTTTTTTTGCCAGGGCCCTTGGGCAGGCAATTTTAAAAATTTCGCCTTTGCGAAACCCGGCCAGGGGTTAACTTTAGCGTAATTATGAAAAAAGTACTGATTACAGGCGGCACAGGCATGGTGGGCAGGGCACTTACGGATGCACTGCTGGCCAAAGGCTATCATGTAATTGTGATGAGCCGCAAGAGGAAAGAAGCAAACACTGCACAACTGTCGTGGGCAGAATGGAATGTGGAGCAACAAACCATTGATGCAGATGCCATCAGCCAGGCGGATTATATTATACACCTTGCCGGTGCCGGTGTTGCCGACAAACGATGGACGGCCACAAGAAAAAAAGAAATTGCAGACAGCCGGGTAATGAGCGGACAGTTACTGGTTAAGGCACTCAGCGAAATACCCAACAGGGTAAAGGCCGTTGTGTCGGCCTCGGCCATTGGCTGGTACGGGCCCGACCCGGAAGTGCCCAACCCCTCACCGTTTACTGAAGAGGCGGCACCGTATAGCGATTTCCTGGGGCAAACCTGCCGGCAATGGGAAGAAAGTACCGAAGCCCTTACCGCAAAAGGTATACGACTGGCAAAGCTGCGCATTGGTATTGTGCTAAGCAACAAAGGCGGGGCATTGAAGGAGTTTGTAAAGCCGCTGCGCTTTGGCGTGGCATCAGTACTGGGCAGCGGCAGGCAGGTAGTAAGCTGGGTGCATATAGATGACCTGGTGCAGTTGTTTATCTATGCCATTGAAAACGAACAGGTAGCCGGTGTGTATAATGCGGTGGCCCCGCAGCCGGTTACCAACCGGCAACTGATACTGGCCATTGCCAAAAGCCGCAAACGTTTTTATATCACCCTGCCCGTGCCGGCATTTGTATTAAAACTGATGCTGGGCGAAATGAGCATTGAAGTACTGAAGAGTGCCACCGTAAGTGCCAAAAAAATACAGCAGACCGGTTTTGCCTTTCGCTATACGGGAGTGGAGGAGGCGGCGAAGAGTTTTTTCTGAGGATTTGATGATATTCAGGGAACCGGGCAGACGGGAGTTGTAACGTTGCGGAGGGGAGTTGTAAAGTTGCGGAGAGGAGTTGTAATGTTTCGGAAGGGAGTTGTAATGTTGCGGAGAGAAGTTGTAACGTTGCGGAGAGAAGTTGTAACGTTGGGGAGAGGAGTTGTGATGTAGCTTAGCTCTTTAACAACAGCCAACTAAAGGGCACAAAATATGAAGGGAAATGTCCTGATTTTAAAGTTGGAAATAAGTATTATGAAGTTGAAGGATTTACAACTACAAATATTGATAAGGCTGTAAATAATATGTTGAAGAGAGGATTGAAACAAAGCTCAAGAGTTATTATTCAAGATGGCGGATGGGGGCATCATGTCATAAGAAAAACTATTCATTATCGAATAAAGAGCGGTGTAAA
>JADJYK010000006.1 GCA_016719815.1 Chitinophagaceae bacterium | reverse complement strand
CTGCAGTTTGTTTTTGCAGTGAAAGGCCGTCAAAGCCTGATACCTAAAGAATATAAAGAGGAATTACATAAATACATAACTGGGCTTGTTCAGAATCGTAAGGCTAAAATGCTGGCTGTTCATTGCATGCCCGACCATGCACATATCTTCGTGGGTTTTAAACCCACCGTCCTTATATCAGATTTTGTTAAAGAAATAAAGGTGGAGAGCAATGAATTTATTAATGGGAAAAAATGGATAAAAGGGCGGTTTGCCTGGCAGGAAGGGTATGGGGTATTTTCGTATTCACAATCGCATATTGACAGGGTGGTTAAATATATTTTGAACCAGGAAAAGCATCATCAGCGGAGTACTTTCCGGCAGGAATATTTTGCGTTGCTGGAAAGGTTTGAGATTGCCTTTGATGAAAAATATGTTTTTGATTTTATTTGACGGAACAGGCGGCTCTCCGGAGCCTGTTGGCAGATGAACATTACGGTCTATAAACAGGCGGCTCCTCCGGAGCCTGATATCTAATTTACATCTGTGCTATAAAGAGGAGGCTCCGTCGGAGCCTGTTGATAGATGAACATTACGGTCTATAAACAGGCGGCTCCTCCGGAGCCTGATATCTAATTTACATCTGTGCTATAAAGAGGTACTCCGTCGGAGCCTGTTGATAGATGAACATTACGGTTCTATAAACTGGCGGCTCCTCCGGAGCCTTATATCCTGTTTACATCTGTGCTATAAAGAGGGTGCTCCGTCGGAGCAGGACGACTGCGTTGCAATCAAGGTACATGTTAAAAGAGTTCAAGTTGCTGAACTGTTTCGGGGTTATCAATAAGGTCTTTACCCCTGAAGATTTCCATCATTCCAAATTGTTTATCCGTAATACACATAATGCCTACGTGGCCTTTAGGCGGCAGGATTCTTTTTACCCGCTGAATGTGCACATCTGCATTTTCCCTGCTTGGGCAATGCCGCAGGTATATGCTGAACTGGAACATATTGAACCCGTCGGCCATTATTTCTTTGCGGAAACGGGCATAAATTTTCCTGTCTTTCTTTGTTTCAGTTGGCAGGTCAAAAAAAACAAGTACCCACATGATGCGATATGCATTGAAACGTTGAAACATTTTCCCCTGATGGACCCATAAGGGAGTTGTTATTGAAATTCGGGAAATAAAATCTTCCTTGCTGTGCCTTCAAAACACTTTGCCAAACTCGCCGTAGTACGCTGTACGGCATTCATCATCGGGCTTTTTTTGCCATCAATAACTACATCCATTGCCGGCACCTCGAGTAAGGCTTTTTTTTCATAGCAGGATTTATATCAAGGTATTGCCCGTTTTGCCTGACCAACTGAAAAACCACACAATCAACGTATGGCCGGTACGGTTCCATTATATCATCGGCGAGGCAGTAGGCATTGTACTGGTTGCGGTGGTGTATGCCCAGTGTGGGCAGCATACCCGATGCCACGAGGCTGCGTGCCACCATGGCCCGCAGGATAGCATAGCCATAGTTGAGCAGGTTATTGGGTGGCGGGCCGTAGCGTTCCCGGCGAAAGCCGAGGTCTTCCGGGAACACCCTTTTCCAGTAATAGGCAGCTGCCTGGGCCTCAGCATTTTCGCTATCCCCGCTTTTTACATTATCGGCCAATGACAGCAATATTTTATTTTCAGCCCGGCGAAAGGCGAGCATGGCGGCCTGGTTCTTTATCTTGGCAGCGACGGTTTGCTGCCAGAGCTGTTTTTTAAGGGGCTGGGTGGCGTTAACCTGTGCGGTAAATTTTTGTGCCTGCAGGCTGTGCCCGTCAAGGCTCAGCATCATACCCGTGGGGTGGTGGGTATCGTCGCAGGTAATGACGGCTGTATTATTGGCCAGCAGTTTGGAGAGTACGGCCTGTGTAATGGTTACCTGCCGGTGGTCAATTACGAGCAGGCCAATATCCTCGATGGGAATGGTTTTGCTGGTGGTTTTTATTTCTTCACCATCTTCTGCCTGCACGGGAACCTGCAGGGGCGTTTCCACCACCAACTGCTCATTGGCTGTTTTCAGGTAGGCGGGGTTTCCAAAATAAAGGGTTCGCTTTATCATGGGATATTGGTTTATCTATGATAGAACGGAACAAAAATGCCGTTTATTATTTACAGCAGAGGTTTAACGTTTTCGAGACGATCAATGTTAAGTTTTATACAGTGGTCTTTTATTGATAACGCCTATTTTTTCGTAAGCATTTTGGCTACCAAATTCTTTTCCTTTTTACTACAGGGTCAGCTATATTATGCTTGATAAAATAAATTTGCTTGCCGCTTTATTTTGTTACAATATGTATGTTTTTAGCTCTTTTCTCCTTATCATTCCAAATTCTTTGAAAAAGGGGCTTTCGGGATTGAGAATAACATCTTCTCCTTTTCTGGTAAATAAATATAATCTCCTTGTTTTAGGGTAAACAATAATTTAGCTTTATTCTTTTCTTCAAAATAGTATTTAAAGGGGGCTTCGATATTAAAATTTTGTTTATTTGTTGATTTATTGAATTCTTCTTTCAATAAGTTAGCAGCATCAAAAAAGGTAATCAGGTCGAAAATTCTCTTCCTTCCTTTTCTAAAATGGCGAAAAGATAGTTATCACCTGTTTTTACATACAAAGACTTGTTAAAGGCTTTTGCCCTGTCTAATTGTTTGAAGTGCTTCCTCCGGTTCTTCTTCATTTTTCTTCTTTTCATTTTGGCAGGATCTCTATAAAATACTTTTATGGATGTAATAGGTGTATGCGGTGCAATTTCTCCTTTTATATTTTTCTTTTCAGCCAGCTTTTTATTCAGGTTTAAAATGCCTTCTGCGGAGAATGCTTCTTCCTTTTTATTTTCGTAGTTTCTTAAATGATCTTGTATAGCTGTTTTTAAATAACTGTTGGCGATTTTTTCAATTGTTTTTTCTGTTGCGAAATTTTTGCCTGCAAACTTAGTTAAAGGAATTCTGTAAGCTTCTACTCCCTGGCTCTTGCCGTATAAAGTACCCTCATGTAATTGTCCTGAATTTTGATTTGAAAATCTCCATTCATATCTCTTTGAATCAGTAGTTTGTTTTTGGTTTTTGTGATATGATTATTTTGCTTATTTCCTTTTCTTGCCATTTCCGGAACCGGTGCCAAGGCATTTCAATACTTTTAAAGCTCTTTTTCAATTTGCCGGAAAATGGTTTCTCTTTGTCAGCATCAAGGCTTAGTATTTCTTCGAGCAACTCGGTTGGTGTTCCTTCAAAGCCGGGTAATAAATCCTTTTATTATTATCAAGCCATGTTTGCAATTCTTGTTGAGGTCATTAAGTCTTTTTAATATGCTTTGGTTCTGTGCAGGCTACAATTAAAGCATCTATTGCATGGTGACGGTGGTCTATTCTCTTACTCCATCCCTTAATTACAAGTTTATTATTTTTACCTCAATTAAACCTTTACTATATGCTGCAATAAAGCTTTCTTTATCATCTATTTTATCTTTTCGTTTTTCATATTCAGTTTCGGCGATAATTTCTTTCAACCCCTCATAACGGCTTTTTAAAACTGCTTTGAATTTGTCTGTAAGGCCCCACTGATTCCTTAAATAATCCGTTACACCTCCGGTAGTTGTTTTAACATTGCTATTACCCACAAGTTTATTCAATTCTTCTTTTACCCTTACTGAAATATATTGTGTTTCTTTTATCTGGCGGCTAATGGGGTCTGCAGGTACTTTAGTTGCCAAAAGGTTTTTACGCTTTATCCCGTTGAAGTATTTATTTACATGGTCAATAAAAGCGTTTTTAGTAAAAACTGACGGAATTAATGAGCCGGTTTCAAAATACTCCATAGCTGTTTTATTTCCTTTATCTTTATTGACAGATTTTTCGCAAATGACCTTATTGCCAAATGAATCGTTGCCAAGTACCGGGAATGCGGAATAATATGGTCTATATCATAGCGTTCCCGGTTAAATAACTCAGATAATGGTATCGGTTGGCCTGTAAGGGGAAATATGGGCCTTCTTCTTCCAAAGCCGCATTTTTTCAACTTCCGACTTTGGAAGGGTCTTTATACTGTTTTTTTACATATTCCTCTTTGTAAATTTTCCGCGATAGCCATAGCTTATACTTTCAATATTTCGCAATGAAATATCCTGTTTCATTTCGATTAACAGGTTTTTTACTTCTTCGTTTGCTTTTTGATTTTCCCTGTTGGCTGTATAAATTTTTGCCCGCCTTCAGCATTGTTCTTTAATTCCCGTGACAACTCAAGACGAATTTCATCAGGCTTATAGCCATATTGTTTCCATATATCTTTACTATCACAAGGGTTTCGTGATTAACTGCTCAACAAGAGGATTTGCAATTCACCCTGCTTTTTAATCGTTTAATTTCGCTATAATGTTTTATTTGTTCGTCTTCTTTGTATTCTTTGGCTGTATGCCTGTCGTACACTAGTATAGTGGCATAAGCATTCATCATAACGCCGTACCAATAGCTCAGTTTGATTTTTTCCATGAATTCTTGCACTGACTTTTCAAAGGGATCAGTTACATTTTCATTCAATAGTCGTATGATTTTCTCATTTAAGTCAGTTGTTAAAGCCGGGTTGAAATATTTACCCGCCCTTGCCAAAGGCAAAATTCTTTCAATTGCTTCAAGGCTTAATGAAGAGTAGTTTCGGTTGAACTTTATTTTGCTGATTTGTACAGCAGTTTGTTCAATATTCGGCAGGTTTTGTACATGATCTCTAAGAAAAGTTAAAACTTTAGAAGTGCGGTCACTTTCAATATCATATTCATTTCCCTTGCCGCTATAGAGAATATTCCAAAGGCATATCAGTTGGTCAACATCCTCGAGGCCTAATTGTTGCCATAGAGGTTCTCCTAGCGACTTTCTTAAAATGAGTTTTGTATCATTTCCTTTTAGCTTGGCTTTGGGGTTGAGGCCATTCAGGAAATCTATTCCGTCACGCAGGCCATATTCTTTTTTTAATTTATTAAGAATTGGCCCAAAGCTATTATTTCTTTCTTTTCCTGTAATTCATCATAGAGCCATTCCTTTAGGTTTGCATGAATTGGTCTATCCTCGTAATCGTATTTTTATATCTCCTTTTATTCAGACCTTTTTCAATCTTTGTATTAATTGTAAGCTTATTAATTTGCTCCATATTTTATACTCTTGGAAAATAGGATGACTTTGCAATAGCTTTTTTGCCTTTTTTCATAGCGACAATCGGATATAAGATGGGTTTGATCTTTTAATTCTCTTTGATAATAAATGATTTGGTTTCTGGTAATAGTACAGGCCTTTTCAAAGGCCAGCTTTACGATATTTGACCTGCGTTTCTTTAATTCCGGGAAAAATAAAGTTTAGTATTTCTGAATTTTTAGTTTTATCGGAATCGTTGAGAATTCCGTGATGTTTAGCTTGCTCTTTCCATATGGCATCAAACTCTGATTGATAACGGGAGCGAAGAATTACATTATTGCGGATTTTTGCCCATTTGTTCTCTTTAAGTACTATTAGAAAGTATTCAGACAAATAAATTTCCCGTCCTTTTTCTTTTGATAATTCGGAAATCTGCTTTTCCAAATTTTCCATTTTCTTACGCCAGCTTGTTTTATTGGGTAGTTTGAAAAATACGGTTTCTCCATGTTTTTTTGATACACTTTTATTTACAAGAAGTTCAAGTGAATCTCCCTGCTTCAATATTTCCAGAAATGTATCACCCTCTAAAGTGCCTTCTTCTGTTTCGAAGGTTACTTTTGATTTTTTTTATCTCCTTGTTCTTGTAAGTAATCTTTTCAGGTTCTGATACTGATAGTATTTTACCAAAAGCTACATAACTTTCTTTCCCTTTTTCCTCTTCATTATTATTTTCTTCTTCATTATCATCTTCTTTTCAGGTTTATTACCACCACCTGAATAGCCTCGTAATTGATTAAATAGGTAGATTATTTTGCCTAATTCCTGAAGTGATACCTTTTCATAAAGTGCTTTACCTCAGTTCCAGTAAATCAGTTGCGGAATACTGCTTTTGATTTTTATCAACAGGCAAAATTGAAATTCGGTCTATTTTCAGTGGGTTGGTAAATGGCTCAGATAATTTTATCTGGGGTGGCAGCATTTCATATTGCTGCAAAACATAAATCAACTTATTTCTGCGTTGTTTGTAGCGTTTATTTAGTTTTCTTGCACCTCTTGTAATTCGCCTGTTTGCGTTTTTTGTTTGTGCCTGGCCTTGTTCAAATTTGTTAAGCTCTGCACCCATCGGAAGGATACGGCTTCCCATTCCTATTATTTCTTGGGTTTCTGGTTCAATTAAAGCCCATCCTATCGAGTTAGTTCCTAAATCTAGTCCAAGTATTTTTTTGTTCATAGTGGAGTTTTATTAGTTTTAACCTTGAAAGCAAATCACAATAAGGATTATTCCGTTGTGAATACATTTAAACCGGCGCAAGTCGGTTTTTTTATTCCCTAAAAACCACCTCCCCAAAACCGCTGCCCCTTTTTTTAGACAGATTAGTACCAGAATAAAACTTTTCTTGGATTTGCCTGTATCAATAATCCAGGCGAATAGATTCTCGCTCCCAATGAAAAGCAGTTGAAAATATTTCTATTTGCAGGAGAAACAGCGTTTTTGTAATTGGTGGAAATACTGACCCTGACAGAATGCGGGGTAGAGAAATTCTGGTCAACTTTTTTTAAAAACAGGACGATAAGGTTCGTGAAGGTTCTCACTTACTTAAGTTTGTTGTGCTTTGGCTTACTATTTCAGAGAAATAGCACCTTAAATATAATAAATTGTTTTTAATTAATGTATGTATTCCAGTGATAAATACGAATTATTAATAGTGTTCCGAAGGTGACGGCCTTGGCCCCAGTTCTTCTGGGGCTGTTTTGTAAAATAGAATTACCGAACGATGAAGTGAGTGACACAACAGGCGATGATAGTAGTACTGCGGCTGGCTACAAAAAACTATCTGAACTTTTGCATCAGTGCTTCTGCTATTTTGCAGAATGCCTCGTTTTCTTCCTGCTGCTGTTTGATAAAGCTGTTGTCTTTAAGGCTGCCGATTACTTTGTTCATCTCGGCCTCCGTATCATATGCCATTTGCCGGAAAGGATTTTGATAATCTCTTGCCCTTGAGTCGTGGATGGCGGCAGCCAGCCAGTTATTGGTTTGTATGGCCTGCTGCAATAAACCGGTAAACATTTTTTTGGTAAAGCGGCTGCGGCTGATACCCAATATATGAAGCAGGGCCGCAAAGGAATGACTGAACTTATCGGTAGTGTAGCTGTCGCTTTTCTTTTGATACCAGGTATGCACTTCGTCCCAACTGTTTATTTTGCCCGACTGAATATTTGTTACCAGCGTTTTTACGGCTGCTGCGGGTATCAGTTGTCCGCCAATATTTTTCCACTCAGTAAGTGCAGGGGCAGCGGGGAGTTTATCGGAGAGTTGCTGCCAGCCGGTTATTTTCTTTCTGCCAATAAAAGTAATAAGCTGTGTGGTGCCGTAATAAATAATTAGCTGCTTAAAGAAATTGTATGCCTCGGCTACTTTGATGAGCTGCACTTTGCGTTTGCTGTTTTCAAAACCGGTAACAAGTATTTCGAGTGCGGCTATTTCAGTTGGTTTGGTTTCGAGCAATTGTTCGCCGGTTTTTTCCAGGTCTTTTTCGGGCAGACTTTTTTTGTGTTTTTTTGCCCATGCCGTTGCCACTGCTTTTTTTATGATAGTGAGTGCGGTGAGCATTTCGTTGATACTGTCGGGTGCAAGATAATCGTACTCTAATGCGATTGTTTTATCGAAGCGTTTATCCCGGCTGATGTATTTGCCGGCGTTGCGGGCCAGTGCATACATATTGTACATAAACCAGTAGCCGGGCATTACCACCAGTTTATCGTTGGCCACATCATTACTTACTAATGAGAAGGGGATGGGGATGTTCAGCTCAGCAGGAAAATCGCCTTTGGCGATTAAGGTGAAGCTGGCAAATTTTGAATTGTGTTTGAGGCTTACACATAAGCCCGGCCAGAAACCACGGCCTGCAACAATTTCACCATCTGCCCCTCTTGAGTTATGATTGGAGCCGATGGTGGCACCGGCAGCCATATTGCTTTGCCCATGCACCGTAGCGGCACAAAGGAATGAGTTGTTGTGGTGCTGCTCATGTGCGGGAAAGATGAGAGAGTTTAACACTTCGCAGCAGGAGATAGTGGAATTATCGCCAAGGTAGGAGTTGATAAGCCTTGCCCCATATTTCAATTGTGAGTTGGAGCCCATTACAAAACGAACGGCCTTAACGCCGTAGAAAATGCGGCAGCCATAACCTACAATGCCATTTACCAGTTCGCAACCTTCGCCTATCTGCGTTTTTGCATCGGGGGATGAGTTGATGGTGATGTTCTTGATTTTGTTGGCACCTTTCAGGTAAGCATCGCTGCCTATCCATGCATCTTTAATGATGCGGCAGTTTTTGATAACGGTGCGGTCGCCGATTTTTCCATAGTAACCTCTGCGGGTGTCGAACTTATCATCGGTAAACTGTTTAAAGCGTTGCAGGAGTTTTTCATCGTCACGGTATTTGCTCCAGAGCCAGGCATCGCCGGGCAGCATACCGTTGAAGGGCAGCACACTTCGTCCGGCATTTTCGTCAGCATAGCATCGTTACCGATGATGTAATGGCTCATGAAATTGACATTGTCAATAACAACATTATCGCCAAAGTCGCAGCTGATGATGGTGCTGTTGTACAAGCCAACGGGCATACGCAGGTTGTTGAACTCATGAAACCAGGGTTCCAATTTGCCAATGCGGATGAGACCAAAGAAGGAGCAGCGTTTTATGAGTGCCGGGTCGAAAGAATCAGTAACGAGGAATTTGCTCCAGTCGTCGCTACTGTTATCATTCTTTTCAAGAATGCTTATTTCGGAGTGAGTAAGATTGCGGTATTTGTTTTTGGTACGGTGCTGCCTGTTGCGCAGGTAGTACTCATCTTTCCCTTTGGGAATGTATTCTTTTGTGATAAAGTCGTAGCCAAGACTGTTGATGGGTTGTTTGCTGATGTGGTTCATACTCCCGGCCCCTAAAGGGGAGTTTGTTGTTTAATTAAGGAATGAGTTTACAATTCTGTTATGATTCATAAAATCTAAATGTTATTCTACGGTCACCGATTTCGCCAGGTTCCTGGGCTTGTCCACATCACAACCCCTGGCCACACCAATGTAGTAGGAAAGGAGTTGCAGGGGAACAATACTTATCATCGGCGCTACAATTTCATCTGCTTCGGGTATTACCATTACATCGTCTGATATGGATGAAGAAACGGTATCGCCTTCGGTAATAACAGAAATTACTTTTCCTTTCCGGGCTTTTATCTCCTGCATATTACTTACCACTTTTTCATGATAGGCATCTTTTGTTGCCACAAATACAACAGGTAAGGTTTCATCAACAAGGGCGATAGGGCCGTGTTTCATTTCGGCAGCAGGGTAACCTTCTGCATGTATGTAAGAAATTTCTTTCAGTTTCAAGGCTCCTTCTAATGCCACCGGAAAATTATAGCCACGGCCGAGGTAGAGGAAGTCATGCGCATCTTTATATTTTTCAGCGAGGGCTTTAATATTGCTGCTGTGGTTTAATGTCCATGCTACTTTCTCAGGCACTTCTTCCATTTCTTTCAGCAGGTGCATGTAGCGTTCCTGCGAGATAGTTCCTTTCATGTAGCCGATCTTCAGGGCAATCATAGTTAGCACGGCTAATTGTGCAGTGAAGGCTTTTGTGGAGGCAACACCAATTTCCGGCCCGGCGTGAGTATACGCACCGGCATGACTGATACGGGCAATAGAAGAACCTACCACATTCACCACGCCTAAAATGATGGCCCCTTTTTCTTTAGCATTTTCAATGGCCACTAATGTATCTGCTGTTTCGCCGCTTTGCGAAATAGCGATAATCACATCGCCTTTGTTGATAACGGGATTGCGGTAACGGAATTCAGATGCATATTCCACTTCTACATTGATGCGGCAGAGTTCTTCAAAAATATATTCAGCTGCGAGGCCTGCGTGCCAGCTTACCACATGCCACCATGATGATGCGGTTGGCATTCATTATCTGTTCTGCATATTGCTGAATACCACTCATGGTAATGGTTCCGGCTTCAGCATCTAATCTTCCGCGGAGGCAGTCAAATATTGTTTGTGGCTGTTCATGAATTTCTTTGAGCATGAAATGCTCGTAGATGCCTTTTTCAATAGCAGCGAGTTCCAGGTCAAGCTTTTGAACGTATGGCGTAATTTTTTCGTTGCCAAGGTTTTTCAGAATCAGTTCATCGGGTTTTACAATAGCCAGTTCGTAGTCATTTACATACACCACTTCTTTAGTGTATTCCAGCATGGGCGATGCATCGGAGCCGAGAAAATGTTCGCCTTTGCCCACACCAATCACCAGCGGACTGCCCTTTCTGGCTGCGATGATAGTCTCGGGGTCATCGGCATCAAGCAAGAGAATTACATAAGCCCCGGTAACCCTTTTCAGCGCAACCCTTACAGCTTCTTCTAAAGAGCAGCTATTGTTATTGCGGATTTCTTCAATAAAGTTTAACAGGACTTCGGTATCTGTATCGCTGCTGAAAGTGTAGCCTTTGTTAACCAGCTCCTGTTTTAGCTGACCATAATTTTCAATAATACCATTATGAATCATGGCGAGCCTGCCACTTGCTGAGCTGTGCGGATGTGCATTGCGATCGCAGGGTTCGCCGTGGGTAGCCCAGCGGGTATGGCCAATGCCAGTATTGGCATGGAGGTCTTTGCCAAGGATCGCATCTTCCAGTTCGGCAACCTTTCCTTTCTTTTTGTAAACTTTCAGTCCACTGTTATGCAGTGCCACGCCGGTGCTGTCGTAGCCCCGGTATTCTAATCTCTTCAAGCCCTTAATAATGATTGGGTAAGCTTCTCTTGGGCCGGTATATCCAACAATTCCGCACATAGGTTTATGATATTTTTTGCGGGCAAAAGTATTGATTCAAATCTTTTTTGAGATTAAACCTGCAAGAACCAGCATAAAAATATCAGAGTAATACGCCTTTTAGTAGTAAAAAGGCTGTACCGAAGTAGATGAGCAACCCGGTTACATCAACCAATGTGGCAATAAAAGGTGTGGAAGAAGTGGCCGGGTCGGCACCCATACGTTTAAGTAATAGTGGAAGCATGGAGCCCATTAGTGTTCCCCATAGTACAACACCAATGATGGCTATACCAATGGCAAAAGCGATAAGTACATAATGTTCGCCAAACAGGCCAAAAAATGGTAACCACCGAAAATTATCAGCAGGCCAATCAGGCCCAGTGTAATGCCCATGATGATGCCTGAAATTACCTCCCTCTTTGCTATATGCCACCAGTCTTTAACGGTGACTTCGCCCAATGCCAATGCCTGTATAATTAAGGTGGCTGCCTGTGAGCCGCTGTTTCCACCGCTTGATATGATTAGCGGAATGAACGTTGATAATACCAATACCTGTTCCAGTGTTTTCTGAAAGCTTGACATGGCAGCGATGGTCATCGTTTCGCCGACAAAGAGTATGAGGAGCCAGACGATTCTTTTTTTGTACAGTTTGAAGATGGGCACATCTAAGTAGGGTTCATCCAGGGCTTCGGTACCTCCCATTTTCTGCATGTCTTCGCTAAATTCTTCGCTGGCTACCCAGAGTATATCATCTATTGTTACAATGCCAAGCAATTGATTGGAGTGGCTAACTACCGGCAGTGCCACCCTGTTATTCATTTTAAAAACTTCGCTGGCGGTTTCCTGGTCATCTTCCGGGCTAAGTGCAACAAATCGTTCATCCATCAGTTCGGCAACTTTCTTGTCGGGAGGATTAAGAATAAACTCCCTGATGCGGATGTCATCAAGCAGTTCTCCATTTTCATTGATAACATAGATTACATTAATGGTCTCACTGTCTTTGCCATATTTGCGAATTGTACTAAAAACTTCTTCAATCGTATTCCAGGGATATACATACACATAGTCAGGTGTCATCAAACGGCCGATACTGTTTTCGGGATAACCCAGCAGCGAAAGTGTGATTTTCCGTTCGTCTGGTTCAAGAAGCTTAATGAGTTCACGAACTGCATTGCCGGGAAGTTCTTCCAAAAAGTCAGTTCGGTCATCTGCCGGCAGTTCGTTTAATAACGTGGCTGTTGTATTGGCCGGAAGGTCCTGAATAATTCTTTTCTGAACGGACAGGTCGAGAATTTTAAACACACTGGCAGCTCTGTGTACAGACATATTGGCGATAATCTGACCCTCATAATCAGGAAATTCATATACCAGGTCAGTTACATCGCTGATATTCTGATCATCCAGGAAATCTCTTATCTGTAGCTTGTCTTCTGTTTGAATAACAGCTTCAAATTGTTCCTGCAGGCTGGTCTGTTCCAGTTCTAATGACATGTGGCAAAAATAAGGTTTAAGGTTTAAGTGGGAAGTCGGAAGTCGGAAGTCGAAGTCGGAAGTCGGAAGTCGGAAGTCGGAAGTCGGAAGTCGGAAGTCGGAAGTCGGAAGTCGGAAGTCGGAAGTCGGAAAATTTTGCGAATGCAAATTTCTGTTATCCGCCTGAAATACGTACTTCGTACTTCTAACTTTGTATTTACTATGATATTACCATATCTGTTTATCGCACCAACTGATGAAAAAGGCCGTGGCGTGTTTACTTCTGAGGTAATTGAAGCTGATAATGTCGTGGAGGTTGCCCCGGTGATAGTAATGACAAAAGAAGAAAGGATGCATCTTGATAAAACGCTGCTGCATGATTATATTTTTGAATGGGGGGATGATAAAGAAAAATGCTGTATGGCGCTGGGCTATGTACCAGTTTACAATCATTCATACAGCAGCAATTGCGAGTATGAAATGGATTTTGATATTGAAGTGATAAGAATAAAAACGGTTCGAAAAATTGAACCAGGTGAGGAATTGCTGATTAATTACAACGGCGACTGGAACAATACAAAACCTGTTTGGTTCGATGCCAAATAAAAAAATCCTCTGCACTGGCAGAGGATTTTGAAGAATATTTACACTTGTTTATTGAAATACAATTTGTCCTCTTATCTCACCATAAGGATTGGCATAGTTATTACCGGTTATAGCTACATACAGCATCCCATTCAGTATATCATTCTCTTTCAGGTAAAATTCATCTGCCTTAAGGGTTGCCGTAAGTTTTCCGGTTTTAGCGTAAGTAAACTTGCCGCTGGTTTTTTGGCATATACTGCTCCTGATGAAGCAACAATCTGCTGAACTATCCCATTAGGATATAATGTTGTGGCAGGGGCAACATAACCCCGTGGTGCCAGACCATGTATTCTGATGGCAGAAACTGAATCAGTCAGTCCTGACCACATAATTGTATATGTTAGCAGTTTGGTTTCTTTTGAGTAAGAAACATCCATTGAACCTAACGCAGCCGAAGTTGATACTACAGGAGTTACCTGTGCACCAGATAGTATTATTCCTTTCTTTTCGTAGCTGAGAATCTTCTTTTCTTCAGCCTCTTTTTCGCATGAAGCAAGGAAAAGGGCAGCTGATAATACTACAGAAGTTAAAGCAGTTAATCTGAACAATTTCATGAGTTTGTTTTTATTTTAGTAAGGCCTCATGTTATTCGCCAAAATAAATATTCAATTAGAAGCAATGAAATGAATAATTATTTATGGCTCATTTCATGTTTTGGTATTTGCAGTAAAAATAAGAAGTTTTTTGATTTGACAATATATTAAAAAAAAGCCCTAAAACCTTGTGGAAAAAGAGTTTATTTCAGCTTGTTTTTGATTTCCTGAAGTTTTAGAAGGGCTTCAACAGGTGTCAGGCGGTTGATATCCGTTTCTTCCAGTAAGCTTCTTATTTCCTCAAAAGTCTCTGAATGGGCATCAAAAATGGACAATTGCATCCTTGGATGGCTGATTTCTTTCAATTTTTCAGCAATATGTTCCCTGCCAACCTCTGTTTGCTGGCCTCTTTCTTCCAGTTGTCTTAAAATGTCATTAGCCCTTTCTATGAGGGACGGGGGCATTCCGGCCATTTTAGCAACGTGTATACCAAAACTGTGTGTACTGCCACCACGGGCCAGTTTTCGCAGGAAAATGATTTTATTGCCCACTTCCTTATTCGTAACATGGAAATTTTTTTATCCTGCTTAGCTTTTCTTCCAGTTCATTCAGTTCGTGGTAATGCGTGGCAAACAGGGTTTTGGGCTGGTGTGGCGACTGGTGCAGGTGTTCGGCAATGCTCCAGGCAATGGAAATCCCATCGTAAGTAGAAGTACCCCGTCCAATTTCATCGAGCAAAATAAGGCTGCGACCCGTAATATTATTGATAATGGAGGCGGTTTCATTCATTTCTACCATAAAGGTTGACTCGCCTCCGCTCAGGTTGTCGGATGCGCCAACACGGGTAAATATTTTGTCGGTCAGGGAGATTTTGGCTTCAGCAGCAGGCACAAAACTTCCCATATGGGCCATCAGGGTAATAAGGGCAGTTTGCCGCAGCAGGGCAGATTTACCGCTCATGTTTGGTCCGGTAAGGATGATGATTTGCTGGTCGGTCTTGTTCAATTCCACATCATTGCCGATGTACGGTTCCCCAACCGGCATGTTACGTTCAATAACCGGGTGGCGGCCATTTTTTACCAGCCATTCATCCCCCACATGCAGTTGTGGCTTCTTATATTGAAAGTGAATGGCGTTTTGTGCAAAACATATCAGGCAATCCATTATGGCCAGTATGTTGCCGTTGGTTTGTACAGGAGCCAGGTAATCGAACAACTCATTCAGCAGCGATTCGTATAGTTCCAGTTCCAGCCGGAGAATTTTTTCTTCAGCGCCGGTAATTTTTCTTCATATTCTTTTAACTCCGGGGTGATGTATCTCTCTCTGCGTTGGCCAGCGTTTGTTTGCGCATCCATTCCGGCGGCACTTTGTTCTTCTGTGAATTGGTCACTTCCAAATAATAACCAAACACATTGTTGAAGCCAATCTTTAGCGAAGCTATGCCGGTTCTTTCTGCTTCTTTTTGCTGTAGCTGTGCCAGGTATTCTTTACCATTGAATGCAATCCGGCGCAGTTCGTCAAGTTCACTGCTTATTCCGGAACTTAACATGCCGCCTTTTGAAGAAAGTGCAGGCGGGTTTTCATTAATCTCTTTAAAAATTTTTTCTGATATATATGGGCAGGGGTTCAGGGTATCTCCCAGCCTTTTCATGTATTCGTTTTGCGATGTCAGGCAGATTTGTTTTATTGCTTCTACCTGTTTTAGTCCCCTGGCCAGTTGCAGTACTTCACGGGGATTGATTTTTTTTAGCGGAATTTTTGAAACCAGCCGTTCAATATCGCCGCACTGTTTTATGTGTTGTGATATTTTACTGCGCAGGTCAGTTTCTCTTATCAGGAATTCAACAGTGTCTAACCGCTCGTTTATTTTCTGGATATCTTTTAACGGGAAAATAATCCAGCGTTTCAGCAATCTTGCACCCATGGGTGAAACGGTGCTATCGAGTACACTTAGTAAAGTATGATTTCCTTCTGAATTTCCATATACCAGTTCAAGATTCCGGATGGTGAACCGGTCCATCCACAGAAAATCATCCCGGTCTATTCTTTGCAGCGATACAATATGCTGCAGGTTGGGATGCTCCGTATCTCTCAGGTAATGGATGATAGCTCCGGCGGCTGTTAACCCGTTTTTCAAATCTTCCACACCAAAGCCTTTCAGCGAATGAGTTTGAAAATGCTTTAGTAAAGTATTTTCGGCGTATGCGGCATCAAAAATCCATTCGTCTAAAGTGTATGTGTAAATTTTGCTGTTAAAATACTCTTTAAATCTTTTCTGTTGCTGTCGCTGAAAAACCACTTCAGCCGGCTTAAAACTTTGCAGCAGTTTGTCGGCATATTCTCTGTCGCCTTCGGCGATTAAAAATTCACCGGTGGAAATATCCAAAAATGCCAGGCCGAATTTATCGTCATCTGCAAAATGAAGGGCTGCGAGAAAATTATTACTGTGATGTTCCAGCAGTTTATCGTTAACAGTAGTGCCGGGAGTAACCATATCTGTCACCCCTCTTTTCACTATGCCTTTGGCCAGTTTGGGGTCTTCGAGCTGGTCGCAAATGGCCACCGGTGACCGGCCTTTACTAATTTATGCAGGTACGTATCTAATGCATGGTGCGGAAACCCTGCCAGTTCGGATGATGAAGCGGCGCCATTATTTCTTTTTGTAAGGGTAATACCTAAAATTCCGGAGGCAGTGATAGCATCCTGGCCAAAGGTTTCATAAAAATCGCCAACACGAAACAGCAAAATGGCATCCGGGTATTTTTGTTTAATAGCCTGGTGCTGTTGCATCATGGGAGTATCTGAAGCTGCTTTTGCCATTTGTCTATCCACCTATTTGGCATTTTTTAAATACGATGGGTGTGACGGCAAAAATAAGGAAGTGTTTATGTCACCCTGTCTCTTTTTGCATCAGTACTGGAAATTATCATTTATGAAGAAAAATTTCCTGCTGGCCGGGATGTTGATTTCCTGTGCCTTTCTGAAAACTTTTGCCCAGAACAGCGATACTGCCCGTGCAGATGCTACTATTACCAATGCCACCGTGTATTTTGGATATGGTGCCGAACTTACCCACGAAAGCAAGGTAAGAGTGGATGCCGGAACAAAAGTGATAGTGATTAACATGCTGGGCACTACTGCTGATGTAAACAGTTTGCAAATAAGTGTGCCCGAAGATGTGGCATTATTATCACAACGCTATGCCGTGTTTTACCCGCCTGTACCACCGGTACAAAAAAATAAAGAAGCCGACCGTATTGAAGACAGTATCGCCCTTCTGTATAAAGAGATTGGCCGTATCAATAACCTTATTTCAATAGAACAGGAAATACTGAGTAAAACCGGTTTACTGATTGAAACTACCATTAACACAAGTGGAAATAAAACAATAACCAGCGACGAAGTATTAAAACTGCTGGAATACTACAATAACAAAATTGACAAGTCAAAAAACAATATTTACAATCACAATCAAAATATTACTGTGCAGAATAAGAAGATTGAAGATATGCGGAACAGAATCGCCAATCTTACGCCACCGCCATCTCCAAGACAGAAATCTTATGGCCAGGTATACCTGCAGGTGATTTGTAAAAAGGAGGTGATATCCCTGTTGAGTTGTCTTACTATACTAACAACGCCGGATGGACAGCTGTGTATGATGTGAGGGTGAACTCTAAAACCAATAAAGTGAAATTAGTGTACAAGGCATCTCTTACACAAACCACTGGCATTGACTGGAAGAAAACAAAGCTTACACTCAGCACAGGCACACCCAATTTTGGTGTGGCTGCTCCGGTTCTTTCACCCTGGTATCTGCAATTATATGTGCCTGGCTTATATAACGACCTTCAGCGCAGGGCCGCACAGGGAAATGCCATGCGAAATACGATACAATCTTATAACAATGATGAAAGCCTGAAAGAAGTAGTGGTAACGGGTTACGGACAATATAAACTGGAAGGGAAAACCGCAGGGCTTCAAACTATAAACCCAAGTACACTACAACAATATACAACATTAAGCCAGGGACAACTGAATACCAACTTTGAAATAGCCCTGCCCTATGATGTTACCTGCAATGGAGAGCTGCACAGTGTTACGATTAAGGATGAGGAAATAGACTGCATACTAAAAAACTATGCTGTGCCTAAGATGGATAAAGATGCCTACCTGCTGGCCGAAGTGGCCGACTGGCAGAACCTTGACCTGCTGCCCGGCGATGCCAACATCATTATGGATGATACTTATATCGGCAAATCGCTGATTGACCCGAACACCACTTCCGATACGCTGAACCTGTCACTTGGAAGGGATAAGAGGGTTGCCGTAAAACGTTCGCTGGTTAAAGAACTTAGCAGCCTGAAAACAAGTGGCGGCAATACCAGGCAAGTATTTACATATGAAATACTGGTTAAGAATAATAAAGTAACTGATGTGAACCTCTTGCTCAAAGACCAGTTTCCACTGAGCACTATTAAAGAGGTGGAAATTAAATTAGAGGAAGATGGCGATGCAATGATTAATGAAGAAACCGGTGTGCTTACCTGGAAAATTGATTTAAAACTCGGAGAAAGCAAGAAAGTAAGGTTTAGCTATAGTGTAAAATACCCGAAAGATAAGAAGATTGTGAACCTGAAATAGGATACAGTTTATTTGCATACTGAGGGGCGGATTAGTTTCGCCCCTTTCTTTTTTATACCACAAAATGCCAGCCTACCTTTATGGTTTGAAATGTGGTTATGAAAAAAATCCAACTTGCTGCTTTATTTTCTTTGCTTGCTTTTTGTTTGCCAGCACAAACCTTTACCTCTTCCAATTTACCGGTTGTTTTTATTAATACAAACGGACAAACAATTATAGATGACCCAAAGATTATGGCCGACATGGGTATCATATATAACGGACCGGGAGTTCGCAATAATATTACCGACCCGTTTAACCACTACAATGGAAAAGTTGGCATTGAAGTCAGGGACAGTCGTCACAGATGTTTCCTATGAAGTCTTACGGCTTTGAGCTTTGGGATAATGCAGGGAATTCAAAAAATCAGTCAATACTTGGGATGCCTTCTGAGAGTGACTGGGTATTATATGCACCTTATACCGATAAAACTTTGATGCGTAATTTTCTGGCCTATACCATGTCGAGAGAAATGGGGCATTGGGCAGCCAACTGCCGTTATGTGGAAGTAGTGCTTAACAACGATTATGTTGGTGTTTATGTACTGATGGAAAAAATAAAGCGTAACAGCGGCAGGGTAAATATTTCTAAATTGAATGCTGCAGATGTGAGTGGTGATGCTATTACGGGCGGCTATATTTTTTCGTTGGACAAAGATGCGCCGGCCTGGGTGAGTCAGTTCCCGCCGCAGAACAGCAGTGCAGGGCAAAGCATCCGCTTCAGCTATGTTTATCCTAAAAGCACAGCTATTGTTGCGGAGCAGGCTTCATTTATAAGAATGCATGTTGACAGTTTCGAAACTGCATTAGCAGCTAAAAATTATGAGAATAAACAAATCGGCTGGAGAAAATATGCTGACGAGAATTCATTTATTGATTATTTCATTGTGAATGAAGTTAGCCGTAATGTGGATGGGTACAGGCTCAGTACGTTTTTATACAAAGACAAGAATAGTAAGGGAGGAAAATTGGTGGCTGGCCCTGTTTGGGATTATGATCTGGCTTTCCGGAATGCCAATTACTGTAAAGGAAGTGATACAGCCGGATGGGCATATGAGTTTAACAAGAATTGTCCGCAGGATTACTGGCAAATACCATTCTGGTGGGAAAAGCTGGTTAATGACTCATCATTTCAAGGAAAATTAAGATGTCGCTGGAAAGAACTGCGCAGCACAGGGGTTCTGAGTGATTTGAGACTGAATAAATTGATTGATTCAGTTGTGAGCTTAACAGCAGAAGCAAGGCAACGGCATTTCCAGAAATGGCCGGTACTTGGACAATATGTGTGGCCGAATCCTGATCCAATTGCTTACAGTTATTCCGGAGAAATTGATTATTTGAAAGAATGGCTGGAATACAGATTAGCCTGGATAGGGAAAAATCTAAAAAACACCGGTGGTTGCTACGATTATCCTGCATCTGTAAAAGAAGCAATCATGATACAGTTCTATCCCAATCCGTTTACTGATAATATTACTGTTAATGTAAAATCGAGATACAGCCAGGCGTTGCAACTGAGTGTTTATGATGTATCAGGACGAAGAGTATATGAACAATCCACTTCGGTTTTATCGGGTAGTAACTATTTAACAATGCCATTGGTACGGCTGTCGCCGGGAATTTATTTGGTCAGGTATAGTGTTCCCTCAGGAGAAAAGGGTACACTGAAGATGCTGAAAAATTAATGACTCTTGCACTTACCTTTGCGCCATGCGAAAACTGAGCATGGCAGAACTGGGCCGCAAGTCAGTTGAAGAGTTCAGGCAATCAGAGAAAATGCCCATTATTGTGGTGCTGGAAAACATCCGCAGTGCCTATAATGTGGGCAGTGTGTTCCGTACATCCGATGCTTTTCTTATTGAAGCCATTTACATTATTGGTTATTCAGCCAAGCCACCGCATAAAGAGATAAAAAAAACGGCTTTAGGTGCAGAAGAAACGGTAAACTGGAAGCATTTTAAAACAGCGGCAGAAGCGATAGCAGCGTTACGGCAATTGGGATTTAATGTATATGCTGCTGAGCAGGCTGAAGGCAGTTATAAACTAAATGCCATTGGTTTTGAAACTGAAGAAAAAATTGCCATTGTATTTGGAAACGAAGTAACAGGTGTGGAGCAAAGTACTATTGAATTGTGCGATGGCTGTCTGGAAATACCGCAGTTGGGTATGAAGCATTCGCTGAATATTGCAACAGCGGCAGGGGTTGTTTTGTGGGAACTGGTGAGGGAGAGGATGGCTCATAGTTCATAGCAGTGTTCTATTGTAAAAAATTTATTACTGAAATCATATGGCATTTAGGTTTGAGGATTGGAAGGTATGGCATATGGCAGTTGATTTGTCGAATGAGATTGATTTACTGGCAAAATCGTTTCCTGCCGATGAACGTTTCAGTTTGGCATCGCAAATGAAACGGGCAGCCGATTCGGTTGTATTGAATATAGCGGAAGGAAGTACCGGGCAAACAAAGCCGGAGTTTAGGAGGTTTCTGAATATTGCCCTTCGTTCTGCAGTTGAAGTAGTGGCTTGTCTTTACCTTGCAATTAAGCGAAAGTATATTAACCCGGATATATCCGATAAAAACTAAAATAGCTATGATGTACTTTGCAAGATGATAACGAAGCTAAGAGATTCATTCTAAGCTATGAACCATGAACAATGAACTATGAACCGAATTAAAAGTTATCTTTCTCTTATAAAATTCTCTCACACCATCTTCGCAATGCCTTTTGCGCTGATTGGGTTCATTATTGGCGTCGGACATCTAAGCAAGATTCCAAATGTCAAGATTCATTATGCTATGATTGAAACTGTATGGCAAAGAACTCAGGTTTTTATGAGTCACAATTGGTATTTATTTATTCTGGTCATCCTCTGCATGATTTTTGCCCGCAGTGCAGCAATGGCATTTAACCGGTACTTAGACAGACATTTTGATGCTAGGAATGCAAGAACGGCGATAAGAGAAATTCCTGCCGGAACAATCTCTGCCCGCAATGCTTTAGCTTTTACCATTATCAGCAGCTTGCTTTTTGTCGCCGCTACTTATTTTATTAATAAAGTATGTTTTTACCTCTCACCGGTTGCTCTGGCCGTGGTGTTGGGCTATAGTTATACCAAACGGTTTACACCGCTTTGTCATTTAATATTAGGCTTGGGGCTGTCATTGGCTCCCATCGGGGCATACCTTGCAGTAACCGGCCAGTTTGCCTTGCTGCCCATTCTCTTCTCGCTGGCAGTAATCTTTTGGGTAAGTGGTTTTGATATTATCTATGCTTTACAGGATGAGGAATTTGATAAATCGCAGCAATTGTATTCCATTCCGGCATGGCTTGGAAAGGGTAAGGCATTAAGAGTTTCAGCATTTTTACACCTGCTTAGTGCTGCAGCTGTAGTATTAGCCGGTGAGCATGGAAATTTTGGCTGGCTGTACTGGATTGGCATTGGCGTATTTGTGGGCATGCTTGTTTATCAGCATTCATTAGTAAATCCGCATGATTTAAAGAGAGTGAATATTGCATTTATGACGGCCAATGAAATTGCATCCGTTGTTTTCGCCATCTTTGTGCTTGCGGATTTATTTATTAATTCATAATCCATTGGCAAGAATCCTCTGTATAGACTACGGCTTAAAAAGAACCGGCATTGCCGTTACCGACCCGTTGCAGATAATAGCAACAGGACTTACTACAATACATCCCAAAGAACTGATTTCTTTCTTAAAAGACTATTTTTCAAAAGAACAGGTCGAACAAATAATTATCGGCTGGCCAACCAACTGGGATGATACTGCCACACATGCCACACCCCATGTTGAGAAATGTATAAAAGAATTGCAGAAAAGCTTTCCCTCTATTTCAATTAAAAAAGTAGATGAACGCTATACCTCCAAAATGGCCAAAGATGCCATGCTTGAAATGGGCCTTAAGAAAATGCAGCGACGTAACAAGGCCCTGGTGGACGAAATTGCGGCTACCATTATGCTTCAGGAGTATTTAAGAATGCAAAGTTGACAAGTTTAAAGGTTAATAAGTTGATAAGAGTTAAATTTGCATATTATACCTGTTAACTTATAAACATATTAACTTGATACTCCCTATCATAGCATATGGTCATCCAGTTTTGAGGAAAATTGCAAAAGACATTACGCAGGATTACCCGCAACTGGATAAACTGATTGAGGACATGTGGGAGACTATGTATGCCAGTAGTGGTGTTGGGCTGGCTGCTCCGCAGGTAAACCGTAATATCAGGCTTTTTGTTGTAGATACGTTACAGATGTTCAGGAGTATGGATGAAGATGACCGGGCTGAATATCCCGGTGATGAGGGATTAAAAGCTGTATTTATCAATGCCCATATAAAAGAACTGGAAGGTGATGAGTGGTCATATAATGAAGGCTGCCTTAGTATTCCTAAGATAAGGGAAGACATTTACCGCCAGGAGACTGTTACACTTTTGTATGTTGATGACCAATTTCAAACACAAGAAAAAACATTCACAGGTCTAACGGCAAGGGTTATTCTACACGAATACGATCATATTGAGGGGAAATTGTTTATCGATCATATTTCTCCGCTAAAAAGGAAACTTCTTAAAGGGAAACTCAACGATATTTCCAAAGGGAAAATTAATGTGGATTATAAAATGGCCTTTCCCGGATAGAACAGTAATAAGGTTTTGAATACCCGGTTTATGGTTTTATAATGCAAAAGTCTTTTACTGCAGCTTACAATGAGTATCCTGAACACAATAATTTAATTTGTCAGGTTAAAACTTATTTATAATTTTATTTACGGATATAGTTATCCGCCTTTGGTTATCTCTCTCATTAGCAGCAGCCAGTACTACTGAAAATTATCCTAATCAGTCCCTGTGGATTTTTTTTAACCATTAAACACAATGCTCATGAGAAAGAAAATTTCACTTTCTTACCTGGCAGTATTTCTTGCCATTTCCTTCTGTTATGGGCAGGTGCCTTCTCTCAATCCAGTAAACGGTGTAGTGCCGGCCATTGTCAATTCCGCCGGAGGAACATATGACAATGCTTTGTCGTATTACCGCTATGAATGGAGTGTGGGAGAGTTGGTGCTTGTTCAGGCTTTTGCTCCGGCCGACAGTGCTTTCCTTATTACACAAGGAGTGCTGCAACCCTGTACGGATGAAATTCACAATTCGCCGTATACAGTTCTGTTCGAAAACGGAGATTACAAATTATTCCCCAATCCAACCAGTGGAAAATTTGAAGTCGACTTCTTTGTCAAAACACCGGGACAGATGAGTCTTCAGCTCATCAATTCTGTGGGAAGCTTACTTGAAAAAAGGAGTTACCACTACGATGGTTGTTGCCGGATTGAGATGTTCGATCTTTCAAAATATCCAAATGGTGTTTATTTCGTGGTTGCAGACCTGAAACCAGATGTAAACAGACCGGGTGATAATCTTGAAGTTATCCGTCATAGTGGCCTGAAGGTCATAAAAATGGATTAAACAATAATTCAGGTAGCCATTACTTAATCAAAAAACAAAAACAAAATGAAAAAGATATTATCATTACTGGCGGCTGTATTGTTGGTAGCCATCTCAGGCTATAGCCAGTCGCCTGGTTTTTTCAATTACCAGGGTGTTGCCCGTAACAGTGTAGGTAACGTTTTAAAGAATCAGAACATTGGTATTCGCTTAACTGTCCGTGACGGTTCATCTGCTGGGCCTGTTGTTTACCAGGAATCCAGAACTGCTGTTACTAATCCATTTGGATTATTCAATGTTCAGGTAGGTAGTGCCGGAGCTACCAATGTTACCGGAACGATCCTCGGTGTAAACTGGTCAGTAGGTTCAAAATATATTCAGGTTGAAGTTGACCCTGCCGGTGGTACAAGTTTTATTAATATTGGTTCGGCCCAGCTGGCAAGTGTTCCTTTTTCACTATATGCAACAACTTCTGGCGATATGGTTTTGCCATTTAATAAAACTCAGGCTGATGCAGGGTCCCTCTTTAAAATTACAAACTCCGGAACAGGCGCAGGCAGTACTTCATTAGAAGGTGTGACTAACTCAACCGCAGGGAATGCTGCCGCTGTAAAAGGGATTGTTTCTTCAACATCACCAGGTGGTTTTTCAACTGGTTTGCTTGGACAAAATAACGGCACTGGTGGTTTAGGTATCGGTGTTACTGGTACACAGGCCGGAAGCGGCTGGGGTGTGTATGGTGCCGCTCCATCAGGTATTGGTGTAAATGGCAGCAGCGCCAGTGGTATTGGTATTAACGGTACATCAAATACAGGTACCGGGGGCCGTTTTACAACTACTTCCGGGCTGGCATTACATACAACTGGTGGACTCCGGCTGCAAGGCATTGGTGAGGCTGCCAGCAGAATTTTAGCCAGTGATGCTTCTGGAAATGCCACTTGGCAAACCGTTGCATCTATTGGTGCCGTTACTGGCAGTGGTACGCTAAATCTTCTTCCAAAATGGACCCCCAGCGGTACTGTTTTAGGCAATTCTCAGTTATCTGATGATGGAACTAACGTAGGGGTAGCGACAACAACTCCCACACATAAGTTTACTGTAAGTCATGGTGGCTCTACCGGCATAGGTGTAAATTCAACTTCTGGCTTCTCTGTAGTTGATATTAACGCAGCCAGCGGTGATGCAGCTTTACGTTTTGGAAATGCCGGCGTTAACCAATGGAACATAAGGAATCGTCCGGGTGATAATTATCTTGAAATATTTGAGCTGGGCGGTGGTGGCAGCCGCATGGTTATTCAGGATGCAACGGGTAATGTAGGTATTGGAGAAACCGCAGCCCCTTCATACAAGTTAGATGTGTTACATGGTGGGTCAACTGGTGCCCGCATCCGTTCTTCTTCATCTTTCTCTTTGATTGATATTGATGGTGCAAGTGGTGATGCGGCCCTTCGTTTCCAAAATGCCAGGGGTGACTCAATGGAATACCCGTAACAGGCCTGCTGATAATTACTACGAAATATTTGAAATGGGAGGTGGCGGCAGCCGTGTTGTTATTCAGGATGGAACTGGTAACGTAGGTATTGGAGAAACCACAGCCCCTTCTTACAAGTTAGATGTATTACATGGTGGTTCAACTGGTATCCGCAGCCGTTCTTCCGGTTCATTTTCAGTAGTGGATATTGATGCTGCCAGTGGTGATGCCGCTCTTCGATTTGCAAAAGCAGGTGTAAATCAGTGGAACATACGTAACCGCCCTGCCGATGATTATCTTGAAATATTCGAGTTAGGTGGTGGTGGTAGCCGAATGGTTATTCAGGATGCTACCGGTAACGTAGGTATTGGTGAAACAACCGCTCCTTCTTACAAATTAGATGTATTGCATGGTGGTTCAACTGGTATCCGCAGCCGCTCATCTTCTTCATTCTCTGTTGTAGATATAGATGCAGAAAGTGGAGACGCTGCCCTTCGTTTTGCAAAAGCTGGTGTGAACCAGTGGAATACCCGTAACCGTCCTGCCGATGATTATTATGAAATATTTGAACTGGGTGGTGGAGGAAGCCGTTTCGTTATACAGGATGGAACCGGTAATGTGGGAATCGGCGAAACTACAGCTCCTTCTTATAAATTAGATGTATTGCATGGTGGTTCAACTGGAATCCGCAGCCGTTCATCTTCTTCATTCTCTGTAGTAGATATAGATGCAGAAAGTGGTGACGCTGCCCTTCGCTTTGCAAAAGCTGGTGTTAACCAGTGGAACACCCGTAACCGCCCGGCTGATGATTACTATGAAATTTTTGAATTAGGAGGTGGCGGTAGCCGTCTTGTTATACAGGATGGAACTGGTAATGTAGGTATTGGCCAAACAGTATCTCCTTCTTATAAATTAGATGTATTGCATGGTGGTTCTACCGGTCTTCGTGTTCAATCAAGTGCCAGTTTCTCTGTTGTGGATATTGATGCTAATAGTGGTGATGCAGCTTTACGTTATGTAAAAAACGGTGTTAACATGTGGAACGTACGTAATAATCCTGGTACTGATGACTACCAGATTTTTGAGCTCGGTGGCGGTGGCGAAAGGCTGAGGATAGAGAATACAACCGGACGTGTGGTGGTGAATGGCGATTTCACTGCCATAGGAGTAAAGGCATTTACAATGGATCACCCCTTAGATCCGGCTAACAAAACCCTGATGCATGCTGCAGTTGAGAGCAATGAAGTACTCAATGCTTACAGTGGTAATGTTGTAACTGATGCAACTGGAAAGGCCGTTGTAAAACTTCCAGATTATTTTGAGGCTATTAACAAAGACTTCCGTTACCAGTTAACAGTAATTGGTTCTTTTGCTCAGGCAATTATCAACAAAGAGGTTGCAAATAACCAGTTTGAAATTGCAACCAATCAACCAAATGTTAAAGTTAGCTGGGAAGTGAAAGGTGTTCGTAATGATGCTCACATGCAGAAAATACCTTTTGTGGCTGAACAGATGAAGCCTGCAGCACAAAGAGGAAAGTACATTGATCCTGTTGCCCACAATCAGACTGCTGATAAAGGTGTGAGCTATGATGCCGCAATAGAGTCTTCTCTTAGCGATGTTAAATCTGCTGATAAAAAAGCAGCTCCGGCATCAACAGGTGGTAGCCTTGATCAGCCGGCAATACAAAAGCCTGCTGCGAAATCTGCTGATGTATCTGGCAGTGTTATGAATGTTGAACCAGCAAAAGCTCCGGCCAAATCTCTGGAGAAAACCGGAAGTGTTGAAGATGTTCCTGTAAAATCAGTTGAAGCCAAACCTGCAACTGAAACCAAAGGAACAAGCACAGAAGATGTGCCTAAACCTGCAACAGAGAAGAAAGCCTCTGTTGAAGACGGAAGCACAAAAGGTTAATAACAGATTATCACATTTACTAAATAATGGAAGGTTTGGCCTTCCATTATTTTTTTAGTGGTTTCAAAGGCTAAAAAAAACTCGTTATTTACAACAGAAGCCTTTATATTTGCACCCCCAATCAGGGCAAACTTGTTGGCGGGAGGTAGTTCAGCCCGGTAGAATACGTGGTTTGGGACCACGGGGTCGCAGGTTCGAATCCTGTCCTCCCGACAGAAATTGAAGAGAGGTAATCACAAGATTGCTTCTCTTTTTTTGTAACTTTCTGAAAACAGGCGTTCTTATCTTTATACCTCTATGCCTGTAATTATTACAAGAATTTTTTTTAAGAATTTCTTCTCCCTTGGGGTAGTACAGGTTATTAATTCTCTTCTGCAATTAGTGGTTATCCCGTTTGTGATTTCACGAATAGGGATTGTCCAGTTTGGTGTGATTGCCGTAGCACAGGTTGTGGTTAATTACCTCGCTACATTCACTGATTATCATTTTAACCAGTCATCAACAAAAACCGTTTCGCTTAATGTAGCTGACACAGATTTATTGTCAAGTCTGTTTTCAAAGGTTTATATCATAAAATCACTGCTTATTACTGTGGCTTTAATCGTTTTGCTCTTATTATATTTTCTGCTTCCTTTTGTACGAGAGAATTTTGTGGTATATATATTGGCATATGTTTATGTTATAGGATATGCACTACAGCCTATTTGGTTTTTGCAAGGAGTTGAAAAAATGCAATGGATTGCTGCTGCGTCATTAGCTTCAAGAATCATATTTGTGGTGCTTATTCTTCTGTTCATTAACAATTCCGGAGATAGCTGGCAGTATCTTTTCTTCATGGGGATGGGGTTGTTTTTTTCAGGTGTGACAAGCATTTTTTTTGTTTACAAGAAGTTCAATCTGAGTTGGAGATGGCCAGCCCTAAATGAAATATTGATAGAAATAAAAGCAGGTTGGCATATTACAGCTTCCAATATTTCGATGAACATAATGCAATACGGGAACCTGTTTATTTTGAGAATTTTTACCAATGACTTCACTGCCGGGTATTTCAGTGTTGCTGAAAGAGTCTTTTTTACTATGAAATACGCATTGAGTATTTTCTCACAGGCTGTATTTCCTGGCGTATGTCGTGCTGCAAGCCAGTCGAAAAGAGTTCTGTTCAGGTTTTTTAAGAAATTCTTTACTCCTTTTTTTGCTTTGGTAATTGTGGGTTGCACACTTGTTTGGGTTATTGCACCGCAAGTACTTTCTTTCTTTATTAATGATGCAAACCCGGAATCGATTTTCATTCTGCGGATGCTTTGTATCATACTGCCTGTGATCTGCCTTAATCTGCCGCCGGCCCTGGTATTGCTTGCATATGAAAAAAATAAAACTTACGCTGCTGTTTTTACGGCGGGTCTTCTGGTAAACATTCTTGCTAATGTTATACTATCTTCTGCTTTTGAGTCAGTTGGGACGGTAATAGCTATTTTCATTACAGAATTATTTATAACCGGTTTACTTTGGCTTTTTCTGAAAAGAGTTCTGATTGCGGACAGTTCTAAAACTAAAAAGGGGTTTCATCCGTAATTCTTTAGGATGATAGCCGGTTGAACTGTTAAAGTATGCCAGCCAGTTCAAGGCTTCTCTTTTTTAAACTTTTCACTTCTATGTCTTCTATTACAGGATCGGTTGTTAGTATAAGGGAAGTGTTGTTTTCTTTCCACCAGTTGTTTTGCTTCAGCTCGTCAAATGATATTACTCCAATAAGATATTTACGTTCTTCCTGGGCATGCCATTCTTCAATCCATTCAAAACGTTCACGGGGAATAAATGAAATATCATCGAAACTTACAAAGATCTTCAGGAATACATTGTTGTTCAACTGGTGAGGTTTGTGATGATATAGTTTCTTGTACTCATAACGATAGTGATACCTCAAAGCGGCAATATCACTCAATACTGCTGAAGCAGTGGGAAAGCTACCGGCACCTTTTCCATAAAAGAACTGTTTATCAGCAAAACCGCTTTCAATAACTACACCGTTGTATTCGTTTTTGACAAAAGCCAGGTGGTCATCTTGTTTCACAAACTGTGGCAATACAAATGCGGCCACTCCTCCATTCTTTAACTTTTGTGCCTGCGCCACAAGTTTGATGGCCTGCACTTTTTCTTTTGCAACTGTCGCATCAGCGGCATGCACATTTTGAATGCCGTTGAACAATATATTTTCAGGAGATTCAATAATTCCGTAGGCATGTGTAAGCAGGAATGCCCACTTGTTTACTGCATCATAGCCTTCCACATCAAGCTTAGGGTTACTTTCTGCAAAACCCAACTGCTGGGCAAGTATCAAAGCCTGCTTGAAATCAAGACCTTCTTCAAATATTTTTGTGAGAATGAAATTGGTTGAACCGTTTACAATCGCTTTTATGGAATGCAGGAGGTCGTTGTCGTAATACTCTTCAAGGTTTCTTATCACCGGAATTGAAGCGCAGGCAGCGGCTTCGTATAGTAAAGACTGACCTGTTTTTTCCTGCAATTCCAGTAATGCAGGTAAATGCTCTGCAATCATTTTTTTACTGGCACTTACCACATCTTTGCCATTTGTTAAGGCGGTGGTTACTATGTCGAAAGCAGCATCAGCATCATCAATTACCTCAACAATAACATTAATATCCCTGTCGTTCAGCAGTTCGTTCTTATCTGTTGTAAAAAGCGAAGCAGGAGCATTTCTCTTTTTTTCATAGTTCTTGATACAGATTTTTTTGATGTTTGCCTTTAATGAAGGGGTTTGTTGTAACACTTTGTAAAGGCCTTCGCCAACCACACCAAATCCAAAAAGTCCGATTGTTAATTGTTTATGTGTTTCCATATTTTATTCGTTCACAATTTTTAAATGAAATGTTCTTTGTTCATCAATAAATTTTCTGAGGGCAGATTCAATTTTTTTAAATTCAAGTAAGAATCCGTCATGCCCAAAATCACTTGAAATAGCAAGTAATTCTGCTTCGGGTATTTGCTGCTTTAGAAATTCCTGTTCTGTAATGGGATACAATACGTCTGATGTAATACCAATTATCAATGTTCTGGCTTTGATTTTTTTTAAGGCAATTTCCACACCGTTTCTGTTTCTTCCCACATCGTGACTGTCCATGCTTTGCGATAAGCGGTAATAGCAAAGCGCATTGAAACGGTTAATCAATTTTATACCCTGGTAGCGTTGATAATTATCTGCAGCATATTTCGTTTCCTTGCTCAATGGGACAACAGCTTTGTCTCTTCTTTGTGTAATGCCGTATCCGTTATAATGTCTGTATGAGAGCAATGCTATTGCTCTTGCCGCTGCAAGTCCTTTTTGCCCGGCATCTGCTCGTTGATCCAGCCATGTGCTGTCCGCTTCAATCGCCATGCGTTGTGAGGTGTTAAATGCAATGCCCCACGGTGACAAAATAGCATTTGTGGCAATGGGCACTATATACTCAAATGCTTCGGGTTCTTCAATCGCCCATTCGAGTAACTGCATACCACCTGTACTTCCGCCTAAGCCAATCAGAATTTTACTTATCCCAAGATGCTCTTTCAGGTGCTGATATGTTTTTATCATATCTCTGATAGAAAATACCGGAAACTTATGATAATAGGGTTGGTTGGTTAGCGGGTTATTGCTAAGCGGTGAGATACTTCCATACGGGCTTCCCGGTTTGTTAACACAAATGATAAAGTACTTTGCGGGGTCAAAATATTTTCCATCCCCCACAAGACCTGGCCACCATTCAACAGGATTGCTATTAGCTGTAAGTGCATGAAAAATCCATACAACATTATCTTTTGTTACGTTTAGTTTGCCATGCGTTGTATAGGCCAGGTGGAAACCCGGAAGGGTTTCACCTGACTCTAACGTAAAAGACTGCTTATAATTAAAAACAGAGGTCATATTATCTTGCTATTTCTTTTGCAAATACTTTTTCAAAAGCCTGCTCAAAGTCTGCTTTTATATCTTCAATATGTTCAATGCCGACACTAATGCGAACCTGGTTGGGCAATACACCTGCAGCCACTTGTTCTTCGGCGCTTAACTGTTCATGTGTGGTTGATGCAGGATGGATGGCCAGTGTTTTGGCATCACCTACATTGGCAAGATGGCTTACCAATTGTAGCGAATCAATAAACTTACTGGCATTTTCCTTTGTTCCTTTTACACCAAAATTCAGTACGCCGCCAAAGCCATTACTTAAGTACTTACTGGCCAGCTCATGATAAGGGCTTGATTTTAATCCCGGGTAATTTACGAAATCTACCAGCGGGTGTTCTTCGAGCCATTGAGCTAAAGCCTGTGCATTATCAATATGGCGTTGTACACGGAGACTGAGTGTTTCCAAACCTTGCAGCAGCAGGAAGGAATTAAACGGACTTTGTGATGTGCCAAAATCTCTCAGACCTTCAACCCTTGCACGGATGGCAAAAGCAATGTTGGGAAGGCCAAGCGGATTGCCTTCGCCAAACACATCCCAGAATTTCAACCCATGATAACCTTCTGACGGTTCAGTAAACTGCGAAAATTTTCCGTTGCCCCAGTTGTAATTGCCTCCATCAATAATCACTCCGCCGATAGTTGTGCCATGACCGCCAATCCATTTTGTGGCAGATTCAACCACAATGTTTGCGCCATGCTCCAGCGGACGAAACAAATAACCACCGGCGCCAAAAGTATTGTCCACTACTAATGGTAAATCATATTCTTTGGCCAGTGCTGCGAATTTTTGAAAGTCGGGAATATTGAGACGTGGGTTTCCGATTGTTTCAAGGTATATTGCTTTCGTGTTTTTATCAATATGCTTTACAAAGCTTTCAGCATCGTCGCCGTCGGCAAAGCGTACTTCAATGCCAAGACGTTTAAACGCCACTTTGAACTGATTGTATGTGCCGCCATACAGGTAAGAGGTAGAAATAAAATTATCTCCTGCCTGTAAAATATTATTCAGTGCCAGAAACTGTGCTGCCTGGCCGGAGCCTGTCGCCACCGCAGCGACACCACCCTCCAATGCCGCTATGCGTTGTTCAAATACATCCGTTGTCGGATTCATGATGCGGGTATAGATGTTGCCAAACTCTTTTAATCCAAACAGGTTGGCCGCATGTGTGGCATTTTTGAATCCGTAAGATGTAGTTTGGTACACAGGAACAGCTCTTGAGTTTGTTGTTGGGTCTATTTGTTGTCCTGCATGTAACTGAAGTGTTTCAAAACGTTGATTGTTGCTCATAAATATCTTATGTGTTTAGAATGTTTGTAATTAAAATGTAAGCAGTAAAAGATTGGGCCGGGCCCATCGGGAAAGAATAATATGGATGCCTTACGGCATACAACAATGACAACAGATGCACATTGAAATTGTGCTGAGTGAAATAGTGTATGTTGTCTGTTTGTTCATAATTACCCGATAAAATTAGTCGGCTTTTAATGTCATTTCCAAATTAATTATCTTTTTTCTGCTTTCGTAAATGTTAAAAGTTTTTTCAGCCGAATGACTGTTTGTGTCTGATGCTGAAGCCAAATTCGGGTTGCTGCTGCAATTTTTACAGGGACTGTTGTTCTTGATTTGATGTTGTTTGTTCATCTTCTTTGGTTTTAAACATGATGAAAAGTTGTTAGACATTTTTTACATCACTTACCAAAAAAAGGTTATCGGGGAACTTATCCGGCCTCTCGAAGGGAGAGGAGGGGAATAAAAAGCTCACCCGATAAATCAGATGAGCTTTTAATATATTGAGAAAGATATGTTGAAGCTGTTAATCTGACTTATCTGTCCCGATTGTTATCGGGGTGGAATTAGCACCTTTCCTCACTTCGTTCGGAATGACAAGGAACAAAATAAAGTAGGTTGTCAAGGCTTCATCGGGCCATTACCCTCAGCCTTTCTTGATAAGTTTCCGTAAAGAACTGGTGCAAAGATAAGAGTTCATTTTTTTTGTTTCCAAATATTGTTTCAAAAAATTCAGCAAACGAATGTTTGGTTATTAGTAGAATATCATCTGCAAGCAGGTTTCAGGGCTTTAATTTTTTTCAATCCATTCCTTTTGCGAACGGGCAGATAGTTCAGTTACCCGTTTTTTTTCAATTTTATGCTGCGCATTGGCAATCGCATTGCTTATCATCTGATGCTGTATTGGTTCGTTTTCGCCTACACCCAATTTTTTCATTAGCTCAATTATTCGTCCGCCGCCAAAGGCTTCAAATATGGGTTCGTCTAATGATGACCAAACTGTTACAGTTTGCAGGTTCAGCTTTTCGTATAATTCATCTTCTTTTATTTTTGAAGGATGGTGCTCTGTAAATAAAACGGTTTTGTTGTGAAGGTGATGGGAAGCGGCTTCTCTTGCCAATAATATTGTACCGGTGTCGGCTTCGTTTTGAGAAAAATAAGAAACCGTTTTATCATAGGTTTCTTCAAACCAGCAAATGAATATCAGTTGCGGATTAGCTTTCCATTTATCAAGGAGGTTATGCCATTTTGCCGTTTCGCTGATTGTTACAAAATCTGTAACGGTGGCCCCCTGGTTTTTCTTTTTAAAAAGTCCAAACATATACGTTAACGGGTTGTTGATTGTTTTACAAAATAGTGCAAAAAAACGATAAGCTTTGTACTTATCTTCGTTCGTCGTTATGGCAACTGGAATCAGAAATACAGAAAACACAGCTCAGGGGCAAGAACAGATAGAAGTGTTCGGGGCTAGGGTGCATAATCTGAAGAATATAGACATCTCCATTCCCAAAAATAAATTGGTCGTTATTACCGGAATCAGCGGCAGCGGAAAGTCATCGCTTGCCTTCGATACCATCTACTCTGAAGGACAGCGCCGTTACATGGAAACATTCGGAGCTTATGCCCGCCAGTTTATTGGCGATATGGAACGTCCTGATGTTGATAAAATAACCGGGCTTTCGCCAGTAATTTCTATTGAGCAAAAAACAACAAATAAAAATCCCCGTTCTACAGTTGGAACGGTTACAGAGATATATGATTTCCTTCGTCTGCTTTTTGCAAGAATAGGTGAGGCATATTCGTACAATACAGGCAAGCGAATGGTGAAATGGAGTGAAGAAGAAATAGTGGAGAATATCTTTACGAAGTATAAGAATAAGAAAATTGTATTGCTTGCCCCATTGATTCGTGGACGAAAAGGGCATTACCGTGAGTTGTTTGAAGATATACGCAAAAAAGGGTTTTTAAAAGTAAGGGTGGATGGAGAGATAAAGGATATCGTTCCCAAAATGCATGTGGACAGGTATGCTATCCATGATATAGAGCTTGTTGTTGACAGGCTGCAGGTTGCTGATGATTTAAAAGCAAGGCTTAGTCAGAGTGTGCAGCAAACGTTGAAATTGGGGAAAGATTTGATGTTTCTGTTGGTTGATGATTCAAAATTTGTTCAGTACTCAAAGTTGCTGATGTGTGAAGATACTGGTATCAGCTACGAAGAACCTTCGCCTAATGCGTTTTCATTTAACTCTCCTTATGGTGCCTGTCCTTCATGCAAAGGCTTAGGCACAAAGCACCAGATTAATATGGAGGCCGTTATTACCGATTCTTCTTTAAGCATCAGCGAAGGTGGTATTGCACCCCTTGGGGAAGAAAGGGATGCCTGGGTTTTTCGCCAGGCGAAAGAAGCAGCGAAGAAACATAAGATTTCATTAACTGTTCCGGTAGGAAAATTGCCGGCCAAACAACTGAATGTAATGTTGTATGGAAATGAAGATGGTGAACAGGCTGAAGCAGATTTTGAAAATGCCAAGTTCGACCCTTCTGCACCCTTTGAAGGAGTGATAAATATGCTGTATCGCTGGTTTGCCAATCCTTACAGTGAAGCAATAAGGGAGTGGACGGAAGATTATATGACCATAAAACCCTGCGAGAGTTGTGGTGGAGCCCGGCTTAAAAAAGAAAGTCTTTGGTTTAAGGTTAACGGAAGAAATGTTGCCGAACTGGGTAATATGAATCTTGATAACCTGGCAGCCTGGTTTGATGGTATTGAACTGATGCTTGATAATAAGCAAAAAGGCGATTGCAAAAGATGTTTTAAAAGAGATAAGGGAAAGATTACAGTTTTTGCTGGATGTCGGGCTTACTTATCTTTCATTGAACAGGCCTTCTAAAACGTTAAGCGGAGGCGAATCGCAACGGATCAGACTTGCAACACAGATAGGTTCGCAACTGCAGGGCATTACTTATATTCTTGATGAGCCATCAATTGGCTTGCACCAACGGGATAATCACCGGCTGATTGAGGCATTGAAAAATCTTAGGGACATTGGTAATAGTGTGCTGGTGGTGGAGCATGATAAGGATATTATGCTAGCCGCTGACCATTTGATAGACATCGGGCCGAAGGCAGGTTATCATGGCGGAAGAATTGTGGCACAAGGTGAGCCTGCTCAATTATTGAAACTGGATACATTAACATCGGGATACCTGAATGGCCACAGAAAGATAGAAGTGCCTGCAGAAAGAAGGAAAGGCAATGGCAAGTTTTTAGAACTTAAAGGTGCAAAGGGAAACAACCTGCAAAACGTAGATGTAAAATTCCCGCTGGGCAAATTTATTTGTGTGACTGGAGTAAGCGGCAGTGGTAAGTCTACTTTAATAAATGAAACGTTGTACCCGATACTGTCTAAGCATGCATATGGTTCTAAAGCAATGCCATTAGAGTACAAATCGGTAAAAGGCCTGGAACTTATTGATAAAGTGATAGAAATTGACCAGTCGCCAATTGGTCGTACTCAAGAAGCAATCCTGCAACTTACTGTGGATTCTTTACAGAAATAAGAACCTTGTTTGCATCGCTGCCCGAGGCAAAAATCAGGGGATACAATGCAGGACGCTTCTCATTTAATGTGAAGAACGGTCGCTGCGATGTGTGTGAAGGCGGCGGTATGCGGGTAATAGAGATGAACTTTCTGCCCGATGTGTATGTGCATTGTGAAAAATGTAATGGTAAACGCTATAACCGGGAGACACTGGAGATTCGATACAAAGGAAAATCTATTGCCGATGTGTTAGAGATGACAGTAGAAGAAGCTGTCGAGTTTTTTCAGAATGTGCCTTATCTCTACAGAAAAATTAAAGTGCTGGAAGATGTGGGGCTTGGCTACATAACTTTGGGGCAGTCGGCGGTAACGCTAAGCGGGGGGGAAGCGCAACGGGTTAAGCTCTCAACCGAGCTGTCGAAACGGGATACAGGAAAAACCTTTTATATACTGGATGAACCTACAACCGGTTTGCACTTTGAAGACATTAAGCACTTGCTGGATGTGCTGAATAAACTGGTGGACCGGGGAAATACTGTATTAGTGATTGAACATAATATGGATGTAATAAAGGTGGCCGACCATGTTATTGATATTGGCCCCGAAGGTGGTGATGGCGGAGGGAAAGTTGTATTTGAAGGAACACCGGAGGAGTTAATAAAGAATAAGCAAAGTTTTACAGCACAATACCTGAAACCTGAACTTGTCTGACCGTCCCGGTCTGACAAGCGTACAAAACAAAAACTATGGGTTTTGATAATTTAAGCGGCCTGCCCAACTGGGAAGATGAAGATGATTTTCGTGGTGATGATGAGGAAGGCGAGGAATGGAAACCAAAGCCAACCACAGAAGCCTGTAAAGCGATGTATGAGCAGTGGAAACAGGTAATGATTGTGCTGAATGGTGCGCTGGAAACTATGAACACCAGCACAGACGAAGGAAGTTTTCCGGAAGAATACTGGGAAGACCATAAAGCCATGCTGCTGGGAGATGCTTACCAGGTGGCCATAAAAATAAAGAGTTCTGAAACCGGGTTGTTTATGATACGCATGGAGAATGCCTGCATCATCCGTAAGAATGCTCAGTTCGTAAAATCATCAATGCTTACAATGATTGCAGAAGGTGCAATTGAAAAAGCACATGGTATGGTTATAAGAGATGAGATTGATAAGTTCCGTATCCTGTTCAGACAGTGGGTAAGTACTTTTGAACGGGACGAGTTTGAGGATGAGTGGGGGCTTTTTTAAAATAAAAAAGTAAATAAAAAACCCGCTAAGGCGGGTTCTTTATTGATGAATTGAAGAAATGCTTAAGCTTTTGGTTTATTGTCGGGAAGTTTTACAATTCCCATAATCCAAAGAACACCAAGAACGCCGACTGCTATCGCCAGGAAAATTCCAATAGAAGTAAATTTTGTTTGACGCAAAAACTGAATCAATGCGATGCCTCCGCCTGCAGCAAAAGCAATTAAGGAATAAAGTTTTTCCTGTCCTTCATATTCTTTGGCTTTATCACCTACAACAAATGGTAATACACCAGCACCGATGAAGCCGATAAATGAAAGCCAGCCCAGATCGTGTAAACCGTTTATTGAATAGCCACCAAATCCTCCAAAAGAAATTTTCCACCAGGGAAGAATACAGGCTATCACGCCTACTGCGGCTAATATTAAGGCATACAATTTTTGCTTGTTTAAACCATTAAGTGGATTTGACTGAGAATTTTGTTCCATAATAATTTGGTTGATTTTGGTTGTGCCTACTCATATGGCTTTTCGGCATACGCCCCTGTTTAATGGTCAGGTATCCAAAAGATGTTTTGCCTAAGGTAATGCAGTTTTCTTGGAAAAAAGTCAGTATTGGGTTAAATTTTTTGTACTAGTTGGTAACAATGAGTAAGTTACAGATGAAAAAACCGGCAAGTTTACCGTAAGTATTGGCAGGAAGTGATTGCAAAAATCTTTATCATAGATGCTCAGGTTTTTCACCCGGATACCGGATTTAAACAATTTTCCTGCCGGCTGCCGGAGTTTTTTAAGAAATAAAATACGAGGGCAGGGTTACGGTTCTTAGTTATGACAATTAAAAGAGCTCAGGGTTATAAGAAAGCAGAAATTCAATTTTTGCCCATAAGCAGGGCAGAGAGTGTTTAATAAAATTATACTAATGAGAGTACCAATAGAGAACGGATTAGGTTTATTCAACCAGGGTATCAGATTTTATTAAGCTCTCCGCCGCTTACAGGAACATAGATAATATTTTGAAAAGAACTTTATCGTATCTCAAACAAACCTTTTACTGATTCTACCTCATCTACGATTACAAGGTATGTATATATGCCTGGCTTAAGGCCATCAGTTATTGTATAGCCTTTGGGCTTCAATTCATACAGTTTAACAAGATTCCCCTTTTTGTCAAATACCTGAAAACTCACCTTGTTTGCCTCAATATTTTTTACCGTTACATGCATTGTTCTCCTGATGATATCAGGATAAATGTTCACTACTTTATTATTTCTGGATGAAAAACCGGTAATTGCTGTTGTAGTTTTATTTTTTGCTTTTTCTGCGGGCTTCTCATCTTCATTGTTGCTTATGATCTTATTCAGCGAATCTTCCGGGTTAGAAATGTTAGCCAGTAATGGGGCAGGTGCAAGTATTACAAAAGACATAATGGCGCATGCAATTACACTTGGAAAATGGGTGGTTGTTTTCATATATGGCACGGTTTAAATTGTTAGCTTATTAATAAAATACCGGGCATCTTAGTTGCTTGGTTCTTTCATCATTATTTATTCGCCAACCAAGTCTGAAGATGGTGGAGAAATATGCATCGTTCTGTTTAGGGTCGCCTCTTTCGGCAAATTCGGGGTAGGGCATTGAAGCAGGGAAAGTATAGTATCCCCTGTAATAAAGCCTTCGGGCAACTACAGCATCAGCAGCAGGAAGATTTTGGTCAAAATGAATCGGATCAACATAATAGTCGTGGCTTACATCATCTACATAATCGGTAAACAGTTTACGGTGCAATATTTCGAGGCCGATATACATTCTTTCTTTTACATAGTATTTAAAGCCAAAGCCCATAAGCACATTGGCTTGTGTTAGTTTATAAGGCTTACTGTCTGGATATTGCGGAAACCCCTGACCTTCCAGTCTAAGAGGCGCCAACTTTACCCAACTGCCGTCGACATCTTTTGCTTCTGGGTTAAAATGATAGATACCCACACCTCCAAGCACATAAGGTCTAAGTTTTCCTTTCAGGCCATCATATTTTTCAAAAAACCAGGTAGGGTACAACTCAGCAGCTATATATGCTTCACTTATTTTCGATCTGAAATTGAGGCCTCTTTCTCTTCGGTCCATTTCTGCTCCCCCTTTATCGGGGGCCTGTGCATCATCACCTTCCACATAGCCCAGGTTTCCTGCTATACGCAAACTTGCCCACTCTACCGGGTAGTAGTTAATATAAATACCTTTATTTAATTTGGTGAGGGGCAGATCGAGGTCTTTAATAAATGTCTTGCCAACTCCGGCACTTCCTCCCAAATCTCCAAGGAAAAACATGGAGCCAAGCCCAAGACCTACTTCAAATTTTCCATCGCCGCTTGTTATTGATTGTGATTTTGAATGCAGTGTAAACAGGAATATGCTGCATAGGAGTATTACACTTCGTATAAAAGGTAAACTTGATCTCATTGGTATCAGATTTCTGGTTTTTCTACTATTGGATTTCTTGGCTAAAGTAGAAAATGCAAAAGAAACTAATAGGCTAAACCACAGGAAACATTGAAAAAAGAAGGTGTAAAAGGTTGATTTACGAGGGGGATTTACGGTAATATCATCTCATAACCATTTCAATATGCTCAATTCCATCTTCCAGGTATATTTCACTGGTTTGCTCAAACCCCAAGGATGAATAGAATTTTTTTAGATAAAACTGTGCACCAATTTTAATGGCTGTGTTGCCATAGAGTTTACGCATTTCATCAATCGCAATTTTCATCAGTTCTTGTCCGGTACCATTTCCCCTTACGGCTTTTGATGATACTACTCTTCCAATAGAAGGGGCTTTATAGGATATTCCTGCCGGAACCAGCCTGGCTGTCGCAACCAGTTGCCCTTCGTGCCAGCACATAATGTGATGCGAGTACTGGTCTTTATTGTCCATGTCCTGGAAAATACAATTCTGTTCTACCACAAACACTTCACTGCGCAATTGCAGTATTGCATACAGTTCTTTTGCCGTAAGGGCATCAAATTTTTTTATTACCCAGTTCATTTTTCTTTTAATAATTGTACTTGTTTTTCCAGAGATTTTTCAGTTGTTTACGCAATTCTTCTTCACGGGCATTTTTTCCCGGATTGTAAAATGTTGTTCCTGCAATTTCTTTTGGCAGATATTCCTGTGGTGAAAAATTGTTTTCGTAACTATGGGAGTATTCATAATTCTTTCCATAGTCGAGATTTTTCATAAGGAGGGTGGGGGCATTGCGGATATGCAATGGTACAGGTAAATCGCCTTTTGTCATAACCATTTCCTGGGCCATATCAATGGCTGCACAGGCTGCATTGCTTTTTGGACTTGCAGCAAGATAGGTACAGCATTGTGACAGGATAATTCTTGATTCGGGATAACCTATTTTATTTACAGCATCAAATACTGCATTTGCCAGCACAAGGGCCGTAGGATTGGCATTGCCAATATCTTCACTGGCAAGTATCACCATTCTTCTTGCAATAAATTTCACATCTTCTCCTCCTTCTATCATGCGGGCAAGCCAGTACACGGCAGCATTTGGATCGCTGCCGCGGATTGATTTAATAAATGCTGATATGATATCGTAATGCTGCTCACCGCTTTTGTCATACAATGCAATTTTCTGTTGTGCAACTTTCATTACAAACTCATCTGTAATTGTAACAGTATTTTCGGTTGAATCGCAAACAATTTCCAGAAGGTTTAATAGTTTTCTTGCATCGCCACCCGATAAATTAATAATAGCTTCTGTCTGTTTTAGTTCGATTTTCTTACTTCTCAAAAACTCATCTGAACTAATGGCTTTCTTAAGAAGGCTTACCAGGTTTTGTTCGCTTAAAGGTTTTAGCACATATACCTGGCAGCGGCTTAGTAAGGCGCTGTTTACTTCAAATGAAGGGTTTTCAGTAGTGGCACCAATCAGTGTAATGATCCCTTTTTCAACAGCACCGAGCAGTGCATCCTGTTGCGATTTATTAAACCTGTGTATCTCATCTATAAATAATACCGCTCCCTGGTGCTCTTTTGCTTTTTCTATTATCTCTCTTATGTCTTTTACTCCGGCATTGATGGCACTTATCTGAAAAAATGGAGTATTCAGTGTATTCGCAATGATATTTGCGATGGTGGTTTTACCGGTGCCCGGTGGACCCCAAAAGATGATAGAAGGAATTTTGCCCTGTTCAAGGGTTTTCCGCAAAATGCTTCCTTTGCCCAGCAGGTGTTCTTGTCCGGCCACTTCATCAATATGTACGGGTCTTATTCGTTCTGCCAGTGGCACATGCTCATTCATGCGGTTAAGGTAGTAAAAGGTTGATATATATCATCTGGTAACTTTTCTGAAAAAGGCTACATTTGCTTATCACTATCGATTGCTAAATGGGGAACCGTTTTTTGCGATACTAACTGCAATATTGCTGAACTGCAACAGCAAATTGCCGTCTTTGAAGATGTGGCGGCATATAAGAAATTATTTCATTGCCTTTTTCCTTCCATTCAAAATTTTGCTTTTTCTATAGTAAAATCAAGACAGCTTGCCGAAGAAATAGCTTCTGATGTGCTGATGGAAGTATGGGTGAGGCGGTTAAAACTGATGGAAGTGGCTAATTTGCGGCTCTACCTGTTTACCAGTGCCAAAAATGCCTCCCTGAAAAAGCTAAAACAGGAAAACCGGTTTAGTCCTTTCTCTCTCGATGAACTCCAGGTTGAGTTCATTTCCGATTATGGCAATCCTGAGGAAATATTGAACGGGTCTGAACTGGAAAAAAAGGTTCAGGAAGCCATAAATGAACTTCCGACCCGCTGTAAAATAATCTACAAACTTGCAAAAGAAGATAAGCTCAGGTATTCAGAAATAGCCGAGCTTCTCGAGATTAGCGTTAAAACAATTGATAATCAGCTTGTTATTGCAAATAAGAAGATCATTTCCGCAATAAAATATTTTGTCAGAAAAAAAAGTTAACAATTCTTTAGGGGAACAACAGTGATTTAGAGCTCTTTCTGAATTGATATGTTCCAATCTGATGAAGACAGAATATTGACCCTTATTACCCGAAAATTGATGGGCGAAGCTACCAGTTCTGAACTGGAGGAACTTTCTTTGTTGATTGCCGACAATCCTTCTTATGAAATATTAATTCAATCTCTTACACATATATGGAACACATCTCCTGCCCGGGATGAAGATTTTCTCGAAGCTACTTTTCTTGCACATATAGACAGGATGAAGAAAAATGGCTGTGATTTCGATACTTACGAGCAGGAAATTGAAGCAAAACGTCCGTGGTATTCTTCAAGAAAGCTACTGGTACCGGTATTTTCACTTTTGGCGGTTGTTGCCGCATTCTTTTTTTGGCCCCGGCAGGCATCTGTTAATACGCCGGTAATAATTGCAGAGAAAGAAATTAAGAATGAGATAAGCACCCGGAATGGTAACCGTACACGAATACAGCTTTTGGATGGTTCCACTGTTTGGCTGAATGCTGGCAGTAAACTGGATTATGGCAAAGACTTTGGCGGAGCAAAGAGGGAGGTTTACCTGACGGGAGAAGCCTTTTTTGACGTAGCAAAGAATCCGGAAAAGCCATTTATTATACATACCAACGCAATAGATGTAAAAGTAATTGGTACACAATTCAATGTAAGGTGCTACCCGACCGATAAAATGGTAGAAACCAGCCTTATAAAAGGCAGTGTGGAAGTGTTGGTAAAAAACCGGGGCGAAAAATGGGTACTAAGGCCCAATGAAAAATTGCTTGTTGAAAATATTTCCTATCAGCCTTTAAAAAAGGAACGAAATGTGGCAGAACCTGTTCGTGCCCGGAAAGTATTTGTTGCGATTAAACCATTGACATATCAGAATAATGATTCGGTATCTGTAGAAGCAGCTTGGGTTAAGAACTGGCTGTCCTTCAAAGACGAATCATTCGCAGAGGTTGCCCAAAAGATGGAGAGATGGTTTGATGTGGAGTTTGAATTCAGGAATGAAAGCGTAAAAGAGCTTTCTATGTATGGAACTTTCACCAGCGAATCACTGCAGCAGGCTCTTGAAGCTTTGGAGTTTTCGTTTGGATTTAAGTACGCCATACAGGGTAAAAAAGTGATCATTTACTAAACATACATCTGCTTATTTAAAACAAAAAACTGATTGCTATGCTAAGCCTAAACAATTCCTCCTAGGAGGACTCATACAAAAGCGGGGATGCAGGCATTCCCGATAGTTAACATTATTTACGGAAATCTGCGACAGACTTCCTCAATATGCTACTAAATAATTAAATTGTATGAAAAAAAAGACTTTGATTAACGGGCATATTAAAGCCCTGAAAAAGCCGCTCTTGGTTATGAAACTTACATTACTACTTACAGTTTTCTTTACGTTTCATGCTTTAGCCGGTCTCGACGCACAAACAATATCGGTAAAAGCAAACGACACAGAAATTTCACAACTGCTGCGAACAATCGAAAAACAGGGGAACTTTCGCTTTCTCTACAACACCCGTATGCGGGATTTGAAACAGAAAGTAACTATTAACCTGCAGAATGCTCAGCTAAAAGATGTACTACAGCAATTATTTGCCGGAACATCTATCAGCTATCGCCATCTGGAGGATAACCTGGTTGCTCTCCGTTCTACTGATCCTGCCGATGCAGACATCCGTGTATCAGGACGTGTAACCAATGATGCTGGTGACGGCGTGGCTGCATCTGTTCAGGTAAAAGGCTCTACTGTTGGTACAGCTACAGATGCAAACGGTAATTTTGTTATTACTGTTCCCGACAATGCCGTTTTGGTATTTTCGGCTGTTGGCTACGAATCTCAGGAAGTTTCTGTAGGTGGCCGCCAGCAAATCAGTGTAAGACTGGTTCAGTCAACCCGTAAAATGGATGAAGTGGTGGTGATTGGTTATGGTACTGCCAGCAAAAGAGACCTGACAGGTTCAATCGTTAAACTCAGTGGCCGTGATGTATCAGATAAGCCAAACACAAACCCCGTTGCTTCTCTACAAGGTAAAGTGGCCGGTTTAAGTGTAATTAACTCAGGTACTCCGGGCCAGGAGCCTGATATTCGTAATCAGAGGTACAAACAGCCTTGGTGGATTAAAGCCTCTTTACCTTGTTGATGGAATTTTCAATGACAATATTGGCTTTTAAACCCTAACGATATTGAGTCAATCGAAATTCTGAAGGACCCTTCATCACTGGCTATCTTCGGTGTAAGAGGTGCGAACGGTGTTATCGCCATTACCACCAAAAAAGCAAAGTCTGGACAAGTAAATATTAATTTCAATACTACATTCAGTGCCAAGAAACTGGTTGATAAGATTGATATGGTAAATGCTTCAGAGTTTAAAACACTCTTTGAAGAAGAACAAATGAATCTTGGGCTTACTCCATCAAGTGCCGGGTGGTTTGACTTTACTCCCTGGACAGGGAATACTGATTGGGTGGATGAATTAACAAGAACCGGTGCAATGTCGGCCAGCAACCTGAGTATTTCCACAGCTACAGATAAAAACAAACTTTATTTTGGCTTTGGTTATACAAAAGAAGAAGGTGTAATTAAACACCAGCAACTGAGCAAAATCACCCTTAATTTAAATGATGAAGTAAAAGTTGGAAAGTCAATAAAACTGGGCTTCACTTTTAGCGGTGTAAGACAAAAGAATCCATACGGCGCCGCAAACGGACTGTTATTTACTGCCCGCCGCACCTTGCCTATTACCCCGGTTTACAACTCAGAAATGGGTGCTTATTACAACCTGGCTATTCAGGCAGGACAAATGGCAAACCCGGCATGGGAACTGAACGACAACTGGGATAAAGAATTGTCATATGAAAACAGAATGGTAGGAAGCATTTATGCTGATGTTACTTTCCTGAAGGATTTCAATTTCCGTTCTACGTTTTATGCTGATATGTCGAATGTGGATGCAAGATCTTACAGGCCTATTGACAGCCTTTACGATCCTATCTCTAACAGTAATTTCATACATGTTAGCTACAACCTTACTTCAGTTTCTCAAAGCAATCAGCGCTGGAATAAGTTTCAGCAAGACCATATTCTTACTTACAAGAAGGCCTTTGGTGACCATAACCTTACTGCTATCGGTGGTTTCACCACTTATTATAATGATTTCAGAGGGTTGTACGCTTCTGTTAAGCAATCTCAAACCGGTGATCCGATACCAAACGACAAAAGGTTCTGGTATGTTGACAATGGTTTTGGCGATAAGGATACAAGGCTTTCATCTTCTGGACAGTGGGAAAGAGCTACAGTTTCCAGCCTGATGAGGCTTTTGTATAACTACAAAGGAAAGTATTTGCTCAATGCATCATTCCGCCGTGACTTATCGTCAGCCTGGCGCCAGGATTATGGCAACCAGGGACAGAATTTCTGGGCAATTGGTGCTGCATGGGAAATCAGCAAAGAAGATTTCTTCCAAAATCAGAAAGTATTTGACTACCTGAAATTGAAAACAAGCTTTGGTCAGTTAGGTATTCAGAATACTTATGGATATGATTATCCTGCTTATCCAACAATATCAACCAGCTCAAGTGCTGTGTTTGGTAACCTGATTGTACCTGTATATAACGAAACTTATCTTGCTGATAAGAATCTGCATTGGGAAACAGTTGATGGAAAGGAAGTGGGAATCGAGTTCGATATGTTAGGAAGAAAATTGCATGGAGAAATATCCTATTACCATAAAACAACCAAAGATCTGCTGGCCTTGATAGATGCAGGTGGTGGCAGATCTACTCTTACAAACTTGGGTAAAATGCGGAATAGAGGTTTTGAAATTTCGGCCAGCTATAATCAAAAGTTGACAAGAGATCTTAACCTGAGTGTATCCGCTAACATTACCACATACGATAATCTGTTCCTTGAATCAACCTATACGTCCGGGTATGATGAGCAAAGGGCTAACAGGGTAGTTCCTGGTTATCCGATCGGCGCTTTTTGGGGTTATGTGGTTGAAGGTGTGTACCAAAGCTATGCAGATATTCTTGCTTCGCCTGTAATGAACGTAGGTTCGAGCTATGTTCCGGGTTGCTTGAAATATAAGGATGTAAACGGAGATGGTAAGATAACAACAGATGACAGAACCGTTATTGGTAACCCAACTCCTGATTTTACTTATGGCGGAAATGTTGGATTGAAATACAAAGGATTTGATTTTGGAGTTGACTTTCAGGGTGTTTATGGAAACGAAGTGTACAGGTACTGGGGTAGTTCTGAACTTCCATACACAAAGTTCAACTATCCTAAGTTCAAGCTGGATCGGTGGCATGGTGCCGGTACCTCTAACTGGGAACCACTTTTGGGTGATGCATACAGCACTAACAGGCTTCCTTCTACGTATGGAATTGAAGATGGCAGTTATTTACGTATCAGAAATCTGCAGATCGGATACAGCTTTAATTCAGAAATGCTGAAGAAGGCTTATATCAAGAGTATGAGAGTATTCTTCAATATTCAGAATCTCAAAACATGGAAAAAGAACTCAGGCTATTCTCCTGATTTTGGAGGTTCTTCTACCAGCTTTGGTATAGATGAAGGAACTAACCCTCTGCCAAGAGTTATTTCAGGTGGCATAAACATTAATTTTTAATTAAGGAAATAATATTATTATGAGAAAGAAAATATTTAACCTGCTTTTTATCCTGGCTGTTCCGGCAATGGGTATGATGTTCGGGAGCTGTAAGAAGTTTCTCGATCGTAAACCCCTTCAGGCTTCGCTGGAAGACTTGAACCAGGGTGGTGTGGAAGGTCTTACCTTCGGATTATATGGAGCCTTTCTTGATCGTAACGGTGCCTATCACGGTTTCAGCAGTATTCCATGGTTTGGTCTTAACTCCTTCCGCGGTGATGATGCCATGAAGGGCAGCAGTGCCAGCGATGGTGCAGACTGGGGTTTGATTTACGATAACTTCCAGTATCAGAAATCACACTGGTCAAGCAGCATTTATTGGGATCACCATTATAATTTAATTAATAAAACAAATACAGTAATTCAAACAGCGGACTCACTTCAGTTGACAGATCCGGCTTCATTGATCAATGTTGCAGAGGCTAAGTTTTTCCGTGCATTGTCTTATTTTGATTTAGTGAGAGTTTTTGGTGAAGTGCCCAAAATTGATTTCAGGGTTTATGTGCCTAACGACATGAAAAAGGCTAAGGCCACAGTAGCTCAGATTTGGGCATTAATTGATGCAGATCTGAGTGCTGGTATTACTAATTTACCTGAGGATTGGATTAACGCAGCAGGTAATAATAAGTATCCCGGCCGCTTAACAAAATACTCTGCAATGGCCTTTGCTGCAAAAGCTAAGTTGTACCGCCAGGATTGGGCAGGAGCATTGGCTCTTTGTCAGCAAATCATTAGTTCAACTAAGTATGAATTGCTGACTAATTACAAATCAAACTTCCTCGTTGAAGGTGAAAATGGAAAGGAATCCTTGTTTGAGATACAAGCAAATGTTGGCCCTAACGGAGTGCCAGATAACGGATATGAATATGGAGTAGAACAGGGTGTAAGGGGCTCAGGTACATGGGATCTTGGTTGGGGATGGAATACACCGGAACCTGGTCAGGAAGCATCTTATGAATCTGGCGATGCAAGGAGGAGCGCAACTATTCTGTATTCAGGACAAGATGACGGTTATGGAAAAACGGTACCTGCTTATCCTGCAGTATTGCCCCGTGCATATTGGAACAAGAAGGTTTATCCGGAGCCATCAATGCAGACATTGACCGGCAGAAGACAAAACTCCTGGCTTAACCATGTGCTGCTTCGGTATGCAGATGTTGTTTTGATGGCTGCAGAGGCTGCCAACGAATTAGGAGGCGCTACAAACCAAACAAATGCAACTACCTGGGTTAATTTGATTCGCAGCAGGGCCGGCTTGGGTTCAATTTCTTTCACCTCTCAGGCACAAATGCGGGTTGCTATTAAACAAGAAAGAAGGTCTGAGTTTGCCATGGAGGGTGAAAGATTCTTTGATCTGGTAAGGTGGGGAGATGCAGAATCAATATTGGGGACAAGTGGTTATACACCTTGTCATAAGTATTATCCGCTGCCTCAATCAGCTATTGACTTTGCCGGGGGCATACTGGTTCAGAATCCTTGTTGGTAATAAATAGTTTTCTGCCGGAACTGAAAAAAGTAATCCGGCAGAAAACAATTCTAATCAATTAAAACAATTGAAATGAAAAAAAATATTTTGAAAAAAATAAGCCTTGCAGCCTGTGCTGCCTTACTGCTGGCATCTTGCCAAAAAATGGACAGGCCTGCTTTGGGCGACTATCCAAAGGATGCCAATGCGCCTGGAGGCCCGCTTAAATTTTATGCCGCTTTCGATGGTACTACTACAAACCCGCTGATGAATGCAGTTGATAGTGTAAGAGCAAACTTTGCATCTGATAATCCGTTTACTTCTTCTACTGGCGTAAGTGGAAAAGGAGTTACCGGAGTTAATAAGAAGTTTATTAAGTATCCTTCTTTTAACGAATGGGCTTCCAGTAAGAGTATTTCAATATCTGTTTGGTATAAAAAAGACGGACAAACTAAGAACAATGCCGGTGGTAATGGCCCTGAATACCTGATGTCAATCAAGGCAGTAGATGGTTACCATTGAGCAATGCTATTGCTTTCCTTTTCCTTGAAGGTAATAACACAGCCTGTGCAGTAAAAAGCGAATTTGTAACTAATACTGGTGACACTTGGTTTACCTGGGAAGGGGGACAATCCATAGCCGGTCTGTGTGACAACAACTGGCATCATCTTGTTTTTACTTATGATCAGACTAACAGTACAGCTAAACTGTATGTAGATGGTGTTCAAAATCCGAATGTAAAAACATGGGGCACACACGGTCCTTTAGATCTGGCAACAAGTAAAATCAGTGAATACAGAGTTGGTGCAGGACCTTCAACCAGCTACGATTCAGATGACTGGCTGGCATGTACATTCAAGGGTAGCATTGATCAGTTTAGATTGTACAGTACAGTGTTAACTGCTACAGAAATACAGGCTTTATTTACTGCCAAAAAATAACATGAGATTTTCGCTGTTATTGACAGAATAGTTTTTTTGAAAATGGGGATGTAATTTCTTTTACATCCCCATTTATTTTGCTCTTACAGAGTGTAATTTGCAATATGAAAAATTGGAAAGATAGTTATATGAAACTGGCTCTTCTTCTTCTTTTGCTTTATGCAGCAGGATGCAGCCAGAAAAAAAAATACCATTTTACAAGTCTGCCTTCATCCTCCACTCATGTCACTTTTACAAATAAGTTGCCAGAAAAAAAACTCTTTAATATTCTCTACTATCTCTATTATTATAATGGTGGCGGAGTTGCAGTTGGTGATGTAAACAATGATGGGCTGACTGATATTTTTTTTACAGCAAACACTAAAGGAAATAACAAACTTTACCTTAATAAAGGAGACCTTAAGTTTGATGATATTACACCAACTGCTGGTGTTGCAGGGAATTCAGATTGGGCTTCAGGTGTGACCATGTCTGATATTAACGGCGATGGTTTTTTGGATATATACGTTTGCGCCGTAAGCAGAAAATTTGGACTTAACGGATTTAATGAGCTATATATCAATAATGGGAACGGCACCTTTACTGAAAAAGTAAAGAATATGCATTAGACTTCTCAGGTCTTTCCCAGCAAGCTGCTTTTTTTGATTACGACCGTGACGGAGATCTTGATTGTTACCTTTTAAATCAATCGTATCAGCCTCATCAGAATGTGGTTGATACGATGAGAAGGCACTCGTATGATACAATAGCCGGCGACAGATTTTACAGAAATGACATAAACTCTTCTGGAAAGTTTACAGATGTTTCTAAAGAGTCAGGCATTTACCAGAGTAATCTGGGATATGGTCTTGGGCTTGCGGTAGCTGATATGAATAATGATGGATGGGATGACATTTATATTGGCAATGATTTTCATGAAAATGACTACTACTACATAAATAATGGCAATGGAACTTTTTCTGAAAGCGGCGCAAAGCATTTCAGACATTACAGCCGTTTCAGTATGGGCAATGATATTAACGACTACAATAACGATGGACAACCGGATGTGGTGACGGTGGACATGCTGCCGCCTGACGAGAAGACCCTTAAAACTTATGGCAGTGATGAGAATCCGGATATCTATAACATGAAACTGACGGTTAATGGGTACCAGCACCAGGTGTCTAGAAATTGTTTGCAAAGAAATAATGGCAGCGGTGTATCTTTTAGTGATATGGCTTTGAGGTGTCACGTTTCAGCTACAGACTGGAGCTGGGCTCCTCTATTTGCTGATTTCGATAATGATGGAAGAAAAGATCTGTTTGTCTCAAGCGGAATTCCTAAAAGGCCAGTGGATATGGACTATGTAAGATTTGTTTCTGACCAGACAGTAAAAAAAGGCCTGGATTTTACCGATAAGTACGATCAGGAAACAATTGATGCGATGCCTGAAGGAAGTTGCCATCCCTTCTTTTTTAAGAATAATAATGATTATTCTTTCAGTGATGTGAGCAATGATTGGGGAACAAGTAAGATGAAAGGTTTTACAATGGTGCAGCCTATACAGATTTAGATAATGACGGCGATCTTGACATGGTAATTAATACTCTTGAGGAGAAAGCACTTATTTTAAAAAATAATACGGAAAATAAAAAGAGTATAGTTCTTTCTTTCAAAGGCGAAAGCTTAAATAAATATGGCCTTGGGGCAAAAGCATACCTGTTCACCAAAAATGGTTTGCAATATCAGCAGTTGACTCTTACAAGGGGCTTTCAGTCTTCTGTTGAGCCGAAGCTTTTCTTTGGGCTTGATACATTATCAATCGTCGATAGTATGCTGATAGTTTGGCCCGATCAGACGTATCAATTATTAAAGAATCTTGCAGCTGGTAAGGCTGTTGAACTAAGAAAGGCTGGTGCTCAGGATTTTTTTGATTATACGCAGTGGTTTCGGAATAAAAAAGTTTTTAGTCCTGTCGAGCTCCTTTCGGGATGGAAACACAAAGAAAATGATTTTTACGATTTTAATATTCAGTACCTGATTCCTCACAAGCTCTCAACCCGTGGCCCCAAGGTGGCTGTTGCAGACGTAAATGGCGATGGGCTTGATGACATGTATGTATGTGGTGGCAAAACACAACCAGGTGCTTTGTTTATACAAAAACAGGACGGCAGTTTTGCGGAAAGCAATAAGCCAATATTTGAGATAGATGCCGGAAGTGAAGATGTGGATGCGGCTTTCTTTGATGCAAATGGAGATAAGCATCCCGATTTGTTAGTGACAAGCGGGGGGAATGAAGTGTTAAAGGCAAGTATTGAAGGTGCAGACAGGCTATATTTAAATGATGGAAAAGGTAATTTCAAAAAATCAGAACTTGCTTTCCCTATTCAATATGAAAGTAAATCCTGTATAACTTATGCTGATATTGATAAGGATGGAGATAATGACTTTTTTATCGGCAACCTGGCAAGTCAAACAGCTTATGGTCAGCCCGTAAATTCATATCTGTATCTGAATAATGGGAATGCCAAATTCGATTTGGCTACCAGGGAAACAATCTTTTTACAAGCAGTAGGTATGGTTACTTCTGCCGCATTTGCTGATGTGAATAATGATACATGGCCTGATCTTGTTATTACCGGAGAATGGATGCCGCTTAAGATTTTTATTAATAGTAAGGGACGATTTACTGAAACAGCTGTGCCTCAGTCAACAGGTTTATGGCAATGTCTATTGCCGGCAGATGTGAACAGTGATGGTTTTGTTGATTTTCTTGCCGGAAACTGGGGACATAACTCAAAGCTCTGGTCGGGGAAAAATGGACCATTAAAATTATACATGAAAGACTTTGATAATAATGGTGCCGTTGAACAAGTACTTTGTTACACAATTGATGGGAAAGAATATACATTTCTTGCAAAGGATGAACTGGAAAGGTCATTGCCTGTATTAAAGAAAGCCTATCTGAAGTATAGTGAGGTGGCCGGAAAAACAGTACAATATCTCTTCTATGATTTGTTCAAAGATTATCAGGAATTAAAGGCAGAAGTGTTGAGCTCTTCTTGCTTTATTAACGATGGGAAGGGCAACTTTGTCAGGATTGATTTGCCTGAAGAGTTACAAATGGCACCGTTAATGTCTTTTGCAAAAAATGAGATAGCTAGACAGGCCTCGTTTGTGGCCGCAGGAAACTATTATGGAGTTACTCCTTACGAAGGCAGATATGACGGTATGCTACCTGCTGCTTTTTCTTATGATAAGCAAAAGAAGACGTTTATTTTAGATGGAATAATATCCACTTTTGATGGTGAGGCCAGGGATATAAAATGGGTTACACAGGCGGGACGGAATAAATTGATGCTGATAACAAGAAATAATAATACAATTAGCTTTTACAGGGCAAACTATTAAGGGATTTAATTTATAAAATTGCTTATATGAAACGGTTAATAACAGTTGCGACAGTGATATTTGCTGTTGCAGGCTGCAGTGAAAAAAAGGAGTATAAAAATTTATTTAACGACCCATTTCTGTATTCAAAAACAGTCAAGGCCTATAACTATGTAGTGATGGGCAATAACCTTGCGCCAATAGTTGCAAGCCGGTGCTATACTTATGCTGCAATTGCGGCTTATGAAGTTGTTGCAATTGGTGATAGCAGATTTCAGTCATTGGCTGGTCAGATAAAGCATTTGCCAACCGTTACTTTTCCGGATACAGCAGGTGTAAACTTCCAGTTTGCGGCACTGTTGGCTTTCTGTAAAGCAGGTGAGGCTACAACCTTCCCTGAAGGAAGTATGAAAGATCAGCTTTCAATTCTGGATTCAATAGCAAAAGAGTCGGGAATGAGCAGTGAAATGAAAGAAGCTTCAAGAAAATTAGCCGATTCAGTTTCCGGACAAATAATAACGTGGAGCAAGGGGGACAATTATGCACAGACAAGGACCGCTCCAAAGTATGAAATTAAAACAGATGTTAAAGCTAGGTGGGTACCTACTCCACCTCAGTATGCCCAGGCATTGGAACCAAATTGGAATAAAATCCGGCCAATTGTGATGGATAGTGCCAGTCAGTTTCTAACCCCAAGACCCCCTGCTTTTAATCTTGATAACAAGAACAGTGAATTCTATAAGTGGGTGATGGAGGTTAAGAATGCCGGTGACAGTTTGACTGATGAGCAAAAACACATCGCAGAGTTGTGGGATGATCGTGGTAACAGATCAATTGTTGAAGGCCATGTAATGTTCACTGCTAAGAAATTCTCACCTCCGGGACACTGGATGAACATAGTGGGAATAGCAGCGCAGACTGGTAAGGCTGATTTTTCAACAACTGTAGCTGCATATGCAAAAACCGCTATTGCTGGTTTCGATGCATTTATTCAATGCTGGGATGAGAAATATAGAAGTAATCTCCTCCGTCCGGAAACAGCTATTAACAACTACCTGGGATATTCTGAATGGCGGCCATACTTGCAAACACCTCCGTTCCCAGAGTACACATGCGGACATAGTACTGTATCTGCTTCTGCAGCTGAGGCTCTAACTGATATTTTTGGTGACAATTTTGCTTACACAGATACGTCGGAGCTGGAGTTCGGTGTAAAAAACCGTTCATTCACTTCATTCAGGCAGGCCGCAATAGAAAATAACTGGGCCCGGTTTTATGGGGGTATTCACTATCATGGTTCATGTATAGTGAGTAACGAGTATGGCAGGAAGGTTGGAGCACTTGTAAATGAACGTTTAAAAATGAAAAAATGAGAAGAGGAAAAATTAGTATTATCAGTACTGTGTTATTTGTTCTGTTTTTCTGTGGAGATTGTTCTAAAAAGAATACTGATCCGGTGCCACCACCAACGCCTCCAGTATCTGTTAATGAAGTAGATTTCTGGCTTACAAAGGCAGACCAATCGGTATTATTGGAAAAACAAACCGGAGTTCTCTCTTTTGGAACGTCATCTAATTCATACAATACTATCGAAGTTGATTCTGCTCAAGTTCATCAATCAATTGATGGCTTTGGCTATACTTTGACAGGGGGTAGTGCTTACCTCATTAACAGAAATGCGAATACACAGTCAGCAGCATTGTTAACTGAAATTTTTGGTAATGGCAATAACAGCATTGGCGTAAGCTACCTTAGGGTTAGCATTGGAGCATCAGACTTGAATGAATCAGTTTTCAGCTATGATGATATGCCTGCCGGACAAACAGATCCAACGCTTACTAATTTTAGTCTGTCGCAAGATACAGTTGATGTTATTCCAGTTCTGAAACGGATTCTGGCAATAAACCCAAATATTAAGATTATGGGTTCACCGTGGAGTGCTCCGGTGTGGATGAAGGATAATGGCAGCAGTATCGGTGGCAGTCTGCAACCCGCAGTATTATAGCGTATATGCTCAATATTTTGTGAAGTATATTCAGCAGATGAAAGCAAAAGGAATTACTATTGATGCAATAACGGTACAAAACGAGCCACAACATGGAGGCAATAACCCAAGCATGGTAATGTCGGCAGCACAACAGGCCGAGTTGGTAAAAAATCATTTGGGCCCTGCATTTCAGTCGGCAGGAATCACAACTAAAATAATTATTTGGGATCATAACTGTGATAACCCGAATTATCCTATAACCGTTTTGAACGATGCAACTGCCCGGCAGTATATTGACGGATCCGCATTTCACCTGTATGCAGGCGATATCAGCGCTTTGTCTTCTGTTAAAGCGGTGTTTCCAGACAAGAATCTTTATTTTACTGAGCAGTGGACCGGTGCAAACGGTACTTTCAACGGTGACTTGAAGTGGCATACAAAGAATGTAATTATTGGTTCAATGCGCAATTGGAGCCGCAATGCACTTGAGTGGAATCTTGCAAGCAATCCTTTTTATCAGCCACATACTGCAGGAGGTTGCTCTGAATGTAAGGGGGCTGTAACAATTGATAATTCATCATATATCCGGAATGTAAGCTATTACATCATCGCACATGCTTCAAAATTTGTTCCGGCGGGTTCTGTTAGAATTGCAAGTACTATCACTTTAACCCTGCCTAATGTTGCTTTTGTTACGCCAGCCGGAAAGAAAGTACTGATTATACTAAATGATGGAACAGGGCCGGAAAGTTTTAATATTAAATTCAAAACCAAATGGACTGTTGCTGCTTTGGCAGCAGGATCCGTTGGAACATTTATTTGGTAAAAAAATATGCATATGAAAAAGTATGGAGTAATTGCTTTGACAATTCTGTTATTTGCTTGTTCTGATGACAAGAAAAATAGTAAAACCAGTTCTGGTCCCACTTCAGCAGGTACTGATGGAAAATCGGTATTGGTTTATACTACTGCAGATAGCACCAATTATCGATTATCCTTGGTTGATACGGCTGCATTTGCCGACAACCCACAGCCACTGGAAAGTGAAGTCACAGTTTTTATTGATACTGACAAAATTTATCAGACTTTCTTTGGTGTTGGAGCAGCACTGACTGATGCTTCAGCTGAAACATTTTATAAACTCCCGAAGGATAAACAACAGGAGTTGCTGAAGGCATACTTTGACAAGCAAGATGGTATAGGATACACCGTTGCCCGTACTAACATCAACAGTTGCGATTTCAGTAGTGATATGTACACTTATGTCACGGATAGCACGGACAAAGAATTCAAGTCTTTTTCAATTGAGCATGATAAGAAGTTCAAAATACCTTTTTATTAAGGAAGCGATGGCAACTGCCGGTGGAAAACTTAATCTTTTTTGGAAGTCCCTGGAGTCCTCCGGCCTTCATGAAAACAAATGGGGAAATGTTGCATGGCGGCAAATTGAAACCTGAGTTTTTTGATATGTGGGCATTGTATTACACAAAATTTATAAAAGCTTACGAAAAGGAAGGAATCCCTGTTTGGGGTATCAGTGTGCAAAATGAGCCAATGGCAACACAGCGTTGGGAGAGTTGTATTTACACTGCTGAGGAAGAACGGGATTTTCTAAAAAAACACCTTGGGCCGACAATGCAAAAGAAGGCCTGAAGGACAAAAAAAATTATCGTTTGGGATCATAACAGAGATATGATTTATCAGCGGGCAAGAACTTATTTTAATGACCCCGAGGCTGCTAAATATGTCTGGGGAATTGGCTTTCATTGGTATGAAGACTGGAGCGGCGGAACCCCGATGTATGATAATGTAAAAAGAGTTTACGAAGCATATCCCGACAAGAATATTTTCTTTACCGAAGGTTGTGCAGAAAGTTTTGATACAAAACGTTACAATGCATGGGTGTTGGGTGAAGAATACGGCCGTAGTATGATCAATGACTTTAACAACGGTATGGTGGGCTTTACTGATTGGAATATTCTTTTGGATGAAACGGGTGGCCCTAACCATGTTCAGAACTTTTGTTTTGCGCCGGTTCATGGCGATACTAAGACAGGACAACTGGTTTATACAAATGCGTATTATTATATTGGCCACTTTTCGAAGTTTATACAACCAGGCGCAAAAAGAATTACTGCTGCTGCAAGCGCCTAGCCAGTTACTTACTACTGCTTTTGTTAATCCTGACGGCAAAGTAGTGGTTATCGTAATGAATCAAAGCAATACAAGAACACCGTATTCATTATGGGTAAATGGCAAAGCAGCACTAACCGAAGCTTTGCCGCATTCTATCAGTACCTTGATTTATTAACTATATAGCACTTTTATGGTAATAAGATTCACTATTGCCGTCTTTTTTTATTCTGTGTTTTTTTTGCCGGGTTGTAAAAAAAATGATAACCCTGATCCAACTCCGCCAACTCCTGCCCCCAATTTTTTAATTACAAACTGGGATGTTGATGGCGTTGCCGGAAAAGATGATAATAAAGGAATAAGTATTAACCCCTACATCAGGCTTCATTTTCCTGTCGCTATCGACAGATCTTCTGTAGCTGGCTCTGTAATACTTAATACTGCAGACTATACGGTATCCTTTCAGAATGGTGATAGTGTTTTGATATTACAGCCGGCCTCTCCCCTGGCTTATCTTACACGATATACATTGTCTGTTGCTACAACATTAAAGTCAAAAGCCGGAGGTAAATTATTCAATGCCGTTGATATTAAGTTGCTGACTCAATATGATTCCGCCGATAAATTTCCAGCTTTAACCGACAATGAGTTGCTGGAAAAAGTGCAGCTGCAAACGTTTAAATATTTTTGGGATTTTGGGCACCCTGTATCAGGAATGGCCAGAGAAAGGAACAGCAGCGCAGAAACCGTTACAACGGGGGGAACAGGTTTTGGCATTATGGCTATCGTGGCTGCTGTACATCGTGGTTTTATAACAAGAGCAGAAGGCAGAGACAGAGTCCTGAAGATTACAAATTTTTTGATTAATAACTGCACCCGGTATCATGGCGCTTTTGCTCACTGGATTTATGGATCGTCCGGACAAACACAGCCGTTTAGCGCAAATGATAATGGAGCTGATTTAGTGGAGACTTCATTGCTGTTGGAAGGGTTGTTGATTGCAAGGCAATATTTTGATGCAGCTGATGCAGCCGAGACTGAATTGAGAACCAAGATAAATTCAATTTGGGATGGGGTGGAATGGAATTGGTTCAGGCAAAGCGGACAGAATGTTCTATACTGGCATTGGAGTCCTGACAAAGGTTGGACAATGAATCACCAGATAAAAGGATGGAACGAGGCGTTGATTGTTTATGTACTTGCATCGTCATCAAAAACGGATTCTATCCCTAAGATAGTTTACGACAACGGGTGGGCAAGTAATGGCGGCATGATTAATAATGCAACGTATTATGGATACCAGTTGCCATTGGGGTCAGCAAATGGCGGTCCGCTTTTTTTGAGCATTATTCTTTTCTCGGTATCAACCCCAATGGCTTGAGTGATGCATATGCTAATTATCAGGTACAGACAAGAAATCATACACTTATTAACTATGAATACTGCAAGGCACAGGCTGCCCGCTGGTATGGATATAGCAGTCAGTGCTGGGGTTTAACTGCCAGCGACGGGCCAGCCCCGTCTTACTATCAGGCACACAGCCCATCAAATGACCGTGGTGTGATAACCCCTACAGCAGCATTATCTTCTTTCCCTTATACACCAACCGAAAGTATGCAAGCCCTCAGGTTTTTCTATTTTAAACTTGGTAATAAGTTGTGGGGCAATTATGGTTTCTATGATTCATTTAAATTAGAAGATCCGTGGTTCGCATCTTCAGCATTGGCTATAGACCAGGGGCCAATAATTGTGATGATTGAGAATTATCGCAGTGGGTTATTATGGAATTTATTTACCAGTGCTCCTGAGATTAAAAATGGAATGAAACGTCTGGGCTTTACTGCTCCTTATTTATAATATAAACGAATGAAAAGGCTATTATATCTCTTTTGTATTGCTTTTTTTTCTTTTTCACTGCCGGTTTTTGCCCAAACGGAAAAGACACCTTTAACACTGTTTGACGCAAAAGCAAGGTCCATGAACTTATCAGATTCAACTCTGCTTGATCTGGTACAAAAACAAACTTTTCGCTATTTCTGGGATTTTGCCCACCCCGTAAGTGGCATGGCGAGAGAGAGGAGCAATACAACTTTTGGATATGGTAATGAAGTGATAACAACCGGCGGTACCGGTTTTGGCATTATGAGTGTGATTGTAGCTGCTGATAGAAAGTGGATAAGCCGTGATACAGCAGCAAAATTTCTATTGAAAATAGTAAATTTTTTACTGAAGGCAGAAAGCTTTCATGGAGCCTTTCCTCATTGGATGGATGGGGCAACAGGCAGGACAATTCCTTTCAGCAGAAAAGATGATGGGGCGGATTTGGTAGAAACATCTTATTTGTTTGAAGGATTGTTATGTGCAAGACAATATTTCAATGAAGACAATGGAACAGAAAAGGAGTTAAGAAACCGTATTAACTGGATGTGGTCTGATATTGAATGGAACTGGTTTACCCAGGGACAGGAAGTTTTATACTGGCACTGGAGTCCGAACAATGGGTGGGCAATGAATTTTCCGGTGAAGGGTTTTAATGAATGTTTGATAATGTATGTGCTTGCAGCATCATGTCCCAATGAACGATACCAGGTTAGTCCTGCGGTATATCATCGTGGCTGGGCTGAAAGTAATTTCTTTAAAAACGGGAAGGAATTTTATGGAATAAAACTTCCACTGGGTTTTGATTATGGAGGCCCGCTTTTCTTTTCACATTATTCATTTCTTGGACTTGATCCAAGGGGGTTAAAAGACCGTTACGCAGATTACTGGGAGCAAAACAGGAATCACACATTAATCAACCGTGAACATTGTATTAGGAACCCCTATAATTTCAAAGGCTACGGAGAGATATGTTGGGGATTAACAGCAAGCGATACATACAATGGTTATGCAGCACATTCCCCAACGGAAGATTTAGGAACCATCTCTCCGACTGCAGCATTGAGTGCTTTCCCTTACACTCCTGAATACTCAATGCAAGCCTTAAAGCATTTTTATTTTAATTTAGGAGATAAGATTTGGAGTGATTATGGTTTTGTTGATGCGTTTAATGAAACACAAAGCTGGTATGCAAAATCACACCTTGCAATTGATCAGGGGCCTATTGTTGCTATGATAGAAAATTACAGATCAGGGTTATTGTGGAAATTGTTTATGAGTTGCCCTGAAGTTAAGACTGGTTTAAAAAAACTTGGATTTGAAAGTCCGTGGTTAAAATAATAAAATGCGAAAGGCCTCTCTTTTCTGTAGTTTTCTCTTGTTTGCGTTATATTCAAACGCACAGACTACCGTTAAAGTAATGAGTTTTAATATCCGTCTTGATGTGAAAAGTGATGGCGATAACTGGTGGGAAAAACGGAAAGACAAAGTAGCTGCTTTAATGAATTATTATGCATCAGATTTTATCGGAGCACAGGAGGTAGAACACCATCAATTGCAATACCTGTTAGGCGAATTAAAAGGTTACGGCCATATTGGTGTTGGGCGTGATGATGGCAAAACAGAAGGGGAGTATTCCTGTATTTTTTTTAATAAAGAAAAATTTAAGGTCATTCAGCAATCAACATTCTGGTTGTCTGTAACGCCTGATTCAGTTTCAAGAGGATGGGATGCTGCCTGCAACCGGGTTTGCACTTATGGGTTGTTTCAATCCAAAAAAACAAAAAAGAATGTTTGGATTTTTAATACACATCTCGATCATATGGGCACAACAGCCCGGTTTGAATCGGTAAAGCTGGTTGCACAAAAAATTAATGAATTAACTAATTCAGAAAATACACCTGTGATTATTACCGGTGACTTCAATGCAAGGCCAAATGATGAGCCGGTTAAGTTCATGCTGTCAGCTTTTCTCAACAGCAGAACCATCAGTGAAATGCCTGCTTATGGCCCTGCCGATACTTGGAATGGATTTCAGTTTGATAAAGTGCCTGAAGGTTGTATTGACTACATTTTTGTAAAAGAACATGAAAAACTTGCAGTGAAAAAATTTGCAACAATTACTGATTCTTACAATAAAAAGTATCCGTCAGATCATTTCCCGGTTATAGCTGAAATGATGATTAGATAACAATTCAATGAAAAGCGATGAGAACGATTTTATTTTTAGCAGGATTTCTGACTGTAGTTTCTTTAAAAGCAGAAGTAAAACTTGCTTCTGTATTTACCGACCACATGGTGCTTCAGCGTAATGCGCCTGTACCAGTTTGGGGATGGGCTGCAAAAGGAGAAAAGATTACAATTCACTTTAACGGTCAAACAAAACAAGCAACTGCTGATAAAACCGGAAAGTGGATAGTGTATCTGGATAATGAGCAGGCAGGTGGCCCGTTTACATTGAAAGTAAAAGGCAAATCGAATATTGTGGAGTTGAATGATGTTTTGATCGGTGAAGTATGGGTTTGTTCTGGTCAGTCTAATATGGAGTGGCCATTATCGGCTACCATAAATGCTGAACAGGAAATTGCTTCAGCCCAAAACAATTTAATTCGACATATAAAAGTGGAACACAGCATAAGCGTAGTACCGCAAAAGGAATTCAAAAGTACCGGCTGGCAAACATGTAATCCTTCAACTGCTGCGTCTTTCACAGCAGTTGGATATTATTTTGCCAAACAACTTCAAAAGGAATTAAATGTTCCTGTAGGATTAATTAATACATCATGGGGCGGCACTATTGCAGAAACATGGATTAGTAAATCCGGATTACAGATGCATCCTGATTTTGTGTCAATAGCAAATCAATTGCCATCTGATCAGGTTGAATTTGAGAAATTGCAAATGCAAAATATTAAAAATAATGTTTCGGCTTTTCAATATTCGAACGATAAGGAAACACCTGCCGGTTGGGAACAGCCTTCGTATAATGATGAAAGATGGAGCATGCTAACTGTACCCAAAGGTTGGGAAGATCAGGGTCTAGCAGGGTTGGATGGCACTGTTTGGTACAGGAAAACGCTAATATTGACTGCAGGGCAGGCCGGTAAAGATGCAATACTCTGGTTAGGAAAAATTGATGATTGTGATGTTACTTATATCAACGGTGAGAAGGTTGGGGAAACATGTTTATGGGATGAGACAAGAAAATATAATATTCCTGGTAAGCTCTTAAAAGAAGGCAAAAATGTTATTGCTGTAAAAGTGCTTGATACAGGTGGGGGTGGTGGTTTTTGGGGTGAAGCCGGAGATGTGAAACTTGAAGTTGCCACTGGTGCAACTTCTCTTGCAGGCGAATGGAAAGCAAGAGTTGACGTGAATGCATCTGTTACGTCGGTAAATCCAAACTCAATGCCAGCACTGCTTTATAACGCAATGATTCATCCGTTACTTCCATTTGCGTCTAAAGGGGTGATTTGGTATCAGGGCGAAAGTAATGCAGAAAGAGCACAACATTATGAAATAAGCTTTCCATTGTTGATTCAGGACTGGAGAAATAAGTTTGCGCAAGGCGATTTCCCATTCTACTTTGTACAACTGGCATCATTCAATGCAAACAATCAAAACCAGACAACGGGAAGTGTATGGGCTGAGTTGAGGGAATCACAAAGAAAGACACTACAACTTGCCAAAACAGGAATGGTTGTTACAACTGATATTGGCGATGCAAAAGATATTCATCCGAGAAACAAGCTTGATGTTGGCAAACGCCTTGCCTTACTTGCTTTGAAAAACGAATACGGAAAGAATATTGTTGCATCAGGTCCAATGTATAAGGGCATGACGGTGAGAAATAAGCAGATTATTATTGAGTTTGACAATATAGGTAAAGGATTGGTAGCGACAGGAAATAAATATGGTTACTTGCAAGGTTTTATGGTTGCCGGAGCCAATCAGAAATTTTATTGGGCCAAAGCTTGGGTAAGAAATAATAAAGTAATTGTTTGGGGCGATGAAGTGGATGAACCTGTTGCTGTACGCTATGCATGGACTGATGACAACGGTGAAGCAAATTTGTTTAATACAGAAGGGTTGCCAGCATCACCTTTCAGAACAGATGACTGGAAGTTGCTGACGGATGGTATTAAATACAGCATTGGAAAATAAGTAAATAATGGTTGCCATTAAAAATAGAAAGCATTTTTTTACAATTGTTATTTGCCTGATTTATTCTTTGGCAATGTTTGCCCAAAAGAATAAGAATGGTAAATATGGTGATGGACCTGATAGCATTGCACCTGTGGGTATCATCAAAGGTTTAGACGATAATCAGTTATTGGAGGTAGTACAAAAGCAAACTTTTCGCTTTTTCTGGCATGCCGCACATCCGGTAAGTGGCTTGGCATTGGAAAGAAGCAACACTGTTTTTGCAGAACACTACTGGGACTATATCAATGAGGCGTGGGGTGAACCTAACTTCAGCAAAACAACTTTTGGCCCGGATGCAGCGGCAATTGGCGGGACTGGTTTTGGTATTATGAGTACAATTGTTGCAGTAGAAAGGGGATGGATCGGGAGAGATACGGCTGTTCGCCGTTTAATTCAGATTGCCGATTTTTTAATTAATGCGGATTGTTTTCATGGCATCTATCCACACTTTATGAACGGCAGAACAGGAAAGACAATTAAGTTTGACAGGTTAGATGATGGTGCAGATATTGTTGAAACATCTTACCTGCTGATGGGTTTTCTTTGTGCAAGAGAATTTTTTAATAAAGAAACGCCACGAGAAATTTATTTGCGTAAGCGTATTAGCCAAATGTGGGGTGCGGCCAACTGGAACTGGCACACGAACAATGAAGATAAATTGTATTGGCACTGGAGCCCCAACAATGGATTCGATATGAACTTTCCCGTGTGGGGATGGAATGAATGCTTGATTACATACTTAATGGCTGCGTCTTCTCCTTATAAGGGAATTTTAAAAAAAGTGTATCAGGGAACATGGGAAGGAAGTCCGGGGTTTAAAAATGGCAAGGAGTATTACGGTTTTATTTTGCCCTTAGGTAATTATGATAAAGACAAAGGCGGTCCTTTGTTTTTTGAACAATATACCTTTCAGGAATTGATCCGAACGGATTGACTGATTCATTGGGTAATGATTATTTTCTGCAGGGTAGGAATCATACTCTGATTAACAGAGCTTATTGTATTGAAAATCCAAACCGGTATAAAGGATACAGTAATAAATGCTGGGGCTTAACTGCCGGGGATAGTTATAAAGGTTATGTCGCTCACAGCCCGGAAAATGACAGGGGGTTATTCAGCCAACTGCTGCTATTTCCTCTATGCCCTATACACCAAAAGAAAGCATGGAAGCGTTAATGTACTTCTATTATGAGTTGGGCAATAAAATCTGGAGCAAATATGGTTTTGTAGATGGATTCAGCATTCACCATAATTGGTATGCAAAAAGTCACCTGGCAATTGACCAAGGGCCAATTGTTACGATGATTGAAAATTACCGGTCAGGTTTGTTATGGGGGTTGTTTATGAATATTCCTGAGATTCAGGCTGGGTTGAAAAAACTAGGGTTTTCATCACCATATTTTAAAAAGTGAACTATGGCGGAGAATATTTCAAGAGAACAATTTCTGAAATCAACCGGAATGGCAGGTGCAGCTGTTCTGCTTTCGTCTTTGGAAAGTTGGGCAGTTTCTATTGGTGGCAACAAACTACGTGTTGCTGTGATTGGTTGTGGTAGTGTAAGTAACCGCTACATTCCGCAGTTACTTTCATCTGAATTGATTGAAGTAGTCAGCCTTTGCGATATTAAATATGAACGGGCAGTCGCAATCAATAAGCAGTACAATGTGAATGCGCAATGCTATCCTCATATTGAAGCAATGCTGAAAGGTGTTCCGTTTGATATGATGGTTACGCTTACTGATATGCAGGTACATGGTGAATTGAATAAAAAGCATTGCTTGCAGGTAAACATGTTTGGAGCGAAAAACCAATGGCAAATACTTATGCGGATGGAAAGGCTTTGCTTAACTTGGCCAATAGTAGAAAACTTCGTTTATGGGGTGCACCGGCTGTTGTTAATAGTCCGCAGTTCGAATTTATGAGTAAAACGATTCAGTTGGGTAAGCTTGGAAGAATTGCAAGTGCACATGGACAGTACGGTCATACCGGACCTTTATGGAGTGCTTTTTTTTATGAAAAGGGTGGTGGAAGTATGCCCGATTTGGGTGTATACAATATGTCAACTATTACCGGTTTGCTTGGTCCGGCAATAAGTGTAATGGCAATGACAAGTATTGTAAATCCTGAGCGGACAGTTGACGACAAAGGAAAAATAAAAGTAGAAGCGGAAGATAATGCTCACCTTTTGCTGGAACATGATAAGGGGGCTATAAGCCACATAATGTGCGGGTTTAATTACTTCGATCCGCATGGACATGAAGCAGGCAGTCAGTCACTTCACTCAATTCAAGTTTATGGCGATGCAGGAAATATGCGCTTAATTGGTTATGATTGGGAAACCAATGGTGTCGTGCTAGATACATCGTGGACAGAACCACCTAAATTGATGAGTACGGATAAAGGAGGTTATGAATGGCAGGAAGGAGCAAGAGTTGTTGGTGAAAGTATTAGGAAAGGTATTGAACCAAAGATAAATGTTGAACATGCATTGCATGTACTTGAAATAATTGAAGCCGCAAGATTATCTTCTGCAAAGGGGCTTAAGATTAAACTAAAAAGTAAGTTTCCATGGCCAATGATATAATTTATAATGCGAAATAAAAATGAGGAATACTTTTATTTGTTGTTTACTTCTGATTACGGGATATGCCTATGCACAAACGGTTTCTTTGCCGTTAGGTTGGAAACTAAAACAACAGGATAACCCGGAATATAAAGATGTAAATATAAAAGATGATGACTGGCTTTCTGCAACTGTTCCGTCGGGTTGGACAAAACTGGGTATTAATAAGGAAAGGACAATTGGCTGGTACAGACTGAGCATAACGCTTCCAGATAATCTGCTGAACAAAGATTTAATTTTTTAGCCGGGACAATAGATGATGCGGATGAGACATATTTTAACGGGGAATTGATAGGTGCAACAGGAAAGTTCCCTCCTGACGATCAGTCGGCGTGGGATGCCGACAGAAAGTATTTGATACCCAGAAAGTTGATACAAAAAAATAATGTTATTGCAATACGGGTGAACAACGGAATCGGGGATGGAGGTATTTATGGAGGAAGTCTGATGCTCATGGCAAAAAAAGACTACGATAAACAAATCACCAATCAGGTAAAAAGCAAAAAATCATATTACCAGCTTACTACTTCAAATGGGTTGGTGGTCGCAGTTTATAATGAGCGGTCACAGACAGTAGAGAATTTCTACCCGCACATTTTTTCATACTACGATTCTGGTTCTGTGGTAAAGCCGGTATTAAGAGATATTAAACCTTCTGTTAGCGAAAAAACCCTGTCGGCAGGATACACTGATAATACTCATGTTATTGAAGTAAAGTATCCTTATTTTACAATTTTTTACTACACCTCATTTACGAAAGGGAACAAGATTTTTTATGCTGTGGTAAGGGGGCAAGATAACTACATAAACAAGGTGAACTTTGTTGGAGAAGAGGTCTCAGGGAGAACAACAATAGGGACGGTAAAGAAGAAAAATGGTGCTTTAACGGACAAATATTTTCTGTTCGGATTTACGGATACGTTGAATACGTTGCCCGATATGCAATTGGCGTTACAACAAATTCCATCGCCCGAAGATGAAGTGAAATACATGAAGAATGTATTTGCTTCATGCAAAATTCCTAAAAGAGTAACATTTTCTGAGAGAAAGGTAATTGAGCAGGGGATTTCTGTAATAAAGATGAGCCAGGTTGCAGAGAAAGAGATTTTCCCCCTTGCAAAAGGGCAGGTGCTGGCATCGTTGCGGCCTGGTGTATGGGCAATTTGCTGGGTAAGGGACGGTGCTTTTGCTATTGAAGCGATGAGTAAACTGGGATTGTATGATGAGGCAAAAAAAGCATTGGAGTTTATGCTAAAAGCATCACCGACCAATCAGTATGTAAGTTATCTGCATACAGACGGAATTGATTATGGAATTGGGGTGCCTTACATTATTTCACTTACAAGATATTTTGGTAACGGGAGAGAGGAGAGTGACTATAATGAAAATGGGCCGAACATAGAAATAGATGACCTTGGATTATTTCTCACGGCATTTTATCATTACGTTAATGAAAGCGGGGATAGAACATTGCTCAAAAGATGGGACAAAGAGATCAGAATTATTGGAAATGCCATAATACATAATATCAATGAAAAAGGGATTATCAGGCGGGATAGCGGCCCGTGGGAGCATCATCTTCCCGGCAAGGAATTTATGTGGGCAAGCGGAACCTGTGCCAGGGGATTGCAACTGGTAAGCGAACTCCAGAAAAAGTTTGGTATGGAATATCAAACCTTTGAAACTGGAGCATCCAGACTGTATACTGGAATCATGAAAAACTGTCTGATAGATGGCAGTTATATAAAAGGAAATGCGACTGAGCAGAACCCAACTGATCATCATTATTTTGATGCCGCTACTTTTGAGTTATTTGCCAGCGGACTTATCCGGGACGAGAAGCTTTTCCTGACTCACATGCAGGAGTATAACAAGCATAACCGTGTGGGGGGAGATGTGGCAAAGGGGTACATGCGTTTTAATAGCAGTGATAGTTACGAAAACCAGGAATGGCCATTTGCAGGGTTAAGGGTGGCAGTTGCACAAAAAAAATTAGGAAGTATTTCAGAGTCAAAGAAAATGATAGATAGAATAACTTTGTATGCCAGTCGCAACCACAACCTGGTGCCAGAGATATTGAGTAATGATTTGGGATTATATAAGGGGGCAATACCGATGGTGGGGTACGGTTCGGCTGCATATATTTTAGCCGTATTGGAATATTATAAAAAGTAAAAAATGCGAAAGGTAATTTTGGTTAGCTGTACAATATTCTTTTTTTCAGTAATAAGCGCACAGCAAAGCACTTATTGCAATCCAATCAATATAGATTATGGCTATACGCCAATTCCAAATTTTGCTGATTGGGGAAGACACCGTGCCACTGCCGATCCGGTCGTTGTTACGTATAAAGGTGATTATTACCTGTTCAGCACTAATCAGTGGGGTTATTGGTATAGCAATGATATGCTTAATTGGAAGTTTGTGTCGAGAAAGTTCCTTCGTCCCTGGAATGCAGGTTATGACGAACTCTGTGCACCTGCAGTTGGAATTATTGGAGATACTATGATTGTCTTCGGATCAACATATACAAGTCAGTTTACCATATGGATGAGTACAAGTCCGAAACAAAATGAATGGAAGCCGCTGGTTGATTCCTTTGATATTGGTGGATGGGATCCTTCTTTCTTTACAGATAACGATGGCAGGCTTTATATGTATAACGGAAGTAGCAACCGCTTCCCGATGTATGGGATTGAACTTAACCGTAAAACAATGCATCCCATTGGTACACGTAAAGAAATGTACTTATTGGAGCCATGGCGTTTTGGGTGGCAGCGTTTTGGTGAGCACATGGATAATACATTTCTCGATCCATTTATTGAAGGAAGCCATATGACCAGGTACAAGGATAGGTATTACATGCAATATGGTGCACCTGGTACGGAGTTCAGTGGCTATGCTGACGGACTTCTAATTGGAGAACATCCGCTTGGCCCGTTTGAAGCGCAAAGTGATCCTCTTAGTATCAAACTCGGAGGTTTTGTGAGGGGTGCCGGGCATGGAGCTACATTTACTGATAAGTTTAATCAGTATTGGCATATTTCAACTACTGTGGTTTCTGTTAAGAACACATTTGAACGCAGGCTCGGCATTTGGCCATCAGGTTTTGATAATGATGATAAGATGTTTTGTAATACAACTTTTGGTGATTATCCCCATTTCATTCCTACTGCAAAAATTGACGGCTCTGTATATGGCAGCGAAGGCAAGTCGCCTTATTTCACCGGTTGGATGTTGCTGAACTATAATAAGCCAGTTCAGGTTTCTTCGACATTTGGTGGCTATCACCCCAATAATGCAGTGGATGAACTGGTAAAGACCTACTGGAGTGCGGCAACTGGCAACAAAGGCGAGTGGATACAAACCGATCTTGGAACTATATCGACTGTGAATGCTGTTCAGATAAATTATGCAGATCAGGATGTTGAACAAAACAGGCTGGGTAAATGGATTGATCAGTATCATCAGTACAAATTATATTATTCAGTGGATGGGAAGAAGTGGAATGTATTGGTTGATAAAAGCAACAATAAAACAGATGTTCCGCATGAATATCTTGAGTTGGAAAAACCAGTGCAGTCAAGATTCATTAAGATGGAAAACATTCATATGCCATCCGGTAAGTTTGCTATCAGCGGGTTACGGGTGTTTGGAAATGGCAACGGAATAAAACCTGACACGGTACAGGGTTTTATTGTACTCAGGACAGAAAAAGACAAAAGGAGTGCATTTATTAAATGGAAGCCTGTTGATAATGCTTTCGCATATAATATTTATTATGGAACGAATCCTGATAAATTATACAGTAGCATTATGATTCATGCAAACAATGAATATTGGATGAAGGCGATGGATGCATTGAAGTCATATTATTATTGCATAGAAGCGGTTAATGAAAATGGTACAAGCGTAAGAACCAGAACCATAAAAGTTGATTAAGATGATAAAACGTATTCAGTTTTTGCTGTTTTTTTTATGGCTGACAGTATCGGCTGCTTATTCTCAGGCTGGGTTCCCTTTTTGGAAGGAGGTACAACAATTTAAGAAAGAGGATAGCTTACGGTTTCCTGCTTCCAATCAGGCACTTTTTATCGGGAGCTCATCATTCACTATGTGGAAGGATGTGCAGGATTTTTTCCCAAAGTATAAGATTCTCAACCGGGCCTTTGGCGGGTCGCAGTTGCTGGATTTAATCCGCTATCGGTATGAAGTGATTTTCCCTTACCAGCCAAAGCAAATTGTAATGTATTGCGGGGAAAATGATTTTGCTGCAAGCGATACGGTTACAGTAATAATTGCAGTAAACAGGTTTAAAACTTTGTTTGGGTTGTTAAGAGAAAAGTATCCCAATGTGCCTTTTGCTTATGTTTCCATGAAGCCAAGTCCCTCAAGAAAACATTTGATGAAGAAATATGAGGCAGCTAACGATAGCATCGCCACATGGCTTTCCGGATTTAAGAAAACAAAGTTTGTTGATGTTTTTCATGCTATGCTTGATGAAAAAGGAGAACCAATGGAAGACATATTTCTCCAGGACCGACTGCATATGAAGGGAAAAGGTTATGCCATGTGGAAAAAACTCATTGAACCTGTATTAAAGAAATAGTGATGAAATCTTACTTTTTTATTTTCTCTTTTCTTTTGATTGGTCTTTTTTTCTCATGTACTGATAAACCCGTAGTTACCAAAATCGCTTTTGGAAGCTGCGGAAGCCAGGATGAACCGCAACCTGTTTTAAACCTTGTGGCAGATTATAAGCCTGATATGTTTATTTATCTGGGGGATAATATTTATGGCGATTCCGACAATATGGATACACTGAAAGCAAAATATCAAAGGCTTGCAGCAAAACAGGAATATAAAAGGCTGGATAGTGTTACGAGTATAATTGGCACATGGGATGATCATGACTTTGGGCGAAATGATGCAGGTAAATGGTATCCACATAAGAAAGAGTCGAAAGATATTTTTCTGGACTTTTTTAAAGAACCAAAGGAAAGCGAAAGAAGAAAACATGAAGGAATCTATCACACCGAATACTTGAAACAAGGGGATAAGGTTATACAGATGATCCTGCTGGATGTGCGTACGTTCAGAAATGATTTACTGCTTGTTAAGGATACAAGTGAGGATTTGAAACGGCGGTTCTTTTACACTCTGGATTATCAGCCATATGTTTCAACTGACAGTACACTGCTTGGCGCTGAACAATGGAAATGGCTTGAAGGGGAATTTAAAAAACCTGCTGACTTGAGGTTGATTTGCAGTGGTTCTCAATTTGGAATTGAGTTTAACGGTTATGAAGCCTGGGCTAATTTCCCGCATGAACAAAAAAGAGTGCTGGAGCTAATAAAAATGACAAAGGCTGGTGGAGTGATATTTCTTACTGGGGATGTTCATTATGCAGAAATTTCAAGATTGTCTGAGCCCGGTTTATATCCAATTTACGATGTTACATCAAGCGGCATAACTTCAACGTGGAGTTTTGCCACACCGAATAAGTACAGAATCGAGGGGCCTGTTATGGATAATCATTTTGGATTACTGACTGTAACATGGAATAAAGATCCTGTGATAAGAATGGAGGTAATTGATAAGCATAATAACAGCAGGATTGAGTACACAATCAATAAAAGCGAAATAGAGTTCAGATAGTTTTATTTTATAAATACGTTAATATGAAAAGGGGAAAACCAATTGTTTTAATTGCATTGATGCTGTCTTTGTTCAGTAATAGTTTTGCACAGCAAACGTATGAGGCCAAAATGAAGAGCTTCATAGATATTTTGATGAAGAAAATGACATTAGACGAAAAACTGGGTCAGCTAAACCTTCCCGGGAGTGGTGATATTGTGACCGGGCAGGCCCAGAGTTCTGATATTGGAAAGAAAATCCGTGAAGGGAAAGTAGGTGGATTGTTCAATATTAAATCGGTTTCTAAAATCAGGGATGTGCAGCGGGTGGCTGTAGAGGAAAGCCGTTTAAAAATTCCATTGATATTTGGGATGGATGTTATACATGGGTATGAAACGGTATTTCCTATTCCGTTGGGTCTTAGCTGCACCTGGGATATGAAGTTAATAGAAAACAGTGCAAGAATTGCTGCTGTGGAAGCAAGTGCAGATGGAATTAACTGGACATTTAGTCCAATGGTTGACATTTGCCGTGATGCCAGATGGGGCGGATTGCGGAAGGGGCTGGTGAGGATCCTTATCTCGGCTCGCAAATTGCACAAGCTATGGTGCGGGGTTACCAGGAAATGATCTTACGAAGAATAACACTATCATGGCTTGTGTAAAACATTACGCAATGTATGGCGCTGCAGAAGCTGGCAGGGATTACAACACAACTGATATGAGCCGTCAGCGGATGTTCAATGATTATATGCCCCCCTATAAAGCCGCTGCTGATGCTGGTGCTGGTAGTTTTATGGCTTCGTTTAATGAAGTGGAAGGTGTGCCTGCAACAGCAAATAAATGGCTGATGACTGATGTGCTTCGTAAGCAGTGGGGCTTTAAAGGTTTTGTTGTGACAGATTATACCGGTATCAATGAAATGATTGATCATGGTATTGGCGATTTGCAAACTGTTTCTGCAAGGGCTTTAGCGGCAGGAATAGATATGGATATGGTGGGCGAAGGATTTCTAACTACAATCAGTAAATCGAAAAGAGAAGGAAAAGTGACAATGGCGCATATTGATGTAGCCTGCAGAAGAATTCTGGAAGCGAAGTACAAACTGGGGTTATTTTCTGACCCATATAAATATTGCGATGAGAACAGGGCTAAAACAGAAGTTTTTACCGCAGCTCACAGAAAGATTGCGAGAGAAACTGCCGCACAAAGTTTTGTATTGCTTAAAAATGAGAATAACCTGCTTCCGTTGAAAAAGGCAGGGACAATTGCATTAATTGGACCATTGGCTGATGCAAAAGAGAATATGCCTGGAACATGGAGTGTAGCCGCAAACTTTCAGAATGCTACATCTGTGTTTAAAGGTATGTATGAAGTCTTACAAAAGGAAAATGTAAGGATAATTCATGCGAAGGGCTCTAACCTGGATTATGATGCTGCATTTGAGGAAAGGGCCGGAATGTTTGGAAAATCACTCGGTCGTGATAGTATGCCAAGTGATGTTATGCATAAAATGGCTTTAGATGCAGCTGATAAGGCCGACGTTATCGTAGCAGCATTGGGTGAAAGTTCAGAAATGAGTGGAGAATCATCAAGCAGGTCAGAAATTGGAATCCCTCAGGCGCAAAAAGATTTGCTGGCTGCCTTGCTTAAAACCGGAAAGCCAGTAGTACTGGTATTATTTACTGGCAGACCGTTAACTATTAAATGGGAGAATGAGAAGGTACCAGCAATATTGAATGTATGGTTTGGAGGAAGCGAAGCAGGTTATGCTATCGCTGATGTTCTATTTGGAGATGTAAATCCTTCCGGCAAACTAACAACCACCTGGCCTCAAAATGTAGGGCAGGTGCCTTTGTATTATGCGCATAAAAATACTGGACGTCCTTTAAGTAAATGGTTTGAAAAATTCCGAAGTAACTATCTTGATGTTAGCAATGATCCGGTTTATCCTTTCGGGTATGGACTGAGCTACACCAATTTTGCATATAGCGATGTCAGCCTGAGCAGCACTTCCCTGAAAGGAAATCAAAAACTTACAGCCAGTGTTACTGTAACCAATAATGGCAAGTATGCTGGTAAGGAAGTTGTGCAGCTTTATATTCGTGATGTTGTTGGCTCTGTAACTAGGCCGGTTAAAGAATTAAAGGGCTTCCAGAAAATCGATTTAAAAGCTGGTGAAAGGAAAACTGTTTCCTTCATAATATCTTCTGAAGATTTGAAATTTTACAATTATGAACTGAAACATGTTTGGGAACCTGGTGAATTTGAAATAATGATTGGATCCAACTCAAGAGACGTGAAAAAAAGAAAAGTGAGCTGGATAAAATAAAATCCAAAAATGGCCTGTTAACAAACGGGCCATTTTATTCCTCATTCCTTCTGAACAGGTTGATGAGATAGTCAAACAGACTGGTCTCTTGCTGTATGCCAAGCTTTTTGCGTAACCGGTACCTGCTTATTTCCACCCCACGAACGGATATGTTCATCAGTTGTGCGATTTCCTTTGTGGAGAGGTTCATCCTTAAGTAGGTACACAGTTTTAATTCGTTACCAGTAAGGGAGGGATGTTTCTCTTTTAACTTGATAATAAAATCTCCGTGAACCTTATCAAAGTGTTTAGTAAAATTCTCCCATTCCTGGTCGATGTTTTCGTCTTCGTTAAGCGATTTGATCATTTTCTTAAGTTCGTTAATTGCTTGCTCATTATCAAGTTTCTTCATGACATGCGACAACTCTCCTTTCACTTTTGTAAGCAACTCACCTTTTTTGGCAAGGTGCATGGCAGATGAAGCCAGCTCCGAGTTTTTGTAAGTTATTTCAGATGCCAGTTTTTCATTTTGTAGGGCGATTAATTCACTTTCGGTCTTACTTATTTCCAGGTCGTGTATATATTGAAGTTTTCTTTGTTCTTCTTCAAACTTTTGCCTTTGCTTTTTAAATTTATTTTTTTGCCATCTATAGCCGAGATACAATGCACTGATTAATAAAAGGAAAAAAGCAGATATAGCAAGATTGGTTTGATACCAAGGAGGTAATATCCGGAAACCAAAAGAAACGGGTTCAGATTCATTTCCCAGGTTGTTCCTTACTTTAACTTCAAATGAATGGTTGCCGGCATGCAGATTTGTATATTCTTTTTCCGTTCTGCTGGTCCAGTCACTCCAGTTGTTGTCAAAGCCTTTTAAACGGTAACTGTATTCGAGGTTAGATTGATAGCCATACAGCGGCGATGAAAATTCGAACCGTATAGTTTTCCAGCTATGCTTTATTGAAAAAGCCAGTTCATCATTTTTTTTATTATCAGAAGTAGATAAATTTAAATAACCACCAAATACTGTACTGTCTTTTGAACTATTATTGATTCTTACCTTTCTGATATGTACAGTTAGTTTTGGTACTGTTTGTGTATATTTTTCATAGTTAATATGGTAGAACCCTTTTTCACCACCAAGAAAGATATTGTTTACGTCGGTTGAATAAATGTTTTCAAACCCGCTGAGCATTTTACTATTCAGTTCTGGTAAAAAAGTAATTGATGGTTTCTGCCCTGAAAAATCAATTACACCAAGATTTTTTTCATGGATGAACCATATATTCCCTTCACTGTCTTCTTTCAGGTACCTTATGCTTTGGTTTCCAAGCAGATCATAATAAAAGGAAGATGGCTCAAATAAATCTTTAACCGCATTGTATTGGTAAATGCCCTTTTCTGTTGCAACCAGTACTTCATTTTTTATTTTAAAAACATGATTATTTAAAGTAGAAGGAAGACCCTGCTTGTCAGTATACAGTTTAAAAGAAGCTGCTATTCGTGGTACTGCGGATAGTTTGTATACTCCATGATATGGGTGCGAAACCCATAACTGGTCATTTTTGTCAATAGTTAAAAAACGGGAAGACTCAAGAAAGTTTTGTGTATTGTCTGAAAGGCTGAATGTACCATTCTGGAAACTCAGCACACTTATTCCTCGATAGTTGCCAGCAATAATCTTACCAGCCGGATACACAGAAGACATGGGGACAAAATTCCATATACCTCCGGCGCCAGCTATTATTTGGGTTGCAATATTGTTGTTCACAATAAAAGCACCCTCATGGTGTCCTAGCAGCAGTTTTTCATTTATTTCTGCAATTCCCCAAACCTGGCCAGTTGTATTTAAAACAGTTTCAAAAATACCTTTTGAAAAACTTAAATCTTTCAGGGGTTGCACCGGCACCCGAAAAAGTCCTGCTGAGGTACCTATATATAGGTAGTTTTTATGAATTATAGTTGCATACCCCGAGCCATCATGCAGGTTTGGGTTAATGTGCTTAATGGCGCTGTTATAGGCTACATAGTCAATTCCATTATCAAGCCCTAACCAAAGGTTTTTTTGTTTATCAAGGAAAATACTCAGCACATTATTGTTTTGCAATCCTTCGGTTTTGGTAAACTGCTGAATTAAACGGCCAGTTGAGTCAATTATATAAACACCACCATGACTTGTGGCCAGGGCAAAACCATCTTCATTTACTTTCGCTGCGCTGTATATTCTGTCTTTTTCAATTTTTGCTGATATATCAGAATTCAATTTGTTCAGAATGCCGGACTTATCCATACGATACAGCCCGTTTTTTAATGTGGCTATTAATACTGAGCTTTTTGAAAATGGCAGAACAGAAGTAATATAATCTTTGCCAGAGAATATGTTGTTGCCTGATACCGGTTTCCATATATTATTTTCATAGGTTAACAGCCCGTTTTTATAATCTTGTGCGAAAAGTCTGTTGTTACAAACGCCCATATAAGCCCATTCTGATGGGGCAGTAAAAACTGAAATAGAGCCGTTGCTCAGCTTAAAAATTTTATTTGGGCAACGGAAAAAATATCTTTTTTGTAGTAACATATATCCCAGACATCCCCAAACGACCACCTGTCTCTTTCGGGAATACTATTAATAAGGGAAGTAAACGAAAGGGTTCCGTTGGCAGCAGGAGAAAAATAACCTAACTCATCTTGTCCACCGGCATAAATCCTGTTATCCGGTGTTATTTCAATTGAACGGACAATTGTTTTATTAGGGAGCGGATGGAGATTCCAGTATTTACCGTCAAAACTCAATAGCCCCTCGTTATTTGCGAGGTAGATAATGCCATTATTGTCTTGTTTAATATCCCAACTTTGGAGACCAGCTTTATAGTCCTGCTTTGAATAGTTTGCAATATCAGGCAGGCCGATTGTGTTTTGAGCCTCTGCAATAATGGGTAAAAAAAGAAAGAAAAGAATAATAAGCCTCATCCCGCAGGTAATTTGATTATGTGAAAGTATGAAAAATGAATTGATGTAGTATTGATGTATATTAATATATTTAAAATCAATTAATTAGATTTTATTGATGTAGTATTGAAGTGGTATTTAATTAGCAAACAGGGTTTGCCTGTTATATATTTGCTCCGAATTTTTCAAACCAAAACGTTTGCTATATGAACATTAAGAACGCAACTCTATGTCTGCTTTTTTTGATTTGCAGTTTTCTGCAGGTGGCGATCGGACAAAACCTGGCTATTTCTGGAAATGTCAAAAAGAAAACTACCGGTGAACCTCTTGCCGGGGCCACTGTTTCAGTTAAAGGCACAAGAACATTTACAACCACCAATGCGACTGGTACATTCACCATTTCTGCAAAAGTCGGTGACATACTTTCTGTAACTTATACAGGTATGACACCATACGAACACAAAATTACAGGCACAGGCCCGGTAGAAATTTTGATGGAAGAAAGCGCAACAACCACACTTGCTGATGTGGTCGTGGTAGGTTATGGTACTCAAAAAGTAACAAAAGTATCAGGAGCAATTTCCACCGTAAAAGGTGCTGATATTGAGAAACTAAGGCCAGTGAGGGTGGAAGAGGCATTACAGGGTAGAGCCTCTGGTATCGTGGTGGTTAACAGCGGTACTCCAGGTGCAAAACCAACTGTATTAGTAAGAGGGATTCCTTCATTTTCTGGTACTGATCCGTTAGTAATTGTTGATGGAGTACCTCAATCATTGACAGATTTTAACTCCATTAACGCATCTGACATCGAATCCATTAACCTTTTGAAAGATGCTGCAACAACCGCTATATATGGAGTAAAGGGTGGCAACGGGGTAATCGTTGTTACGACAAAGTCAGGACGCAAAAATCAAAAAACAGATATTACAGTCAATAGTAACTATGGTGTACAGGAAGTAATGAATACTTTGGGTGTTTTGAATGCGACTGAATATGCTGCCATGATTAATGAAGGAAGCACTGTTGCTGGCGGAAATGTTATTTTTTCTGATTTGTCTCAGGTGGGTGTTGGAACCGACTGGCAAAAAGAGATATTTAAAAGAGCTACTGTGCAAACACATAACATCACGGCAAGAGGCGGTGGAGAAAAAGCTTCTTATTTCCTTTCAGCAGGCTACCTGAGCCAGGGTGGTATTGTTGGAGGAAATGATAAATCAAGGTTCAACAGGGGAACAGTTACTGCAAATCTGATTTTTGATCTTTCAAAGAAAGTGAAATTTATTTTGAACACTACGGGAGTAATTCTTGATGGCAAAGGAATTCAGGAGAACTCTTTCAATAGTATATTGGGCAGTGCCATCAACTTCGACCCTACGGTACCTGTTTATAATACAGTACCCAATACGGTTGGAACGTATGGGTTCAGCAATCTCATACTCTCAGAAGTCTTTAACCCGCTTACAAAATTGGAAAACACATATAATAAGAATGTAGGCAGCAAATTGTATGGTAAAGCAGAGTTGCAGTATGATGTACTGAAGAACCTCAAGCTTTCTTCCCGTTTTGGATATACTAAGTATGACGGGAATTCAAGGTCGTTTACTCCGCTTGTTTTTTACGGGCCTCTGAATGTAGAGAATACCATGAATGCTGATGGCTCTACCGTTACTGATAAACATAATAGTGTGTCTCACGAAAAAACCAGCAACTTCAATTTCACATGGGAGTCTTTTGCTAACTATAATTTTAAAGTAAAGCAAGATCATAATTTTGAAACTGTTCTTGGGTTTTCAATGGCCAAAATTTCAGGAAATGCAGCTGGCGCCAGCCGCCAGGATGTTCCTTTTAACTCCTGGGAGTTTGCTGATTTTACTGCAGCAACAGGAAGTATTACGCCAACCAACTCAAACGCATTGAGTGGTTATTATTACCAGTATTTCAGGAGAAATCTTTCTTACTTCACAAGGATTAACTACGATTTTCAGGAGAAATACCTCGCATCATTTACTGCACGCAGGGATGGATCTTATGCATTTGGTAAAAACAATAAATATGCAAACTTTTTCTCTGGTTCAGTAGGCTGGGTTGTTACAAAAGAAGAATTCTTTAAATCTGATTTCATTGACCATTTGAAAATCCGTGGTAGTTACGGTTCAATCGGTAATGAAAATGTTGATCCTCAGTTTGTAGGTATTGTAACTGGCGGTCCAAGCTACGGATCTACTGCCAATAGTAATGGATACAACTATAATAATGTATTCTATCCCGGGTCAACTGTAGGTTCTGCGGCTAACAATGCTTTGCGTTGGGAAAAGCAGTTGCAACTGAACGGCGGTTTTGATATTACTTTTTTTAAAAGAAAATTTTCAATAGCAGCAGACTATTTCCAGAAAGAGGTTGATGGGCTATTGTTTACTCCCTCAGCTTCATTATACCTGGGCACTGTACCTATCCCAACTGCAAATATTGGTTCAACCAAAAGTAGTGGTATAGATGTTGCTCTTACTTACAATGAAACAATCAGAAAGGCTCTTCGCCTTAACACTTCACTGTCCTTCACAACAGCTAAAAATGAGGTTACCTCAACTAACAGCGATGGAACAGCAAGAATTCTTGGTGGTAGTTATTTCAATGGACAGTCACAGACCGTAACTGTCTTTGAGAAAGGACAAACTCCGGGTTATTTTTATGGATTTAAAACCAATGGTCTTTTCCAGACGTATGATGAAATTGCTGCAAGTGCAACACAGCCCGGAGCTAAGCCCGGCGATATTCGTTTTGTTGACATGAATAAAGACGGCGTAATCACAGATGCAGATAAAACAAAAATTGGTGATCCATTCCCTGATTTTACAATGGGATGGAACCTGAATCTGGAGTATAAGAATTTTGATTTTACATCTTTTGTTTACACTTCTGTTGGAAATGATATTTACAGGGCTTACGAAAGAAATGCCATTTATACTAATAAGGATAGAAGAATCTTAGCCAGGTGGACAGGAGCAGGTACGACAAATGATGCTAAAAACCCCAGGTATTCCTTTATAGATGATAACAGCAATATCAGGATTTCTGACAGGTATGTTGAGGATGGATCATTTATTAAAATAAAGAACCTTCAGTTGGGTTATACGTTACCGTCTTCACTTACAGGAAAGGTGTTTAGTAAACTCAGGGTTTACGTACAGGTGAAAAATGCATTCACTCTTACAAAATACACTGGATTCGATCCGGAAATTTCTGGCGGAATACTTGATACAGGCATTGACAGAGGTGCTTATCCCCAGGCCAGAACTTATTCTGTAGGTCTTGATATCAAACTGTAATTACTATAAATATAAACTTATTATAAAATGAAAACATTATTTATTAAATCGCTGATCTTCTTTGTGGCAGTAGTAGTATCGCTGTCATCCTGTAAGAAATGGATAGATTACGATCCACATGATGATTTCAGGACAACCGAACTGGATTACCTGAAATCTGAAACAGATTATCGTACCATGGCTATCAGTGTTTATTCACCTTTACAGTGGATTAACCAGGCTGTAGTTATTGGTGAAATTGCATCTGATAATGCGGTAAGTGGCGGAGAAAATGCATCAGACGTACTTTCATTGCAGCAAATAGATGATTATACGCATACACCTAATAATTCTGCTCTTACAGAATTGTGGCAGGCAGCTTATGAAGGTATCAACAGGGCCAATTATATGCACCAGTACAAAGGAGCTAATCCCGCTGGCCAGGTGGTTGATTTTGCCGGAAAGGAAGCACTGTATGGTGAGGTGTACTTCTTAAGGGCTTATTATTATTTCCATCTTGTGAAGTTCTTTGGCGATGTTCCTTTGTTTACAGATGGTCGTCTTGACTTATCATCATCAGGAACTTTGCAAAGGGCGGCAAAAGCAGATGTATATAAACAAATAGAGAAGGACTTAACTGCTGCAATAAATGTACTTCCTGCTGTACAGGTTGATAAAGGCAGGGTTACTAAATATGCTGCACAGGCACTTTTAGGTAAAGTGTACTTATACCAAAAGAAATATACCGAAGCTGCAGCAATGCTTGAGAATGTAATTACGCCGGGTGCTTTTTCACTCGTTTCTAATTTTGCATCCATGTTCCTGGCTTCAGGTGAAAATGGACCAGAGTCGGTTTTCGAAATCCAATACACAAACACCTCGCCTTATTATAATTGGGCTGGTTACAACAGGGGGCAAGGCAACTATGCCGTACAGCAATGTGGTGTAAGAGGTCTTAATGGTTCTGCGGCAATGCCATACGCTTCGGGATGGAGCACCAATCTGCCAACTCAGAATCTGGCAGCTGCTTATACAGCAGGGGATCAGCGTAAAGCCGCTACAATTCTTGATATTGAGGCTTACAAAGCTGCAAATCCCTCTTTCAATATTACATACCAGGTGGCTCCTTACAAGAATACAGGTTTGTACAATCAAAAGTATCTACCCAGGAAAGGAGAGACTTCCGGACAGATAGAGTTGAATTATCTGAATAATTTCAGAATTATCCGTTATGCAGATGTGTTGTTAATGGCAGCAGAGGCAAATAACAAAGCTACCACACCGAACGATGCCAAAGCCCAGGGATATCTGAACTTGGTGCGCCGCAGGGCTTTTGGAGATAATGCACATGATGTTACATCCACCGGTACTGCTTTATATGATGCTATCTTAAATGAACGCAGGCTTGAGCTGGCAATGGAAGGTGACCGGTTTTTTGACTTGGTACGAACTGGCCAGGCTGCATCAAAAATTACAGGGTTTGTTACAGGCAAGCATGAAGTGTTTCCTATTCCTTTGAGAGAAGTGGAAATTTCAGGTCTTACTCAGAACAACGGGTATTAATAAATATTCATTCTAAAAATTGAGATATGAAAGCATTAAGATATATTTTGGGTTTGGTAATAGTACTTGCTTTACTGGCAGGGTGCAAGAAGGAAGAGTTTACAGATGTGTCCTTTGTTGAAACCGCAGCTGCCCCCGGTAATTTAACTGCCCTTTTTGAAATAACGCAGGATAATACCGACCTTGTTACGATTCCGCCAAATGGTGATGGAGTGGCCTCCTATGATATATATTATGGAGACGGTACAACAATACCAGGCAAAGTGGCCCCTGGTAAAAACATACAGCATACATATGCTGAAGGTGTATATAATGTTAAAATTGTTGCTCACAACATTTCAGGAAAAACAACAGAAGTCACAAAACAGCTAACAGTTTCTTTCAGGGCGCCAGAAAACCTCGAAGTAACTTCTGTTATTGACCCTTCCAATAATTTTAAACTTAATGTTTCAGCAACCGCATTATATGAAACCAGTTTCAAGGTATATTTTGGCGATGTGCCTAATGAGATTCCCAGGTCATTTATGGAAGGCGAAACGATCAGCCATACTTACACAGCTACGGGCTCCTATACGCTAAAAGTAGTTGCATTAAGCGGTGGGGCTGCAACAACGCAGCTTACAAGAACTATTACAATAGTTGATCCTGTACTACTGCCATTAGCGTTTGAGTCTCCGACTATAAACTATGTATTTAACAACTTCGACGGTGGTAATGTTACAATCATTAATAACCCTCAGTCAAATGGTATCAACACCAGTGCAAAAGTTGGACGAATGGTTAAAAATGCAGGTCAGGTTTGGGGAGGAAGCTGGATAGGTCTTAGCAGTCCTATTGATTTCTCTGCAAACAAGATTTTTAGAATGAAGGTCTTCTCCCCCAAGAATAGGGGCGAAAGTGCTGCTGAAAGTGGAAAATGCCACCAATTCTGGTATTAACTATGAAAAAGAAGTTACAACAACCGTAGCTAATGGATGGGAAGACCTTGTATTTGACTACAGAGGAATAAATGCAGCTAACAGTTACCACCATATAGTGCTGATATTTGAATTGGGTATTATGGGTGATGGGTCTTCAAGCTTTACTTTCTTGTTTGATGATATAAGGCTGGTAAACAGTTTGCCGCTCAGTCTGCCGCTCGACTTTGAATCAACCTCTACCAATTATAATTGGGTAAATTTCGATGGAGGTGATGTGACAGTTATTAATAACTCGCAATCAGGCGGAATTAATACAAGTGCAAGAGTGGCAAGAATGGTTAAGAATGCCGGCCAGACATGGGGTGGCAGTTTTCTTACATTGAGTACATCGATGGATTTTTCAGTAAATAAGATTTTCCGCATGAAAGTATTCTCTCCAAGAGCAGGAGCCAAAGTGTTGCTGAAAGTTGAGAATTCGGCTAATTCGGGAATGAACTATGAAAAAGAAGTTCTTACCACTGTTGCCAATGCATGGGAAGATTTAGTTTTTGATTATTCAGGAATCAATGCGGCGAACACATACGACAGGGTTGTATTGATTTTTGATAACGGGACGATGGGGAATGGTTCTGCAAACTTTACGTTCCTGTTTGATGATATACAACTTGTCAATACTGTGCCGGTAACATTGCCATTAAACTTTGAGTATCCGATAACTTACAACTGGACGGATTTTGATGGAGGAAATGTTGCTGTGATTAATAATCCTCAATCCGGTGGAATAAACACAAGCGCAAAAGTGGCCAGGATGATTAAAAATGCTGGCCAGACATGGGGAGGCAGTTATATAACTTTAGCAAGCCCGATTGATTTTTCCACTCTCCGCACATTTAAAATGAAAGTATTCTCTCCAAGAGCAGGAGCCAAAGTGCTGCTGAAAGTAGAAAACCTGACCAATGGCGGAATTAATTATGAAAAGGAAGTACTGACAACTGTTGCCAACGGCTGGGAGGAGCTTACATTTGATTACAGTGCAATTAACACTTCCAACTCATACCAGAAAGTAGTACTGATATTTGATAATGGAACTATGGGTGATGGTTCTTCTAATTTCACTTTCTATTTCGATGATATAACACTTAACTAACTGAAAAAAAATATTATATGCGTATAATTTCAAACAGCGTCGCAATTTTCTTCTTTGCAGTTCTGTTGATGCTTGGCAGTTGCAAAAAAGAGAAATATACCTTTGGAGACATTAAAACTCCTGCTGAACTTAAACTAACTGCAGTTGTTGAGGGAGTAGACGCCTCCAATCCAAATGGTAATGGGACAGGTAAAGTAGCAATTACTGTTACGTCAACTAATACTCTTTCGTACAATATTGATTTTGGTGATGGCATAAGCCAGCCCGTTCCTAGTGGTAAAATAACTTATAAGTACAGAAACCCGGGCACTTACACGTATACGATTACTGTAAATGCTGTGGGAACTGGGGGTGCAATATCTACCATCAGCAAACAGATTACAGTTTTTGTTGCATTTGAAATACCAGCGGCTATTCTGCAATCGATTACTAATGGTTCGTCCAAAGTGTGGGTAACGGATAATGATGCGCCAGGTCATTTTGGAGTAGGCCCTTCTTCGGAGTTCTCTCCTATATGGTATGCGGCCGGACCAAATACAAGAGAACCGTGTGCTTATGATGATGAGATTACCATTTCAAAAGATGTAAATAACAAAGTGTTCATGACTATCAACAACAAGGGACAGTCTTTCTCAATCGGTGCCGCAGCCGCTTTCTATGGTTTTAGCGGTGGAGATGGCTGTTATGCTATTAATACAGGAGGAACGAAGCAGCTTATGTTTATGGATGCCACATCCGGTTCTACGAGTGCCGTTTCAACGATGATTCAGTTTGCTGTACCGGGTAATGGTATTATTAATTTTGGAACCGGAGGAACAACATACGAAATTTTATCAATTACAAATACCAGTTTGCATTTAAGAAATATCGGTGCTGACGGAAACTCCTGGTATCAAAAATTGAAACCCAAACCATAAATAAACTGATTCACCTGCCGAATGCGGGCAGGTGATTATTTATAAAAAAATAATACAGATTAATGAAACCTTTCTTTTCATCTATTCTTTATTTTTTGCTTTTATCATGTGGGAAAGATAAAAACACCAGTGATAATAACACACCACCAACCAACCTTACAGTAAATGCTGTTGTGAGTACAGACAATAGTGGTAATGTTGCATTTACGGCATCTGCAACAAATGCTGTTACTTATGACTTCGATTATGGCAACGGAATTTTCCAGACTGTTGCATCTGGTGTTGTAACATACAAGTATCCGGCTTCTGGTACTTACACAGTTAATGTAATCGCAAAAATGCGGGTGGTCAGACAATCTCGAAATCAGTACAGGTAACAGTATCGGTGGCTCTCTCCCTTATTTGGTCAGATGAGTTTGATACTCCTGGTGCACCCGACCCCGCAAAATGGGGTTATGATTTAGGCGCAGGTGGCTGGGGAAACAGCGAATTGCAATATTATACCAACAGAACTGACAATGCAGTTGTTTCTGGCGGAACACTGAAGATAATTGCAAAAGCGGAGAGTTATAGCGGCAGTAATTATACATCGGCAAGATTGCTTACAAAAGACAAGTTTTCCTTTAAATACGGAAAGATTGAAGCAAGAGCTAAATTGCCGGTTGGAACGGGTACTTGGCCTGCTATCTGGATGCTGGGTGGTAATATCAGTAATGTTGGATGGCCGGCTTGTGGCGAAATAGACATAATGGAGCATAAGGAAGTCAGCTGAATACGATATATGGCACACTTCATTATCCCGGCCACTCTGGCGGTAATGCAAACGGAGCAACTACTGTGATTGCGAATGCTGCAACAGAATTTCATAAGTACAAAGTGGAATGGGATGCAAGTACTATTAAGTTTTTCGTTGACGATGTAGTGTTTCACACTTTTGCGAACAATACCAGTGTTCCTTTTAACCAGAATTTTTTCGTTATACTTAATGTTGCAATGGGAGGAACTTTTGGCGGACCTGTTGACCCCGCCTTCTCCAGTGCTGCAATGGAAGTGGATTATGTTCGAGTATATCAATAAAAATAGGAGTAAGAAAAGTGTTTTAATGAGCATAATATAATGACACTTTTACAGTTTATCATAAGCAAGCAGTCAGCAAAGTGGAACGTATCTACCTGTTCAGGTTAATACTTCCACTTTATTTTTTAAGTTTTTTAAAGCAGTAATAATGAAAACATATGCAAGCAAGTTATCCGGATTTAAATTTCTCCTGCTTTCAGGAGTAATGCTATGCCTGAACTCCTGCACCTCTTCAGAAAAACAACCTGTGTGGTCAGATGAGTTTAATTATTCAGGACTACCCGATAGCTCAAAATGGGGGTATGATAGCGGCGGGCATGGATGGGGCAACAACGAACTGCAGTATTATACTTATGCTGATTCAAACAATGCCGTCGTGAAAGATGGAAATCTTATTATAACCGCAAGAAAGCAGACGAAGGATAGCAGTAATTATACTTCTGCCCGTCTAATTTCAAAATTAAAAGGTGATTGGTTATATGGCCGTATTGAAGTAAGGGCAAAACTTCCTGCAGGCAGGGGTATTTGGCCAGCCATATGGATGCTGCCTACAGACTGGAAATATGGCGGCTGGCCAGAAAGCGGTGAAATAGATATTATGGAGAATGTGGGTTATATGCCTGATTCTGTTTTTGGCAGTGTGCATACCAAAGCATTTAACCATGTAATTCAAACGCAAAAAACCAAAGGACTTTATCTTACTGATCTTTATTCGGCTTTTCATGTTTATGCTGTAGATTGGAATAAGGATAAAATCGTTTTTTTAGTCGATGATAAGGAGTATTTCAGTTTCTCTAACACCGGGAAGGGTTTTGAAGAATGGCCTTTTGATAAGCGTTTTCATTTGCTACTTAATGTCGCTGTTGGAGGAAACTGGGGAGGCCAAAAAGGAATTGACAGTACAATTACTTCTGCTGCTATGACAGTGGATTATGTTCGGGTATATCAGAAATAACAGATAATAAAAATTTAAAATGAAAAGAATACTTCTCTCGTTAGTAGTATTAGCTCTGGTTGTTGTTTCCGTATCAGCTCAAAAGAAGACAATTGATCAAAAAGTGGATTCTTTGCTCAGACTGATGACGCTTGATGAAAAGATAGGCCAGATGAACCAGTACAACGGCCCTTGGGCAGCCACCGGGCCATTAACAGGCAGTGATGATCTTATTGAGCAGATAAAAGCTGGGAAAGTGGGTTCTATGCTTAATGTAACAGGTGTAAACAGAACCACACAATTGCAAAAGCTGGCCATGCAAACAAGGTTAAAAATTCCGATGCTATTTGGCCAGGATATTATTCATGGCTATAGGACTAACTTTCCGATACCATTAGCCGAAGCAGCGAGTTGGGACTTAGATGCAATGGAAAAGAGTGCCAGAGTTGCTGCAATAGAAGCAAGTGCTGCCGGCGTACACTGGACGTTTGCCCCGATGGTGGACATTGCCCGTGATCCCCGCTGGGGCAGGGTGATGGAAGGTGCAGGCGAAGACACTTATTTGGTTCTTTAATTGCGAAGGCAAGGGTAAAGGGTTTCCAGGGAAATGGATTTGGTAACACAGATGCGTTGATGGCCTGTGCAAAACACTATGCAGCTTACGGAGCAGCAGTAGGCGGCAGAGATTATAATTCTGTGGATATGAGTATTCGTCAACTGCATGAAGTCTATCTTCCTCCGTTTAAGGCGGCTGCAGACGCAGGCATTGCCACTTTTATGAATTCCTTTAATGACCTGAACGGAATACCGGCAACCGGAAATAAATATTTGCAAAGAGATATACTAAAAGGTCAATGGAAGTTCAGCGGCTTTGTAGTTAGTGACTGGGGCAGCATTGGAGAAATGATTCAGCATGGATATGCAAAAGATAATTATGAAGCTGCGTGGCTGGCTGCTAATGCAGGAAGTGATATGGACATGGAAAGCAGAAGCTATACCCAACACCTGACTAAGCTGGTAAAAGAAGGAAAAGTAAAAATGAGTGTTGTTGATGATGCAGTAAGAAGAATATTGAGAAAGAAATTCGAGATGGGATTATTTGACAACCCATTCAAATACAGCAACGAAGAAAGAGAAAACAATACTGGAATAAAACAGAGCATTTGACAGTGGCCAGAGATATGGCGAAGAAAAGCATAGTATTATTGAAGAACGAAAAACAACTTTTACCATTATCAAAAAAAACACAAACAATTGCTTTAATTGGCCCTTTCGCAAAAGCGAAAAGTGATAATAATGGCTTTTGGAGCTACGATTGGCCTGATGACAGTATCAGAATTACATCCTTATGGGAAGGGGTACAGAAGAAAGTTGACGCAGGCTCAAAACTTTTGTATGCAAAAGGTTGTAATATTAATGATACACTAACATCTGGCTTTACAGAAGCAATAAATATAGCAGCACAGGCTGATGTTGTAGTATTAAGTGTGGGTGAAGCAAGGGATATGAGCGGAGAAGCCAAAAGCCGCAGCAATATTCACCTGCCGGGTGTGCAGGAAGAGTTAATTAAAGCAGTGATGGCAACCGGCAAGCCTGTTGTTGTTTTAATAAGTGCAGGCCGCCCTTTAGTTTTTAACTGGACTGCCGATAATGTACCCGCAATTCTTTACACCTGGTGGTTGGGTACTGAGGCTGGTAATGCCATTGCCGATGTGCTCTTCGGCGATTACAATCCATCTGGAAAACTGCCGATGACATTTCCTTTGTCTGAGGGGCAAATTCCAATTTACTATAACCATTATTTTACCGGAAGGCCGGCAAGGAATGACAGCGATAAAGTATATCGCTCAGCATATATTGACTTGTCTATTTATCCCAAATTCCCTTTTGGATATGGACTGGGGTATTCAAACTTTACATATAGCGATATTACATTAAGTGCCGCATCGTTTAAGCCGGGACAGTCAATTGCTGCTTCCGTTACTGTTACCAACGGCGGTAAATTTGATGGAAAGGAAACTGTACAGTTTTATACAAGAGATATTACTGCTTCAGTTGTAAGACCGGTTAAAGAACTGAAAGGCTTTCAACAGGTGTTCTTAAAGGCAGGAGAAAATAAGAAAATCACTTTTACCATTACAGCCGATGACTTGCGGTTTTATAATGATAAACTGCAGTACATTTATGAGACCGGAGAATTTAAAATGTTTATTGGTGGTAATAGCCGCGATGTAAAGGAAGCCAGTTTTGAACTTATTAAATAAAATATGATGAAACGGTTGTTGTTATTCGCTGCAGTTTTTTGTTCCTTAATTGTAAAGGCACAGGATTATAACCAGTTCGAAAAAAAAATATTCATTAATGACGGCGACACACTGCCATACCGCATTTTATTGCCGGAAAACTATAATCCTGCAAAAAAATATCCATTAGTATATTTCTTACATGGTGCCGGAGAAAGGGTAATGATAATGAAAAACAACTGGTGCATGGTGCTAAGTTGTTTTTAAAAGAAGCGGTAAGAAAAGAATTTCCGGCAATCGTTGTATTTCCTCAATGCCCGCAAAAAAGTTTCTGGAGCAATGTGGAGTTTAAAATGAATGAGGGAAAAAGAACCTTTGCCTTTAAGGCAGATGGTGAACCAACACTTGGAATGAAACTGGCTCAGCAACTGCTTTATCAATTACTAAAGGATTATAAAATTCATAAGAAAAAAGTGTATGTGGGTGGCTTGTCAATGGGTGGTATGGGTACTTTTGAAATAGTACGGCGCAATCCTAAATTGTTTGCTGCTGCAATCCCCATTTGTGGGGGTGGTGAACCTGCTGCAGTTTCCAAAATGAAAAAAGTGAAGTGGTGGGTTTTCCATGGGGCGAAGGATGATGTGGTGCCGCCTGCACTGTCAGTAACTATGGTTGAAGCGCTAAAAGAGGCCGGTGCATCGGTAAAGTTTACTTTATATCCAGATGCCAATCACAATAGCTGGGACCCAGCTTTTGCCGAACCGGAATTATTAACCTGGTTGTTTAGAATAAAAAGATAAATCGAAAAGCCTCCAACCGGAGTTTTTCAGTATGCATGTATCTTTTTTAAGGGGGAAAATAAATAGTACCTTTTCCGGAATTTTTATGTTCAGTCTTAAAAGTCAGCAAATGAAAAGCGCCAAGCTATCTGTCGCAATAGTCCTTTTTTTACTGCCCTTTTCAGTGAAAACACAAACACAGGTCACCAACGTATTTAACCGGCAGGTTACTTCCCTTAACGGAAACTGGAACTATATTGTCGATCCATACGAAACCGGGTATTATAATTTTCATGCAGAGGTGTATGACCAGAGAAATCCTTCCTCGCCGTCTGCATTTTATAATAATTATCATGCAAAAAGTAAAAGTGAATTAGTGGAATATGATTTTGATAAGTCGTCTGTAATTGAAGTTCCCGGTGATTGGAAGACACAAAATGATAAACTCTTTTATTATGAGGGAACTGTTAGGTATAAGAAATCGTTCGACTACGACCTTAAAATCGGGAAACGCCTTTTTGTTTATTTCGGGGCCGTTAATTACAAAGCTGAAGTTTACCTGAATGGGAAAAAACTGGGTATGCATGAAGGGGGCTTTACTCCATTCGATTTTGAAATAACAGACATTGTAAAGAATAAAGCGAATTATCTTGTTGTAAAAGTTGATAACAAGCGGCTTAAAGAGGCAGTTCCGGCAGCTAATACTGACTGGTGGAACTATGGCGGAATCACCAGGGATGTATTGCTGGTAGAAGAACCGGTTGTCCATGTACAAGATTATTTCTTTCGGTTGAAGAAAGGTGAAAAACAGGTAATTGAATGTACTGTATTGTTAAGCGGACTTGCAGCACCGGAGAAGATCAGGATAATATTTCCGGAGCTTAATATTCGCAAAGAAGTTACCGTTACTCAAAATACGGCGTACTTTACAATCAATCCGGAAAAGGTAATTAGTTTGTGGTCGCCAGATTCACCCAAATTATATGATATTGTTATTGAAACTGCATATCAGTCAATAAAGGATGAAGTTGGTTTTAGAAATATCGAAACAAAAGGTCCCGATGTATTACTGAATGGCAACCCGGTTTTTTTGCGTGGCATTTGTATGCATGAAGATATAAACGGCCGAAGGGCATATTCGGAAGCGGATGCAAAAAAATGCTTACCTGGGCAAAAGAACTCGGCTGTAACTATGTAAGGCTGGCACATTACCCCCATAACGAAAAAATTGTACGGATGGCCGATAAAATGGGGCTGTTTGTATGGGAAGAAATTCCGGTATACTGGACTATCGACTTTACAAACCTGGTAACATTTGCAAATGCACAGCGGCAGTTAACGGAAGTAATACAACGGGATAAAAACAGGGCATCGGTTATAATTTGGTCTGTTGCAAACGAAACCCCTTTATCAGCAGCGAGAAATAATTTTTTACTGAAACTTGTCAACCATATTAAGGTGTATGATAGCACAAGACTTATCAGTGCTGCATTATTAACAAGATATGAAAATGGGGTAGGTATTATTGATGATAAAATTGGTGAACACCTCGATATCCTTTCTTTTAATCAATACAGGGGATGGTATGGAGGCGATTTAAAAACAGCACCTGATGCCAAATGGATGACAATCTATGATAAGCCGGTAGTGGTATCTGAATTCGGCGGTGATGCAAAACAGGGCCTGCATGGCACCATTGAAGAACGCTGGACGGAAGAGTATCAGGAATATCTTTATAAACAGAACCTGCTGATGATTGAGAAAATACCCAACATCCGTGGAATCAGTCCTTGGATATTAACCGATTTCAGATCACCAAGAAGATTACTGCCTGGTGTACAGGATGGGTTTAACAGGAAAGGTTTAATATCAGACAAGGGGGTTAAGAAAAAGGCATTTTTTGTGCTGAGATCTTTTTATAAACAAAAAAAGTTACAGTATAAATAAAAAAACCTCCTTCCGGAGGTTCTCTTGTAGCCCGTACGGGATTCGAACCCGTATCACCACCGTGAAAGGGTGGTGTCCTAGCCCTTAGACGAACGGGCCATTTTTTCCAAAACAAATACGGAAATACAACGTATTTGCCTCTTTTTAAAGGTCGGCAAAGATAGGCATCTGACCCTTTACAGCCAAAAGTTTTTGGGATTCTTTTCATCTCGTTTGACGAATATCAGCTCCTGTGTTGAAATAAGTTACCCCGAAAACAAACAGGGTTTCATTAACTTCGCACCTCCAAAAGAGCAATTTGGACATTATTAATTCTAAAAAAGAGCAAAAATGAGCACAGTTAAAGTTGCAATTAATGGTTTCGGTCGTATCGGCCGTTTAGTTTACCGCCAGGTTTATAAAATGGAAGGCATTGACGTAGTGGCAATTAATGACCTTACCAGTCCTAAAGTATTGGCACACCTCCTGAAGTACGACAGTGCACAGGGCCGTTTCGATGCCGATGTAAAAGCCGCTGAAGACGCCATCATTGTTAATGGTGATACCATTAAAGTATATGCACAAAAAGATCCTTCACAAATTCCATGGGGCAGCCACGAAGTGGATGTGGTACTGGAATGTACAGGTTTCTTTACCGATAAAGACAAAGCCTCTGCACACCTGACAGCTGGTGCAAAAAGAGGGGTTATTTCCGCTCCTGCTACAGGCGATTTGAAAACTGTGGTATTTAATGTTAACCACAATATTCTGGATGGAAGTGAAACTATTATTTCTGGTGCTTCTTGCACAACTAACTGCCTGGCTCCAATGGCGAAAGTGCTGAGCGACAGTTTTGGTATCGAAGCAGGTTTCATGACAACCATCCATGCGTATACCAACGACCAGAACACACTCGATGCACCTCATGCTAAAGGTGACCTGCGCAGGGCCAGAGCAGCGGCTGCCAATATCGTTCCTAACAGCACCGGCGCTGCAAAAGCTATCGGCCTCGTTCTTCCTGAACTGAAAGGAAAACTGGACGGTGGAGCACAAAGGGTGCCTACCATTACAGGTTCATTAACTGAACTGACTACTATCCTCAGCAAGTCAGTAACTAAAGAAGAAATCAACGCTGCAATGAAAGCGGCCAGCAACGATTCCTTTGGCTATACTGAAGATGAAATCGTAAGCTCTGATATTATCGGAACAACTTATGGTTCTTTGTTCGATGCCACTCAAACTAAAGTAATGGTGGTTGGCGACAAGCAAATGGTTAAAACTGTTAGCTGGTACGATAACGAAGCAAGCTATGTTAGTCAGCTCGTTCGCACCGTACTGCATTTTGCGAAACTGATAAGCTAATAATGAAAATGTCCTGGTTTCCGCCGGGACATTTTTTATTTATTTGTACCCGGCTGCAGTAGTACTATCGGCTGATGTTGCGACACTCCGTTCAGGTTTGTTCGCTACTAACTTCTATTGTAGCATTTTGTAAGTTCAATCAGCTATTGCAGTGTTTCTTGTGATGGGTTCAGATTCGGATGCAAACCGGTAAACAAAAAACTTAAAACACTAAACTATTCACTATGTCAAAATTTTCTGACTACAATTTCAACGGGCAGAAAGCATTAATCCGTGTGGATTTTAATGTACCGCTGAACGAGAAATTTGAAATAACCGACGACACCCGGATGCGGGCTGCCGTTCCAACCATTAAAAAAATTCTGGCCGATGGCGGCATGGTCATCCTGATGAGCCACCTGGGTCGTCCTAAAGAAGGGCCAACAGAAAAGTATTCCTTAAAGCACCTAATAGCACACCTGAGCGAACTGCTGGGCGGTGCTACTGTTTTATTTGCCAACGACTGCATCGGCGAACAGGCATATCTTACCGCCAGCATGATGCGCCCCGGCGAAGTATTGTTGCTCGAAAACCTTCGCTTCTATAAGGAGGAGGAAAAAGGGAACGAAGAATTTGCTGAAAAGCTCTCTAAACTGGGTGATGTGTGGGTTAACGATGCATTTGGAACTGCACACAGGGCACATGCTTCTACGGCTGTTATCGCCAAATTCTTCCCGGCTGAAAAGAGATTCTTTGGGTTGCTCATGGAAGGTGAAGTAACCAGCGCTGAAAAAGTACTGCACAGTGCTGAAAAACCATTTACAGCCATCATTGGTGGCGCCAAAGTGAGTGATAAAATCCTGATAATAGAAAACCTGCTTGACAGAGCGACTGATATTATTATCGGTGGCGGCATGGCCTATACTTTCATGAAAGCAAGAGGTGGTAAAATTGGCAACTCTCTTTGTGAAGAGGACAGGTTAAGTACAGCTGTTGAAATCCTTGAAAAAGCCAAAGCAAAAAATGTAAGTATTCATTTGCCTGAAGATTCAGTAATTGCCGACAAATTTGATGCGGAAGCCAATACTAATGTATCTCCAAGCGATGCTATTCCTGACGGTTGGATGGGACTCGATATCGGACCAAAGGCCGAAGGGATTTTTGCCGAAGTAATTAAAAAATCAAAAACTATTTTGTGGAATGGCCCGATGGGTGTGTTTGAAATGGAGAAATTCCAAAAAGGAACTAAAGCGGTGGCAACAGCCATTGCAGAAGCCACCCAGGCTGGTTCGTTCTCATTGGTAGGTGGCGGCGACTCTGTTTCTGCAGTTAATAAGTTTGGATTTACCGATAAGGTGAGCTACGTGTCAACAGGTGGTGGCGCTATGCTCGAATACTTTGAGGGTAAAGAACTGCCAGGCATCGCTGCAGTTAAGTAGTTTAAATTTGGGTTATCAGTATATGCGGTTCTCCTTTTTCGGGGAACCGCCTTTTTTACCGGCGAAAAATCATATCCGGTTATTACAAAAGTGCTAATTTTAATATCTAAAACTATTAACAATGAAAGGAACCCGCAACATTGGAATACTGGCTGGCATCGGTTTATTCCTTATACTTTTTGTATGGGGATGTAATGGTTATAATGGTCTTATTTCCGGAGATCAGAATGTAAAAAAAGTTTGGGGTAATGTGGAAACAAATTACCAGCGCAGAACAGATCTTTATAGTAGTGTAATAAAAACTATTGAGTCATCTGCAAATTTTGAAAAATCTACTTTGAGAGAAGTTCTTGAAGCAAGGTCAAAGGCCACTGCAGTAAATGTAGACATTAACGATCCTGCTTCTTTAGAAAAATATCAGCAGGCGCAAGGTAATCTGCAAAGCGCTTTTGGCAGATTACTCGCTGTTGTAGAAAATTATCCTGATTTAAAAACCACAAAAGCATTTCAGGATTTTCAGACACAGATTGAAGGAACAGAGAACCGCATAAATGTGGCAAGGCAGGATTACAACAAGGCTGTTGAAAGCTATAACCTAAAAGTGAAAAGATTCCCCAATAATCTGCTTGCAGGAATGTTCTCTTTCAAAGAGAAAGCCTACTATAAGGCAGACCCTGGTTCAGAAAAAGCACCTGATGTTAAATTCGACATTAAGTAATATCGATGTTTTCAATTTTCAGACATAAAAAACAATTCTTTACTGAAGAAGACACACGGCTGATAGTAAAAGCTATACGCCATGCCGAGCAGCGTACCAGTGGCGAAGTAAGAGTATTTGTGGAAAGTAAATGTTCTTGGGTGGATGCTATTGACAGAGCTGCCGAAATCTTCTTTGGCCTGCAAATGGATAAAACCGAAAATCGAAATGCTACCTTGGTTTATGTAGCCATTAAAGACCGTCAGCTGGCTGTTTTTGGAGATGAAGGCATACACAAAAAAGTGGGAACGGAATACTGGAATAAGATTGTTTCAGAAATGCTGCTCAGTTTTAATCAGCATGATTACGCTAAAGGTATTGCCGATTGTGTAATCCAGATTGGGGATGCGTTAACCACTCATTTTCCATTTGACAGGGACACCGATAAAAATGAACTGCCGGATGAAATAGTTTTCGGCCGGTAAGACTAATGAAAAAGCTGTTTTTAATATTTACTCTCATCTTGTCATTCAGTGCATTTGCACAGATTGACGAGTTTGTGCCTGCAAAACCAAATCCGCCAAAGTTGGTTAATGATAAAACCGGCACATTAACTGAGCAGCAGATTGATGCACTTGAACGGAAACTGGTTTCATATGATGACAGCACTTCTAACCAGATTGCTGTTGTTATCATCCCAACTACGGGTGATTATGGTGTGGAAGCAGTGGCTTTGGAAATCATACGCAGATGGGGAGTGGGTAATAAGGATATCAATAACGGAATTGTTTTACTGATTGCGAAGAATGACAGGAAGATCAGGATTGAAACCGGGTATGGTTTGGAAGGGGCAATACCAGACGTTACTGCTAAAAGTATTATTGATAATGATTTAACACCCAACTTCAAAGCAGAGAATTACTACCGTGGAATTGATGAGGCCACTAATTCTATAATTCAGGCAGCAGCAGGTGAGTATAAAGCTCCTGCCGGTTATGGCAGTAAAAATGGAAAAGAACGTTTCCCGTTTATTTGGGTTGTTGGTGTGATACTCGTCATAGTCTTCCTTACAATGGCTGCTCCGCCTGGTAGTGGCGGTACTTACGTATCAAGAGGTGGCTATCGTGGATGGACAGGTGGAGGAGGAGGTAGTAGTAGTGGTGGTGGCTGGTCCGGCGGCGGCGGTTTTGGAGGTTTTGGCGGCGGCAGTGGTGGTGGTGGTGGTGCCAGCGGAGGCTGGTAAAGAAGAAAATCAGAAAATAATCAAATTAAAGTAATAAACCTCCGAAAGGAGGTTTATTACTTGTATCGTTCTTTGCTCAGAATCCCTTTCTTTCCGATTCGGGCAGTTTTCCTTTTATATAGTTTACAAGTTCTTGCAGCGCAATATTTCCTGCATTAGCTTTTGCCTCACTTTCTTTCTTTGCCAAAATTCCTTTCAGTACCATACCGTTAATATAACCGTCTGTCTGGTTGCGGTATGCTTCCGGCACTGCATCCCTGAATTTTGCGATTTCATCCACTCCCAGCCTCACAAAGCTTATGTCTTTTATCGCTGCAAGATAAGTGCTCAGTCCGCCCAGTGCCTCAAATTTTGCCTGGCTCATTGGCATTGCTGCAAAGCCCCCTATTATTTCCTCTGCCATTGTTTCGTCGCCCGATTTCAGCACCTCGTTCATCACTACAGTCTGCAAATTGCCTTTTAGAGGTTGGCCATATAATTGCTTAACCAGTTCAGCACTGGCTTTTTCATCAATCTTGCCCAAGGCTTCCAGTGCATTTCCGGCTACCGTATAAGAAGAGTCACTTACAGCAGTCTTAAACAGGCCGGCGTATTCTGCCTTCTTATAATCTCCTAATTTTTGTATGGCAGTAGCCCGAACAATTGCTTTCTTATCATTCCTTGCAAGTTCTGCAAAAATGGGCTCAAATGAAAACCGCACAGCTTCCTTGCGTATATCAGCCAGGTTGATTGCCAGTTGTCTTAACCCCTCATATTTGTCATTGAGGGCCGACTTCAATAATTCAGCGGCTCTGGGTTCAGTAAGTTTTTTTGCTGCAAATTCTATTGCTTCTCTTCTGTCAAGATAATTGCCTGCATACTTGTACTGGTGTATGTAATTGTCTAACGTTTTATTTTCTTTTTTCTGCCACAACATTACTTTATCAGCATCTGCATTAATAAGGTCAGGCCTTTTTGTGTAGCGGAAGGTAAATGTATCAACCGGGTTATTTATCCAAACATTATACCTGGTTTTTGTACTTCCCTGGTACACATCAATGGCAATGGGAAGCCTGAACCCTTTACCGGATTTCTGCGTTTGTTTAATAATCACTTTTACATTTCCTGCCTCATCATTATACAGGTAATCTATATCAACTGAAGGATGACCGCTGCTAAAATACCATTGATTAAAGAACCAGTTCAGGTCACGGCCGGTTACCTCTTCAAATGCAAGCCGCAACTGGTGTGCTTCTGCGGATTTGAATTTATTTGTAGTCAGGTAGTTGGCAAGTGATTTGAAAAAAGCACTGTCACCAATATAGTTTCTGAGCATATGCAGAATACGTCCGCCTTTCTGATAACTGACGGCATCAAACATATCTTCTCTGTGCGCATAGTGAAAACGAACCAGGTCCTTTTTATCGCTGCCGCTAAAAAGATAATTCTGCATATCGCCAAAGTTGTGTTCGTTTCCTGCATCTTTTCCGTATTTATATTCATTCCACAGCGTTTCGCTGTAGTTGGCAAAAGATTCGTTAACAGTAAGGTTGCTCCAGCTTTCTGTTGTCACATAATCCCCAAACCAATGATGAAAGAGTTCATGCGCAATAGTTCCTTCCCAGGAGTTTCCATCCACTAACTGTCTTGCATCCTGCTGTGCACCCTCCTGGTGCAATGTGGCAGTGGTATTTTCCATTGCCCCGGCAACAAAATCCCTTCCGGTTATTTGTGAATATTTTACCCATGGATAATCAACACCTGTTATTTTTGAAAAGAATGTCAGCATTTCCGGGGTGTTACCAAATATTTTTTAGCAACAGGCGCATATTCGGACTCAACATAGTAGTTTACTTCTTTCCCTTTCCAGCTGTCTTTTATCACAGCGTATTCACCCACTCCCAAAAAGAACAAATAGGGTGCATGCGGCAAATCCATTTTCCAGTAATCTGTACGAGTGCCGTCAGTATTTTTTCTGGCTTACCAGTTTACCATTGCTAAGCGTTGTGTACTTATTATTTACAGTAACCGACAATTCCTGTGTGCAGCGCTGGTTGCTTTTGTCAATAGTGGGAAACCATGCTGAGTTTGACTCTGTTTCTCCCTGTGTCCAGACTTGTGTCGGCTTGTTTTTTTCTTCACCGGTTGGATTAATAAAGTACATGCCCTTAATGCCCAGCATTCCGCTTCTTTCGTACTTAGCCTCGAACTCATCCGGTTTTGCCGTATAGTCAATAAAAATGGTATAACTGTCAGTTGCTTTGTATGTTTTATCGAGTTTAATTCTCAGTTCCCAATCATTATAATCATAAGTAACTGGGATTAGCTGACTCCCTTTTTGCACAGCAACTTTTTTAAACTCCATACCTTTTGCATCCAATGTCAGTGAATCGGTGGGGTAGAAATGCGGTTTCAGCGTAATCCAGGCTTTGCCATACAAGTACGATTTGCTGAAATCAGGTATTACTTCAAGTTTGGTATGAACGAGGTTGTTAATTCGGGCAGGTGTTTCACGGTACTGCCTTTTCCAGGAAGAGTCTTTGGCAGCGGGTTGTGCTAAAACAGAGCCACAAAAAAAGAAAGTCAAAATGATAAAAAGGAGTTTCTGCATACTGTGTGTTTAATTGCCGCAAATTTATAGGAGTAATTAATCATTGAAGATATAAATAGGGTGAACGGTTACAGTATTTAACAAGTTGTTGTACCGGCACTGTCTATTGTGCGGGGAATTAGGTTAAATTTGTATTGCACCAATGCCTGAGAGCATGAAAAAACTATGTCTTAGCCTGTTGATGATGTTTATTGTGGCAAATGCCATTGGCCAGAAAGTATATTTTATATACATACAGTCTGAGGCGGGCCAACCCTTTTTTATTAAAATGAAAGAAAAGGTTTTTAGCTCTTCTTCGTCTGGCTATATTATTCTGTCAAAACTTACCGACACTGCTCATTCATTCAGTTTAGGGTTTCCAAAGAGCAGTTCCCAGTATTATTTTTCAGTAGTGATGAATAAGAAAGATCATGGCTTCCTGCTGAAGAATTTTGGAGAAAAAGGTTGGGGGCTCTTTGAAAGACAGCTGCTTAGTGTACAAATGGGAAGTACTTCGCCGCTGGGCATCCCTGAACTAAAAACAGAGGTTAAAAGGGATATTTCACCGTTTACCGAAGGATTGGCAAAGGCCTCGGATGATCCTTCTCTGAAAGAAAAACCTGTAAAAATTGTGGAGGAAAAGAAACCTGATGTTGTGAAAGCAGAAAAACCGGCAGAGAAAGTTGTTCCGCAGGTGATAACACCAAAAGAGGAACAACCGGTTGCGGTAAAAGAAGAGTCGAAACCTGTCGTCGTAAAAGAAGAGCCAAAGCCAGTTATTGTGAAAGAAGAACCTAAACCGGTAGCGGGGGAAGTAACAGAACTGCCGGTTGTGACTGAAATAAAAACTGAAACTGTTGCAAAAGATGATTATGTAATGTCAGTGGTAAAGAAAAGATCAGAAAGTTCCACTACTGAAGGGTTTGGACTGGTATATATTGATTCGTTGCCTGATGGTAACCGGGACACCATAAGGTTACTGATACCCGAACCGAAGACTATTATAAATGTGGTAAAAGAAGATCCAAAGGAAGAAAAGAAATTTCTTGACATTTCTTCCAATCCTGAAAAGAAGGATGAAGTGAAGGCAGATCTTACAATCGTTCCTGTTGTGAAAGAGGAGAATCAAAAGGAAGTGGTGAGCAATACTCCCGTCGTAGTGGCTTCAACAGAAAAACCAGCAATACCAGCCCTGAAAAAATAATTGTAACACACTAGCTGCCGATGCTGATTTTTTCAGTTAAGGAAAGTAATGGCTGCTGCGGAAGGTGATGATGACATGATTAATGAGGCAAGAAAAGCATGCAAGTCAAAATGCTTCTCTGTGCAACAGATTAAAAACCTGAGTACCATGTTCCTGAATGAAGAAGGCAAGTACAGGTTTTTTGATGCGGTGTACAACTGTTCATCCGATCAGGAGAAGTATCCTTCCCTGAGGCAGAACTAAAGGACGATTACTATAAAAAGGTTCAGGGCAATGCTCCGCAACTAAATGTTATGCCCCGTTATTTCTTAGAAGTATCATACAAAGGAACTGCTTACAGCGGCTTTCAGTCACAGCACAATGCAAATACTATACAGGCTGAAGTGGAAAAGGCATTCTCAATACTTGAGAAGGAAAATATCATGATGACGGGTTCTTCCCGCACCGATGCAGGCGTACATGCTCTGCAAAATTATTTTCATTTCGATTATGCTGATACTATTAACCCAAAATTTGTTTATAAGATAAATGCGATACTGCCGCCGGATATTGTGGTGAAAAATATCAGGCTGGTAAACGATGAAGCGCATTGCCGTTTTGATGCTGTAAGAAGGGAATATAAATATTTTATCTACCAGCAGAAGAATTCCTTCTTAGCAGACAGGGCTTTTTATTTTCCATTTCGGCTCCATGTGGAGCTGATGCAGCAGGCAGCGGATATTCTGAAAGAGTACAACGACTTTACTTCCTTTTCTAAGCGTAATACACAGGTAAAAACCTTTCAGTGCAGTATTCTGGAAAGCCGCTGGCTTCAGGAGGGTGAATGCCTGGTGTACAATGTAAAAGCCAACCGGTTTTTGCGTGGCATGGTACGGGCATTAACCGCCACGATGCTGAAAGTGGGCAGGGGAAAAATATCACTTAACGAATTCCGGCAGGTTATTGAAGCAAAAGACTGCACCAAAGCCAGTTTTGCCGTGCCTGCTCATGGCTTATTCCTTGTGGAAGTAACTTATTGAGACGATCAATATGATTGCCGCCATTGCAATAAACGAAGTGCTTAACAGGCGAATACTACGCCACTATATTCATCTGCCCGGCTACGTGATGACGAAAATTGAAATAAAGGTGATGTTTAGTCGGGCTATTTTGGACGAGACACTAAAACAAAAACCTGGCAACAACCGGGGCATTTGTTTATAGCTGCACTTCGCATTTTATATAGTCTTCAGTACATCATTCATGCTTCTTACAAAATCGGCACTCTTGTTAAATGTTTCCTGCTCTTCCTCAGAAAGCTTTAGGTCAATAATTTTCTCCCAGCCAGTTTTGCCAATTACTACAGGTACCCCCAGGCAAATATCCCGCTGACCATATTCCCCTTCCAGCAGCACACTGCAGGAACGGAGTTTTTTCTCGTCTCTTAATATAGAAGCTACCAGTACTGCTACTGCAGCTCCGGGTGCATACCATGCCGATGTGCCCAGCAAACCCGTAAGGGTGGCACCACCTACCATCGTATCTTTTACAATCTCATCTTGTTGCTCCTGCGACAGGAAGTCGGTAACAGGAACACTATTCCAGGCAGCATGGCGGATAAGCGGAATCATAGTTGTGTCGCCATGGCCACCAATTACCACACCGTTAAGGTCAAGCGGACTGCATCGCAGGCGGCGGCTCAGCTGATATTTAAAACGACTGCTGTCAAGTGTACCACCCATACCTATCACCCTGTTCTTAGGTAAGCCTGTTGCTTTAAGGGCCAGGTAGGTCATGGTATCCATCGGGTTACTTACAATAATAAGAATAGCATTGGGCGAATGTTTGAGAATGTTTTCAGCAACATTCTTTACAATACCGGCATTAACGGTAATAAGTTCTTCACGGGTCATACCGGGTTTGCGGGGCAAGCCTGAAGTGATGACCACAACATCGCTGTCCGCAGTTTTGCTGTAATCGCCGGTTACACCGGTAATTTTAGTATCGAAACCGAGCAGAGTGGCAGTCTGCATCATGTCCTGAGCTTTACCTTCGGCCAAACCTTCTTTAATATCAAGCAAGACCAGTCTGCGGCAAATTCCCATACGGGCAATATTATCTGCACTGGTTGCTCCAACGGCACCGGCACCTACAACAGTTACTTTCATGTGTAAAATATTTTGGATTTAAAAATTGTTGCTTTCTGCATTTGCAGGCCGCAAAGGTAAAGGTTGCAGTTGTTTCAGCGGGGGATAAAAATCCTCATTTTTTCAACTCTTCCAGCACCTTCTCAACAGGCATGGGACCTTCAAAGGTGGAAATGAGTTGCTTTTTCTTATTGTAAAAAGCCAGGTAGGGCAGGTTGCGCAGCGCATAAAACGACAACAGGAAATAATGCGTATCCTGGGCCAGCACAATGTTTTTGTGCCCACCCAGTTTATACTTTTCCCTGAATGCACTGATGGCCGTCAGCGTTACAAACGATGCCATAACTATATGAACATTCTTAAATTTGTCAATATTTTGCATCAGTGCTTCTGTTTCATGCTGGCAGTGGTCGCAGTCGGGGTTAAACACAATCAGCAGTACCGGCTTGTTCTTAGGCAGATTGGCCTTGGTGTAATAAGTGGCACTGTCGGTGTTCAGCAGCCTTACCGGCGGGTAAATAGGTACTTTCTTATAGGGAGGCTGAATGCTGTCCGTTTGGCATACAGCACCCAGCAATATTGAAAAGCAGATTAGGAACAATACTGTTTTCTTCATTTGCAAATAAACAAATCTTTTACCTGATTAGATCCGTCCGGTATCTTCTTTTGCCATGAAGAGCTACTGCCTTATATTTGCCGCCTCAAAAAAGATAATGGCAAAATACTTCAGACATCAGCCGTGGTATGATATTGAACCTCGAGGGCAGTCTTTACACCGTAGTGGAATTTGGTGAAAATAAAACGGCCCGTGCAGCCGCAAAAGTGTGGGCCAAACTGAAAGGGGTGGACAATAATCGCTCAATAGAAAAACCTGGAACTCAGGCGATACTATTTTCCCGGTACGGGTGGAAAGAAGGTTTTACCAGTTCCTTTATAAGGATGACACCGGGTACAACTTCATGGATAATGAAACTTTTGAGCAGATTGCCCTGCAGGAAGGCACTATCGATGCCCCTCAATATTTAAAAGAAGGTCAGGAAGTGGGTGTGCTGGTTAACACCGAAAACGATCAGGTGCTTGGGGCTGAATTGCCCGATAAGATTGTATTAAAAGTTATCTATACCGAGCCAGGCCTGCGTGGTGATACTGCTACCAGGACTCTGAAGCCTGCTACCCTTGAGACAGGTACTTCGATTGGTGTCCCTCTGTTTGTAAACGAAGGAGAACTCATCCGTATTAATACCAAAACAGGCGAATACGTAGAAAGAGTAAAAGAATAGCCGCCCTCGCTTTTTGAATAAAAAATGGTAAAAAATTTATTAAATTGAAAAACATGGACTTTAAACAGATTCAGGAGTTGATCAAGATGATCAACAAATCCAATATTGGTGAGTTTACGGTTGAGCAAAAAGATTTCAAACTTACCATTAAGCAAAAAGAAGAAAATATTACCCAGGTGGTTTCTGCACCTGTAGTTCCGGTTCAGGCTGCTCCGGCACATTTAACGGCACCGGCAGCTCCTAATGTTGAGGCTTCGGAGAAACCCAAAGCCACACCACCACCCGCAAATACGGTAACTATAAAAAGTCCGATGATAGGCACATTCTACCGACGCTCCTCCCCGGATAAACCAAACCTGGTAGAAGTAGGCGATTCTGTTACAGCCGGAAAGGTTGTATGCATCATCGAGGCAATGAAGTTATTCAACGAGATAGAAAGCGAAGTATCCGGCAAAATTGTTAAGGTGCTGGTTGATGATTCTTCTCCTGTTGAGTATGATCAGCCTCTGTTCCTTGTAGAACCGGCTTAATACAGGCTGGTTTTTTTGTTTGGATTATTAATTATTCATTATTAATTATTAATTGTGTTCAAAAAAGTTCTGATAGCAAACAGAGGCGAAATTGCCTTGCGGGTAATTCGGACCTGCCGTGAGATGGGAATAAAGACTGTGGCAGTGTATTCTACGGCAGACAGGGATAGCCTCCACGTAAAATTTGCAGATGAAGCGGTTTGCATTGGCGGCCCCAAAAGCACTGAATCGTATTTAAACATTCCTAACCTGATGGCAGCAGCTGAAATTACCAATGCTGATGCCATTCATCCAGGTTATGGCTTCCTCGCCGAAAATGCCAAGTTTTCTCATATCTGTGACGAGCATGGAATAAAATTTATTGGCCCCACACCGGATATGATAACCGCAATGGGGGATAAGGTCACCGCTAAAGAAACAATGATAAGGGCCGGTGTACCTGTTATTCCCGGCAGTCATGAAATATTACATACAGATGAGGATGCAATTAACGTGGCAAAAGAAGTTGGGTACCCGGTCATGCTAAAAGCCACAGCAGGTGGCGGAAAAGGTATGCGGGTTGTGCGGGAAGAATCTGCAATGATAGATGCCTATCATGCTGCAAAAATAGAAGCCGCCGCTGCGTTCCATAATGATGGCATTTATATGGAGAAATTCGTGGAAGATCCCCATCATATCGAATTTCAGGTGGCTGGCGACCAGTTTGGTAATGTATGCCATCTGAGTGAGAGAGATTGCTCAATACAGCGCCGTCACCAGAAACTGGTGGAAGAGGCACCTTCGCCTTTCCTGTATGATGAACTAAGGATAAAAATGGGTGAAGCCGCCAAAAGGGCAGCTGCGGCCATTAATTACGAAAGTGTGGGTACTATTGAATTCCTGGTGGATAAAAACCATGATTTCTACTTCATGGAGATGAATACCCGCATTCAGGTAGAGCATCCCGTTACAGAGGAAGTTATCAACTTCGACCTTATAAAGGAGCAGATAAAAATAGCTGCAGGTGAAAGGATTAGTGGTCAGGACTATATCCCACAGATGTACTCTATAGAATGCAGGATAAATGCCGAAGATCCGTACAATGATTTCAGGCCATCTCCCGGCAAGATTACTGTACTGCACACTCCCGGTGGTCATGGTGTACGGGTTGACAGTCATGCTTATGCCGGTTATGTTATTCCGCCTTATTATGACTCTTTAATTGGAAAATTGATTGCAACAGCCCGTACAAGAAGCGAGGCTATTGACACCATGTACAGGGCATTGAGCGAATATGTAATCGAAGGTGTGGCCACAACTATTCCGTTCCACCTGCAACTAATGCAGGATGAACGCTTCCGTAATGGTACATTCAATACCAAGTTTATGGAAAACTTCAGGATGAAATAAATATTTGAAGGTTAATGATACTAACCCCGGCAATTGGCCGGGGTTTTTGTTTTTCTGTTTACTCCAGCGCCAGGATTGTGACACTTTGTATGTGCTGAAAGGACCGGCAAAATAAAATTTGCCGCATTGCAATGTTTTTTTACCTTTATTAACCATTTGGTTAAATTTATTAGTTAAATTATATGGTTAAGATAAAGACTGATACTTCCACCGAGGAAAAAATACTCACTGCTGCCCGTAAGGTTTTTATTACCAATGGCCTGGCCGGTGCCCGCATGCAGGAGATTGCCAATGAGGCCGGCATCAACAAAGCATTACTGCACTATTACTTCCGGAGTAAGGATAAATTATTTGAAACGATACTTGTGGAAACCATGCAGTCCTTTCTGCCCCGTGTGAATGCCATTTTTACCAGCGACTTACCATTGGAAGAAAAGATCCCGGCCTTTTGTTCTGAGTATATTGATAAGATGCTTGCCAACCCGTTTATCCCACTTTTTGTAGTTAACGAAATCAACAACCAGCCGGACGATTTCTTTAAGAAAATCTGGGGCGGAAAAAAACCAGATGTGAGTATTCTGGTGAAGCAGTTGGATGCTGCCGCAAATGAGAAGAAAATCAGGCCTGTCTCACCTGTGCAGCTAATAATGAATATCATGTCCATGTGTGTGTTTCCTTTTGTAGCCAAACCGATGTTTCAGCGGGTGATTGGTATCAGCGATAAACAGTTCAGGCTGCTTATGGAAGAACGAAAGAAGGATATTCCGTCTTTTATTATGGCCGCATTAAGAGGATCGTAGTGAAAGTTAATTTAATAAGCAATTTTAATGCCTCTCCCGGAAGCAGTTTGGGGAGGTTAAAAAAATAACGAATGAGAAAACTATTTTATTTCCTGCTATTAATGCCTTGTTATGCTGCTGCACAGACGTATACCTTACCGCAGGTACAGGAAATGGCAAAGACGAATTTTCCTGCCGTAAAACAGAAAGACCTTGTAAGGCAAACGGCTGCTATCAGCATCGAAAACCTGCAAAAGGGATTTTTGCCACAGGTAAACATCAGCGGACAGGCCACTTACCAGAGTGATGTTACCAAAGTGTCTATTCCTGTACCTGGAATCAGTATCGAACCGCCCAATAAAGACCAGTATAAATTAGTGGCCGATGTAAGTCAGTTGGTGTATGACGGCGGACTTACCAAAGAGCAAAAGGCATTGCAGCAGCTCAACGCATCTGTTGAAGAGCAAAAAGTGGAAGTGGAGTTATACAAACTGAAGGAGAGAGTAAACCAGCTTTATTTAAGTGTGCTATACCTCGATGAACAGGTAAAGCAGGTACAATTGATGAAAAACGATATTCAGACCGGAATAAAAAGAGTGGAAGCACAAGTACAGAACGGTACAGCCTTTCGCTCCAACCTGAACATGCTGAAAGCCGAATTGCTGAAAGCAGAACAAAGGAATATAGAACTGAAAGTATCCCGTAAAGGATTGATTGATGCCCTAGGGCTTTTTATCGGACAAACACTTACCGAAATAACTCAATTGGCTAAACCTGAAGTAGTAACTTTTGTTACAAATGAAATAGCCCGCCCGGAAATAAAGCTTTACAGTGAACAGGACAAACTCATCAGCCAGCAGGATAAACTGATTACTGCAAAGAATCTTCCCAGGGCAAGCCTTTTTGCACAGGGTGGTTATGGCCGTCCGGGATTGAACATGCTGAAGAATGAATTTGATTTCTATTACATCGGCGGGGTGCGGTTCAACTGGTCACTGGGCGGATTGTACACAAAGAAAAAAGAGAAAGAGCAGGTAGCTGTAAATAAGAAAATGGTGGAAGTGCAGAAGGAAACATTCCTGCTCAATACCAATACACAGCTGCAGCAGCAACAGGCCGAGATTGATAAGCTTCGGCAGTTAGTGGCAACCGACAATGAAATCATTAGTCTTCGAAAAACGGTTACCGATGCAGCCAAAGCACAATTGGAGAACGGTGTCATCACTGCCAATGATTATCTGAAAGAAGTAAATGCAGAAGATCAGGCAAGACAGGCACTTATCACACACCAGGTACAATTGTTACTGGCACAAATAAATTATCAAACAATATCAGGAAAATAAATTCAACTGCTCCGGAAAGGAGAAATAAAAATGCTAAGTATGAACAGACTATTTCAATTATTGACTTTGGGAAGCATCGCTGTACTTGCTTCCTGCAAAAATGGCAATGGCAAATATGATGCAAGCGGCACATTTGAAGCCAACGAAGTCATTGTGTCTTCCGAACTCTCCGGAAAGATATTGATTTTTACAGTGGAAGAAGGGCAGACTCTTACCAAAGACACAATTGTGGGTACAGTAGATGCTGCTAGTATCTCATTACAAAAAGAACAGGTGGAAGCCAGTGTGGCTGCACTAAGTGAAAAAACAGCCGATGTGTCTCCTGCCATTAAGTTGCTGGAAAACCAGTTGGAGGTTCAGAAAGTACAATTGGATAATCTTTTGCATGAATATTTAAGAATTGACAGACTTGTAAAGATGGATGCCGCTACAAGCAAGCAACTTGATGATATTAAGGCGCAAGTTGATGTAGCAAAAAAGAATATTAATGTAACCGCACAGCAAATTAATGTGCAGAAGAATAATGTGGCCACACAAAACCGCAGTATCCTGAGCGAAGGCAAGCCTTTGCAGAAAAGAGTGGCACAATTAGATGACCAATTGAAGAAGGCCAGCATCATTAATCCTATTGCCGGTACTGTAATTACCAAGTACGCCGAGCCGGGAGAAATTACAACAGCAGGCAAAGCATTATACAAGATTGCCGACCTCTCCACCATGACACTAAGAGCCTATGTTACCGGTTCACAGCTAACGCAAATCAAGTTGGGGCAGGCAGTGAAAGTATTAGTGGACGATGGCCCTGATAAATACAGGGAGATTCCCGGAATCATTACATGGATTTCTGATAAGGCAGAGTTTACCCCGAAAACCATACAGACAAAGTATGAAAGAGCCAATTTGGTGTATGCCACAAAGATTAAGGGTAAGAATGATGGGTATATAAAAATTGGCATGTACGGCGAAGTGAAATTCTGATACAAGTTCTGTAGGGACAACATATTGGTGGCTCCGGGTATTAACCCGGAGAAATAAAATGCAAGTGAACCAGAACCCCAAAGGGGTTCAATAAATAATGCTAATAGCAATCATGAACGCTGTCGAAGTAAATAATATTAAAAAAACCTACGGAAAGAAGAAAGAAGTAACCGCCTTACACGGAATAAGTTTTGATGTAAAGCCCGGCGAACTCTTCGGTATTATCGGGCCGGATGGAGCAGGGAAAACTTCTTTATTCAGGATACTTACCACCCTGCTGCTGGCTGATGAAGGAATGGCCACTGTGGATGGATTTGATGTGGTAAAAGATTTTAAAGCCATACGTAAACGGGTGGGTTATATGCCGGGCGGTTTTCGCTTTACCAGGATTTAACCGTGCAGGAGAATCTTGAATTTTTTGCCACGGTATTTAATACAACGATTGAAGAAAATTATGACCTGGTAAAAGATATCTACTCACAGATTGAACCATTTAAAGACCGGAGGGCAGGAAAATTGTCTGGCGGTATGAAGCAAAAACTGGCGTTAAGCTGCGCATTGATTCACCGGCCGTCTATTTTGTTTTTGGATGAGCCTACTACCGGTGTGGATGCGGTATCGAGAAAAGAGTTTTGGGAAATGCTAAAACGGCTGAAAGAACAGGGCATTACCATATTGGTATCAACCCCATACATGGATGAAGCCGGCATGTGCGACCGGGTGGCACTTCTGCAATCCGGCAAGATATTATCTATCGATACGCCACAGGGAATTGTAAAAACATTTGGTAAGAAAATGCTCGCTGTGAAGAGTGATAACATGCTGCTCCTCCTGAACGATTTGAAGCAGTGCGAACAGGTGGAAGATGCTTATCCCTTTGGAGAGTATCACCATGCGGTGATGAAAAATGGCCGAGAGGATCGGCTGCATCACTACCTGCAGCAAAAGGATACACATTTGAATTGAAGGAGGCAACTCCAAATATTGAAGACTGTTTTATGCAACTAATGAAACAATAATATGGACAGCGGCAAAGTAATAACAGCAGATAAACTAACGAAAAAGTTTGGCGGCTTTACTGCAGTTGACCATATCAGCTTTGAGGTAAACCGGGGAGAGATTTTTGGCTTCCTTGGTGCTAATGGTGCCGGTAAAACAACTGCAATGCGGATGCTGTCGGGCCTGTCGTTACCCACATCAGGAAAAGCCACCGTTGCAGGATTTGATGTATATAAAGAAAATGAAAAGATAAAAAGGAACATCGGTTACATGAGCCAGAAGTTTTCTTTGTATGAAGACCTTACCATTCGTGAGAATATTCAGTTCTATGCAGGTATTTATGGCAAAAGCAACAAGTTCATAAAAGATAAAACAGAACTGGTGCTGCAGCAACTGCATTTAAAAAGCGAGGCTGATAAATTGGTAAAATCGTTACCACTTGGATGGAAACAGAAGCTGGCATTCTCTGTGGCAATCTTTCACGAACCCAAACTGGTGTTCCTCGATGAACCCACAGGAGGAGTGGATCCTGTAACAAGGAGAGAGTTCTGGCAACTGATATACCAGGCCGCTGCATCCGGCATTACAGTCTTTGTTACCACTCACTATATGGATGAGGCAGAGTATTGCAGCCGGGTGAGTATTATGGTGGACGGCCGGATTGATGCATTAGACACACCATCGGGATTAAAAAAGACATTCAACGCTTCGTCAATGGATGAAGTGTTCTTAAAACTGGCGAGAAAGGCGACCAGGGCAGCTGATTAAAAATGAAACAGTTTATATCATTTGTAAAGAAAGAATTTCATCACATCTTCCGTGATCTGCGGACGATGTTCATTCTGCTGGCCATGCCTGTGGCCCAGATTATCATTTTTGGTTTTGCCTCTTACCAACGAAGTAAAGAACTCGAAAGTGGCCATACTGGACAATTCCAAAGATGCGGCCACCATTTCCATTACGGAACAGATTGAAGCCAGCCGGTATTTTGAAGTGGAGAAATCCATCCACTCGGCAAAAGATATTGAAGCGATATTCAAACAGGGAAAGGTTAAACTGGCTGTGGTTTTTCCGCAGCATTTTAATGAAGATCTGCAGCATTTCAACAAAGCACAGGTGCAATTGATTGCGGATGCAAGTGACCCTAACGTGGCCAATACACTTAACAATTATGCCTCGGCCATAATAATGGATTACCAGAACCGCATCACCCACGACAGGAAAATGCCTTACACCATCGTTCCAGAAATGCGGATGCTGTACAATCCCGAACTAAAGGGGGCTTACAACTTTGTGCCGGGAGTAATGGCAATGGTGCTGCTGTTGGTGTGCACCATGATGACAGCCATCACCATTGTGCGGGAAAAAGAAATGGGGACGATGGAAGTAACGCTGGTATCGCCGATGAAACCTTTCCGCATAGTAATGGCAAAGGCAGTGCCTTATTTTCTGTTATCATCTGTTAATATCACCAGTATTTTGCTGTTGAGTGTATATGTGCTCAATGTTCCCATTAATGGCAGCCTGGTGCTGCTGGTGGCAGAAAGCCTGTTGTTCACACTGGTATCACTGTCATTGGGCTTGCTCATTTCTTCAAAGGCTGAGTCGCAGCAAACGGCCATGTTCATTTCGCTGGTGGGCATGTTCCTGCCCACAGTAATGCTGAGCGGTTTTATGTTCCCGGTGGAGAATATGCCCTGGCCACTGCGAACGGTTTCAAACATCGTTCCTGCCAAATGGTATTACACTATTGTGCGGTCGGTAATGATAAAAGGAGTGGGCCTGCATGCCGTATGGAAAGAAACACTGGTGTTAACAGGTATGCTCGTTTTCTTCCTCGGGCTTGCCATCAAAAATTTTAAAATCAGGTTAGCATGAGAGAATTTTTTTTACCCGGCATTAGTAATTCATGGCATCGCCAGTTGTGCCTGCCCCGCATTTATCGTTGGGGTCGCACTCTTCATCGTTCCGTTTTCATGGCATCAATCAAAGAAACAATTATTGTTTTACTTTCCTATCCCCCTTTAGGGGCTGGGGGCAAATCAGGTTAGCATGAGGACACTACGGTTTTTATTGCAGAAAGAATTCAGGCAGATATTCAGGGACCCGTCTATCCTGCGCCTGATATTTGTGATGCCGGTCATTCAGCTGGCCGTATTGCCCTGGGCTGCCGATTATGAAATCAAGAACATCAAGCTGGCGGTGGTTGACCACGACCATTCCTCTTACTCCCGCAATCTTGTCAATAAAGTAACAGCATCGGGCTATTTCATTCTTACAGAATATACCGCTTCCTATACCGAAGCCATGCAGCAGATTGAACATGATAAGGCTGATATTATTCTTGAAATTCCCCGTTCGTTTGAAAAAGACCTGGTAAAGGAAAGTGAATCGAAACTGTTTCTGGCGGTTAATGCCATTAACGGCGTAAAGGCCGGGCTGGGTGCTGCCTACCTGCGCAATATTGTGCAGGATTTTAACAGTGAGGTAAGAACGGAATGGATACAGTTTCCCCGATTCAGTCCTGATACAAGGGTAGAGGTAACTGTCTCCAACTGGTTTAATCCGCTAATGAACTATAAGGCCTTTATGGTGCCGGGTATGCTGGTGCTGCTGCTTACTATGGTGGGCTCTAATCTTACTGCCATCAACATTGTAAAGGAAAAGGAAATTGGCACCATTGAGCAGATAAACGTAACACCGGTGCGGAAGTTTGATTTTATTATGAGCAAGCTGATACCTTTCTGGGTATTGGGGCTGGTGGTGTTTACTGTTGGCTTTTTAATTTCCCGTTTCTTTTACGGCATTGTGCCGGTGGGCAGCATTGCTACTGTGTATGTGTTTGCCGCTGTGTACCTGCTGGCAGTGCTTGGGTTGGGACTGCTTATTTCCACTTATGCCAATAACCAGCAGCAGGCCATGCTCATTTCTTTTTTTCTAATGATGCTTTTTGTACTGATGAGCGGATTATACACATCTATTGACAGTATGCCCGAATGGGCCAAAAACGTAACCAAAGCCAATCCGGTAACTTACTTCATCCGGGTGATGCGGATGGTGGTGCTTAAAGGCAGCGGCCTTGCCGATATTAAAAATGAACTGCTTACCATTGCCGGTTTTGCCGTGGCGCTGAATGGCTGGGCAGTGCTGAATTACCACAAACGGAACTGATGAATGGCAACAGAAATTGTCTGGCTTCCCCTTGTAGTTTACCGATTTTTAACCCATACAATAAGTTTTTTCAGGACATGACAGTAAAGACTGGCCACTTTTTAGCACTCTGTTATTTCCGCGGCCTACAGAGAAATGGTTGCAGAATATAGATATTCATATTCGTGTCTGTCAACCAATAAGTTAAATCTTAAGTACAGACTATTTCCCTGTTTTCCCCGTACCAAAATGTCTTTGCCACAGCAGTCTTTTTTTCGCCGGAAACTCTTACCTTTGCGCCGCCATTAAGGAAGGCTATGGAGGTATGAACAGCGGCGGCAGGGCTTTTTCTTCAAGTGGCAGTCTATGAGAGTATAATACTTACATATCAGCTAATGCTTCCGGATGACCGGGACAACATATTCTTTAGCTGATTTCCCCAAAGACGAGCAACGTTCAGAACCCTGCCTGACGGCAGGCAGAGATGACAACAAAAAATATAAAAGCATAATAAACAAACAAAAAAACAATAAGTAAAAAGAGGAGATGGCTCCGGCTTCGCCTCGCAAAAATCAAATAGTCATGGCCGATTTAAAATTTCAGAGAAACTTTGGTATTGCCGCCCACATTGATGCCGGTAAAACCACGACAACGGAGCGTATCCTCCGCTATACTGGTATGATTCATCGCATTGGTGAGGTGCATGATGGTGCCGCCACTACCGACTGGATGGAACAGGAAAAGGAAAGGGGTATCACCATTACATCTGCAGCGGTGAGCTGTAAATGGAATTTTCCTACTGATAAAGGAAAGCCTAATGCCGATACAAAGGCTTATGGTTTTAATATTATCGACACTCCCGGTCACGTTGACTTTACCGTAGAGGTAGAACGTTCTATGAGGGTGCTCGATGGTTTGATTGCCCTGTTTTCAGCCGTTGATGGTGTGGAGCCGCAGAGCGAAACAGTATGGCGCCAGGCTAACCGCTACGGTGTTCCCCGTATCGGCTTTGTAAACAAAATGGACCGTGCAGGTGCCGACTTCCTCAACGTAGTCAAGCAGGTGAAGGAAATGCTGGGTTCAAAAGCCGTCCCCCTGCAGTTGCCGATCGGTGCGGAAGACGATTTCATAGGGGTGGTGGACCTGATCAAAATGAAAGGCATCATCTGGCATATGGAAACAGAAGGAATGACCTTCGATGAAATAGAAGTACCTGCAGATATGCTGGAAGAAGCCAAAGAGTGGAGAGCCAACCTGGTGGAAGCCGTGGCCGAATATGATGACCACCTGATGGAGAAATTCTTTGATGATCCTAATAGTATTACTGAAGATGAAATGCATGAAGCTATTCGCAAAGCAACAGTTGACCTGAGCATTGTGCCGATGATGTGTGGTTCCTCATTCAAGAATAAAGGTGTGCAGACAGCACTGGATGCTGTTTGCCGTTACCTGCCTTCTCCTGTTGATATTCCTGATACAAAAGGGACGCATCCTGATACAGGTGAGGAACTTACCCGTAAGCCTGACCCGAAAGAGCCATTTGCGGCGCTGGCATTCAAAATCATGACTGACCCGTTTGTGGGCCGACTGGCATTCTTCCGTTGTTACAGTGGTCACTTAGATGCTGGTTCTTATGTACTCAACGTAAGAAGTGGTAAGAAAGAAAGGATCAGCCGTATCATGAAGATGTTTGCCAACAAGCAAAACCCAATTGACTTTATCGAGGCCGGTGATATTGGTGCAGCGGTTGGTTTCAAGGAAATTAAAACCGGTGATACCTTGTGTGACGAAGACCATCCGATCACACTGGAGAACATGTTCATTCCTGAGCCGGTAATTGCGATAGCAGTTGAGCCAAAAACACAGGCCGACGTTGATAAAATGGGTATGGCGATCGCCAAACTGGTGGAAGAAGATCCTACACTGCGTGTAAACACAGATGAAGACACTGGCCAGACTATTCTTCGTGGAATGGGTGAGCTGCACCTGGAGATCATTGTTGATCGTATGCGCCGTGAGTTTAAAGTGGAAGTGAACCAAGGTGCGCCGATGGTGGCTTACAAAGAAGCATTTAATACAACAATACAGCATCGTGAAACACTGAAGAAGCAAACAGGAGGCCGTGGTAAGTTTGCTGATATCCAGTTTGAACTGGGCCCTATTGATGCAGAGTGGAAAGCCGAGAATCCTGATAAACACTACCAGTTTGTAAACGACCTGTTTGGTGGTTCAATTCCCCGTGAATTTGTACCGGCCATTCAGAAAGGTTTTGAGCAATCAATGACTACTGGGGTACTGGCTAACTATCCGGTTGATAACATGAAGATTCGTGTATTCGATGGTAGCTTCCACGCAGTGGACTCTGACTCAATGTCGTTTGAATTGTGTGCTAAAGCTGGTTTTCGTGAGGCGGCAAGAAAAGCGAAGCCTGTACTGCTGGAACCTATCATGAAAGTGGAAGTAATTACTCCTGCTCAATACATGGGCGATGTAACCGGTGACCTTAACCGCCGCCGTGCCATACTGGAAGGTATGGACAACCGTGCTGGTGCCGAGGTTATTAAAGCAAAAGTGCCGTTGAGCGAAATGTTCGGATATGTAACACAGCTCCGTTCATTGAGTTCTGGCCGTGCCTCATCTACGATGGAGTTCTCTCACTACAATCCTGCACCCAATAACATCGCTGAAGAAGTGATTGCAAAGGTGAAAGGCAAGGTGAATGCGTAAGAAATATTATCAGCTGGTCAGACTACCAGCCTGACCAGTTTTACAAACCCGTTCTGAAAAGGACGGGTTTTTTATAATAAAATCTTAATTACAGTCAAGTGTTTTATAATGGGGTGGCACTGTCTTTGCTTTTAATTAACAGACCGTACTCCGTTTTTGAACCAATTTATTCGGCCGGAAGCCGATTTATGAAAAACACCGAAGGGGCTCTTTTGAGCCTCTTTTTTGTCAGTTATATCTTGTGCAGAATCCTCGCAAGCTTTTCAGGCATTGAGAAAAAAGGGGAATGGCTGGATTTTATTTTTATAATCTTCTTGCATTTTACCCTTGAGGGTAATACAGATTTATCAAGATCCTTGCTTTCAGTACATAAAATGTAATACTTTGGTATTGCTCCATAAACATTGTCTGAAACGGAAACAGGTGTGCCATTGGGTTCAAAGTTTTGTGGCGATAAATTTTTGTGTGCAAAAGCCCTGTCTTCTGCTGAGCAATCATGATAGAAAAGAATATCTGCTATTTCGGGTTTGAAAATGCTTGTCTTCTTATTTGAGGATATAATTAATCCTTTCCCAATAGAAATACGGGTACTGTCTTTGGGTAATGAAGCGTCAATCATTCCGGCCAGCGACCTGACCGACTCACCATTTTTGGGCAGAAAGGCATCAAGGTAAACCAGTTTACTCACTTTCTTTGTTCCCAGCAATTCTGCTGCCTGCGAAATAACAGTACCGGCCATAGAATGACCAACCAGTATCACTTCACCATCATTTGAGTTGACAACAGAAACAACCTTATGTACATAATCGTTAAAGGTAATATTGTCAGGATTAGTGGTATCCTTTCCATGACCAGGTAAATCAATAGCCAGCACTTTATCTCCCTTTGCCTCCATTAATGGCACTACCTTATTCCAGCACCAGGCACCATGCCATGCGCCATGAACGAGGATATAAGTAGTTTGTTTTTGCTGACCCTGTACAGCAAAGGAGGCAAACATTAAAATGAGGAAAGCGGGTATTAGCTGAAGAAATCTCTTCGCATAGAAAAAGACAAGCTGCATTGTTTTTCTTTTTTGTTAGTAAATAACCGTCGGATGAAGATATTATTTTTTTCAAAGCAGCCGCCTGTACTACCAGGATATCGTTCGTCCGGGCTTACGGCGTTATTTCCGCATTGCATAAATCAACTCATCTTCAAACACCCCATTCTTGAAGACAGAATTGGAAAACCTTGCTTCTAAAATAAATCCGGCCTTCTCTAGTACTTTCTGCGAAGCAATATTGGAGCCGAAAGGGCGGGCATAGATGCGGATGATGTCCCATGTCTTAAAACCGTATTCCACCATTTGCCGGATAGCGGCTGTGATGATGCCTTTGCCCCAGAATGGTTCGGCCAGCCAATAACCCATTTCGGCATTCTTACACAAAATATCTGTCTGCGGGAACAAACCAATGCCGCCACTTGCCCTGCCCTCAATATCAATAGTAAATACCTGTACAGGATTGTGCTGCGATACCATCCTGATGAACTTTTCCGCATCTTCTCTTGTGTATGGATGCGGGAAGGCATTGGTGAGATTTTTGGCAATATTATAGTTGTTGGCATATTCAGCCAGCGAATCTGCATCGGCAAGTGTAAAGGGGCGGAGGGTGAAACTTGTGTTTCTCATAAATTATAGTTTCTTTAGAATCCCTTCCTCTCATCCTTAACCGCCTTTTTTTCCGCTCCCTTCACATACTTCTCCAGCCACTGAAACTGTTCATTCAGCATGTGCAGCAGGTTTTCTTTGCCCTGGTAGCTGTGGCTTTCGTAAGGCAGGCTGATATACTTAACAATGCCGCCATGGCCCTTAATGGCATTAAACATCCGCTCACTTTGTATAGGGAATGTGCCGGTGTTGTTGTCCATATCACCATGTATCAGCAGCAGCGGAGTTTTTATTTTATCGGCATTACTGAATGGGCTCATGTTGTTATACAGGTCAGGCGCCTGCCAATAGGTGCGGTCCTCATTTTGGAAACCGAATGGCGTCAATGTACGGTTATAAGCACCGCTGCGGGCAATACCGGCTTTAAAGAGTTTGGTATGTGCCAGCAGGTTGGCCGTCATAAATGCTCCGTAGCTATGTCCGCCAACGGCCACCTTATTCTTATCACCCACACCAATTGAGTCGAGCACATTGATGGCGGCCTCGGCATTCATAGTGAGTTGCTCAATAAAGTTGTCGTTAGGCTTTTTTTCTTTGCCGGTTGCTACGATGGGCATCTCGGCATTATTAAGAACGGCATAACCCTGGGTAACGTAGAACACAGGCGATGCCCAGCTTAGCAGAGTGAAGCGGTGTTCGCTGCCCCGCACCTGTGCTGCATCGGCGGCAGAGTTGTATTCCGCCGGGTAAGCCCAGATGACAACAGGCAGCTTGCCATCACGGTTTTTATCGTAGCCTTTAGGCAGGTAAAGGTCGCCGGTAAGGTCAACTCCATCGGCCCTTTTGTATTTTATTTTTTCTTTGCTCACACCTTCTAATTGCGGATATGGGTTGGTGAAATTAGTCAGTTGCCTGTCGGCTATGCGGAGTTTCAGGTTCTTAATCCAGTAGTTGGGTGTTTCTTTCTCACTTTCTTTAGAAGTAAGGATTTGCATTTTATCTGCATCCAGCAGTTTTACCACATATTCATATACACCTTCGCTGCAACGCCAAATAGTATCTGCTTTTTTGGTGTGCACATCATACGACAGCAGGAAGGGCAGGTCGCCTTTGGGCGAACTTCCGGTGGTATTATTAAGCAGTATTTTATTGCCTTTGTCAACGGTCAGCAGTACGTTTCTGTTATACTGGTTGGGTGCCAGTACCGGGAAGCCGGGATTGCTGTAAGCATCGGTTGAGTTGCGGGAAATAAGTTTCTCCAAATCTTCAGTTACCGGGTGGAAGCGGTCAATCTGTGTGATTTGTTTGCTGCGCAAACCTTCGGTTACAATAGCAAGGCTTTGATTGCCCCAGGTGGTGCCATAGTAACGCATCTTGGTTTTAAAGAGTTGTTTGGCTTCTCCTGTAAACGGAGCAGACAAGGCATATACTGCATCATGATATTCTACATTTGTTTTAATGAGACCACTATCAAGCGGCATACACCAAACAATGGTGGCCGGTTCATCATCTCTCCATTCAAAGGCACGGGGAACAAACTGCACATTGTCGTAACCGCTGGGTGCTGTTTCGGAAGAAGGAAGTTCTGCCAGTTGCTTAACAGTTTTTCCATTCATATCAGTAATTAAAACTGTTGATGGAAAACCGTTGGCAGGTACGGTGTAAGAAAACGGCTTTTTAATGATTCGCTGCAAAAAATATTTTTTATCCGGGGATACACTTATCATTCCATAAATGGCAGGCTGACCAATTTTTGTTTCTGCTCCGTTTACATTTTTTACCAGTTGTGTGGTGGCGTAAAATTCGTATAGTTGTTCGTCGTAGGGAGTCTTAATTAAATCCTGGAAGGTAGGTCTTGGAGAAGCCTTGCCATAATTTTCCTGTGTGGCAGGGCCTTTTGGCATTGCTGGTTTTGGCGGGGCGGCGGTGGCCGGTTTCAGCGTCGTACGATAGAGCAGGGTGTTATTATCGTACCATTGAAAGCCGCCGGTAACCAGGTTGAGCGGCGCTTTATTCACTTTTGTAGATTTTTTAGCGGCAATATCAACTACATATAAATCCACACGGCTTGAACTGGTATGAGTAAAAGCAAACTTTTTATCATCGGGGCTCCATGAAATGGTTCCTGCAAACAACGGATTGGGGAGACCGGCAATTTTAAAATCTTTCCCGGCGGTGATACTGCGCAGTGTAATGTTATTGACAAAGCCGGTGCGGCTTGGTGTAAAATTGGCGGGGTTGATACGCAGGCCGGCGATTTTTAATTCAGGCTTTGCCAGTTCCTCCACCGATGGATAACTGCTGGTTTCCATCAGCAGCATCCATTCGCCTTTATCATCCACACTTACAGTGGGGGAACGTTTGGCTAATAACATGTCGGCAATGTCTTTTGGTGGAAGTTTGTAGGCGACATCGTCCTGTGCAATCACTAATGAGGCAAAAATAAATACGGACAAAACTGCGGCAGTGAGTTTATAAATCATGAAATTGATATTTGTTATTGAAAGGTAGAAAAACAATTAATATGAGCATATCCTTTCATGGAAATAAAAGCCGTATGGCAAAAAATATTTGCAGATAAAGATTTAGCCACTATATTTGAAGCCAGATGAAGCAGTATAACTCAAATACATGGTGGTGGCATACAACTCTTACGGGGCTGTAATGTCATAACTGTATTTGTACAATTATATCAAGCCCCGGCAGTGTCCGGGGCTTTTTGTTAGAAACATGATTAAACAGGATTATGAAGAGAGTTGAGATTCAAACAAGTTGTAAAAGAATGCTGGCAGATGTTTATACGCCGGTAGGAATTTACTTGCGGCTGCGGGATAAGTTCAGGGATACAATATTGCTGGAGAGTACCGACTACCATGCGGCTACAAGCAGCTGGTCATTCATCTGTATCAATGCAATTGGCGGAATTGAGATTCGTACAGCAGAGTATGCCGAGTATAAATTACCAGGACGAAATACAGAAAGGGTAAGTTTATCCGATAAGAAGGAAGTGCCGCAATTGCTCTGGGATTATATGCAGCATTTTGAAATTGCAGAAGGTGAAATAAAAGAGGCAAAATTTGCACAGGGCTTATTTGGTTATACCACTTATGATGCCGTTCAGTTTTTTGAAACAGTTGGGCTCACGGTTCAAAACTCACAGTTTATAGCTGATATTCCCTTGATGAGATACCGGCTTTATCAATATATTATTGCTGTTAATCATTATAAAGACGAGTTGTTTATTTGCGAGAATAAAGTAAAAGGTATTGAAAGCGATGTGGCTGCGGTGGAATCATTAATCAAAAGCAAGGATGTTCCCGTGTATCCGTTTGATACCGTTGGTGAAGAAATTTCCAACCTGACAGATGAGGAATATCTTGAAATGGTGAAGAAGGGAATAGCCAGTTGCCACCGTGGCGATGTATTCCAGATTGTACTGAGCAGAAGGTTTCAGCAACAGTTTACCGGTGATGAATTTAATGTGTACAGGGCATTACGAAACATTAATCCTTCACCTTATTTATTTTTCTTTGATTATGGTGATTATAAACTGATGGGTTCATCGCCGGAGGCACAACTGGTCATACAGAACGGGAAAGCTGTAGTGCATCCCATTGCCGGAACATTTAAGCGTACCGGAGATGAACAGCAGGACAAAATGCTGGAAGAAAAATTGCTGAAAGATGCCAAAGAGAATGCTGAACATGTGATGCTGGTTGACCTGGCAAGAAACGACCTGAGCCGTGTATGTGATGATGTGCAAGTGGCACACTACAGGCAGGTGCAGTATTTCTCGCATGTAATACACTTGGTGAGTGAGGTGGCAGCAGTAGTAAAACCGGGAAGCAATCCTTTTGAACTGATGGCAAAAACATTTCCGGCAGGAACATTAAGGTGCTCCAAAATTAAAGCGATGCAATTGATAGATGTGTATGAGCCAACAGCAAGAAGCTATTATGGCGGCGCTATTGGCTTTATGGGTTTTGACGGCAGTTGTAACCATGCAATTATGATTAGAACTTTTTAAGCAGGCGTAACACCCTCACTTACCAGGCTGGTGCCGGAGTGGTGGCAGCCAGCAACCCGGAAAGTGAGTTGCAGGAGGTGAATAATAAATTGGGGGCTTTGAAAAAAGCAATTGACCTCGCAAAAGAAATATAAACTGTTCATGGCAAATAGTTCATGGTTCATAGTAATGAATCCCGAACTTTCAGCCTTTGCTATGAACCATCAACCATGAACTATGAGCATATTAGTATTCGACAATTATGATTCATTTACTTACAACCTGGTTCACCTGGTGGAGAAGATAACGCATATAAAAGTGGATGTATACCGCAATGACCAGATTGCTTTAGAGAAAGTAAAAGAATATGATAAAATTATTCTTTCGCCGGGGCCGGTATTCCTGAGGAAGCAGGTTTACTGCTGCCTTTGATAAAAGAGTATGCAGCAACAAAATCAATACTCGAGTATGTTTGGGTCACCAGGCAATTGGTGAAGCCTTCGGAGGTAAACTGACTAATCTTTCAACTGTATTTCATGGAGTGGCTACGGAGATAGAGACAGGAACTCAGGAGACGAAAGTCAGAAGTTTACTTTTTGATGGGTTGCCGGATAAAATACTGGTAGGCCGTTATCATAGCTGGATTGTGAGTGATGAGCATTTTCCTGAAGAGTTGGAAGTAACTGCAAGGGATGAGAATGGTTACATCATGGCATTACAGCATAAGCGATATGATGTGCAGGGGGTGCAGTTTCATCCGGAAAGTGTATTGACGCCGACGGGAGAGGATATTTTGAGAAACTGGTTAGCTGTCTGAACCTGGATTTTGGATGATATAACAGATTAATAAGAAATTAGTTTATGGCTGAATTGAAGTACAAAGAAATAACTGAAAAAATAATTGGAGCTTCTATGAAGGTCCATGCTGCTTTGGGTAATGGTTTTCAGGAAGTGATTTATCAAAGGGCACTTGAAATAGAAATGCAGAATTCCGGGTTGAAGTTTGCCAGGGAATTTAATATGCCGGTTTATTATAATGGAATAATGATAGGTGAAAGACGTGTCGATTTTCTCGTTGAAGATAAGATAAGTGTTGAGATCAAAGCATTGCTAAAATTAGAGCCTGTACATTTTGCGCAGGCAAGAAATTATTTAGAGGCATATAATCTTGAAGTGGGACTGTTAATAAACTTCGGAAGTATCAGTCTAGAATTTAAACGACTTCAAAACCCGAAGTTTAAACCTGGTATCTTATCCAAATAATCAATTAATCCACCCAAATCAACGTTCAGACTGACATGAAAAAGATACTACAATACTTATTCGAACACAAAACACTGACCCGGGAAGCAGCGAAAGAAGCATTGGTGAACATCGGTAAAGGAATGTACAACGAACATGAAGTAACAGCCTTTATGACTGTTTACCTGATGCGGAGCATCACAATTGAAGAATTACAGGGTTTCCGGGATGCTTTGCTTGAACTATCCGTTAAAGTTGATTTGAGTGGCTACGAAACGGTGGACATTGTTGGCACCGGTGGTGATGGAAAGAATACCTTTAATATTTCCACACTGGCCTGTTTTATTGTGGCAGGTACCGGACAGAAAGTGGCCAAGCACGGCAACTATGGCGCATCGTCAGTAAGCGGGGCTTCAAATGTGATGGAGCAACTGGGATATAAATTCAGCAACGACAGCAATAAACTAAAAAGGGAAATTGAAGAAGCAAATATTTGTTTTCTGCATGCACCTTTGTTTCATCCGGCACTGAAAACGGTTGGGCCGATACGGAAGAATCTTGCGATGCGTACTTTTTTCAATATACTGGGACCCATGGCCAATCCTGCCAATCCTGCTTATCAGTTGGTGGGTGTATTTAGTTTGGAAATGGCAAGAATTTATAATTACCTGCTGCAGTTAGGGGCAAGCCATTTACCATTATTCACAGCCTGGATGGGTATGATGAAATTTCTCTTACGACTGATACAAAGGTGATAACAAATGATGGCGAGAAGATAATGACTCCGGAGCAGTTGGGTAAGCGAATGGTATCGCCGGAAGATATTAACGGCGGTAACAGTATAGAAGAAGCAGCTAAGATTTTTGCCCGCATATTAAAAGGAGAAGGCACATGGGCGCAGAATGCTGTGGTTTTGGCCAATGCGGCAATGGCATTACATTGCACCGGCAATTATAAGAATTATGATGATGCTTATAATGCAGCAGCGCTAAGCCTGGAGAGTGGTAAGGCGAATGAGTGCTTACAAAACTGATTTCAACTCAAGCCTCCTGAAGGTGGAATTATGTATATTAAAACCAACCCCCTTTTATCGTAAGAATAAAGTATTATGGATGTTTTGGAGAAAATAGTTGCAGCAAAGAGAAAGGAGATTGAACCATTCAAAGCAATGAGTCCCATTGAACGGTTTGAACGGGAGGGCTTTTTCTGGGAGATAGGCAACCGTTCTCTGGTTCAAAGTTTGTTGATGCCCGGCAGTACAGGTATTATTGCCGAGTTTAAAAGAAAAAGTCCGAGTAAGGGCTGGTTCAAGATTAAAGAACTGGAAGTGGAACCGGTGGTGACGGCGTATAATAAAAGTGCTGCCGGGATTTCAGTTTTAACAGACGAAGAATTCTTTGGTGGTGACTTGGATGATTTGATTCAAACCAAAGTAGTAACAGATATTCCTGTGCTGCGCAAAGATTTTATTGTTGATAAATGGCAGATTGCCGAATCGAAAGCCTTTGGTGCCGATGTAATACTGCTGATTGCTGCCAGTTTAACACCGGCACAGGTTAAAGAATTTTCCGGTTATGCAAAAAGTATCGGGCTTGAATCTATTCTCGAAGTGCATAACGAAGAAGAGCTGGGACATTATTGCGATGAGGTAAGCATGGTGGGAATAAATAACCGTAACCTCAAAACCTTTGAAGTGAATATTAATACCTCGCTGCAACTGATAGATAAAATTCCTGCCGGTAAACCTGCCATTGCTGAAAGCGGTATCAGCAGTGCAGAAGCAATTGTAACTTTGCGCAATGCCGGTTTCAAAGGTTTTTTGATAGGCGAGAATTTTATGAAGGAAGAGCAACCGGGTCAGGCATTTGAAGAATTTGTAAATAAACTAAAACAATAATAATGAACATCAAGGTTTGTGGTATCACAGAAATGAAACAACTGCAACAGCTTGACGGGCTGGATGTTGATTTTGCAGGACTGATATTTTACAAAGACTCTCCCCGCTATGTGGGTGATAAGCTCCCGAAGAAAGAAGTAAAGAAGGCCGATTTTGATTTGAAGAAAGTGGGTGTGTTTGTAAATCCGGAGCTGATTGATGTGCTGGATGCCATTGATGATTATGGGTTGGAAGTGGTGCAACTGCACGGCGATGAAAGTCCGGAGATGTGTGACGACCTGAGCAGTGAAGTGGAGGTGATAAAAGCTTTCCGCATTACAGGCGATGAGAATATTGATGAACTGGTAGCGCCTTACGATGCAGTGTGTGATTATTACCTGTTTGATACAGGCGGGCTGAAAGAAAGTTTTGGTGGCACGGGCCAGCAGTTTGACTGGAGTATTTTGAACAAAGCAAAAATCGAGAAACCCTTTTTCTTAAGCGGCGGCATTAGTGTAGAAGATACTGCAAGATTAAAAACCTTTAAGCATCCTGACTTATTTGGCGTGGATATTAACAGCAGGTTTGAAAAAGAACCTGGGGTGAAAGATATGAGTAAGGTGTTGCAATTTAAACAGGCAATGAAATAAGTGAGTATGGAAAAAGAAAAACAGTCGTATGCTTCACCCGACGAACAAGGCTACTACGGCCAATTCGGCGGAGCATACATCCCTGAGATGCTGCATCAGAATGTAGAAGAGTTGCGGACAAAGTACCTGGAGATTATCTATGAAGAAAGTTTTCAGCAGGAGTTCCAGTACTTGTTGCAGGATTATGTGGGCCGGCCAACGCCTTTATATTTTGCAGAGCGGTTAAGTAACCGTTATAAGGCCAATATTTTTCTGAAGCGGGAAGACCTTTGCCATACCGGTGCCCATAAAATCAATAATACCATCGGTCAGATATTACTGGCACAGCGGCTGGGCAAGAAACGCATCATCGCAGAAACAGGTGCCGGTCAGCATGGAGTGGCAACAGCCACCGTGTGTGCACTGAAAGGGCTGGAGTGCATTGTGTATATGGGCGAAAAAGATATCGAACGGCAGGCACCCAATGTGGCAAGAATGAAAATGCTGGGGGCAACAGTGATTCCGGCAACAAGCGGCAGCAAGACATTAAAGGATGCTACCAACGAAGCAATAAGAGACTGGATTAATAACCCGAACGATACGCACTACATTATCGGCAGTGTGGTGGGGCCACACCCGTATCCTGATATGGTGGCGAGGTTTCAAAGTGTGATAAGTGAGGAAATGCGAAACCAGTTATTGGAAAAAACCGGCAGCGAATTGCCCAACTATGTAATTGCCTGTGTGGGTGGCGGCAGTAATGCGGCGGGAGCATTTTATCATTTCTTAGATGAACCATCGGTAAAACTAATTGCGGTAGAAGCAGCAGGTGAAGGTGTAAACAGTGGCAAGAGTGCCGCCACCACTCAATTAGGCACTACCGGTATTTTACATGGTAGCAAAAGTTTGCTCATGCAGACAGAAGATGGCCAGGTGGTGGAGCCGCACAGTATATCTGCCGGACTAGATTATCCGGGTATTGGCCCGCTGCATGCACATTTATTTGAAAGCGGCAGGGCCACATTTATGAGTGCAACAGATAAGAAAGCGTTGACTGCTGCATTTGAACTGGCAAAGTTTGAAGGCATCATCCCGGCGCTGGAAAGTGCCCATGCCTTACATGCCCTGCGCATGATAAATTTTAATAAAAATGATGTGGTGGTGATTTGTTTGAGTGGGAGAGGAGATAAGGACCTTGCTGCATATATGATGGCTATGATGAATAATAATCAATAATAAATATTTAACACTCAATTCTTAAGTTGAACCATAATGAATATTGTTTGTTAAGTTGTTGATTATTGAATATTTATTACAAAAGATGAGCAGACTAAAAGATATATTTCTAACGAAACGAAAATCTATACTGAATATATACTGCACAGCAGGCTATCCGCATTTGGAATCAACCCTTGAGGTAATGAAGGCCCTGCAGGATAATGGTGCAGATATTATTGAACTGGGTATGCCTTACAGCGACCCATTGGCTGATGGCCCTGTTATTCAGCACAGCAGCAGCCTAGCATTGGCTAATGGAATGACGATAAAGAAACTCTTTGAGCAACTCAAGAGTTTCAGGTCAGAAGTTTCGTTGCCAGTAGTGCTCATGGGTTATATGAACCCCGTTTTACAATATGGCTTTGAAAAATTTTGTGCCGATGCAGCAGCAGTTGGTATTGACGGTTTGATTTTACCGGATTTGCCCGAATACGAATTTGAAACTGAATATGGCCCCATCATCAAAAAGTATAATCTCGATTTTGTTTTCCTTGTAACGCCAGAAACTTCTGAAGAACGGGTAAGAAAATTAGACAACCTGAGCACTGGTTTTCTGTATGCCGTTTCTTCTTCTTCTACAACAGGCGGAGGAAACAGCAAAGCCGCTTCAGAAGAATATCTGCTAAAGTTGAAGGGCATGGAATTGAAAAATCCTGTGCTGGTGGGCTTTGGCATTAAGGATAAGGCCAGTTTTGATGCTGTTTGCCGTATTGCTGATGGCGCCATCATCGGCACTGCCTTTATTAAATCATTGGAAAACAGTACGGATGTTAATGCATCCACAAAAACATTCCTTTCGTCTGTTTTAGGCTGAACCGGTTTTTCTCTTACGGGAGCAAATACTAAATTTGTATGCTTGTCAGGATTGAAGCCGGAGAAGCAATTAAATAAAAAGCATGAAGAAATTATTATTATTTGCATTTATTTTTTTCCCTTTGTCAGTGCTGGCGCAAAGGCCAGGTTTTACTATTGATGGTACATTGACGGGTTATCCCGACAGTACAGAGATCCAGCTTTTTGAAAATGGCGGAGCTGTTCCGCTGGCAACAGCAAAATTAAAAAAGGGAAAGTTTCTTTTAAAGGGAGCAGTGGATGAACCGGTTTTATGTTTACTCATAATCGGTGATGGTACGAATAATAATAGTGTACGGCCTGAGATTTATGTTGAGAACAAGAAACTGACATTTTCAGCAAATAAAGCGACCCTTGCTGATTACGAATTGAAAGGTTCTGTATCGCAGCTTGTCTTTAAAAATTTTATTAAATCTTTTATGCCGCTTGCCCAGCAGATCAATTCGTTGGCAACGACAATCAATTTTACTCCGCCCGGCACCCAGCGAGACAGTATGATGAATATCTTCACAGCAGCACAGCAGTCTGTGCAGAATGCTATTGATACACTGGTAATGACGAAGCCTAATTCAGTTGTAACGCCGTTCCTGCTTAGCGCAACATTTAACTTTAATGAGGATATTGTAATGCTCGAAAACCGGTTTCAGAAGCTGAATGTAAAGGCTAAAGAAACAAAAGCCGGTAAACTGCTAAGTGAATTTATTGCAGATAAAAAAATTGGCGCTGTTGGCTCGCAGGCAATTGATTTTTCGCAGCCTGATACTACAGGTAATCCTGTTTCATTGTCTTCTTTCCAGGGGAAGTATGTGTTGGTAGATTTTTGGGCAAGCTGGTGCAGTCCCTGCAGGCTGGAGAATCCAAATGTGGTGGACAACTTCAACAATTTCAAAGAAAAAAACTTTACTGTTTTTGGTGTATCACTCGACAGGCCCGGACAGAAAGACCGCTGGCTTTCTGCTATTAAAGATGATAACCTTACCTGGACTCATGTAAGCGACCTGCAATTCTGGAATAATGCTGCAGCTAAATTGTATAAGGTTTCTGGTATTCCATATAATATCCTCATTGATCCGTCGGGTAAAATAATTGCCAAGAACCTTCGTGGTCCCGCACTGCGTGAGAAGTTATGTGAAGTGCTGGGATGTAACTGAGAGGTGGAATGATTTAAACACAGATGCCGTTTTTCAGCGGCATCTGTGTTTAATAAGCTATTGGTTAATATCTTTTCCCTCTTTTAGTTTGTCAATAATAGCTTGTACATTTTTCTTGTTTTGCTCATCGGGGGCTTTGCTTAATGCCTGCCCTGCGTATCTTAATGCATTCTTTAAATCGCCTAATCCGGCATAACCTCTTGTCAGGCCCATCAGGGTTGTAAATTGACCGGGGTTTTTATCATGGTTCATTTTAAAAATATCAAACGCATCCTTATACATTTTAAGGTTTGATAACTGTCGGCCATACTGGTGCAGATCAATCATGCTGCCAAAACTAAGCGCCTTGTTCATTACCTGGAATGCTTCTCCGGTGCGGCCAAGTTTATTTAGAATTTGTGTTTTTGTACTCCATGCCAGGAAACTTTTATCACCACCAAATCCTGTACTGGTGGCAGAATCAGCCCAGAGGAGGGCCTCTTCAAGGTTTGTATTCCGTTGCAGGCACCATTGCGCAGCCTCCTTTTTCTGTTCTTAATTCTTTACGGAAAGATGCCAGTTGTATATTGATGTAATCGGTTTCTACTCTTAAGGGAATAGAGATTTTTTCCCATTGCAGGCTGATAGTTGCTGAATTTTCAGTCTGATTACTGAATTCATATTTCAGCCATTCAACGGAATTAGATAAAACTTCCGGTTTTACTTTTACACGAAGGGCATCTTCTTTTTCATCGTAGAAATAACTTCCCCATGATGTATAATTCTCTGAAAAAATCAGTGTGCATTCATCGGGTTCATAAGCAATAAAAAAGCCATAACTACCCGCCGTTATTGGCTGGCCTTCAATTTTCACATCAGTCGAAAAGGTGAACACTGTATTCTCATTTGCGCCAGCTCTCCACGGGGCGGCTTTGGAACTGCCAAACCCCTGATCTGCAAAGCTGCTATGAATCAGTTGTCCCCATATTTTTCCTTCCCGGCCTTTTACTCCGGGCCTGCTATATTGAATGGTCACATCCGTGAGACCTATTCTTTCACTAACGGAAGCTTTTTTGTTGCCTCCGCTAGGCAGTACTGTCAGGGGTATTTGGGCATTAATATGAATGATGCTTAATAAAGTAGTTATCATACCGGCGAAAGTATATTTCATATTTTTAGTTTAAGGTAAGATACAGAAACAGAGAAACGAACTGGCGATAAAATGTGATGGCGGTGAAGTGAAAGGATAAGCGGAATTAATCTGTTTCGGCAATTAATTGTAAAATGCCTTGCCTGATTCCCTCGTAATAATTTTTCTTTTTGAATTCGGGAATAACAGCTTCAACAATAATCTTTCTCAGGTTTTCTTCCCATAACAAAGATTGCAGACCCACCCCTGTTTGAATTCTGATAAGCCGTTGTTTGGCTCCAAAAACAATAACAATTCCATTATTGAGACTGTCCTGTCCAACGCCCCACTTATCGAAAAGTGCATATGCGAACGCAGTCAGTTTTTCATTATCACTGAACAGGCTGTCTATTGTAACAGCAGCAATCTGGATGCCTGTATTTTTTTCATGGCCTTCGATCATGCTGTCTAAAGAAATAATCTGTTCCAATGTAAAAATGCCTTCAAGATCATTTACGTAACCAGATGGCGCAGGAATCATAACCATGCTGTCCCTGACATCTGAATACCAGATAAATGATTTGTTTTGTGCAGGAGATGATAAGCTGCATAACAAAAGCAGGGTAATATAGAATAAACCCTTTCTGCGCATTTTATATTAATTGTCTTTTATACAATTGGATAGCATTCTCGTAACCAAGATATATTGAATCGCAAATCAGGGCATGACCAATACTCACTTCATCCAGCCAGGGAATATGCTGCTTCAGGTACTTAAGATTGCGCAGGTCAAGATCATGACCGGCATTAAGGCCTAATCCCAGCTCTTTAGCTTTTTTTGCAGCCACCACATATGGAGTTGCTGCTTCTTCTTTGTTTCCTGTTGCATAAATGCGGGCATAGGCCTCTGTGTAAAGTTCAATTCTATCTGTTCCTGTAGCGGCAGCCCCTTCCACCATTTCAATTACAGGGTCAACGAAAATCGAGACTCTTATACCTGCATCTTTAAATATCCTGATAGTGTCAACGAGGTAACCTTTATGTTTCACTGTATCCCAGCCGTGATCACTGGTAATTTGTCCCAGTTCATCAGGTACCAACGTTACCTGGTTGGGTTTTACTTCCAGTACCAGGTCAATAAACTTTTGCTCCCGGCAATTGCCTTCAATGTTAAACTCGGTAGTAATTATCTTTCTAATCTCCCGCACATCATTATAGCGAATGTGCCGTTCATCAGGCCGGGGATGAACAGTAACACCGTCGGCACCGAAGAGCTGAGCATCAATAGCGGCTTTCACCACATCCGGATTGTCGCCGCCGCGACTGTTTCTTAATGTCGCAAATTTGTTGATGTTAACGGATAGTTTTGTCGGTCTGTTCATGAATCAAAGTTAACTCATGCAGCATAAAAAACCCTGTTCCGTCCATTTCAATGGTTTCAGCACAGGGAGTCAAAATCCTGATGTATGAAATTTTGTTAGTCTTTTAAGAATTTAGTACTGCTAATCAGGTTTCCTCCGGCATCATGTACGGCTATGAGATAAACACCTTTTAAAAAGTTGCTAAGGTTATTCAGCATGATGTTGTTTTCGCCGGTGAATATATTCCTGTTTTCCCTTTTGATTTGTTTTCCTGCAAGGTCAGTAAACGAAATGCTCACCATTTGCGGTTCTGATGACCGGAGACTTATACTCAGCTGATCTTTAACCGGGTTGGGATATAATTGCAAATTGCCTTCAATAGTTTTACCGGCAATAGGGACTACCGGTGAATATTTGAAGTTATTGTCAGTATCGATTTGTTTTAGCCTGTACAATAAAACAGCACCCTGAGGTTCACATCCAAAAACGAATAGTTCAGGTCATTGCCGCTAAAACCTGCTGCTGTTACGTTACCAACCTTTAGCCAGTTACTATTATCGTTACTTCTTTCTATTTCAAACGAAGCGGAGTTGTTTTCCTGGTGGGTTGTCCATTTAAGTATTACATCCCGGGACTGCCGATAAGCGCTGAAATCAGTAAGGCTTACCGGTAATACTGATTGAGAAAAGGTTACACTGCCCACCGCTATAGACTGCGCTGCTGGATTTGTATTGGCACCAGGGGCATTATCATAGCGTATGGTAACCGTATTAATAGCGGCAGTGCCAAAATCTACATTGATTGTTCCTCTTTGGTCTGCGGCATCAGAATCGGTATTGCCGGCTTGTCCGCTGGTTGTATTTACCCTTGCCGTATTACCGCTGATGATTAAAAAATTTGGATCTGTAACGGCATCAAATTTTGTTATGCTTGGGCTGAAAGTGCTGCTGCCATTACTTCCGGTAATGGTGACCCGGTCAAAATAGGTGGTGCTTGTTGCGTCGTTTTTATCAATATCCGCAATGCGAAAGGATATGTTTGTCGCCAGAGTGGTAAAGCTAAGTACGATAGTTGCGTAGCTGGTATTATTATTAAAATTGGGTGTGATCTGTATCCGGCTGCTTGCACCGGGGACAGTAAAAACGGCCCCGTTTACGGTTGGGGTTTGAGAACCAAAAGAACCCATAGCCGGTTGAAAATTGCCTCCCCCATTCATGACAACAGCCGCAGTACAGGCAACACTATATCCACTGATATTTGGAGCATTTCTGGTTAAGGCTCCATTAGACCATGCAGGGGAGAACGAAGAGCCCCAGTGTAAATGCAGCTGGGCTTTAGGGCTTTGTTTTGCAAAGAGCAAAATGAGCCCTGTTACGAGTATTGTTTTTCTCATAGACAGAATATTGGATGATGGAAATACTAAACGATAAGTCTAAACACTTAGTATGTTCGGGACAAGAAAAATACGCTTAAATACGTATTTTATTATCTAAGTTATTGATATTCAGTAATAAAAATTTATAACTCTTTCCAGGTATGATCGGCAAGCAGTTGAACGGTAGCAACGAATTTCTTAAAAGGCCCATGCGGTCCCCATTCTTTCGGCGAAACCAGCGACAGCATAAAACTGTCATCCTTTTTTTCGTACAGGAAATACACCTGGCCAATATTCGGCTTAAAGGAGAGTTTGGCGTTATATATCATCATGGAGAGGTCCTTCCGTTTTGTATTTCGTGTGCCTGCAGGGCCAGCAGTTCAATTTGTTTCCTTATCTGTTCCAGTTGCATATTGGTTTGTTCCTCCATTGCCGTCAGGGCCTTATGCTTAATCATGCCTTCTTCGGTTGGCCTGATGAGGGCACCTGCAACCGAAGCCGAATAGGGAAGAACACTCAGTTGCTTATGATAGATTTCTGAATTAGTGTATGCCGCTCCATCCTCTTTTTTTCCCTGCTGTGTTATTTTCAGGTAACCGTTGGGCATTATCTCATGCACCACATGCAGCACCACTTCTCCTTTTTTATAAAAATGTACTTCAAATGTTATACTGTCGGAAAAAGTGGCTTGCACTTTATCGGCCAATTCGTGGTTGTCAAAATGGTTAAGTTCTCCATCTGCTAATATCTTGTAGTTTGCGGCAAAGGCATTGTTTTCCAGTGAAACCCAGTTGTGATAAACAACCAGTTCTTTAGATTCGGGAACGGCTTCAATTTTATAAATACCACTTTTCGGTCTTTCGCCGTTTTCGTAAGTGCCTTTCTCAGGAAACAACTGCCACGATGCTAAAAAATTATAAGCCTGTATCATAAATGAAGTCAGAAGTCTGCAATCAGAAGTCTGAATTTGCAAAGATTTTGTTTTCCGTAGATATAACAAAGGAAAACCCGGATTGTTTCAGCTATTCCTTAACAGATTACAATTAAAAAATGATTTAAATTGCTTTTTTTATTGCATAATAATGAAAAGCTACTTTGGTTCATACGTTATTCTTCAGGGTGCTGAACCTGTTGAGTCAACCATACTGGTTTTTGACAAGAATCTGAGTATTGGCTATCGCAATGAAGCCGGGGCTAATGAGATGGAAAGCTGGCTGATTAAAGAGGTGGATGCAGTCTTTGATTTACCAACACAGAAAACAAAAATTATCAACCGAAGTAAAAGCGGCTGTATAATATTTATTCCCGGTAAAGAAGCACTTATTTTTATTAAAGAACTGCAGACCGAACAACAAAGAGCATGGCACAAAAGAAAGGGCGGCAAAGAATGGATTAGAAACAGCCTGTTGTGTGCCGGTATACTGGGTGTTTTGTTCCTATTGTATTTGCTCATTGTACCCTGGCTGTCAGAAAAAATGGCATCGAAAGTATCTGTTAAAACTGAGCAGCAGTTGGGTGATGCTGTGTATAGTGCCGTGAACCTGACCAGCAGGAAGATACTGCCGCCAGTGCGGTGCTGAATGAATTCTTCAAACAGATGAACGTTCCCTCGGCATATAATATCAGAATTACGGTGGTGAATGATAATGTGGTAAATGCCTTTGCACTCCCGGGTGGCAGGATCGTGGTTTATAGTGCTTTACTGAAGCAAATACAAACCTGCCCGGAGCTGGCCGCCCTGCTCAGCCATGAGTTTACACATATCAACAACAAACATTCCACCAAATCCATTTTCAGGAGACTGGGTTCTAAGGTTTTTATCGGGCTGTTGTTTGGCAGGTTTGGTTCAGTCTCTTCGGTACTGATCAGCCATGCCGATGATTTAAAATCGCTGACCTATTCCAGAAAACTGGAAAAGGAAGCCGATACGGAAGGCCTTGCCATAATAACACAACGAAAAATTGACCCGGCAGGATTTATCTCCTTATTTACACACCTGAAAGAATCAGCTCCGGCAGATATGTTGCCGGAATTCCTGGCCAGTCACCCGGATATTGACAAACGGATTGCCTACATAAAAGAAGCATCCAAAGAGGCGCAGGTGGCCGAAGATGTACAACTAAAAGCTATTTTTGAAAAACTAAAATAACCACTATGCTTATCACAACTACAAGCGCCGTTGACGGCAGTCCCGTACAGGAATACCTGGGTGTTATTAATGCACAAAGCATTATCGGCGCCAATATTTTCAAAGACATTTTTGCCGGCCTGCGGGATGTGTTCGGCGGAAGAAGTAAAACTTACGAGAGAGTGCTCGAAGAGGCCAAAGAAGATGCCCTCCGTGAGCTTTCACAAAAAGCACAGGCTATGGGAGCCAATGGCATCCTCGGTGTTGATCTTGACTTTGAAACCATTGGCAGCGGCGGCAGTATGCTGATGGTAATTGCAACCGGCACAGCTGTTCGCCTGTAAAAGCATACTTATGATAAGGAAAGCAGCAGCAATACTCTTTGTGCTATTCTTTTCATTGAAACTTACTGCGCAGCATACCCCTGTTACGGCGGCAGATATGCTGCAAGAAGCAGGAACGCTGGCAGCGAACGAAAAGAAAAATGTTTTTGTCATCTTCACCGCATCGTGGTGTATATGGTGTAAAAAGATGGATAAAAGCATGAATGACCCGCTATGCAAAAACTATTTTAACGATAACTACATTATCCGCCATCTTGTGGTTGATGAATCGCCTGATAAAAAGCACCTGGAGAATGCAGGCGCAGACTCCCTCAGGAAAGTATATCATGGCGACGGGCAGGGCATTCCTTTCTGGCTGATATTTGATAAGGATGGAAAATTGCTGGCTGATTCAAATATGCCCGGTGTTATGGCTGGCGAAGCAATGAATACCGGTTGCCCGGCATCAGAAAAAGAAGTGAATTATTTTATTAAGCGGCTGGCAGAAACATCACGGTTTACACCTGAACAACTGGCATTGATTTATAAACGGTTCAGGCAAAATGATAATTAGCTAAAAACTGCGGGTGCAACTGTTGCCGTTTGTTTCATGTCTGTTAACTGGCAAATACTGAAAATGAAGAAAACTATTTTTACCTTTTATTGTTATTGCCCATTGCAGCATTGGCGCAGGATACCACTAAGGCAGCCTGTAAACTGATCAAGGAAGTTGACCCGTTTACCAAACAAACGAAACTGTCCACCGGCTTTGTGTATCTTGATGGTGGCTCTATTACAGTGGACGCCGACAGTAAAGAAGTTATTGTACTTTTTTCGCTTGACGGGCCGCTGAAGTGCCTCGATGATAACTCAACTGCTGAAGTGTATTTTGAAGGATTAAAATCAAAAACACTGTCCCGAAACCAGGGCACTATGAACTGCGAAGGGCTCTTCCAGTTTGTATTCCGCAACAGTGCCGGCACACCCACCACCTTGCTCAACCGCATGTGTACAAAGAAGATAACACATATCATCTTTACCGGCGATACGCAAAAACCCGTTACGGTAAACGTTGGCCCCAAAGAGCAGGAAATAATCATGAACCTTACTGCCTGCCTCGTGGCCGAAGCGAAGACACTTATTAAATAGCTTCCCGTTTAGGCTAAGATTTTCAGAAAGTCTTTGATGGTAACAATTCCCGTTTTCCCAACCTTGTTTAATTCGAGCAAATCCTTATCACCTGTTACCAGGTATGAGGCTTTGCCGTCTTTGGCCAGTGATAAAAGAAAGTTGTCTTTTGCATCCCTGCAAATAGTAACAGTACTCTTCACCTTAACCAGTTCACCCGTTGTGTGAATTTGAGTGAGCAACTCATGCAGGTCCGGTTCCTTAAAATATTTTTTGAATTTGGGCCGGGCTGCAACGGTAATAAATTCATCGAGCAATTCATCGCTGAACAGGATGGTTATTCTGCCGGATAAAAACAACAGGTCTAATGTCGCCATTTCTTTTGTCAGCAGGAAACTGATCCAAAGATTGGTATCAATAATTATCCTCGTCTTTTTACCTGGCATAGCGTTTAGCCCTTACTTTTTCAACCTCTTTGGTAATTTCTTTTAATGAGGGTGGATTGGAGGCAGCCTTTGTGCGGATTTTCCTGACCGTCCTTACAAAATCATTTGCACCGGTTTCTTTAATTGAAATCAATTTAAGAGCCGCCAGTTCTTTCAGCAACTTTTTTGCTTTTGGGTTCAGTATGTCAACTTGCAGGGTCATATACAAATATAAGAAAAAGCCAGCGGTGCTTTTCAGCCGCTTTTTGTGGTAATTTAGCCTGAATAATAGCGCAAAAATGAAAAACATACTGTTAGCCAGCACCTCCACATTGTTTGGCGGGCAATACCTCGAATACCTGCAGCATGAAATCAAAGACCTCTTCACCGGGGTAGATGAAATTGTGTTCATCCCTTATGCAAGGCCATCCGGTTTGTCGCATGATGATTATACTGCCAAAGCCGCCGGCTTCTTTGCCACCCTTGGCATCAGCGTAAAAGGACTGCATACATTTGCCAACCCGGCAGAAGCCATACAACAGGCCAAAGGAGTGTTTACCGGTGGCGGCAATACTTTCTTACTCACCAAGGTACTGCATGAGCAAAACCTCTTTCCCCTGCTCAGGGCAAGGGTTGAAAACGGAATGCCCTACATGGGTGCCAGCGCCGGCAGCAATATTGCCGGGCTCAGCATACGCACTACTAATGATATGCCCATAGTCTATCCGTCCAGCTTCGATGCCATGGGACTGGTCAATTTTAATATCAATCCCCATTACCTCGACCCCGACCCCACACTAAAACACAACGGCGAAACAAGAGAAACCCGCATACTCGAATTTCTCACTCAAAACGAAATGCCGTAGTGGGCCTGCGGGAAGGTAGCTGGCTGCGGGTAAAAGATAACAACGTACAACTCAAAGGCAGCCACCCGGCCCGCATCTTTGAGCAGGGCAAAGATCCTTACGAAATAGAGGCGGGAACAGTGATTGGGTTTTGATGGGCTGTCAGCAACAGTCCCCCGCCCGCCTGCAATCTTATTACACCACCAACGCCCCCCTTCCAAAGGATAGGGCTAAGCCTGTCTGCCCAAGGCACGAGCGAGGGCAAGGCAACCATCAAAAAGAAGATATACCCGGCGGAAGACTGTCAATGCTTGGGCCCGGACATCCTGTTTCGGATACGGTTTCCGCAAAGCAGGACAAGTTGTGTCGAGGACGTGTGGGAATTCAGCCCCCGCCAATCTCGATTGGCGGTTCGTGCTTCTCTTTGTCAAGTTATTAAGTGTTCTTTTTCTTTGAAATCCAAAACTCCTGGTCTTTGTCAAGGAATACAACATGAAGTATGTTATCCTCAAAATAACCAATCACACAAGGTTTGTTTCCAATATGCATCGAACTCCAATCTACATCTGGTGGTATATGCTTTGGATGTTCCAACCCTGAGTCAGGAATGGAACTTTTGTGTAAATTTTTCATACTGGCAGTAATCGCCTGCGGAATTGTATATCCACAAAGTCTCTGAGTTTAGTTACAGCTTCGGCAAGTAGTTCTTCTGCTTCCTTTCTCCAAAAAGATTGACCTTGATTTATATCGAAGTTTTTTAGGCTTAAAACAATTAAGGGGTCTTTTTTTCCTTGCTTTGGTTCTAATTCTTTAGCTCCCTTTTGTATGCAAGCAATCTTTTTCCTTTCGTAAACTTATCCTGCTTCCCCATAAAAGTTGATTTAATTTTTCATCAATCTCAAAATATGGAACAGCCCCGTATTTTTCTTTCTAAGTTGTAGTTTTGTCAAAAGCAGATTTTTTCTGACCTTTTCAGTTTTGAGTCTGCTAGTGAAAATAGTTCGGAAGCACCAAACTGGTTCTTTTCAACAAACCAAATTTGGTCTCTTCTAAAAGTGTCTCTATTTAAAATTGAAATATCATGAACAGCAAAAATTAACTGCATTATTTTTATTGAACCTGTGAAAAAAAATCACAAGTTTTAATGTGAGATTGAATGCAGTCTAGAATCAAGTTCATCAATAACCAAAATTTTTCCATTCTTTAATGTATCATACCAGGGTCCTAACAGGTAAAGAAGTTTTTTTGTTCCTTCTGACTCTTGATTGTCAAAATTAAATGGAACAGAATCTATGAAAAGATTATTTTCATCATACTTTCTATGGTAAGTAATTAATTGGTCTCTTTTTGGCTGTTTAGCTTGTATTTTTTGAATAGAAGTTAAAAGGTTTATGATTTCTTCATCCTTTTCTTTTTCTCTTAATGTTTCGAGGCTTATCATTTACTTCTTCAACTGTGGTTGAAAGATTTGTAATTTCTAAGTATTTAATAGAGTAAGCCCAATTAAAAAGTTCTTATCGACTTTAGCTTATCAATTGTATAGCGTTTATGTCCTCTGTCATGAATGCCATTGATGTGGTTAAAGTTTTTAAACCAGTTTACGACTTCATTTGAAATTTTTCCGTTTAACTGTGCAATGAGGGTCAGAAAAAGTACATTCTCCTTTGCGTTTTCCTCTTTGCCTAAACCCTCTTTAAATGCTGTCTTATTAACCTCGATTTTTTGATAGTCTCTTTTGAAAAGGTAAACCTCTTTGCTGGTCGTATGATAATGCCTTCAGCTGCAACTTGGTTGTAGTCAATTTCAAATCATATCTGTATTTAATTCCATTTTGAATAAATGAAATTTTTTGTCGCTGTTTTCGACGAGTGCATCTCTGAAGGAATTAATAACAGTAGCTCTCATGAAAGCCATTGCCTCAAGGAAATTACTTTTACCACTGGCGTTATTGCCATATAATACAGCAGACTTTAAAAGTTTCACTTTATTGTCAAGCTGAATTGTATGGCTATCAAGATGCTCTTTAAATGACTTAGCGGCAATCATGGAAAGCGTATTTAAGTCTTTGAAAGAGAGGAAGTTTTCGATGCTAAATTCTAAAAGCATTATTTGTTGTCCTTTTTAATTAGAGTGCAAAGGTAGGTATCAAAATTGAAATAATGAAATAAAATTGCAAAATTTAACTTTTGGCAATCATGGACGACGTGTCCAAATAGCATTCTGACTAACGTTTTACGATGTTGCAGATACAGAAGCGTTTGCAAAACCGAGGTCGTCAGGTTTTAATTCAAATTTAGTGATTGATTTTCTGATACGTGCCACGAGTTTGAGTTTTCTCTTTTGATCGAGGAACAAGTAATCAGTGGATGGTTTATAGGGAATATTTTTAACTATCATGTTCCATATCACCACGGCAAGTTTTCTTGCCGTAGCAGATACTGCTGCCGCTCTTCCTCTTCTAAAACTAATCCGCCTGAAGAAGTCTGACAGGTGGGTGTCTTTTAGATTTCCGATTGCATTGGCTGCATTTCGTAAAGCGATTTTTAACCTGTTGCTTCCTTTGGGTAAATGACTGCTGATAACTTTTCCACCAGTCTTTTTGGTATTGGGTGATAGCCGCAGCCAGGAAGCAAACTGTTTGGCAGTATCAAATTTTTTAACCCCTTCATAACCTATTTCACTCATCAGTGCAATAACAGTACTATGGCTTACTCCTTCAATGGCCATCAGGTCAATGCCATTGAAGTATTGATAGGACAGTTGATTAAGGTCGAAGTTTTTAGGTGCATTTTTATTGATTCTTTTATGTGGCTTGGCAGTAGTTTTTAAATTCTTTTTAGTTTCATCTGTATGAATAGATTGCCGGATTGCCTTTTCAATTTCAATATCACAGGCTGTTATTTTCTGTTGGTATTGTTTGTAAAGGTCCAGTTCTTGTTTTAACGCAAATAAATAATCAGGCCTTTTATTGCTTTGCAGCGCCCTGGCTATTTCAGCTTCTGATTTTTTGCAATTGCTGTTTCTTAATGCAGCCAGTTTTTCAGGGTTTGTTTCACCATTGCAAATGGCTTCCATAATAGCCAGCCCGGTAAGGCCTGTAATGTCTCTTACCACAATATCGAGCCTGATATTTAACAGCCGCAAATACTTCTGCATTTTACGTGTACCATCAGCAGCTGCATCTATCAGGTTTAACCTATGGCGGCAGTATGTTCTGAGTTGTTCCGTAATGGTATCAGGCAAAAAACTTCCGCTGAGCAAACCGAGTGTATGCAGTTTCTGTATCCACTGGCAGTCTATTACATCTGTCTTTTTCCCTTTGATATTCTTGGTAAATTTTCCATTGCAAAGTGTAACAATAATGCCTGCTTCCTGTAATGTGCTGAAGAGGCTTTGCCAGTAAGTGCCGGTACTTTCCATGGCTACATGGGTAATGTCATTGTCCAGCAGCCATTGTGTAAGCGCCATTAAATCTTCATTGTACACGCCAAATTCCTGTACATCTTCTTTGCCCTGCCCAATGGCAACAAAGTGAGATCGGCTGCCTACGTCTATACCGGCAGCATGGGGATGGATGATTTCCATGGTGGTCTTTTTCTTCATACTAATTTTGTTTTGATTGATGAATAAAAACCAAAGGAGATGTATCTTTAAGTTGTAAATATTCTGAACGGGGTTCCCGCCAATGGCGGGACCGCCACTGATTTCAACACAAGCCTTTGGTGATTGCACACTAAAGGCTTGTTACATCTCAACCAGAATGACGCTCGGGTTGTAAACACCAGTCTTAAATCGGTCTTGCTTTGGTCTGATGAATGTACAACCGTTAGCTGAAGATTTTAATTCGGTCGCCGAATAGGGGGAATGACCGCTAACGCATAAATATGCGAAAGTTTTTCAGGTCATAAACTTTCGCAAATACAACCGGCGCCAATACGGTGTACTTACCCTTTTTCACCACAAATCCAATCTCACCCATGCAATTTATTACCTATCCGTTAAAAAACCTACCGTACTACTACGGTATTTTCTTTCCTGGGCGCAAACACAGTGCATCAATCAGCTCTCTGTCGCACCGCATACCAGCCTTGCCCCATTCACCACCTCATGTGCACCTTTTCTCACTACAGTTTCAGTTTTTAGCAGGTTAGTTTCACCTTTTAGCACCTTTGTTTCACCTTTTGTTGGATTTGTTTTAACTTTTCTCATAGTAGTTTTAAGTTCTGCTCACTTACTTTCAGGTTCGTTCAATGTCGTTTCATCTTTTCGCTGGGTTGTTTTATCTTTTAGCGTAGTTGTTCTAATTTTTCTCATGTTTGTTTCAACTTTTTTCACAGTTGTTTCACCTTTTAGCGGTTTTGTTTCTATTTTTAGCACCATCTTTTAACCATAAACCCCTTATCTATGTTATCATTCAACTTAGCCCCCGTATTTAAGGCCCGCAGCATCGACAATCCCTACACATTTCTGGTAAAAGCAGGCATCGCCAGGCACACCGCCCACCGCATCCTCAGCAGAGGGGCAAGAGTCTTCCGCTTAGACCATGTCGAGCTCATTTGCCGTGTCCTCATCTGCGAGCCCAACGACATCCTCGTCTATACACCCGCCGCCAGCCACCCCCTGCCAGACGATCACCCGCTGCACAACCTCCGCCACCCGGCACTACTCCAAACGTAAAAGAAACCCTCTCCACCATACCATTTAAACAGCTTCAGCAACTCGCCAGCCAAATCAGCGGCAGCGTATAATTATATATAACAACGGGCAGCACCCCCCCAGCGCCTTGTCCCGCCGTACTTTAAAACTCACATTACTATAAACACTTTCAAGGCGGGCTTGCCTGCCGTGGCAGGGCACAGCGCCTTTCGTTGCCCCGCCAAACAAGCAGCAGAGTTTAACACCTTGCCCGTCCCGCCACCAACGCCCCAATAATTACCCCGCTGCCAGCTCCCGAACAGGTGCGTTGGCCCGGCAAAGCCTGCGGAGCAATGGCGTTTGCCTAGACTTTTTGTTACTTTTTTGTCCAAGCTTGTCCGCCTCAGGCGGAAAAAAGGAAGAAAAAAATTCAAGGCGGGCTTGCCTGCCGTGGCAGGGCACAGGCCCCCGTTGCCCCGCACAACAAGCAACAGACTCCAGCACCTTACCAGTCCCGCCTAATTGAAGAAACCCATAAACCCTTAAGCCTCTCCTGATAAACCTCATTCCCCCAATACCCCGAACTCGTTATTTTTGTCCCTCACAGCACCGCATGAACAAAATCATCTTTACCGAAGAGTACTGTCAGCCCGGCAACCTGCACCCCTTTACCCTTACCCGGCAGGTGCAGGACATAAGGGTCGGCATTCTCACCATCCGTGAGAAATGGGAAATGATGCTCAAACTCCCCTCCTGGGATAAACAGGAAGGCGATTATAAAGACCTGGCCCGTTCCGTTAACATTGAGGAAGCCGCCGCCGACAGCACCTGCCTGCTTATACATAGTAATGTACTGCCCACCCCCGAGCTGGTGGCCGCCATCCGCAAACTGAAAGACGGCGAATGTATTTCCACCCCCGGCGGCAACAATTTTGCCTTTCGCATAACAAAAAAGGAGATTGCCGGTAAACACAAGATAAAAGTGGGCCGTACGGTGGGCTTTGAGGGAGAAATAAAAACCATCCGCTTTCCCTGGGATATTTTCCGCCTGAACGACTGGGCCATCCGCCAGGATTTTGCCCTGCTTACCCGCAGGCGCAAATCGCAAAAACTGTCCAAAACCAACCGGGTAGAGCAGGCCGGTCAGGTATTCGTAGAAGAAGGAGCCAGTGTGGAGCATTGCATTATTAATGTCTCCACCGGGCCGGTGTATATTGGCAAAGATGCAGTGGTGATGGAGGGTAGTATCATCCGCGGGCCGGTGGCCATTGGTCATAATGCCTGTGTAAAGATGGGAACGAAGATATACGGGGCCACAACAATCGGGCCGCACTGTGTGGCCGGTGGCGAGATTAAGAACTCGGTACTGTTTGGCTACAGCAACAAGGCACACGATGGGTACCTCGGCGACTCGGTAATAGGCGAATGGTGCAACCTGGGTGCCGGCACCACAAACAGCAACCTGAAGAACAATGCCAGCGATGTGCGCATCTGGACACCAAAGGGACAAATGGATGCGGGACAGAAATGCGGGGTGCTGATGGGCGACTACAGCCGTACAGCCGTAAACACCAGCATCAACACCGGTACGGTAATAGGGGTTAGCAGCAATGTATTTGGCACAGGGCTTACGCCAAAGTATATCCCCAACTTTAGCTGGGGTAGCGAAGGGCTGATCCGCTACGACTTTGAAAAGGCCCTGCTCGATATTGAAGACTGGATGCAGCTAAAGAATGCCACCATGACGGATGAACAAAGGGTGATACTGAAATATGTGTTTGAAAAGGCGAGGGGGTGAGTGGAAAATGGAAAGTTGCTACGGAGCGAAACCAGCAACCAGTAACAAGGAACAAGCAATTATTTATAAACAGTTAAAAACGATCAACAACAATGAGAAAGCAAATTGCAGCAGCAAACTGGAAGATGAACCTTACGTATCAGCAGGGCGAAGAATTGCTGGATGAAATTTTAAGTGCAGGTGTGAAGCTGAATGAACACCAGCAGGCCATCTTTGCAGTGCCGTCCCCCTACCTGTTAATGACGAGAAGTACGGTGGAAGAGGAACTGAACTATTTTGCATCAGCACAAAACTGTTACAATAAGAAATCAGGTGCCTATACCGGCGAAGTATCAGCCGAAATGCTGAACTCCATCAACATTAAGTACTGTGTGCTGGGCCACAGCGAAAGAAGGGAATACTTTATTGAAAGCAATGCCATGCTGGCTGAAAAAGTAAACCTGTGTCTCGAAAATTTTGTTACTCCCATTTTCTGCTGCGGCGAGCCGCTGGCCATCCGCGAAGCAGGTACACAAAATGAATTTGTCGCCACTCAGTTGAAAGAATCACTCTTTCACCTGCCTGCAGAAAAGATTAAAACACTCATTATTGCTTACGAACCTATCTGGGCAATTGGCACCGGCAAAACAGCTACTACCGAACAGGCACAGGAAATACACAAATACTTGCGGTCTGTACTGGCAGATCAGTACGGCGAAGAAGTGGCCAATGAAATTCCTATCCTGTATGGCGGCAGCGTAAAAGCTAATAATGCAAAAGAACTGTTTGCCTCACCCGATGTGGACGGTGGCTTAGTAGGCGGTGCATCGCTGGTAGCAGCCGACTTTGTAGAAATTATCAAGGCACTGAAGTAGAAAAGTGATTTGCAACCGGAAGCACAAGGCTCAAAGCTCATAGCTGAAGGCTTCAGGCTTCCGGTTTTATTTTTAATTCAAAGACGCTTACAATCGCAGAGCTCTATCAAATAGTATTGCAACGGCAGAACCAGGTGCTTCTTAGCTTCTTAAAGATAAGGGCCGTGGTGAATGGCAGAGACATTTATCCGCTTGCCGACACCCGCCCTGTGGTGGTGAAAGTAAACCAGAACAATCCCCGTATTGTAATTACAGACGGTTATCATATTTCAAAGCCGGCAAAGATTTCTTTTACCAATGCAGATATTTGTTGCTTTAAGGTGGAGTGTGCTATTAACGATGCACAGTTTTATATTGTGTTTGCAGTAATGGTGGTGTCGTATCTGCTGGGCATGTTCACCGGGTTTATCCTGCTGAAGGTCTTCGCCTTTTTGCCAATTGTTTACCTGCTCGCATTCTATTACATGAACCGGAAGGACTTTTTCCGGATGGTGCCGGTAAGGAATTAAGACGCTGTTTCCCTTAATGGTTCGGGCAGTGGCACTAATTCAAAATCATTGAGTGTATTAATATCCAGCACTGTTTTCATCATATCATCAGACGGGTGATACATTGTTTTGAACGTAGCCCCCCATACAATTTCACTGCTCACATAAGAAGTTCTGACTACTACATTATTCGAGAAACCTTCGTCAAAAGCTTTTATAAACACCATGATCTCAATATCTGTATTGGCAATATCTTCTTTGGTAAGTCCGAAGAAAGGACTGTTTTCATTTATGGGGTGAACGATTGTCCAGCTTAAGGGCAGGGTATTCACTTTTGCAATCTGGAGGTCAAGGTTATAGAATTTGTCCCGCAGGTTGCCATTTTCTTCTTCTGTAACAGCCACTGTAACTTTTGCTTCAGCCTCAGACAGTGTATTGTTTTTGTAAGGGGCCAGGCGAAACATGAGTGAAGTACCTCCTCTGAAGGGAGCAATCAGGGCAATATTACTGAAACGGACAAATGCCTGTGGTCTTGAAAAACGGCCATAGAATAAACCGGTAGCCAGTGCAAAGCTTAGCAGGCCAATAAAAGCTTCAAAGGTGGACACAGCACTGGCAGCAAAACCAACCGGGCTGATGCGGCCATAGCCAACCGTGGTAAATGTTTGTGCACTGAAAAAGAAAACTTCGGTAAAGTTTTTCAGGGGAGAGCCGGTGTCTACACCACTGAGGTGGTTAATGCCAATGAGATAATATATGCCGGCAAAGAAAAGGTTAATGGCTATATACACAGCGATAAGAAGGAGGATGAATTTACCGTTCTTCATTTCCAGCAATGTATGGTACCAACTGTTACGGCCAAAGTAGCTGATGCCCCGTTTTATCACATTGGCATGTCCGTCTTTATTTACAAAGCGGCCACCGGTGCTGGTACTGTTATTTCCAAAACCGGTATTGTCTTCTGTTTTAAGGTTTCTGTTTCTTTTCAGGATAGCCATTTTCTAATGTATAATTATTTTGACGGAAGTTTTGCCCGCAGTGTCAGGTGATTTACTTTTATACCAATGGCCCGAAAAAAAATATTATGGTTATGCAGCTGGTATCCCAACAGGGTACAACCGCTGAATGGTGATTTTGTGCAGCGCCATGCCAGGGCAGCAGCACTGTACAATGATATTTATGTGGTGCATGTGGCCGGTGATGCTGCGATGAAGGAAAAACAGGAAGAGTTGGTTACAGTTTCGGAAGGTCTGAAAGAAGTGATTGTATATTATAAGAGTCAGGATTCATTGACCGGCAAGCTGTTTAATCATATTAAATGGCTTCGATGTGCAATGGAGGCGGTGCAGAAATATATAAAGGAAAACGGGGCGCCTGATCTGGTGCATGTGCATGTGCCATTCAAGATGGGAATTATAGGCCGGAAACTGAAAAAGAAGTTTGGAGCACCTTATGTAGTTACAGAACATTGGACGATATATCAGCCGCAAAGTCCGGTTCTTTATACTGATCAGAACTTTTTTTTAAAAGCATTATTAAGCGAACAGTGCAGAACTGCGATATATTATTACCGGTGAGTTCGGATCTGGGAGAGTTAATTAACAGGCAGGTAGAACAAAAAAAGTTCCGGGCTATTGAGAATTCTGTAGACACTGACTTATTTTATTATGCAGAAAGAAATAGAGTGAATGATGTTTTCCGCTTTATTCACGTCTCCTCAATGAACAGCCTGAAGAATGCCGAAGGCTTATTGCGGGCATTCAAAGCATTCCAGCAGGCAGGTGGTAAAGCAGAATTGGTGATGGTTGGGGATACCACACCTGCAATCAGGGATTATGCAGCATCTTTAGCGTTCCCGGAAAGAAGCGTTCACTTTCATGGAGAAGTTAGTAATGCAGATGTGGCAGCTTTAATGAGAAAAGCAGATTGTTTTGTTTTATTCAGCAATGTTGAGAATTCTCCCTGTGTTATCGGCGAATCGCTTTGTTGCGGAGTACCTGTAATTGCCACAACTGTCGGAGGCATTGCAGAATTGGTGACAGAAGAGAATGGAGTGCTTGTTGAGGCTTGTGATGAAACTGTTCTGGCAGAAGCAATGAAAAAAATGACCGAAGACTACTCAAAGTTTGACAGAAAAAAAATAGCTGAAAATGCGTTGGGCAGATTCAGCTATTCTGTAATCGGTAAGAAGATTGATGATGTATATCAATCCGTTCTCACGGGGAAATAATTTATACTTTCAGTTTCTTCACCAGCTCAATATACTCGTTCATAGCATCGGCGGATGCCTTTCCTTTTAAAGCAACCCATGCTTCATATTTGGCTTTGCCTACAAAATCGAAAGGATTGGAAGGTGGGTCAATATTTACATCACCGGTGCTGCCTTGCTTATAAAGGGAGTATAATTGCAATAATGTTTCGTTGCTGGGTTTTTGAGACAAGGTTTTACTTTCTGCTACGGCCTGTTCAAATTGTTCTTTAATATCCATTTGGTATGTTTTTTACGAAAGTAAGAGTTTGGTTTTTGCAGAAAGGCTGCATTAACAAAAATTTATTTCATAACCTCAGTAATTACTGTTCCTACTGAACCTGAAGGCATCTGTATTTTCAGCAATGCTGCAATTGTGGCAGCCACATCTGTCATATACGTTTCCCGGTTTGTTTTTCCCTGTTTAATTCCCCATCCGTACCATATCAGCGGAATATGGGAATCGTAAGGATTCCAAAGTCCATGGGTAGTGCCTGTATTGGAGTAACCATCAATGTAGCCGGGTCTTAAAATAATCTGAATATCGCCACTGCGTTTAGGGTGATAGCCGTTAATAATTGATTTTCGGATTGGCTCAGGTAATGTGGTTGTCATCAGCTTTTCGAGGTTAATTACTCTGTCAATTTCAGGCAGTGAATAGAGATGTGACATAATGCGGTTGACAAACTCCATTCTGTTGATGTTTGCCGAGTCTATTGCTTTGTCGTTAAAGTATAACTGGTAATTCTCAAAGTTGATGATGAGGTTTTGTACTTTATAGATTTCAGCAAGTTTGGCATTCAGTTTTTTTATCTCATTATCGGCCATAAGCCTGCCTGCAGGTATTTTATGTTCTGTAAGAAATTCCGGTATATGTGCCACGCCGTGGTCAGCAGATAAGAAAAGAGTGTATTGGTTTTTTCCCACTTTGGTATCCAGGAAATCGAGAAGAGAGCCAAGGTCTTTATCCATTCGCAGAAAACCATCTTCTGCTTCTATTGAATTTGGGCCGAAAGCATGACCAATATAATCAGGACTTGAAAAACTGATAGTGATAAAGTCTGTAATGTTATCACTCCCTAATTGCTCTCCGGTAATCGCAGCTTTTGAAAATTCAGTAGTCATGGTTCCGCCCATTGGTGTGGAGGCAATCTTTCCAAAGTCTTTGCTTACAAATTTTGTAAGATCGTAGGGAAAGCCGGTGCCAAAGGGTTTGTTCTCGTATCCTTTACTGTCTTCTGTGCTTTGCACATAAGTATTGGAAGGATACATCAGTTTCCATCCCTGCTGGTAATATTTATCCGGCCATTTTTGTTCGTTGTAGTTCTTCGCCCAGCCGGGTAAGTCATTCATGTAATAGGTCGAAGTAATCCAGTTACCTGATTTGCTGTCGTACCAATAGGCTGCATTAGCGCTATGACCTGCAGGCAATATACCGCCACGGTCTTTAATGGCAATGCCAATTACTTTGCTTCTGAAATTCGTGGCAAGTCTTAATTCGTCACAAATGGTAGTCACCAACAGATTCCTTGGGCTTTGCTTTCCGGATGATGTGGAACTGCCCACAGTAGCAACTGCATCATCTTCGGTGCAATAAACGTTTTTCTGTTTTTCTTTATCCCACCAGTTGTTGCCAACAATGCCATGAATGGCTGGCACTGAACCCGCATATGGAGAACTGTGCCCGCAGGCAGTTACAGTAGGAGAGTAAGGAATGAAAGTGTTTTCGCAGGAAAATCCCTGGTTAAGCAGCCTTTTAAAACCGCCACGGGCATCGTAGCGGTCATAGTATCGGTACAGATAATCCCACCGCATCTGGTCAAGTATTACACCTACAACCAGTTTGGGCCTCTGAATGGTTTGCTGTGCAGTAACCTGTGCAATGGACAAAGATGATAGCAGGATTAATGAAATGAAACGTTTCATACGCTATTGTTTTAGGCAAAATTAGGGGAATGAAAAATGGTGATACGGTATTCAGAAAACCTAACAGATAAATAATGCAGAATACTTTTATCAATCAGGGAGTTTTGATTGGGGTGCAATGTTCAGAAAGAATCTTAACCTTTCCCTTTAGTTTAATGAGAGTGATGCTGCAGCGTTGACTGTCGTCAAAATCCTCGCCATGATAAGAACCTTTTCCATACCAGATGGAGTTGACTACTGCGGTATTGCCTTCAATTATAATGCTGAATTTGCTGCGTTGCATAGTCTGCAATTTATACACTGATGAAGAGGCAGTTTTTAAAATACTTTTTCTGTCAAAAGTCCCTCCCGATTGGGTGAAATAAAGGTAATGGGACGATAATACCGAATCAACCACGGCAGCATTCTTATTTTCCCAGGCATCATCAAACTTGTTGATAACGGCAATAACTTCTGCTTCTGTAATTATTTCTGACTTTTGCCTGCAAGAGGTAACCAAAGCGGCAATAACAAAAAAAGGGATTAGTCTGCTTATCTTCATGGTATAAAAATTATGTCAGAATTTAGTAAGAAAAATTCCGGACAACTTGTGTTATAATTTATTCATTTTAAAGCTGTAAATTACAGAAACCTTACATTTATTGATAATAACAACCCAACAATGAATAAGTTCGTCATCATCGCTGTATTATTATCGGTGTCATTTATATTAGTTTACTGCAATCCTGCTAAAAAGGCGGCTAAGGCTACAGTAAAATCCACTTATGCAAACGATGTATCTTCTTTAATGATGAGTAACTGCTCCCCCTGCCACATACCAGCTAATGGAGGTAAGAAAAAGCCCTATGACAGTTATACAAATGTGAAGGCAGATATTGATGAAATTATTAAAAGAATTGGGATGAACCCTGGTGAAAAAGGTTTTATGCCGATGAGAAGAACCACCCGGCTTAGCGACAGTGTGATTGCAGTGTTTAAGAAATGGAAAGAGGATGGCATGGTTGAATAAGTCAGTATGTGCACATGTATTACTGATGTGCTCCTTCAAGAAGCATGGCATAGGTTTGTTTGTTCCATTTAACTTTCATCAGCATATAGAATAACTGCTTTTCTTCTTTTATTGGCAGTTCAATCATTAATTGCCATTTGTAGGCAGAGATGTACTGGTTTTCGTTGAGCTGTTTCCAGCCATATTTTTTCTTACCCAGTAGTTCCTTCAGGTATCTTTTATAGCAGGAGTCGCAGTTGGCCGTCACTTTTTCAGTTATACATTTTTTGTCAGAGGCGAAAAAGTATTCGAAAGTAGCAGGCTGGCTGCCTTTGCCGCCTGCTTCCATTTTGATGCTGTTTTCTGTATTGGAAAAAATGATGGTGTTTTGTCGTGGCTTTTGTTAATGAAGCGTTGTCCGCTAACAGTAAATACTGGTACCACCAAAACGATTAGCAGGACGATTGCTGCCAGCAGAAACTTTTTTATCATTGTTAGTTGAATAAAGATTAGCCGCTAAGATACTAACTGTTTTTAATGCCTTTGCAAAGATGGTGCCGGGCCTTTATCTTTGCTGCTTTTGAAACCGATTATTATGGCATTGCTGGAATCAATTATTGAAGTAAGAGAATCTGTACTGCCGGGTGCAGGAAGTGGCCTTTTTGCGAGGGATTATATTCCTAAAGGCTCACTGATTGTTGAATACAAGGGCAGGATTACCTCCTGGAACGAAGTGGACCATGACGAGGGAAAGAATGGCTATTTTTTATGTTACCCGTAACCATGTAATTGATGCCGGTAATTATAAATCAGCCCTTGCCCGCTATGCCAACGATGCAAGAGGGATTGGCAGGGTAAAGGGAGTTTTAAATAATGCAGAGTATGTGGAGCATGGAAAGAAAGTATATATACAGGCAGTGAAAGATATTCCGGCTGGTGTCGAAATACTGGTAAACTATGGCAAGGAATACTGGGATGCTATCCGCCATAATATCAAAGCAGATGTTGCTGATGCTGCCACTTCAAAGAGGAAGCAGGTTAATCCGGCGGGTTAAGCACCGCCTTTATTATCCAGTATTCTTCTTCAATACGAATGGCGGCCTGTTTGGGGAAGGTTACTTCGTTAGCAAATACAAAAATATCATCGGGGCCGGGGTTCATTGCTTCTGCAAGCTGAATCCACTTTTCAGTCCATACATTATAATGATGAAGTAAGCCGGCTGCATGTTCCTGTAAGGGGGGAGATAGAAGCTGACTGTTTTCTTTTATTAATAGGGTGATTTTGTCATTATACCTTTTTAGTTCCTCGGCAAACCGGAATGTTTTCCCTCCTGAGATATAGTTTCTGTAAGCAATTCCCGATGCTTCAATTGATTCATGCAGCAAGGTAATTAATTTACCGTATGTCATTTCTTAGTTTTGTCTGCAAAGTAAAATATTCGGCCTTCAATAAAGGTATAAAAAACCGCCCGGCTGGGGGCGGTCTTCAGGTGTATTCCTTAGTTAGAACCTGTTTCTGTCTTCTCTTTTGTAATAGTCATCGTCATTATTCCTGCCACGGTTGTCACGGTCGTTCCATTCTCTGCGGTCATTGTCATAATGCCTGTTCTTTTTTACTTCATCAATGCGGATGTTGCCAAAGCGGTCAATTTTAATTTCCACATCTCTTCTGGCGATGAAGAAGTTTTTGGCATCAACAAGTTTCTCCTGTTTACCAAAGAAGCCTCTTCGCATTTCATACACTTTTATGGTGTGGCGGTTACCGTTGAAATGAGTAACCGGTATTCTGATGTAGTCGCCAAAGTAGCTTCTGCCATCTATTACGATTTTGAAGTTGTTGCGGCTGAAATTCTCTACCGTAATTTCAGGCCTGCGGTCGGCTGCCATTAACACCATTGCAAATAACATTCCGATTGTTAGGGTAAAGATCTTTTTCATTTTTCTTCGTTTTAATTTCTGCTGCAACCGCCGGACTGGGTGCAGTACATTTTGTTTTTTATCCGGTCAGTACATATAATCCAAAGCCAATGCCAATGTGCCATACTTTGGTAAAGGAAATGTTAATAGCAAAAATGCCATCCTGAATCAGAATGGCATAATATTCAAAATGAGGGTTCTTTGCTAATCCCAAACATATTTCCAGCTTCTGTCTGTTTGCTTTTTCCATACAGTATGAAATAAGCCTTTTGATTCTGTTAGTTTGCCAGTGGTATCTTTAGATTGCCAGATGTATTTTCCATAGGTGTATCCCATCGTGCCATCTGCTGATGCTTCTACAAAGTCGGGCGACCATTTTACAGAAGCTGTTTTAAAATGGGGTGCTGCGTAATAATTCCTGATGCCTTCTTTCCCCATTATTAAAGAATCATTTCCTCTTTTTATTACTGCATTGCTGTCTGCAAAGAACCAGAAAGCTTCTGCAATTCCTTTTTCAGCAGCCATCTCTTCAAAATCATTTTCGGCTTTGGTGATTTCTTGCTGTGCGGAGGAGGAGTTGTTGAGTTGCTTTTTGTTATCGCATGAAAGTATGAGTAATGATAAACTCATTACAAAATTAAATGGTTTCATCTGACTGTATTTAGAATTAAAAAAGGATGCCGTTGTTTGGCATCCCTAAAGTTCATAAAAAAAGTAATTGCGGATTGTATTATTTCTTCTCTGGCAGCGTTTCTCCCAGCCACTTATAAAACTCCCTTTGCCATACCAAACCATTTTGTGGCGACAGCACCCAATGATTTTCTTCAGGCAGATAAAGGAAGCGGCTTTTAATGCCCCGTAGTTGTGCGGCCTGGAAAGCCTGCATACCCTGTTCGGCAGGCACACGGTAATCTTTGCCGCCATGTATCACCATCATAGGTGTATTCCATTTGTCAACAAAGTTCACAGGGTTTTGCTGGCTGTATGTACGCATGGCAGCAGCATTCTTTTTGTCCCAATAGGCTCCGCCATAATCCCAGTCGGGGAACCAGAGTTCTTCCGTGCTGCCATACATGCTGCGCATATCAAAAATGCCATCATGAGCAATGAATGATTTGAAACGGTTGTTGTGCACACCTGCAATCATAAACACCGAGTAGCCGCCATAGCTTGCACCCACAGCACCCAGCCTGTTTTTGTCAACAAACTTTTCTTTGCTCAGTGCATCAATGGCCGAGAAGTAATCCCTGATGGCTTGTCCGCCGTGGTCTTTACTGATATCTTCATTCCACTTGGTGCCGTGACCGGGCATGCCCCTGCGGTTGGGCGCAACAACGATATAACCGTTAGATGCCATCAGTTGCAGGTTCCAGCGGAAGGAATAGAATTGTGTAAGCGGCGATTGTGGTCCGCCCTGGCAATATAGCAGGGTGGGATATTTTTTGGTAGCATCAAAATCCGGCGGATACACCACCCATACCAGCATTTTTTTATTGTCAGTTGTTTGTACCCATCTTCTTTCGGTGCGGCACATGCCAACTGATTTATACGCTGCATCGTTAACATGAGTTAACTGCGTGATGTTTCCATCGGGCAGGCTTACAGTATATAATTCTGCGGCATGGTTCATGTCGGTTCTTGCAACAACCAGTGTATTGCCCGACTGGCCAATGATGTTGTTAATATCAAAATCGCCTTTGGTCAACTGGCGGATAACAGCAGCCATTTTAGTATTGCCGGGATAATTAACTACGAACAACTGCATTGTGCCGTTGATGGGTGCCCAGAAATAAATCTCTCTGCCATCATTGCTCCAGCGGTAACCTTCCACATGTATTTCATCCCTGCTGCCTGTGAGGTTTATTTTGGTAATGCCATTGCTTACAATAATATCTTGTTTGTCGGCTTCAAAGCCATCACGCCTCATACTCAGCCAGGCAAGTGCTCCCTGCTTATTAAACTGCGGGTTTTGGTCATAACCCACCATGCCTTGTGTAAGATTTTTTGTTTCGCCGGTAGCGATATTATATTGGTACAAATCAGCGTTGGTGCTTTTGGCATAGTCCACGCCAAATTTTTTCTTAGAGCAGTACACAATGTATTTCCCGTCGGGGCTCCACACATAATCTTCGTCACCGCCGAAAGGTTTTTGTGGACAGTCGTAGGGTTCACCGGGCATGATGTCTTTTTCGTCAGCCGGTTTGCCATCAATTATTTTTGAAAGAAATACATGGTCATATTTTCCATCTTCCCATGTATCCCAATGGCGGTTGTTCAGGTTGTCGTAGATGTAAGTATTGGTTTTAGTGAGTTCGGGATAGAAATCGCTGCCAAAAACATTTTTCAGTTTCACTTCTTTATTGCTGAGAAGATAGCTGCCGTCGGGTGAAATATTCTTATCATTCAGCAGGCTGTCCGGGTTAGCAATTTCAACCGGGGTGCCTCCTGTAATGGGAATAATGTATGACTTGCGTTTGATTTTATTGGCTTCCATATCCGGGGTGCCAACAGAATACACTGCATATTTGCCGTCTTTGGAAACACCAAGGCCGGATACACGACCTAATTTCCAGAGCAGTTCAGGGGTCAGGTGATTTTGTGAAAATACAGAAAATGAAACCAGTAATAGAACTGGCGCAACCAATTTTTTGTACATGTTACTTTGTTTTGTGAGGGACTAAATTACAAGATTATACTGTATGCTGGATTTATGAAGAAAATCAGTTGAAATTTTATCAGGTATGAAACCTGAAACGGATGCTAGGATTGTATTTAGGCTACCTTTTCAATAAAAAATAATTACCTGTTAAAGTTTCTTATAGATAACAGTTTCGCCATTCACAGTTTCTTTAGTAAATCCTGTTCTTTTCAGAAAATCAATATGCCCTTTATGGGCTACTGTTTTGTAAAGAATCTTTTTGATGCCTTTAGCTATTAGATTATCCTTTTCTGTTTCAAAAAGAAAGGAGCCGATTTTATAATCACGGAATTTAGGAACAGTATAATTCAGCTTTACTTCTGCATCGCCGTTAGGCTGAACAGCGGCACTGAAAATATTGGCAATGGCCATATCCCGCAGGACGAGGAAATTCTGGTTGCCCTGCAGTTGTTCTTTATTGAAGTTGGGGAAATAAGTGGCGATATCTTCTTTGTGAAACGTAAGAAATTTTTCTACAAGCTGGTCATCTGGCTTGCATTCTACCATCTGAAAGTGTTCTTTCCGTTTGTAGATTTTGTACAGCGTAATCATGTTAATCACAACCAGTATGCCATTGGTAAGTGCCACCGGTATAGAGTTTAGCAATATGCCCTATACTACGAAGGCAATGCAACCGGCAGAATTTATCCAGCGGAACTTCACATCGCTGTTTACTAATAAGGCAACTGCCAACAGTACAGAGGCAAGGTAACCAAAGACTTGGGTAATGATGTCCAGCATATAACGATTTTAAAAGGAATGCAAATATCAAAACTTCCTGATAAAGATTAGATTAGAAAAGGGAAAACTCCTTTTTGGTCTTGCTGAGCAGCGGACAGAACCTTGAAGTGTGCGACGCAAGGGACGATGATAGCAGTACTGCAGCCGGCAACAAAATCCTCCTCAAACGGCCTGTTTTCCGTACCTTCGCCGCCTCTGAAAAATGAGGAATTTGTAATGAAGAATATCAGAAACTTTTGCATCATCGCCCACATTGACCATGGTAAGAGTACACTGGCCGACAGGCTCTTGCAAACCACCAACACTATTACTGAACGGGACATGATGGACCAGGTACTGGATGATATGGACCTGGAACGGGAAAAGGGCATTACCATTAAGAGCCACGCCATACAGATTGACTATAAGCATACTGATGGTCAGCAATATACACTGAACCTGATTGACACTCCCGGCCATGTGGACTTTAGCTACGAAGTGAGCAGGGCACTGGCTGCCGCCGAAGGTGCACTGCTGCTTGTAGATGCCACACAGGGCATACAGGCGCAAACCATCAGCAACCTGTACCTCGCAATTGATAACGACCTGGAGATAATTCCCGTTATCAACAAAATAGACATGGATGGTGCCATGATTGAAGAAGTGGAAGACCAGATTGTGGAGTTGATTGGTTGTAAACGGGAAGATATTTTGCATGCCAGCGGCCGCACCGGGATAGGTGTGGAAGCGATACTGAAAGCAATTGTTGAAAGGATTCCTGCACCGAAGGGAAACCCTGAAGCACCATTACAAGCACTTATTTTTGACTCTGTATTCAATTCGTTTCGTGGTATTATTGTTTACTACCGGATACTGAACGGCTCAATAAAAAAAGGAGACCAGGTGCAGTTTGTCAGCACTGGTCAGAAATACGGCGCTGACGAGGTAGGCATTCTCCGCCTGAAAATGATTGAAAAGCAGGAAGTAAAAACCGGGGATGTGGGATACATCATCACTGGTATAAAAAATGCCAAAGAGGTAAAAGTAGGTGATACCATTACGATGGCAAATAATCCAAACCCGCAGATGATACAGGGCTTTGAAGAAGTGAAGCCGATGGTGTTTGCCGGAATATTTCCGGTAGATACAGATGAGTTTGAAGAGTTGCGGGATTGCATGGACAAACTGCAGTTGAACGATGCCTCTCTTACTTTTGAACTGGAAACATCACAAGCCCTTGGCTTTGGTTTCCGTTGCGGCTTTTTGGGAATGCTGCACATGGAAATTATCCAGGAAAGACTGGAAAGGGAGTTTGACCAGACGGTAATCACAACTGTTCCCAACGTAAGTTTTATTGCCTTCAAAACGAATGGCGAAAAGGTAATTGTAAACAATCCTACCGAGTTTCCCGACCCTGTGAAGACAGAAAGGATTGAAGAACCTTTTATTAAAGCACAGATAATTACCAAACCGGAATATATTGGTAATATTATGACCCTTTGCCTTGGCAAGCGAGGCATATTGATGAACCAAAGCTACCTTACCCAGACAAGGGTGGAACTGATATTTGAGATGCCACTTACGGAGATTGTATTTGACTTTTATGATAAGCTGAAATCACAGACAAGAGGTTATGCCTCGTTTGATTATCACCCGATTGGTTATCGGGACAGCGATATTGTAAAAATGGACATTCTGCTGAATGGTGATAAAGTGGATGCGTTGTCAGCACTTATTCACCGCAGCCGGGCACAGGATTTTGGCCGCAAACTTTGTGAGAAGTTAAAAGAACTGCTGCCCCGCCAGCAATTCCAGATTGCTATTCAGGCTGCTGTTGGTGCTAAAATTATTTCGAGAGAAACTATTTCTGCATTAAGAAAAGATGTTACAGCTAAATGTTATGGTGGTGATATCAGCCGCAAACGAAAACTGCTGGAAAAGCAAAAAGAAGGAAAGAAACGTATGCGGCAGATAGGTAACGTAGAGATTCCACAGGAAGCATTCCTGGCGGTGCTGAAGCTGGATGAATAGGGCTTTATTTCAATGACTATATCTTTTTGATTGATTTTTGCAGTTATTTTTGTAATAATGCACCAGTCATTTTTTCCTTTTTTAAAAAAGAAAATTCACTCCATTGGTTTGGGGTTAATTGTGGTGTTCTATATACTGAACGGGGCATATTATATCCGCAACCAATCTCTTACTTCAGATGAGGCAGATTTTCTTAATTATGCTTTTCGCTATGTTAAAGGGCAACCAGACAGAACAAATCCAAGGGTTGATAACAGTAAGTTGCCTGTGAGTGTATTGAATCTTACTCCAAGAATGGTAACCCAGGTATTAAATCCTTCTTTGAAAAAAGAAGATGGTGGATTTAGTGATATAATGAATGGAAGATACGTTACATTATTTGTTTCAGTCTTTACGATTCTGCTTGTATATGTCTGGAGTAAGGAACTCTATGGTAAATCAGCCGGGCTTTTTTCTGCGTTTCTTATGTCTGTTTGCCCTAACAATATTTCATTGGCTGGCCTGGTAACGACTGATGCCTATTCAGTACTTTTCCTGTTGTTAAATATGTATTTGTTATGGAAGTTTTGCAAAACAAATCAAAACAGGTTTTTTTTATTATTCTCAGTTGTGCTGGCCGTTTCTCAATTAGTGAAACAATCATTGTTCCATCTGTATGTACTTGCACCGGCGGTTATGATTATTTATGCCGCTTTTCAAAAAGATTCATTCAGGTGGCTTTTGTTTTTAAAAAGGCTATTAGTTTTTGCCGTTATTCAGCTGGTTGTAATTAATACAGGCTATTATTTTCATGGCAGCTTTATGAAACTGGGTGATTATCATTTTATGAGTAATCTTTTTCAAGGTATGCAACAGGCTTTACCGGGTTCTTTGCGGCTTCCTTTTCCGCGGCCATTTGTTGATGGGCTGGATATGGTAAAGTATTATGATCAGCTCGGAGGCGGGATTGACAAAGTAAGTTCTTTTGGGAAAGTTACAATTCTGGGAAACTCAAAAACAGGCGGTGGTTTCTGGTATTATTACTTTGTAACTCTTTTCTACAAAACACCAATTCCGTATTTGGTTTTTCTTGTGTGGAGTATTGTAACCCTGATGAAGCAGAGAACAGTAAAAGTTTTTATTCAGAAGGAGTTCTTCCTGCTGGCACCTGTAGTATATTTTTTATTAATGATGAGTTTCTTTTATCAAACACAATGCGGTATCCGGCATATAGTTTTTATTTATCCTTTTTTGTTTATTGTCTCAGGCTTTTTAATACAATTCAAACAAATGAGAGCCAATAGGCTGATTCTCGCAGTACTTTGTCTGTATCTGCTTGTTTCTGTTGGCCGGTATGCTGGTAATTATTTTCCATATACAAATGAGTTTATTATCGATAAAAAGATGGCTTATGCAAAAGTTGGTTCTTCAAATCTTGAAATTAGGCAAGGGTATTATTTTGCTGAAAGGTATCTTGCTGAACATAATGATGTAAAATGGGCACCAGTAAAGCCACAGACAGGAAGGTTCATTATAACGGTAAGGGATTATTTAGATATATCTAATCGTCACCAATATGATTGGATACAGTATTATAAACCAATCGGACATGTAGCTTATAATTTTTTAATCATTAACGTGGGTAAAGAAGAACTGATAAGCCCTGCAATAAACCAGTCAGACAAGGATGATTAATGGGAGGAAAATAGTCGTGTGCATGCCTGCCTATAATGCTTCTAAAACCCTGGAGAAGACATATGCAGATATACCTCATGATATTGTAGATGATGTTGTACTTGTTGACGATGCAAGTATGGATAATACCGTTGAGGTTGCACGGAACCTGGGAATCAGGCATGTATTGCAACATGACAGCAACAAGGGATATGGAGGAAATCAAAAAACCTGTTATAGAAAAGCGATTGAACTGGAAGCTGATATTATCATTATGCTGCATCCTGATTACCAGTATGATCCAAAGCTAATTCCTTCAATTGCATATCTGCTGGCATATTCTATTTATCCTGTGGTGTTGTGTTCCCGTATCTTAGGAGAAGGCGCAATAAAGAATGGCATGCCTTTTTATAAATATTTCTTTAACAGGGTACTTACTTTTATTCAGAATATATTATTGGGACAGAAATTATCTGAATATCATACTGGTTACCGGGGATATACCCGTGAGATACTGCAGGCCATAAACCTGGAAGCCAATTCAGATGATTTTGTTTTTTGATAACCAGGTGCTGGCCCAGTTTATTTTTAACGGATATGAAATTGGTGAAATTTCCTGTCCGGCCAGTTATTTTCCGGAGGCATCTTCAATTAATTTTATTCGCAGTGTTAAGTATGGATTTGGCGTTTTGCATACATCTATTTCATACAGACTAAACAAGATGAAACTATTGCGATCTGAAATTTTTAATAAACCTACCTGAATTTTATTCCCATATTGACATTAGATCCCTGTTGATCAGCTTGCTTAAAGCCGCAATATCATCAGCAAAGAATGTCTTTAAATCTTTTTCTGTTTCCGGGTTCATTTTATTTCTTTTACTTACTGCAATGTTTTTCTCCTGCAGAACACTCATGATCTTGTGTCTTATTCTTTTCACTGGTATTAAAAAGCGAACGATTGGCCTGAGCCATGTTGCAGGTGTTTTAATCAGGCGATGAAGAAACAGAAAACGAATTTTTTTATTGGGATTAATAACTTTGTATTGAATACTGATTCCAGGATCAACACCGAGAAAAGTTAAAACTTCTTTTGTGCTTGTCTCCGGGTCCTTGGCAAATTCTTCATATATGATAATATGTACTTTCTCCTTGCCAAAAACATCAAGATACCTCTTAACCTGTTCTGAGAAAAGGGCGATGTCTTTGTAAGGGGGTAAAAAAGTAAAGTCAACGCATTTGGGTTGCCTATCTCCTTTCTTTCTTTCTTCGTCAAGTTGAATGGCTTTTTCAAAATCGGCCTCATCTTCATTACCTTCATAAATGTTCTGACTGTGCAAGGCATGTATAAGTATTACTGGATTGCGAAGCATTATAAGAATTTTCGCTTCCGGGGATAACGCCCTGATTTCATATGCGGCAGTTCTTGAATAGAGGTAAAAAACCGATGCGTCTCCAACAATCTTTTTTTTATAAGCATCAATAAAATTAGAAAGATACTCTGCTTCAGTTCGTTTCATTTTTAAGGGGAGGTCAGCACCAAAAAAGTCCAAACTTTTTTGAGCCATAAAAATATCCGGATGCTGCTTCAGGTAATGGTCCATTGCAGTTGTGCCACATTTCGGAGCTCCTACAATAAAGAAGTTTGGTTTAATCATTGGAGGCGTATATGTTTCTTGTTGGAGAATACCAGCCATACAGGTTTCTTCCGATCAGAGTCTCAAGAAGATTGATGTCATTCTGATAATAGGCATAAAGTCTGTCGTTCAGTTGCTCGTTTAAATTTCTTTTTGACTCAATGTTAGTATTCTTTTTTAGTAAGGTACTCATTATCCTATGCCTCAGACTTTTTGAAGGAATAAGCAATCTTATTATTTTCTTTACAACCAGGCCGGGAGTTTTAATGATTCGGTGCAGCCAGAGATTCCTGATTTTTTTTCCGGCATTAATCTTGTCGCAAATCAACGGTACGTCCTCATTCAATTCCAGGAACTTAAAGACCTGTTTAGTGTATAGGGTTGGATTTTTTATTAACTCCTCAAAAATGATGATATGTACATTAGCCCTTCCAAATAAGTTTGTGTACCTCTTTACCTGTTCGTAAAAGAGCCCGGTTTCTTTATAAGGAGGTAGCATGTTGTAATCGGCGCAAACAGGCTGTCTGAGTCCTTTTTTTCTGTCTTCGTCCAGGTTGATAGCGGTTTCGAAATCAGAAACATCATCATTTCCGTTATAGATTCTTTCGCTATGCAAAGAAGGAAGTAAGGTTACGGGGTTGCGAAGCATTATAAGAATCTTTGCATCCGGGGCAAATTCATGTATCTCCTTTGCAGCCATTCTCGAATACAAATACCAGACTGATGACTCTCCAATTATTTTCTTATCGTTTGAATGTTTGAAATGTTCCAGGTATTCTGACTCTTTTATTCTGTTTTTCATCGGTAGGTCTGATCCGAAATAGTGTAATTCTTTTTTTGCCATATAAATATCCGGATGCTGCTTCAGGTAATGGTCCATTGCAGTTGTGCCACATTTCGGTGCACCAACTATGAAGAAATTTGGTCTTGTCAATCTTAGCTCTTTTTTAATTTGACCAGGGCAAAGGTGTTGATTTTTATTTTCTTTAATGCGAAAATATACATCATGATATTCCAGGCTATCATACTGGTTGCGGTTGCTATTGCAGTACCCGTTAACCCAAACTTGGGTATCAGCGCTAAGTTGAGGCCGGCGTTTAATAATACAGCAATTATCACACTAAGAATAGAATAGCGCTGGTGCCCGGTCATCAGCAACACCAGTCCTACCGAGCCACAAACAACATTTACTATCTGGCCTGCACAAAGTATTAGCAGTGCAAGATGTCCGTTGTAAAGGTCTGCATCAAAGAAACTCATAAAAGGCCTGCTGAAGAGCATTATTATAATCGCAAGGGGCAGGCTGATGAAAAAAACCAACCGGGAAGTACGGGTTACAAGATTTTGTAGCCGGTCCATTTCTCCATTAGCAAAATACTGTGCAATTAACGGGGATATGATATAGTTAATAAGGGAGGCTGTATCCCACAATTTCGCTTATCCGTAATGCAATATTATACACACCTACTTCCTTATTGGTTGCATATTCTCCAAGCAGGAAAATGTCGAGTCTTGAATTGATGATAAATAATAAATTAAGTGCAAAAAATGAGACGGCCATCCGGTTCCAGGTGCTAATCTCAAATTTTGGGGCAATATGTGTATAGGATTGCGAAAATGCCCGAAGGTGAAAAAAAGCAGTTGCCAGCAACGCCACGAGGATTGCCAGCGTATTAAGCCACACTAATTCCTTAAGCGACAGGATATGACTATAAAACAGGCATAAAGATGCTATAGCTGATAGTACTGCCGGCCTGATGATTTTTTCGGGGATAAACCCTGCTGATATTCTTTTTAACCCATGCAGGGAAGCCTGGCCTGTCTGATTGATTGATATGATGAGCAGGCTGATAAAGGCAAATAAATACCAGTTGCTTATTCCTGTTTCATTAACAATACTTGTTTTCGCAATTAAGCCCGATATACCTGCAGCAAGGGCAGAAGCAATGACAACTATCAGGACTGCATATATCAGAAGCCCCTTTAGCTGAGCCTTTTTTTCGCTGTCGTTGTAAACAGCATTCATTTTTCTCAGTAAAGTATCAGTGCCAGGAACAGAAATCGCCATTAATAAATACAGCAGATTGAATATGTATATATATGACCCGTATAATTCAACACCGGCAACCTTGATTAACACATAGTTTGTAAGAAAAGCAAGAACTATTGCAACACCGTTAAGTATTATGAGTGTTACAAGTTTATTAACCAGGTAACGGGACTCTTCATCGCTGGCTTTGTCCCGGCCGGCTATGCTGGTAAGTATATTCAGTAATTTCGATAACAAACTACAACAGTTCTGATTTAAAGATTAGCTTTTACATTCTTCTCTATAAAGTCAACAAGTTTTTGTGCTGACTCTTCAACGGCTTCTTTATCGGTTTCAATAATTAGATCAGGGTTTTCCGGAATTTCAAACGGGTCGTTTATCCCGGTAAGATTTTTAATTTTATCTGCATGTCCGTCAGGCAGCAATGCCTTTGCATACATTCCTTTGGTATCCCGGTGAATAAGTTCTGCAAGGCTGCACTTAATGAAAATAGTTTTCACATCACGGTACTTTGCGACAACTTCTTTTCTTATTTCTTCATACGGACTGATGGCGCAAATAATGGGGACAACTTTGTATTTAGCCAGTTTACCTGCCACAAATGCCAGCCTGCGGATATTTGTATGCCGGTCTTCTTTTGAAAATCCAAGGTCTTTGCAGAGGTTATTCCTGTATTCATCTCCATCAATAATTTCAATGTTGAATGGAGTTGCATCAAAATGCTCCTTCACTTTTTTAGCAAGGGTGGTTTTGCCGCTTCCCGAAAGTCCGCAGAACTGGATAATCATTTTTCAACCATTGGTTATTAAATATGCTGCAGAGCAAAACTAAAGGTTTAATTACCAATAAATACAGGCAGAATCAGGGTAATTGCAGCATAGGGTAGCTGAACAGTGAAGTGCTTAGTTGTCGTAGTTAATGGGTGACTTGCCGCTTTCTTTTGTTTTATTCTTATTGGTATTATCCTGCAGTTTTTTCTCATTACGGTTCCCCTTTTCATCAAGTAATGGATCATCCACCGGGGCTTGCCCATCCTGTAGTTTGAAATTGAAAACCTTATCGATATGCACCCATTTGCCATTTTCCCATTTAAACCCTTCCTGGTCGCCATCGGGCACAAATGTCCAGGCAAGGTCAGGCTGGTCGGTTTCTGAAATCAGGTGATCTACTAGTATTATTTCCAGGTCGGGGATAAAATTAACCAGCACTCTTGTCCCCTTCTTGAACTCGAGGCCAAACCTGTATTTCGCTGGTTTGGGGATACTGTCGTTTTCGTAACTAAAGAATGGGCCTCCAAATACAGGTTCTTTTTTCTCGTTAAACGTCAACACTTCTATCCATTTCATACTGCTTTGGGCACTGTTATTGTCAAAGCCGAAAAGTGTGTAGTATATCTTGCCCTTGTGTTGGGTGGTAATCATGTTGTAATACATGGCGCCTATCCAGTTAGCTCTTGTGCGAATGGAATCTTCTGCTTTATCAGTAAACTCAGAAATATCTCTCAACGGGAATAACTTCAGCGAACCGTCAGCCGTTTTCATCTGTATAGCTCCCCGCTGGCGGTTATAATAATCGTCGAAAGAAATATTCCAGGTAATTATCCGGAATGTGGAATCCGGTGCATATAATTTTGAAACTCCCAGCACAGAATCAAAAGGGTAGTAGAATGAATTTTTTATTTGCAATGCCCGTACCAGTGTTTTGGTGAAAATACTGTCGGAGATCATTCTGTCTTCGGGCAGGCTGTCTGTATTCAGGTACATGGCATATTCTTTCAGGGTGTCTTCCTTGGCGGCCAGTTTCTTCAGGTCGGCAGGCGTAATTTTCTGCGCTGATACAGAAAACGCAAAGAAGACAATTGAAAATAGTATAGCGGCTCTTTTCACCATTATTGTTTTTGTGAATGCTAAGTTAGCACTTAGTCCAGATGCGGCACCCGGAAACTGAGTTGCATGATGCAAAGAAGGAATAACGAAATTCGGCTGATAAAATTTTGCAGTAATTACAAAGACTTTGCAAAATCAATGAGTGAATTGAACCGAAGGTCAATATCCGGATGGGGAAATGCCGTATCCGGGTTGGTGGTGGCGACAAAAACACTGTAAACGCCGGCATTCCGGGCAAACAGCATATCGCTCAGTTTGTTTCCCACCATTATACATTTCGATAAATCAATTTCAGGATAATCTTTTTTTGCCTGGAAGGCCATGCCCGGGTTGGGCTTGCGGTTGGGGTGCTTGTTGTCGGTACTGGTGCAGTAATAAATGTGACCAATGCGTCCTCCGGCTGCTTCTATTTCACTGGTCATATTCTCATGAATCAAATGCAGATCGCCTTCGCTCATCAGATGGCGGCCTACACCCCGCTGGTTGCTGACGATAATAACCTTGCCAAACCTGTTGCTGATAATCTGAAAGGCTTCTTTTATCCCATCATAAAACCGGAATTCTTTCCAGTTCAGGATATAGTCCTCCTTTTTTTCATGGTTGATGACGCCGTCCCGGTCAATGAGTATTGTCCAGCCGAAATCAATACCACTCAAATCTAAACCCGGCTTTCCCAAATCTTTCTGTGCCTGCTGAAAATCGGCAGGGATGCCAATATCAATGAAATAGCCATCCTGGCTGATGCCATAGATTCTACGTTGTGTAAAGTATTTTTCTAAATAATCTTTCTCGAACGAAAACTTAACCGGAAACTCTTCGTCAAGCAGTTTTGATACATTCAGTATGTAAACACCCCCGTTGATATTTCCCTGCGTGTAATGCTGCTTTTCTTTGAAACTGGTTACTAATTTATCTTCATTCGTTTCCACTACACCGTATCGGTCGAAGTCGGTCATCGGTTTCAGTACCAGCGTACATTCAGCGAGGTTGTTAATATGAAACTGTGCGGCTGCATGCAAGTCAACCTTAAACAGCGTATCGCCATTTACAACAATCACATCCTTAGAAGTTGCTTTGGTACATGCCAGTTGGATAGCTCCTCCGGTGCCAAGCGGCTCATCTTCTATCGAAAGTTGGTAGCTGAGTGTTGGAAAGTGAGATTGCAGGTATTCCTCAATAATTTCATGCTTATAACCCAGCGAAAAGATAAACTGCTCCACACCTTCACTTCTCAGGTAGTTGATGACATGAAACAAAAAAGGTCTTCCGGCCACCGGCGCCATACATTTGGGCAGGTCAGGCACTGCTTCTTTTAATCTTGTTCCAAGCCCGCCTGCCAATATGATACATTCTTTAATCATGCAGAGATATTGCTCCCCCTGTCTGCCGACAGGCAGGCTTTAGGGGTTGGGGGTAAATACATTTTCTTCCACCAACTGGCAAATGATATGGCCGATTAAAATATGACTCTCCTGTATGCGGGGCGTATCTTTTGAAGGCACATTAACCAAATAATCTGAAAGTTCCTTCATCTTCCCACCGGTTTCGCCGGTAAAGCCTACCGTAATAATCTTTTTTCTTTTGCTGTTTCAAAAGCTTTGACAATATTGCCGGAGTTTCCGGAAGTAGAAAGACCGATCAGCACATCGCCTGCATCACCGATACCATCAATCAGTCTTGAATAAATCACATCAAAACTGTAATCATTTGCAACAGCGGTTAGATATGATGTATTACAATGCAGGGCTTCTGCAGGTAAAGCTTTACGGTCAGTATAAAAACGGCCCGAAAACTCTGCTGCCAAATGCTGTGCATCGGCTGCACTGCCACCGTTACCGCAGAAATAAACTCTTTTGCCATCCTTAAAAGCATCAGTTATTACGGCAACAACTTTCTCAATCTCTGCTATCAGTGCTTCATCCTGCAGCACTTGCTGCTTTACATCAATTGATCCCTGAATTATGGCTTTTATCTTCTTCATTGTTCTTTTATTCTTTTAGCTGTGAGCGGAGAGTTGTCAGCTTTTAGTAACCTTAAACCCTTCAACCTTTAAACTTTTGAACCTAAATGGTCCACGTCTTCAACCCATGCTCTACAAATTGGTAGTTACGGTGACGGCCACCAAACTGCTCTAAGCTTTTTATCACTTTGTATTTTGTATTGGCCGGGCAGTAAAACACCATAAAGCCTCCGCCGCCAGCACCAGATATCTTTCCGCCCGTAGCACCTGCTTTTTGGCTGCATCATAAATATTGTCCAGCAACTCGTTGGTAATACCTTCGGCCATCTGTCTTTTTTGCTGGTGACCGTAATCTAATATTTCTCCAATCTCATTCAGCCGGCCTTTCAGCAGGGCTTCCTTCATCAGTTGTGCCTGGTGCTTTAGCTGGTGCATAGCCTCCAGCGACTTTTCTTTCTTATCGGTTACGTTCTTGCTTTGCTTTTTAATAATCTCGGCTGATTCACGGCTGGTGGAAGTGTAATACAGCAGCAGGTTATTCTCCAGCTCAAACAGGTGCTGCTCTTTTACCCGCAGCGGGTTAACGATTACTTTATCATCACTGTAAAACTCCATATAGTTCACGCCGCCGAATGTAGCCGCATACTGGTCCTGCCTGCCACCGGCCAGCCCCAGGTCGTTTCTTTCAATCTCGTAAGCGTAGTGTGCCAGGTCATATTCGCCCAGCGGCAACCGCAGCATTTCTGCAAAGGCACCCAGTATGGCCACCACCAGTGTAGAAGAAGTGCCCAGGCCCGAACCCGCAGGTGCATCTACATAAGTGGAGAGTTTGAAACCTTTTTCTGTAATGCCGTAATCTTTCTGAATGCGGTTGTAAACGCCTTTCAGTAAATCAAGATGATTATTTAATGGAAGAGTGCTGCTCCACTCATGTGTTTCTTCTTCACCACGGTCTATTGCTTCCAGCATAATGTTGTTGCCGCCGGTTGGTTCAATAGTAGCATGTGCATACAAAGAGAGGGTGGCATTCAAAATAGCGCCGCCATACAAATCGCTGTAGGGGCTTACATCGGTGCCGCCGCCGGCCAGTCCTATCCTTAATGGAGCTTTACTTCTGTATATCATTTGCAATCTGAGAAATAGTGGCGGTCATTACCGTCCAGCTATATTTTTGCTTCTCGCTGCGAAGATGAGGAATAAAATAATTTTCACCTAATTCGTAAAACCGGCTGATGCCTGCTGCAATAGCGTCTGCATTGGGCTCCACCACAAGACCCACTTTATTATCCGGAACTAATGCCGGAAGTCCGCCAACATTGGTGACCACCATCGGTTTTTCAAAATGATAGGCGAGGGGGGTAACACCGCTTTGCGTGGCATTCTTATACGGCTGAATTACGGCATCTGCCGCACACAGGTAATATTTTACTTCACTGTCGGGAATAAAATCTGTTTTCAATATCAGGCTGTCCCGGATACCCAGTTGCGCTATCTGTTCCTGGTAAGGCTTTTCGTCTTCATAAAACTCACCGGCGATAAGAAGCTGCTGGTTGCTGGTTGCTTGTTGCTGGTTTTTTAAGACAGCCATTGCTTCCAGCAGCAAATCAAGCCCTTTATATTTTCTGATGAAGCCAAAGAACAGGATGATGTTTTCGTTTTCCGGGAGGCCTAAGTGCTTTCTGGCTGCTGCCTTTGAAATAATCTCTCCAAAATTATCATACAGCGGATGCGATACCAGCTTTGCCGGTTTGTCTTTTTGAAACAGGCGCAGGTCGCTCATTACTTTTTCACTCATGGTGATGAAGGCGTCGCAGCTTTTTAGAAAATATTTTGTAAACAGTTTGTCTCCCGGTCTTTTTTCATGCGGTATCACATTGTCGGCAATGCAGATGATTTTGGTATGCCGGTTTTTTCTTACTCTTCTCAGTATGGTTCCCAGGGCGGGGCCCATCAGCGGCAGCCAGAAGCGGACGATGATAATATCAGGCTTTTCTTTTTTCAGCCGGTTGCCAATCTTTATCCAGTTAAAAGGATTGATGGAGTTGATAACAGTATGTATCGTCAGGTTCTCCGGTGCCGGCTCGTCGGTGTATTGTGTTTTGCCGGGAAAGATAAACTTCGGGTATTGCAGCGAGAAGGAATAAATGCTGCAATCATCGCCCTGCTGAATAAATTCTTTTGCCAGCCGCTGGTTGAAAGTGGCCAAACCACCCCGCAGCGGATGCGCCGGGCCTATGATAACTACGCTTGCCATTTGTTATAAACCCGTTTTGGTCTCAATCAGGTAATGGTTGCGGGAGGATGAATTTCTCGAAATCAGTTCACCAATAAAACCGGCCAGGAATAACTGCATACCAATAACGATAGCCGTAAGTGATAAATAAAAGCCCGGCTTATTGGTAAGGGCAAACTGGTTGTCAATAATTTTTGAAATAATCAGGTACAGGGCAATGCCAAGACCCAGCATAAAAGACAATGTACCCCACAGGCCAAAGAAGTGCATCGGCCTTTTGGAGAACTTGCCCACGAAGGTGATAGATAATAAATCGAGGAAACCATTCACAAACCGGCGCCAGCCAAATTTTGATACGCCGTATTTTCTTGCCCTGTGCTCCACTACTTTCTCACCAATTTTCTTAAAGCCTGCCCACTTGGCCAGAACCGGAATATAGCGGTGCATTTCGCCATACACTTCAATGCTTTTTACCACTTTATTCTTATAGGCTTTCAGGCCGCAGTTAAAGTCATGCAGCTTAATGCCCGATACCTTGCGGGTAACGGCATTAAAAAACTTGGAAGGGATATTCTTCGTAAGGGTGTTGTCGTAGCGTTTCTTTTTCCAGCCGCTTACCATGTCGTGGCCATCTTCCACAATCATCTTTCTCAGTTCGGGTATTTCATCAGGACTGTCCTGCAGGTCGGCATCCATAGTTATCACCACATCGCCGCTGGCGGCTTTAAAGGCTTCGTTCAGCCCGGCCGATTTACCATAGTTGCGCTGAAACTTAATTCCTTTCACCGCAGGATTTTTGGAACGAAGTGCTTCAATCACCTCCCAGGAGTTGTCGCTGCTGCCGTCGTCCACAAATATCACTTCGTAGGAGTAGTGGTGCTCCTGCATCACCTTTTCAATCCATGCGGTTAGCTCGGGCAGCGATTCTGCCTCATTTATCAGGGGTATAACAATGGAAAGATCCATCAGCTTGTTCTCTTTGTTAATGTTAATGATGCAAGAGCAGTTACGCCGGCACCAATTATCAAATATCCTAAAATTGAGCCGTAAACCAACGCCGTGGCATAGCCCTTTTCATATCTTTTTGTTTCTCATCAATCTCCTTTGGAAGCTTGCTTTTGTCTTTCACCAGTTCGGCCTTGTAGGCTTTGGCCGATTCAGTGGCAAACTCCGGGTGCATCTTGTTAAAGATGAATGTAAAGGCCGCCATCATCAGGATGGGGATGATAAAGGTTCTGAATCCCTGGTTAAACAGGTCGCCAAACTTGCCCGTATAGGCGTCAGCTTTTTATAGGCAATCAGTGCCCAGATGATACCGGCACCAAAGATGGCAAATACAAGATAGTGTATCACAGAGTCGCCCGGCAGCCCGGCGTTAAATACCAGCACCGAAACAATTATCATCAGGGCACCGGTGATGCCTCCTTTTATAGCGGGGGTCAGTTTCATGTTTGTTGGGTTGTGGCAGCACCGATTTAGTTCCGTTAATAATGCCGGTTACCTTACCGGTAAATGCAGTGCCTGCAAAAGGCGTATTCTTTGATTTTGATTTGATGTTCTCTTCAGTAAACGTCCATTGCTTTCCGGGTTCAAAAGCGTAAGTATGGCTTTTGCTCCTTCTTGTACCGATGCCACAGGCAGGCCAAAGATAGCCCTTGGGTTTACGGCCAGCAGTTGCACCCATTTCTCCTGCGCCACTTCCGGCAGGGCAGTGCACAGGGCGGCATAGGCCGTTTCTAATCCAATCATCCCGAATTTGGCATATTCAAACTCGAGTACCTTGCTGTCAAACTCATGCGGCAGGTGGTGGGTGGCTATGCAATCAACTGTATTTTCGGTAATGGCTTTTTGCAATGCGTCCCTGTCTTCTTTGTTCCGTAATGGAGGGTTTACTTTCAGGTTTGTATCGTAGCCTGTCATGTCTTCATCACAAAAGAAAAGATGATAGGGTGTAACCGAACAACTGACGGCAGTACCGTCTGCTTTCCTTTCTTTATGTACTCCACCGATTGCCTGTGCTTATCCCGGTAAAGTGCATTTTCGACTCCGCATAGCGGGCCAGCTTAATATCCCGTTCCACCACCAGCTCTTCGGCCAGGGCAGGCTTGCCGGGCAAACCTAACTGGGTGGATACAATGCCTTCGTTTATCAGTCCGTGGGGGTTAATGCTTTTATCATCGGGCAACTGGATGATGATGCCGTCAAATGCCTTTACATATTGCAGTGCTTTTACCAGCAGTCCGGCACTCTGCACACAGTCCAGCCCGTCGCTGAAGGCCACAGCACCGCTTGTTTTCATATCATACATCTCGGCCAGCTCCTTGCCCTCGGTATTGCGGGTAATGGCGCCGATGGGGTGAATGCTCACCGGCAACTGCTGACTTTTATGGGTAACATACTCCACCGCTGCCTTGTTTTGCAGCACCGGTTTGGTATTGGGTATCACCATCACATCGGTAAAGCCACCGGCGACGGCAGCAGCAGCGCCGGTCTCCAGGGTTTCTTTGTATTCATACCCGGGGTCGGCAAAGTTGGCAAACACATCCACCCAGCCGGGTGATACATACAGGCCGGGGATGTCGATGGTTTTATCGGCAGCCACCGAAAGGTTATTGCCTATGCGACTGATAGTGCCGTTTTCAATAAAAATATCTGCTGTTTGTCCGTTGTGGGGAGAGGCCGGGTCGGTAACCCTTGCGTTTTTAATGAGTAGTTTCATTAAGCCACGAAGTTATGGCTTGTCAGGCAGAAAAAAAGCAAAAAGTCTGCTTGTACAGACTTTTACAAATGGTCGGGATGACTGGATTCGAACCAGCGACCCCTACGTCCCGAACGTAGTGCTCTACCGGGCTGCGCTACATCCCGTTTATCCGCCAAAGTATGGCGAAGGAGGAAAAAAGGGAACCCGGTAGTTCCCCTTCAGATGTCGGGTGGACTGGATTCGAACCAGCGACCACTTGCACCCCATGCAAGTGCGCTACCGGCTGCGCCACCACCCGAGCAACCGGGCGGCAAATGTATTACTAAAACGGCAATTGTTGAAATGGTTTTTGGATAAAATGGTAGGAAGAGCAGTCAAGGAGAGTGGTTGCTCTTTTTGTTTATGTGTGCACGATAGAAAAACAAAGTTCCCATAAGAAGTATAAAATACTTTGACATTTATACCAGTTAATAGTCAGTGTTTTCCCACTCTTTAATACAGTGAGACAGCAGTGAGGTAGTAGTGGTAGAGATTGGGAGCTGTAAGGGAGTTATGGTGCTGCAAACTGCCATGTAGTCCGGCTTCTGGCAATCAGCAGGAGCGGCTGTTAATGTCACAGACGGGTTAAGAGGTAGGCTTCTGAAATTCGTAATTCGCAATTTGCGAATCAAGAATTATTGTGTATTTTTATCCAAATTATTGAAATGAAGCAACATAAAGGGATGCGGCCGCATGATATTGCTTTGCTACTGAAAATTGTAGCAAAAGAAGGACAGCCATGGATGAACAAAGATCTTTCGGCTGAACTTTTTATCAGTGCTTCAGAAGTAACCGAATCGCTTGGCCGGTCGGCTACGGCGGGGTTAATAGACCCCTCCCGGAAAAAGGTATTTAAAAAAATCGCTTTTAGATTTCCTGCTTCACGGTTTGAAGTATGTGTTTCCTGCCATTCCGGGGCCACTGGTGAAGGGGATGCCTACAGGGCATTCTGCACCGGTAATAGCCGGGTACTTAGCTTCAGCAGAGAAATTTGTTTGGCCGGATGCTGATGGTAAAGAAAGAGGAACGCTGATAGAACCTCTATATCCCGGAACGGTTAAAGCAGCAAAAAAAGATACTGAGTTTTATAACCTGATGGCTTTGTGCGATGTGATCAGAACCGGAAAAGTGAGGGAAATTAAAATGGCTGAAGAATTACTCAGAAAAAAGTTAGATAATTAAGAATGTCGCATCAGATAAATATTACCAGGATAAAAGCAGTAGCCCGGGCATTGAATAACCTGCAAAAGGATGTTGTGTTTGTGGGCGGTGCTACAGTCTCATTGTACGCCGACGCCGCAGCCGCAGAAAGCCGGCCAACAGATGATGTGGATGTTGTAATAGAACTGGCTTCGTACGCCGGGTATGCTGCGCTGGATGAACAATTAAGGTATGCCGGATTTGCAAATGATACTGCTTCAGGGGTGAGATGCCGCTACCAGACGCAGGGCATTATTGTAGATATATAGCCAACAGTAGCTGAAGTAATTGGCTTCAGTAATAAATGGTATGCCGAAGGGTTTAAACAGGCGATACCTGTTTTGCTGGACGATATGACGGTGAAAATTTTTTCATTGCCCTTTTTTATTGCTTCAAAACTGAGGCTTATAAAAACAGGGGAGGGAATGATTATCGTTTGAGCAGCGATTTTGAAGATATTGTTTATGTACTCGAAAATAACAGTGAGGCAGAACGATTGCTGCTTAATTCTCAGGAACCGCTCAGAAGTTATTTAACTGAAGAGTTTTGTGCTTTGTTGAATGATCCTGCTTTGGCTGAAGGATTATATGCACACCTTGAACCGCGGAATGTACCGCAGCAAATAGTAAAAATTGAAAGCATTCTCAGGAGCGTATCCGGGTATGGGAGTTCAGAATAAATTCATTCTTTACTTTATGAGTTTTCGTGCCGCTAATTAGTAAAAAGACCCCGGGTCAAGCCCGGGGTGACAGTACGTTATATTTGGTGCTGTTCGTTTACACACTCACATTAAAATCCCGCAGGGCATCGTTCAAACTGGTTTTTAAATCGGTGCTGGGTTTACGCTGGCCAATGATAAGGGCACAGCCCACACCAAACTCACCCGCCGGAAACTTTTTGGTATAAGAACCGGGTATTACCACACTGCGGGCCGGCACACGGCCTTTCATTTCGATGGGCTCGGGGCCGCTTACATCTATTATCTTGGTAGATTGGGTGAGCACCACGTTGGCACCCAGTACGGCTTCTTTTCCACCACCACACCTTCTACCACAATGCTGCGGCTGCCGAGGAAACAGCCATCTTCAATAATGACGGGAGTGGCCTGCAGCGGTTCCAGCACTCCGCCAATGCCCACACCGCCGCTCAGGTGTACGCCTTTGCCTATCTGTGCGCAACTGCCCACGGTGGCCCAAGTGTCCACCATGGCGCCTTCATCCACATAAGCGCCGATGTTTACATAAGAGGGCATCAACACCACGTTTTTGGCAAGGTAGGCGCCATAGCGGGCAACGGCATGCGGCACGGCCCGTACGCCAAGCTCTTTGTAATTCTTCTTGAGCAGCATTTTATCGTAAAACTCAAAGGGGGCTATTTCCCATGTCTGCATCTGCTGAATGCCAAAGTACATCAGGATGGCCTGCTTTACCCATTCGTTTACCTGCCAGCCATCATCTGTGGGTGCGGCTACCCGGAGGCGGCCTTTGTCCAGTTCTTCCATCACCGCCCTTACGGCATCGCTGTATTGGTTATCCTTCAGTAAATCACGGTTGCCCCATGCTTCGAGTATCAGTTCTTTCATTTAAATTTTTGTTTTGCCTGCGAAAATAAGGAAATGATGTGTGAGGTATGATAATACACTATTGCATTTACAGGGGTTTAGTTTTCTGAATCAAGGAATGCTTTTTTAAATTTTGGAGCCAGTCTTGCTTTGGAAGCCTGTTCGCAGGCGTAGGCGATTGTAAACAGCGTTGGTTCACTCCAGGCAGTACCGAAAAAGGAAATACCAACGGGGAGACCATACACAAAACCACCGGGAACAGTAATATGCGGATAGCCGGTAATAGCGGCAGGTGTTGTAAGGGAAACATCGCCCCACTTATCTCCATACATCACATCGATACTGCATCCCGGCGACATAGTAAGGCCGCAGATTGCATCAAGTTTGTTTTCTTGTATTACACCATCTATTATTTTCCGGGAGTGAAGATGGCTTTTCTGGAAAGCTTCTTTGTATTCTTTGCTGTCGAGCCCTTTTTTTTCTTCTGATGCTTCGAGCAGTTCCTGTTTGAAGTAGGGCATTGCTTTATCTTCATTTGCCTTGTTGAACTCAATTACATCTTTCAGGGTTTTTACTTTGGCATTTGTGGCAGCGAGGTATTTGTTCAGCCCGTCTTTGAATTCAAACTTCAGCAGTTCAAACTCTGCATCGCCCAGCTTGTTTATTTTTTCGCTGTATTCAATATCAATAATTTCAGCTCCCTGTTTTTTCAGCAGCTCAACGGTTTTATCCATGAGGGCAAGCATGAACTTATTGGAGCCCTGTGTTTTTTTATCAATACCAATGCGTTTTCCTTTCAGCCCGTTTGCATCAAGATACTTTGTGTAATCAGGCTGTACTTTTCCTTCGCTTTCCCTGGTTATACCATCGGCAGCATCAATGCCCGTCATTGCTCCCAGCAGGATGGCAATATCTTTTACTGTTCTGCCCATTGGGCCGGCCGTATCCTGTGTGGCAGAGATTGGAATAATGCCGGAACGGCTTATGAGTCCTACGGTTGGTTTTAATCCGGCAATACCATTTACGGATGCCGGGCAGGTAACGGAGCCGTCTGTTTCGGTACCCACTGCAACCACACACAGGTTAGACGATACGGCTGCTCCCGAACCAGAGCTTGAGCCACAGGGGTTGTGGTCGAGTATATAGGGATTCTTTGTTTGTCCGCCGCGGCTGCTCCAGCCGGAAGAAGAATGAGATGACCGGAAGTTGGCCCATTCGCTGAGGTTGGTTTTGCCCATAATAACAGCGCCGGCCTTCCGCAGTTGCTTTACAACAAAAGCATCGCTGGCAGCGATATGACCTTCCATTGCAAGCGAACCGGCCGTGGTTTGCATTTTATCAGCCGTGTCAATATTATCTTTAATAAGAACCGGTATGCCATGCATGGGGCCTCTGAGCTTGCCGGCTTTTCTTTCTTCATCCATTTTTTTGGCAATACTAACCGCATCGGGATTGATTTCAATAACTGAATTCAGTTTTGGGCCGCTTTTGTCAATAGCTGCTATCCTGGCAAGATAGAGTTGTGTTATTTGTTCTGAAGTGAATGTGCCGGTTGCCATTTTCTCCTGCAGCGATGAGATGCTTTCCTCATCCAGTTCAAAACCTGAAACGGCATTGCCATCGTCTTTCTTTTTTGTTTTATCGTCAGCATTATTACATGCGGTGTTGAGAATGGTTGCCATACCGGCTGATGCAAAAGCTGCATTGGTAATAAAGTCCCTGCGTTTCATAAATGCTAGTTTAGATTACTAAATGTACAATGTTTTAAGGAAGAGATATTGCAGTAAAACTCAGAAACCGGAGGACGGAGGTAAGAAGACAGCATACTAAATCTGCTGAGAGTTATTTAGCACCTGCACAGAACTTATTCAGGGGGCTGGCAGCAAATTATAACCAGTAAACTACATTACGTTTCACCAAAATATTCTGCAACTTTGCTTTTATGAATATAGGATTTGATGCAAAGAGAGCTTATCATAACGGAACGGGGCTGGGGCACTACAGCCGTACTTTGATCCGTTCCCTTGCAGCGTATTATCCGGAGCATCAGTATTTTCTTTTTAATCCAAAGGCATCTGATAGATTTTCGCTGATAGGAAAAAACCCTGCATGAGGTGCTGCCTTCAGGATTTTGAATAAGCTTTTTCCATCGGCCTGGCGCAGCAGCTGGGTAACCAAAGACCTGCAAGGCCTGGGCATTGACCTCTACCATGGACTGAGCCATGAGATTCCGGTGGGGATAGAGAAGACGGGCATTAAATCGGTGGTTACCATCCACGACCTGATTCATGAACGCAACCCGAGCAATACAATGCGATTGATGTAAAGATTTACAGTAAGAAGTTCCGCTTTGCCTGTGCCCATGCTGATAAGGTGATTGCCATCAGCGAACAGACCAAGCAGGATATTATGGACTTCTACCACACACCGGAAGAAAAGATTGTGGTATGCTACCAAAGCTGCAATCCTTCATTCGGTATTAAAGTGAGTGAGGAGGAAAAGAAAACCGTAAAGGCAAGGTACAGCCTGCCGGATGAATATTTTCTGTATGTAGGTTCTATTATTGAAAGAAAAAACCTGCTGAATGTGTGCAAGGCGGTGTTCCTGCTGCGGGAGGAACTGAATATTCCGCTGGTGGTGATTGGCGATGGTGGCAAGTACAAACAGCAGGTAAAAGATTTTATAGTGCAGAACAACCTGGGGCATCGAATTATTTTCCTTTCGGAGAATGAGAATGCTAAGTCGCTGGCCTCTTTTCAATCAGCGGCTGATTTTCCGGCAATATACCAGCAGGCGGTGGCGATGATTTATCCGTCCACATTTGAAGGCTTTGGTATCCCGGTACTGGAGGCATTGAACAGCGGGCTGCCCGTCATTACCTCAAACATTTCCTGTCTGCCCGAGGCCGGGGGAGATGCAGCGTACTATGTCAACCCGCTGGTGGCGGAAGAGATTACTGCGGGCATGAAAGAAATATACAGCAACGGAGAAGTGGCAGAACAGATGCGGCAGAAAGGGTTTGCTTATGCGTCATTGTTTACACCCGAACGGTGCGCCGCTAATGTAATGGAAGTGTATAAATCGCTATAATGGATTTTGAGAAAGATATAGAGGCCTGTCTGCAGGTATTGCGAAATGGGGGATTGATTCTTTATCCCACCGATACGGTATGGGGAATAGGCTGTGATGCCACCAATGCTGAAGCCGTGGCAAAAGTATATGCCCTGAAGCAGCGGCCTGATGAAAAAGCCATGATTGTGCTGGTGCCAGAAGAAAACGATGTGCTGAAATATGTGGCCTCGGTTGACCTGGCCTTGTTCGATTATTTGCAGGAATATCCTAAGCCAACAACAGTAATTTATGATGGCGCTATCGGCTTTGCTGATAATTTAGTGGCAGAAGATGGTAGTATTGCAATACGTATCTGTGGTGAACCATTTTGCAAACAGCTGTTAAAACGGTTCAGGAAACCGATTGTTTCCACTTCGGCAAATATATCGGGTCTGCCTCCTGCAAAAAACTTTGCGGAAATAAGTGAAGGGATAACAGCGGGTGTTGATTATGTTGTGCAATACAGGCAGAAGGATGTGGCCCTTGCGGCTCCGTCATCTATAATTAAATGGGAGAACGGAAAATTGCAGATAATAAGACCATAGCACTTTAACATTACTTATACAGCAGTGGTTATACTTTTGAAACATGAACCGTCTGCTTAGCATTATCTTCTTTTTGCTGGTATCATTTGCTTCATTTTCGCAGAGTGCGGATTTCATCAGTGTTAAAAAGAAAAACGGGGTGGCTGTCAAGTCTTTTTACTCCGGTTCATTTATCTCACTCGAAAGAAACGATGGTGTATTTGTGAGCGGCACCATCAGGAATATCGCCGATGACAGTTTGTTTATTCTGTGGTATGATATAAGGATATCGCCAACGGTGTGGGGCAACAGGGTGGCTGACACTATTGCTGCTTATATTACAAAAGTGAAATACACTGATATAAAAAGAATCAGTTTGAATATCCGCAGAAGCAGGTTGCCGGGGCTTATCAGTAAAGCCTTTATCATTGGCGGGGCAGGCACTATATTGCTGAGCGGTTTTAATTCAGTGCGTGATAAAGAACCGTTGTTCAGTAATGATAACCTGGGGAAATATGCAGCGGCCGGTGCTTTTATCGGTGTGGGTTATCTTATAAAAAGGCTGCTGGGCGACGGCGATTTTAATCCGAAGAAACATAAAATTGTCTATGTAAGACTTGGGGCAAATTAATCTTTAAGTTCTCCGGGTTTCACCCGAAGCTATTTAAGCCTGTCTGCCGACAGGCAGGTTAAAGCCTTTCAGGCTTTCAATACGTTAAAAGATCAGGCAGGCGTATCGTTCTGCAACTTTCTTAATAAAGGCACATAAGTTATCTTTGCCCCGATGGATATTAATTGCACAGAAAGAGAATTATTGTTTATAAAAAAAGTGGCCAGGGCTGCACGGAACCTTGGAGTGGAAACGTATCTGATCGGCGGATTTGTAAGAGACAAAATCTTGGGAAGAGAAACTAAAGATGCTGATTTTGTATGTGTGGGTGATGCTATTGAACTGGCGAACGAAACGGCAAAACAATTTAACCCGGTGCCACAGGTTGATTTCTTTAAGAATTTTGGAACAGCCCATATCAGACTCACAGATGGTTTTGATATTGAATTTGTAGGAGCCAGGAAGGAAAGTTATCAGCGTAACTCCCGAAAACCGGAAGTGGAACCGGGAACAGTTAAAGATGACCAGGACCGTCGTGACTTTACCGTTAATGCAATGGCAATAAGTTTGAACGAGGATAATTATGGGAAAATGATTGATCCTTTTGATGGGATAAAGGACCTGGAAAGAGGAATCATTAAAACTCCGCTCGATCCGGTACAAACTTTTAGTGATGACCCGCTGCGGATGATGAGGGGCATACGCTTTGCTTCGCAATTAGGGTTCACCATTGAAAAGAAAACCTGGCAGGGAATAATTGACAGTGCAGACAGAATTAAAATAATTTCGCAGGAACGCATCACTGATGAGTTAAACAAAATTATTGCTTCGGCAAAGCCATCTGTTGGCTTTGCATTATTGTATGAAAGCGGTTTGTTGAAACTGATTTTTCCGCAGATGGTGGAGCTTGCCGGAGCTGAGAATAAAGACGGCATCGGTCATAAGGATAATTTCTGGCATACACTGCAGGTGCTCGATAATATAGCCGAGCATACTGAAGACCTGTGGTTACGCTGGTCGGCGATACTGCATGATATTGGTAAACCGCCAACAAAAAAATTTGAAGAAGGTCACGGATGGACCTTTCATGGCCATGAAGTGGTGGGAGGAAGGATGGTTCCAAAGATTTTTACTAAATTGAAATTGCCACAGAATGAAAAGATGCGGTTTGTAAGAAAGCTGGTGGAACTGCATCTTCGCCCTATCAGTCTTACTAAAGAGAATATTACTGATTCTGCTATTCGCCGTTTATTGTTTGATGCCGGAGAAGATTTTGAAGCGCTGATGCAGCTATGTGAGGCAGATATTACTTCTAAAAACAAACAGAAAGTGAAACGGTTCCTGGAAAATTTCCAGATGGTAAGGCAGCGATGCAAAGAAGTGGAGGAGAGCGACCATATACGAACATGGCAGCCGCCGGTAACAGGAGAACTTATAATGGAAACGTTTGGCCTGTCACCCTCAAAACCGGTTGGTATTATAAAAGATGCATTAAAGGATGCAATACTCGACGGACTGATCCCCAATACCTATGAAGCAGCTTATAATTTCATGATTGAAAAGGGCAAGAGTATGGGGCTTGAGCCTAAGACTGGCAAGTAAATCCGAATACAATTGAACACGGATTTAGCGGATTAGGCTGATGTGCACGGGTTATTTTTGGTTTACAAAAAATGACGGAATCTCGTCCGTGTAAATCTGTGGAATCTGTGAGAGCAACCACTGTGAATCTTCAATCTTAATTATTAAATTTGTTGTATGGCAATATTAAAATTCAGGATATACTTTGAAGAGGACGAAAGTGTTTACCGTGATATAGTAATCAGGCATACACAAACTTTCCAGGATTTGCATAGTACAATCCTGAAGTCATACGAGTTTGATAATAAGCATAAGGCTACATTCTTCCGCAGCAATGACCATTGGCAACGGGGCCGTGAAATATCCCTGGAGAAATACGACGAAAGGGAATATAAAGCACCTCCATTAATAATGGGTGAAACGTCTATCGGATCAGAAATTAAGGACCCGAATCAGCGGTTTATTTATCTGTATGATTTTAATAGAAACTGGTCTTTCCTTGTTGAACTGATAAATGTTTCAAAAGAAGAGAATCCAAAGATTACATATCCTTCCATGTCCCGTTCAGAAGGAATTGGGCCCAGTCAGTATGGAACCAAAGGATTGCTGGGAGATAAATTTGCCGATATTGAAGAAAAGTATGACCTGACGCAGGCAGGTGAGGGCTTTGCAGAAAAAGATGAAGACGGCGAAGATGTAGGACTGGGAGATGACCTGCTTGCCGGTGATGAGAATGAAGTATAATTGAAACTTTATTATTGATTGACAAAATTCCATCCAACACTGTAATTGTAATTGCCGGGCCAACCGCTTCCGGTAAAACTACGTTTGCGATACAAATAGCAAAGTATTTCAGTTCGGAAATTATTTCTACTGACAGCCGCCAGTGCTATAAGGAACTCAATATTGGAGTGGCCCGCCCATCTGCGGTGGAGTTGAATGAGGTGCCACATCATTTTATTGCATCACACAGCATTGCAGACGAGGTTACTGCCGCTTCATTTGCACGGTATGCCTTGCAGAAAGTAAATGAATTGTTTGCAAAAAACAATATAGTGGTAATGGTTGGCGGTACCGGCCTCTATATAAAAGCATTTTGCGAAGGGCTCGATACTATACCTTCAATAGATAAAATTATACGGGAGCAAATTGCTGACGGTTATAATAAACATGGACTGGAATGGTTGCAGGAACAGCTAAAGCAAAAAGATGCCGCATTTTATGCGGAAGGAGAAATTCATAATCCGCAACGACTCATGAGGGCATTAGAAGTTGTGGAGGGAACCGGGAGGTCTGTACTTTCTTTCAGAACTGGAAAAAAACAAAACCGGGATTTTAATATTATTAAACTTGGTATTCAATTAACAAAAGAAGAGTTGCATAGTCGTATTATCGAACGGGTTGATAAAATGATGGAGGCAGGGTTGTTGGACGAAGTGAAAAGTCTTGTTGCTTACAAAGAGCTTAATGCGCTGCAAACAGTAGGATATGCCGAGTTGTTTGATCACCTGGAAGGGAAAACATCTCTTGTAGAAGCTGTTGAACTGATTAAAGTACATACCCGCCAATATGCCAAAAGGCAGTTGACCTGGTTTAAAAAAGACAGTGGGATAAAATGGGTTGATGCGGGCCGGGGTTTCGAGGCCGGAATAACAGACTCTTTATTAAGTTCGATAAAATAAAAACCCTCCGGTTGTTACGGAGGATTTTCGATATAAGATTTTAGTAAATTAAATATGCGACTCAATTTTCTTCACAAAATTTGCTTTGGGTTGTGCGCCAACTAATTTATCAACTACCTGTCCGTTTTTAATAAACAGGATTGCAGGAATAGATGTAATTCCATACTGTGAGGGGACATTGGAGTTATTATCAACATTCAGTTTTCCAACATTTACACTGCCTTCATACTCTTTGCTCAGGTCCTCAATAACAGGTCCGATAGCACGGCAGGGGCCACACCATTCTGCCCAAAAGTCAATAACAGTAAGTTTATCAGAACTCAGCACATCTGATTGAAAATTTGCATCGGTAAATTCTTTTGCCATTTTATTTGATTTGTTTTTATTGCTAATAAGGGATAGCAAAATTAAGGCCGTTCACTATTCTATGCAGCAATGTCGCTTTTTTGTGAAAAACTTGTCTTATTGGTTGATATATTGTCAGCTTTTCAGCTTGATTAACTTCAGCGTTTATTTAATAATGATAATAATTGAGCAGAAAGTCAACAGTTTAGCTCGTCGTAACCTGCACATCCAGTTCTGGCCTTTTTTCCAGGAACTGAATCATTTCTTCATTCATCTCAAAACCATTATTCATACTTACAAGGCTAATCTTCAGTTTGTTTCTCGAATCGGTTAATGTAATCTTTAATGTTGCCTTTCCCGGATAATTTTTAATATTTTTTCAAAAAATGCAACCAACTCCTTATTCACAGATTGCGGATGTGATTCAATTGTTACCTGTCTTGTCATGTTTCGTTTCATTGTTTCTGCAAGTGTAACAGAGGTGGCTTTGAAATCAAAATCATCACGGTTGTATCGCTGTTTCAAAAAACCGGTAATAAGCACTGTGCTTCCCTGCAGCAAAATGGGGGAAAGCCGCAAATAATCTTCGCTGAACAGCGGAAACTCTGTTTTACCACTGTAATCTTCAATCACAAAGTTTCCGTATTTGTTTCCGCTTTTTGCAATCCGGTGCTGGGCATCGGCCACCAATCCCACCAGTCTGAATTGCCTGCCCGGATTCGGTTGCAATGTTATTGTCTCTTTAAACTCATTAAAATCGGCAATGGTGGTAACACCGTAGTGTCTTATTTCAAAACGATAATTATCCAGCGGGTGTCCGCTCAGAAACATTCCGGTTACTTCTTTTTCTTTGTCAAGTTGTACGATTAAAGGCCAGGGTAAACATTCCGGCAGCCGCGGTGGTGGTATTTCCATCGTGACTGGCAAATCGCCAAACAGGGTATTGCTCATGTTGGTGTTTTGCGAAGAAATTATCTGCCCGTATTTAATAATTTTCTCCAGTCCGTTGATGCTTTCCCCTTCCGGTATAAAGAAGTATTGTGCCCTGTGTAAATTGACAAAGCAATCAAAGCCGCCTGCATAAGCAAGGCTTTCTAATGTTTTTTTATTTACAGTCCGCTGATTGATTCTTTTAATAAAATCAAAAATATCAGTGAATGAACCCTTTTTGTTTCTTTCCTCAATTATGCTTTCCACTGCTGCGTCACCCACACCTTTTAAGCCCCCCAATCCAAATCTTATTTCTCCTTTTTTATTTACAGCAAAACCTTTCAGCGACTCATTAATTTCGGGGCCAAGCACTTGTAATCCCATTCGCTTACACTCTTCCATAAAGAAGGTGATTTTTTCAATACTGCCGGCGTTATTAAGTACTGCCGCCATGTATTCAGACGGATAATGTGCTTTCAGGTATGCCGTCTGGTATGCAACATAAGCGTAACAGGTAGAGTGTGATTTGTTGAAAGCGTACTGGGCAAATGCCTCCCAGTCGGCCCATATTTTTTCCAGCTTTTCCGGCGGCATTAATTTCTCCGTTGCACCTTCAATAAACTGTGCTTTCATTTTGTCCAGCACAGTCTTCTGCTTTTTACCCATTGCTTTCCGAAGTATGTCGGCATCGCCTTTACTAAATCCGGCTAATTTTTGGGCCAGTAACATTACCTGCTCCTGGTATACGGTTATTCCATATGTTTCCTGCAGGTATTCTTCCATTTCCGGCAGATCATATTGTATAGCTTCACGGCCATGCTTTCGGTCAATGTAGTTAGGTATATATGCAATAGGACCTGGCCGGTACAGGGCATTCATTGCAATCAGGTCGCCAAACTTATCTGGTTTTAATTCCCGCAGGTATTTTTGCATGCCGGCACTTTCAAACTGGAATGTGCCAATGGTGGAACCGTGTTGATACAATTCAAATGTCTTTGCATCGTCAAGAGGGATTGTATCTATATCAATTTCTACACCATGGTTTTGCTTTATCAGTACCAGTGCATTTTTTATGATGGTAAGGGTTTTAAGACCCAGGAAGTCCATTTTAATAATACCGGCGCTTTCAATATCGTTTCCTTCAATTTGTGTAACCCACAACGAAGAATCTTTGCTGTAGCAACAGGAATAAGTTCGGTCAAATCCTTTGGAGCAATGATGATACCTGCCGCATGTATTCCGGTGTTGCGGACAGAACCTTCAAGCCTTTCTGCTTCATGTAATACTTTGCCGGCCGGCGATTGTACCCTGGTTATAGATTTCCCGTAGCTTTTTTACATTTTCCAGGTCATCATTGCCAAGCCCATCTTTTTCTTACAATGATTTTTCACCGTCTTTCGTTTTTAAAGGGGCATGCAGTACTCTTTTCAGTTCAATTCCCGGTCGGTCAGGTACTAACTTGGCAAGGGCATTTGACTCTGGTAGTGGCAAATCCATCACTCTTGCCACATCCTTAATACTCATTTTGGCTGCCATTGTGCCGTAAGTGATAATCTGGGCTACTTGGTTTTTGCCGTATTTTTCAACCACATAGTCAATAACCTTTTGCCTTCCTTCATCATCGAAGTCAGTGTCAATATCGGGCATTGATTTACGGTCGGGATTGAGAAACCGCTCAAACAGCAGGTTGTACTTAATCGGGTCGATATTGGTGATGCCGATACAATAGGCCACCACTGAACCGGCAGCCGAACCACGGCCCGGACCAATGAATACGCCTTTGTCACGACCAGCTTTGATGAAGTCGCTAACGATTAAGAAGTAACCGGCAAAGCCCATCATTTTGATGGTGAAGAGTTCAAATTCTATTCTTTCTTTAATCTCGTCCGTTAGGTCAATGTATCTTTTTTCTGCTCCTTCGTAGGTAATATGTTTAAGATATTCCCACTGGTTTTTTGATTCAGCTGTAACAGTGTATTTCCCGATTATTTCTTCTTCTGTGTGAATTTCAAATCTTTTTTCGACCGGGAAGTTGGGTAACAAAATATCACGGGTGAGATTGAGCAGGTCTACTTTATCAACAATTTCGTTAGTGTTATCAATTGCTTCAGGCAGATCGCTGAAGACTATACTCATTTCCCGGGTTGTTTTAAAATAAAACTGATCGTTGGGGAACGCAAAGCGTTTGTCTTTTACATGCACATCATCATCTGCAAAATCACGGAGTGCCGGGGTAGTAATTTTTTCCCCGGTATTAATACAAAGCAGAATATCATGTGCATTGAAGTCATCCTGCTCCACATAGTGCGAATCATTACTGGCAATAATCTTTACGTTGTATTTCTTCGCCAGTTTTACCAGCACTTCGTTTACTTTATCCTGCTCGGCCATACCATGCCGCTGCAGTTCCACATAGTAATCATCCTGGAAAACATTGAGCCACCATTTGAACTCATTTTCGCCTTCTTCTTCTCCTTTTTTCAGAATAGCCTGCGGAACTGAGGCTCCGAGACAACAGGTGGTGGCAATAAGTCCCTCATGATATTTCAGAATAAGTTCTTTATCAATTCGGGGATACTTGCCATACATGCCTTCAATAAACCCTAGCGAGGTGAGTTTTACAAGGTTTCTGTAACCGGTTTCGTTTTTGGCAAGCAGTATCTGGTGATGACGTTTGTCTCTCTGGTCTTTAGTAAAAGTTTTCTGATGTCTTGTTTCTGTAATGTAGAATTCGCAGCCCACAACAGGCTTTACGATTGGTTTACCATCTTGGCCCTTGTGTTTGTACGCTTCTGCCACAAATTCAAAAGCACCAAACATATTGCCATGGTCGCTGATTTTTTTATAGAGGTTTTGAATGGAGGCAGCCCCATCCAAAAGAGAAAACTGTGTGTGTACGTGAAGGTGAGAGAATTTCATGCTCACAAAATCTATTTCTTTTTAAAACTGTAAATACTAATCGAGCCGGTACTGTAACTGCACACCCATGCCTCCAGCTTTTCATCGTTTTCAAAAACATCCACACCTACCGGGTGACCTTTACACGGCAAAGATGCCACTTTCTCAAAGCTGTCGTTGTTGATTTTGTACACATCAACAAAATCACTGCTGTAACAGGTTGCAAATATGAATTTGTAATTTTTTGACAACACAATTGTTCTCGGCTGGGCATGCGTGCCGGTTTTAAATAAGGTTTTTCCGCTTGCAGCATCAATGCAGGCAATCGTTGCCAGGCTGTTGTATGAGACAAATAAACGGCCGCTGGTATCCATTATCACATGTCGTGGGCTGCTGGCCACTTTCAAGGTGCTTTCCGATTTCCAGGTGTTATTATCCACCACACTTAATGAAGAGCCTCCCATAATAGCGATATACGATTTCTGGTTTTTATCATCAACGGCAATTCCTCTCGGAATATCTGAAACAGGAACGGTACTGATAATTTTTGCAAAAGGAAAAACAGCCGTGTCTGTTTCCAGGACACTGGTATTGTACGAATGCCAGTTGCTTACAAGTACATATTTGCTGTCGGCTGTTTTAGAAATTACTTTCGGTGTTTTGCCGGTTGTAATCAGCGGAACATGAAAAGAATCTTGCTTTCCGGTACCCGGATAAATAACAGTGACGGGTTTTGTTTTCTGGCTGCCTGTTCCAGCAGTGTTTTTAGAAAAATTGTTGACCCAGATAGGAACAATTCCTCCGGCGTTGTGTAAAGAAACCCAGAGTATTTCGTCGTTGTGGCTGAAGCAGGCTTCAACCGGTTTTTCCTGAAAGGATGCGATGGGTTTATTGATGGCGTAGTCCCACCCCGTACCTTTTGTAGGCTTGAATTTAAACTCCCGGGAAATCTTTCTTGTGGCCTGGTCAAATTCATATACACTCATCCCTTCCAGGTTCATAGCGTAAAGTTTGGTGCCAGATGAATTGAAGATCACAGACTTTGTGCCTTTTGCCGCCTGTAATAATACCTGTTTCTCAAAAACAAGATTTGAGTATGGTTTTGGAACCTGAATAACAGGAATGGAAGGTATTGTATCTTTAGTAATACTATCTTTTGGCTGAATAGTATCAACAAGGGGTTGAGAAGAACTGCCTGCGAACTGACAGCCTGTTGCTAAAAAAAACAGCGAGACAAGGGATAATAGTGTTTGCATAATGGTGATTAGAGGTCAATAATAAAGAAATTAAGTCATACAGCATTGAAAGAAACAGACCGGATATTCACATTTTTCATAGCTGCAAACTGCTTTATTACAAGGACTTAGGAACCGGGCAATTTTATTTTGGCAAATACGTTAAAAAGCAGGTTTTTTTTAAGCGTTTGGGATTACTTTTGCGGCCGGTTGTGAGGTGATGGTTTTGGCTGCTTACAGCCCTGTCGTTTTGAAACCCATGAAATCATCCTTAAAAGAAAGACGTAATGGTTAAGCAAATAATAGCAGCAACATTAATTCTGGGTTTGTTGGGCAGCTGCACGGCATTTAAATCCTTAAACCTCACGGGAAACAAACAAACGCTGTCCTCTTCTGCTGTATCTTCCAAATTAAATCAGGTTCCAGCCAAATTTATTGATGAAATATCTGTAACACCTGTTGTTACTGTTGATAAAACAGAAATTAAACCGGGACCATCTGCTTTTATTACCAACCGTGACGTAAACATTACTGAAAAACCTGTTAGTAAAGGTGATGTAAAAACAAATGCACTCCTTAGTGAAATAAGCCGTGCCCCTGAGGTTGAGTCAGCATCTGCTGTTCAGTTTAAATATGCAGTGTTAATGAATACAGAGGTAGAGGCTTTACCGAGTACATCATTGCTTGAATCAGTAGATGAGTGGTATGGTGTACGCTACCGGATGGGAGGTACTACTAAAAAAGGCGTTGATTGTTCAGGCTTTACATCTGCAATTTATCTTGCTGCATTTGGTTATGTACTTCCAAGGGTGTCAAGAGAACAATATCGGGTCAGCAGGAAGATTTCGACCACCGAATTGAAGGAAGGCGATCTGGTATTTTTTAATACCCGTGGAAGGGGAGTGTCACATGTTGGCGTTTACTTGGGCAACAATAAATTTATCCATGCTTCTGTTTCAAAAGGAGTGATGGTGAATGATTTGTTTGAAACTTACTACTTACAGCGGTTTGTAGGTGCCGGAAGGATCGACGATAAGCAGCTAGTTACCTCCGGAAATTAACTTTTTAAAAGTCCCAATCTTTTTTTTATTGTTTCGAGTACAGGCTTAATGTCTGGTGAAAGGTTCATGTATATAGCCCCGGAACCATAAAGAACTATGAATGCAATACTACGGGTGAACATTCCAGCCCAGCCATGAATATCTTTTAAGGTGAAGTAACAGATTCCAAAGCCGGCTGCTGCCAGGATAACCGTATAAAGACTTTGAATTGTAAAAGGGAATAGCCTGAATTTTCCGTAGAGAAAAATGATACGGATAATGTTATAAACCGTGATTGAAATAAGTTGCGCTACCCCGGTTCCCACAATGCCGAATTCTTTTGTAAGGAAATAACTAAGTGGCAGCATAACTGACAGTAAAATAATTCCGCTAATCATTTCAAATCTCCAATAGGTAGAGGTGGCAATAATCTGAGAGTTTACACCAGTTCCCATGTCTACTACTTTTGTAAGTCCAAGGAGTATAATTACATAAAATGCATCCAGATAAGTTCCCTTCAGGTTGAATGTAGTTACGGCATCCAGAAAACTTAAGATGATCAGTGACAAAAAGCCTGCTGCAAAAAGGAGCTGATTGATTGATGATCGTTGGTAGATACGCTGTATCAGAGCAATGTTTTTGTTTTTCCATGCGAGGGAAAGATGCGCAATAGATGCAGCAATAATACCCCGCTGCGGAGCCTGAATCATTGATGCAATATTCTGTGCAACTGAATAAATGGCTAGCTGCGTAAGCGCATCGTCAAGCACAGAACTAATCACCAGGGAGTCAAAAACGATGGAAATATTGAATATTACGAGGCCGGCATATACATATGAACAGAGTTTAAGAATACTCCCGGAGAAGCGGCGGGTAACTTTGCTGATTTTAAAGGGTAAAATGGATTTGCTTTGTGTATAGTAAATAGATAAGAAGAACGACAGCAATAAAAGGATAGCTGAATGTAAAAAGTTTTATAAAAAGACTAAAATCAATAACGCCAAGTGCAAATAAAGCAATAATAATAGTTGTAAAAAGTCTCCATCCCACCTCCCGTAAAAAATTAGTAAATACCGAACGGTGTATTTGCCATGCATAAGCTTCGAGCAGAGAAAAAATCAGTAATCCAAAGCCAAGAGGAAAAATCCATTTATAGTATGTAACTATCTCCGGGGCATTTGTGATATATTTTTTAATTACAACATCTTTAAATAAAAATCCGGCAATGATTATAAAAATGAAACCGATAACTCCTACAGTTAATACAATGGCTGCCTGGTCATTTTTTTTAGATTCTGTATGTGCTTTGTAATATGGGAAAAACTTGTACAGGTATGTTGGCATGCCAAAACTGGCAAAAGCCATCATCAATGTTGCGATCGCTATGAAAGCATTGTATAAGCCAAATTGAGAGTCTAGGAAAATTCCTTTTTTGGTAAAAAGATAAATATTCACCAGGCCGATGGCAAAGCCGATATAAATTACAACCGATGAAATAATGCTCTGCCTTCTGATACTGCTCATGTAGTAAAGTTAATCAGAGAAATAGTAGGGTTAAGCCCTCAGTTTATTTTTTTTGACTTTATATAAAAGTTTTCATCTAACCGGAATTCTTTTGCTTCAATCCAATTACCAAAAAACTGGTTAGCCCATTCCTGTGTGGGTTTAATTAGTTGTCTGTTTTTTCCGTAATAGGAATAAACAGGCATGTCGAAATCTTTTACACAGTTTGTCCAGCGATACCTGAGCGTTTTTCCTTCAATTTTGTATTCTAATACCGGAACCTGTTTGGTTCTCAAATATTGATCAAACATTTTTGAAAAATTGATGCCTGATTTTGAATTGATATATTGCTCAACTTCCTTTGAGTTTATTGTTTTATGAAAGAAGTCAATATTTAATCCCCGGAGAATTTTTCTGAAAATAGAATCGTTGTTAATAATCTGTCTTATCATATGAATTAGGCATGCTCCTTTGTTGTACATATCGCCACTGCCTTCTTTATTTACTCCGTAAGGCCCAATAACCGGAATGTTATTCGAAATGCCTCTTTGTAAACCCTGTGCATACTCGTTTGCAGCTTCTTTCCCATATAAATATTCAGTAAAAAGCACTTCTGAGTACATGGTAAAACCCTCATGCACCCACATATCTGCAATATCATTTGTAGTAATATTATTCCCAAACCACTCATGGCCGCTTTCGTGAATAATGATATAATCCCATTTCAGTCCCCATCCGCTGCCGGACAAATCGCTGCCCAGATAGCCATTTAGATAATGATTGCCGTAAGCTATTGCACTCTGGTGTTCCATTCCAAGATATGGAGATTCAACCAGTTTAAAGCCGTCATCATAAAACGGATAGGGGCCAAACCAGTATTCAAAAGCTGTGAGCATCGGCTTCACATCCCTGCTGAATTGTTTTTTGGCTTTCTCCAGGTTATAGTCAAGCACCCAATAGTCAAGCGATAGGTTTTTCTCAGTTTCGCCGATGAAGTTCTCAGACCAGTATGTGTATTTGCCAATGTACGGGACGATATTATAGTTATTAATTGGATTTTTTACCTGCCATGTCCAGATGGTAGTACCCTTTTTTTTGGGTTCTTTATTTATAAGCCTGCCATTTGCAACGGCGGACAAGGAATCCGGAACCGTAATGCTGATAGTGGCACCTTTATCCGGCTCATCACTTTGATGATCTTTGCAGGGATACCATACGCTGGCACCAAGACCCTGGCAGGCTACTGTTATCCAGGGGCGGCCCAATTCATCTTTTTCCCAAATCCAGCCACCTTGCCAGGGCGGGCGAATGGCTTCACGGGGTTTGCCTGAGAAATAGCATTTTAATGAAACAGACTGCAATATCTTTTGGGGAACCTTTTTATCTGAAGTATCAATGAATTTATAATTGGCAAAGTCTAAGATATAAGTGTTGCCCGATCGCTTAAAACTCCTGAAAATTTTATTATTCCAGATAATGCTGTCCATTTTCATTGGCGCTTGCAGGTCAATCTGCATTTTTTTATTCCTTCCCCCCTTTACAACAAGAAAGTGAACTGTATTAATTCCTTTAATTGTTTTTGTTAAAATATCGGGCATAATCTCCAGGCCATACTGCTGTACATCCCACCAGTCTCTGTTTGCATTTATGCTACCCCGTAGTGTATCTTGTTTTGTATAAATTTTTTTTTGATTCAGGGGCTGTGCACAACTAAAGAGTTTGAAAAATAGCAGTAATCCTGAAACGTTCAATATTCTAATGCCAAGCTTCATTAAAAAATATTTTTTGTAAATGTAAGACTTGAAATAAAGGATAATCTTAAAATTAAAACCTCCGTAAGAGAAAAAATTTACTGTACACTGCTAAAGAGTATTAAATATCCTATTCTTTTTTTAGTTTGTCTACAAATACTTTTCTGAACTTGTCCAGTTTTGGACGAATCACAATTTTGCAATATCCATTTTTGGTTTCATTTTTTTCAAAATATTGCTGATGGTAATTTTCTGCAGGATAAAATTTACTGAATGCTGTAATCTCAGTTACTATTGGTTTATCAAAGGCTCCGCTTTTATCTAATTCGATTTTATACTTTTTTGCAATTTCTTTTTGCTCTTGGTTATGATAAAAAATGGCACTTCTGTATTGTGTGCCTATGTCGGCTCCCTGCCTGTTTAGGGTGGTAGGGTCGTGTGTTTGCCAAAAAACTTCCAGCAATTCGTCAAAGCTGATTTTTGCCGGATCATAAGTTACCCGGATGCATTCCGCATAACCTGTTTCTCCGGTGCAAACCTCTTCATAAGTTGGATTTTCGGTAAGTCCCCCTGTATAGCCAGATTCAACATTCATCACACCATCCAATTCTTCGAAAATTGCTTCGGTACACCAAAAGCAGCCATTGGCAAAAGTGGCAGTCTCTGTAAGGCGTGGCACTGGCGAATTTCTTTTTTCAAGAGTATCGTTCATTGTATCTGTTTTTTTTTGATTGGTTACAGGCGTTTTTTGTGCGCAGGAAGATAACCCGGCTGAAAACAGGTAAGCGGCAGCAAAAACTAATGACTTCATACACATAATTTATGCAATTTATTGCTATTATCCAAGACAACATTTATCTTCTGTTTTTTGTTTGTTAAACTTGATATTTGTATTATGAAATGTATTTGTTTTGTGGCAATTGTAACTTTTTTATTTTCATTTCAACAAAACTGAATGAACGATGAAGTTTTGCTTTTTAGCCTCAAACCGGGAGACGATGTGAAGACGGAATTAAAAAATTTGTAAAGGATAATGATGTTGAGGATGGCCGGCAACCTGTGGCGGAAGTAATTCAGGCATTTTGAAATTGTAGGCCTTACGGGAGCGGTGGGTGTTAATGGCTCTCATATTCATTCAGCATTAGTAGCTGCACCGGCAAAACAATCGGAGGACACCTGGTAAGTGACTGCAAGGGTTACACAATAGCAGAAATTGTGCTGCAGACAACTAATAAATATGAATTCAAGAGGAAAAAGATCCTGCAACTTCCGGGCAGAAATTGAAGTAAAAGAGAAATAAGGCCAGAAAGGATACTGGTATTAATTTCGCATCACTTTTTAATAACATGAAACTTTTTCCTGAAATGGCTCCGGTTCAACTGGAGTTTAATAAAATTAAAGATTTATTAGCAGGCTATTGCCAGGCAGAGTATGCCCGGGAGAAAGCAAGCCAGCTCCGCATTCATACACGAAAGGATTTTGTGGAGACTGAACTCAGGCAAAGTCATGAATACAGGCAATTGATTGCAAACAGTATTTATTTCCCTAATGACCACGTTCTGAACTTGTCGAGAGAGCTTAAACTGCTTTCCATACCGGGAGCAGTATTAAGTGGAGACGAATTTTTACAGTTAAGAAAACTTGCAGAAAGTATTGAAAAGATTTTTCGGTGGTTTGACGCAGAAAGACGGCTGGTTTACAGCGGGCTGTTGAAAATAATTGACGGAACTTATTATGAAAAAGTAATAATAGAGCTCATTGATGATGTGTTGGATGAATACGGGCAGGTGAAAGATTCTGCTTCAGAAGCACTTCGGAATATCCGTATGAACTTATACCGAAAGCGTAATGAATTGAGGAAGGCTTTTGAAAAGATAATTTCAAAATTAAACAAGGCGGGATATTTGGCTGATATTGAGGAGAGTTTTATGAGTGGCCGCAGAGTGGTGGCCATTTTTGCGGAGCAGAAACGGACAGTTAAGGGCATTTTACATGGAGAAAGCGACAGCCGGAAAACTGTTTTTATAGAACCGGAGGAAACTATTGAGCTGAATAACCAGGTGCATGAACTGGAGAATGAAGAAAAGAAAGAAGTATACAGAATTCTCAGGGAACTGACCGGTAAACTTTCTTTGTATTCATCCCTGTTGTTTACCTATTATAATATTGTTGGCGAGTATGATTTTATAAGGGCCAAAGCAAAACTGGCAACGGAAATAAGGGGTGAGTATCCTGTTATACATGATAAGGCCACCGTTCATCTTGTAGAAGCTTATCATCCTTTGCTTTATTTATACAATCAGCGTCAAAAAGCCAACGATACCTGTTTCTGTAACCCTTGGTGATGATAAACGAATACTGGTGATAAGCGGACCGAATGCCGGAGGCAAAACTGTGACACTTAAAACGGTTGGATTATTACAACTGATGGTGCAAAGCGGCCTGCTTGTTCCCGTGCATCCATCCTCACAGTTTGGAATATTTAAGCAACTGATGATTCATATTGGCGATACACAAAGTATCGAGTTTGAGCTCAGTACTTACAGCAGCCACCTGCTGCACATGAAGCATTTTATTGAGAATGCCAATGGCCGCACTTTGTTTTTTATTGATGAACTGGGTAGCGGCAGTGACCCAAATCTTGGAGGGGCTTTTGCCGAAGTAATATTGCAGGAACTGGTAAAAAAACATGCGGTGGGAATAGTTACGACTCATTACCTGAACCTGAAAGTAATGGCGGGCAAAACTCCCGGTATCATCAATGGGGCAATGGCTTTTGATGAAAAGCATCTGTTGCCGCAATACAAACTAATTATTGGCAAGCCGGGCAGTTCATATACTTTTTCGATTGCAGAACGAATCGGGCTGGATAAGCAGCTTATCAACAGGGCAAGAAAGTTAGTTGATGAGGATCATTTCCGGCTGGATAAATTACTGAACAGAACGGAGCAGGATTTGCAGCAATTGGAGAAAAAGGAAAAAGAGCTCAATCATCTGCTTAAGGAGAATGAGAGGAAGAAAAAGAAATGCAGCATCTGCTGGATAAAGAAAAGCACAGTCAGCAGGTGGAGTTGCTAAAGGAGCAAAACAGGGTATCGGAAGAAAGAAAAGTCTATCTGAAAGACATGGAACGCAAATTGAAGCAGATGGTGCTGGAGTGGAAGAAAGAGGAAAACAAGAATAAAGTAATTAAGCAGATTGATGCCTTGCTGTTCAAAAAAGATGAAAAGAGAGTGGTAAGCAAAATGCAGAAAAAAATCGATTCAAAATACAGTGAGGTGGGTGGTGACATTAAAATTGGCGAAAAAGTTAAGCTGAAACGAAATCACCAGGTGGGTGAAGTGCTTGAACTCAGGGGTAAGAGGGCGGTTGTAAAAATTGGCTTATTGCCAATGCAGGTTGAAGTAAAAGACCTGGTAGTCGTAAAAGAAAAACTGGCCGAATAAAAAAAACTGTACCGGCAGGATACAGTTTTTTACAGCCAGTTAATATTAAACAGATTAACTATTTCGGATATAGTTCTGCAAATGATCAATTGTGTTTTTTGTTCAAGGATAGTTTCCTTTACCACATCGCTCATCGAAATAATGCCCGTAAGTTTATCATTTTCAAATACCGGCATATACCGGATGTTTTTGTCAGATAACAGTTCCATACAGTATTCAATTTTATCAGACGGGTTCAATGCAGGCAAGTCAACAGACATGATTTCAGAAACCTTTGTCTCGTTAGAATTTTTCCCTTTCAGGAAAACTTTCCGTGTATAATCTCTCTCAGTAATAATGCCAAGGTATTTTTCGCCATCCATTACAACAAGAGAACCAACGTTTTTTTCATCCATTAACTTTAACGCATCATACACAAGGGCATGTGGAGTTATGGTAATAGGGAACTGGTTCTTTCTTTTCAAAACAGATGCAACTGTATTCATGCGATTTCTTTTGTTTAACCGAATATACAAAATATGAGATGTAACGGCAAAATCACATCTGTAACAGGAAAAGCGGGCCTTTCAAACAAAATCTACGATTATAATCGAATCTGCGACTTTGGCTTGAAACAGTTACAGTTTTTGCTTCTGGAATGTATGAATAATTTGTTTTTAAAATATTGGTATTCATTAACTTGTAAAATAAAAAATCCCGGATTACCGGGATTCTGGCGGAGAGAGAGGGATTCGAACCCCCGGACCTGTTACAGTCAACGGTTTTCAAGACCGCCGCATTCGACCGCTCTGCCATCTCTCCGGGTGCAAAATAAATGTCTCAGCTGTTATCCACCAAAAAATAATCTGTATTCAAGTATTTTTGTTTCAAATCGTTAGCAGTTGAAACACCTCAGTTCATTAAATAAGTATTTCTGGAAATACAGGCTCAGGTTCTCAGCAGGTATCCTTTTCGTTTTTATTTCAAATTATTTTAATGTTCTATCACCACAGGTTACAGGGTTTGTGATTGATTATGTACAAAAAAAATTAAATCTTTCAGGATATAAGCCTAAAACAAAGCCTGTTGAATACGATGGACTGGTTAACCATTTTGTATCTTACGCTGAAGGTATTAATGGTATCGGGAAAGTGGTGGCATTATGCGGTATCACCATTCTGTTTTTTGCGCTTTTTCGTGGTTTCTTTCTCTTTTTGATGCGGCAAACACTAATCGTAATGAGCAGGTTTATTGAGTATGACCAGAAGAATGAGATTTTTTCCCACTATCAGCGTCTTGACACCACCTTTTACAAAAAAAACAGCACAGGAGATTTAATGAACAGAATTGCAGAGGATGTGAGCCGGGTAAGAATGTACACGGGACCGGCTATAATGTATCTTGCAAATCTTATTGCGGTTATTTCGCTTAGTGTTTTCTTCATGGTGAAAAGGAGTCCTGTACTAACTTTATATATTCTTATCCCTTTGCCTTTACTTGCCATTGCAATTTATATTGTTAACAACACGATCAATAAGAAAAGTGAGAAAATCCAGGAATCCTTATCAGGCCTTACCGCTAATGCACAAGAGTCTTTTTCCGGAATACGGGTTATAAAATCATTTGTTCAGGAAAGTACAATGCTTGGTTTTTTTTCTGCAAAGGCAGACGAATACAAAAAAAATGCTCTTAGCCTTGCCAAAGTGGAAGCTGTTTATTTCCCTTCAATTACACTGTTAATTGGGATTAGTACACTTCTTGCTATTATGGTTGGGGGCATATTTTATATTAACGGGAAGCATGATATTGGATTGGATACGATTGTAGAATTTGTTATGTATGTAAATATGCTCACTTTTCCGGTAAGTGCTATTGGGCTTACTGCCAGTATGATACAACGGGCTTCGGCATCTCAAAAAAGAATTGATGAGTTTTTAATGAGGGAGCCAGACCTGAAAAACAAATCTGGGCCAGTGCAAACTGCAATTCAGGGTAATATTACGTTCGTTAATACTGACTTTACATATCAAAATACAGGTATTCGTGCCATAAAGAATTTTAATCTTTCTATTAAAAAAGGAGATAAGATTGCAATAATTGGCAGAACAGGAAGTGGTAAATCCACTATCGCCCAGCTATTATTGCGAATGCATGATGTTTCTTCCGGAAGAATTGAGATGGAAGGAGTTGATATACGGGATTTGGATATTTTTAAGCTCAGGAACGAAATCTGTTATGTTCCGCAGGATATTTTTTTGTTTAGTGATACGATTGCCGGCAATATTGGTTTTGGGGTTAAGGCAGCAACATCAGCAGAAATTAAACAGGCTGCCCGGCAGGCCAGTGTAGACACTGAGATTTCAGGTTTTTCGGCCGGGTATAATACAGTTATAGGAGAGAGGGGTGTCTCATTGAGTGGTGGGCAAAAACAGCGGATTTCGATTGCCAGGGCTCTGATCAAAAAAGCCGGGGTGATAATTTTTGATGACTGCCTCAGTGCAGTTGATGCAAAAACTGAAAGTGAAATTATAGGACGATTGAATGAATACCTGGATGGTAAAACGGCAATCATAATTACCCACAGAATATTTTCCCTTATCAATTTTGATAAAATTGTGGTAATTGACGATGGTAGTATTGTTGAAGAAGGTACCCATGACGAACTATTGACCAGGAATGGCTACTACTCCGAGCTTTACAACCGGCAGCAATCGGGTACAGGTACGGAAACAGCTGGTACAGACAATTGATCCGGACAACGGCCTGAAAAGGCTATTTTTGCTGTTTCAAAAACATGTATATATTTGTATTTTACTCCAAGGAATTAACCTGGAACTAACCAAAGCAATTTATTAACTGCAAAATTTACTACTGTGGCGTACGAGAACAATGACAAGAAAATGGAAAGCATTTACAGCAAGAGAATCAGGGCTGGCAAGAGAAGAACCTATTTTTTTGATGTGAGGGCTACACGGGGAAACGATTACTACCTGACCATTACCGAAAGCCGTAAGAGATTTGATGATAATGGCTATGACAGGCACAAAGTGTTTCTTTACAAGGAAGATTTTAATAAGTGTAGCAAAGCCTTAGGGGAGGCGGTTGATTATGTGAAAACAGAACTGATGCCGGATTTTGATTTCGATGCCTTTAATCACGAAGACAGTGGCGAAGAAGGGGAAAATGGTCATGCAGAAGTTATTACCGATGCTGTTACTGCAGTTGTTGAAAAAAACGAAGAGGTGGTTGCTCAAACACCTGCTGCCAGCACAGAGGCTCATGGTGAAGAGGTGGATAAATGGTGATTATATTATTGCAGATATTTATACAAAAAGACCGCCACCCAGGCGGTTTTTTTGTATAAAGACACCATTAATAAGGTTATGGTATAGTGGGGAACCTATAACTCACAGTACGAAAAAGCCATCATCATAAGCGTTAGTTTTCCGCATTTTAGCTCCTGAAAATGATCAGAAAACAATTTTTTAATATTTGCGGGTCAAGTCAAAAAAAAATTATCTTGCAGGGCAGTTTATGGGTTCCCGGATTGGGGACTGGTAATCATTCATTTAAAACCTTCATTATGCAACCAAAATTTACTCAACGAAGTTTGGTGTTCTTCGCAAAGAGGCTGTCATTACTTACACTAATGATTATCTCTATAACACTTGTTTCCGTTGCGCAGACTCAAAGAGTTTCTGCTGACAAGAATGCCCGTCTGCAGGAAAAAATGCGCATTGAACAGTTTGGCAAGCAGATATCAGCCAGACCTGTTTCCCCTTCCAGCACCAATGATGCTGGTTTGCCAGCCCCCCAAAATCAGGGCAATATGCAGCCGGATGCAGTTTGTGCAACTTTTACTGGCTCGTTAGCTGCTGGTGATCCAACAATGGCATGGCGTCTTAACAGAAATGGAGTTCAGGGTGTATGCCCCGGCCCCAAGCCTTTTGCTACCCCCTTTTCTGCTAATACTTATTACGATACATATACATGGACCAATAATTCAGGGTTGACCCAGTGTGCTACTTTTACGCTTAGCACTACTGATGCTGCTGCCAATATTGAATTTGGTGTTTGGAGCGGAAGTTTTAATCCTGCTGATTTATCTATTAACTTTTTAACGGATCCGGGTTTGAGTAGTGGAACACCTCCAACAAATACGGTTTGTAGTGCTAATGTCAATGCAGGTCAAACAGTTGTTATGGTTGTGTTCTCACCAAATGCGTTGGGAACTGCCAGTAACTATACGGTTACAGTTGATATGCCATTATGTTCCTCAACACCTTGTACAGGAACTCCAGCACCTGGCAATACTTTGTCTACAGTGAGTACGGTATGTCCAGGTATTAACTTCACTTTGTCTTTACAAAATGCAACCGCAGGTAGCGGAGTAACATATCAGTGGCAATCAGGTTCTTCGGCTACCGGTCCATGGACAAATATTTCCGGGGCAACCGGTTCCGCATTAACAACAACACAAACTGCCGCTACTTATTATCAATGTATAGTTACTTGCACTGGTAATCCTGCCGCTACCTCAACTCCTGTAGGTGTGGCACTTACCCCTCCAACTGGTTGTTATTGTTTTCCTGGTGCTTCAGACTGTACAGATGATGATGTAATTACGAGAGTAAGAATAAGCACCCTTGATAATGCTTCTACTTGTGGTACTGGCCCACCTGCCGGATACACTAACTACACTACTACTGTAGCGGCACCAACAGTGTACTCTGGTGCAACTAACCCAATAACTGTTGACAAGCCGACTACTTACAGTGAAGGTGTGCAAGTTTGGATTGATTATAACCAAAATGGTGCATTTGAAACTTCCGAGCTTTCAACTATTGGTACTGTGGGAGCACTGGCTTCTGTTACAGGCAATATTAATATCCCTTCAAATGCATTAACCGGTACAACCCGTATGCGGGTAAGAATCAGGTTCGCTGCTCTTCCCGGCGATCCTTGTGCAGGCTATTCTTTTGGCGAAACTGAAGATTACAATGTTAATATTCAGCCTTGTGTACCTGTTATCATAACAAGCAGCCCTGCTAGCGCCGCCATTACTTGTGGCAATAATACGAGTTTTACAGTAGCCACAACAGGTAGTTTGCCTGCTTACAGCTGGGAGTGGAGACCAAACTCTTCCTCTGCCTGGTTTACAGTAACCAATGGTGGTATTTACGCTGGTTCAACAACATCAACACTTACGTTGTCAAACGTATCAGCTGTTTATAATGGGTACCAGTATCGTGCAGTTGTTGTGGGTGCCTGTTCTGCAACTGACGTATCTCAGGCTGCTACTCTCACCGTTAATCAGATTGTTCCGGTTGTTACCCCAGCTTCTGCAACTATTTGTACAGGAACTGTACAACAATTGTCACTGACTAACACACTTGGAAATTCAGATTTATTAAATGAGGGCTTTAATACTGTAGTTCCTGCAGGATGGACTGCTATAAACAGAAGTGCACCTCTTGGTACAACGAGTTGGTTCCAGGGTAATGATGGAGTTTTCCCTTCACATAGTGGTGCTTCGACATCCTATGCTGCTGCAAATTACCAAAGCACAACAACAGTTGGTCAGATCAGCACATGGTTAATTACTCCGAGTGTAAGTATTAAGAATGGTGATGTATTAAAATTCTGGGCAAGAAAAGTTGCTCCAGATGCTTATGCTGACAGAATGCAGGTTAGGATGAGCACCATAGCCAGTACCAATGTTGGTGCTACTGCTACCAGTGTGGGAGATTTTACAACACTATTAGCTGATATAAATCCGACAGAAACGCTTGGTGTGTTCCCTGTAGCCTGGACACAGTATACATTAACAGTTTCCGGTTTGTCAGCCCCTGTTACAGGTAATTTCGCATTCCGTTACTTTATATCAAATGCAGGTTCGGCCGCAGCTAACGGAGATTATATTGGAATTGACGATGTTGTATTCACTTCTACCGGAGGAATTGCTCAAGGTACCTGGACAGGCCCTGCAGGTACTATGTTCACAGATGCAGGTGCTACTGCAGCTTATACCGGTACTCCGGCTACAACAATTTATGTTAAGCCTACAGTTACTTCAAACTACCAGGTAAGTTTCACTACGCTTACTCCTTGTACTTCTGCTACAACAACGGTTCCTGTTAACGTTAGCATACCTGCAACCGGTCTTACCGTTACTCCGGCTACCCGTGCAGTATGTTTGGGTGGCAGCACTACCTTTGCTGCTTCTGTAACAGCAGGTACACCTTTAGCATACCAATGGCAGGTAAGTGCTGATGGAGGCCTTACTTATACAAACATTAGCGGCGCCACTTCAGCTACACTTACTGTTAGCGGCGTAACAGCAACAATGAGCGGTTATCGTTACAGGTTTGTAGTTACTTCTGCTCCTTGTGCAGCCGTTACTTCAACCTCAATTGGTACATTAACAGTTAATCCGTTGCCAGTTGCTTCATTAACTGCTTCAGACCTTACAATAACTCCTGGCCAGACCACAACAATAACTGCAAGCAGCAATCCTGCGGCGTCAAGTTATTCATGGGCTTATAATGGAACAGCATTGTCAACTACTGGTAACAGCGTAATTGCTGGTATCGATCAGATTGGTACTTACACAGTGACAGCTACAACTGCTGCTGGTTGTGCTTCATCTGCTCCGGCAACAATTACAATTGGTGCAGAAGCTACTGACAAGTTGTGGATTTATCCTAACCCTAACCAGGGTTCATTCCAGGTAAGACTTTATTATGTTGGCATACCTACAGAGAAGAGAGTTGTAAACCTTTATGACGCTTCTGGTAAACTGGTTGCCAGCAGAGAGTTTGATCTGAATAATAATGCCTCTCCTTACCTTCGTATGGACTTCAATCTTGGTAATGATGCCAGGGGAACATATGTGGTAAAAGTGGTAGATAAATACACTGGCCGTATCGCTTCAGGACTGGTTGTAATACAATAATTATATTTTAATTCTTATTATAAAGCCCCCGATCCGGGGGCTTTTTTTTTGAGTAGTCATTATTATTTACGGGAGTGATTCTGTTCTCAGTCTTTTAAACAAAAAATGAAACAGGCACAGCGTTATCAAATAGTAGGTTTAAATTAGTGTTTCAAATTAAAATAATAAAAATGAAGCAGCTGTTCCTAGTACTTGTATTCATTATCACTGGTTATTCATTTTCTTCAGTTTCTAAAAAGAAGGTTATTTTCTTTGGTGATTCTATAACTGAATTAGGGGTGAAGCCCGGGGGGTATATTACCAGGGTTGATAGTATGTTCCGGAGCGAAAACAGGGCAGAGGAATTTGAATTTATCGGTTCAGGAATCAGTGGTAATAAAATCTATGATTTATATCTCCGGCTTGAGGAGGATGTAATAAGCAGGAATCCTGATGTGGTTGTGATTTATATCGGGGTGAATGATGTTTGGCATAAAACATTACTAGGTACAGGAACTGATCCGGATAAATTTGAAAAATTTTATGAGGCAATTCTGATTAAGCTGAAGGAAAAGAATATAAAAGTAATATTATGCACCCCAGCTGTGGTAGGTGAGAAAACCGATATGAGTAATCCCCTGGACGGCGACCTGAACAGATACAGCAATATAATAAGGGAGATAGCTAAAAAGAATGACCTTCCCTTAATTGACCTTCGAAAAAAAATTCTTGATTATCTAAAGAACAATAATCCGGGGAACCTGGATAAGAATGTCCTGACATATGATAAGGTACATATGAATGCAAAAGGTAACCAGTTTATCGCAGAAGAAATGTGGAGAGCACTGAAATAATCATTATATCATAATTTGAAAGAAATGAATAGAAGAAAATTTATCACTTCAGGTTCGGTTGCTGCGACTGTCTTGTTTTCCGGCAATTATTCGTTGGGGAATTGGGCTTATGATTTTCCTATCGTTCGGGTAGCCAAAAATGAGAGAAGATTTTCAAGCCCTGCTGTTGAAAAATTGATTCTTGAAATAAAAAGGGAATTGAAGAATAAAGAAATTGCCTGGCTCTTTGAAACTGCTTTGCAAACACACTGGATACCACAGTTGATTTTGAAATGATTAACGGTAAGCCTGATACATTTGTAATAACTGGTGATATTGATGCAATGTGGCTGCGTGACTCTGCGGCACAGGTGTGGCCTTATTTGCCACTAATGAGGGATGATAAAAAATTAAAGGAGCTGATAAAGGGGGTTATAAACCGGCAGGTAAAATGTATTCTCAAAGATCCTTATGCCAATGCTTTTTACAAAGATGAGTCAAAAATTAGTGAGTGGAAAAATGATAAAACAGTGATGAAGCCAGGTGTGCATGAAAGGAAGTGGGAGATAGACAGTTTATGCTATCCCATCAGGCTGGCTAATGGGTATTGGAAGGAAACAGGAGATACTTCTGTTTTTGACACTGAATGGCTTGAAGCAATGAGGCAAATAGTTCACACTTTTAAAGAACAGCAAAGATTTAAAGATGCAGGGCCATACAAGTTTCAACGGGAAACTACAAACCCAACCGATACTGCCCCGCTTGGTGGCTATGGGTATCCTGCAAAGAAAATTGGGTTAATTCATGCTATGTTCCGGCCAAGTGATGACGCTACAGTTTTCCCTTTTAATATTCCTGGAAACCTGTTTGCTGTAAAGGCATTACAACAGCTTTCAGAAATACTTAAGAGTTTGGATGGCAAGGTAAATACCAATGAGCTTAAGGATGAAGTCGTTTCATTGGCAAATGAGATAAATTTTGCAATAGAAAAGTATGGTATCGTTAAGCATAAAAAATTCGGATATATATATGCTTTTGAAACAGACGGTTTTGGTAGCGTATGTCTTATGGATGATTCAAATGTGCCAAGTTTGTTGTCACTTCCTTATCTGGGCTTAATCCAGACTGGCAAAGGAATTGTTTATCAGAATACAAGAAAGTTTGCCCTTTCTTTAGAGAATCCTTTTTTCTTCAAAGGAAAAATAGCAGAAGGGATAGGAGGCCCTCACATTGGGCTTGATTATATATGGCCCATGAGCATTATTATGAGAGGACTTACGAGTAATGATGAAAAAGAAATTAAGGACTGCATCACTGCTTTGCAGCGTACCCATGCAGGTACAGGTTTTATGCACGAAGCATTTCATAAAGATAACCCGTCCATGTTTACCCGTAATTGGTTTGCATGGGCAAATACACTCTTTGGTGAGTTTATCTGGAAAATATACAAGGAGAAAAAAAATCTGTTGGATTAGCCAGCATTAACCAGATAATAATTTTTCCTGCCTTTTTGTACAAGGATATATTTATTATGCAAAAGGAAATTTTTATCTATTTTGATATCAATTCCACCCATTTTTTTTCTGTTGATACTTACACCGCCTCCCTGTATCATTTTCCTGGCTTCACCCTTGCTAGGAAAGATTCCTGTTTCGGCAAGGAAAGAAACGATATCAATTCCTTGCTCAATCTTGTGCCTGTCATAGCTGCTTATTACGACACCTTCCATTTCCTCTAAATCTTCTATTGTCAGGCTCTCGGCCGGGGCATTCTGATTTGCAAACAGTTTCTCCGTAGTTTCAACAGCTATCTCCAGTTCTTCTTTTCCATGTACAAAGGCTGTGATTTCCTGTGCAAGAGTCTTTTGCAGTGTTCTGGAGGCAGGGTTCATCTTATGCTCATGAACAAGAATATCGATGGCATCTTTTGTGAGAAATGTAAATATCTTAATCCATTTTTCTGCATCTTCATCACTGGCATTTAACCAAAATTGGTAAAATTGGAAGGGTGTAGTCTTTTGTGGATCCAGCCATATATTTCCCTTTTCAGTTTTTCCAAATTTGCCTCCATCGGCCCTCGTAATCAGTGGGCATGTAAATGCAAATGCCTCACCAGCATCTTTTCTTCTGATAAGTTCTGTGCCAGTAACAATATTTCCCCATTGATCGCTTCCTCCCATCTGCAGTTTACAATTCTTATTTTTATACAGCCAGTAAAAATCATAGCCCTGTACCAACTGGTAGGTAAATTCAGTAAAGCTCATGCCACTATCACTTTCTAACCTTTTTTTTACGCTGTCTTTACTCATCATGTAGTTTACAGTAATATGTTTGCCCACATCACGAATAAAATGAAGAAATGTATAGTCTTTAAACCTATCGTAATTATTTATCATTTCGGCATAATTTGGTTTTGACTGATCGAAACTCAGGTATTGCATTAGCTGCTTCCTTACACCTTCCTGGTTATGTTTCAGTATTTCTTCACTTAGCAGGTTTCTTTCCTCGCTTTTACCACTTGGATCGCCAACCATGCCTGTGGCTCCCCCTACAAGGGCAAAGGGCTTATGCCCGGCTTTTTGTAAATGCACCAGTAATAATATGGGAACCAGGCTGCCAATATGTAAACTGTCTGCAGTAGGATCAAAACCAATATATGCAGATGTCATTTCCTTATTCAATTGTTCTTCAGTTCCAGGTATGATGTCTTGTATCATACCCCTCCATCTCAGTTCTTGTATTAAGTTCATAAATAGTGAATTGGGCGCAAAAATACGGTACGATTCCCCATCAGAATGCAATAATTTCATTGCTTTCTTAGCTTTTTAGAATTTCGAAAGGAAGTAAAACACACAAGTATTTTTTCGCATTTTTTATTGCAATTCTGTGCAAATCACTTGATTATAGCTTTTCAAGCAATAATACGATTGATGATTCGTTTTCATTAGTTGCTTTTGGGTGAAAAGCTATGATATTACAGGCTTAAAGTTTAACTTTACGGTAGACTATACATTCAGCAGAATTAATTGCTTATTTTGAAAAAAATTGAATGAAAACGAACCACTTATACCTATCCTTGATTGCTTTAATCTTTTTCTTGCCATTATCTGCTCAGTTTCGTAAATATTCTAATGAATTTTTGAATATTGGGGCCGGTGCCAGAGGTCTTGCCATGGGAAGTGCTCAAATTGCTTCTGTTAATGATGGGACAGCAGGATATTGGAATCCCGCTGGCCTTGTAGGTGTTAAGGACCATCCGCAGGTTAATCTTATGCATGCCGAATATTTCGCAGGTATTGGTAAGTATGATTATGCAAGTATAGCATTTCCCGGAGCTAATAATAAACGGGTAATTGGTATTACCGGTTTGCGGTTTGCTGTGGATGACATTATGAATACACTTTTTTTGGTTGAGCCAGACGGCTCAATTAATTACAACAATATTCAAGCATTCTCATCTGCCGACTACGGATTTCTTCTCTCATATGCTCAAAGACTAAAGCAATCAGAAAGAAAGAATGTAAGTTTTGGATTAAATGCAAAAGTGATACATAGAAGCGTTGGAAAATTCGCAAAAGCCTGGGGTTTTGGGTTAGATGCAGGATTACAAATACAAAGCAATAAATGGAAGTTTGGTATTTCCGGAAGAGATTTAACCAGTACGTTTAATACATGGTCATTTACATTTACAGAACGGGAAAAGGAAGTACTGTATTTAACAAATAATGAAATACCTGTAAAATCAACAGAGTTGACTGCTCCCCGGCTTGTATTGGGTGTTGCAAGGGATTTTCGGTTAAGCAAAAACTTAGCCTGCTTGCTGAAGCAAATATCGATGTAACATTTGATGGACAGCGAAATACTTTAATAAGTGCCGATCCTGTAAGTGCTGATCCCAAGCTTGGTTTAGAATTAAATATCAGCAACGTTTTTTACCTGAGAGGTGGGATAAATAATTTCCAAAAGGCTTTGTCAGACGGAGATACTGTAAATCAAAAAAAAGTTTGGATATACCAGCCAAGTGCCGGGGCAGGATTTAAGATTCAGAATGTGACAATTGATTACGCTTTTTCAAACCTGGCGAATCAATCAAATCCATTATACACACATGTTTTTTCACTGCGATTGAACATGGTTAATAACAAAAACAAAAACTAACTGTCTGTACTACACAAACCTTTCAAAATGAAAAAATTTTTACTAGGTTTATTTCTCACTGCTTCAGTAGTTGCTGCTTCGCAGGACTACAATAATGAATGGATAAATTATAATCAAACCTATTATAAGTTCAAAATAGGAGCAACAGGCTTATACAGGATTTCACAGCCAGTACTTGCCGGTATTGGTATTGGAAATACACCGGCAGAACATTTTCAATTATGGAGAAACGGGAAGCAAATTCCCCTTTATACTACTGTTCCATCTGGCATATTAGGTAGCGGCGATTTTATTGAATTTTGGGGAGAAAAAAATGATGGAGAACCGGATAATATTCTTTACAGAAATCCTGATTATCAGTTAAATGATAAAATAAGCCTGCAGACTGATACTGCCGCTTTTTTTCTTACTATAAATCCGGCTGGCGGGAACCTGCGGTTTGTAAACACATCTTTTACCCTTCCATCTTCTTTATTGCCGGAACAGTATTTTGTTCATACAGAGGGAAAATATTTTGCCGAAAGAATAAACAGGGGATATGCGGCTGTTGTTGGGGAATATGTATACTCATCGGCTTATGATCAGGGAGAAGGCTTTACAACAAATGATATGTACAATGCGACTACACGGTCCGAAACTTTCGCTAATTTATATCCTTACGTTGGTTCAGGAGCACCTGTTCCGGTATTACGAGTAAATGCATCGGGAAATGCTTTAAATCCCCGTCAGTTTGGAGTAAAAGTGAATGGAAGCCTCGTAGCTACCGAGACAATGGACTTCTTTGATTATAAAAAAGCAGTCATACCTCTTTCTGCAGCATCTGTTAGCTCAGGTTCTGCTGTAATTGAAGTAACGAACCTGTGTACTACCGCAAATGACAGGATGGTGATTGCTAAAGAAGAGTTAACCTATCCCCGCACTTTTAATTTTGGTGGGGCTGAAAGTTTTCAATTTAAACTGCCAGCTAATGTATCAGGTAATTATCTTGAGATAGAGGGGTTTAATTTTGGAGGAGTAACGGCACCTGTATTATATGATATTACGAATGGTAAGAGATATGTAGTTGATATTTCAGGTGCACCGATTCTGAAAGTTGTGCTAACCCCGTCATCAAGTGAACGTAAATTATTACTTGTATCACAGGCATCCTCTTTTCCAAAACAAATTATTTCTTTGCAGCAACGGAGCTTCTTAAATTATGCTGCCTCCGGTAATCAGGGTAATTACCTCATAATATCTCATCCGGCTTTGATGAATGGCCCCAATGCGACTAATCCTGTAGAAGAATACAGGGCTTATAGAAGTTCAACAACCGGAGGAGGACATGTAGCCAAAACATATGATATTAACGAATTGGTTGATCAGTTTGGTTTCGGAATTAAAAAAAATCCTCTTGCGATACGCAATTTTATTCGTTGGGCAAGGATTACTTACAGCTCACCTGTAAAGAATGTATTTCTAATAGGCAAAGGTGTTAATTATATGCAACACCGGGCATATGAGGGGCATGCTGATATTGATAAGTTAATGTTTGTCCCTACATTTGGAGAGCCTGCATCTGATAATTTGCTGGCAGCCGAACCAGGTTTAAATGAAATACCACAGGTATCTATTGGAAGGCTTTCGGCGATTAATCCGGCAGAAGTAGCTCTATATCTTGCAAAAGTTAAGCAATATGAGCAACAACAGGCTTTTCAATCACCAATGATAAGTGACAAGGCATGGATGAAGAATGTAGTACATATAGTTGGCGCAAGTGATATTAACCTTGGCACTATACTTAATTCTGCAATGGATAGATACAAGAATATTATTACAGATACATTTTATGGGGCTAATGTAAATACGTTCAGCAAGGTGTCTTCTACTCCTGTTGAACCGGCGAGTAATCAAAAAATTTACCAATTGTTTGAAAATGGAATTGGCCTTTGGACATATTTCGGGCATTCTTCAGCAAGTACGCTTGAGTTTAATCTTGACAATCCGTCTAACTACAACAATCAATCTAAATACCCTGTTACAGTTGTAATGGGCTGTAATGCAGGTAATTTTTATAATTTTAACACACTACGATTAATAGAAAAGGAAACATTATCTGAAAAATTCGTTTTGGCCGATCAGAGGGGGTCAATCGCCTTTATAGCAAGTACGCATTTTGGAATAGTACATTATTTAGACATCTATAACACAAGGACATACAGTGCGGCAAGTATTTCAAAGTATGGGAAAACTTTTGGGGAAATATTAAGGAATCAATCACTCAAACATATAACCTGACAACACAAAACGATTTTTATGCCAGATTTCATTGCGAACAAACAACAATACACGGAGATCCGGCACTTAAGCTTGATGGTTCTGCTGATAAACCTGATTATGTTATAGAAGATCAATTGCTAAAAGTTACACCATCGTTTATCTCGGTTGCCGAAAGTCATTTTAAAGTGGACGCAAAATTTATGAACCTTGGTAAGGCGTTAAACAAAAGTATTGTTGTAGAATTAAAAAGAACCTACCCTAACCTTGTAACAGAAGTAATAAGAAGAGATACTATTCCCGGTATTAGATATATTGACTCTCTTTCTTATAACGTTGATATAGTTCCTACCCGTGATAAAGGACTGAACAGAATATCAATTTGTATTGACGCAGATAATGTAGTGGATGAATTATATGAGACAAATAATTGTATAACAAAAGATATGTTTATTTATGAAGATGAGGTTAGGCCTGTATATCCGTATCCTTTCGCTATTATTAATGATCCAGCGATTAAGCTCAAGGCTTCAACCGCCAACCCATTTAGTGTGACCAACAGTATATCATGGAAATAGACACTACTGAATTTTTTAATTCTCCTTTAAAAGCAACAAGGACATTAACTGCTTCTGGGGGTGTTCTTGAGTTTAATCCTGGAATTACTTTTCAGATAGTACTGTTTATTATTGGAGGGTGTCCTTTGCCATACAAATGGCCAGCCTAATTGGAATAGCTCTTCATTTGTTTATCTGAATAATGCCGGTTAGTGTGATTTCGGCTATAATCAGTCACATTTCTTACCAAAATACAAAGTCTTCTTTGAGAGAAAATGATTGACAGTGTTGACAGGAGGAACACTTTGGTAGTATTTATAATAACCTTTTCATTAGAATGGGTACTTTTGTCTACTAGCGGTGCTGTTCAATTATCATCCCTTGCAGTTGCGATAAATGGGAATAATGTCATGAGATTTTGTTCATGGTTTTAATCATTGGTGTTTAATGTTCTGGATCCTGTTACTTTTAAGCCTTGGGAAAATGCTGTAATAAGGCCGTTTACTAGTTTTCCGGCTGATTTAGGAGATGGCCGTTTTGGAAGTCATGCACCCATGAATTCTTCTGGCTTTTTTACAAGGTATAATTTTGAATATCGTTATCACACACCCGATTTGCGAAAAAGGATGATGGATTTCATGAAGGATTCAATACCCGACGGTTATTATGTTATTGTAAGAAACTTTAATCTTGACCCAATACTTTTGGCGGTGGGACTATCCGGTTGCATATGCTAATGAGTGGAAGAATGATGAAAATTTTCATGGAAGCGGACAATCATTGTATCACTTATCTTAAAAATGCAGGATTTAACGATATGGATTCATTTTATAGGCCCAAAGCGTTTGGGATTGTTTATAAGAAAAACGATCCATCCTTTGACCCCGGTATGGCTTTTTGGCGAAGGAGTGACAGATAATCCAACTTTTTCAGCAAACTGTCCAACCCCGGATTCGCTTGGCCGTATTTCTTCTCAATATTCGGCCCGGCAAAAGCTTGGAAACAATTAAAATGGAGAGGAACTGCTGATGCTATTGGCGATACTGCCAAGGTTGATGTAATAGGGTATAAAGCGATGGCATTGAGACTGTTTTGTTTAGTGGATTAACAACTTTGCAACAAGATTTCGATGTGTCGTCAATCGATGCAACTTCATATCCATATGTCAAGCTCAGGCTTAGGACATTGGATAAAGAAATATTCACCTTATCAACTGCGGTATTGGCGTGTAACTTATGTTCCTGTTCCTGAAGGTGCAATAGCTCCTAATTTGTATATGAGTACAAAGGATTCAGTTGAGGTCGGTGAACCTTTTGATTATAAAGTGGCATTTAAAAATGTGAGCGAAGTGCCATTTGATAGTTTGAAAGTTAAAGTGATAGTTACAGACAGGAATAACCTTCCTCACATTATTCCTGTAGCAAGAAAAAGGCCAATTCCTTCTTTTGGTAATCCTAATGATACATTACAAATTGGGGCAAAAATTAATAGTAGTTCGTTGCCGGGTTTAAATACGATGTACATAGAGGCAAACCCTGATAATGATCAATTGGAGCAGTACCATTTTAATAATTTTGCTTTTCGGAATGTATATGTTAAACCAGATAGTCTTAATCCATTGCTTGATGTCACTTTTGATGGTGTGCATATTTTGAACCAGGATATTGTATCATCCAAACCAGATATTCTTATTAAACTTAAAGATGAAGCAAAGTGGATGATTGTAGATGATACATCATTAGTAACACTACACGTAAAATATCCAAATGGCAGTTTGCGGAGATTTTATTTCAACAACGATACTTTAAAATTTACACCCGCAGGACAAGCGCCAAATACTGATAACACAGCAACAATCAACTTTGAACCCTATTTTGTACAGGATGGTCAATATGAACTAATAGTTACCGGAAGGGACAAAAGTAATAACGAGGCTGGCGCAATTGAATATAGAGTGGCATTCAGGGTTTTCAATAAGCCAATGATATCCAATATGCTTAATTATCCAAATCCTTTTACAACTTCAACAGCATTTGTCTTTACTATTACCGGGACTGAAGTGCCTCAGAATATTAAGATTGAAATAATGACAATTACTGGTAAAATTGTAAGAGAAATTACCAAGGATGAGTTGGGCGCTTTGCGAATAGGTAGAAATATTACTGAGTTCAAGTGGAACGGCACAGACCAGTATGGCCAAAAACTGGCTAATGGAATTTATCTGTACAGGGTAGTTACAAATCTTAAAGGGAAAGCGTTGGACAAGTTTACAGAATCTGGCGAAAAAACTGATCAGTATTTTAATAAAGGATATGGAAAGATGTACTTGATGAGGTAAAAAAATCGTAATTCGTAACTTTTAAAAAAGCCCCGCTAAACAGGCGGGGCTTAATATTTGCTAATTTTGTCTTTCGTAAAATACTATTATGGCAAAAATTGGAATCAATATCGCTACCGGCAGTTTGCAAAAAAATGAAATGATTGTCGGTATCGATTTGGGCACTACAAATAGTTTGGTTGCAATTATTCATCCGGAGAGTAAAGGGCCAATAGTATTAAAAGAGCATGACGGAGCCGCATTAGTACCCTCAATTGTACATTTTGGTGCTAATAATTTGGTTTCTGTTGGTGACAAAGCAAAAGAGTTTCTTATAGAAGATCCGCATAATACGATTTTTTCTGTAAAGCGATTGATGGGAAAATCATACAAGGATTTAAAAGATCATTCGTCCTATTTTACCTATAAGGTAATCGATGATAATACCGAGAGTTTGGTAAAGGTTCAAGTGGGAGAAAAATTCTATTCTCCAATGGAGCTTTCTTCATTTATATTAAAAGAACTTAAAGAGAGGGCCGAGCATATACTTAAAACGCCTGTAACAAGAGCAGTTATTACGGTTCCGGCTTACTTTAATGATTCACAGAGGCAGGCAACGAGAGATGCAGGTAAGTTAGCCGGATTAGATGTATTGCGCATCATAAATGAGCCTACAGCTGCAAGCCTGGCTTACGGGCTGGGATTGAATAAAGAAGAAGTGAAAACGGTTGCAATTTATGATTTTGGGGGAGGGACGTTTGATATATCAATATTGCGGATTACAGGAGGAATCTTTGAAGTTCTTTCGACAAATGGTGATACCTACTTAGGTGGTGACGATTTTGACAGGGAGATAGCTAAATATTGCATAAAACAATGGGGGCTAACCGAAACTGAACTTACCGTTAACAAAAGCCTTGTTCAGGAGCTGCGGCTGACTGCTGAAGAAGCCAAGAAGACCTTAAGCGGAGCAGAAAATTATAGCGGTATTGTTGCTGAAAGTGAAGTAGCCCTCTCAAAAGCACAATTTGAAGCTTTAATAAGGCATCTTGTCAATAAGACAATCCACTGCTGCAAACTTGCATTAAGTGACGCTGGTTTAACAACTGAAGATATTGATGAGGTGATTATGGTAGGAGGATCAACAAGAGTGCCAATAGTAAAGGAAAGTGTTGGCAATTTTTTTAGAAAGAAAATTTTTGATAGCCTAAATCCTGACGAAGTGGTGGCCCTTGGTGCTGCTGTACAAGCAGATATTTTGGCTGGTAATAATAAGGATCTGTTACTGCTTGATATTACACCACTTTCGTTGGGGATTGAAACAATGGGAGGGCTTATGGATGTTTTGATTCCCCGTAATTCTAAAATACCTGCAAAAACAGGACGGCAGTATACCACACAAAAAGATGGGCAAAGCAGTATGCGTATATCGGTGTATCAGGGTGAAAGGGATCTTGTTAAGAATAACAGGAAGCTTGCAGAGTTCAATCTTACGGGTATCCCCGGAATGCCTGCTGGTTTACCTAAAGTGGAAGTGTCATTTCTGGTAAATGCAGATGGTATTTTAGTTGTCACTGCAAAAGAATTGAGAAGTGGTGTTATGCAAAGTATAGAAGTTAAGCCTCAGTACGGATTAACAGATGTTGAAGTTGAAAAAATGCTGCTTGATTCTATTTCCCAGGCAAAAGAAGATATGCAAATGAGAGCATTGGTTGAAGCGCAAACTGAAGCCTATCAATTAATACAAACAACGCAAAACTTTATTTCGAAGAATGATAATTTTTTAACTAAGGAAGAATTAACTAAAACTTTTCAGGCTATTGATGTATTAAATGTTATTGTATTATATGGCAGCAAAGATGAAATTCAAAAGGCTATTGAAAATCTTAATGAAATATCCAGGCCTTACGCTGAACGGTTGATGGATGATGCAGTGCGAGTTGCTTTGAAGAACAGGACCATATAGTTTAAGGACAGATTACCTATTTTTCTTACGGTAAATATATATATATATTCCGACAATAAACAGAAAGGACATTAGTCCAGCGATTGTAATGTCAGTAATGTTGTATGTAAGTTCGATTTTATTTGCCCCTTCCGGTAACTCAACAGCCATAAATGAGAAATTAACTTTACTAATTTTGCTTTCTTACCATTGACGTAGGCATCCCATTTATAATAATAATTCTGCTGGAAAACTAGTAACGATTTTGAAGGATTTGATGCTTGAATATAGACTTTTCCGGGAACAAATTTTTTTATAACGATATTTCTTTTCCCTTCATAACCAAAGCCTGTTGGGAGATTTATATTATCAATAATTGCGGCCTTTTTATCTGAATTGAAGTTTATGAATGCTAGGGTATCTTTGGCATTAAATGTTGTGTCAGCAAAATAGCAAAGTGGATATTTTATTATTCTGTCTCTCAACGCTTTGTTTTTCCAAAAGTTCTCCTGATCAATAAGATTGGAAGGTGTAACAACATAATCAACCCTTCCCGGCTTTTTATTATATAAATTCAGGCTGCCCAAAATGTTGAAGTATCTATTTCCCTCTATTGACTGTTCCGCAATGGATATTGTGTTTTCTGGGATAGGATAGCCTTTAGGTTGATTGTTGATAATTTTTTGAATTTCAGCCGGTTCCAAATTTTTTACATATGTTAGCGGAAGCATGGCTTGTACAACTATTGCCATTTCTGAAAGTGTAATAGGCAGTAAGAATTTTCTGAGAATTCCTTTCTTATGCAGAAAGTAGATTAATAATGCGGTAATAAGTAAAAGCAGGCTGTTTAGGAAGAGCAAATCATAGAATGACAGATTGTCCTTTATCTGTTTGATTATTATGGTGTTTACCGGTACATCGTTATTAATTATGCTTGGAATAATATTTAAGATATTGCTTTTATAAATACTAATTATAAAAATAATTGATATTAATAATAGAAAAATCTTTATTATTTTATTGAAACGATTATTCTCAAAATTGCTGGAATTTAGGAATTCATTGATGGCGAATGCTGATAAAAGTTGTATTGAAAAAATAAAAAAAATCTTTGAATTAGCAGGATGTCTGAAAGTATCCATGAGGGGCAGGTATTGAAATGATAATACCCTTAGTCCACCATACTCCCCAAGGCTAAACAGAATAAAGAATATGATAGTTCCGATGAGAAACCATTCAAGGTTGCTTTTCTTTCTGGTATTTGTTATTTTGTATATAAAGAACAACAGTAAAACAAATCCTGGATAGCAGTTTCGTATTAATGGATCTGTGTATTGGTGCCAGGTAGCGTTTAATGTTGGCCAGGGTGTGACAAAGGAAATTAAATTTATTGGAGCTAGTGAGTTTGATAAAGCACTATCAATTGTTACCCCACCTCCTCGGTATACGGATTGGAAAAAAGGTATAAAAGAAATTATTGCGGGTAAGCTTATAATCAGGAAGCAAACAGAAGATTGAAGAATTAGCCTTATATAAAGTCCGGTTCTTTTTGCAAGGGTAATGTCTTTATTTATTATAAAAAAAGAGATAAGCACAAAAACTAAGAGCAAATAGAAGAGCAATATAAAGTCGGCCGGGTAGGCGCATACAAACATCAGAGAGAGTGACAATCCAAGTTGAAATGAGTATCTGATAGAAAATCTGCTGAAACATTGTAATGCCGATTGAAATACAAAAAGGTAAAAAATGAAGCGCACATATCCAGTTTATAAACTGGCCTGAATCTGCAATAAAACCATTTAGCATATAGGCTGCGGAAACCAGCAGGACTACTTTTCGATTAATCTTCAAATAGGTTAATAAATGATACATTGAAATGCCGGCAATAATAATGGCGATGATTGTTTCTATTTGAAGCCAGTAAATGTCATATTTACGGATTAAGCTCATTAATATGACGATAGGGTTCCATACCCCACTTTGTACATCTCCATGAACCGGGTATCCCATATTTATATAAGGAGACCATGCAGGAAAAATACCGTTTTGTATTGCCTCGCTGGTATTGAACCGTACTGCCAAAATAATTCAACGCATCATTCTTCAGTCTGAAAAGCATTGGTGACACCGGCCAATAGGAAATTGCCTAACAATAATGATAAAAAAATAATCCTGAATTCTTATTCTTAATGAGTTTGCTCATTTTGAAGAGGAGTAGTTCTTTTTTTGAGTACCAGTGCTTTTATAATACTAAAAAAATTAAACCATCTCAGTTTGGACCCTTTCATCTCTGTCCAGCTTAATACCGGTTCTTCTGTTCCGTTTGTATTGAGTTCCCCATACAGATTGTGTATCCTGCATATCAGCTCAACATCAAAAAGCCATTTAGTATGAAATTTTTTTTCAAAAATGGGTTGAATAACTTCTGGGATGAAAATTTTTGCGCTGCACTGTGTGTCATAGACACCTAATCTGATGATGGAGTCAACTATAGTAGCAATAATACGGCTGTAAAATGTCTCCATTCATTTCTTTTTATTGAAGTGCCAATTTTTTTTATTCTGCTTCCAAAAATAAATTTATACCTGAAAGACTTCATGACCTCATAAAGCCGGTACAGTTCTTCTGGTGATACGGCCAGATCAGCATCAATATATCCGTGGTGGGTGTATTCTTTGTTTTTTACGCTTTCCAGCATTCCAATTCGTACTGCTTCTGCCTTACCACTTTTTTTTTCAAGATTAACGACGTTTACATGCTGTGGAAACATTGAGTTTAATTCAGAAAGCATTTAGCCGTATTGTCTGTGCTGCCATCATTTACAAGAACTAGTCTTGTGTCAGAATAAGTCGTGAGAAAAGAAGTAAGTCTTTCTAATGAAAGCCTCTGTTCTTCATTATAACATGGAATTATGATTGAGAGGGCCGACATATACAATAACAACTAAGTCCGGGAATTTTTATTCCCGTAAGGAACTAAAAGATACCAAGATATTTTAAATTCAAAACCAGAAGAACTGACTTATTAACCATGTGAGAAAACGACCTCTTTTCCAGTTATTTATGGAAGTACTGGTTCAGCCTCGCTTTTCTTCTTTTTTTCCCAATATATCATGGGCCTTCTAATTAGTAGAAGACTGCTAAAGCTATAACCGGAGGCAATTACGGTAAGGTTTGAAGAAATAAGAACTGATTTAATCTCTTTCAGGTTGTATCTTTTGAAATGGCCAAGATTGACGTCATGTTTTGAAAAGAGTTTCTGATAGGCCGGAACGGTTATTACAAATAAAGTTTCTTTATTTACTGCTTTTAATTGGATAATTTTTTCCAGCATATCTATTGGTTTCTCCACATGCTCCAGTACATCCATGAGAATTACAATATTGATTGGTTCTGCCTGTTGTATTTCATCAATCTTTCTATAAAAAGCTAAATTAGCTGGTTTGCCGGTTCTGATTATTGATATCAGTTCTTCGTTATAATTTATGTCTACTGCACTAACATTTATTGACATGTACTTCTCAGCTACTCCGGCAGCAAGAAAGGCATCTCCGCTTCCAATGTCGACTACTCTTGCAGGTTTTGGGTTACTTTTTTGGATGAAGAATTTAAGCATCTTGAGTCTGGCAAGTTCCCGTTGGGATGTCTTTTGAACCTAATACTGTTTGTGTGTATGTATTCATTTAAATCCATTTTTTGCAGTCAGATATGATGTCCGGCAATTTTGTCTTTAAGTTTAAGGAATGGCTTTTCGTAATAAATAAAGCTTAGCCAACTGACAAGAACTCCAATTATAGTAGCAAGTATAGAAACAGAAATACGTAACCCGCTGCCTGATAGAAACCCTCCTAACCATTTAGTTAAATAAGGTGAGATAATTAGAAGCAATGGCCAGTGAATACATAAAAAACCGTATGAAATACGACCAAAGAATCTCAGGATTTTTATACCGAAAATATAATTTATAATTGTGGTTTTTCCCGAAACTGCTTCATTTACTAGCAGGCCAAAAAGCATTGCAAATGTGGAATATCCACCAAGGCTAGATAAGGGAATGAGAATTGGTATTTCCTGTTTATTAAAAAGAAAGAAAAGTTTAGAATGGCAAATAACAACACTATGGATGAAGTATATTTTTTGAAAAAATCTGAATTTATATACCGTATTAAAGCGACCAGGCTACCAATACAAATTCCATCAATTCGGGAGAATGTGTATAACTGATAGTAAGATAAATTTGCGTTTGTATTAAGCCATGCCCAAAGTCTCAGACCGATAACAGTTGACAGAACTATTGAAAGTAATATTATAAGGTAAAAGGGTTTTCGAATTAATAGGATAGTTATTGGCCATAGAAGATAGAACTGTTCTTCTACAGCGAGAGACCATAAATGGTGAAGAGATGTTGCATCTGTTATTCTGAAAATATAAAGCCAGTTTTGAAGGTATGTCCATAAGAAAAATTGATTTTCAGAGTAATAACTAAAATCTGGAGTTGAGAAGAAAAAGGGTGTGATAAGGATGAAAAGAACTAGTGCCAGGTAATAAAGAGGAAAAATTCTTAAAATTCTGCGGAGGTAAAAATTTTTCAGATATCCAGTTCTTCCTACGGTGTTTAGTAAGATGTTGGTAATTAGAAAACCCGATAAAACAAAAAATAAGTCAACACCTAACCAGCCAAAAAAGAAATAGTTTATAAAGCCAAAATTATGGTAAACAACTACCAGCAGAATTGCAACCCTCTAGCCGTCGAGAGCTGGATAGTGTGCCCTATTCTGGATTTCGGATTGCATTATGTAATAAGTTCTTGTTTTTTAAAGTATTCAAAGTTAGTTATACGCATTAACACTTGAAGCCGGAAAATATTTTTCCTTAATTTCAAAAAAGGTTGTTCAATAATAAGCGACAACGTGTATCCTGCGATGATATTTATAAAAATAGTCAATATTGTAACTGCTGTAGTGGAAGTGATATTAATAATATGAGTGGATATAATTAGATATTATTGGACCTGCTTTCATATGTATAAGGTAGATAGAATACGAGTAAATTCCAATCCATGCGATTACAATAAAAAAATATTTAGTAGCATTGAGTTTTTGAGTCTTGCGCTAATGTGGTCTGAGTAAATGAGCATCAGAACAAGTAATATTCCAAAGCCAATATATAATAAAGTAAAACCTGCTGTGATAATAAATGCAGATTCAGGCTCAAAAATAAAAGCAGGGATGAACATAATAGGCGTTAAGAGAATTAATAATATTTTATTATTGTAAATAAACCAAGTTAGCCAGTTCTTTGAAAAATGATATGCCCATGAAATGAGTACACCGAATGCAAGCGAATCTATCCTCAGATGTGTAGGAAAAAAATGTTTATAGCTGTCAAATTCTATATTTCTTTTTGGTATCGTTATTCTCAATGCCAGGCAAAAAACACAAATGAAAATAAGAATATATGGTATAAGTTTTTTCGAATCAAACGTTCCGGATTTTGAAAGAATCAATGTGCCTATACAGAGAAGTATATAAAAATGCTCCTCAATGGCGAGACCATGAAATGCCTATAATGCCTGGGCTATAGTTTTGGTAAAAAAAATTTCAGGAAGTACCTCATTCCATTGAAACGGATTTTTTTTATGTAGAAATAAAATATATGAAATAGCAATGTTATATAGAATAAAGGATAGATTTTAAATCCTCGGCGAATTAGAAAATGTGTTGGCCTTATTTTTTTAGTCTTTTTTATACTCCGAAAACAATAAACCAGAAACTAAAAAGCCACTCAGAACAAAGAATAGATCGACTCCAATCCAACCCATCCGTGTGGTTATTGTTGAAACTTTAGCATGTCGGAACATTACAAGGAGTATCGCGATACCCCTAAGAAAGTCCAGCACTTTTAATCTTTCCTTCATTATTGCAATGGAATGATTTATTAAGTGATTTTGGCTAAATCAACATGTCTCTGCAAATACTTCCCCACCATATCAAACTCCAGATTTAGAACGTCTCCGGTTCCTATTGATTTCAGATTGGTGTGCTCAAATGTATACGGAATTATAGCAACCGTGAAACTATCATTTGTAACATTAAAAGCAGTAAGACTTATTCCGTTTAAACTAATTGAACCTTTTTCTATAAGTAAGAAAGCAAATTTTCGGGATAGCTTATTCCAAACTCCCAACTGCCATCTTTTGCAATTACATTTATACATGTGCCTATAGCATCAACATGCCCCTGCACCATATGTCCATCAAGTCGGCCGTTCATTTGAAGGCAACGCTCCAGGTTTACTTGAGTGCCCTCTTTCCAATAATCAAGGCTTGATTTCTTTAACGTTTCATCTATTGCAGTTACTTTATGCATTTTGTTTTCAATGGCTTCAATTGTAAGGCAAACACCGCTATGGCTCAGGCTTTGGGCAACTTTCAGTTCGTGAGATAAGGGGGACTCAAGCCAAAAACTCTTGTTAGTGCCGGTTGTAATTATCTTTTTTACTACGCCTATTGATTCAATTATTCCGGTAAACATGCTGCAAATTAACCTGTTATTGACTTTGTTGAGATATAAAAAATCAAAGAAAATCTTTTCTATCATTATTTTCCGGACTTAATTTATTCCCCCTATCTTTGCAACCTTAAAAAATACCAAAGGAGGTATATAAGTTATGCTGATTATCGATTCAAAAGATTGCGAAAACATTGACAAAGCACTCAAAAAATACAAAAAGAAATTCGAAAAATCGAAGGTGCTTTTGCAATTGCGTGAACGTCAGAGTTTTACAAAGCCATCTGTAAAACGTCGTGGTGAAGTACTTAAAGCAATCTATAAGCAGAATATTGCCAGCGGAAAAATAGAAGGATAATTTCCGCCAATACATAAATAATTTCATAGCTGTAGTATTTTACTGCAGCTATTTTTTTATTTGTAGATTAGCTGATCAATTGCTAAATGGTTAGTTCTCAATATATCCACTCTTTTCTGGATTATCTGAAATATGAAAAAAGATATTCCCGCCATACAATAGTTTCATACGAAACTGATCTATTGGCTTTTTTTGATTATTTGGAGCACAACAATGGGGCTATTGGGTTAAAGCAAATTAATCATGGGCAGATTAGAAGTTGGCTTGCTGGATTGCGTGAAGATGGCATAAAGACCAAAACCATTAACCGAAAAATATCCACCCTTAAATCTTTTTTTAAATTTCATATTAAGGCGGGTTCGGTTGAGACAACTCCGATGGCTAAGATTATAAGCCCCAAAAACGGCAGCCAGTTGCCTGCTTTTGTCAGAGAAGATGACACAAGGCGACTAATTAAAACTCTTTCTGTTTCCTCAGAAGACTGGAAAAGTCTTAATGCAAGAATTCTAATAACAATGTTTTATGCCACAGGAATGCGGTTAAGCGAACTCTTGCAACTTAAAGAAACGCAACTTGATTTAGGAAAGGGGCAGATCAAGGTACTGGGAAAAGGTAATAAGGAAAGAATTATTCCCATACCAAATGAAATTCAAGAACTTGTAATAGAATATCAATCACAAAAGCGAAAGAATTTTGCAGGAGAAAATGAGTTTCTATTGGTGACTGAAAAGGGGAAACCGATTTATCCAAAATATGCGTATACGCTTGTTAACAAATACCTTGGTACTGTCAGTACGTTAAATAAAAAAAGCCCTCATGTGCTAAGGCATACATTTGCAACCCACCTGATGAACAACGGAGCTGATTTGAATGCCGTTAAGGAATTGCTTGGACATTCCAGCCTGGCCTCCACACAGGTGTATACGCATAATACTATTGAAAAGCTAAAAGATATTCACAAAAAATCTCATCCGAAGGCCTGAACGGCAATCTGATAATTTCAATTTTTTTTTGGTATAAACTTCATTTTGGAGTAAATTGTAAGTGTAAAAAGAACATATCCTTTGGAAGGACAAAACAAGTTCTTTATTTATTGTTTCACTGATAAAAAATGATGATTATGAACGTAAACATTCAAACTGTTCATTTCAATGCAGACAGTAAGTTCTTAGATTATGTAAATCGTAAACTTCAAAAATTAAACAATTTCAGTGACCGTATCATTCAGGTGAATGTGTTTCTAAAACTTGACAATGTTGTACACACAATTAAAGACAAGATTGTTGAGATCAGGGTACACATTCCGAGGCAGAATTTTTTTGTAAAATCATCCAGCAAATCATTTGAAGAGTCCTTTGACGGAGCGTTTGATTCACTGGTTACGCAAATAAAAAGAAACAAAGAAAGAAAAGCCGCTTAATTAAATTAGCCCCCGGTAATCCGGGGGTTTTTTGTTGTCCGGAAAAAAATCGGACAAAGAAAAATTTAGCAGTAAATCCGTAGCCATAACAGTTATTCACAACAAGCTGAATACAAGCAAAAAAAAATCTTTCAAAATTTTTCAGAATATCATTTTCCCTTACCTTTGCCTCCCCGTAAACGGGGGTAGCTCTTTATTGCTCAGAAAATGCTGTCTTTTGATACCATTGTATGAGTTTCTTTTTAAGCCACTTTAGCTCAGCCGGTAGAGCAACTGATTTGTAATCAGTAGGTCGTTGGTTCGATTCCGACAAGTGGCTCAGGAGATTACAAATTGACGATTGTGGATTTCAGGGTTTAAAAATCTGAAATCGAAAAATTAAGATCGTTTGGGCAAGTAGCCAAGTGGCCAACGGCAACAGACTGTAAATCTGTCCTCTTCGGAGTTCGGTGGTTCGAATCCATCCTTGCCCACATTAGTTCTTTAAGGATCAGCGGGAGTAGCTCATTTGGTAGAGCGGTAGCCTTCCAAGCTTCAGGTGGCCGGTTCGAGCCCGGTCTCCCGCTCAGAATTTAGATAGTGAGTTCTTTTTGTATTATGAGAATTGAGAGGGATTGTACTCATTAGCTGTACCAGCCGTTGTAGCTCAGTGGTAGAGCACTTCCTTGGTAAGGAAGAGGTCGTGAGTTCAATTCTCATCAACGGCTCACCCAATATTGAAAACGACTGGTGAATGAGAAGAAGGGATAATGCATTTGAGTTTCTTAATCCTTGCTGCAAGGAAGCAGAGAAGTAAAAAGTGCGGTAAACGAAAGCTGACAGCAATTATGCTGGCGACTTCATAAATTAAAAACAATAATTGTTAAAACACAACTTAAAAACAGATAACAATGGCAACTAAAGAGACCTTCAAAAGGGACAAACCCCACGTTAACGTTGGTACAATTGGCCACATCGACCATGGTAAAACAACTTTGACTGCGGCTATCACATCCATCCTTGCACAGAAAGGTATGGCTGAAGCAAAAAAATATGATGAAATTGATGCTGCGCCTGAAGAAAAAGAAAGGGGTATCACCATCAATACAGCTCACGTTGAGTACCAAACGGTCAATCGTCACTATGCTCACGTTGACTGTCCTGGACATGCTGACTATGTAAAAAATATGATAACAGGCGCCGCTCAAATGGATGGTGCTATTCTGGTTGTTGCTGCAACTGATGGCCCGATGCCACAAACAAAAGAGCATATCCTTCTTGCCCGTCAGGTAGGTGTACCTAAGATGGTTGTGTTCATGAATAAAGTTGACCTTGTAGACGATCCCGAACTGCTTGATCTGGTGGAAATGGAAATCCGTGACCTTCTGACTTTCTATGGTTTTGATGGTGCAACAACTCCAATTATAAAAGGTTCTGCAGTTAAAGCTTTGGATGGCGATCCGGAAGCAGTTAAGCAAGTTGAAGAACTGATGGATGCTGTTGATGCATACATTCCTTTGCCTCCCCGTCCGGTTGATCAGCCGTTCCTGATGTCGGTTGAAGACGTATTTTCAATCACTGGTCGTGGCACTGTTGCCACTGGCCGTATCGAAAGAGGTCGTATTAAAGTAGGTGAACCTGTTGAAATAGTTGGTTTGATAGCTGAACCACTTACGTCAACATGTACTGGTGTTGAAATGTTCCGTAAGCTTCTTGATGAAGGTGAAGCTGGAGATAATGCAGGTTTGCTGCTCCGTGGTATCGACAAAAACCAAATCCGCCGTGGCATGGTTATCGTTAAGCCTGGATCCATCACTCCTCATACTGAGTTCAAAGCTGAAGTTTACGTACTTAGCAAAGAAGAAGGTGGACGTCATACTCCATTCTTTAACAAATATCGTCCTCAGTTCTATTTCCGTACTACAGACGTAACGGGAGAAGTAGAGCTGAATCCTGGTACTGAGATGATTATGCCTGGCGATAACACTTCGTTGACTGTAAAACTTATCCAGCCAATTGCGATGGAAAAAGGTTTGAAGTTTGCGATTCGTGAAGGTGGTCGCACTGTGGGTGCGGGTCAGGTAACTGAGATTTTAAAATAAGCTATTAGCACAAGCTTTTAGCTATTAGCCGAAAGGCTTTGTAAAGATTTTTTATCTTTACAATATAAGACTCTAAAAGCTGTCCCGCCAAGCGGGATAGCTTTTAGCTTTCTACGGGCATAGTTCAATGGCAGAATAGCGGTCTCCAAAACCGTTGATGGGAGTTCGAATCTCTCTGCCCGTGCTGGCTGATTTGAATCAAAAAAAATATTATTAAATGAACAAGATTGCTACTTATTTTAAGGAATCTTATAAGGAATTAACAGAAAAGGTAAGTTGGCCCACATGGCCACAACTTCAGCAGTCAACAATGATTGTGCTGGTTGCTACACTGGTTATAACATTCGTTGTGATGGCGATGGATTTTGTAGCAGGAAAAGGACTTTCTCTCATCTATGATATTCTGAACTAATTATTAAGATGGAAACAACTGTAAATACTGAAAATGTACAACAACAGGATACCAAATGGTATGTATTGCGTGTTGTAAGCGGCAAGGAGAAAAAAGTAAAGGAGTATCTTGACAAAGAGATAAGCCGTGGCGGCTGGGAGCAGGTAAAACAGGTGTTTTTGCCAGTTGAAAAAGTTTATAAAGTTGCCAATGGTAAGAAGGTAATGCGAGAAAGAAATTATTATCCCGGGTATGTCATGATAGAAATTGACAATGGAAAATTAACGGATGACCTGCGGGATATTATTAAGAATACTACTAACGTCATCCATTTTCTTGGAAAAGAAGATCCGATTGCTTTAAGAAAAGCAGAGGTGAACAAGATGCTGGGTAAAATGGATGAAATGGCTGAAACAGGCGGAGTAAGCATGAGTGAGCCGTTTATTGTTGGAGAAACCATCAAAATCATAGAGGGTGCGTTCAACGACTTTAATGGTGTGATTGAGGAAGTGAATGACGAGAAGAAAAAACTGAAAGTAACGGTTAAAATTTTCGGACGATCGACCCCCGTCGAGCTCACATATATGCAGGTAGAGAAGATTAGTTAACCAGACATAAAGAAATTTTGAGGCCACCTTTGGGTGGCCTTTTTATTAGAAAACTTTGCAAAAAATGGTAAAAAACTTTGCTTGTCAGCTTATGACCATTACCTTTGCAGCCCCAATTAGTTCTTTTGATATCCCGGCATTGCCGGGAGCAAGAGTTTGGGAGACTAAGTAGTCATGCATAATGCTATGATTGAAAGGTCGTTAACACCAAAAAAGTTTTAAAATGGCAAAAGAAATCAGCGGCTTTGTAAAGCTGCAATGCAAGGGTGGTCAGGCCAACCCTGCCCCGCCAATCGGTCCTGCACTGGGTTCCAAGGGTATCAACATCATGGAATTCTGTAAGCAGTTCAACGCAAGAACACAGGACAAACCTGGTAAAGTTCTCCCCGTATTAATCACCGTTTACACCGACAAGAGTTTTGATTTTATCATCAAAACACCTCCTGCAGCTGTACAGCTGATGGAAGCGGCAAAAATTCAGAAGGGTTCTAAAGAAAGTAACCGTGTAAAAGCGGGTAAAGTGACTTGGGATCAGGTAAAGGCGATTGCCGAAGATAAAATGCCTGATCTGAACTGCTTTACCGTGGAAAGTGCCATGAAAATGGTTGCTGGTACAGCCCGCAGCATGGGTCTTACTGTTGATGGTAAAGCTCCATGGGAAAACTAATTTCAGAATCCTTTTAAACGAATTACAATGGCATTTATAAGTAAAAAAAGAAAGGTTGCCAACACAAAAGTTGACGCACAAAAAGCCTATTCATTGAAAGAGGCATCTGCATTAGTAAAGCAGGTCAATACTTGCAAATTCGATGCTTCTGTTGATATTCACATACGCCTGGGTGTAGATCCTAAAAAAGCTGATCAAGCCATACGTGGAACCGTAAACCTGCCCCACGGAACCGGTAAAACCAAAAGAGTTCTGGTTCTTTGTCCTGCCGATAAAGAAGCCGAAGCAAAAGCAGCTGGTGCTGATTATGTTGGGCTGGATGAGTTTGTAGCTAAAATCGAAGGCGGATGGGTGGATGTGGATGTTATTATCGCCACACCGTCTGTAATGCCTAAGATTGGTAAACTAGGTAAGATTCTCGGTCCCCGTAACCTGATGCCAAACCCAAATACTGGTACAGTTACTAACCATGTTACAAATGCAATACATGATGTAAAAGGCAGTAACATTGCCTTTAAAGTTGATAAGGTGGGAATTATTCATGCTTCCATTGGCCGTGTAAGTTTCTCTCCCGAGAAGATTGCTGAAAACAGCTTGGAATTGCTGAATGCCATCATTAAAGCAAAACCAGCCACTGCAAAGGGTACATACCTGAAAGGTATCAGTATGGCCAGCAGTATGAGCCCGGGCATAATGGTTGATGCAAAAGCATTTGTTCACTAATCTCCCAAGTCACCGGCCAGTTGGCGGTGATGTAAGGAAAAACAACATTTTCTAAGAGTCAAAACAATATAAAATGACTAAAGATCAAAAAAACGAAGTGATAGAAGTACTGAAGGATAAATTCTCTCAGTACAATAACTTCTATGTTACCGATACAGAATCACTTACCGTTGCTCAAGTAGGCAAATTGCGCCGTGCATGCTTTAACAAGAATGTGGAGATGAAAGTGGCTAAGAACACTCTCATTAAGAAAGCTCTGGAAGCTTTAGACAGCGAAAAATATGCTGGCATGTACGATTCACTGCATAATGTAACGGCTCTTATGTTTTCTGAAAATCCTAAGGAGCCGGCATTAATTATCAGTTCTTTCCGTAAGGAAAGCAATGGCGAAAAGCCGGTACTGAAAGCCGCCTTTATTAATGGAGATGTTTACATGGGTGATAACAACCTGAAAGCACTTACTCAAATTAAGACTAAGAATGAGCTTATTGGAGAAGTAATTGGCTTGTTGCAATCTCCTGCGAAAAGAGTGTTGGCTGCCTTATTGCATCATCATGAGCAAAAGGCAGAAGTTGCTTCGGCGGAATAATAAGTATTTAGTTTTGAGCGCATAACTTGAAACTTTACTATAAACAATTTTTTTAATCATCCGTTGGACTCCGGAAAACAATCGGGGAGAGAAGACGGGAAAAATTCAAACAAAATGGCAGACGTAAAAGCATTAGCAGAAAGCCTGGTGGCTTTAACAGTAAAAGAAGTACAGGAATTAGCGGATTTCCTGAAAACTGAATATGGAATCGAACCCGCAGCAGCAGCTGTAGTGGTAGCTTCTAATGAAGGTGGTCCAGCCGCTGTAGAAGAAAAAACAGCTTTCAACGTAGTATTGAAGAGCGGTGGTGCTTCGAAACTGAATGTTGTGAAAATTGTTAAGGACCTTACCGGTCTTGGACTGAAAGAAGCAAAAGAATTGGTTGACGGCGCTCCGAAGAACGTTAAGGAAAACATCTCTAAAGCCGAAGCTGAAGATATTGCAGCCAAGCTGAAGGAAGCAGGTGCTGATGTTGAGATCGCTTAATTCTGAACTGTATTAATTTTTGAAACCCTCCGTCCTGATAATTCAAAGGACGCAGGGTTTTTTATTGTACAGTCAGGTACGGGGCTATCTTAGAATAAACCTCATCCGTAACTACCATCACCTTCTTCAGGTCTTCGATTTTTGCAAAAAGGCCATGTTCTTTTCTGTAGGCGATTATTGGATTGGCAAGGTTCCATTTTATGTAAGGATGCGTTTTTAACTCTTCAACTGACGCAGTATTAATATTAATTTTATTAATTGCCGAAGGATTCGTCCTGATATATTGCTTTATCTTCTGAAAAGTTGAATCGGGCAGACCATAGGTTTCTCCCACCTGATTTACTGTATTAAATCCACCTAGTTTGTCACGGAAGTTTATAATACGTTGTGCCAGTTTACTGCCTATTCCGGGTAAGGCAATTAATGCAGAAGTATCAGCTGTATTTAATTCAACGACATTATATCGGTGAGAGTTTGGAATAAAAGAGTTCTCCTCTGCGTTTAAATCCCTGGCCTGTTCTTTTGTCATACTGAAATTCGCTATAATTATTTCCGTAATCTTTATTGTAACTGGCGTTGGAATCAACCTGTTTTTGTTCCAGATTTTGCAAAGCCTTTATCCACGAAGTATCAGCCGCAATTATCTTTTTTTCTGAGGAGTTCTTAAAGAATGATGGTATCAAGAAAACTGCACCAATAACCAAAATCAGAACTAATATGGCAATTCTATCTTTACGGGAAAATGTCAGATATTCTTTGATGAATTTTCGTAGCATTGGTTTAAGATATATTGCAATATAAATGATTGTGACTATCAGAAAAAGCTGTAACCCAATTTTTTTAGGCCGGATTATTGTAAGCAAATTTTTCTTGGCCAGAACTATAAATTTCTTACTTTTGCAATCCTTTATTTTGGCCAAAAAATATTTTGACATCCCAAATCATGCGCAAGTAATTGACGTTCATAGTGTTTCGTTTTTTCTAAAATGAAACCTGTGAGTGATTTGTGTGTCCTCAACGTTGTAAAAAACCGGTTTTACGCATATGTCTTCAACAAAAATGAACTCAAGAGTGGATTTCGGTAAGATTAAGCACCTGGCTGAAACCCCAGACCTGCTTGAAGTGCAGATTCAATCTTTTAAAGAATTCTTCCAGTTAGAAACAACGCCTGACAAACGTAACATCGAAGGTCTTTTTCGTGTCTTCAAGGATAACTTTCCTATTACTGACACAAGGAATATTTTCGTATTGGAATTTCTGGATTATTTCATAGATCCTCCCCGCTATAGTATTGAAGAGTGTATGGAACGTGGGCTTACTTATGCAGTTCCGCTAAAAGCTAAACTGCGTTTAAGTTGTAATGATGAAGAGCATGTGGATTTCCAGACTATTGTTCAGGACGTATTTCTTGGAAATATTCCGTACATGACACCCCGAGGCACATTTGTTATCAACGGTGCTGAAAGAGTTGTGGTTTCTCAGCTACACCGTTCTCCCGGGGTATTCTTTGGTCAGTCTGTTCACCCGAACGGGACAAAGATTTATTCCGCACGGGTTATTCCTTTCAAAGGGGCCTGGATGGAATTTGCAACTGACATCAACAATGTAATGTATGCTTACATTGACCGTAAGAAGAAGTTCCCTGTAACGACATTGCTGCGTTCAATCGGTTATGAGATAGATAAAGACATCTTGGAACTGTTTGGAATGGCCGATGAAGTACAGGTAGATAAAAAATCATTGAGCAAGTATGTAGGTAAGCGTCTTGCTGCAAGGGTATTAAGAACATGGGTTGAGGATTTTGTAGATGAGGATACCGGTGAAGTAGTATCAATTGAGAGGAATGAGATTGTGATGGAAAGAGATACTGTTCTTGATGAGGAAGCAATTGCCACGATCATCGATATGGAAGTAAAAAGCATCTTTGTGCAAAGAGAAGATGTGGGTGGTGATTATGCTATTATTTACAATACACTGAATAAAGATACTTCTAACAGTGAACTGGAAGCTGTTCAGTTTATCTACCGCCAATTGCGTGGCGCCGATGCTCCGGATAATGAAACTGCCCGTGGCATTATTGATAAATTATTCTTCAGCGACAAGCGTTATGATTTAGGCGAGGTAGGCCGTTATAAAATTAACCGCAAGTTGAATCTCGACCTGCCGCTTACCAAGAAAACGCTTACTAAAGAAGATATTATTCTCATTATCAAATACCTGGTGAAGCTTACTAATGGTAAAGCGGAGATTGATGATATCGACCACCTGAGTAATCGTCGTGTACGTACAGTAGGCGAGCAGTTGTATGCCCAGTTTGGAGTTGGTCTGGCCCGTATGGCCCGTACCATCCGTGAAAGGATGAACGTAAGGGACAACGAGGTGTTTACTCCAGTGGATTTGATTAATGCGAGGACACTGTCATCTGTGATTAACTCTTTCTTTGGGACATCACAGTTGTCACAGTTCTTAGACCAGACAAACCCCTTATCAGAAATTACACACAAACGTCGAATTTCGGCTCTCGGTCCCGGCGGCTTGAGCCGTGAAAGGGCAGGCTTTGAGGTTCGTGATGTGCACTACTCACACTATGGCCGTCTGTGTACTATCGAAACTCCTGAAGGCCCGAATATTGGTTTGATATCCACACTTTGTGTGCATGCTAAAATCAATGATATGGGCTTCATTGAAACACCATACCGTAGGGTTGATGGTGGTAAAGTGGATATGAAAAAGCTTTCCTTCTTAAGTGCAGAAGAGGAGGACTTAGCAAAGATTGCACAGGCCAACTCACCGTTAAATGAAAAAGGCGAGTTTGAAGAAGATAAAATTGTAAGCCGTCAGACTGGAGACTTCCCCATTCTGGAAAAGAATGATGTAGAGTTTATGGATGTGGCACCAAACCAGATCGTTGGCTTAAGCGCATCACTCATTCCATTCCTTGAGCATGACGATGCTAACCGTGCCCTGATGGGGTCAAACATGCAACGTCAGGCTGTACCACTCCTTCGCCCAGATGTGCCTATTGTCGGAACTGGTCTTGAAGGCAAAGCCGCCCGTGATGCGAGGATTCAGATTCATGCTGATGGAACAGGGGTTGTTGAATTTGTTGATGCAAACGAAATACATGTTAGGTACGAAAGAGATGCTGATGAGAAACTGGTGAGCTTCGAAGATGATTTAAGAATATACAGGCTTACAAAATTTATAAAGACTAACCAGGAAACTTGCATCAATCTTAAGCCTGCTGTTAAGAAAGGCCAGAAAATAAAGAAAGGTGATTTCCTGACAGAAGGTTATGCTACTCAAAATGGAGAACTGGCACTTGGTAAAAACCTGAAAGTAGCTTTCATGCCATGGAAGGGTTACAACTTTGAGGATGCCATCGTTATTAGCGAAAGGGTTGTAAAAGAAGATTTGTTTACATCCGTTCATATTTCTGAGTATGAACTGGAAGTTCGTGATACAAAACTTGGCGAGGAAGAGCTGACTCCTGATATTCCAAACGTTTCTGAAGAGGCGACTAAAGATCTCGATGAAAACGGTATTATCAGAATTGGGGCACAGGTAAAAGAAGGCGATATCCTTATTGGTAAGATTACTCCTAAAGGAGAAAGTGACCCAACTCCTGAAGAAAAACTGCTTCGTGCCATCTTTGGTGATAAAGCCGGAGATGCTAAAGACGCTTCACTAAAAGCTCCAAATGGAGTAGAAGGTGTGGTAATTGGCAAAAAACTTTTCCAGCGGGCTAAGAAAGATAAGAATGCAAAGGTTAGGGAAAAAGCTGCAATGGAAAGGCTGGAGAAGATACATGAGAATAACGAAAATGAACTGATGGAGGTATTGATAGAGAAATTATCAACTCTCTTAAAAGAATTTACTTCAGCTGGTGTAAGTAACAATTTTGGCGAAGTCCAAATTGGAAAAGGCGCCAAATTCACAGAAAAGAATCTTCGTGGACTGGATTTTGCAAATATCAATCCGCTTGGATGGACAGGCGATGCAAAAGTGGATGACCAAATCAATACGTTGTTACACAACTATAACATCAAGTTTAATGAAGAACTTGGTCGTTATAAGAGAGAGAAATTCAATATCAGCATAGGTGATGAATTACCTGCTGGAGTGCTGAAACTGGCTAAAGTTTATCTTGCTGTTAAACGTAAGCTGAAAGTGGGAGATAAGATGGCTGGTCGTCATGGAAACAAGGGCATCGTTGCCAAAATTGTTCGCCAGGAAGATATGCCATTTCTTGAGGATGGAACCCCAGTTGACATCGTATTGAATCCGCTTGGTGTACCAAGCCGTATGAATCTGGGACAGATTTACGAAACAATTTTGGGATGGACTGGTCAGAAGCTTGGATTGAAGTTCGCAACCCCGATTTTTGATGGAGCATCGGTCGATGAAATTGGAATGTATTGTGAACAGGCGAATATTCCCATGTACGGACATACATACTTATTTGATGGTGAAACCGGTGAGAGGTTTCACCAAAAAGCTACAGTTGGTATCATTTATGTTATCAAACTGCACCACATGGTGGATGACAAGATGCATGCCCGTTCAATTGGCCCTTACTCACTCATCACGCAGCAACCTCTTGGTGGTAAAGCGCAGTTTGGTGGTCAGCGTTTTGGTGAGATGGAGGTTTGGGCGTTGGAAGCTTATGGTGCTTCAAACATTCTGCAAGAACTGCTGACAATTAAATCGGATGACATCATCGGCCGGGCCAAAACATATGAATCTATTGTGAAAGGAGAAAATGTGCCACGAGCTGGTGTGCCTGAATCATTCAATGTGCTGGTGCATGAATTGAGGGGATTAGGGTTGGATTTGAAATTCGAGTAATTGAAAAATTGATACATCGGGAAATTTTTGACTTTCTCAGTTGTCTTTTTCTCAATAAAACAAAAATTTAAGAAACTACATATTAATTAAATATGGCTATCAGAAAAGAGAATCGTCCCAAAGCGGCTTTTTCGCAAATCACAATCGGCCTTGCTTCACCGGATACAATTCTGGAAAGAAGTTATGGTGAAATATTAAAGCCTGAAACTATAAACTATCGTACTTATAAGCCGGAAAGAGATGGTTTATTCTGCGAAAGAATATTTGGACCTGTAAAGGATTATGAATGTGCTTGCGGTAAATATAAGCGTATCCGTTATAAGGGTATTGTGTGCGACCGTTGTGGTGTGGAAGTAACAGAAAAGAAAGTTCGGAGGGAAAGAATGGGCCATATTAAGCTGGTTGTACCAGTTGTTCATATATGGTATTTTAAATCTTTGCCCAATAAGATTGGCTACTTATTGGGGATGAGTTCCAAAAAACTGGAGACTATTGTTTATTACGAACGATTTGTTGTTATTCAGTCCGGTATTCGTGCCGATAAAGGACAGAACTTTGGTGATTTGCTGACAGAAGAAGAGTACTTGGATATACTGGATGCTTTACCCAAAGATAACCAGTATCTGCCTGATGATGACCCTAATAAGTTTATTGCTAAAATGGGTGCTGAGGCTGTGCATGATTTGCTGGCACGAATTGACCTTGACCAGCTTTCATTCGACCTTCGTAATGCAGCAGCCACAGAAACTTCACAACAACGTAAAGCTGATGCGTTGAAGAGATTAAGTGTTGTAGAGGCTTTTCGTGATGCAAATACAAGTATTTCAAACCGTCCTGAGTGGATGGTAATGCAATATATTCCAGTAATTCCGCCGGAATTGCGTCCGTTGGTTCCACTTGATGGTGGTCGCTTCGCATCTTCTGATTTGAATGATCTTTATCGTCGTGTTATCATACGTAATAATCGATTGAAGCGGTTATTGGAAATTAAAGCTCCTGAAGTAATCCTTCGTAACGAAAAAAGGATGTTGCAGGAAGCAGTTGACTCACTTTTCGATAACAGCCGTAAATCGAATGCGGTTAAAGCCGAAGGCGGAAGGGCCTTAAAATCGTTGAGTGATGTGTTGAAAGGTAAACAGGGACGTTTCCGTCAGAACCTGTTGGGTAAAAGGGTTGACTACTCAGGCCGTTCTGTAATCGTAGTAGGTCCTGAGCTTAAACTGCACGAATGTGGTTTACCTAAGGATATGGCTGCAGAATTATTCAAGCCTTTTATTATTCGTAAGTTGATTGAAAGAGGTATCGTAAAAACAGTAAAGTCGGCCAGGAAACTAGTAGACAAGAAAGAAGCTGTTGTTTGGGATATTCTTGAAAATATTTTAAAGGGTCACCCGGTTATGTTAAACCGTGCCCCTACACTTCACCGTCTGTCAATCCAGGCTTTTCAGCCTAAGCTGATTGAAGGTAAAGCAATTCAACTGCACCCGTTGGTTACAACAGCGTTTAATGCCGACTTCGATGGTGATCAGATGGCGGTGCATGTACCCTTAAGCCATGCTGCAATAATTGAAGCTCAGTTGCTGATGCTGGCATCGCACAACATTCTGAACCCGCAAAATGGTACTCCTATTACTCTTCCTTCTCAGGACATGGTGTTGGGGCTGTACTATATCACAAAAGGAAAGAGAACAACTGCTACAGAAACGGTTCGTGGTGAAGGCAAAGTTTTCTACTCAAATGAGGAAGTTATTATCGCTTACAATGAGAAGGTAATAGATCTTCATGCATGGATAAAGGTTAAAACCAATATCCGTAATACTGATGGGTTACTGGAGCACAAACTGATAGAAACAACTGTAGGTCGTGTGCTCTTTAACCAGCATGTTCCTGCAGAGGTAGGCTTTGTTAATGCCTTACTTACTAAGAAGAATCTTCGTGAAATCATTGGGGATATTATTAAGATCACTAACGTTCCCAAAACTGCGAAGTTCCTCGATGACATTAAACAATTAGGTTTCCGTACGGCTTTTCAGGGTGGATTGTCTTTCAGTATTAACGACCTTATTATTCCTGATGTAAAGCAAGAAATGCTGGATAATGCAAAAGTGGAAGTAGATGAAGTATGGGATAGCTATAATATGGGTCTTATTACTAATAATGAACGCTATAACCAGATAGTTGATATATGGAGTCGTGTTGATACAAGGATTACTGAAACACTTATCCGTGAATTAAGTAATGATAAGCAAGGCTTCAATTCTGTTTATATGATGCTTGATTCAGGGGCAAGAGGTTCTAAGCAGCAGATCAAGCAGCTTGCAGGTATACGTGGATTGATGGCTAAACCAAGAAAATCTGGTTCTACAGGAAGCGAAATCATTGAGAATCCGATTCTCTCCAACTTTAAAGGAGGGTTGAACGTACTGGATTACTTCATTTCTACACATGGTGCCCGTAAAGGTCTTGCCGATACAGCCCTCAAAACTGCAGATGCTGGTTATCTTACCCGTCGTTTGGTGGATGTAGCACAAGATGTGGTAATTACAGAAGAAGATTGTGGTACACTCCGTGGTATCGCAACATCTGCTTTAAAAGATAATGAAGATATTATTGAACCGTTGAGTGACAGGATAGCAGGACGCACTTCCTTACATGATGTATATGACCCTGTATCAGACCAGTTGATTGTTTCAGCTGGAGAAGAAATAACCGTTGAACTTTCCAGGAAAATTGAAGAGGCGGGAATTGAATTTGTGGAAATCCGCTCAGTTCTTACCTGCGAAAGTAAAAGAGGTGTATGTGTAAAATGTTATGGTAAGAACCTTGCTTCCGGCGCAATTGCGCAAAAAGGGGATGCAGTAGGTATTATTGCTGCTCAATCAATCGGTGAGCCGGGTACACAGCTTACACTTCGTACATTCCACGTAGGTGGTGTGGCCGGTTCGGCATCTGTTGAATCAACACTGCTGGCTAAGTTTGATGGTACCATACAGTTTGATGGTCTTCGTACCGTAGTTGTTGAGAATAATGCAGGAGAAAAGTCACATGTTGTAATTGGACGTACTGGTGAGGTTCGGATAATTGATACAAAGAACGACCGGTTATTAATTACAAACAATATTCCTTATGGCGCTACATTAATGGTCAAGGACGGTCAGAAAGTGAACAAAGGAGATGTACTTTGTACATGGGATCCATTCAATAATGTAATAGTAGCAGAAATAAATGGTACCATTAAGTTCGAAAATGTGATTGATGGGGTTACTTACCGTGAAGAAGCCGATGAACAAACCGGTCACAGGGAGAAAGTAGTTATTGAAACAAGAGATAAAACAAAGATTCCATCATTGTTGGTTGAAGGAAAAGATAAAAAATCTTATAATCTTCCAACAGGAAGCCACATAATTATTGAGGAAGGAGATGATGTGAAAGCAGGACAGGTAATAGTGAAGATTCCGAGAGTGTTGGGTAAACTGAGAGATATCACCGGAGGTCTTCCCCGTGTTACTGAACTGTTTGAGGCAAGAAATCCCAGCAACCCTGCTGTGGTCTCAGAAATTGATGGTGTTGTGACAATGGGTGCTATTAAAAGAGGTAACCGTGAAATAGTTATTGAAGCAAAAGATGGTGTACAGAAAAAATATCTGGTACCGCTTACCCGTCAGATTCTTGCACAGGATGGAGACTTTGTAAAAGCCGGAGCTTCATTAAGTGATGGCCAGATTGCACCCATTGATATTCTTGCAATTAAAGGTCCATTTGCAGTACAGGAATATGTTGTGAATGAAATTCAGGAAGTTTATCGCTTACAAGGTGTAAAAATCAATGATAAACACATTGAAGTTATCGTTCGCCAGATGATGCGCAAGGTAAATATTGTTGATCCGGGTGATACAATTTTCCTGGAAGATGACCTTGTTGATAAATTTGAGTTTATTAAAGAGAATGATGAAATTTTCGATAAGAAAGTAGTAGTAGATATTGGTGATAGTACAAAGCTCCGTGCAGGCCAGATTGTTTCATTGCGTGAAGTGAGAGAAGAAAATTCTATACTTCGGAGAAGTGATAAAAAGATTGTGGAGTACCGTGATGCCAAATCTGCGACATCTCATCCTACATTGCTTGGTATTACAAAAGCATCACTGGGTGTACAAAGCTGGATTTCTGCTGCTTCTTTCCAGGAGACAACAAAGGTGTTATCATCAGCAGCAATAAATGGAAAGACTGATGAAATGCTTGGTCTGAAGGAGAATGTTATTACAGGACATCCGATTCCGGCGGGTACAGGCCTCAGGGAATTTGAGAGTATGATTGTTGGCAGTAAAGAGGAATATGAATTATTGCAAACGACCCGTGAGGCGATGAGCTTTGATGAGGAAGAATAGAATACAGTGGAAGCATTAATAAATAAGGAGTTAGGAAAAACCTGCTCCTTTTTTATCTTATGGCAGGTATTCACCCTCTGTTAAGCCTTTCCTAAATGAAATTTGGTTTGTAGTATGCGGATATTAGTTACTTAATTTTGAAAAAATACTTTGATGAAAGATTACTTTAAGTATGGTTTGATTGGCTGGAATGTGGTGCTGACGCTTGTAGCAGGATACCTGCTTTTTACTGAACTTGGAGGTAAAAAAATACAGCAACAACAAAAATTTTGAAAAAGACACGGTTGCCATTAACAAGCCAGTTAAGATTGCATATTTTGAAATGGATTCAATTGCATCGGGCTTTAACCTGGTAAAAAAGCCTGAACACGGAACTAAAATCTAAAGAGAATGCGATAGAGACTGAGGTGACTAATGGTACCAGAAACCTGCAACAGAAATTCAACTACTATCAAAATCTGGATAAGGAAGGCAAACTGACGCCTGAACAGGCTCAAAATGCCACACTTGAGTTAAAAAAAATGGAAGAAGAGGTAGCGACCAGAAAGAACAAGTTGGAACAGGAGTACATGGACTATCGTACCAGGAGGCAAAATGATATTAAAACGAAAATTGAATCTTTTATTAAAGATTTTAATAAAGGCAGGGGATATACATTTGTTGTGTCAGATGACCCCGGTCTTTTTTATTATCGTGATACAACCTTTAATATCACAAAGGATGTGATAAGGGGGTTGAATGAGATGTATAAAGAAGAAAAAAAATAACTGCTAACTTTAAGTCCTCCCAAGCGGGAGGCTTTCTTTTTTGTGGATTAATCAGTTATTTTGAGCTATGATAGATTTTGATAAAATATTTGATTCCTTTTCTTCTTTAAAAATAGGGGTAATTGGAGATGTGATGCTGGATACCTATTTGTTTGGGAAAGTGGAAAGAATTTCTCCCGAAGCACCAGTGCCAGTGGTAACTGTTGATAATAGGGAATACAGAATTGGTGGGGCTGGTAATGTGGCGTTGAATGCAAAGTCATTGGGGGCCGAGGTGGCTGTAATTTCGGTTACCGGGGATGATAATGATGGACTATTAATGTGTTCGTTGCTGGAAGCGGAAAAATTAAAACTGATTACATTGTTAGGGCTTCGGAAAGGATTACCACTAATAAAATTAGGGTGATGAGCCGTAATCAGCAGATGATGCGACTTGATAATGAAATTACCAGTGATATTGATAGTATAAATGAACAACTGTTGCTTACTAAAGCAAGGGAATATATTGCGAACGAGAAACCACATGTAATAATTTTGAGGACTACAATAAAGGTGTATTAACTGATTTTATAATTACTGAGGTTATTGCGTTATGCAGACAAGCCGGCATTATTTCGGCTGTTGACCCAAAACGGAAAAAACTTTTTCTCGTACAGTGGGGCTGATATTTTTAAGCCTAATTTGAAGGAGGTGAAAGAAGCCCTGAACCTTCTTGTGGATGAGGTTTCTTTACTGCCCTTGCAAAGAATACACAAAGAGCTAAGCAATTTATTACATCACCGTTTTTCTTTTATAACATTATCGGAGAAAGGAGTTTTCATTCAGGAGGGGAGTAGCGGAAAAATCATTCCTTCTCATGTAAGAAGTATTGCTGATGTATCTGGTGCCGGGGATACGGTAATTGCTACTGCCTCTTTAGTATATGCAATTACAAAAGACATGAAACTTGCTGCTGAAGTTGCTAATATAGCAGGGGGCCTTGTTTGTGAAGAAGTAGGTACTGTTGCCATCAATAAAGAAAAATTATTGAAAGAGTGTGAAAGTCTCCTTGCCTTGTAATTCCAAAAAAGCAATTTATGAATTGGATTTGCATATCTGCTGAAAAAATGTTCACATTTAAAGTATAAGACGGACAGATGAAGAAATACGGAGTAATAGTAGCCGGGGGGGCTGGCGTTCGAATGGGAAGTAATTTGCCTAAGCAGTTTATGATGTTGAAAGGAAAGCCGGTTTTATATTATACTCTTAGAGCTTTTCTGGAGGCGTATGATGACTTGCAGGTGATATTGGTGCTGCCACTTGATTATATTGATATGGGACAAGAGATAATTGATGCATGGTTTGATAAAAACAGGGTACAGATAACTGCAGGTGGCGATACCCGTTTTCAGTCGGTAAAAAATGGCATTGCATTAATTGAAGAGGATTGTGTGATTTTTGTACACGATGGAGTAAGGTGTTTGCTAGGCCGGAACCTTATAGAAAGATGCTATCAGCAAGCACTGGCAACAGGAACAGCTATACCAGCAATAATTTCTAAGGACAGTATAAGATTATTGACGGATGATGGAAGCGAAGCATTGGATCGTAGTAAAGTGATGCTTGTACAAACACCTCAAACATTTCACAGCAGAATCTTACTTCCGGCTTTTGAAATTGATTATAAGGACAAGTTTACTGATGAAGCCACTGTTGTGGAAGCTTTCGGTATAAAGGTTTCTTTGGTGGATGGCGAAGATAATAATATAAAAATTACAAGACCAGCAGATATATTACTGGCTGAAAGATTATTGGAAGATGCAGAATAAGAATTTCTATTTTTTTAACCATTTCAAATAAAACGGCAGATTGTTGAGTCTCAACCCTACATATTCTTCTACAGTTGCTCCAAAACTTTCGTAAAAAAAGGCAAGGTTGCGGATGTCAGACCCTTCAAAATCCAGGAGCAAATTTTTCCCAGCATGGTCTTTAATAAATCCATCAATCAGTGCATGTGAAGCCCCAAGCGTTTTGCCGTTAGGGTGGTTTCCTACAAGGATATAATAGGCCCTGTTATGTGAGAAAAAGAATATTGCAGAAGCCAAGAGTTGATTGTTTAAACGTATGCCATAAGTTATGGCCATCTTTCTTTTATGTAAAACTTCATATAATTTTCTGAACCTGTCTGTATTAACTTTTGACTCTTTGTCATACTGTCTCATTTGCATTACCGCCAGTTTAATCACTTCCTCCGCATTGAAATCTTTTGCAGTGTAGCAACCGGTACTGACAGCTTTTCTTATATTTCTTTTTATATTTTCACGATAATGGCTATATATTTCTTCATACGGGTTATTCAAGTCAAGAATGTAATTGCTACGTAGATACAGTGGAAAATCGACCGAGATAAATCTGTTAGTATGATTCAGATATATGTCCCAATACCTGAATTTGTCAGGAATGGCCTTTAGAAATGCTGTTATTATTTCTGGAGTAATATTGTTCCCAAAGAGACCAAGCTGCGCTGTTACGAAGGGTTGATACAAATAATGAATTGCATATTTTCTTTTCCAAGTTAAAGGCATTATGGCTTCATAATCATTTAGTACAAGAGCATCCCAGTTGTCAGCCATTTGGTCCAGGTAGAAGGAATAGCCATAAACAAGGCCATTCTTTGCCGAGGATATACAATTGTCCCACTTTAGTTTATCAATATTCAGTTGTGGTATATATTGTATGGAATACTCAATAAGCATCAGAAAGGAATGTATGGCTGAACTTTCTTTAGACTGAAATTTGAAATGTCAATCGAAAATGAAATTGTTTTCCAAAGCCTTCCTTTTTGGGAAAGGGTTGATTGAATATAGTCTTTGTAAACGCTGCTATATAGTAGTGGCAGGTATATGTTCACCGTTTCTTTAAAAAGCGGTAAGTGCAATCCTGCATCAAAAATGAATCGGTCAATTTCTGCTTCTTTTTTCCATGCCTTGCTGTAAGTGCCAATATCAAGAAAAAGTTTTAAAGGGATTTTGAATGGCAGCACACTTAAAGGGTTGATCTTATCGGGAATACTCGTACTGAAATTAACTGCCATCAGCCAGTCATCTGTTCTTCCCACTTTATCGGCAAGCAGGTCAGTTCTTACTTTGAATGCTCCATCTTTTTCCATTATTTGCTGACTTGCCATTCCCTCGAACCGGTTACGGCCAATGAAATAATCACTATAGGTATAATCTTCGTAGCCGTTGGTACCTGTCATGTTCAGATGGTATCGGTCTGTAGCAAACTGCTTGGCTGTTGTTTTAGAAGTAGTGTAGAAAAATTTTCCCGCAAATAATCTCAGCTTCAGGCCTCCACCTTTTGGGTAATTGAAAAAATAGTTACCGGTAAAAGCAGCTTTTGCGAAATCTTTGCCATGTTCCAGTTTTAACTCCCCTCTATATGGATAGAGAGCTCTGTTGTTTTCAACAATAAATTTTAATTGCTGAAGCACTCTGGTTTCATTTACTTTAATAGCCCGGAAACCAGTTGTTGTGCCGGTGTTAGTATATACGGTATCGGCAAAGAAATTAAACTCATCTTCGGAAAATAAAAATGATTTAAACTGAATATACCTGGTTGCCGTACTTCTGTGGCTTTTCTCCCTCACCGTTATTTTGACGTTTGGAACAATTTTTTTATAGCCAGCGATATGCCTGCTTTCAAAATCATCTGTAAAATCATTGTAAGAAAACATGCCAGCGGTTATACCAAAATCAATCTTTTTCGCAAAGCCCTTGTTTGTGTAAAATGTCAGTGAGGCCAGCCCTAATCCTGATATTTTTTTTGAACCCGTTGCATACATTGGTGCAAAAAGGAACTGAAATTTGGAAGGGACTATTTTCATGTTAGAGATAGCAAGTCCTGCCATAAATTTATCATAACTGTTTGTTCCAATAACTGGCGATGTCCAAATCAGATTTTTTGATGGTTGCTTAAATTGACTGGCAATTGTTTTTGGCACAATAAGGGTGGCGAATTTTGTGCCTGAACGTTTTTGCGAAGGTAATGTTCCCTTTCTCTGTAATAAGGCAAAAACAGAATCGAGGTTCTTTCCGGTAGTTGTTTCTATTGTTTTTTTAAAATCTCCAGGCTGTGGATGTTTAAATTGCCATTGCTGAAAATAGGCTTGCATGGCTTTGGTAAATGCTTCAGTACCCAGATAGGATTCTAAATACCGCATCCACTCTGCTGTTTTGTAATAAGCAGTAAGAAAATAGTTTTGATATGAGAAATCTGCAGCAGATGTGGTAATGGGCTGATCTGTTTTTACTTTTGCTGTTCTTTCAAACAAGAGTCTTTCTAAAATTGTATTCAGGCTTCCGTATTTTGCACTGTCATACTTTGCATCGTAGAAACTATTAAAGCCTTCGTCCATCCAGGGATGCAGTCTTTCATTTGAGCCAAGGATGCCATAAAACCAGTTATGTCCAACCTCATGTGTAATGGTATTATCAAGTACTTTTGTGTTTTCCATCGGTGAAATAACAGTGATGGTTGGGTATTCCATGCCGCCACCAAAGCTCTTTGGCCCTTCGACCACACTTACTGTATTATATGGATACTCGCCAACCAGGGTTGAATAATGTTGTACAGCATCCTTACATGCTTGTAAAGCATTTTGCCATGCTTTTCTCTCGGCCTTTGTATAATAAGTAAAAGCAGCTACTTTTTTCCCGGAGACAAGTGTAATAGTATCCTGTTTTACAATAAAACGTTTATCAGCAAACCAGGCAAAATCATGAATATTATGTTGGATAAAACTTACTGTTTTTATTTCCTTTGAAGATTCAGGGAACTGTTGAATTGTTTTTTTAACCTGTCCATACACAGACTTTTCCTTTTTTGTTACCGGAGTCCATAAGAAGTTACTTCTCGTTTTCAGCCACTCAGTTTCTTCTGTATTTTGAAGATTCCCGGTAGCAGCCACCACATAGTTTCTAGGTACAGTAATGTTTACTTTGAAGTTGCCGAATTCGCTGTAAAATTCTCCCTGGTCGAGATATGGCATTTCATTCCAGCCAGTTTTGTCATATACTGCCGGTTTGGGATACCATTGTGTGGCCTGGTAAGACTGTCCCTCATGTCCGCCACGGGAAAAATTATAAGGCAGTTTTACATGAAAGGGAGTAGTGATAATCGTTTTTTGCTTAGGAGAGACAGGCATAGGCAGGATTACCTTAATGATGTCTATATACTGTGGATGATCTTCTGTTTGTGCAGTTATTTTATTGACTTTAAAATCAAGCCGGTTGATATAGCCTTTGTCATCTTTTGAAGAAAAATAGAAGGCTGTTTTGCCATTTTCCAGCATGTGTTCAGAAAAGGCTGTTTTATCATTTTTATATGCATTGGGCCATAAATGAAACCATATAAAATGCAATGTGTCTGGTGAATTGTTGATGTATTCGATCTCTGCAAAGCCATCAAGGGAATGATCCTGGTCATTCAAGGATACATCAATAACGTAGTTTACCTGCTGCTGCCAGTATTGTGACAGGGCAGTTAGGCCGGAGCTTAAAAAAATTATCAATGAAAAAAGACTTTTTTTCAAGAGGTTGGGGTTTTCTCAAATGTAAAAATAATCCCGCTATGTTTTGGCCCTAAAAAAAAATATCATTTCCCTTTTCCTTTTAAAATTATCCGCAAAGTGTGCATCATAATTTTAAAATCAAGTCCCAGTGAAATATTCTCAATGTAAAGTAAATCAAATTTACTTCTTTCAATCATCTGGTCTACATTTTCTGCATAACCATATTGCACCATGCCCCAGCTGGTAAGGCCAGGTTTAACTTTCTGCAGATACTTATAAAAAGGGTAACGGGAAATTATCTGATCAATAAAGTAACGTCGTTCTGGCCTTGGGCCTACGAAGCTCATTTCTCCGAGCAGAATGTTCCAGAGTTGCGGTAATTCATCAAGCCTCCATTTACGCATTGTTTTGCCCCACTTCGTAATCCTTTTATCATTAGCGGATGAAAGTGCCGGACCGTCTTTCTCTGCGTCTGTATGCATGGAACGGAATTTATACATTTTGAAAATTTTGCCCTTGTAACCGACTCTTTCCTGCGGGAAAATTATTGATCCTTTAGATGATAATAGTACTCTAATGGCGACATAAACGTATAACGGGGACAAAACCATCAACCCAAGTATAGATAAAACAACATCTATAACACGTTTAATGTTTTGTTGCCATTCTGGCATCAGGCCTGTTTGCAGGTCAATTAGTGCTGCCCCAAGCACATTGCTGGTTTTTACTGAGCCTGAAAGGATATCCAGTGTATTGGGCTGAATTTTTATTTCAACATCTTTTTCACTTAACCGGTTGATGATATTTTCAAGCAGTGGTTGTTCTGTTTTTTCTAAGGCAATTACAACAAGCTTAATCTTATACTTGTCTATAATGTCTTCCAGTTGGGTTACTGTTCCAAGTTTAGGTAGCGTTCGGTTCAGGCTTTGTTTTCCGTTCTCTTCAACAGAAATAAACCCGGTATAATGATACCCGCCATCAAGTAATTTTTTTTCTGTTTCCTTATAAATACGCATTGCATTTTCATGGTTCCCAACCATAAGGGTATGGAACTTTAAGCTGCCATTCAGTATTTGATTTTTACCTTATTGAGTATAAATAGCCTGGCGGCAGTTGTAAGTGAAAGATGAATAAATACAAAAAAAAAGAAGGCTTTATAATAATACGAATAGTTTTCGTTATGCACATCATTCAGCATAACAACGAAAAATAAAACAATTGCACCAATAATTGTGCAGATGATTGTATTTGTAAATTCAAACAATCTTGATTTTCTGTATAAATGCCTGTATGTGCCAACTAAAGTGTAGAGCATCAGCCATCCGGCTGGTATTAAAAATATGCCCAGCCAGAATTTCCGGTCAACTTGTAAAATCCCTTCATCAATGATGTTTTCGTTTAGCAACCTTTTTCTAATAAAAAATAAACAAGCCCAGGCAAGTAATGCTGTAATGAAATCAGATACAACATACCAGGTTATTGATATTTTTTTTTCCGGCCTCCATCATTTGGAAATTCTGTTGCTGCTGATTTTTTCAAGAATCTGGTGTGCCACATCCATTGCCATCAGTCCATCCAATTCTGATACAATTGTTTTAGAGTTGCCAAGAACGGAATTTCTAAAAGCAATCAATTCTTCTTTTATTGCATTTATTTCCGGTATCGGCGGGTTAGCTATTGCTATAGTTTTTTGCCGGTATTTGTTTCTATATCAAAGGCGAATACATTAGAGTCTCCGGGCTCTTTTAGTTTTATGATTTCGGTTTTCTTGTTCAGGAAATCAATGCCTATGTAAGAGTCTTTCTGGAATAGTCTCATTTTCCTCATCTTCTTCATGGAAATGCGGCTGCTGGTAAGGTTGGCTACACACCCGTTATGAAATTCAATACGTACGTTAGCGATATCCGGTGTTTCTGTCATCACATCCACACCGCTGGCCGAAATATTTTTTACATCACTTTTTACAATACTTAAAATAATATCAATGTCATGGATCATAAGATCGAGGATAACACTGACTTCTGTACCGCGGGGATTAAACTGAGCCAGCCTGTGTACTTCAATAAACATAGGATTAAGGGGGACATCCCTTAGGGCAAGAAATGCGGGATTGAACCGTTCAACATGGCCTACCTGAAATTTCACGCCAGATTCTGCAGCAAGTTTAACCAATTCCCGGGCTTCAGCCATTGTGTTGGCAAGTGGCTTTTCTACGAATACATGTTTCCCCTTTTTTATGGCTTTTTCACACCATTCAAAATGAAAATTGGTTGGGGCTACTATGTCTACAGCATCGCAGGATTCAATTAATACATCCCCGTCCAAAAACCGTGGTAACTGGTATTTTTCTGAAACATCTTTTGCAATGTCATCATTAGGATCGTAAAAACCAACTATGTCTATGCCTGGGATTTCTTTCCAGTTATTTAAATGAAATTTTCCAAGATGACCAGTTCCGATAACGCCGATTTTGAGCATAAAAACAAATTAATTCTCAAAGATAAAGATTGGCAGACGGAGATACCTCTTTGTTTTTGCGCAAAAGTGATTAGTCCAGAATTGCAGACCTGTTAATATAAGATGGGTGATAAATAAAAACACAGGTGCCATTTTTTATCGCATTAATAATCGGCGTGGAGAGCTGTTCCGGAACAGCCGGACAGCCTTCGCTTCTCCCTACATAACCTTGTGTGTTTGCTATAGATTCTGACACATAGTGTGCTCCGTGAATCACAATTCCTCTGTCATATGCATTATCGTTAATACCCCTTTCCAGTCCTTCCAGCTTCAGGGATAATCCATGTTTGCCATGGTAGGTTTCCTTTGTTATATAAAAGCCAGGACTGCTTTTATACGAAGAATGTTGGTTTGAAAAAGAATATGCCCTCTCTCGGCCTGTATTTCTGCCGTGGGCAACATATGTATTAAACAGGATGCTGTAGTTGTTCAGGTCGATTACAAAAAGACGTTTTTTATTACCGGGTAAGGAAAAGTCGATGACAGAGATAACAGACTGACTAACAATTTTACCTTGGTTAATAAGCCTTTTCAACCCTTTCCTGGCAAATTCATATGCTAGGCGGCTAAGCCCCATCATTTCCAGGTGAAGACTATCGTAAACAGATGTAACCGGCGGCGAAGCTGGAGCAACATCAATAGTGATTTTATGAGCAGAATCATTTGTAGTAACCTTGGATAATTTTATGCCGGATGCATTTTTTGCAGAAGCAAATGGAAAATGCAATAATGCAATGATTATTGATGAAACAAAAAAGTATACTCCTCTGAGTCTTTTCTTCATGCTACTAAAAAATAAGCCTTAAAAAATAGATTAACCAATATGTTTAACGCAGGGTTTCGGTTTTTCTTACAAAGGAGCAGGTCTTATTTATTAATCCAAATCAAAAAAAACTGCCCTTAAAATCTCAAGGGCAGTTACTGGATATTGTGTCCCAAACTGATATAATCAGTTTTGTTTGGTTTGCGGACCGGACGGGACTCGAACCCGCGACCTCCGCCGTGACAGGGCGGCATTCTAACCAACTGAACTACCGATCCTTACCCCATAAAGCTTTATATAAGCGTTTTTGGGACGGCAAAGATAGTGTCTTGGCTATTTTCAACCAAAAGTTTTTCAAGATTTTACATGATGAAAATCAACATTAAACTTACTGCTGGCTTTTTTAATTAATCCTTAATTTAGCCCCTCATTTTAACGCCTATGCCAAGTGATGCAAACAGACAGTTTCTTGATTTTGAGAAACCTGTAAAAGACCTGATAGATGAAATCCAGGCGGTTAAAACCCGTCAGGAAAAGACAAAGATTGATTTTAGTGATACGCTTCAGAAATTAGAAGCCGGTATTATAGAGAAACGCCGTGAAATAACCCAAAACCTAAGCAGTTGGCAACGGGTGCAACTCAGCCGCCATCCCGACAGACCGTATACGCTGAAGTACATTGATAAAATGACTGAAAATTTTGTTGAATTGCATGGTGACCGTAATGTGAAAGACGATAAAGCAATGGTTGGCGGTTTCTGCGAATTGGGCGGTCAAACTGTTATGATTATCGGCCAGCAAAAGGGGATTAATACAAAAATGCGCCAACTGCGCAATTTTGGCATGGCTAACCCCGAAGGTTACCGAAAGGCACTCCGCCTGATGAGATTGGCTGAAAAATTTAATAAACCTGTTATTACCTTGATAGACGCTCCAGGTGCTTATCCCGGCCTTGAGGCTGAAGAAAGAGGCCAGGGAGAAGCTATTGCCCGCAATATTTACGAAATGGTTAGGTTGAGGGTTCCGGTAATTTGTGTTATTATTGGCGAAGGAGCCAGTGGCGGCGCATTGGGTATTGGTGTTGGCGACAGGGTGTTTATGATGGAGAATACATGGTACACAGTTATCAGCCCTGAAAGCTGTTCATCAATTTTATGGCGTAGTTGGGACAAAAAGGAAGTGGCTGCTGAGCAATTGCGGCTTACAGCCGAGAAGATGCTTGGCTTTGGACTAATTGATGGCATCATTCCTGAACCAGATGGAGGTGCGCATTGGGATTATGCAAAATCTGCTGATATAGTTAAGAATTTTTTGCTGCCGGTAATAGAAGAACTGAAGAAAATGACCCCCGAAGAAAGAGTGGAGAAAAGAATTGAGAAGTTCAGCAAGATGGGTTTTTGGGAAGAGGGAGAGGCTTGAGTCTGAGGTTAGAAGTTGGGAGGCAGTATGGAATTTTTTAGCCAGCGGCAGTGCTGCTATCATCGTCCCTTGTGTCACTCACTTCAACTGCATATCACTGCTCGGCTTTTCAAATACACAAAATTCAATTTTCAATAATCAATATTCAAATGACTTTACGGGAAAAATTTACAGGTACAGGTATTGCCGTTGTAACTCCTTTTCACGAAAATGGAAAGATTGACTGGGATAGTTTTTCTAACCTTATTGAGTTTTGGATTAAGGGCAAGGTTGAATACCTTGTAGTGCTGGGCACAACCGGCGAAAGTGCTACCATTCATGGCGCGGAAAAACAGGAAGTATTTTCTTTCGTAAAAAATAAAGTGGCAGGCCGTTTACCACTGGTGGCAGGCATTGGCGGAAATGATACACATGAGATAACTGAGGCGTTCAAATCCTTTGACCTTACGGGTTACGATGCCATTCTTTCTGTAAGTCCGTATTATAATAAGCCTAACCAGGAAGGTATTTTTCAGCATTACAAAGCATTGGATACGGCAACTCCTTTGCCCATCATTATGTATAATGTTCCTGGACGAACAGGCCAATCTGTAACTGCCGAAACAACCATTCGCATAGCAAGGGAGTGTAAAACATATTTGCCACCAAAGAAGCCAGTGGCAGTTTCGATATATTCAACAAGATTGTAAAAGAAAAACCTGCTGATTTTATGCTCATAAGTGGCGACGACCCCATCACACTGCCCATGATTGCGGCAGGTGCCGAAGGTTTGATTTCAGTAGTGGCCAACGTTTACCCGGCTTACTCTGATATGGTTCGTCTTTGCCTGCAAGGCAAATTTGCTGAAGCCCTGCCACTGCACAGTAAATACATCGATGTTATTGCTTCTTTATTTGCCGAAGGCAGCCCAAGCGGAGCAAAAGCTTACCTGAGCGAAATGGGTCTTTGTAAAAATACATTCCGCCAACCAGTATGGCCTGTAAGCGACAAGCACCTGCAGAAGATTAAAGAACTGATGAAGGAAGTATAATATCTTTATGTCATAATTGTTATTATGACCCGTTCTCTTTTCCTGGTTATTCAAACACTGCTGTTTACAATAGCATCAGCCCAACAAACCATTCATTTCAAAGTTGGCAACCTGCCAGCTGAACCAAGAGGCTACGATTTGTTTCTTGCCGGTTCTTTCAATGGCTGGAAACCCGGGGATGCCGCCTGGAAGTTTCAACGTATGGAGAACGGACAGTTTCATCTTGATGCCAAACTTCCATCAGGTAATTATGAATACAAGATAACAAGGGGCGACTGGAAAGAAGCAGAATGTAATGCAGATGGCGGTGTCAAAGCCAACAGAACGCTAAAAGTTGAAACGGAACAAACAGTTATCCTTGATGTGGAGCAGTGGAGCGATAACTTCAAAGCCCCGGAGAAACTTCATACGGCAAGTAAGAATGTGAGAATCATTGATACCGCCTTTTATATTCCACAACTGAAACGAAAAAGAACGGTTTCGATTTATCTGCCCGACAATTATTCCAAAACAAAAAGCCGGTTTCCGGTGCTGTATCTGCACGACGGGCAGAATGTATTTGATGAGGCCCGTTCTTATGCCGGTGAGTGGGGTGTGGATGAATTTTTCGACACTACAAAACTGAAGAGCTGTATTGTGGAAACACTTAAGCCCTATATTGATAAACGTTACCGCACTAAGAAAAATAAGGCCAGCACATCGTTAGCCGGTTCTTCGATGGGTGGGTTGATTTCGATGTATGCTGTTCTGAAATACCCGGGAGTATTTGGAGGGGCTGGCGTATTCTCCCCGCCTTTTTGGGTGGGGCCTGCCATTTTTGATGACATAAAGACAAAAGGGAAGAAGGTGAACAGCCGCATCTATTTCTATGCTGGCAAGCAGGAAGGCGAAACGATGGTGCCTTACATGCTGAAGGCATTTGAACAAATGGCTGCCGTATCAAAATCAAAAATGACGGTTGTGGTGAGGGATGAAGGAAAACACAACGAAGCTACCTGGCGGCAGGAGTTTACGCTGTTTTATAAGTGGATAATCAGAAAATAAATTTTCAAATAGTAAACGCAACACCTTCTAACGCCAATGCTGTATCAGGAAACACTTCTCTTGCTTCTTTCTCAAATTCATCAAGCGTATCGTACTTGCTGCTGAAGTGGCCGATGAGCAGTTTTTTTACACCCGCCCTTTTGGCTATTTCAGCTGCCTGCTTTGAAGTGGAGTGAAACCGTTCGATTGCCCTTTCCCGCAGGTTATCGAGGTAGGTGGTTTCGTGGTATATCATATCAAAGCCGGCGATATGCTGCAGGATGGCTTCGTCGTACTTTGTATCGGCACAAAAAGCATAGCTCTTTCCTTTTTCGGCAGGTTCTGTTACCCATTCATTTTCTATAGTGGCGCCGTCTTTTGTCATATAATCTTCGCCTGTTTTCAGCCGTTCATAAAAAACGGCCGGTATTTTATGTTCTATGGCTTTTTCGGGCAACAGTTTTCGTGGTGGTTTCTTTTCTTCGAACGAAAAACCGTAGCATTCTACCCGGTGGTTTACCGGGAAGCATTTAATGGTTATTTTATCGGTTTCCACCAATGTGCAGGGTCCGGAAATAGTGTGCAGGTGCAGGGCAAATGATAAATGAGTGTATGCCACTTTTAATTGCAGTTCGATTATATCTTTTAAGGGATTAGGGCCATACACATGCAGTTCCTGCTGGTGGCCAAGCAGGCCAAGAGTGTTTAACAATCCAATCAGTCCAAAGTAATGGTCGCCATGCAGGTGCGAAATAAAGATGTGGGAAATTTTGCTTCGCCTTATTTTGTATTTGATAAGTTGTATCTGGGTTCCCTCACCGCAATCCACTAAAAAATTGTTGCCATCATATGTTACCACCTGGCTGGTGGGATGCCGGTCAAATGCCGGTACCGCAGAATTATTTCCAAGGATAGTTACAGCGAACATTCAAATATGGTTTTTGGTGTTGATGTTCTTTAGACGTATAGCATTAATTATTTGCTGCACAAGGTGTATGAAAAAGTTTTAGAAGGGTGTTTTTCCTGCTCTGGCAGAAAAACTCTTACTTATACCTTGCGTCACTCTTCAGTCAGATAGGCATTCTCATCATCCAGCAGTTCCCTTTCAATTTCTTCCATTTGAACGATATCCCATGCTTCACTTTCTGTGGGTGTAACATTCATCATTTCGAGCAGTTCATTTTCGTCTAAAAATGTTTCCGGCACTTTCTGGATTTCGCAAAGTACAAAAGAAGCATTGTTCTCATAAAACCGTTGTTGTATCTGAACCAGTTTCTCTCCGGCAGCAACATCTATATTATTTACTTCTCCCATTTTAAGGACTACATTTTTTACCTCATTTTCGAGATAGGGAATAAGTGAATCAGCCATTCTGTCTGTCATGCCCGCTGAAAGGTTGTTTTCCAGCACTGTAATGGCATGAAATTTTTCTTTGGTATCAGTTTTGAGATTCATTTTATATAGAAAATAGCGGTTTAAAAGGAAGGTTAATTTTGGTGGAAAGCTGATAAAACTTAAGGCGAAAAACAACTTAAATTATCAACAGTCCGTTTATAAATATGGCCAAACCGGAACCAAATTTATTTGTTAATATTGTATTATAACCAATTATCTTAAAATGGATAATAATTTTTCGAACCAGGTAAAGGAAATAATTTCATTCAGCCGGGAAGAAGCATTGCGACTTGGGAATGACTTTATTGGTACTGAACATTTATTGCTCGGGCTGATACGGGAAGGAGAAAATACAGCTATCCGCATACTTAAAAGCTTTAATGTTGACTTATACGAACTGCGGAAAGAAATCGAACTTGCTGTGAAGGATAAAACCGGAAAAAATATAGCCAATATTAATAGTTTGCCACTCACAAAACAGGCAGAGAAGGTAATTAGAGTTACAGTTCTGGAAGCAAAAGCACTGAAAAGTGCTATGGTAGAAACAGAACACCTGATGCTTTCCATTTTAAAGAACAAGGAAAATATTGCCACTCAGATCCTAAATCAGTTTGATGTAGATTATGATTTATTCCGGCAGGAATTAGGCATTGTAAAGTCAAGCGATCCCCGTGCCGAATTTTCAGATGAAGGCGATGATGATTTTGATGAAGAAAAGAAATATTCTCAGCCCAAAGGTGGCAGTGGAAAACCTCAGGGTGGGGTAAAAAGTAAAACTCCGGTGCTGGATAATTTTGGAAGGGATATAACCAAGATGGCTGAACTGGGTGCTTTAGACCCGATTGTGGGCCGTGAATCAGAAATAGAAAGAGTTTCTCAGATACTTTCCCGCAGGAAAAAAAATAACCCGATACTAATCGGTGAACCTGGTGTTGGTAAAACAGCAATTGTAGAAGGCCTGGCACTTCGCATTGTGCAACGCAAAGTTTCAAGAGTACTTTTCGATAAAAGAGTGATATCTCTTGACCTCGCTGCGTTAGTGGCTGGTACCAAATACCGTGGCCAGTTTGAAGAAAGGATGAAGGCGATCATGAACGAACTGGAGAAAAACAGGGATGTTATTCTGTTTATTGATGAAATGCATACTATTGTAGGTGCTGGCGGAGCCAGTGGCTCGCTGGATGCAAGCAATATTTTTAAACCGGCCCTTGCCCGTGGCGAACTGCAGTGTATTGGAGCTTCTACATTAGATGAGTACAGGATGCATATTGAGAAAGACGGGGCTTTAGACCGCCGTTTCCAGAAAGTGCTGGTTGAACCACCCAGTGTAGACGATACTATACAGATTCTGAACAACATCAAATCGAAATACGAAGAATACCATAATGTGAATTATGATAATGAAGCGATTGATGCCTGTGTGAAGTTGAGTGACCGGTATGTTACCGACAGGTTGTTGCCGGATAAGGCAATTGATGTACTGGATGAGGTAGGTGCAAGAGTGCATTTGAAGAATATTAATGTTCCTCAGACAATCGTAGAGCTGGAGAAAAAAATTGAAGATGTGAAAGTGGAGAAAAACCGGGTGGTAAAAAGTCAGAAATTTGAGGAGGCTGCTTCTCTTCGTGATACAGAAAAAGATTGCAGGAAGACCTGGAAAAGGCAAAAGCTGAATGGGAAGAGGAAAGCAAGCACAAACGTTTCCCTGATTGGCGAAGAAGATATTGCAGAAGTAGTGAGTATGATGACAGGCATTCCGGTTAAGAGGATGGTTCAGGCGGAGACTGAAAAATTGCGTCGCATGTCCGATGATATGCAGAAAATGGTAGTTGGCCAGGATGAAGCTATTTTGAAGGTGGTTAAGGCTATTCAGCGTAACAGGGTAGGGATTGAAGGACCCTAAGAAGCCAATCGGCACTTTCATATTTCTTGGTCCTACGGGTGTGGGAAAAACAGAGCTGGCCCGTGCATTGGCCCGTCACATGTTCGACTCAGAAGATGCACTTATTCGTATTGACATGAGTGAATACATGGAAAAATTCACTGTGAGCAGACTGATAGGCGCACCTCCTGGTTATGTAGGATATGAAGAAGGCGGACAACTTACCGAAAGGGTTCGCCGCAAGCCCTACAGTGTTATACTGCTCGATGAAATTGAGAAAGCCCATCCGGATATTTATAATATTCTTTTACAGGTTTTGGATGATGGTCAGTTAACAGATGGATTGGGCAGGAAGGTAGACTTTAAGAATACCATGATAATAATGACCTCAAATATTGGTGCCCGCCAGTTAAAGGATTTTGGCACCGGGGTTGGTTTTGCCACACAGTCAAAAGTGGAACATGAAGAGGAAGAAAACAAAGCTGTAATAGAAAAGGCGCTTAAAAAAACTTTTTCACCCGAATTCCTGAACAGGATTGATGATGTGGTAATATTCAACAGCCTGTCTAAAGAAAATATCTTTAACATTATTGACATTCTTATGAAAGGCGTGTTAAAAAGACTGGCTAATCTTGGTTTCAGTCTTGAACTTACCGAATCTGCAAAGACATTCATTGCTGACAAGGGATATGATTCGCAGTTTGCGCACGGCCGTTACACAGGGCTATCCAAAAATACCTGGAAGATCCGCTGGCTGAAGAAATTTGAACATGAACGTAAAAGCCGGAGATGTGCTGGAGGCGGATGCTGATACCGAAAATGGAAAACTGAGTTTACATTTAAAAGCAGGACAGAACAGAAGTCTGAGGCATAGATTTTAGCAAAATATTTCGTGAGGAATACCTAGTACCGGTACTCCCGCCCGTTAGGTAATACAGACGGGCTTTTTTATTTTTGCGCAAATGAAACGGAAAATTGTAATTACAATAGATGGTTGGTCAAGTTGCGGAAAAAGTACGCTGGCAAAACAACTGGCAAAAACCTTGGGTTATGTATATGTTGACAGCGGGGCCATGTACAGGGCTATCACATTGTATTTTCTTAGAAATAATGTGGATTTTGAAGATAAAAAGAAGTTAAAGCTGCTTTGAAAGATATAAACCTGGAATTTGAGTTTAATGAAGTAAGTGGCAATAGCGAGATTTACCTGAATGGCGAAAATATTGAATATCTAATCCGGGACCTGGTGGTAGCAGAAAAAGTGAGTGATGTGGCCGCTATCAGGGAAGTGAGAGAGTTTGCAGTAGCCCAGCAGCAAAAATTTGGAACTAAAAAGGGTATTGTAATGGACGGCCGGGATATCGGCACTGTTGTTTTTCCAAAAGCTGAACTGAAAATTTTTATGACAGCTGATAATGCGGTACGGGTACAACGGCGGTTTAAAGAGCTCTTTCAGAAAAACCCTAATATTACGATTGAAGAGGTTAAAAATAACCTTGAAATGAGGGATTACATTGACAGCCACCGGGAGGTAAGCCCTTTGCGCCAGGCTGAGGATGCTCTTGTATTAGATAATACAAACCTTACTGTGGATGAGCAGTATAGTAAAGCCCTGCTGTGGGCAAAAGAAAAGACAGGGTTAAAAAAATAAACAGATTTTTGCTTGCAATAGTAATGATTGTGTTTTAACTTTAGGCTACTTTAATTAAATCCTTCCTTTATCCCCTAAAAGGCCCCTGAGCTAATTCATGTCAACAGAATGTTGACACAATGTCCTATCTGATAACTTTTTTGTTTTCTTAAATCCACTTTGAAGAACCTCAAAGTTTTTGTGATGTACCCATGTTAAAACAAAAGGGATATATGCCTGTAGATGTAATCACAAGGTATTCCAACCCCCTGAATGCCGTTTTAATAGTCCCCCTATGATTCCATAAAATGGAATAATGTGTTAAGCACCTGTCTGAAATATGGCTTAATGCTTTTTATAAAGGAAAAAATTTCTTTACTATTAAAACCCTGTAGCATGAAAAAGATTTTACTTACTCTTACTGTTGGCTTTTCTGGACTTTTCAGCTTAGCTCAACCAGCCATGAATGAACTCTATATTACTCCCGGAAGTACTGTTTGTGATGGAGTAACACGAAAAGAATTCTTCGAGATTTATAATGGTAACCAAGGAGGTGGTAATGCAGTAGGCAACCTCGGTTGCTATTATATGATTGTGAACTGGATAAATGGTGCAGGCGGACCAAATAACCAGGGTTTTTATGTTATAGATTTTCCAACAGGTGCATCAATTACTGATGGCTATTACACTGCATCTTCTGATATTTCTTTCGGAACACAGACAGGTAATGGTAATCCATGCAGTTTTATTGCAGATATCAGCTGGAATTCAGGAATTATGAAGAAGTATACTGCTATCTCACTTGATGCGAATGGTAACGTAACAGCCTATGATGGCGGAGTTATGGCAAATAGCGTAACAAACCTTTTTGATGAAACGGCACCAGGTGTTTTTGTATTTCTTTTTACCGGTGGTGTTTTGGTAGATATGCTGACCTTCGGTGCAGGGGGTAATGCACAAAATGCACTTGACGATATTCATAAGTTTGGCGTACTCCCGATTGGATATGATTGTAGTGGAACGTCTGCAACTTCAAATGTAAATTTTGCTGCACTTACATTGTTTGATATGACTATTGTGAATCAGGCCGCCGGCACTGATAATGGATATGCAAGAGTGTATGATGGAAAATGTGCTCCATGGAAAAAAACATCAAGTTCGCCATATCATACTCCTGGGGCTACTAATGCCGGAAGCATGACTAGTTCGGATCCTTATTGGTCTGTTTCATTTTCTACCCCCACATTACAGACCAATAACCCATGCGTATATAGAACAACGGCTACATTAACAAGTATCCAGAATGTTACGAGTGTCACAGTTACGGTTTACCTGGATATGAATAATAATGGCACATACGAGGCTGATGAAGCAATTGATACTAAATACTCTGGTCCCGTTACTGTAAACTTAACAGGTAGTACAGAAACTATTGATATTTATGTTCCGGGAGGTATAAGGTCTTTTGTATTAATCAGGGAAGCTTCCGGCTGCTATTATACACAAAATAATTTCAGACCTGCAGATTGTACGACCCTGCCTGTAGACCTGAAATCTTTTAATGCTGTAAGAAATGGCCAGCATGTAAACCTGAGCTGGGTATCCATGACAGAGCAAAATAATAAAGGATATTATATTGAAAGAAGTTTTGACAACAGCACATGGCTGCAAGTTGGTTATGTTGCTTCACTGGCAACAGGAGGTTCTTCTGCATTCGATCTTAACTACCAGTTTGTTGACAATAATGATACAAAAGGGATGTCGCAATACCGCCTTCGCCAGGTTGACCTCGACGGCCGTATCAAATACAGCCAGGTACGTTCTGTTCGTGGTATAGATCAGAAAGGCGGCATAATTGTTTATCCAAACCCCACAAATGATGGAAAGGTGAACGTAGTGTTTGAGGATAAAAATGTTACCCGTGATGTATCCGTGGTAGATATGAGTGGCCGTATAGTTAAACAAATGAAGAACATATCTGATAATAATGTTATTATCGATAACCTGACTACAGGAATGTACACAATAAGAGTTTTTGTACCTGCAACAGGTGAGCAATCTGTAGAGAAGGTTGTAGTGAACAAAAAGTAATGCTCAGGGTTTTTATATTTTAAAAACCACGGGGCTGCCGATTTCGGCGGCCCCTCTTTTTTTAAAAGGGCTACTACAAAAAAATATTCGTGATTTTTATACGATTCTGCTTCTTCATAGCAGCTTGGAGCAGTATCCGGGCAGGAACACCAGGTGGAAAAATAGAGTTACATTCACATGCATTATTTATGTTTTAACACTTCCGGGTAAAGTGATAATAAAGCCGGTAAGCAATTGAAATATATCAGGGTTTTGCACCAATTATTAATAACTTCATGTGTTCCTTTGAAGAAGAAGTAAACAGCTTATATAACTATATTTTTACCCAAACAAAATCAACTTTTTATGCCTTCAACAAAGCTTATGCTGCGCATAGCGCCACTACACCACTTGAGCCCTGGACACTCGCAAGAAGAGAACTTAAACCACATGATGTACAGATTGAAATTATCTATTGTGGTGTTTGTCATAGCGACCTGCACTTTGCCCGCAATGATTGGGGAATGACAGTTTATCCAATTGTTCCGGGCCATGAAATAGTAGGCCGTGTTACTGCCGTTGGGACACATGTTAAAAAATTTAAAGCAGGAGACCTTGCCGGTATTGGTTGCCTGGTAGATAGCTGCCAGGAATGTGATAACTGCAAGGAGGGATTAGAACAATACTGTAGTGAGGGGGCCGTATTCAGTTATAACGGGCAGGAAAGAGATGGCAGTGGCAATACCTATGGCGGTTACAGCAAATCCATTTCTGCACACGAAAATTTTGTTTTGCATATTTCGGATAAACTACCACTGCAGGGTGTGGCCCCTTTGTTATGTGCTGGTATTACCACCTATTCTCCGCTACGCCACTGGAAAGTGGGTAAGGGCATGCGGGTTGGTATACTTGGACTTGGCGGACTTGGGCATATGGCAGTAAAACTTGCTGTAAGTATGGGTGCCGAAGTTACCATGCTCAGCCATTCTGCCTGGAAGAAAGCTGATGCTGAACGGCTCGGTGCACACCAGTTTGTGCTGACTACCGATGAGGCACAGGTTAAAAGTGTAACCGGTTATTTTGATTTTATTCTTGATACGGTTTCGGCTGAACATGATTATAATTTTTACCTGGCATTGCTGCGTACCAATGGTACAATGGTATGTGTGGGTGTGCCACCTGCCCCAGCAGTTATTCCCGCTTTCAATCTAATTTTTGGCCGCAAAAGTTTTGCAGGTTCATTAATTGGGGGCTTGCCAGAAACACAAGAAATGCTTGACTATTGTGCTGCTAATAATATTGTAAGTGATGTAGAAGTAATAGCCATGAAAGATATTAATGAAGCGTATGAACGATTACTGAAGGGTGATGTAAAATACCGGTTTGTAATTGACATGGCGACTTTGTAGCGAAAGAGGAAAGGAAAAAATATTTTCAGGCTATCTATATAAGATGGCCTTTTTTTCTGTCAGATTAATCAACCATTTTCCTGTGCATGGTTTTACATGGCAGACATCCATCAGCCTGCAGGATGTTAATAGTGAGTCTCCTTGGATGAGCTATTCTTCGAAGTAACAGAAGCTGCCACCCACCCATTCTTTGTCTTTGTTGTAGCGTACACCAATCATCTTGCCTTTGCTCAGGCGGCCGAGGTTGTTGGTGGCTGCTGGCCGGGCTTCGCCATCTTTCCAGAAATAAAAAAGGCGTATCTCCGCTTTGGCAGGTATATCGGGTGTAAGTATCACATCGGCATATTTTACTTTTCGCTGCAATATCCAGTTGGCTGGGTCGGTTACGTTTTCAATGTCCTGCTGGGTTACATCAATCACCACTCCCTGCCCGGCAAAGGAGAACAGGGGCTTGAGTACATAGTTGTGCAGGTCGGCAGGTATTTGTTTTACCTCGTTTAAAAAGAAAGTGGGCGGCACATAGGGATGCCTGATGAGGGGCAATGTGTATTTGCTGATGCGGTAAAACCAGTTGGGATGCGGACACCACTCAACATCCAATTCTTCGAAAAGTATTTTGCCTTTTTCCTGTACTTCGGGCGACTGTTGCTGCAGTTCGTCGAAGATGACACGGTTATAGATACGTTTGATGGCTATTTTGGTGCCGTTGTTAATATAATAGAGTTGGCAGCCTTCTTTAATAAGCTCGGTAAGGCAAACTGCTTTGATGCCGAGATATTCTTCAGTACAGCGGAAATCAATTTTTTGTTTTTTGTTTCTCGGGAAATATTTCGAGCAGTATTACATTTTCTGGCGGATGGCTGCCAATGATTATTTCTTTGAGCAGTTGAACGTATGACTGGCGGTTGTGGCCACTGAGGTAGCAGGAAAAATTTTCAGGCATAGGGAAATGATTGCGGAATACATCATCGAGCAATACTTCGTAAGCAAAGAGGGAAGGGAAGCCCTGCATTTCGATAAGCTGTGGTTCGTATTCGCCGGCATCATTAATGCAAATGCCAAAATCGAATGCGATGAAGTGAGAATGCTTTTCATCACCGGGTACCTGAAGGTGCTGCGGGATGGCTTTTGCGGTAAGCTCTTTAAAGCCGGGATTAGTGATGGTATCAATAATACTTTCGCAGGCACTCAGCATTTGTGCGGTGAATTGCTTTGAAACGAATATGGGTGTTTCGGCCACACGAAATTCAATAGCACCGGGATGTGAGGCATTCAGTTCATTCAGAAAGGCTTCATATTTTACTGCTGTAAACTCTTCGTTGAATTTTTTTGCGCCATGCGGGTATCATGCTGCTGTGTTTTACCGGAAGATAGGAAATGAAAACAAGGCCGCAAAATGAATCAGGCTGTAACTTCCTGCAATAAACCCACTGAATGGCTTAAGAAGTTGGGAAGAATGTGAGAGTATGTCCAGGCGATTTTATCCGGGTCTTCCAATTGCTCCAGCATACTGCGGAGTTTATCTTCGCCGTGGTTGTCAATAACTGTTTTTCTTTTTTCTTCTGTTTGCAGGTGATGGCTCATACCTGTCGGGTCGGCTTCGGGATGAAACTGTGTGCCAATCATGTAATCGTTGAAACGGATAGCCATGATGGCCCTTTCGTAAGGTACATGCGGACGGCTCTTTTCGATGCAGAGAATTTTGGCACCCATATCTTTCAGCACTTCGTGATGCGGCTGAATGACCTGATAGTCGCGACTGTCAACAGCATAGAACGGGTCTTTCATTTCATCAAAAACCGGTTCGTTGCGGGCCTCCTGCAGCATGTGAATGGGGAAAACGCCAAACGAAGTGGATTTTCTTTACAAACTAACCCTGAATTGAAATAGCGGCATGCCAACTGGAAAGAATGGCAAATAAAGAAAATGTATTTTTTGTTTTCGTTATCGGGGTTGGCATTCCAGCGAACGATTTTATCAAGCCAGCGGTTCCAGCCAATATCCCAGTCGTCGAAACGGGTCGCCAGCGGGTCGCCGGGACCGCCGCTGGAGAGATAGATGTCGTAAGAAGTGTCGGGGAGTTCGTTTTTGAGGCGTACGTCGTATTCTTTGCCACTTATTTCAATGTCATTTCCTTTGCCCACTGAAAGAGGATTTCACGGATACAACGCATACCCTGGTTGGGTTGGCCTTCATACAGATCCATAATCGCTACTCTTACTTGCCGTTTACCATTCAAAAACATGGGGGCAAAAGTACGGCATTTGTGGTTCAGGGAAGAATTGGCAATGCTATGATTGTCCACAGGGTGTGGATTGGCAGAATTAGTTAAACATAGTTAACGGAGGTGGCACAGAGAACCACTGAGAATTTGTAATATGTAAAGTACTCTCTGAGCAACTCAGTGCTTCCTCTGAGTTACTCTTGTAATTTCTCTATTTTCTCTCAAACACAATCTCTCCGCCCAAAAATGTTTTCAGCACCTTTATATTCAGCAGTTCTGTATCCGGGGCTTTCATAATGTCTTTATCGAGAATGATGAAATCGGCAAGTTTACCTTTTTCAATGCTTCCTTTTTCGTTTTCTTCAAATGCGGCTTTGGCGGCCCAGATGGTCATGCCACGCAACGCTTCTTCTCTTGTCAACGCATTTTCAGTTTGATAACCGGCAGCAGGCCAGCCTTTGGTGTCTTTTCTTGCAACAGCCGCAAAGAAAGTTTTAAAAGGAGAAATATCTTCTACCGGAAAATCAGTGCCCAAAGGCAGCCAGCCGTTTTGCTGCAGCAGTTGTTTGTAAGCATAGGCACCTTTTACCCGGTCTGTACCAAGACGGTCACCCGCCCAGTACATATCGCTGGTGGCATGAGTGGGCTGCACACTCGGAATGATGGAAGAAATGCCGAACAGGCTGAAATCATTTTTGTTAACCACCTGTGCATGTTCAATGCGCCAGCGTAAATCGTTTTTGCCTGCAAGATATTTGCTGTAAATATTTAGAATGGTTCTGTTGCCACTGTCGCCAATGGCATGGGTGCAAAGCTGCCAGCCGTTTTTAAAACTCCATGCAGCAACAGAATCGAAGTGCTCCGGCTTACTTAACAAGAAACCATAGTGACCGGGTTTATCCGTGTAAGGTTGCAGCAGGCAGGCACCGCGGCTGCCAAGAGCACCATCGCCATATACTTTAAAACTGCGGACGTTTAACCTTTCGGTTTTTATTTTCCTTTTTGCAGTGCATAATCGAAGTTGGCTTTTTCATCGCTAAGCATAACAAAGAGGCGCATTTTTAAATCGCCGCTGCTTTGCAGTTTTTGGATTGATTCAACTGTTGTGTAATTAAGGCCGCAATCGGCGATAGAGGTGAGGCCACCTTCAAAACAGTTGCGTTCTGCTGCCTGCAGTGCTGCTTTCAATTGCTGTTCGGTTGCACCGGGAATTTTTGATGAAACCAGGTCAACGGCGTTGTCAATAAGAACACCTGACAGACGGGGCATAAAGGAATCAACCGGTCTTGGATAAATAGTTTCGATTTCGCCACCATTAATTTTATCGCCGGGCCTAATTCCTGCAATGTCTAATGCTTTTTTGTTGGCTATAGCTGCATGGCCATCAATACGGGTGAGGAGAACGGGATTATTTGGAAAGAGTTCATTTAGCCGCCAGTTGTCAGGGAATTTTTTTTCAGTCCAGTCGTTCTGGTCCCAGCCGCGGCCAATAATCCAATCTCTATCTTTTATTGTATGCTCTTTTGCAAATTGAATAGTTGTTTCCACGCATTCTTCCCAGCTTGATGCGCCAACAAGATTCACTTTTTGAAGGCTTTGACCGTAACCAACAAAGTGTGCATGTGCATCAATAAAACCGGGATAGATGAATTTTCCCCCGGCATCCATCTTCTTCGAAGCATCGTATTTTTTTTCAAGGTCGTCTGTTTTGCCAACGGCAAGAATTTTTCTGTCTTTAACAGCGATAGCTTCTGCAACCGTAAAAGCAGTGTCAACAGTATATACAGTGGCATTATAGATGAGCAGGTCGGCCTTTGGCTTAACGGAACAGGCAGATACTGCAAAGAACAATATGGCAGGGATGATGTATTTCAGCTTCATGGGATGAAATTACAGAAATATAAATTCAGTCATCCTCCGTAACTTTCCAAAAAAACATATATGCGGAAACTGGCCATTTTTTTCCTTTTGATAGCAGCAGGCAGTAATGCTGATGCGCAGGTTTTTGGTGGCACACCACCATCACAAAAATGGAAGCAGATAGATACTGATACGGCAAGAATAATTTTTACACCGGGAATGGACAGCCAGGCAAAGAGAGTGGCTTCGGTTGTGCATTATATAGCGCAGCAGCAACCGGCATCGCTGGGCAACCAGTTGAAGAAAATAAATATTGTGCTGCAAAATCAGACAACGGTTGCTAATGGTTATGTGGGTTTAGGCCCGTACAGGAGCGAATACTTTATGACTCCCGATATGAACAGCCTGGGGCAGGGCAGTATCAGCTGGACCGATCAACTGGCTTTACATGAGTACCGGCATGTGCAGCAGTTTAATAATTTCAACAATGGGTTAAGCAGGTTTACAAAGACAATCTTCGGGGAAGATGGATACGCCGTTGCGATTAACGCTTCCATACCCGACTGGTTTTATGAAGGGGATGCTGTGTATGCCGAAACGGTGCTGAGCAAGCAGGGAAGGGGAAGGCTGCCTTCGTTTATGAATGCGTATCCTGCGTTGTGGAATGCTGGTAAAAAATATTCGTGGATGAAACTCAGGAACGGTTCGCTGAAGGATTATGTGCCTAACCATTATAACCTCGGTTACCTGCTGGTGAATTATGGATATGAAAAATACGGAGCTGACTTCTGGGCGAAGGTTACAAAAGATGCCAGTGCCTATAAAGGTTTGCTCTATCCTTTTCAAATGGCTGTTAAGAAATATGCCGGAGTGAGTTACAACGAATTTGTGAAGGCTGCTTTTGATTTTTATAAAAAGGTGAACAGCGGTATGCAGATGAATGGAGTCCCGTCCGGTGACGGGATAAACTTGCAACTAAAGTTCAACCCGCCTGCCGGCGAGGCAGGTCAGAGCGGGGATGCTGGCCCCAAAAATATTTTTAAGGTTAATAAAAGTTATGTTACTAATTATTTGTTTCCTTATGCTGCCGGTACAGATTCGCTGGTGTATCTCAAAACATCGTACAGGCAGCGGCCAACTTTTTATATTAAGGATAAAACCGGCGAACACAGGCTGGGGGTAATGGATATTTCGTTAGATGACCAGTACAGCTACCGCAATGGAAAGATAGTGTATGCTGCCTATGAAAATGATGCAAGGTGGCAGTGGAGGGATTATAGTGTCATTAAATTGCTGGATGTAAAAACAAATAGTCAGAAGACATTAACAACAAAGTCGAAGTACTTTACTCCTGATATTTCCGATGATGGAACAAAGGTGGCAGCCGTACAGGTTGCAGAAAATGGAAAGAGTGAACTGCATGTGCTTAATGCTGAAGACGGGAAAGTGATAAAAGCCATTCATTCATCGGAGATTAATTTGTTTGCCGACCCGAAGTTTATGGATGGTAATACAATTGTTACTGCCGTGCGGTTGAATGACGGAAGAATGGCGCTGGCATCGGCTGAAATCAGTTCGGGAATATTAAAAAGGATTACACCGCCGTCTTATAATGTGGTGGGCTATCCCTGTGTGCATAACGGCCTTATTTATTTTATAGCATCTTATGGAGGTAATGATGATGTGTTTGTTTATAATCCAATCGTCAGCACTATTCACAAACTGACCAATGGGCCGCAGGGAAGTTATTTTGTGAATGTGTCGGGTAATACAATGACATGGTCGGCATTTACCAGTGAAGGCTATCAGTTACAACAGCTGGATTTGAAAAACATTAACTGGAAGTTGGTTGACAAGGTTGCTGTTGAACAAATAGAAAGCAGGTATGCTGTGGGTGGTACTGAAATAACAGGCGAAATATTATTATCGAAAGTGCCTGCAAGAAGTTTTGATGTAAAAGATTACAAGAAGAGTACAAAGCTGGTAAACATTCACAGTTGGCGGCCTTATTACGAAGACCCGCTTTTTACTTTTTCTCTTTATGGACAAAATGTGCTGAATACACTGGAAACCGAATTGTACTACCAGTACAATCAAAATGAGAAGACCAATGCCGTTGGATTTAATGCTGTGTTTGGCGGTTTTTTCCCATATCTGAATGCGGGAACGGAATACACTTTCAACCGGGAAGCGTTATATGGAACAAAGTTGCGCCAGTGGGGACAACTGGATACTAGAATAGGATTGAGCCTGCCGCTGAGTAAAGCAAAAGGGAAAACTTACCGCAACTTTAATGTGAGCAGTTTTTATGTGCTGCGCAATGAGTTCAACAAAGGATTGTTCAAAGATTCGGCAGATGGTTCGTTTACTTATTTGTCTCATAATATTTCGTGGAGCCAGCAGGTGGAAAGGGCCAGGCAGCATATTTTGCCAAGGCTGGGTTATTCGCTTTCGGCTGGGCTTCGTCATGCAGTAAGTGCGGTGGAAGGGAGACAGATTATTGGTAATGCTGCTTTGTATTTACCCGGTGTGATGAGTAATCATAACCTTGTGCTGAATAGTGCTTTCCAGGAAAGAGATACGTTACGGCAGGTTTTGTTCAGTGACAGGTTCGCCTATTCAAGAGGATATACCGGAAGGTATTTTTCAAGAATGTGGAAACTGTCGGCCAACTATCATTTCCCGTTGTGGCATACGGACTGGGGTTTTGGAAATATTCTATACCTGCAGCGAATAAGAGCTAATGCGTTTTATGATTTTACGAAAGTGTATTCAATTAACAAATTGCTAACTGCTGATCAGCGAAGTGTTGGTGGTGAAATGTTCTTTGATACTAAATGGTGGAACCAGTATGAACTTACTTTCGGTTTCAGGGTAAGCCATCTGTTGGACAGAGACCAGTACGATGGCTGGAAAGGAACCTTATTTGAACTGGTAATGCCTGTGAGTATAATACCAAGATAAGAATGAGCCCTCCGTGGAAAAGAAGGGCTTTCTTAACGATTGCTTACCAATAATTAAAGAGTTTTAGAACGAGTAAATGGCTGCTAAGAGGAAGCTTGCAGCGGATTTAGTGAATGCCCCATTCTTATCTGTAAATAATATTTTCTTATTTGCATTATCTAATCTGAATTCAGGTATAAATGTAAATCCTCCCTTCTTGAAATTGGCTGAAAGGGTTGTAGCCAGAATATTACCGCCTTCTGATGCAAATCCAAATGCCTTTAGCTGGTTTTTATCACTGAAGTATTCTTCTCTGAGTGTGAGGCCAAACCAGGAGAGCGGATCATAATTCAGATACAATGCTGCGCCGCCCCATGATTTACTTTTGATATTCTTTGACCCATCCCAGAATTGAGTGGCGTTGAGAGTTCCATTAACGCCAATATTGAATTTGTCGTTGAATTTAGCAGTTGCCACCACATCAAATTGGTTGGTGATTGAAGTGTCAGGATTTCTCCCTTCAACATAGTTCAGGTACAGTTTTATTTTATCTGTCGGTGCGAAGCTGTATTGGGCAATTACAAATTTCTTATTGATTTGGACATCAAGTGGAATTCTAAAATCGGTTGCGTTGGAAACGCCAAGCATGAAACTGTGTTTCCCTTTCGATACTTCTGCTTTCAGGCCAGTATGAGAAAAAGGGCCATTGGTAAACATATAGCTCATACTGTAATTGCGGTTCAGTTGTGGGTCAAGCAATTCATACCCGACATGTGTTGCCCATGTACCGGCGGTTAACTTCAGCCAGTCAGTTGGTGAATAACTGACGTAGAGTTGTTTAATGGCCTGTGTGATTCCATCATCTGTATAGGAGAAATCTTTTGCCCTTTGGCCAAAGCCCAGGTCAGCTACGGCACTAATTTTTTCACCTTTATGTTCAAACTTGACGCTGGCCATTCCTAACGAGAAGGCGTTATGTGATTGTGTGAAACTGCTAAGGCTGTTGGCTGTTGACTTTGCGAAGTCATATTTGAAATAAACATCTACAGAGCCAGTGATTGACAAAACAGGTTCTTTGGGTGCAACTTCTGGCCCGGCAGAAGCTGAGTCGGGGATGGAAGTATAAATTACTGAAGCTGTTTGTGAGGTTGCGATGAGTGTTGACAGCGTACATATTGCTGCTACAAAATATTTTTGTAACATTGTAATACATTTTAGATGTTAAGAAAAGGGCACAGCAGGAATAAGCTTTTGCGAGAAGTTTATCCCACTTTATGCAGTGCCTTTTTCGATTTTGTTTACTATGGGATTAATGGTTAACCGATTTTTCTTCTACGGTGCCATTGTTATGAACTAACAGGGTGCCTTGTACATATTTCTCATTATGCTGTGTGGCATCCAGTCCTTCTTCTTCTTCCTCTTCTGTAACCCTCATCGGGATAACGAAATTGATGAACTTAAATATGCCATAAGATACGGCGAAGCTGTAAGCCGCTACAATAGCAAGAGCTTTCAGCTGCGTGAAGAAGAATTCGGGATTACCATAAAACAGTCCTTCAGGTCCGCCTTTTATACCGTGTGCAGCAGTACTGGCAAATACACCGGTAAGTAACATGCCCGTCATACCGCCCAAACCGTGACAAGGAAACACATCCAGCGTATCGTCTAATTTGGATCTTTGTTTGATGCTTACAGCAACGTTTGACACTAAAGCACCCACCACGCCAATGATTATACTTTGCGGAATTCCCACATACCCGGAACCAGGAGTGATTGCCACAAGACCAACGACAGCGCCGATACAAAAACCAATTACAGAAGGTTTTTTGCCTTTGATTACATCAAAGAACATCCAGGCCAGACCCGCAGCAGAAGCTGCTGTGGTGGTTGTCCCTAACGCATTTACTGCAAGAGGAGTGGAGCCAACAGCAGAACCGGCATTGAAGCCAAACCAGCCAAACCATAACAGTCCGGTCCCAATAAGAACATAGGGAACATTTGCCGGCGGAATTTCTTTTTGATCAATATGCGACTTTCTTCTTTTCAATACCATTGCACCTGCTAAAGCTGCGCAACCGGCAGTGATATGAACAACTGTACCACCGGCAAAATCCCATGCACCCATTTTTGCAAGAAATCCTTCGGGATGCCAGCTCCAGTGTGCAACCGGTGCATATACAAGCAACGAGAACATCACAATGAAAAGCAGGTAAGAAGTAAAGCGTATCCTTTCTGCCACGGCACCTACTACAAGGCCGGGGGTGATGATTGCAAACATCAACTGAAAAAGGGAGAACAACGAAAGCGGAATCGTATTCGCCGCAGGCCATGCAGCACCCGATTTTACGCCATTGTAAAAGGCATAAGTTCCCGGGTTACCAACCAGGCCATTAACAGATTCTCCAAAAGCAAGACTGAATCCGCATACCACCCAAAGTACTCCCACCACACCAGCAGCAACAGTACTTTTTATCATTGTTGATATCACATTTTTGCGATGCACCATGCCCCCATAGAAAAAAGCCAGGCCTGGTGTCATCAGGAATACCAGAGCTGTAGAAACAAGCACCCAGGCGATGTCGGCTGAACTGTATTGCGGGTCGTCAGGACCTGGTACAAAATCAGCCGCTGGCTTAATAAACATGGCAATGATGGCTACCGCAACTAACAGTACAAATGGCAAGATCTGTTTTGCTTTTCTTCTACTCATGTTTAACAATTTAACTAAATTAATAATATAGATTAATTATTGTGAAAATAACAATAATTAGCTATAACACTTGTTAGTTATATAAATATAATTAATTATAATATGAATAAAATGGGTATAAATGTATCATAATCAAAAAAAAGAAGCAAATGTTATTATTGCTTCCTTTTTTAATGTGGTATTTATTTGAATAGTTTAATAAAACTGTAGTAAAGCATTCTTCGTTTCTAATATTGAAAAATTGTTGTTACTAAGAAATTCGTCTACTTTTCTGGCGCATTCTCTTCCTTCGCTGATGGCCCAGACAACGAGGCTTTGTCCACGCCGCATATCGCCGGCAGTAAATATTTTGGAGATATTGGTTCGATATTCTTTTCTGTTGCTTTTACATTGCCTCTTTCGTCAAGGTCAACACCCAGGTCATTTAGCAGTCCGGCATGTTGCGGATGCAGGAATCCCATCGCCAGTAAGGCCAGTTCACAGGAACTTCCTTTTACTTCCAGCTACTTCAACAAAACTTGCGGGACGGCCATCTGCGATTTTCCATTCCAGGTCTACAATTTTTATGGCTTTCAGATTGCCATTTTCATCGCCAATAAACTCATTTGTGGCTACGGCCCATTTTCTGTCGCAACCTTCTTCATGCGATGTAGTTGTTTTCAGTAACATAGGATAGGAAGGCCAGGGCATAGAGTCATTTCTTTCAGCCGGAGGTTTAGGTAACAACTCAAACTGTGTTACAGATTTTGCACCCTGCCTGTTGGAAGTGCCTACACAATCGCTTCCAGTATCGCCGCCGCCGATGACGACTACGTTTTTCCTGTGGCTGTAAGTTCTTTTTCAAGAATATTGCTTTCAATTATTGCATTTGCAAGTAAATCTTTACCGGCAATTCTTTTATTGTTTTGTTTTAAGAAATCCATGGCAAAATGAACACCGTTCAGGTCTCTTCCCGGTATGTTCAGGTTGCGGGGAACGGTGCTGCCGCCCGCTAAAACAATAGCATTGTATTCTCTCAGCAAATCATTGATGTTTACGTTAATGCCAACATTCGAATGATATTTAAACACAATCCCTTCCTCTTCCATGACGGCAATTCTTCTGTCTATAACCCATTTTTCCAGTTTGAAATCGGGAATGCCGTAACGCAACAACCCTCCTGGAGCATCGTCTCTTTCAAATACTGTAACTGAATGGCCTGCATAGTTCAGTTGTGCAGCAGCGGCAAGTCCTGCAGGGCCTGAACCAATAACTGCCACTTTTTTTCCTGAACGAAGATTAGGCTTCTTAGGAGTTACATAGCTTTTTTCAAATGCAATTTCAATGATGTGCTTTTCAATTTCCTCAATTGTAATTGCAGGCTGATTGATGCCAAGGACACATGCCGTTTCGCAGGGAGCGGGGCAGATACGGCCGGTGAATTCTGGAAAGTTATTGGTTGATGTAAGAATATCATAAGCTTCTTTCCAGTTCTTTCTGTACACAGCATCGTTAAATTCCGGTATAACATTACCGAGCGGACATCCATTGTGGCAGAAAGGAACGCCGCAGTTCATACAACGGGCCGATTGCTGATTCAGTTTTTCATCGCTGAATTTTTCAACAAATTCGTTGTAATGCTTCAATCGTTGTTCAACCGGCTGCTTACCCGGTAGTTCCCTGTTAAATTCTTTAAATCCTGTTGGTTTGCCCATCTTGCCGTTTATAGTTTATTGTTTTGTGTTAATTGTTATGCCTTCTGACCCGATGCTTGTTTTATTGCAAGCAACACTTTCTTATAATCTTTTGGAAATACTTTTATGAAGTGTTTCAGCTGACTGTCAAGGTCATCAAGCAGGAATTTAGCCACACTGCTTCCTGTATAATCAAAGTGTTTTTGAATCATAGTAAATAATTCGTTTTTATCATTCAGGTCACATTCATCCAGGTCAACCATTTCAGTATTACAATTGGCAACAAACCTCCCTTTTACATCATATACATAAGCAATACCGCCGCTCATTCCCGCTGCGAAGTTTCTTCCGGTGTCTCCAAGAATAACTACCCGCCCGCCAGTCATATATTCGCAACCATGATCGCCGATAGATTCAACAACAACATTGGCACCTGAGTTTCTTACGCCAAACCTTTCGCCGGCTTTACCTCTTATATAGGCTTCGCCGGATGTAGCACCGTAAAAAGCTACATTACCAATAATGCTGTTATCCTCCGGAGTATAAGTTGCTTCTTTTGGCGGATAAATAATCAGCCTTGCGCCACTCAGCCCCTTGCCAAAATAGTCATTGGCATCGCCTTCGAGTTCGAGTGTAATTCCTTTCGTATTGAAGGCACCGAAACTCTGTCCGGCTGTACCGTTGAAATTGAAATGAATGGTAATAACATATCAGCCAATCCTTCAGCCTTGTATTTCTTCGTTATTTCGTTTGAAAGGATGGTGCCAACTGTGCGGTCGGTATTTTTAATTGCAAATGCTGCAGTTATTTTTTCTTTGTTTTCAATGGCAGATGCAGCAACTTGCAACAGTCTCCAGTCGAGGCTGTCTGCCAGGCCGTGGTCCTGCGATTCGGTGCAATGCAAAGATGTGTACATTGAATTTGGCTCTTTGTACAATATGGCAGACAGGTTCAAATTCTTATACTTCCAGTGCTGAATATTTTCCCGTACTTCAAGATTATCAACCTGGCCAATCATTTCTTCAACAGATCTGAAACCAAGGTCGGCCATTATCTCTCTCAGTTCCTGGGTAATCATTTTAAAGAAGTTCACCACATGGTCAGGGTCTCCTTTAAATCTTCCACGCAGTTCAGGGTCTTGTGTAGCCACACCTACGGGGCAGGTATTCATGTGGCATTTACGCATCATTATACAGCCTTCCACTATTAGTGCAGCTGTGGCAATGCCCCATTCTTCAGCGCCGAGTAATGCAGCCACGGCAATATCCCTTCCGGTTTTTAACTGCCCATCTGCCTGTACCACTACACGGCTGCGCAGTTTGTTCTTTACTAATGTTTGATGCGTCTCTGCAAGGCCCAGTTCCCAAGGCAAGCCTGCATGTTTAATAGAACTCACCGGTGATGCACCCGTTCCCCCATCATACCCTGCAATCAATACCACATCTGCTTTTGCTTTTGTAACGCCGGCGGCAATTGTTCCTACACCAGCTTTACTTACCAGTTTCACACTTATTCTTGCCTGGCGGTTTGCATTTTTCAGGTCATAAATTAACTGGGCAAGGTCTTCAATTGAATAAATATCGTGGTGAGGAGGAGAGATTAATCCCACTCCCGGAGTACTGTGTCTTGTCTTACCAATCCAATCATCCACTTTGTGACCGGGTAATTGCCCGCCTTCACCCGGCTTGGCACCCTGCGCCATTTTTATCTGCAATTCGTCAGCTTCAGTCAGGTATAAACTTGTTACACCAAATCTTGCCGAGGCCACCTGCTTAATTGCGCTTCTCATGCTATCGCCATTGGGCAATGGTTCATATCTTCTTTCATCTTCTCCGCCTTCACCTGTATTACTTTTTGCACCGAGACGGTTCATAGCAATGGCCAATGTGGTGTGGGCTTCCCATGAAATGGAACCGAAACTCATAGCGCCGGTAGCGAAACGCTTATAGATTTTTTCGGCTGATTCTACTTCATCAATGCTGACAGAAGGCCTGTTTTTTCTGAACTGGAATAAACTGCGGATTGTACAGGCCTTTTCACTTTGGTCGTTAACGGATTTTGAGTATTTCTTAAATGTGCTGTAGTCGTTCATCTTTGTTGCATGCTGCAACAAGTGAATCGTCTCCGGGTTAAATAAATGAAATTCCCCTTTTCTCTTCCATTGATAAATGCCGCCAACAGGTAACCTGTCTGACGGAATATCTTTTTTACTGAAAGCAAAATAATGTTTGGCTAAAACTTCACGGGCAATTTCATCTAATCCCATTCCTTCTATACGGGATGTAGCCCCGGTAAAGTATTTGCCAACAACATCTTTATTTAATCCGAGTATTTCAAATATCTGTGCTCCCTGATAGGACTGAAGTGTTGAGATACCCATTTTTGAAAA
>JADJYK010000005.1 GCA_016719815.1 Chitinophagaceae bacterium | reverse complement strand
TAAATACAATTGTACCCAGGAAAGAATAACAACAGCCACCCCTGCACTGTAACCCAGTTGCAGCCAGCTGAAGGTTCCCGAACCCAGGAAGGCATACTGGAATGTTTCCACAATAGCACCTCGGGGTTGGCACTTATTATCCACTGGTATTTGCCCTGTATGCTGCTAAGCGGGTAAATAACAGGAGTGGCAAACATCAGCAGCTGCACACCAAAAGTGAGCAGGAAAATGAGATCCCGGTACTTTGTGGTCATGGCGCTTATAATCATACCAAAGCCCAAAGCCAGCAGGCCCATTACTATTACCAGCACAGGTGTAAGTAAAATAAGATAATTGGGCTGTATGGTACTGCCACCGGCCAGGTACCAAACCCAAACAATGAGGAACAGCAAAAGCTGAATACCAAACCGCACCAGGTTAGAAAGTACAATGGAGAATGGCATTGTAAGCCGGGGAAAATATACTTTGCCAAACATTTGTGCATTATCCTGGAAAACGGTTGCTGCTTTATTCAATGTTTCTGAAAAGTAATTCCAGATGGTAACACCGGAGAGATAAAACAACAGCATGGGCAAACCGTCAGTGCTGAGTCCGGCCATTCTTCCGAAGATAAAGAGGTAGGTGATGGTGGTTAAAAGCGGCTGCAAAAAAAACCAGATAGGCCCCAGGATGGTTTGTTTGTAATTGGCCACAAAATCACGGCGCACAAACATCAGTACCAGGTCACGGTAGCGCCACAATTCTCCCAGCCGCAGATCCAGCAGCTTTGTTTTGGGTTCATTATTATTTCGTCCAGTTTTCGCTTTTTCCGTCTGTAATTGCAGACATAATAGTATAGTTCTAAGTTTCTGTATTTAAATTCATCAATCCTTTTTACTTGCACTTTCTTGTGCCTGCCACACTTTTCCTGATTTGGCACGCCTACAAAGGAGGCGTCTCTCTCTTAATACTGTATGGCCCATATTATTGGTTTACTTTAAGGCTTTGGTGGTTCTTAACGAAGACTCCCGCCCTTCGGGAGGCAGGCTCGTACCTCGGAGTGACAAGTAAATTGAGGCGTTGCGTTTATTAAGGCATTCAGCCCTTCTCATCCCTCAGTGCAATCCTCCTCACCCCTTCGGCCACCGGCGTCAGCTCACGGCTGAGCAGTTGTTTCATCTTAGTGATATCTGGTTTGCGCCGGGTCATATCCCCTTCGGGCAATGGTGGCAGGTGTACTATTTCTGAAGAGGACCCGGTTTCTTTTATAATAAGTTTGGCAAGATCAAGAATGGTCATCTCAAAATCGGAGCCAATATTCACCACATCGTTTACGAACTTGTCCTGGTACAGGGCATTGGTGGTAGCTTCGGTATTATCATCAATATAGCAGAAAGTACGGGTTTGTAATCCATCGCCATACAAAGTAATAGGCTCACCTGCCAGTGCCGCATCAATAAATTTAGAAATCACAAAATCGGTACTTTGATCCGGGCCATAGGTATTAAAGAACCGGAAAATAGTATAGTCGAGGTCATACTCCTGCTTATACGATTTTAAAAAAGCCTCCCCCACATTCTTTACAATGGCATAGGGCAGTTTGGAGTTAAGGGGTGTGGTATGTTCGTTTTGCGGAAATTCCACCGGCTCGCCATACACTTCTGAAGAAGAAGAATAGAATACCCTTTTAACGCCGGTGTTCTTGGCTACCCAGCACATTCTTAATACCCTGTATATCGGTCAATACTTTGGCCGGGTTTTCCAGGGTACGCTTCACACCCACTACGGCTGCATAATGAAAAATATAGTCAAAGCCGTAGCGCAAAATAACAGATGAAATATCTGTAAGGGAATTTACATTTCCCTTGATGAATTTAAAATTGGGATATTGTGCAGCATCCGGTAATTTACTGATGTGACCAGTAGAAAGATTATCGAGTACCACTACAAAATTGTCAGGGTTTGCCGTTAGTTTTTTGGCAAGGGAACCACCTACATTTCCAGCTCCCCCGGTAACTAAAATTCTGTTCATATGTATTAATTGTTTCCCTTATAAATTTCTCATTATATGCCTGTGTAATCCCTTCCCGCAGGGAAATGGAGGCTGTCCATCCGGCACCTGTTATTCTCGATACGTCCATCAGTTTGCGGTGTGCTGTCGGGCGGAAGTATCCCAGTTAATGGTGCTGTAAAGCCGCTTACAGACCGGATCATTTCGGCCAGTTCTTTAATGCTGATGTCTTTTCCCACTCCAATATTTACGGGGGCAGACTGATTATAATTGTTCATCAGGAAGTAACAGGCACCGGCCAGGTCATCGGCATGCAAAAATTCCCGCAGTGGTGCACCGCTTCCCCACAATGTTACTGATGCTGCACCCGACTCTTTTGCCTCATGAAATTTGCGCAACAGCGCCGGCAGCACATGCGAAGTGGTTAAATCATAATTATCATTGGGGCCATACAGATTAGTTGGCATTACCGATATAAAATTGCAGCCGTACTGGTCATGATACGCTTCACACATTTTAAGCCCTGCAATTTTAGCAATCGCATACGGTTCGTTGGTGTATTCCAGCGGGCCGGTAAGCAGGTATTCTTCTTTTAAGGGTTGGGGCGCCAGTTTAGGATAGATACAGGAAGAACCGAGGAACAGCAGTTTCTTTACTCCCTGCAGGTACGACTGATGTATTACGTTCGACTGTATTGCCAGGTTATCATATAAAAATTCGGCCCGGTATGTATTATTGGCAATAATGCCGCCCACTTTGGCAGCTGCCAGGAACACATAATCAGGCTTTTCTGCCGCAAAAAAATCAGCTGTCTGCTGCTGGTTGCGCAAGTCAAGCTCTTTGGAAGTGCGGGTCACAATATTTGTAAACCCTTCCTTCTCCAGTTTACGCTGTATAGCACTGCCCACCATGCCCCGGTGTCCGGCTATGTATATTTTTGATTGTTTTTCCACTTTTAGAATTTGATGTTTTTTATATTACCACAGCGGGCCTGCCTACCGCAGGCAGGCACAAATCACACAGATATTTTTCTACTGTACCTACTGAATTAAAAACCTTTTGCAAAGCAAACCGCTTGACCGCAGTGATTAATTTATTTATCTATTTCGTTACCGAAGAGTTCGTGTAATTTTTTTTGCAGAAGTTTCTTGTCTGGCAGTTTTGTTTTATACTCTGAGACCATCGTTGGTGAGAGGCTTCTGCTTAAAGCATACTCAACAACTTCGCTGTCTTTATCTTTACAATACAAATTCCAATATTTGGGTTTTCTTCAGGTTTTTTCTCATCCCTGTCTAATGCTTCTAAATAAAAACCGAGCTGACCTAAATGTTCTGGCTTAAACTTATCTGCCTTGAGTTCAAAAGCAATGAGGCATTGCAACCCACGGTGATAAAAAAAAGGCAAAAAAGTCGCTGTTGCCAACCTGCAATTTGTATTCTTCTCCCTACGAATAGAAAATCTTTACCAAGTTCAGTATGAAGCTTTTCATTTGCTTAATAAGTCCACGTTGCAAATCAGTTTCACCGTGTGGTTCAGGAAGATTCAAAAATTCAAATACATAACTATCCTTAAAGGTTTTTGTCAGCTCCTGGTTAGTTTCTCTCAACGCTACCGGGAGTTTTTTGCTGCCAATCATTGTCCGCTCGAAAAGGCTTGCTGAAATCTGCCTGTCGAGTTCTCTTTTGCTGTAATTTTCCTGTTTAACAAGTTTGAGATAAAATGCTCTTTCTTCTTCTGACTTACACCTTGAGAATATGAGCATATTATGTGTCCAGCTAATTTCTCTCACCAGCGGTGAGAGTTTTGGAAAGTCTTTATAAGTCTCGTAAAACTGTTTCATTCTCCAGATATTTTTATCGGAGAATCCTTTTAATTCAGGTTCGTTTCGTTGAATATATAAAGCTAATTCTGCCACCACAGAGTCACCCCACTCAGCATTTTCAAGTTTATTGCTGATATGCTCTCCAATGTTCCAATAAAGGCTAATAAGTTCAGCGTTTACAGCTCTGATTGCATTCGACCTGGAAAGCCTGATAAGTTGAACTATTTCCGTAAACCGCTTGTCCATTTTTTAGTTAGAGATAATTAATAACATTTCAGTTAACGGCCAGTACAGCCGGGCTTTCAAATATTATTGCTAACATCAACATTGGCAAAGGCAATCCGCTGTGCCCCTCTGTGCTGCCTTTCAACCTGTGACCTCTCTGTTAAAAAAATTGCGAAGTAATCCGCTATGATTGCCCCCGCCTATTCGGGGCAAGCTGTGACCGCAATGGTTATAATTAACCCCCACGCAGAGGCTGCAGGGTACGCAGAGAAAACCACATTAAACCATATTCAACCACTATCAACTATATTATCACCCTCACTTCCCCGCATCCCTTACCAGCAATTCCTTTCGGAACAGTTCCAGGTCGGCCTGCACCATTTCCTTACAAAGGGCATCAACATTATACTTTGGCTTCCATCCCAGTTTGGTCATTGCTTTTGTAGGATCACCGAGCAGTAAATCAACTTCTGTTGGCCTGAAATATTTCGGGTCAATAGCCAGTATTTCCTTACCGGTTGGCAGGTTCAGTTCTGGTTTCGCCGATTTTACATATCCTTTCTCTTCCACACCACTGCCTTTAAATTCAATTTCAATACCGGCTTCATTAAATGCCATCCGGATAAATTCACGGATCTCGGTGGTCACCCCGGTAGCCAGTACAAAGTCTTCCGGTGTATCCTGTTGCAATATCAGGTACATGCCCTCCACATAATCTTTCGCATGTCCCCAGTCTCTTTTTGAGTTTATGTTACCCATCCACAATGTGTCCTGCAGGCCAAGGGCAATTCTCGCCACTCCCCTTGTTATCTTACGGGTTACAAAAGTCTCCACGCATCGGGCTTTCATGGTTAAACAAAATACCATTGCAGGCAAACATGTTGTAAGCCTCCCTGTAGTTAACGGTTATCCAGTAAGCATACATCTTTGCCACTGCATAAGGCGAACGGGGATAGAAAGGTGTCCTTTCTGTTTGCGGCACTTCCTGTACCAATCCATACAATTCGCTGGTGGAAGCCTGGTAAATTCTTGTTTTCTCCGCTAATCCCAGTATACGTACTGCTTCGAGTATACGCAGTGCCGATACCATCCACATCAGCCGAATATTCAGGCTCTTCAAAGCTCACTTTTTACATGGCTCATCGCACCCAGGTTATAAATTTCATCGGGTTGCACTCCTGTATAATCCGGATCAGGTTAGTTGAATCTGATAAGTCGCCGTGGTGCAGCTTAAAACTCACTCCTTTTCATGCAAATCTTTATACAGGTGATCCACCCGTTGTGTATTGATAAGTGATGCACGGCGCTTGATGCCATGTACTTCGTACCCTTTGTTTAAAAGCAACTCAGAAAGATAAGCACCATCCTGCCCGGTAACTCCTGTAATTAATGCAACTTTTGACATGTTATTTTATTTTTTATACAATACATTTTATAATAAGCCCCGCAAATCATACAACAGGCTGGTTACATTCTTTGTTGCGGCCAGCCTGACCCCGTTCCCACTGAGGATCTCCCGGTATGATACGGTGTGCAGGTCGTCAAATCCTCCGCTAAAATCAATCAGTTCACCATCAATCGTAAGCGAACGAAAACTGCTTGCCCCTTTATTTTTTGCATCTGATGGCAGCAGATTTTTATCAATACTTACCAGCCATTGTATATCTGCCTGCGCCAGCGATAATTTTCCCGATGCTGTGGCCGTACTGCTTGCCGTTAATTCATTCTTTATTACATCACCAAATATCCATAACAGCATATCAAAGAAATGCAACCCGATATTGGTGATTACACCCCCGCTTTTTTGTATATCGCCTTTCCAGCTGTACTGATACCAGTTGCCGCGGGGTGTAATATACTGCAGATCCACAGTGTACTTTTTTGAAGAGGCACCGGCTTTAATTTTTTTCTCCAGGGTTATGATAGAAGGATGGTGCCTTAGCTGGTGTACAACAAAAATCTTTTTTCCGGTTTCCCTTTCCATTTCCTGCAAAGCATCCAGGTTCCAGGGTTCAGCACCACCGGCTTTTCACAAATTACATCAGCACCCATACGCAGACCAAACCGTATATGTGCATCATGCAGGTAATTGGGGCCGTGCACACCACCACATAGTCAATGGTCGTTCCTGCCGTTTCAGCTTTCACAATGCCGGTCAAAACGCTCAAACTCGGTAAAGAAATCACAGTCCGGAAAATACCGGTCAAGCACACCCACCGCATCATGCGGATCGAAAGCAGCAACCAGGTTGTTGCCTGTTTCCTTAATGGCCTTCATATGGCGGGGAGCAATATATCCGGCGGCACCTATGAGAACGAAATTTTTCATTTTTTAGTCAAGGAATATTAATAACCTTAGAATACACAGCGGTACACGGCACTTTGTTTTATTTTAACCTCAGTAGCTTAAGGCAGACGGGCGGCAGTTCACTCTGTATTTCACTGTGCCTCTCAGTTTTCGCCGTGATTTTTTTATTTAACCACAGAGAACCAGCGGACACGGCACTTTGTTTTATTTTAACCCAGTAGTAGCAGACGGGCGGCAGTTCACTCTGTATTTCACTGTGCTTCTCAGTGTTCGCCGTGGTTTATCTCTTTTATTTATCCACCTTTTCTCCTTCCTCATTCATCCACCCCGTCTGCACAGCAGGATTGCCGGTAACTAACGCATACGGCAGCACATCTTTTGTAACAACGGCCCCCGCACCCACAAATGCATATTTCCCGATTTCTATACCACAAAGTATAGTGGCATTGGCGCCAATTGTTGCCCCTTTTCGTACAATTGTTTTTTTGTATTCATTCTTCCGGTTCACCGCACTGCGAGGATTCGTAACATTCGTAAAGACCTTTGACGGTCCGATAAAAACCTCATCCTCACATACCACACCTTCATATAGCGATACGTTGTTCTGTACTTTCACACTATTTCCCAATACTACATTATTGGCCACAAAACCATTCTGGCCCAGGATGCAATTCTCCCCGATTACCGCACCCGGCATCAGGTGACAGAAATGCCACACTTTGGTGCCGGCACCAATACGGCAGCCTTCGTCAATGACGGCGGTGGGATGGATGAAACAGTTCATTCTTATAAAAGATTAATCTTGTGTTATAACAACCCAAAACACTTTTGTGGCTGGCTCACCATTTCAAGAATCCTGCTTTTTATCTTTATCCAGTTCATGGTATTATCCATAAAATCAATTGTGACAGAAAAATCTATCTCATCGTGATAACAAAGCGATTTCACGGCCATCATGCCATTTATATCCGGATATTTTTTTTCGTAATGGTCAAGCATCTCTTCCAAAGACATGTAAGCAGAAAGATAAGCCACATCTGCAAAGTCTTTTAACCTTTTACCAGACCCCGTTATAGCATTCAATTTCATAGCAGCAATATCGGCAACTGAAGCGATCCGGATATCTTCCATCATCTCCGGTGGGGTTACCCAGGGATAAGCATGACGTATAAAATCAACTTTAATATTACTTATGTAACCGAAAATCCCTCCTTTAAAACCGCTCTGCTGCCGGAATTCAAATCCATTGTCCCTGAAAAAATCCGGAAGTGTACCAGCCGGAAAAAACCATTGGTAAAAAGATATATGTCTATACTTTTTCTGTGGCCTATTCGTAGAGACAGTGCAGTGCCGCCCACCAGTACAAATTGATCCATCTCCCGGAAACTGAAAAGCCGCCTAAGGATGTCTAACAATAAGGGGCTGACTGTTTCTTTGTGTAACATCTCATTTCATTGTAAGGAATACCAAAATATACATGTACATAGGCCATATCCTTTTCACTCAACCAGTCAATTCTTTTAACCTGTGCTATTATCTGCTCCCTTGGATAGGTGATCTCCATTAATTTCCAATCATTTCTGCTGCCCCGCTGTATTATCCTCTCTGTAATAAGCTGCTGATGTTTATAAAGGTCAAGTGTTCCCTGTTTCACATCCCAAAAAAGATGCGGTGAAAAATCAGCTATGGTAACCGGTTTATTTTCCATTGTGAAATCTCTAACTTATTAACCACTGCGAACGCAGCGAACACTGAGCGTACTTTCACATTCCGCTTCAGCGGAATCCTCTCCCGCTATGCGGGACAAGCTGTGTTCCTCTGTGTTGCCTTTCAATCTGTGACCTCAGTGGTTAAACTTTTTCACGCAGAGGCCGCAGGGTACGCTGAGAAAACAACATTCAACCATATTCAACCACATTCTCCGCTACTTCTTCCCAAACTCCAAGATCCTTCCATATCTCTTCCTGCGGCAGCGATTTAAAATAGTCATAGGTAATCTTCAATCCCTCTGCTCTTGAAATTGTGGGTTGCCAGTTCAATAATTGTTTTGCCCTGGTAATATCCGGTTGCCGTTGCTTTGGATCATCAGCAGGCAACGGACGATGAACAATTTTTGAGTAGTGCCTGTTAGTGCAATAATTTCTTCAGCAAATGCCTGCAGACCTATCTCATCAGGATTGCCGATATTCATGGGCTGAGCATAATCACTCAGCAATAGCCGGTATATGCCTTCCACCAGGTCAGACACATAACAGAAACTGCGGGTCTGGCTGCCATCACCAAATACAGTTATATCCTCACCCCGCAATGCCTGTCCGATAAAAGCCGGTAATGCCCTGCCGTCATTTAACCGCATACGGGGGCCATAGGTATTAAAGATGCGTACAATCCTGGTCTCCACGCCGTGATAGGTATGATAGGCCATAGTGATGGCCTCCTGGAAACGCTTGGCCTCATCATATACACCCCGCGGACCAACCGGGTTTACATTTCCCCAGTAATCTTCGTTTTGCGGATGTACCAGCGGATCGCCATAAATCTCACTCGTACTCGCCACTAATATCCTGGCTTTCTTACTTAGCGCAAGACCTAAACAGTTATGCGTACCCAACGAGCCCACCTTCAGTGTTTGAATCGGTATCTTGAGGTAATCAATCGGGCTGGCCGGTGAGGCAAAATGCAGGATATAGTCAAGATGCCCCGGCACATGTATAAACCGGCTGACATCATGATGATAAAAACTGAACTGTGGCAAAGGAAACAGGTGCTCAATATTTTTCAGGCTGCCGGTAATCAGGTTATCCATTCCTATTACCTCGTAGCCCTCTTTAATAAACCGGTCGCATAGGTGCGAACCCAGGAATCCGGCCGCTCCGGTTATCAGTACTCTTTTCATGAGAATGTATTATGAAACTGTATTATTCTTTACTCTTCCAACCCTTTTTGACCTGTAATACCTTTTTGATTTGTCACACCATTTTCTATTTGTCACACCGACGAAGGAGGCTTGCCTACCGAAGGAGGCTTGCCTACAGAAGGCAGGTGTCTCTCTACTGAAACGCAGGCCCCCTCTATACTTGTCACACCGACGAAGGAGGTGTCTCATTATGAAAAACACATCTCCACTATCCGTCCTTCCTATGAAACAAACGATCCGGAGGCCATTTCCCACAAACCTCTTCATTCAAAAACTTCCACTCAGGGTTAAAGCTATTAATTAAAGCCTCTTTCTTACTCCTCCGCCAACCCTTAATTTCTTTCTCTCGGAGAATCATATTGGTTATATAAGGCGAGGACTCGTAATATAAAAGATAATATGCCTGATACTTACCTTTAAAAAAAACCGGATTACCTCTCTGCAAAAAATGTTCAACTAATCGCTGCGGTAAATTATTAGTTACACCAGTGTAGAGAACTTTCCTGCTGGCATTTGTAACGATGTAAACAAAATACTCTCTATTGTTTAAGAACATTTCATATTCCGTTACATGATGAAAGCCTCCCTGACTGCCGTCAGGCAGGCTCGTACCTCGGAGTGACAAATCGGTTGGGGGCTTTTCGTTTATTAGACCACACTAAACAACTTTCAACCATTGTCATCCTGAACTTGCCGAAGGACAACCATCTTCAACCACATTATACCATGTCATTGCGAGCAAAGTGAAGCAATTCACCCACCTTCAACTTTCCTTCTGCCGATGCTTTCGTAATAGAAACCAAGCGACTCCATCAAGGCATTGTCATACAAGTTTCGTCCGTCGAAAATTACTTTTTCTTTTAGCATTCCTGCAATTTTCTCAAAATCCGGTATCCTGAACTCATTCCATTCTGTACAAATAATCAGTGCGTCACTGTTAACCAGTGCTTCGTATTGACTTTCTGCAAATGAAATTCTCTCCTGGTAAATATTTCTCACATTACCCATTGCTTCCGGATCAAATGCTATAACCGTTGCACCCCGGCTGAGCAAATGATCAATTACTTCAAGAGCAGGAGCCTCCCGTATATCATCCGTATTGGGCTTAAAGGCAAGTCCCCATAAGGCAAACTTTCTGCCCTTTACAGTACCGCCATAATAGGCGCTTATTTTTTCAATAAAAAATTGCTTCTGCAGTGCATTGACACGCATTACAGCATTCAGTATTTTAAATTCATAGGCAGCAGCAGATGATGATTTAGCCAGGCCTGTACATCTTTGGGAAAGCAACTTCCCCCATATCCCAAACCCGGATACAAAAAGTGCTTACCAATTCTGAAATCAGTACCAATCCCCTCCTTACCATATCCACATCAGCACTAAGCCGTTCACACAAAATGGCTATCTCATTCATGAACGAAATTTTTGTTGCCAGGAAACTGTTAGCTGCATATTTGGTAAGCTCAGCACTTTTTTCATCCATAAATAGGATGGGATTGCCCTGTCTCACATAAGGTTCATATAATTGCTGCATCAGTTTCTTAGCCTTTTCAGATATGGTGCCCACCACCACCCTGTCGGGCTTCATAAAATCTTCAACAGCGGCTCCTCCTCTTAAGAATTCAGGATTACTGACCACATCAAAAGCATTGTCAATATTGCCAACAGCCCCCCCTGAAATGGCTTGTCTTACTTTTTCAGCGGTTCCTACCGGCACGGTACTCTTATCAACAATTACTTTGTAATCATCTGCCTTTAATAAGGCCCCAAGCTCTTTTGCGACTCCCAGGATATATTGCAGATCAGCACTTCCATCTTCCCCAGGTGTTGGCAAAGCAAGGAAAATAATTTTGGAATCATTAATCCTTCTTCCAACGATGTTGTGAAATTCAAACGGCCTTCCTTCAGGTTCCGGGCAAATATTTTTCAGTCCCGGCTCATAAATGGTAATGGTCCTGCGCTAACTTAGCCTGGCATCTTTGATTCATCAATATCAATACAGGTAACATCATTTCCTGTTTCTGCAAAACAGGTACCGCTTACCAAACCTACATAACCGGTACCTACAACAGCAATCTTCATTTTTTTATTTTATCTGTTTTCTTAAATATTCACCATATCCGCTTTTTGCCAACTCATCTGCTAACTTGCCCAATTCGACATCGGAAATGAATCCGTTTCGATAAGCCACCTCCTCAATACAGCCGATATTGGTACCCTGTCTTTTCTCAATCACCCTTACAAACTCACTGGCATCATTCAGCGAATCAAATGTGCCCGTATCCAGCCAGGCAGTACCTCTGTCGAGCACAGCCACTTTCAATTTCCCCTGCTTTAAATATTCTTTGTTCACATCAGTAATCTCATACTCGCCACGGGCAGAAGGCAAGGTTTTGGGCAATGGTTACCACATCATTATCGTAAAAATATAAGCCAGGTACCGCATAATTCGATTTAGGCTCCTTTGGTTTTTCTTCAATACTTACCGCATTCATATTATCATCAAACTCTACCACACCATATCGCTCAGGATCAGAAACCTGGTAGGCAAACACATAGCCACCTTCCACATCGGTCAGTGACTTTAATTGATCTTCTAACCCGGTGCCATAAAAAATATTATCGCCCAGTACCAGTGCTGCTTTATCTTTTCCAATAAAATCAGCGCCGATTACAAATGCCTGTGCAAGTCCGTTGGGCACTTCCTGTACGGCATATTCAAACCGGCAACCCACCTGGCTGCCATCGCCCAGCAGACGTTTAAACTGCGGGTTATCTTCCGGAGTGGTAATGATAAGTATCTCCCGTATGCCCGCCATCATTAAAGTGCTCAGCGGAAAGTAGATCATCGGCTTATCATAGATAGGCATCAGTTGCTTTGATATAGCCTTCGTAATTGGATACAATCTTGTTCCTGAGCCACCAGCAAGAATTATTCCTTTCATACTTTTGATTATTAACCACAGCGGGCACAAAGAACACTGCGGATTTTTTTATTGATTACAATATCCAACGTTCATAGCAAAACCTCTTTGTTAGTCAAAACAGAACCGTTTATACAATGTTGCCCTTTATAAATTTCCTAAGACTACTCTCTTTATTCCAGTTCTTAACTGTTTCACATTGAAATTTATCAGGTATCCAAGTTTGCATCCAGACAATTTCATATAAGTAAGCATCTGGGCCAGATGAACATCATTCAATGTGTCTGCAACCTTTAACTCAACAATTACTTTTCGTTCAAGCATTAGGTCAATCCGGTAGCCACAATCAAGTTTCACTTCCTTGTAAACAACAGGTAAAGGAACCTGCGACTCAACATGTAGATCCATCCCGGCAAGTTCAAAGCAAAGACATGCTTCATAGGTGCTCTCCAATAATCCTGGCCCCAATTCTTTATGTACCTGGAAAGCTGCATCAAGTAAAATAGTCCCTATTTCATTTTCATGCATTAATTCTGCCTTTTTTCATTGAGTTATACAGAATGTTCATAACGATTTTCACTTCTCTGTGTTCGCAGTGTCCGCTGTGGTTAATTTCCTTTTGAGTACTGCTCCTCATAATACCGCTGGTACTCGCCGCTGGTAACATTCTTCAGCCATTCCTGGTTTTCAAAATACCAGTCAATTGTTAGCTTCAGTCCCTCTTCAAACGTCACACTGGGTTTCCAGCTTAATTCTTTATTGATCTTTGAAGCATCAATAGCATAACGCCGGTCATGTCCGGGCCTGTCCTTGATATAAGTGATAAGCTGTTCACTGGTTCCGGCTTCATTTCCCAATTTCTCATCCATTTGTTTGCACAGCAACTTAACAAGGTCTATATTCTTCCACTCATTAAACCCGCCGATATTATAGGTATCCCCTGTTTTGCCTGTATGAAAAACAAGATCAATAGCAGCCGCATGATCCTTTACATAAAGCCAGTCCCTTGTGTACAAACCATCGCCATAAACCGGCAGTGGTTTTTTATTAATTATGTTATTGATAAAAAGCGGAATCAGCTTCTCGGGAAAATGATTAGGGCCATAGTTATTGGAACAATTACTGATTACCACCGGTAAGCCGTACGTATCCTGGTAGGCCCGCACAAAATGATCGCTTGATGCCTTTGAGGCGCTGTAAGGAGAATGCGGGTCATATTTTGTATCCTCTGTAAAAAAACCGGTTTCGCCTAATGCGCCATACACTTCGTCGGTTGAAACATGGTAAAACTTCTTTCCTTCAAAATTATCTTTCCAGAAATGTTTCGCCTTATTCAGCAGGTTCACCGTTCCGATTACATTGGTATAAACAAAATCAAGAGGCGAAAGAATTGATCGGTCTACATGGCTTTCTGCTGCAAGATGTATAACCCCATCAGGCGCATGCAGGACAAAAATCCTCTCTAATGCATCCTTATCCAGTATATCTGCTTTCTCAAAAAAGTAATTGGGCTCCTGTTCTATATCCCGCAGATTTTCCAGGTTACCTGCATATGTAAGTGCATCAAGGTTGATTATCTTGTATTGAGGGTATTTTTTTACAAACAACCGCACTACATGCGAGCCAATAAACCCGGCTCCTCCCGTAATGATTATGGCTTTCATTTTATTCTGGTATTTTTGGAACTGTTGTGATGGAAGCTCCGTGTTCCACCGTACCGTTGCGACTTTGTGGTTCAGCATTTTCTAACCACGGCGAACACAAAGTACACTGAGAGGTTGTATTTGCTAACTACTGTGACCGCTGTGGTTAAATCATTAACCCTTTTTTAACCAGATCAAAAACTCTCAATCAACTTAAACAAATATTCAACCATTTTCAATTTATTCCGCTGCAGCCAGCGCAGGCAAATCACCTTCAACCCCTCTCCTTATACCACTTCCATGTCCGTTTTAAACCCGTCAGCACAGGCACCTTCACCTCGTATTCCAGCAAAGCTTTCGCCTTCGATATATCTGCCAGACTGTGTTTCACATCCCCCATCCGCTCCGGACCATACACAGGCTCCATGTCACTTTCTGCCTCCATGCGCAAAGCCATAAACAATTCTGTAAGTGTGGTCTGTTCACCACAGGCAATATTATACACCTCGTTAACAGCCGTTGGATTATCGGTGAACAAAGCAAGCTGGTTAGCAAAAACTGCATTGTCCACATAGGTGAAATCCCTGCTGTGAGAACCATCACCATTGATGACAGGAGGAGTGTTGCTCAGCAGTCCTTCTGCAAACAACGGAATAACTGCTGCATAGGGCCCTTGTGGATTTTGTTTAGGACCAAAAATGTTGAAATAGCGAAGGCCTATGAACTGCATATCATAAAGACTTGCATATACACGGGCATACAATTCATTTACCAGTTTGGTAACAGCGTATGGTGAAAGTGGCTTACCGGTTTTATCTTCCACTTTTGGCAAACCGGGATGATCGCCATACGTGGAGGAACTGGCCGCATATACAATTCTTTTTGCGCCCTTTTCTTTTGCAGCAGTAAAAATGTTAAGGGTACCCGTAATATTCACTTCATTCGTCGTAAGCGGATCGCTGATAGAGCGGGGTACCGAGCCAAGTGCGGCCTGGTGAGAAATAAGATCAACTCCATCGCAGGCTTCAAGGCAGGTGGTATAGTTTCTGATATCTCCTTCAATAAAACTGAACTTCGGATGAGAAAAAAACCTTCCATATTCTGCAGCGAGCCTGTTGACAGGTTATCAAGCACCCTGACTCCGGTCACTCTTTCATCTGGCAGCAATGCTTCAACCAGGTTTGAACCAATAAAACCGGCGCCACCCGTAATCAAAACTATCATTAAAAATTACTTTATATCTGTCAAGTATTGCTATCTTTTGTCATCCCATTAACCACAGTGACCACTGCAACCACCAGGAAAGCAGAGAAATTTTGCTTTGACTTCCGTATTCTCTCTGATTACTATTTTATCAATTTTTCAACCACATAAAACTACTTTTCAACAACCAGTAAACCCGGTTCAATTTATCTCGCCGCAGCATAGCGCAGGCGGATTCTCTTACAGCTAACTCTTTCCCTTCTTCTTCCTTCCAAATAACTTCCGGATATCAATAAAATCAAGAAGCCTGTCAATAAGGCCATGTGGCGGCGTCTCTTCTTCATAATAACTGCCATAACCATGTCCGTATCCATAACCATACCGGCCATAACCATAATAACCATAACCCGGCTTCACTTTTACATCATTAATAATGACAGAAATTTTCGGCAGCTTTTCGTCCCGGTAAAATTCATCTATGAGTGCCACCTGCTTTTTAAAGGTGTACCCCTGGCGTACTATATACAAGGTTGCATCTGCATATTTGCCCAGTGTCATTGCATCGCTTACCATTCCGATTGGAGCGGTATCAATAACTATCATATCAAAATGTTCTTTCAGCCAGGTAAACAGTTTATCCATTTGCGGATCCAGCAACAACTCCGAAGGATTGGGGGGCACAGGTCCGCATCCCATAACATATAGATTAGGTTGATCGGGCACCTCCTGTATCAGTTCAGAGGGATCAGCTGTTTTTCCAACCAGGAAGTTGGTAATTCCCTGCCCTTTTGTTAAACCAAGTCCTGAAATCAGTTTCGGCTTTCTGATATCAAATTCAAGCACAACTGTCTTTTTCCCGGCCAGTGCAAGTACGGAAGCTACGTTGGTACAGATGAATGACTTTCCCTCTCCGCTAAAAGATGAAGTGGCTAAAATAACAGCCTTTTCTTTTCCATGCAGTACATACTTCAGGTTAGAACGGATGATACGGAACTGCTCTGCTACCATGCTCCGGTTTGTTTTACTTGCCACCAGTGCTTTATCAGCAAAAGAGTGCCCAACCTCCCCGATAATTGGCACAGGGGTAATTTTTTCAATGTCAAAACGGGTGGTTATTTTATCATTCAGCACTTCGGCAATAAAAATGAAAATCGCAGGAATAAGAATACCAAGTAAAACGGCAATAGCCTGAATAGTTCTTTTCTTGGGTTTTATCGGAGACGCTGAGGCAACAGCCTTATCAATTATTTCAGAATTAGATATTGTGGAGGCTCTTGATATAGCAGTATTTTCTTTTTCTCTGTAAACAACTTATCCAGTCCCTGATACAATTCCACAAGCCTGTTAATTTCCATAAGCTCTTTTACTTTCTCCGGCATGGCACCTAGTTGGGCCTCACCAACACTTCCTCTTTGTTTATTTTTAGCAAGGCTTTCTCTGGCAACGTTTTGCAAATTCAGAAGACTCTCCCGTATGTTCAGCCTCGATTTTTCTATCTGGCCATCCAGTTCTTTCACAGCGGGTTGGATTCAGGAGGCACATTAGCGTCAATCAGTCTTTTTCCGCTCCAATTGTGCCTGGTTGTAAATCGTTACAAAGCCAATAAGTGTATTGTCAGCCAGTCCCAACGCCGAAGGAACCACAACTTTGGAAAATGCATTTTTCTTATCTGCAAGATAGTCATCCACATATTGCGCATTACTGAGAACCTCACTTTGTATAAGAATATTTTTATCTGTTTCAGCTATAACCTCAAAGTATTTTCAAGTCTGTGTTTCCATTTATGAGTTTGTTACGGGTTTGAAAATCGAGGTATAGCCGTTGAACACTATCAAGCTTCCGGCTGTTCTCCAGCATCCGTTCATTCACAAAGACCAGTATCTGGTCAGAGGACAGTTTCTTTTGCTCTACGCTGTACAGGCTATACTCTTCCATCACACCGTTAATTACATCAGCAGCCAGTACTGGGTTGGGAGACTGCATGGAAACAATCAGTATGCCTGTTCCCACAGCTTTTGGCATAATTTGCAAAGCATTAGCATAAGTGGCAGCTGCCTGTTCAGTTGTTTGCCAAACGATGTTGTAAGAATTGGTGCCCGCACCACCATAATTTTTTTGTAATGAAAAAACGCCATTGGCTGTTGTAAACTCCTGTCCAAATCTGTATACTGCCGCTCCGTCAGCAACCTTAAACTCATCGTTATTCAAAAACTTAACCTTAAAAGAAAAACTCTTCGCTGAATCCTTCACTTGTCCGTTTATTATAAAAGGTCCTGTTTTATAAATATTAACGGTCTTTATCTTGCCAATAGCATAATAACTAAAGTGAAGCTTTTGTTTTTCAACAACCCGTTTCATCAATGGCTTTGACTTTAATATTTCTATTTCGCTCTGGATATTCTGCCTCTTATTACCATCAAACAACTCTTCCACTTTATCGCCCTTCCCGCCACCGCTTCCCTGGTCATTACCCTTTATAATCATACTTCCGGCACTGCTGTAAACAGGAACAGTATAGCGCAGATACAGGTATGAACACAGCAACGCTAAAGCCACTGAATAACAAAAAGGGGAATAAACCGTACATATTTAAAAAAAAGATCCCTTACGCTGAGGTTCCAGAGCTCAACCCGGTTTTTATTCTGTTCCGACTGAAATGAATTTTCTTCCATGTATTTTCGATTATAAGGTCAGAAGTTGTTTTGTATTACCTGATTAAAAGATGATAACGTTGCAACAGTCATTACTAAGCTAGCCCAAAAGAAATCTTCTGAAATACTTTTTGCTGGTCAACTTCTTTAATCCGTTGTTTAGTAGGCGAAACCAGTATCACATCATTCTGTGCCAGGTTATAATATGGCGAATCAAAAACATTTTTTGATGTTAAATCAATATATCCTGTTTCCCGCTGTCCATTTGTTTCTCTTATTATTTTTATGCTGTTCTTTTTTCCATACTCTGTTACTCCGCCTGCCAGTGTAATGGCTTCCAGAATAGTTAACCGCTCTCCCGGTACAATAATCTGACCTGCACGGGCAACCTCTCCCAAAACATTAATCCTGAAATTTTGAAATCGTATAATCAACTGTTGGGTCCCTTAGTAATTCTACCGGAACGGTAAGCCGTTTTTTAATTCAACAGCCAGTTCCTGTTTAGTCAAACCCGCAGCATGTATCGTTCCCAATCGGTGATGATCAATATTACCCTGTAAGTCGACTAAATATCCACTTGAAATACTGCCCTCAGCAGGCATATTATAAAGAATATCTGCCCTCAGATCGGTACTCAAACTGCTAATCTGTATAGACAGGATATCGCCTTTTTGAATTATTAGTTCCATCATTTTTACCTGTCCTTTACCGGTTGTATCATTCACCTGTTCAAGATAATAGGGTAATGCCTGCTGTGGTTTGCACGACAACAGGTAAACAGGAAAAAGAAGTAAAGGAATAAACCTAAAAATTTTCATTACTTTTCTTTTATAAGTTAGTACAAAAACCACTTACCAATATCAGCAGTAAAACGGCTACTATGCAAATGGCCTTAAGAAACTTTATCATGCCGGACCTGCCCGTCACTGGTGACCGGTACGGGATTCCTGTATCTTGCTTCTAAGCCCATTCACAAAACAAGGACTATAATATCCATTAAACACTCTTCACAACAGCCTGTACTTTCTTCCGGTCAATATATGCCACCAGTAAATAACCAAGACTGTCGATAAGAACTTTTATATGCTTACCCCGCAGTTCCAGCACCTTGCCTTCCAAATCCATGAAAGTGCCATTGGTAATGCGTACCCGCTGATCCACCTTCAGGTTTACGGCAATAGCCTCCACTTGTTCATACTCATCCAGGAAACGCCTGATTGCAGCAATTTCCTTTTCTTTTACCACGGCAGGCTTGCCATCATAATACACAAAGTTGATAGTGCCGGTGGTTAACCGTACAGCCGTTCTGCTGTCATCACCCACCTTTACGAATACGTAAGACTTAAACAATGGCTCTTCCACCACTTTAACCCGGTCGCTCCATTTGCGCTTTATTTTGTTCAAGGGGCAATAGCATTCTATCCCCTTTTCTTCAAGGAGTCTTGCCACTTTTTTTTCCCACCTTGGCCGTGTATAAACGGCCAGCCATTTTTTACTCAACAGATAATTTTTTACACAGCTTCGCCACCTCAGTCACATAAAAAATTTTTATATGACTGATTATGAGATAATTGAATACTAAAAAAGAATCTGCCCGAAACAGACCCTCTCTGATGCCTGCAAATATACAGGAAGATGTGAGTGAGGAACGAATAAAATGCACAGACTTTGAGGGATTTATTCCCATTGGTTGATAACTTTTGGGTAATTCTACGATAGCAGTATCGTACCTTACCCTTCCTGTCCTTACATTTATTCAGTTTTCGCTATTACTACAGGTACACTGGCCCACCTTACCTCCCATTATAGCCATATCACCATTATACTTTACTTCTCAATTTATTCAATTCGATCCTTTGTGATCCTGCCTTAAACCACTTTACACATTTTTCAACCACCTTAAACTACTATACACTATCATTCAACTACCTTTAAGCACCAAAACCACCTCACTTGAAACAGCGTTACTATTCTCTCGATGTATTCCGGGGAGCAACTGTTTGCCTGATGATACTGGTAAACAATCCCGGAAGCTGGTCACATATTTATGACCCATTAGAACATGCCCCCTGGCACGGCCTCACACCCACCGATTTAGTGTTTCCTTTCTTTCTCTTTGCAGTGGGTAATGCTATGAGCTTTGTAATGCCTCGCCTCGAAGCAGGCGGTGATGCAGCGTTCTGGAAAAAAGTAATTAAGCGAACAATACTCATCTTCCTCATTGGACTCTTCCTCAACTGGTGGCCATTTGTAAAATGGGCAGATGAAACGCTGGTATTTAAACCATGGGTATTTACCGACAGTAAAGGAAACCTGCAGGGTGTCCGTATACTTGGGGTACTGCAGCGTATTGCTATCGCCTATTTCTTTGCATCGGTAATCGTGTATTATCTCAAAGCAAGAAAAGCATTTCTTGTGGGTTTAATACTGCTGCTGGTGTATTGGCTGCTTTGCTACCTGGGCAACCCAACCGATCCTTACAGTCTGAAAGGCTGGTTTGGAACTGATATTGATAAGTCAATATTAGGTGTTGGCCATATTTACAAAGGAGAGGGCATACCATTCGATCCCGAAGGTCTGATGAGTACCATACCCGCCATAGTGCAGGTGATCTTTGGCTATCTCGTAGGCGACTATATTCAGAAGAAAAGCAAAACACCGGAACCGCAGCAGCTAAGTTTTGACAAACCTGGTGAAACACCCGGAGGCATTTATCCAATGCTCACCGGTTTGTTTGTTATTGGTGTGGCATTATTGGTAACCGGCTTCTGCTGGGACACAGTATTTCCCATCAATAAAAAGATTTGGACAAGCTCGTATGTTATTTATACTACCGGCCTTGCCATTATCACCATTGCCACCATGATATATATGATTGAAGTGAAAAGCATACGTGGCGGACTGGCAAAGTTCTTCGATGTATTCGGCAAGAATCCTTTATTCATATTTGCATTGAGTGCTTTCCTTCCCAAGGGGCTTGGTTTATTAAGACTGGGTGATGGTGTTAATCCCTGGAACTGGCTGTACAAAGAGGTGCTGGTTCATATTCCCGGTGCAAAAGAAAATGGTTCGCTGTTGTATGCACTCTGTGTTATCACTTTTATGTGGGCCATCTGTTACTGGCTGGATAAGAAGAAGATTTATATAAAGTGTAACCGGTATCTTAACAAGATTTTACCACATGCCATAACTGCTAAAGTATGCAAGTGGTTTTTCTTTTGCATCTGTTTCATGTAACAAACAAACGAAAACATGAAACGATATACATTCATCAGCGCAGCAGCCCTTCTCCTTTTTTCAGGTTTTGTAATGAAAAAACAAGCTGTTCCGTTTTACGACACCAAATGGTTACTGAAAAAGATATATACGCAATCGGGCACCGAAGAAGTAAATACAAAAGCCTTTATAAGATTTAATGCTGTAAAGAACAGTGCCGGTGGCAATGGCAGTTGCAACAGTTTTGGCGGCACACTGCTGGCAGCGAAGGATTCCATCAGTATCACTAATATCTTTTCTACAAAGATGTATTGCGATGGTGTGCAGCAGACAGAAGACAGTTTTTTTGGCCAGTTAGAAAAAATTAACCGGTTTAAGATAAAAGATAAAACACTGCTGCTGTATGATGACAGTAATTTGTTGCTGGAATTTACTTCAGAATAACCTGCTCTGCCCGCCAGGTAGCCTGAACAGCGAACGGTTAAGATGCCATTCCTCCGCATTCATACCATACAGCTTTCCATACTTTTTGTATTGCTGTGCCACCATTTTGGCAATATGGCCTTCGCCACGCATCCGGGTTCCCCAGCGGCTGTCATTTACTTTACCGCCGTGGCTTTGCTCGATAAGATGCCACACTTTATCCGCCCGGCCGGGAAAGTTCTTGTACAACCAGTCATGAAATAAGAATTTTATTGCACCATTCAGCCGTATAAAAGTATACGCTGTAAACGTAGCCCCGTTATCAGCCGCCGCTTTCATTATTCGTTGCATCTCATGTTCGTTCAAACCCGGTATCATGGGTCCCATCATGATGCCCATTCTTACTCCTGCGCTGCTTAACTCATTTATTACTTTCAGTTTTTGTTTTGCTGTGGTTGTTCTGGGCTCCATCACCCTTCTTAATTCTTCGTTGAAAGATGTAATGGAAACCATAGCCGATACAATTTGTTTCTTCGCCATCTCCTGCAGCACATCTTTGTCTTTCAGTATCCAAGAGTTTTTTGTTAGAACACCCACCGGCTGGTTAAACCCATTGCACACTTCCAGCAATGCCCTTGTAAGGCGGTATTTCTGTTCAGCGGGCTGGTAACAGTCTGTATTACCACTGAGCATAATGGGTGTGGCATCCCAGTTCTTCTTCATTAAAAACTTTCGCAAAAGTTGTGGTGCGTTTTTCTTTACAATAATCTTTCTTTCAAAATCAAGTCCGGCACTATAGCCCCGGTATTCATGCACATTGCGGGCATAGCAATATATGCAGCCATGTTCGCAACCGGCATATGGGTTCATACTGTAACTCATGCCAGTGTCGGGACTGTCAATTTTGTTTACAATTGTTTTTGCGTCCTGCTCCATGTAAATGGTTGAAGCATTCATTTCTTCCCAATCGTCTATTTCTTCTGTATGTTCTTTTCTTTTTTCATGCTTGTGAAAACGGTTTTTTGTATTGAACTGTGCCCCCCGGCCGGCGAGGTATGTATTACCTTCTTCTTGTCTTTTTACTTCCACTTTAAAGTGATCTTGTTGTAAATTTTTGCTCATTGAAAAATAGTTATAAATGAATAAGAACCACGGAGGCCTTTAGAGACAGTGAGTAACACGGGGGTATTAAAAACTATAATATCATTCTTTTGATTCCATCTTTCCCTCTCTGTCAGTGGCTTATGTATTTTCTCTGTGCCGCTCTGTGCTATAGTGGTTCTGTGGTTCAAAAATTCATCAAAACAACTCCCCCTGTTTAGTTGTTACCGGCATGTTCTGAAATGAAAATTGCTGAACTTTCTGGTACTTTAGTTCACCTTCCGGCCTTCTCAGTAAAGTCATACCATCAGCAATAAAACGGCCGGTAAAATGTTTGCTGCTGTATTCAAGCCAGCCTTTTTCATATTGCCAGGGTTTCAGCATCCGGGCAATTGTTAAGTGGGGTTCCAGTTTAAAATGTGGTTTGCTGTCATCATTGAGTTTCATCAATCTTTGTGTTTCGCTTCGGATAGTTTTAACTAATTGCTGCACGGGTAGTTTGCTCGCAACATTTATATATATAGTATGTGATGGAAAACTGCCAAAATTCTTCAGTTCCACTTTAAACGGGGGAAAACCCATCCCAATCGTTTGCAGGCGGTGCAGTATCCGCTCCTCCATCATGGCATACTGCAAGAAATTGACCAGTGTTATATGTGGTTTGCCCCATCTGGCATGATCAGATTTGTAACTGTCGGCAAAGTGTTCTTTTATTTTTATTATCCTGTCCCACAACTCTTCATGCGGACTCAGCACCAGCAAATACTCATACACCCGGTAGCCCGGAATAGTGTTTACAATACTTTCCATAACCATCCATTTAAAAGTTGAAAAATATTACTCATTTTATTAGCACTAATTTACTAAATTATTTAGCTTTACAGCAACTTACCCCGTTAAATTTTTGAAATATTTTTTATCACCTCTTTTCCGGCTACGCCAGGAAAAGCTAAAACTGTACTTATGGACGGAGAGGATTTATTCTTTGGGGCAGCCTACAAAGGTTCAAAACAATTTATACAACAAGAGGTGAGAACGGCCAATGCCACCGGATTTGGTGCAGCAGCAGATGATTATGCCGAAAAAGGGATTGACCTGAATGAACAACTCATCCGGAATAAACCGGCTACTTTTTTCTTTCGCATGAAAGGAGATGCCATGAAAGAGGCCGGTATTTTTGACGGAGATATTTTAATTGTGGACCGTTCTTTAAAACTGGCCAATGGAAAGATTATTGTTGCCATATTAAATGGCGAATTGCTGGTGCGGCGGTTTCACAAAAACTTTACTTCCGCATTTCTGATTCCGGAGAATAACAGGTATAAGCCCATTAACCTGGCAGAGTTCAGCGACTTTGTGGTGTGGGGGGTGGTAACGTATGTAATACACCAGATATGAAAGCCATTGTAGATTGTAACAGCTTTTATTGCTCCTGCGAAAGATTATTCAAACCGGAATTCAGGAACAAACCCGTTGTGGTGCTCAGCAACAATGACGGTTGTATTGTGTCACGAACAGATGAGGCAAAAAATTGGGTGTAGGGATGGCCGCTCCCTATTATCAGAATAAAGAAATTATTGAGCGAAATAAAGTGGCTGTGTTCTCCAGCAACTACAACCTGTATGGCGACCTGAGTATGCGGGTAATGGATACGCTCCGGGAATTGGTTGGCGAACACCGGGTGGAAGTATATTCTGTTGACGAGGCTTTTCTGGATATAGGCATGATACCCGATGAACAGTTAGAAACAGCAGCCCTTCATATAAAAGAAACGGTGGAGCAATGGACAGGCATAGAAGTTTCCGTTGGCGTAGCACCCAGTAAAGTACTGAGTAAAGTTGCCAACCGGCTCGCCAAGAAAGACAAAAAAGGTACCGGCTGTGTAATGGTTCTTGATACTGAAGATAAAATAAGAGAAGCATTGCTGAAAACAGATGTGGCAGATATATGGGGTGTAGGTTACCGTTATTCCGTGAAACTGAAAGAACGATACAGTATTTACAATGCGTGGCAACTGGGCAGGATGAGTACAGCATGGGCACAAAAAAACTTAGGCGGAGTGGTGGGAGTTCAGCTTATTAAAGAACTGAACGGAGAACCCTGTAAAGAAATGAAAGACCCCCTGAAAGTAAAGAAGATGATTGCCACCACCCGTATGTTTGGCATTCCCGTATATGAACTTGCCCCGCTAAAGGAAGCTATTGCCACCTACACAGCAAGGGCAGCAGAGAAACTGCGCCGGCAGTATAGTGCCGCCGGTTTTATGAATGTGTTTGTGGTAACGAACGAAAAGAAAGAAGGAGAATACGAGTACAACCCCAAAACATCCGGTACGCATATAAGCCTGCCCGCACCTACATCCTGCACCAACGAACTGATTAAATATGCCATACCACTTATGGAACAGATTTATAAAAAAGGCCCAAAATATTTAAAAGCCGGGGTAATGCTCGGCGGTATTGTACCCGACGAGTCTATCCAAGGAAACCTGTTCTTACCCACTGCAAATAACAACCGGAAACTGATGGATACGATTGATAATATCAATTTCAGTCAGCGGGACGATGTACTGAAATTTGCTGCCAGCGGCACCCGGCGCAACTGGAAGATGCGGCAGGAAATGCACAGCCCGCGATATACAACAAGATGGAATGAATTGTTTGAAGTACATTAATCTCAAAAACCCTTTGGTTCTTCCACCTCTTCTCCCATTGCTATTTTATACGCTTTTATATAAAGGGCACCCAGATTTTTATACGGAGGGATATAGTCTGCAAATTCAGGCACATTAACTATGTTATCCAGTGTTTCCCAGAACTCCATCCAATATATATCTTTTCCATTTCTTAGCTTATCCGCCAGCACATCAATAAACGGCCGGTTAACTGCCGTAGCTCCTATTTGTTTAGAAGCTATAATGTGTGCATCAGGTGCAGTTTCGAGTACCCTGTGTATTAAATGATAGCCGCCGCAGGAGCCAAGAAATACAATTTTGGAAGAAGGAAACATCTGGTTAATTGTTGCATCAGCATAATAACTATGGCCACGGTGAATCGTTACGGCCGGATAGAATTTATTCTTTTCAATGTATTCACACAAAGCCTCCTGTGCTTTTTCATCTTCCCCGGTTTCTTCTGGTAACGCCCTGTTGGCAAAAATAGTAACCGGCTTTCCTTTTGCAGAATTGACGGTAATCCACTGAGGATTGCCGGCGTCAACTTTCCAGTTGGCATTGCTGAACTGTTTTACAAATCCATTGAATACGCCTTGCCCGTCTTTATCACCATAAAAAAACACCTGTACATATACCCGGCCACTGTCATTCTGCATCGATTTATATGGCACTTCATACACCGGCGGAATACCCAGTTCTTTCGTAAGATCAACTTTCCTTGTGCTATCGGCGGAAAGGAAAAGATATTTCAAAATACGGTAAACAGCCATTCCGTTTTTATTATTCACTGTTTCATTCCGTTGATAATTATTCTCAACGTTCAGCAGCATTTCGTCGGCCAATGGTTTTAATGTTTCAGCAATACTGGCATAAGAATCGGCCACATCCACTGCATCCTCAGGTCCGTTTGATTTCTCAAGATTCTTTACAAATGCCCTCATCAGTGTTTCTGCCCTGTCTTCGCCATCTGCCACCGGAAAGGTGGAAAGAAAATGCCCCAGTGTATTATATCCCGCACACATCTTTATCAGCTTCCGGTATTTATCAAAATGAACAGCCATCAGCAAAGAGTCGCCCCTGTTATTTACCTTCTTCATCATCAGCGGATATACTCCTTTTACAAAACTGGAAGTATAGATTGAGCCATCGGATGAAACAGCCAGATAGTATAACTCTTCAGCCGTTAAGGGCTGAACAGATGCAAAACGGATATTTGCTTCTTCATTATGCAAACCATTAATCACATTTACAAAACTTTCCTTTGCCTTTTGGATTAACCGCTGTGTCAGCGATTCAAATTCAAAGGCTGTGTCTTTATCCTGTGCCCGCTGCACATAATCAATCTGTGTTTTCACCAGCAGCCGGTAATACTGCAGAGAATCATCCTTTGCCGCATCTATTTCCTCCAGGCTCATTTTACCCCGCACAATATTATCAAGGAAAGGGAAATACTGCATACCGCTTTTACTGCGGGCCATCTTAACCACCGTTCTTATGAAGTCATCATCATTGATATTACGTATCACAAAGCCCAGGGGATTATTTGACTGGGCATAATCATATAACTGTTTAGGAAATTTCTTTGCCACCTGCCTTACCATACTGTCGGCAAAAGGCATACCCGGGTTCTGAAAAAGCGTTACCAATGTTCTGGACGGGTGCAATACACAATACTTCAAAATCACTGCCTGTTTTGCAGTCTTCTGCCCGGGATTCTTTTCGAAAGTTGCATTATCTGCATTGGCTATTGAATAAGCTGTTTCATAAGGATACTCGCTTACAACCGGTTCAATTGATTTTCCCTCTTTATCCAGCAAATAGCACCTTTCATACCCAGCTACAATATCTGGCAAGCGCAAAGGGCTTACTTTTCTGTTTCTGACATTGGTTAAAAAAAAATCGAGCAGGTATTTTACGCCTTTCAGATATTTTACTTTCTCCTGGCCCTTTAGGGTGCTGTCCTTTTCGATAAAACACTGCAGATTATCAATTCTTAGCGTAGCAGTTTGTGTCAGCAAAAAATTTATCTCCTCGTTGGAAGAAGGTGCGAACTGACTGTCATTTTTACCATCAGAAGCCAGCAACCGATTTTGAACATCATCAAGCTGATCATGAAAAAGTGAACGGCCAAATTCCGGAACACATCCATCTTTGGCAGCCGTTTTCTGAGATAACGTTTGCGCCGTCATATTCAGCATTAACAATCCGCAAAAAATTGGCAGAAGCAGGTATTTCATTTTCACTTTCATATAAACAGGTTCAGCAAAGGTAACAAGCCGGTTTGACATGACTATTCTGCTTTGCTACTGATACAGACGGTTTTATACATTAAATAGCTGTTTGAGCAGCAGAAAAACTTTTTTATCCCCGCAGAACCCGATTTCTAAGTATTAAGTTATCATTAAGTCTGTATAAACCGGGGGTTATATATTTCATTTACATTGATTTAACATTTAGGTTTGCGAAAATTTTCCTGCATGGAAACAGTACCCCGCAAAGTGCTGATAGCGGATGACGAGCCGGATATTCTGGAGATTCTTAAATACAACCTTTCCAACGAAGGTTATGAAGTATATACTGCCAAAGATGGTGACGAAGCTCTTGATAAAGCCCGCCGCACCTTACCTGATCTTATTGTACTGGATGTAATGATGCCAAAAAAGACAGGGGTGGAGGTATGCCAGCTATTACGGGCACAGTCGGCTTTTAAAGACACTCTGATTATTTTTCTTACCGCTGTAAACGATGAAGGCACACACATAAAAGGGCTTGAAACCGGAGCAGACGATTATGTAAGTAAACCCATCAGTCCAAAACTTTTCCTGAGCAGGGTTAATGCCCTCTTCCGCAGGCTAAGCAAAAAAGAAGCACAGCCTCTTACAATTGACAACCTGACGATAGATCCTGAACGTTTTATTGTGCTGGTGGATGACAGAGAGGTTAACCTTGCCAAGAAAGAATTTGAACTACTTTTCCTGCTGGCCCAGAAGCCCGGCCGTGTATTTCTGCGCAACGAAATATTAAACCAGGTATGGGGAAATGAAGTGATTGTAGGCGACCGTACCATCGATGTTCATATCCGAAAGATAAGACAGAAACTGGGAGTAGATTGCATCACTACGGTGAAAGGTGTTGGTTATAAATTTGAATTGTAGACCGCCGCTGTTCACACAGTGGCAGTACCGAATTAATACCTGCAGTGTCTGCACAACAAACAAGCAGTAACCAGTATCTTGCATCATGTTTTCTACTAAAAACATTTCACCTAAACAATTATCAGTGTTTATTGCACTGGTACTTGCTATTCCGGAAAGCATCTTGGTTCTGATAGTAGAAAAATCGTGGTGGTGGGCCATTGGTTCATTTGTCGTAATATTTTCCGGCAGTTATTTCCTGATATCATTTATGCTGGAGCGGTTTATTTACCGCAAAATAAAGCTCATCTATAAATTCATCAACAAAACAAAGGCCACTAAAAGAGAAGAAACGTATTACAAGTATATTATTAGAAAGAGGTGAGCTGGTGCTTTATAAACAATCTTTCGTAATACAGGATCTCGTCAAAGAAGTATTTGAAAGCTTGTCCGGCATGGCAGAAGCAAAAAGTATTCATTGCACTTTAAAAAAAGGCTGTGAGTCACCACTTTCTGTATTTGCCGATAAAGAAAAAATCAGGCAGGTTCTTATCAATCTTGTAGAAAATTCTATAAAGTATGGCAAACAAAATGGAAGTATTACTGCCAGCATGTATAAAACAGATGGCCGGCATATACTTATCGAAATAAGCGACGATGGCATTGGCATCGGCGAAAAAAACCTTACCCGGATATTCGAACGGTTTTACCGTACCGATACGGGCCGAAGTATTGATGTTACCGGCAGTGGTCTTGGTCTTGCCATTTGTAAACACATTGCAGAGGCACACGGGCAGTCCATTCATGTGAGGAGCACGGAAGGAGTTGGCACCACAATTGGCTTTACACTGGAAGGACGAAGAGATTAATACCAGTTTTTCCCTTCAGCAAGACTTTTTAGAAAATCAACAGCTTCGTTGCTCATCTTTACAGAGGTGACTTTATTTTCCCAATCATATAAAAAGTAGCGGCAGTTATCGTTGTAGCTAAATACGACTGGCAGCAGTTGCTCTCCTTTATTGAAGAATATCATATTACCATTGAAGCCGCATTTGTATCCCGTGCTATCTCCCTTACTTAAGAAACCGGCAATCTTCTGAATGGCTTTTTTATCGGTGGTTTGAACAGAATTTACTACAGAATCTGTATTGATGTGGTTAAACGTTATAACAAGGCTGTCGGCCGCTGTTAATTGCTTCGTAATTCCTGAAGAAGTACATGAATCAAGCAGCATAACTATCCCGGTTAAAAAAAACACTACTCTCATACTGCTAAATTAAAAAAACCTGCTGTCTGTAATGACAGCAGGCCATAATATTTTCATGCGCTGGCATCAGCTTACCGAAATGCTGAATCAAATAAAGCATACAGCAGCCGGATGAAATAGCATGCTGCTTACAAAACAAGTCTTACTATAATCTTATCTTTTCGCTGTACACCGTACCAAAGCGGTCAGTAGCCCGTACTTCAATCTCTTTCGCCTGAGGCGAAGGCTTTGCAAAAAACATATGATCGGCCAGTGTGGGCTCTACAAACTTATGCTTCACCGGCAGTGCAGGACCCCCCATACAACTCTGTTGCCCAGGGGCCGGGTGCCACCTTTTGCTCCATTACCCCTTTGGCAACACTATCTTCCAGCCACTCTACTTGCCATTGCTTATCCCAGTTACATACGTTAGCAACTATCTCTCATCAGGGTTTACCACTGTTCTTCTTAGTCTTCCACTTTTCTACAAACTTAATACTTTTGGATAGTTGCAATGAGTTTGCAACTTATCACTGAATACATTCGATATAAAAAACTACCTCCAGCAAACCGCATTTTTTTGTAAGCCAATAATTTTTTGCACTGCTATTTAAATATTCTTCCGGCTTTTCTACTATCCCTGCTTCACAGGGTTTTGATGGATATAATCCGTTTTTTGAAAAATGAAGGCTGCACTATATAATTCCATTGGCTGGTTATCTTGTCGCCAGAACTGATTGTCACTATTTCTGCTATTCTTTTCGCCTTGCTCTTTAAATATTCGCAGCATCTATTTCTACAGCTTTCCTGCATATTTTCTGCAATGGCTATTGTTAGCTGCTTACTGGTGAATTATTTAAAATCCCGCAGCACATCACTCAGGTTTTCATTCCTTGCTGATATGATCAGATGTAAATGATTACTCATTATACACCATGCATGCACCAATAAACCTTTTTCTTTTTGACAAAACTGCATACTATCCAGCACTATATCACGGTAATCTTTTCTTGTAAATACATCTGCCCATTTTACTACTGCAAATGTTATAAAATGAATAGCTGCCCGGTCTCTTATTCTTTAGCCGCCCTCACTCATAGCTTTTTTACTAAAGATAAAAGTTTGACAGCTTTCAGCAAAGCCGATGGTTAGACACAGTCTAACCACAACCTTTCAACATTCTTTTTATTTGTTTATCCCTGTTGTAGACTTTATCGTTCCTTTTCTTGATTCGAACACTCAGCACAACACGGGAACAGGCGGAAAAACTCTCAATGACGGTCTTTTGAACGGCCCAGTGTCCCTGTTGCGCAGAAGGCTGGGAAGAGACAAGGGCAGAAAAAAAGTATCGCCGCCAAAACTTGCGGGTAAATAGTAACATCTTCTCCTAAACAGGAAGGATGTTCCGATGATGTTTCGATATTGTTCCGATGTTGTCACCATGATGTTCCGATATATTAATACATCGGAACATCATCGGCATGATATGCTAAAAATATTGTCATATTGTTTACTAAATTATTTAGTATATTGAAACTTTATACCTATCTTGTACCCTCAAAAAAACCTTATGGCACAACTTACAGGGTTGCCGGCCTTTACCGGCAGTATGGGTGGCCTATCGGCCTATAAAATGCGGGGTGTTGACAGGATAGTCCTGAGAGAGAAGGGCGGCCCCACCAAGCAGCAAATAAAAAACAGCCCGGCTTATGATATGACCCGAAGGCGTAATACCGAATGGGCAGGCTGTATGCAAATGGTGAAACAGGTTAACAGGGCTATACACCCCGTGCGGCACCTGTATGGTTCTAATTATTCCGGCAGGCTGGCGGTTGTTTGCAAGAGCATACTGGAAGAAGATAATACAGGTGAATTAGGAAAGCGTTCCGTAATGGTTTCGGAAGCAGGGTATAAGCTGGAAGGGTTTACCTTAAACCAATACCACCCCTTTGATACGGTCATGCGCCACCCGCTGAATTTTTCGGTGAACCGGCAAAGCGGAACAGCCATTATTAACCTGCCGGAACTGGAGCCGGGGCTCAACCTTAGTAATCCGTTGCAACAGCCGCTATACCGCTTGGTGTTTGTGCTGGGGCTGGTGGCTGATATAGTGTTTGATGAAAGCCGGAAAGAGTACATGCCGGTGAGGGTTGTATGGAACAGCCGTATAACAGACAGCACTCCCTGGTATACGGCCGGAGAAAACGGTGCGGCACAACCGATATTATTATCGTTACCGGACTACAGCGAAGACCCTGCGGTAAGTTTGCTGCTGGCAGCCGGTGTAGAATATGGCAAGCCGGTTGCCGGTGGGCTTTTCAAATACACGAAGTATGCAGGTTCCGCAAAGTTGCTGAAGGTGGGATGAGCCGAAAAATGCATTACAACCAGATGCGGCAAAATGAGGTATGTATTAAAGCCCCGTTTGTTCATATTATTTCCAGCAATACTGCAGGGCAGGCATAGACAAAAAATAATTGAACGGTTGTGGTTAGCCTGTAACTGGCAATCTGGAGACATAAACAAACTCTTAAATCTGTGTAATCCAGAATCAGTTATTGTTTGGATGAAACTTTATAACGATATAGTAAGTGATAACCATGCACTACGCCCCACACCATTAATGCCAGACCCATGTGTGCGGTAATCTTTGTTAAATAAATTTTGTACACCAATTGAAGCTTGTATAAAATCTGCTTTACAGCCTGCATATATGTTCAGCACCTCCCAACCCGGTGTGCCGCCTGTTGGTATGCGGTTATCATCTTTATCTCCCTGCGCCAGCCGTGTTTGTTTTGAGGCAAACAATAACTCAGTCGCAGCAAACCATTTTTTGTTCCTGTAAGTTGTGGTGAACTTTCCATTAAAAGGAGGAATTCGGCGAAGCGGTTCTTTTTTTGAAAGATTCTGCCCAAAAGTATATGATACAGCACTGCTAATTTCGAGACAGTTCAGCAGCCGTCCGCTAACAGTGGCCTCTGCACCCCTGATATATGCTGATTCCGTATTTTCCTTTTTGTACACCTGGTAGCCACTAATAAAAAGCCCTTCTGCTTTCATTCTGGTAATCAGGTTTGATAAATGCATATAATAAACAGCTGCAGATGCGTTCCATTTTTTTGCCTGAATTTTATACCCCAGTTCAGTATGTGATGATTTTTCCGGCTGTAAATCTGCCGAAGGCACTTCATACTTGAAATCTACAATGCCCAGGGTACCCATATCATCTACATTAGGTGCCCGGAAACCACTGCTGGATGAAATGTACATCGTCTGGTTTCTGTTAATGGCATATAACAAAGCCGCATTGCCGACCAGGGCGGAAGGGTGAATTTTTACATAACCCAAAGTAGTGTCAGTTATTCTTACTGAAAAAATATTGTACCTCAGTCCTGCATCTGCAATCCACTTGCCATATTGTAAATGATGCAGGCTGTAGAAAGAGTAACTGCCGTACCGTGAGTTATCCGGATACAAACCTCTTTTAGCAGTAACCTTGTTTGTTTGTGTATGAATATCATCACGGCTGCTGGCAACTTTATCCAGGTAAACTTCTATACCGGAATTTGCCGTCCACCGTGTATTGAAAGCAGCGTTAATGTCTGCTGTAAAACCCAATGTATTTATTTTATCTTTCTCCTTTCTTACTACTGTGCTGCCATTCTTCTGGCTTGCCCTTCCTTCTATACCCTGCTGATGAGAAATGATAAATTCTGTTTCTTTAAAAAGCTTTCTATTCCCCTGCAAAGTCAGTTTTGCGTATGAAAATAAACGCTGTTGAGGCTGCATTTCATTCAAACTGTAATTCTCCAGCTTCACCTTATGATATACCGGAACATGCCGTTGTTGTAATAACTGATTAACGATAGTAAGCCCCATTTTTTCCTTCAGTAAAAACTTTGCTTGTATATCATACGACCACTCATCATAACCAGAAGGTGATTGTTTTCCTGTTGTATCACCTCCAAAAATATCTCCAAAATCTTTTCTGCTTACACCAGCGAGTACGGCCAGTTTCTTGGTACCATACTGCAATTCACCACGAAGGGTTTTTTCCATATCACCTGTCATATACTTTGATGTTAATCTTCCGCTGGTATAAGCTTTTTCCGAAGAAAATTTTGGTTCACGGGTTATCACCTGCACCACACCGCCAATCGCATCTGTACCATATTGTACCGAGCCGGTACCTTTGGCACCTTCCACCCGCTGAATCGTGTAAACATCAATTGAATTCAGGTATTGATTAGGACCGTACCGAAAAGTAGAATTATTCATCCTGACACCATCAACCAATAATAATGTTTGATTACCGGTTAATCCCCTTACAAAAGGCGAGCCTCCCCCATGATTGGTTTTTTGCAAAAACACTCCGTTCATCCCTGTTAAAGCTTCAGGTGCTGAACGGGGATTTAATTCACTGATAGTGTTAACGGAAATAGTACTTACTGAATAAGGCACATAAATATTCTGCTGATTACTGCGTTGTGCAGTAATCACCACTTCGTTCAATGATTGAACAACTGAGTCAACAGACACTGCGTGTTGTTGTGCTGCGACACTCAACGCTGAGAGAAATACAATAGTTACTGCCAAAAGAAACCGCATCGGTTTATTTTTTGGGTTTTCTTTCGTCATCGTCATCATTTGGTGCTGTTCGTAAAAAAGCACTTCGCCGCGGTGCAGGCATTATGCTGCCCTCACCTTTTACTGCCTTCCATATAACTTCACTAAATACAAGGTCGGGTATTGCATCTTCTTTACTGAAATCAAATGTTTCACTCAATCTTGCACTGGCTGTGTTTTTTGTATTCTTTTCATTTAAATCAACTAATGCAGGTACTGAATGAAACGGAGTTAAATCAGGTGCAGAAGAGAAACATCTCCACATTGGCTCAGCAGCAGCATCATACTGGCTCATTGGTGGTAATCCCAGAATCAGTTCAATGGTACGCAGCATGGATGATGTGGAATACATTGTATGGTCAATAAAATTTCTTTTTACAAAGCCTCCTGCCACATATGCTGTTGTACGGTGAGCATCTACATGGTCGGGGCCATTTTGTGCATCATCCTCCACAATAAAAATGGCAGTCTCTTTCCAGATAGGGCTTTTTGATAAATACTCAACAAACAAACCAACTGCCAAATCATTATCGGCCACATGTGCAAATGGTGATGGACGACCAATGCGCTGCCCTTCTGTATGGTCGTTGATAAACCGCATTGAATTAAAACGGGGCACAGCATTTATTGCCAGCAATGAATCAAATTCTTTTTTCCACTGATAAAATCTTGTTGTATCTCTTACGCTTTCATCCCAACCAGTATAATACGGGCAAAAATGATTTTCCAGTGTTTTAATATTAGCTTTATAATCATCCGCAAACTCACCATAGGTGCGAAATGTTACCCCGGCTCTTTTGCAGTAGTCCCAAATAAAACCACGGTCTGGGTTTGAAACTTCACGGTTTCCTTCCGCATCATACTGTCCTCCCCTTCCGCCATAGGAAGTAGGCCATGTTTTTTCCAAGTAATCATTTGCATTGGCTGCTGTGCTCCAGTTATGTCCATCTGCACTCACTTCTCCATCCACATAAAAATTATCAAGCAACACAAATTCGGCAGCAAGTTTATGCTGGTTGGGTGTAATATTTTTTCCAAATAATAACAAACTTGTATCACCATTTCCACCGGGCATATCACCTAATACCTGGTCGTATGTTCTGTTTTCCTTTAAAATATAGAAAACATATTTTATAGGAGAATCGTCACCCACTTTCATAGGGATGGGATTGCCGGGTTCGCCTTTTGCATTCATTTCCCGTTCTTTTGTATAGGGTGTGTTATCATACACTTGTTTTGAATAAGCAGAAAGCTTTGCAGGGGTTGGTTCATCAATAATGCTCATGGTTCCCTTAAATAATCCTGCAATATATTGCAGTTGGCTTTGTTTATTTTTATAATCACCATGCTGATAGTTTACTTCCTGGTCATGCTTCGACGGGTCGGGCCCTTTTGCATTGGGCAGTGATGAGAATCCTTTGCCATTGCTTACAAAAATTTTCTTTCCAATCACTTTTACATTAGTAGGATACCAGCCTGCAGGAATAAATCCTTTTGATTTACTAAATCCGGGCCTTGCCACATCAAACACAGCGAGGCAATTATTATCTGCATTGGCAACATACAATGTTTTCTGGTCTTCGCTTAAGGCCAACCCGTTACAGGCCGAACCTGTTGGTGCATCGGAAAATAAAGCTGCATTTAATACTTCCAGTACTTTTCTTTTAGCAATATCAATTACTGCCACTGCATTATCGCCTGCACAGGCCACATACAGCAGCTTGCCGTTTTTCGACAATAATAATTCATTGGGATTTTCACCAACGTTTATTTCTGAAATTACTTTTTTTGAAGCCACATCAAACACCAGCACTTTCTTTCCACCCCATAATGAAATAAAAAGTTCTTTTTTATTGGCAGAAAGAAGGCAGCTGTAAGCAGGCTCCATCAAAGTATCCTTATGTATAATCTCTTTTGTAAGCAGATTAACTACGTACAGCGAATTATTTTCTTTGGTTACAACAAACATGGTTTGAGAAGCATCATCTATTTCAATACCTGCAGGTGAAATTTTGTTGGGCCATTTCTTACCAAGTAAAATACTATCGCTTAAAATCAGTTTCCTGTTTTTTACTGCGTACTTTAATATCCAGTTATCATTTCCGCCACTGGCAAATAAAAATTTTTCATCGGCGCTGAACTTTAATCCATACCATGACTTAGGAATAATAACCCGGTCAAGTTCTTTTTCAGTTTTTACGTCAATCAACTGCAGGCTTTGCACACTTTGCCCGTTGTTGGTTACAGCTATCCATTTTTTGATTTTGACACGGCCATGTTCAATGGCAAATCACCAAGGGGTAAAGAACGCCCAGCCGGTGAAAGACGCCACCCATTGGGAAGAGTAACTTTTTTTTGCTGTGCCTGAACATTCAGCGTAAACACTACACTGAAAATTGCAATACCAATGGTGTGAATCGTTTTCATTTATTTTTTGTTTGATGATTGTTTATAATGGTCTTCCTTTTGCTCATCTTCATTATCCATTTTTGGCCCCTGTAGTACTTTTCGCCAGTCAATTGTACGGTTATATTTTTTCATGGCCTGTTCTGCATCAAAAACCCGTTTATCAGGAAACACATAACTGTAAGGTGTGTAGTCAGGCTTATCAGTAAAGAAATCATTAAGTAATGATGCGGTTACATCATATTGGTTTACATAATTAATGTTGAGAATATTATAAATTACTTTCAATATAGAACCAAAGTTAGCATGAGTGTGTGATACATAATTCCTTTTTACATAAGGTCCTGCCATCATTAAGATACTTCGGTGAGCATCAACATGGTCAACGCCACCCTGCGGGTCATCTTCTGTAATTATAACCAGCATACTTTTCCAGTATTTTGTACGGGAAAGAAAATGAAGGATTCTTCCAACTGCCAAATCATTATCTGCCATATATGAATGGCGGTAAGGATAACCATCTTCCGGTCTTTCACCAGCCCCATGGTCGTTGGGTATCTGCATGGTAATTAACTGCGGCATTTCATTTTTTCCATCCATCCACATTTTAGTAAATTCCGATTCAAACTGTTCCATGCGAAACTGGTCGGGGATATTTGTATTATATCCTGCATAGTTGTGTGAAGTACGACTCCACAATGCTTTTTGCATGGGCACCATTACTGCATGTGCAGCACCGGTTAATGTATCGTACCATTCTTCACGAACATGAGACGTTTCATTGGCTTCGCCAAAATTGTAGAATGAAATTTTGTTTCGTTCCAATGCTTCCCACAAACCCCCAATTTCTGCATAGTCCTCAGGGTCCATACTACCTGTACTTCCCGGGAAACGCCTGCCGGGAGCATTTGAAAAATAAGAAGCTGTTTTATTAACACTTGAATTTGTTTCAACCCATTCATTGGGAATAACACCCATCATCCAGTGATGGCCATGAATAGATGCATCACTATCGCAATAAAAATTATCGCTGAACGCAAACTCGGTTGCTGCCTTTGTATGATTGGGCATTACATCAGCACCCGTCAATTTAAGTGTATCGCCTCTGCCATATATGTTTACATTAACACCAAATCTTGCAAGTGTTAAATCGCCATTACCTGCTTTCATTTGCCCAAGCACTTCATCATAAGTTCTGTTTTCTTTTGTAATGTAAACAATGTATTTGATGGGGCTTTGCCGCAGTTTTGGTATTGGAGGCAACGGATTTTTTCCATCATCAACCAACGATGTTTGCTGCATGGTGTTACTGATGGATTGTCTTGAATAAACTGCAAGTTGCTTTGCATCAGGCATTTTTATTTTCTGAAATGTAGCCAATTGAATATCGCCTACGTAAGTTCCTTGTATGGGCTTAATAAAATCTTTGCCACCATTTGGTCCAGCACCATAACCCCGGCAACTGATGACATACATTTCTTTTTCATCTTTACTTAATAATACTCTTGCGGGCCCCCATCCCGTTGGGATAAGTCCTTTGGTTCGTTTCGTAGTTACATCAATTACTGCTACTGCATTAAATCCAAGCAATGCTACATACAACGTTTTTTCATCCTTGCTTAATGTAATACCAAATGGCAGTAACCCACGGTATTTATCAATTCGTTTATCAACTTTTATTGGAATGTGCGAAATAATTTTTCTTGATTTATAATCTATCACTGAAATATTATCATTGGTGGCATTTGTAACATAAGCATACCTGCTGCCAACAGCAATGGAGTTGGGGCTTGCCCCGCCCACCACTTCGGCATCTTCAATCATTTGTCCAACCTGGTAACCGGTTTTAAATTTATCAACCGTTTTGTTGGTATTTAAATCAATGGTGAACACACTCATGGCTTCAGGCACCAGCAGACTTCCCACTCCAGGAATTATTCTCCCTTCAACTTCAGTTCCGTAAATTGATTCGGGTGTATTGTCTCCATATGGGTGCCAGTTAATCATCATGGAATTGTAGTTGGATGAATCCATTCCTTTCACCAGGGGATATTCGTACATTCCAACATTAGCAACAAACGCTGTTTGTTTATCAGGGCTAAGTGAAAGGCCAAAAGGCTGACGGCCTACTTTTATACTTGCAGTAATTCTTTTTGTTGCTAAATTAATTCTCACCATTCTGAAATTACCTCTGTCTAAAACGAGCAATTCGTTTTTGGATGAATTGAAAATTAAATCTGAGGTGAAACTGTCATTGTAATCTTCACCATTTACTTTTCCGTTCAGCGAAATGGAATCGAGTCGTTGCAGTGTTTCAATGTCATATACAATCACCGCTCCATTATCCCCTCCACTTAAATAAATGGTTTTTGAATCGGGAGCAAACGCAATGCCCAAAAAAGAACCATTACTGAGCGGCGATGGAATAACTGTACCTGTATCGGGTTTATCAGAAAAAACATTTAAAGAAACAGGATTATGCGTAAGGGGCGAATTAATTCTTTGATTGTAGCTTGGAACACGAACCGACCTGAGCGTTAACAACTGAATAATTGTAAACACACCATTGTGTAATGTAACAGCCGTTTTTCCATTGGGAGAAATGGCCATACCAAATGGGTCGTGAGTGATACGAATAGTTTGTCCGGCAGGAGTTACGAACCGGCCACTGGGCAAAATAGATATACCGCTATCATTAATTACTGCATATTTATTCCTTCCCGGAACCTGTAATGTATTTACTTTTTTTTGAGCTGTTATAGAACTCGTAACAAAAAAAACGAGAATACTAATGTAAATGATTTGCTTCATCTGGTTTATATTTTCACTGTCCTTAAGGCAATAGAATTATCATCAACTTAACCTTCGATTTATTATATACCCCAATACTACAAACTTGTCAGGATTAAGTATAATAGAAAGAGCGAAACTTAGACAAGTTCCGCTTTTCTACGTTAACTAACTGATTGCTATTATTCAGTTTATGAGAAAAATATCTTATTGTGCAATCCAGGGTCTTGTATTAATATCATCGGCACCTTGCCGTTGTACAGCCGCAGATCTGTTTACACCGTTTAGCGATTGTTCAGACAAAGGATAGATATACCGAACCGGCACCTTATTATTATTGAGATTTGCCGGACCGGGAATAATTTCCGGCATACCGGTTCTTCTCCAATCAAACCATGCCTCCAATCCGTTAAAGTATAAGGAAATCCATTTCTGCAAGGCAATTTTTGATAGTTTCTCTGCATCTGTCCCTGCATAGGCAACAGGTCCTTGTGTCATATAATCTGAAGGCATAGTAATATTTAGATTATATGCAGGAGGTACGACAGATTGCCAATAAGCAAAATTTGCAGAAATTCCATTTGTGTAATATGTGGCTGCATCACCGGTTGTAATCATTCCCTTCTGTCTTGCTTCTGCGAGAATAAACTGAAGTTCGGCATAAGTCATTAATAATGCACGGGCAGCAGCAGGATCGGGAGCGGCCTGTCCATTATCATTACATACCAGACAGGCAAAGGTATAACCAACTCTGGAGACTCCCTGCACACCGCCATTGTAGGCCAGAGCAGCTACATCACTCAACCCGTTTGGTACACCTTGAATTTGCGGATTACCTGCTGCAACGGACGTCTGCGTAGGTCTTCCAAAAACCTTTATTCTTGGATCATTAATAGCTGACAATCTATCGGTAAGTGTTTTACTTACCCTGAATTCATCGAAAGAGCCAACCCTGGTTCCATATAAAGGCCATTGATTGGGAGCTGCCGGAAGATACTTTAACTCTGCATTATCTGAATTGGAAGTAAATACTGGATTACTAACAGGATCATTCACTATGGCCTGCATCTCTGCGTTTACGTTTTTCTTCTTCGACAAACGCATCAGGTAACGAAGACGGAGAGAATTTGCCAGTTTTCTCCATTTAAGCAAAGAGGCGCTTCCACCCCCATAAATAATATCTCCCGAAAAAGTGCCATTTGCTGTTGCAAGCAGCTCATTTGCTTTCTTTAGATCTGAAAGAATTCCTGTATAAATATCCTCTTGCTTATCGTATACAGGTTGATAGACAGCACTTGTTTTTGCTTTTCCTGCCTCAGAATAAGGAACGTCTCCATACGCATCTGTAACCAATGAAAACATCCATGATTTCAAAATTAATGAAACTCCGTAATAAGGGCTTGATTGATTATCGCTAACTGCCACAAAAATATTCTGAAGATTCCTATAATTGCCGTAAACATTATTCCAAATTCCATTCATTTCGTTCCAGCCATACCTGTCCTCATTTACAAACTGAATTTTTGCATGATGTTGAACCACTATGTTTCCTATTCCCCAAGATTCACTTACCTGTTGGTCCATCGTACTTTTTAATACACCACTTAACAGCAAGTCTGGTGTAACAGAAGTAGGATTATTTTTATTTGTATTTACATCAGCAAAGTCTTTCTTGCAGCCAGCGATTACAAAAACAAACAATACCGGAAACGCTATTTTAAACAGTTTCATTTTATTATAGTTTTGATAGATTATAATTTAAAACTCAGGTTAAAACCATAACTACGAGTAGAAGGCAAATTCATATATTCAATTCCCGGCAGTGCGGTACCACCAGTATAGGACATTGTCTCTGGGTCAATGTGAGGTACTTTATCCCATAAAAATAAGTTACGGCCAACTAAAGAAATTGTAACACCTTTAAATGGCATCTTACCAAACAGTTTATCAGGAATACTATATCCAATTTGTACTTCCCGCAGTTTAACAAATGATGCATCATACATTACCCCTTCAGCAATACTCCGCCCACCAGTCCAGGCAGTGTGCCATTCACGGGCTGTAACCTTTGTTGTATTAGGTGAAATTGTACCACTAGTAACGTTTGAAAAAACAACACCCTGACCAATCACACCATTACCCGGCTTTGTTAAATCATAGCCATTTGCACGACCCTCAAGCGTTTCTACAATAATACCACCTTCTCTTCCTACTGTTTGTGTTTCAGAGTACAATTCACCACCCTGACGAATATCGAAAAGGAAACTCAACCTGACTCCTTTATAATTTATGCTATTGCCAATACCCATCTGCCAATCAGGATTATAGTTCCCCAACTTAATACGGTCTGTTGTTTTTATCGGACGTCCGTTAGAACCAAAAACCATTTGTCCTGCATATGTTCCAGAAGCATCATAGTAAGGCGCATTGGGGTTCGAACTCTGTACTCTTGCAAAACCAATTCCATATAAATCGCCCATCCGTTCACCAACTCTTGCTTCTACTGTTACTCTTCTACTGGCCATCACATAATTCGTAAGGCCATCGTTCAACTCCATTACCTTACTTCTGTTTGCTGAGAAATTGATAAAGACATCCCATACCAGATCTTTCTTTCTCCGGGGAGATCCTGTAAGCATCACTTCAAAACCACTGTTCTTTATTAACCCTGCATTAATTTTTCTGGTACTATAAGCACTTGTAATTGACAGCGGAATGTTAAGTATCTGGTTTTTCGTATTACTTTGATAGTATGTTGCATCAAGACCCAGCCGTCCGTTAAAGAATTTTATATCTGTTCCAAACTCATATGCCGAACTTATTTCGGGTTTCAGATTAAGATTGGCCAGACTACTTGTCTCACTATATATTTGATACGAACCAAATGGCTCACTTCTATTGTATGTTTGAGTAAATGCAAATGGATCGGTATCGTTACCTACTTGTGCAAAGCTTCCCCTGAGTTTTAAGAAACTGATTATCTTGGGGAGCTTAACTATATCACTCATTACAGCACTTAAGGAAGCTGACGAGTAGAAATAAGAGTTTACTTCATTACCAAAAGCTTTCAGATTTTCCGGCAAAGTCAGAGCACTACTCCAATCATTTCTGCCAGTTATATCAAGAAACAATTTATTTTTATAGGATATACCGGCTGAACCATACAAACTATTAATTCTTTTTTCGACATTGCTTTGTTCAACCACCAAAGCTATCCGGGAATTATTCAAACTATATATTCCGGGAGTATTTAATTGCCCTGCCACATCTTCCTTCCATCTTGATGTTTGCTTCATCTGATTTCCTCCAAAGGTTCCTGAAAAAGAAATATCCTTGTTAATATTTTTGTTTGCTGTGAATAGAAAGTCGGAATTCCTTTCTTCATTAACGATACCCGTTTCTCTGTACTCACCAAAAGGGAATCTCTGCGTACTGAAAGCACGACGATATTCCCTTCTTTCATTGCTCCAGTCAGTTGCTGTCCGCAATTGCAAGTTGAGCCACTTTGTAAAATCATATTTCAAAATAATATTTCCGATGATCCTGTCATAGTACTGGCCATTTGTATTTGCCATTACTGTCAAATATGGATTATCATGGTAGTTGTAATTCCAACTGTATTGCTTTTGATTTTCCAAGCCCGGCTGCCAAAGCCTTTTCATATCACTTACTTTAACAGAAGCAGGTAACCAGCAATTAAAGAGATACATGATGCTCTCTGTTCCGTAACTAATGGAGGGTCTGTTGTCACTATTGTTTTTAATATAACTCACAAAAGCCTTTGCAGATAATTTGTTAGTCAAATTGTATCCGCCCGAAACGGAAAATGTGTTTCTCTTCAAATCCGTATTAGGAACAATTCCCTTTTGATTGAGGTTCGTGTAGCTCAACCTAAAATCTCCGTCTTTGTTTCCTCCTGTTATAGCAACATTATTGGTGAAAGTTGTGCCAGTTTCGAGAAAATTTTTAAGATTATCCTTATCTGCTTCCCATAAGGTCGGAGTAATCACACCCTGCCGGAGCATTTAAGTCTCCTCCGGTAAAATTTATTGGCTGTCCGTTTAAAGTTCTGGGCGAATTGAACTGTGGAAATAACTGCCCATTAAATGCTGGCCCCCAGCCCTCATCTGTACCATCTGCCAGGCCACTACCTCCTCCATTTACAAAGGCAAAATTTCCACCACTACCATTCCCCTGACCATATGCTGTCTGATACTCCGGCAATTTTAATGGCGTTTCAAGCGTTACATTACTGTTTATTTCAACACCGATTCCCTTTTGTTTTTTTCCACTTTTTGTCTTGATAAGAATTACACCATTAGCTGCCCTTGAGCCATATAATGCTGAGGCGGCAGGTCCCTTCAGCACACTCATACTTTCAATATCATCAGGATTAATAAAGCCAGCGCCATTACCAAAATCAACCTCCAGGTTATTACGACCGGAAGCACCAGTTATTGCATTACTTACCGGGACACCGTCAACAACATATAAAGGCTGGTTTTTATTGAGCTCCACAGATCTTTCTTCACGTCTTGAAACCCTTGCCGAACCACCCACACCAGATGGACTGCTAACAACCGTTACTCCCGCAACCTTTCCAGAAAGCTGGTTTACTACATTTGTCTCTCTTGCCATCACCAGATCTTCTCCCTTTATCTCCTGAATGGCATAACCAAGTTTCTTTTTGTCTTTCTTTATTCCGAGTGCCGTAACTACTACTTCACTAAGGCCTAATGTTTCGGGCTTTAGAATAACAATTGATGCCAGCGTTACTTTAGCAGATACTGTAATGTATCCAACATTGCTAACCTCAAGAATCTCGTTTTCCGCAGCCTCAATTTTGAATTTTCCGTTTTCATCCGTAGTTGCCATCTTTCCTGCAGTTCTGCTTATTACAGTAGCACCGGCCAGCGGATGATTATTATCTGCGGAAAGAACCTTCCCTTCAAATGTTTTCTGAGCCATTGCCAGAAAAAGACAGGCAAATAAAAAAAGCCACCAATATGGCCTTTTTGTTACCTCTTAAGTAGTTTCTGTTCATAATTGTTTTTTTGGTTGATGATGCAAAAGTGTAGTTACAATGTGATGGTAATCTTAAGCCCACATAAACAAACCATTAAAGAATAAAAAACAAATTGCAAATTGAACAGACTTAACATTGTGGTATTACTAATTACACTATAGGTCATCAGATCATAAGTAAACTTTACACTTAGTTCACAATAAAATCACATAATCGTAAACTGCCATCCGTATTCAATTCATAAATTATCAGGTGTTTTGCCAATAAAATTGTTGTGCAAAAAAGAAATCCCGACGTAGTTGTCCTTTCGGATGTTCATCTTGGCACCTATGGCTGTCATGCCAAAGAACTTGTCAATTATCTCCGAAGCATTACTCCGGGGCTTCTCATACTCAACGGCGATATTATTGACGGCTGGCAATTCAGTAAACGATATTTCCCCGCAACACACCTGCAGGTAATAAAAGAAATACTAAACCTGCTGAGCAAGGGCACAAGAGTAATCTATGTAACAGGCAACCATGATGAAATGCTGCGACGGTACAGCGGTATTGATATTGGCAACTTTCAACTGGTTGATAAACTGGTGATGGAAATAGACGGGAAAATGACATGGATTTTTCATGGCGATGTATTTGATAATACCACCAAAGGGGGTGCAAAAATTATTGCCAAACTCGGAGGGCTTGGATATGACTGGCTTATTCTATGTAACCGGTTCATCAACTGGTTCATGAAAAAAGCAGGAAGGCAAAAAATAAGTTTTAGCAAAAAAATTAAAGGTGGAGTAAAAAAAGCAGTAGCCTGGATTAGCGATTTTGAAGAGACCGCTGCCGAACTGGCTATAGAGAAAAAATATGATTATGTAATCTGCGGACATATTCACCAGCCTCAAATCAAAGAGATTATTTCAACCAATGGAAAAGTCATATACCTGAATAGCGGTGATTGGGTGGAAAACCTCACTGCGCTGGAGTACTTCAGCGACCAATGGCAAATCTATCAGTATAAAGAAGAAGACTATGCATCAGCCCCTATCATTAAAATGGACAAAAGACCACCAGAATTAAATGTACTAACAGATATAACCGCCTTATACATTAATTCAATTTCATAAATAGTAATAATGAAAATTTTTATGCTGTACAGGCAACCGGAAACGGCCATATAAGCCGGGCAATGACATTACTGCCTTATCTGAAACAATACGGAACTGTTGATATTTTTCTAAGCGGGGACAACAGCCACCTGCAACTGGATGTACCCAGCAAGTACAGAAGCAAGGGCATCAGCCTTTTCTATAACAGTAAAGGTGGCCTGAATTATTGGCAAATGATAAAAAGGATTTCCCCTTCCCGCCTGCTGAAAGACATCAGGAATTGCCCGTTGAAAAATATGATCTCATTATAAATGATTTTGATTTTATCACTTCAGCAGCCTGTGCCAGGAAAAAGAAAGCTTCGGTTCATTTTGGTCACCAGGCAAGTTTTCCGTCACCTGCAACACCAAGGCCTGCAAACAAAGCCTTTCATGGGGAGTACTTACTAAAACACTATGTAAAAGCCACATATCATTGTGGCCTTCATTTTGAGAAATATGATGATTCTATTTTTCTTCCGGTCATTAAAGATGGAATTATAAGGGCCGAACCTGTTAACGAAGGCCATATCACTGTATATCTCCCTTCCTATTCCGATATACAACTTTTCAATCTATTCAGACAATTACCAGCTTACAGGTTTGAGGTGTTTTCTCCCAAAAAAACCGCGCCATACTCTGAAGAAAATGTAACCTTCAAACCAGTTAACAAATCGCTGTTTAACACAAGCCTCATTCGCTGTGAAGGAATTATATGCGGAGCAGGATTTGAAACCCCTGCCGAAGCGCTACACCTTGGGAAAAAAATAATAGCTATCCCCATAAACGGTCAATACGAACAGCAATGTAATGCCGCAGCGTTAGAAAATATGGGAATAACCTGCCTGAATAACATCAATAACGCCTTCTGTAAGGTTTTCAGTACCTGGATACAATCAGCACCGCCCGAAAGAAAAAATTATTCCGGCAGTATCGGGCAATCGCTGGAATATATCTTCTCTTTACCTTTTAAATATGGGCAACCGCTTATGCCTGTGTTCTGAAGCATGGAAAAAGCCACATAAATCAAAAAAAACCACCCCTCCTGTGCTTATGGGGTGGCTTTGCATTTGAACTACGACAAATGGACGTACTTACTAACCTCGTCGTGATTATGCAACCGTGAAAGAACTATAGTGAAAATAGTCTTAAAACGGAAGCTGGCACAAAAAGTTGAGTTATCAAATTATTAATGAGAGAAGCCCGGCAAATGCCGGGCTTCTCAGTACACAAACCTATTATTCGTTCAATTAATTGTAGTTAAACTTTGTCCAGCCTTTCCACCAGGTAGCCAGTTCGCCGGCAGGTGCCACACCACCGCGGAAAGTAACGGTTTTATCAAAGAATGTATCACCAGTGAATTTAGTATCGGTAAAGCCACCGCCTGTTAATATTTTCTGGTTACCATTTGAACCGGCAAACGGAGTTGGATCTGGTGCAGAATAGTTGAACGGCTGAATCAGTTTTGCATCCGATGTATTGGTCAGAAGATCATTATTATAAAAAGATGTGCCGAACCAAGTTGCAAAAGCAGCATCGCTGTTTATTGTAGCGCCAGCCGTACCACTGAATCTTGTATTTGTTGCACAACCAGCGATTGTGATATTACGCAGCCTGATGGTGCTGTCTTCAATACCCAATGCGGTTGATGTACCTGTTGTGGCATCCACTTCAATACCCCTGGGCCAGCCAAGGAATACAGAATTGAATATTGAAATACCTGTATTCCGTCTGATATGTGCCCCCCCACGGAAGAGTGAACTACCTATATTGTTCAATGTAGCCCTTGGGCCTATTGCTGTAATGTTGCTGAAAACGGCTGTCGTTTTCGGCGTTACTGTAGTACCTGAAGAATTATTATCGCTTTCAAATGCTTCGGAGTTAGAGATGTCGGCAATAAGTGAATCCCTAAGAACCAAGCCAAATTGTACTTTACCATTGTATCCGTTATCAGTATCAAAGTCATCATCCTGTGTCTTATAGGCAATCAGGTATTTGCAGTTTACTGTACCGCCAAACCATTCAAAAGCATCATCTTTTGCATAAGTAACCTGCACATGGTCTATCACAGTTTTACTGCCTACGCCGGCCATAGTTAAGCTGTTAACCTCTTTATCTGGCTGAAAGGCATAGCCCGCATATTCGATACGGACATATCTCAGAACTCCTGAACTGTCTGTTGCAACAGCTGTGGGCACAACGGCATCTCCTGAGCCAGCCAAGCCATCTCCATTGGCATTATCAACACCACCTTCTACCTGGAATAGGCCTGCTGTTCCATTGAAGCTGGTATTAATTGGCGCTTTACCGCAGATTACAATGCCACCCCAGTCACCCGATTGCGGGTTGGGTGATGCCGATGTAAAAATGACCGGCTCACTGGCATTACCCTCAGCCACAATTTTGAACCACGGGTAATAATCAGTGCTGCCACATCCGAACCGCTGAATGAGCCTTTAATTGTTGTTCCGGCTTCAATGGTCATGGTATGGTTGCCCACCATATAAACCAAACCCTTCAGGATATAAGTATTCTGCTTGCGCAGAATAGTATCTGCATTAATTCTTCCGGACAAGGTAATTGTTGTTCCGGTTGAAGTGCCCCCACCCTGGTTTACATATACAATTTGCACTTCGCCGTCTGTTTCAATTTTACGGCAACCTGTAACAGCCAGTGCGGCGATAGCAGATAATAAGAAAATGTACTTTTTCATTTGTTATGTTGTTTGAAATATTTACAATGAATAATTAAATGTGAGGCTGAAAGTTGTTCCTGGTTTCCGGGTAAAGCGATACTTGTCCGAGTCTTCCTGGAAAGTGGCTTTGTCGTTCCTGTTCTGATAGAAATTCTGAAGCTGATTCAGGATATCGGATACTGTAAGCCTGATTTCTGCTTTATTTTTTAGCATTTTCTTTGCCATCTGAAAGTCGAGCAATGAGCGGGGGGCTTCGTAGGTATCAGGAGTACTTGCTGAAGCGGTTTTATCGCCTACGAGATAAATTCTTTGTCCAATGCGATTAAATAAAATTGTTGAACTGAACCCGGCTTTCTCCAGGTCGTATTGCAAACCCAGATTAAACACATAAGGAGACTGTCCCTGCATGGTACGATCCAGATCAAGGCCTTCGTCTTTCACACGGCTGTATATATATGAAAAATTACCCTGCAGTGTAAAATTTTTCAATAGGTCTGCAAAAGCAAGTTTTTTCCTGAACTCAAACTCAGCACCATAGGCAATAGCACTTTCCGGATTGGCAAACAGGAATGTGCTTGCACCGCCGCTTCCTTCCTGCAACATTTGCTCAATTGGCTTATCGAAATGTTTAAAGAATGCTCCGATCGTAAAGAACTCTCCTGCAGCCGGATATAACTCATACCTGATATCTGAGTTTGTAATCTTTGTTCTTTCCAGCAAAGGATTACCCTGTACTGAAGCATTGAGTTCAAAATCATAAAGATTCAGTGCTGCAAGTTCTCTTAATTCAGGCCGGATAACAGTTTGTGAGGCAGACAACCGGAGGTTTGTCTTAGTATTCATCTTATAAGTGGCATTTATGCCGGGAAGAATGTCGAACACTTTGGTATGGGTATGACGTTTATCCCATGTTTTTACACTCCCTATTAACTGATCATAATGCTCGGCTCTGGCACCCCATACTATTCTTAGCTTTTTAGAAAAGCTATTATCAAACTGCAAAAAACCTGCATTCAAAATTGTATTGGCCAAATATCGATACGTGTTACCAACAATGGCATCGAAAGCAAATAATGTACTGTTTGCACTGCCATCACCAAAATTCTCAGGTGCAAAGATTTTATCAGGTGTTAACAGACGCAACGCCGGGTTGTCCTTTGGTAATTTATAGGCGAATAACAAAGCATCATAAAGCCTGTCTTTCACCTGCAGCATATAACCGCCCTTCACTGTCTGCTTTTGACCCAGCCAGTCAAACTTATAGGATAAGTCGGCCCCCCCGGTATAAACATAATCACTTAGACTTTGGAAAATGCGGCTTCCGCTTTGTTGTGCCAGCGAGTTTGCAATAACAGCGGTATATGGATCTGATGTGTTTTTTCTGCTGTATAAGAGTCTGCGCTGGTCGGGCACATAGCCATCCAGAATATTAAATGCCCCAAACCATTTAAAGGTTAAAGGAGCAATGATAGTGTGCTCACCCACCAACTGTGTGGTAAAGAAAATATTCTGCCTGTAAACAAATTCATTTCCTTTTAACAAAGAATCTTGTCTTGAAATATCAATACCATTTCTGTCTGTTACAGCATTGGTGGTGTTAACATTAACGATTGCCTTAGCAGAAATCTTGTTATATGGATTCAACTGAATAGATAATCCGCCAAAAGCACCTGCTGTTGTTTCCTTTATATGCTTTGTATCATTATAGTCTGCCTCCAGGGTAAAATTATTATTAAGGTCAATAATGTTTCTCCTATTAACAATAAACTGTGTTTTATATGCCCTATTATAGAGTACCCCCAACGTACCGCCAATTTTCTTTCCAAATATTTTAGAATTGAACCCGGCATTAATTTGTACAGAGTTATTCAAAGGGGCATTTGACTCATTGGCCACCCAATGATTTCTCATATTCTTCCCTATTGCTGCCTTTTCTGCCGCGGATAAAATTCCAAATTGGTACTTAGTGGTATACCCCTCAGGATAGCTTCTTGAACCATTATCAACACCAGTCCAGTCCGTAGGCCCTTTTTGGCTATCATTCAAAAAGGCCTTTCCAGTCGTTTGTGTATTGAATCCTGCGCCTACCTGCAAGTTCAAAAAGTTCTTTGCAGGGACATCTTTTGTATTCACCTGTATTAATCCGCCTGCCCATTCACCGGGATATTCTGGAACAAAAGCTTTGTTCACAACAATATTATCAATCATAGAAGCGGGTATGAGGTCGAAAGAAAACGTTTTCCTGTCGGGCTCAGTGCTTGTCAATAATACCCCATTTAACACTGCCTGATTATAGCGGTCGGCAAGCCCCCTTACAATTATAAACTTACCATCCAATAAACTCACACCCGATAAACGCTTCAAAACCTCCCCGGTATTTCTATCTGGTGAGCGACGAATACTTTCTGCAGAAATTACTGAAGCAACGGTGTTTGTATTTCTCTGAAATGTAATAACAGCATTTATTGTCTCCTTCCGGGCTGTTTGTGTTTTGGCGGACACAATTACATTTTCTTCTGTTTTTGCTTTTATCTCCAGAACAATGTTCAGCTCGTTTACCTGGCTGGCAGCAACTTCAACATCTGTAAGTGTTTTGGGTTCGTAACCAGCAGAAGAAACTTCAATCGTGTATTTTTTGCCAGCAGACAGAGTAAGTGTATAATAGCCATCCACATCTGTAGTTGCCCCTGATGAGGTCCCTGAGATTCGAACAGAGACACCCACAAGCGGTTCATTTTTATTGTTACTTATTTTCCCTGTAAGCCTTACCGACTGAGCCTGTGTGAATGAAAGGAAAGTAAACGAAAGCACTAACAAAAACACCATCCGTAACTGTGAAAACATACCTTAATATTTGCCGCAAAGGTGTTATCACAGCATTACCGGTATGTTACCGCCATGTTAAGCAATTATAATGTGAATATTACCGGAATGTTAAGTGTCTTAAAATCTGAACTGCAGACGGCAAGTGAGAATATTATCTTTCTTATCAGAAGTGTAACCCGAAAGCTGTGTGGTTTCATTTTTTACAACATCATAATAGAAAATAATTTTTGTCTGCGGGTTAATGTGATAAGCATACCCAATACCCAGCGTAGAAAATTTAACATCAGCTGCCGTAAGGTTAGTCCCTGCCTTACCTATATCACCTGCAACCACTTTGGTATTAGGATCGTACCAGTCATACTTAAGCATTACCTGATGTTTTGCATTAATTACGTTTTGCAAAAACAGCAAAAATATACCGTCAAACCGGCGGAGATAAGCGGGAGCTAACACATTATTTACTGCAGGGACTGTGCCCGGATTTGTTGTTGAAATTGATGTGCCTGGTTGTTTTCCGAACCAATATTCGGCCCTCCATTCTGTTTCACCCCATTTATGCTTCAGTTTCAGCTGTGCATCTGCTCCATAATAATGTCGGGGCAGTGCATCTCCAAGATTTGACTCAGAAGAATCAACTGTAAATAGCTTGTCTCCATTTGATGCCGTGCTGTTTTCATACACATACTTTGTTCCGTTTTTCCATCCGCCACGTAATAGTGAGAGGCCGCCAGAAATTTCAACCTTATTTTTCGTATTTGGCCTCAAAAAAGCTCTTGCAATAAGATCTTTATAACTGTCAAAATCTGTGGTTCCGGAAAGGCCCTGACCGTTAAAAACACCAACATCAAATTTGAAGCGGGAGTATTTTCTTTTTTGATCCTGCGGTTCATGTGAAAACATTACTCCAAGGTCTCTTTCGGACGGCATCAGTATTTGCGACATTCTGCCCCGTTCTGGTGTTTCCCTGAAAGTGGAAGAAAGGTTGACCTCGTATCCAAATGGCCGGGCAAAAAGGCCGGCGGTCATTGAAAACAGGTTAGATTTTGTTTCAAACATTTTTAAGAACATATCCCGCACAATCACCCCCCTTTCGGTTGCATCAATCTGGAAAGAAAACAACGCTTTGGGGTAACGCATCTTAGAGGGCATAACATAGTCAATCTTCACCCTTGCCCTTCTTAACATAAAACGACTGGTGGAGAATTGCGAAAAATTTCCCCCTGCATAGGAAGCAGTGCCCTGTGCTTCTGCCACCTGGTATTGTGGCTGGATATAACCCGTAATACGTAGATTTTCAAAACGTTTAATAACAGGCCTAACGGTATCTTTAATAAAAAAAGAAGAATCAATATCAGAAAGATAACGCTGTGAATTTGCTGTAGAAACCGCCAATAAAAGAATGGCTGTAAAAAGCCCAGCCAAATTAATTTTTGTTTGCATCAACCCAACTTTATGAAACTGCAATATAAAATGTTTGTTACAGAATTATTTCCTTAATCTTATTTTAATATTAAGTAATTATTAATTCTCGCCCCGCATACTGCCACCGGTTTGTTAGCAGATAACTTTGCCGCCTAAAGCCGGTGTACTCCGGTTACTCTAAAACATACTACTATGGCAGGACTTAATTCCTTTTTAAAAATCTTCATGCCGAAGAACAAAGTTTTTTATGAGCTTTTTGAGAAAGTAGCAAACAATTTGAAAATAATGGGCACAGTACTAAAAGAGGCTGTAGCTGAATCCGATTTTGACAAAAGAGCTACTTTTATCGTTCAACTGGAAGATCTCGAACATGCCAATGACGAACTGACCCACAATTTGTTCACCGTACTCGGCCGCAATATCATAACTCCTTTCGACAGGGAAGATATTCACTATTTGGCTACCTCGCTGGATGATATCGCTGACTATATTTATGCATCAGCTAAAAAAATTAATTTCTACAGGGTTAATCCAAATGATATAGGTATGCAAAAGTTTGCTGAACTAATCGACCAGGGATGTGCCCAGATCAAAATTGCCGTGACAGAATTGCGTGACATGAAAAATATGCGCAGCATCACAGAAGCATTAGTAAAAATAAACAGCATAGAAAACCAGGCAGATGATGTGTTTGATTTCAGCATCGAGAGATTGTTTGAAACAGAACCTGATGCCAAAGAAGTAATTAAAAAAAGAGAGATATACCAGGTGATGGAACTTGTAACCGACAAATGTGAAGATGCGAGCAATGTAATAGAGTCAATTATTATTAAATACGCTTAATACAATTTGAAAATTTGATAATTGAAAAATTTGAAAATTAATCAAACTGCTTTCAAATTATCAAATTCACTCATTTTCAAATTTCTTTATGACAACTTTTCTCATCTCTATAATAGCACTGGCGCTTATTTTGATTTTATAAATGGATTTCATGATGCCGCCAACTCAATAGCCACTGTCGTATCCACTAAGGTGCTTACTCCTTTTCAGGCTGTTCTTTGGGCCGCAGTTTTTAACTCAGTGGCATTTTTTATTTTTAAGGATCATGGTGTAGCCGATACAGTTGCCAAAACTGTTAAACCTGAAATAGCCGGAAATGCAAATATGATGACAGTAATTTTTTCCGGCCTGATTGCAGCCATCACCTGGAACTTGCTGACATGGTGGTTTGGCATCCCGTCATCTTCATCGCATACATTAATCGGAGGTTTCGCCGGTGCGGCCATTGCTGCAGGCGGCTTCGGTGCAGTAAACTCTACGATTATCATTAAAACTGCAAGTTTTATTTTTCTTGCTCCGGTGGTAGGGATGATAATGGCATTCATCATGTCACTATGGTTCCTGAGCTCCTTCAAAAAAGGATGGACATCTAAGATATTTTCGGTTCTTATTATCATTCTTGTTTTCATTTTTCTGTATAAAAACCTCGAATTCAACAAGGATATTCTCGCTAAAAAGACACATTACGACAGTTATATCGCCCAGGTAATATTTTACTCCAAAAATTTTAAATGGATACTGCTGGCATTTATACTGCTGATAATGGCTGTATTCTCCTTATATCTGAGCCAGCTGAATGCACACAAATCGAATCAATGGTTCAAAAAACTGCAGCTAATTTCTTCTGCAGCCTTTAGTATTGGCCATGGTGGCAATGATGCCCAAAAAGTAATGGGTATTATTACTGCTGCCCTAATAGCCGGCGGAACAATTGAAAACTTTCACGACATGCCCAACTGGGTACCCATTGCCTGTTACGCAGCAATTGGTCTGGGTACAATGAGCGGTGGCTGGAAGATTGTGAAAACTATGGGAACAAAAATCACCAAAGTAACTCCTTTTGAAGGTGTGGCCGCAGAAACTGCAGGCGCTGTTACGTTGTTTGTGACAGAAGCTTTGAAAATACCAGTGAGTACCACACACACTATTACTGGTTCAATAATGGGAGTAGGCGCCACCAAACGTTTGTCAGCTGTACGTTGGGGTGTAACAATCAACCTTATTTGGGCATGGGTACTCACCATTCCCATCAGCGGTTTATTAGCAGCCGGTGTTTATTTTGTTGCGAGACTATTTTAAAGACCAAAATCAATTTTCTTTTAACATAAAATCCTGACTTTTGTCAGGATTTTTTATTTATGGCTAAAATACTTGTAACAGGCGGCTGTGGTTACATTGGTTCGCACACCATTGTTGACCTTATTGAAAATGGCTACGATGTCATTTCAGCCGATAATAATTCCCGTTCCAATCCAGCAATTCTGTATGGGGTGGAACAGATTACCGGAAAAAAAGTAAAAAACTACAAAGTCGACCTTTGCAGTTTTGATGACACACATGCTATCTTCCAGGAGAATGAAGATATTGAAGGCATCATCCATTTTGCTGCTTATAAAGCTGTAGGTGAATCAGTAGAAAAACCATTGATGTATTTTGAAAATAACCTGAATTCACTCATCAACCTGCTGAAATGTGTGCAGGAGTTTGATGTGCCTTATTTTGTGTTCTCCTCTTCCTGCACGGTGTATGGAAATCCTGAGAGCATACCGGTAACAGAGAGCACACCCATTAAACCTGCAGAGTCACCTTATGGCTGGAGCAAGCAGATGAGCGAAACGATCATTCAGGAGTTTGCCAAAAACTCAAGCTGTAACAATATCCTGTTGCGTTATTTCAATCCGGCAGGTGCACACCCTTCTGTAGCGATTGGCGAAATGCCATTAGGCAGACCTCAAAACCTGGTTCCGGCTATTACACAAACTGCTATTGGCCGGATTTCTAAAATGATGGTGTTTGGAAATGATTACTCTACCAGAGACGGCAGTTGCATAAGGGATTTTATACATGTAAGCGATCTGGCACATGCTCATACGCTGGCCCTCCAGTTCCTTGAAAACAAAAATAACAATACCAATTGCGAAGTATTTAATCTTGGTACAGGCAATGGTGTTACTGTATTAGAAGCGATCCTTGCTTTTGAAAAAGTAAGCGGCCAAAAACTCAATTACGAAATTGGCTCCCGCAGAGCCGGTGATGTAGTAGCCATTTATGCCAACAATGATTTGGCAAAAAATGTATTGGGCTGGAATCCTGCATATACGCTGGATGATATTATGGACACAGCCTGGAAATGGGAGTTGAAACTAAAGGCTGATGAAACAGTGTTTGGCGTTATTAATAAAGGGTTGAACTAATTTCTTTTGCCATTCACCATTCACCCACATAACTTACTTTTGCACCACTTAAATAAAATATAGTATGTTATTAAAAGACATTCAATCAATCGGAAATAAAGATACACGCAGCGGATTTGGTGATGGTATTGCAGAAGCGGCCAGAAAAAATGAAAATATTGTTGCCCTAACTGCCGATTTGTTAGGCTCAATGAAGTTGAATCAGTTTGTAAAAGAGTTTCCTGAGCGTTTTATACAGTGCGGAATTGCTGAAGCCAATATGATGGGTGTGGCAGCCGGACTTACTATTGGAGGAAAAATTCCTTACGCCACCACATTCGCCAACTTTGCCACTGGCCGTGTGTATGATCAGATTCGCCAGTCAATCGCCTACAGTGGAAAGAATGTAAAAATCTGTGCATCACATGCAGGTCTTACGCTGGGAGAAGATGGTGCCACTCACCAAATATTAGAAGATATCGGGTTAATGAAAATGCTTCCCGGTATGACTGTGATTGTGCCCTGCGATTATGCACAAACAAAAGCAGCCACAATTGCCATTGCAGATTACGAAGGACCTGTTTATCTCCGGTTTGGCCGTCCATCATGGCCTATTTTTACAACCGACAGGCCATTTGAAATAGGCAAAGCACAGTTCTTTTCAGAAGGTACAGATGTAACAATTTTTGCCTGCGGCCATTTGGTGTGGAATGCTATACAAGCCGGCATACAGTTACAGGAAAAGGGTATCAGCACAGAAGTAATAAATATTCACACGATTAAACCACTGGATGAAGAAGCCATTTTGAGCTCTATTCGCAAAACAAAATGCGCCGTAACTGCCGAAGAACACAATGTATTAGGCGGAATGGGTGACAGCATTGCACAATGTGCGGCTAAAAATTTCCCCATACCGATTGAGTATGTTGGCGTAAACGACAGCTTCGGCGAAAGCGGTACTCCTGCCCAGCTATTAAAGAAATACGGATTAGAGGCCAGCGATATTGTTGCTGCTGCGGAAAAAGCAATATCAAGAAAAAAGGGTTAATCCTTTTAAATTACCAGATAGTATGACAGGCAGCCGCCTGTCATTTTTCTTTCTGAATCTCCCATAGTTTATTTTAGTGTAAGTACATTTACAGTACAAGCAAAGTCGCAATTTGCCTTTGCCATCTTCTCACACAATTACCAAAGCAGCTTGTATGAAAAAATTTCGAAGCATTTGCCGTAAGCTTTTATTCGCTACTGCAACAACAGCATTTTTGTTATTGACAGGAACTGGCCTAAAGGCACAACCAAAGGAAAAGAACAAACCAGCTGTTGCCCCTGTTAAGTCTGACACTTTAAAATCTTCTGTGTTTAATGGATTGAAATGTCGCAGCATTGGCCCGGCAGTTGCCTCTGGCCGTATTGCCGATTTTGCTGTAAATCCTAAAAACCACAGTGAGTGGTATGTGGGTGTGGCTTCCGGCCATGTGTGGAAAACAACCAACAACGGTACCACTTTTGAGCCCATTTTTGATAACTATGGCTCATACTCCATTGGCGTCGTTGTAATGGACCCTCAAAACAGCAGCACCATTTGGGTGGGCACCGGTGAAAATAATCACCAGAGAGCTTTAGGATATGGCGATGGTGTGTATAAAAGCACCGATGGCGGAAAGACGTGGAAAAATATGGGGTTGAAAGAATCAAGGCAAATTGGCGGCATTGTTGTTCATCCCAAAAACAGCAATATAGTATTTGTAGCAGCCGAAGGTTCTGTTTGGGGCCCCGGAGGTGAAAGAGGTCTATATAAAACAACTGATGGTGGTAAAACATGGAAGAAGGTTTTGGAAATAAGTGAGAACACCGGCGTAAACAATGTTGTGATGGACCCCGAAAATTCGGATGTACTCTACGCCACCAGTGAACAGCGCCGCAGGCATGTACACACAAAAATTGGTGGCGGCCCTGAATCAGCCGTATATAAATCAATTGATGGCGGCAATACCTGGGATAAACTTACCAATGGCATTCCAACTGCCGACAAAGGCGGTATGGGTATTGCTATTTCTCCTGTTGACCCGAATGTGGTATATCTGATTATCGAAGCGGCTGAAGAAGCCGGAGGATTTTACCGCAGCAACGATAAAGGAGCTTCCTGGCAGAAGATGGGCAGCTATACAGCATCAGGCCAATATTACAATGAAATTTTTTGCGACCCGAAAGAGGTAAACAAGGTTTACTCAACCGAAACAGTTTCTCAGGTAACAGAAGATGGCGGCAAAACATGGAAACCTGTTGGAAATAATAACCGCCATGTGGATGACCATGCCATGTGGATTGACCCGACCGATAACAAACATTTTATGATAGGCGGCGATGGTGGTATTTATGAAACCTTCAACAGTGGTAAAGATTACATCTTCAAATCTAACCTGCCGGTGACGCAATTCTACCGTGTACAGGTTGATAACTCTGAGCCTTTTTACTATGTATATGGCGGCACCCAGGATAACAACTCAATGGGTGGCCCATCACGCAACTTTCAGCGCATCGGGGTTATTAATGAAGACTGGTTTGACACCAATGGGGGTGATGGCTTCTTTTCGCAGATAGACCCCAACGACCCGAATATCGTTTATGCAGAATCACAATACGGTGGTATGGTTCGTTTCGACAGAAAGAATGGTTCAAGAGTGTCCATTAAACCACAACCCAGAAAAGGAGAAGATACGTATAAATGGAACTGGAATACTCCGCTCATTCTCAGTCATCATCTTTCTACAAGAATTTTTTGTGCAGCCAATAAAGTGTTCCGCAGCGATGACAGGGGCAATAGCTGGCAGGTAATAAGTGAGGACCTTACTGCAAAAATTGACCGTAACACATGGCCTGTAATGGGCAAGTACTGGCCCAGCAATGCTGTGGCTAAAGACAAGAGCACTTCTTTATACGGCACCATCGTTTCACTGGAGGAATCTCCGCTAAAAGAAAATCTTTTATACGCCGGAACAGATGACGGATTGATACAGGTTACAGAAGATGGAGGTAAAACATGGTTCAAAGCAGAAAAGTTTCCGGGCATTCCCGAGAATACTTATGTAAGCGATATCCTCGCTTCAAAGTTTGATGAAAACGTTGTATATGCCGCATTCGATAATATCCTGAGAGATGATTTTAAGCCATACATTCTTAAAAGTACAGACAAAGGTCGTACATGGGTTTCATTGTCCGGCAACCTGCCAGCCAATGGTACCGTACACAGTCTGCAGCAGGATTTTGTAAATGCTGATTTACTTTTTGCAGGCACAGAGTTTGGTTTTTATTTTTCAGTTGATGGTGGAAAAATCTGGGTGGCACTCAAAGGCGACCTGCCCACCATTCCTGTTCGGGATATCACCATTCAGAAAAGAGAAAATGACCTCGCCATTGCCACCTTTGGCCGTGGTTTCTATATTCTGGATGATTACACACCTCTTCGCCATTTCAAAAAGACATGCTCGAAAAAGAAGGTCAAATCTTCCCTGTAAAAGACGGACTGATGATGGTAATGTCTGGTGAAAGAAGTCTTAATGGTTCCATGCCCTACGCAGCTAAGAACCCAGAAGTGGGTGCGGTGTTTACTTATTATCTGAAAGACAAACTGGCCGTCAAATCATTAAAAGAAAAAAGAAAAGAACAGGAATCTGATCTGTTCAAGAAAGGCGAAAAAATTCCGATGCCCACTCCTGAACAATTGAAGGCTGAAGAAACAGAAGTACCTGCTTACATTTCATTTACCATAAAAGACAGCGAAGGAAATGTGGTGCGGGAACTTAGAAAGAAACCTTCCGGCGGTATTCAGCGTATTGTTTGGGACATGCGTTACCAGGCCAGCAGGCCGGTTAGCAGCGTTACAAAATTCGATGTACTGGCCGATGCGGGCAGTGGCATTGCCGTTGCTCCCGGAAAATATAATGTAACCATGAGCCTTGTTACTGCCGGCCAAACCAAAGTATTGTCCGGCCCCGTTGACTTCGTTTGCAGAACAATTGGCAGCAGTTCTTTGCCGGTAAAAGACAACAAAGCCTTACTGGCTTTCCATAAAAAGGTTACCGAGCTTTCAACTGCGGTAAGAGGCACTCAAACCTATGCGCAGGAATTGAATCAGCGGGCATTAAATTCCTTACAAGCCATCAACGCTTTACCAAATGCAGTTCCTGAACTGTCTGCTAAGGCAAAGGCAATTCTGAAACAATTAGATGAAGTACTGAACCAGAAGTTTGACCGCAAATCTGAGTTTCCAAGCTATGAGGAAAATCCTCCGGCACCAGTTACTATCAATGCAAGACTTGGTACAGTATCCAGTGCCCTGTGGGGAGCAGCTAATGAGCCCACACAAACAGCCATTGACGGGTACAATATTCTGATGGAAGAATTTCCGCCGGTTTATGAGCAGGTGAAAAAAATTGGTGAAACCGATTTACCTGAATTAGAAAAGGAACTCAACCGGGTGGGTGCGCCACTTACGCCGGGCAGGCTGCCGGTGTTTAAGAAGAACTGATTAAAGAGTACCTGGTAAGCATTTTCAAAAAAGGATTATGGAATGATTTTCCGTAATCCTTTTTTATATTTACAAAAGCAGGGAAAATAATAATTATCCAACCCGTTAAACATTTTGATTTTCCAATATTCTAACCCTCGCTAAACCGATGAACACCACTATGACAGACACCGAACTGCTCGTACAATTCAGGGAACCTGCCTCAAAAGAAAGGGCCTACACCGGTATTGTAAGAAAATACCAGGAAAAGCTCTATTGGCATGTGCGCCGCATGGTGGTTGACCATGACGATGCAAATGATGTGCTGCAGAATGTACTCATCAGGGTTTGGAACGGGTTGACCAACTTCCGGGAAGACAGCCAGTTATACACCTGGCTTTACCGCATTGCCACCAATGAATGCCTTACTTACCTGGAACAGCAGAAAAAAAAGAACAGCGGTAAGCCTGAGCGAAGTGGAAAGCGGACTGAGTAACCGGATAAAAGCTGATAAGCATTTCGATGCCCAGAGAGCTGAATGGAAACTGCAATTGGCTATACAGCAGTTGCCTGAAAAACAAAGAGTTGTGTTTAACCTGCGCTATTATGATGAGATGCCATACGAAGAAATGAGCCGGGTGCTCGACACCAGTGAAGGTGCCCTGAAAGCCAGCTATCATCATGCAGTGAAAAAAGTTGAAGATTATCTGTTAAACGGTTAAACCTGAAACGCAAAAAACCGTCTTTACATAGACAAAATGACACGGAAAGACAACATATTGCAGGAATTGAGCGAACTGAACAGCAGTTTGGGGGCAAATGCCGGGCAACATCCTTACCAGGTACCGGCCGGATATTTCGACAACCTGGCTGAAAATGTGCTGACTAAGATAAAAACACAGGAAGCCGCCACCGCACATGAAGAACTTATGCATTTGTCGCCGCTGCTTGCCGGGTTATCTAAAGAAATGCCTTATAGCATTCCGCAGGGCTATTTTGAGCAATTAGCCGTTCCGCTAAATGCACAAACGGCTGCTGAAGAACTTTCATCCCTTTCGCCTTTTTTAAGCGGATTTAAAAAAGAAAATCCGTACAGTGTTCCTGATGGCTACTTTGAAAATCTTTCATCCGCACCGTATGGCACGGTCATAAAACCGCAGGCAAAAGTTGTTTCTATTACAAGCCGCAGGTGGTTCCGCTATGCAGCAGCGGCGGTTGTTACTGGTCTTATTATAATGGCAGGATTTATTATCAAAAATGGCAAAGTGGACCCAAGCGAAAATTCGTATGCATGGGTTAAGAAAAATATTAAGAAAGTAAGTACAGAAAAAATAGACGAATTCGTTACACTGGCTGAAGAGGAAAACCTGGTAAATGAGTCTGTAGCTGCAACTTCAGATAACAAAATACAGGAAATAAAAGAGCTCATCAAAGATGTTCCGGAAAATGAAATACAAAGTCTGTTAAATGACACACAGGTTCTGGACGACACTGATGACGCAGCAGAAGAAATGATGAACTAAACAGTTGGCAAAAAAATGAAAAAATTTTTCTTCATACTAAGTTTGTTAATTATCGCCACTGGTGCATTAAAAGCACAGGATGATGACAAAATAAGAGACAAGATGCGGGAATACATCCAGCATAGAATGCGTTTAAACCAAATTGAAGCAGAGCGTTTTACTCCAATTTTTTTGCGTTATTTCAGGGAATGGAGAAACACATTAAGAGATAATCAGGGCGACAGGCTTATTCTGCAACAAAAAATAGTGGAGCTGAGATTGCGTTACAGAAGTGAATTTAAAGAAATCGTTGGTGAAAGAAGAAGTAATGAAGTTTATGAACACCAGGAAAAGTTTATCAGAGAATTGAAACAAATACGACAAGAAAGGATAATTAATCGCCGTGGACCTGCCTTAAGGGCAAGAATAGTTAATCCGCAGGCTATTTAATCTAGGTGTTTTTCATAGGTTAGCAATGGCCGGCTCTGCAAAGAGTCGGCCTTACCTTTTATATAAACTGCCAAACAGGATGCCTGACGTCATGGTAAAACAAAAAAGACCATTTTCCCTTCTCTCCCTGTTGCCACCATTGTTGCCTGAGCTCCATTGCCTTTTTCCCCTCATAATCATACTTGGCTATAAAGCGGTGTTTCATTTGCTGTAGTTGCGGAGCTTCATCACCACCATAAAAAACAGTTTCATCATCTTCTCTTATCCAAAACACCTGGTGATGCGGAGAGTGTGCCCCGCTTAATTTATACTCGATATAACCATCAATAAATCCGTTTCCGCTCAGCAATTGTACTTTATCTGTTTGCCTCAGGCATTCCAGGTCATTTGTGTCAAAAGATGAACTTTTTTTCTCAAAAGCAAATGCCAGTTCAGCCTGCTGCACATAATATATTGCCTGCGGAAAAGCCAGTTTATATTCATTTCCATCTGTGTTTAAAGACAAACCACCAGCATGATCTTTATGCAAGTGGCTCATCAGCACCTTTGTAACTTCAGACGGATTAATACCGGCATTAATCAGGTTATGGTGCAACTGCAGTCGTCCGTCCTTATAAAAACCGAGGCCAGCATCCAGCAGCAAAATATCCTTTGAGGTAATAACCACAAACGGTTGAATTTCGACCAGCAGGCTGCCGGAAGGCCTTTCTTTCAGGCTATGTTCAGATTCAGTAAAAGGTATAAAATGCTTTGTCGCATCAATCGTAAACCGGCCTTCTGAAAGTGGAATAATTTTCATAAAGTTCAAAATTACAAATTCCAAATCCTTATTGGATTATCCCTAAAATTGGTAATTGGAATCTGATATTGGTATGTTCACCTCAAAACCATTTGCCTGTCAGCGTCAAGACGAATCAGTACAAATAATAATATTGTAAACGTAAGCAAAGATGTTCCTCCATAGCTGATAAAAGGAAGAGGAATACCGATTACCGGCGCAAGGCCAACTGTCATGCCAATATTAATGATGATGTGAAAAAAGAAAACAGAGGCCACGCCATAGGCATATACCCGGCTGAATGTACTTCGCTGCCGTTCAGCAATGGTGACGATTCTGAACAGCAACAGCAAGTATAAAATCAGCAATATAATACTCCCGGTAAAGCCAAAACCCTCGCCTACGGTACAGAAAATAAAGTCTGTCCGCTGCTCGGGCACAAAGTCATAACGGGTTTGTGTGGCATTCAATATGCCCTTACCTGTTAAGCGGCCACTGCCGATAGCAATTTTTGACTGTCGTACATTATAGCTGCTTCCACTTTCTTTTTTCTTTTTTTTGTCTTCTGCCGTTACGGTATCATCCTTGGCTGTATAAGGATTGTCTTTACCAAATAAATCGTAAATACGTTCCACCTGGTGCTTTTGCAGTACATTTTTAAAAATATACGGAACAGCAAACCGTTGTACTCCCACGCATAATGCCCACAAAAAAATAATTGAGAAAAGCAAACTTCTCTGCCGCTTAATTTGTCTGCGAAGCACATAAATTGCCAGCAGCGCAATTCCTGTCAGTATTAATGCAAGTATATCAGGCTCGGCAAGAATAGTAGCCACAATAAGCGCAGCTGCAGCAAAACCAACAACTAATATTGCTGACGGAAGACCTTCCCGGTACATTACGATAAAGAAAGAGAAGTACACCAATGCCAACCCGGTTTCACTTTGTAAGATGGAAAGTGCCGCCGGCAATAATGCAATACCTGCAGCAATCATTTGTGAACGGGTTTTTGAGAAAACTGTTTCAGGTCTTGAAAGATACTTTGCCAATGCAAGAGCCACAAAAATTTTGCAGAATTCGGCTGGCTGGAAGTTGAAGGCTCCAATTTTGATGATTGATTCCGTACCCTGAACTCTTGAATGAAGTGGAAAGACCAGCAGCATGGCAAATATGCCAAATGCATAGCCCAGATTGGCTGTAGCGGCAAAAAATTTACTATCAGTAAGCAGAATAAATAATCCCAGTATTCCGCCAATAACAAAAAAATAAAACTGTTTGCTGTAATCGGTTCTGAAACGCAAAAAACTCTGCAGTACAGGATCTCCTTCTTTATATGTTGCCGCAAATATGGCCACCAGCCCGATAGTAACCAGCAGGAGATAAATCCCTACTACACTCCAGTCAATGCCTTTTGATATAACCGGATCTTTTGGCCTCATGCTTCACTATTTTGGGTTAACCGGATTCTGTCATCTGGCAACAAAGCCATCAATTGCAGAACTGTGGCTTTCTGTACGGGCTTTGCGGGTCCCCGCGGAGATTTCTCTATACCCGGCATCTCTTCGTAAACATAGCGTTGAATATAGCTGCTGTCTTTGGTCGTTTGGAACCACTTAAAGGCCCGGACAGAATCTTCTTTATATTGCAATCTTTTGAAATAAGCCGGCATCAGGTTCGTGTTTGAAATCCGTTCTAAGTCTGCCTTGCTTTTTATCATCAGTGTATCGTTCAGGTATTTTTCAATGAGTATTCTTGAGATTGGCCCTGCCCAGGTAGCACCATAACCGGCATTCTGTACAAAACAGGCTATAGCTATTTTTGGATTTTGTTTGGGCGCAAAACAAACAAACACGGAGTTGTTGGGCAACTTGATTTTTCTTCTGTCAAGAATTGTATAGTTCTCAGCAGTGCCTGTTTTGGCACATACATCTATTCCGGGAATATTTGCGATTCTTGCTGTACCAAATTTCACCACATCATTCATTCCTTCAATTACTGATCGAAAAGCTGTATCGGGAATATGAGTAAGCACATCATGCTTTGTCCTGAATTTCTTCATAAACACTGCATCTTCTTCCGTTTCTCCGTCTATTTTTTCAACAAAATGAGGAGTATAATAATACCCTTTGTTGGCAATAATACACATCGCATTAGCCATTTGCAAAGGAGTTGTTTGCATTTTATCCTGACCGATTCCTAGTGTAAGATTGGTGCAGGATGTCCAGCGATTTGCATTTTCCTTATTATAAACTGAAGTATCAGGAATACCTCCGGCACTTTCATTTGGAAGATCAATACCAAGCCGTACACCAAGCCCGAAGTTATTCATGTACTCTCTCCACTTCAGGTATCCCAACTTTACATTTTCATATTTCGGATTATCTACGGTTATTCTATACACATGTGCAAAATAGGCATTGCAGGAGTTAGCAATAGCCAGACGCAGGTTTGAAGCATGCCCTCCTCCGGCATGTGTACACCGGGGTTTTCCATGTCCGCAAAGAGTGTATAATCCGCCACAAGGATAACCATAGCCGGGAGTGATTACACCTTCATTTAGTGCCACCAAACCGCCCAACGGTTTGAAGGTAGAGCCCGGTTCATACTTTCCTGCAATTGCCCTGTTCAGCATGGGGCCTGTAACATCCAGTTGCATTTTGCTGAAGTTTTTCCCCCCATCTGGTCCCGTAATATCATTCGGATTATAATTAGGACCCGATACCATGGCAAGTATACCTCCTGTTTGGGGATCAATGGCCACAACACCTCCAACTTTATTGGTCATCAGCTTTTCAGCCATTTGCTGCAATTCAATATCAATATAGGTTTTCAGACTTCTGCCGGCAATAGATACCGTATCGTAAACACCATTTTCATAATGACCAACAAGCCGGTTCTTATGATCCTTTATCAGGTACTCCACACCTCTCTGACCCATCAATATTTTCTCGTAATAAGCCTCAAGTCCTGTTTTGCCGATATAATCTCCCTGTTTATAGAAATGGCCTGATGCATCAATATCCTTGGGGTCGGCTTCGCGGATATACCCCAAAATATGCGCTGCCACATTATATGGATATGTTCTTAACGGTCTCTCCACCAGGTAAAACCCTGGATATTTCCAGCTGTTTTCTTCAAACCTTGCCTGAATTTCTTTTGTAAGTAACCCCTTGAAAACCGAAGGACGCACCGGGGTATTTTTAATTTTGCCTCAAGAATCCGTTTGTTAAACTCGGCCGTATCAATTCCCAACAGCTTGCAAAATCCCACAGTGTCAACACCTTTTATTTCTGCAGGTGTTACCATTAAATCGTAAATAATAGTATTATTAAGTATTGCCTTCCCCTTTTTGTCGTATATAATTCCCCTTTCAGGGTAAACAACCTTTGCATAAATCGCATTGTCTTTAGCCAGTTGCTTATATTTTTTTTCAATAACCTGTAAATAGAAAAGCTGTGCGGCAATAATGATGAAAGCCAGCACAAATATTAACCGGATAATCCGGCTTCTTGTTTGGTTAAATACGGGCATGACAGGAAAAATTCAGAAAATGTTAACCGAGGTGGTTTTCCGGTTTTGCAATGTACGAATTACAGAATCGGGTTTCCAAATTATTTTAAAAAAAGGTTGTAAAAATAAACCCCGAAATCAGGCGACGTTTGTTTTAAATTTCAGCTTTCGGGGAAACAATAATTCTATTGTAAAAATCAGCAACAGGCTGATTGCAGTCGTAGCAATAACCTTTATAATAAATCCGGTAAAAGTGCCAAAGCTCATCCATTCTAAAAGAACAAGATAAGTATGATGAAGCGAAGTAAGCACAAACACATATACAGCATAAGGTGCCCAGCGCATTGCAGCGGGTGAGGGTTCCCTGTAATTGAACTCTGATGAATCCTTTGGTGTCAGAATATTGATGAGGAAAGGTCTCACATAGGCAATAAGTGTGCAGGCAGCCGCATGGAGACCCGGCGTCATGATAAAATAATCAAGTGTTAAACCGGTAATAAAACCAATCAGCATCAGCCATTGCCTGGATACAGAAAATGGCAGCCAAATAATAAACAAAAAATACAGATAAGGAGTGATAAACCTGTGTAAATGCGGAACCTTATTCAGTACATATACCTGAAGGAGAATAAAGAGGATGAACCGGAATATGTTTTTTACTGCTTCACTCACTGCGGTGTCTTTTATTTTCTTCAATTCTTCTTTTGGTTTCCTTGTTCAGCCTGGTTTGTTCATCATAATCTGTATTCGCCAGCACATGAACCTGATGCAGGCTGTAGAAATTTGTACCAGTTTTTATTTTCAAAACATAAAAATTAGTACTCTTATCGTTTACAATTTCAGCAACTGTTCCGACCAGGTAGCCGGGAGGAAAATTGAAAGAATAGGGGCTGGTAAGTACTGTATCTCCCTTTTTTATGTCTATGCTCTTCGGAATACCCTTCAGTTGCAAGTATTGCGGATTTACCCCGTCCCATTCAATAGTTCCCATATCGCCACTCCTCTTTAAAGATGCATTGACCTTATTTTGTACATGCAGCAGGCTCATTGCCTGGCTGAAGTTGGGGCTTACATTTACCACTACTCCCACCACACTGCCATCGGAGTTTACAACTGCCATATTATCCCTTATACCCTGGCTTGAACCCCTGTTTAGCTGTATATAGTTTTTTTGAGAGTTTATTGTATTGTACACCACCACTGCCGGTCTTGAATAATAGCGGCGGTATGTTCCCATTGTATCTACTGAGACAGAATCTCTTACCATTTGAACGATAGTATCCCTAACGCCAAAGTTCCGCGGTAACAAGTTCAGAAGGGAGTCATTTAACCGGTGTATCCGCCTGTTTTCTTCCTTAAGTGTAAAATAATCTTCCACCTTATTGTACTGGGTGTTGATGCGGCCGGTAATCTCGTTGGCTACACCCAGAAACTTAGCCCGGTGATATTTGTTGTAACTAAACAAAAACCATAACGCCACACCCTGCAATATTAGAAAGGTGAAGAATGTTCTGTAACGCCGGATAAAAAGGAAGATGTTACGCAATTGAAGCAAGTTTGAAGTCTGAAGCCTGAAGTCAGAAGTTCACAAACTGCTGTCTTTCTTCTGACTTCGGACCTCTGTTATCTCATAACGAAAGGATATTTATCATAGTTTTTGAGGGCAATTCCGGTTCCTCTTACAACACTTTTCAGCGGGTCGTCGGCAATATGAACCGGAAGTTTAATCTTGTTGCCCAGCCTTTTATCTAATCCACGCAGCAGGGCACCACCACCGGTAATGTACAAGCCACGGCGGTAAATGTCGGCGGCCAGTTCGGGAGGTGTTTGCTCCAGTGCTTTAAGGATGGCCTCTTCTATTTTGAAAATGCTTTTATCCAGCGCTTCGGCTATTTCCTGGTAGCTCACCATTATCTGCTTGGGGATGCCCGTAACAAGGTCACGGCCGTTTACAGGAAAATCATCGGGTGGATTATCAATTTCTTTCATAGCGGCTCCCACCTGAATTTTAATCTGCTCTGCTGTTCTCTCACCTATCAGCAGGCTGTGATAGCGGCGCAGGGCTTCCATAATATCAGCTGTAAACTCATAACCGGCAATACGGATACTTTGGTCGCAAACGATTCCCGCAAGTGCAATTACAGTAATACCTGTTGTACCACCGCCGATGTCAATAATCATATTACCGACAGGTTCTTCCACATCAATACCAATACCAAGAGCGGCAGCCATAGGTTCATGAATGAGGTACACCTCTTTGGCACCAGCCTGCTCGGCACTGTCACGAACGGCTCTTTTTTCCACTTCAGTAATAGAAGAAGGAATACAAATCATCATCCGCCAGCTAGGGGGAAAAAGTGGCTTCTTGGGATAAACGAGTTTGATCAACTCCCGGATCATCAATTCTGCAGCGTTGAAGTCGGCAATTACACCATCCTTCAACGGCCTCACGGTGCGGATGCTTTCATGTGTCTTTTCATGCATCATCAACGCCTTTTTCCCTACTGCAAGCACCTCTTTGGGGTTATTTCGGTTAAGTGCTACAATACTCGGTTCGTTCACCACTACTTCGTCGTTATGTATGATGAGGGTATTTGCGGTACCCAGGTCAATGGCTATTTCTTGTGTAAACCAGTTAAAAAGTCCCATTAAATTATGTTGGATTTACCTGCCTACCGGCAGGCAGGTTGAGGGCAAAGGTGGAGGAAATTATTTGAATTATCAAAGGGAACCCCTTGGCAAGAGCGGTTTTTTAAAGTTTTTTTACTCTCAATTTTTAGTTAAAGAACGAAGCCGTCCTTTCCTGTTTCAGAAAAAATCAGTAAATGACTGACTATATTTTTCTGTTAACTTCACTACATGCGAATCATCACCCGAACAGTTTTGTTCTCTCTATGGTGAGCCTGTTTGCCGATGTGGCAAGCGAAATGCTGTACCCGGTTATCCCGGTTTATCTGAAGGAGATTGGCTTCACCGTGTTATGGATTGGAATACTGGAAGGGGTTGTGAATTTTACTGCAGGTATCAGCAAAGGCTATTTCGGGAAACTGAGTGATGAGAAAGGATTGCGGTTGCCATTTGTTAAACTTGGTTATTTTTTTAGTGCATTGTCAAAACCACTGATTGCCACATTTACTTACCCGGTATGGATTTTCTTTGTCCGAACCTTAGACAGGCTGGGCAAAGGAATCCGCACAGCATCAAGAGATGCATTGTTGTCGCAGCAGGCAACCAAAGAAACAAAAGCAAGGGTGTTTGGGTTTCATCGCAGCATGGACACAGTGGGTGCTGCTATTGGTCCTGTAATTGCGTTGCTGTTTTTATATTTTTATCCGGGTAACTATACTACACTTTTCTACCTTGCCTTTATTCCTGGCATAATTTCCATCCTACTCATTTTTTTACTGAAAGAAAAAAAACAGCCAGTTTCTACATTGGGAAAAGGAAGTTTCTTTTCCTTTTTTAAATACTGGAAAATCGCAACTCCAGAATTCAGGCAGGTTGTTCCGGGGTTCTTACTGTTTGCCCTGTTTAACAGTTCTGATATTTTTTTATTACTGATAACAAAAGAAAGTATTGGTGAGAATGAAATAAGCGTATTGGGCACACTGTTTAATGCTGATACTATCACCATTGCTGCATATATCGTTTATAATCTTGTATATGCTGCCATTTCTTATCCAATGGGTGTATTAGCCGACAGGTTAAGCCACAAAACTGTTATCGTTTCCGGTTTTATTTTATTTGCGGTGGTTTATGGTGGATTTGCATGCCATCCTTCTGTTTCCGTGATCTTTTTGCTGTTTACATTATATGGAGTTTATGCTGCCGCCACTGAAGGTGTAATAAAAGCATGGATAACAAACCTTGCCCATCATGAAAACACAGCTACTGCAATCGGCTTTTATACGAGTTGTGAAAGCATCGGTTCATTGCTGGCCAGCATTATTGCAGGTGCAGCATGGACCTTTATCAGCCCTGCTTTTACATTTTCATCAACAGCGGTTGTAGCTGTAATAGTGGCTTTATACTTACTGCGTTCAGGAACTAAACCCTAATTTTCTTTCCACCACAGGAGATAATGTCGGCAATTTTCTTCTTTCAATCAGAAAACTGTTAAGTTGTGTGAACTCCGCAAAGATGTAGTGCTTTTCGGCCGCTGCCCGCAAATAGTCTTTGCCTGTACTACCTCCTGTTCCAATTCTAGTTCCAATCATACGATGCACCATGTTCATGTGTCGGTAGCGCCATGAGCTTAGCTGTTCATCAATTTCAAGTAATGCATTTAACAGCTGAAACGGCACATGCAATAAAGGATACCCCCTGTATAACATAATAAACAAAGACGCCCTGCATGCAGCAGGTGAAAGGGAGCGGTTACCGCCTGGCAAAGGATTTTCAAATACTTCAATAAATGTTTTCAGATTATTTCGCTCTGCTTCAGCAAGACTATTATAATAAACTGCTTTATACTCTGACCAAAATTTTTCATCGGCGCCTTCATTCAAAAAAAGGCATTCGCTCCAGCCAGTTGTTAACCAACTGCAGCAGTGATTTTGCATTTTCAGCCGTTCTAATTTTTTGTATATGTTCTTCTTTTAACTGTGAGGTATAGTATTCCTTACCATGCCTGTTTTCAAATTTCAAACCCAGTTTTGCTTCCAGTTCTTTAAACTGCCAGCTTTGAAAACCGGATGCAGGACGCAGCATATCCCTGAAATCAAGAAAATCCATCGGTGTCATGGTTTCCATAATGTCCACCTGGTGAACCAGCACTTTTAGTATTGTTACACAACGGCTTAGACGATGTACAATTGTTTGCAGTTCGGGTGAGTTATCATTAAGCGCAGGTCTGTTCATGATGGCAGCCACTGAATCCACTTCGTGATGCAATTGTTTAAACCATAGCTCATATGCCTGGTGAATGACTATAAAAAGGATTTCGTCATGTGCTGGCATATTGCGCCTGTCGCTTTCCGGGAACTGTGCATTCAGAATTTTGTCAAGCTGCAGATAATTGTGGTAGTGTACTTCCATACAATCGTTAATGCTGTTGAGCTGCTAATGTATGGAATTAAACTGTACAGGAATTTGAAGACACCAGTCATCATTCAAACTCAAAACCGATGTCACTTCTATAATACATTTTATCGAATGAAACTTTTTTTATCTCATCTTTAGAAATCATCACTGCATCAAACACGGATGTACCGTATGAAGTAATGCAAAAAACACGACCGCCATGGGTCACCACTTTACTGTCATCCACCACAGTACCCATGTGAAAGAGAATACTGTCATCTGGATTAATATCATTAATACCTTTTATTTCAACCCCTTTTTTATAGTCGCCGGGATAGCCGCCACTTACCGCCACTACAGCGGCTGTTGTTCTTGAGTCTGTTTCAATTGTAATTGTATCCAGTTGTTGTCTTGCCGCAGCGCTGAATACTTCTACCAGGTCGTTTTTATACGGGGTATTACAACTTCTGTTTCCGGGTCGCCCATACGGCAATTGTATTCAATCATATACGGCTCATTATCTTCAATCATCAAGCCCAGAAAAATGAAACCCCTGTATTCAAGGCCCTCTCTGCTTAAACCATCTACCGTAGGTTTAATTACTTTTTCTTCAATTTTTTTCATCAGCGATGGAGTGGCAAATGGTACCGGGCTGATGGCTCCCATACCACCTGTGTTTGGTCCGGTATCGCCTTCTCCCACCCGTTTATAATCTTTTGCCTCTGGTAGTATTACATAATTCTTTCCATCTATCAGTACAAATACCGACATCTCGATTCCATCCAGAAATTGCTCCACCACCACTTTTTTTCCTGCTTCACCAAACTTTGCCCGCTGTATCATCAATTCAAATTCAGCAATGGCTTCAATATGATTTTCGCATATAACAACGCCTTTACCTGCTGCCAGTCCATCGGCTTTCAAGACAACCGGCAAAGGATGGTTTTGCAGGTATTCCACTCCTTCTTTATAATTGTCAAGTGTGAATTCCCCGTACGCCGCCGTTGGAATATTATGGCGCATCATAAATGCCTTGGCAAATGCCTTGCTGCCCTCCAGTTGTGCCCCTGCTTTACCGGGCCCGATAACATCCAGGCTTTTCAATGCAGGATGGCTGATAAGATAATCGGTAATACCCTTTACCAGTGGCTCTTCGGGGCCCACAATTACAAGATTGATTTGGTTGGTTATACAGGCATCTTTTATTGCCTCGAAATCAGTCAGGCCAATTGAAAGATTTGTTCCGCAGGTTGAGGTGCCGGCATTGCCGGGTGCAATGAATAGTTTTTCGCAGAGCGGACTTTGGGACATTTTCCAGGCGAGGGCATGCTCCCGGCCACCGATCCCAGTAACAGTATTCGCATAAATGTATTGGATTGATTTTTCGCTTGCAAACATACAATCACAAATCCACATTCCTTCTAAAAGAACCGGGGTTCGTGAAAATTCACGAACCCCGGTGTTAATTAACGGTATTTGAAGAATTATTTTGCTACCCTTTCCAGGCGTTTCATAATTGAAAAAATAAAAATTGCTGACAGAATACAACATATAATAAATATTCCCCACAACATGTAGAGGTCAATTTTGCCCCACAACAAACTGCCAACAAACAAGAATTTATTTCCAATAGCCGTTGCTAATAGCCATCCACCTTGCATCAAGCCCTGAAACCGGGGCGGGGCAACCTTAGCAACAAAAGATAATCCGATAGGACTAAGGAACAATTCTGCAATTGTTAAAACAAGATAAGAACTAATAAGCCAGTATGGAGAAACTCTATCGGCTTCCGTTACAGCTGCACCTGCCATATCTTTTGGTGATACGAGTCCCATTGAGCAAAATAATACAAGTACAAATCCAAGTGCGGCAATAATCATCCCTATGCCGATTTTTTTAGGTGAAGATGGCTCTTTTCCTTTTTTCCTTAACATAGCAAAAACTCCCATTACCAAAGGCGTTAAAATAACTATGTACAGCGGATTGAAAGACTGGAATATTTCAGGAGAAATACGATTCAATTCACTATAGGTTGTTGTCAGGTAATAACATAAGTAACCAAACCCTAAAAATACTAATGCGCCGATTCCTTTATATAAAGTTTTCTTGGCATTAAAAATCATAACACAACCCACAATTGCTGCGGCAATAGAAAGAATAGAACCCAGGTTAAACAGAAGATTTGTATAAGGGTCAACATATTCTTTCGTATAATCTCTGGCAAACATTGTAAGTGTGAGGCCATTTTGGTGGAAGGACATCCAGAAGAAAATCACAACAACAAAAACCAATGTCAATGCTACTACCCGTGGTCTTTCTTCTTTTGTAGAAAAACGGAATATCATTGTTACAAATGCAACAAACAAACCTACTGCAAGACCAAGTTTATAATTTATATCCTTCAAATCCGAATACTGATCGGCAATCCAAAACAGCACAGCAATTGCTGCCATAAGTATTAAAGGAACAATAATTGATTTTAGATTATGGGCTAAACTAAATGCAGGCTTGCTTTCTGTTTTTTGTTCCAGATTTTGCAGCCCAGCCTCTTTATGCATTTGATACTTATTGGGCAGTACTTTTCCAAAAAAGGAATAAACCAGCAACGAAATAATCATTGCGGCAGCAGCAACGCCAAAAGCATAATTAAACCCGGTTGAAAAAACATTTATATAATCACTGGTAAAAGCAGCCAGGTCAGTTGCAGACTTTCCACCATCAGGAAGTATAGCTTCATTAGCCAGTTTTTGCAGCTGTGTAGTGTCTTTTAATGTTCCGTTGATATACTGGTGGCACAGAGAAGGCAAATTTGCATTTTCGATGTAACCATTTGTTTTTAACCAGAAATCTTTAACGGCTTTAGCAACAAATGGAGCAAAGAATGCCCCGATGTTGATTCCCATATAAAAAATCATAAAGGCACTTTCTCTCAGACTTTTATACTTTTCTTCATCATACATCTGGCCAACTACCGCCTGAAGGTTGCCCTTAAATAATCCATTACCAAGAGCAATAATCATTAATGCGGCAACAGAAACCCAAAGTGCTGAACCTGGAATGGCAATAATACAATAACCGGCAAACATGACTACCTGGCCAACAAAAATTACTGTTTTGTATTTTTTTGTCCAGTCAGCCAACATTCCACCGATTAATGCCAAAGCATAAATTGCAAAGTAGAACCAGGAATAAATACTACCTGCAGAATCTGCATCAAGGCCATATCGGGCCTGCAAAAACATTACGAGAATTGCCATCATGGTATAGAAACCGAAGCGTTCACCCATATTGGTGAAAAAAGCAACCAATAGCCCCTTAGGATGATTTTTCAACATAACAATTGATTTTGTATTTAATTTGAGAATACTTAAAAAACAACCCCGAAATTCGGTGAATTCCGGGGTTATCTGCAATTATTTTATTCCATGCATTTTCCCTATCAGCCAGCGGGACAGAAAAAGCACAACTACCCCCAGCAGACCAACAAAAACAGCAATACCGGCAAAAATAGTGAGTGCCCCAAATTTATTAACGAACTGCACCGAAATACCGCTTAGTAAATTTGCAACAAAGCTGCTTAGAAACCATACGCCCATAAACAAAGAAGCCATTCTTAAAGGTGCCAGTTTTGAAACCATGGAAAGGCCAATTGGCGATAACATCAACTCGCCAATTGTGTGAAGTAAGTAAGTGGCCAGCAACCAAAGAATACTTGCCTTTACGTTTACATCTGTATTTTCTCCCCCTCTTTCCAAAACAGCACCAACCATAAAGAGAAATCCAACGGCCAGGGCGATCATACCCAATCCCATTTTTACTGGCGTTGATGGGTTGTTTCCATTTTTCTCAAGCCTCATCCACAGATAGGCAAATACAGGGCCCAGGAATACTATTAACAGCGGGTTAACTGCCTGCATCCATGATGTGGGCATCGTCCAGCCCATTACTTCCAGGTTGATGTATTTGTCAGTGTACAAAGTAAGTGTACTTCCGGCCTGCTCAAAACCAGCCCAAAAGAATGTTACAAAAAATACCATTACGACTATTACAGCAATCCTGTCTCTTTCAACAGCGGTTAAAGGTGTTTTTTCAACAGGTTTACCATCTGCTTTTGCCTGTGCCGGCTTCATTCCTATATCACCTAAATATTTTTTTGCAAAAGCGATATAGATAATAAGGCCCAACAACATACCGATACCTGCTACAAAAACCCCAGCGATATAAATAGGTTTCACCAAAATATCCGCATATAATGGGAGCCATAAAAGCCCCCCCATTGAAAAGTGAATAATAAATGGTGAAAGCACTGTCTCTGCGTTTGTCACCTGCTTCATATAAATCTCCAATCATTGTGGGAGCTGAAGGTTTGAAGAAACCATTGCCCATAGCAAGTACAGTTAGCCCCAGAATAAAAACCAAAAAATTATCCTGCATATTGCCTGCCAGTGTAAAATGGCCAATCATAATTAATATACCCCCCACTAAAACAGATCTGCGTTTGCCCCAATAATGGTCGGCGATATATCCTCCTACAAGAGGTAAAATATAACAGGCTCCGGTAAACAGTCCATAAATTGTACCGGCAGTATTTTCATCAATACCCAATCCTCCCAAATGTGCTTTGGGGCCACCTTTCATTATATCGTTTGCCATATATAAAATAAGAAAGGCTCTCATTCCATAATAGCTGAATCTTTCCCAGATTGATGTAAATGAAATAAGAAACAAACCCAGCGGTTGTCCAAATAATTCCTTTTGGGGCTTTTGTGTCATAAAAATTAATTAAGTCGCTAATGTATAAAAATAACCCGAAATGGATTTCAAGATGCATTTCGGGTTTAATCTTAAAAAACATGAATTATCAATGTTTGATGTTTGGCTTTTCCAAACCATAGCCTTTTTTCTTGTCTTCCGCCTTTAGCATAAAAGCAAAAAATATTGCCAGAAAACCAAAGCAGGCAAATATCAGCATTGGGATTGTATAATTATACTGTGTATATGTTTCTTCTTTTCCTTCTACCATTTTAGTAACTGTGCCAGTTATACAATACTTATCAAGCACCCATCCAATAAGCAATGGCACACCCATCAATCCCCAGTTTTGCACAAAGAAAGTTAATGCATAAGCAGTTCCTAATTTTTTCTCTGGTATTATTTTGGCTACGGATGGCCACATGGCTGACGGCACAAGGGAAAAACCAATTCCCAGTAATGCTACCAGCCCTATTGCAACAGGCAGGCTGTTGAGCGATGGAATAGAGAATAGCAAGTGCACAACCAGCAGAATTACTGAACCGATTACCATAATAGTTGCACCCTTTCCTTTTCTATCGTACAGGCTTCCAAAGAAAGGTGTGAGAAACAAAGCTGCAAGTGGTAATAGTGCCGGTATATAACCCGCAAAGTCGTCTGAAATCTGAAATTTTTGCTGCATCAGGTTAGTAGCATACTTGATAAAGGGAAAAACGGCTGAATAAAATAATACACATAGAAATGTTATCAGCCAGAAGGCTTTATTTTTTGCAATATCAAGAATATCAGAAAACTTAAACTCATCATTATGCTGTACACCTGCATCACTGTCTTCTTTATCCAGTTTTCTGTCCATTACTGTGTAAAGAATAAATACCAGCAGTCCTAAACAGAGCAAGAAAAGAGAAAGCAATACCGGGAAACTAATACTTCCTGTTAGTTTCACTAATGGAATAGGCGTAAACATAGCTAATGCAGTACCAATTCTGCCGGTTGAGGTGTTGAGACCAATGGCCAACGCCATTTCCTTTCCTTTAAACCAGCGTACAACAGCCTTGTTTGCTGTAATACCGAACGTTTCGCAACCCACACCAAAAACAGCGAAGCCAACACCGGCCATTGCAGCAGACGTTTTTGTATTACCGAAAAAAGTTAATGAACCAATATGCAAGCCCATGCCATCGCCAAAGTATCCGTTTATGGCAAGGTATTTTATCAATGCTCCTGCAAGCATTACGACGATTGATATTATACCTGTAAGTCGGATGCCCATCTTATCAAGAAACATCCCGCCAAATAGCAACATTAGTAAGAATACATTAAACCATCCGTAGCCGCTGGTAAAAAGGCCATACTCAGAAGCTGACCAATTGAGCTTTCTCTGTAATCCATCCTGCAGTGGGGCCATGGCATCGGTTAAGTAATACATGCACATCATGGTGAATGAAACAAGGATGAGCACCGTCCATCTTGCTGTTTTCGATTCCCGCAGCGAAATTGTTTGCTTTTCAGGCATAGAAATAATTTAGAGTGGTTGTATCAGAGACATTAAGTTGCTAATGTATCAAAATAAACCCGAAACAAGAGGTCTTTTTATAATGACAAAATCGCCATACCGGCTTGTTTTCCTTGAATTTATTTCACTAACTTGCCTCAATTAATTTTCTGCCTCTTCACATAAAAACTGCTGTATGAGCAACTCCTCCGAACAAAAAAGTTTGTGCCGTTTGTTTCGCCAGAATCTAGTATGGCTGAGTTTACATTAAGGGCATTAGTAATTGGTTTGGTAATGTCAGTAATTCTTGGTGCTGCCAATGCCTATTTAGGGTTAAGGGCCGGTATGACGATTGCCGCCACTTATCCCGCCGCCGTTATCGGTATGGCATTATTAAAAGTTCTGAAAGGAACCATTCTTGAAGAAAACTTTGCCCGTACCGTAGGTTCGATTGGTGAGTCAGTTGCTGCCGGTGCCATATTTACGCTGCCGGCATTTTTTATTGCCGGCCTGTGGGACCCGTTCTTCACCACAGGTCATTTTATTACATCCACAATCATTTTGATTGCTGGTGGTATTCTCGGTATTATGTTCGTTGCGCTGCTGCGCAAAGTAATGGTGGAAGACGTGGAGCTGCCTTTTCCAGAATCGCTGGCTGCGGCAGAAATTCATAAATCGGGCCGTAACAGCAGTGGTGGTTCGAAATTTTTGTTTGGTGCCATGGGTATTGGTGCGTTGATACAGGCACTGGGACAAATGAATTTTTTCAAAATCAGTTACGACAAGTTTATTGCGCTGAAAGAACAACTGATTCCCAGTACTGCTGTAAAAGTAAAGGGTGGTGCTTTACTGAGTGCCCCGGCAGTGAGCCCGGCTTATATGGGTGTGGGATATATTATTGGGCCAAAACTCGGTGCCCTTAACTTCAGCGGTGGTTTGCTGGCATGGGGATTACTAACTCCGGTATTATACTACTTTATCGCTCCTTATATAGATGCTGCCTTTTTGAATCTGTGGGCAAGTGAATTTGTAAAAACGAATCCTAAGTTTACTGCCCAGGAAGCTCTGGATAAAGTAAGCAATCCCGAATTTCAGATTGCACAAATATGGAGATTAGTTGTTCGTCCTATTGCCATTGGCGGTATGTTGATGGGTGCCGGTTATACCTTATTTAAAATGAGGAAAAGCCTGAGTACCGGTATTGCCCGTTCCATCAGTGATGTAAAAAAGGCAGCCACCAGCGGCGGCACATCTGTAAGAACGGAAAAAGATATTAGTTTTTCTTACATCATGCTGGGTATATTGGGAGTTGCAATAGCCACTTTCTGTATTACTTTCTTTTTGTTTGAAACATCATTCCTTGCGGCCTTTGTTGCTTCTACTGTAATGATAATACTTGCCTTTTTCTTTGCCGCTATTTCCGGTTACTTAGTGGGCATAATGGGTTCGAGCAATAACCCCATCAGCGGATTAACGCTTACAGCATTGGTGGTAACAGCCCTTATTCTTGTATTGATGGGTGTGGATGCCAAAAGCGGTGGTGTGGCTGCTGTATTAGGTGTGGCAGCAATTGTATGTGTATCGGCTGCCGTAGCAGGAGAAATGCTGCAGGATTTAAAAGCAGGGCATATCCTTGGTGGTACGCCGTGGAAAATGCAGGTGGGTGATATTATTGGTGTGATACTCGCAGGCAGTGTGATGTTCTTTGTTTTGAACTTTCTGAACCAGGCAGATATTGCACAAGGTAATATGGCGGTTGAACAAGGAGGCGGATATGTGGGTGGTTTTGGCAGCAAAAATCTTGCGGCACCACAAGCCGGTTTGATGGCGATGCTTTCAAAAGGAATTGTTGGTGGTGGCATGACATGGCCGCTGATTGTATTTGGCATGCTGATGGGTTTTGCGTTAATACTGATGCAGGTAAAAAGCCCGATGCTGATAAGTGTGGGTATGTACCTGCCACTTGAAACTACGTTTGCCATTTTTATTGGTGGATTAGTAAAGGCATTGTTGACATGGTGGTTAAAAAGAAAACCTTTAATGCTGCGCAAATAGCAAGAGTGGAAAATGTGGGAGTGTTGCTGGCGGCCGGATTGATTGCCGGCGAAGCACTGACTGGCCTTGCCTTTGCACCGTTCAAGATTGCCAATATTAATATCACACAAAATATTTATTCCAATCCTTCGCTGGTAATTGGTATTGCCATTATCGTTCTGGTAGCAATTGGAATGATACAAATACCTGTTAAGAATGCAGGCAGACCGGATGAACCGGCACCGCCAACGGCGAATTTTTAAATGAATAGTTCTCACAGATAACACAGATTGTCACGGATTATTTCTGTTCCTTTCTGTGTTATCTGTGAGAGAATAATAACACTTTGAAAAAGAAGTCCAGCATAAATTATCTTGAGCTTACACCCGAAAGAGTGCATGAGCATATTATTGAAGAAAACAAGCTGGTGACTGTGCTTGTGCCAAGGTTTACCAGTAAGTTTTGGAAAAAGATTCTTGCAGGCCGGGTAAAGAATAAATTTATCAATCTGAACCTTGATGAACTGGGTTCGGCCACCTGGTTACAGATTGATGGGCAGAAAAATGTTGCACAGATTTGCGAAAGCCTCACTAATCATTTTGGCGAAGACTTTGTTCAGGCAGAGGAAAGGATAACAAAGTTTATGTCGCAGTTGTATTTGAATAAGATGATAAAGTTTAAGGAATTAGGAAAATAGTGAATAGAAAATGGAGAGTGGGGAAATGATTGAAAAGCCGTTACGAAGCATTGTTGATTAGAACCTGCCTGTCGGCAGACAGGTTACCGGACGATAAACGGAGCGTCGCAACATCAGTTCAACAGTAGTACTGGCGATGACAAAATAAAAAACAACTTATAATTTAATAAACACTCACTATGGCAAACAAAGTAATAAGCCACCTGTATCCCCAGCCTGTTTGGGAGATATTTGAAAACATTTGTGGCGTTCCCCGTCCGTCGAAGCATGAAGAAAGAATTATGGCATGGACACTCAACTTCGCCAAAGAACATGGCGTTGAGGCTTTCCAGGATAAAGCCGGTAATGTAATTCTTCGCAAACCCGCCACACCCGGCATGGAGGACCGCAAAGGTGTGGTGCTGCAAAGTCACCTTGATATGGTGCCGCAAAAAAACAGCGACACTGTTCATGATTTTGAAAAAGACCCCATCCTTCCCCGCATTGAAGACGGCTGGGTAAAAGCTACCGGCACTACGCTTGGAGCTGATAACGGCATTGGCATGTCGGCATCGCTTGCTGTTATGGCTGCAAAAGATATAGTACATGGCCCGATTGAATGTCTCATCACTTTTGACGAAGAAACCAGTATGGGCGGCGCTACCGAACTGGAAGGTGGTGTGTTGCAGGGCGATATACTTATCAATCTCGACTCAGAAGACCACGGCGAAATATTTATTGGCTGCGCCGGTGGTGTAAATACCATAGCAAAATTAAAATACAGCGAAGAAGCAACTGATGATTCAATGGCGGCATATAACGTAACGGTGAAAGGATTGAAAGGCGGGCATTCCGGTCTTGATATTCACCTGGGTCGTGGTAATGCCAATAAAGTAATGAACCGTGTGCTTTGGAATGCGGCAAACCAATTTGGTCTGCGGGTATCGCAAATAAGCGGCGGCTCATTACGCAATGCTATTCCACGGGAGGCATTTGCACTGGTTACGGTTCCCGCAGCAAACAAAGCCTCATTTGAAAAATTCGTTTCTGATTTTTATGCTGATGTAAAAAATGAATTAGCCACCACAGATGCCGGAGTTATTATCACTGCTGAACCAACTACAATGCCTGCATCAGTAATGGATGCCGACAGTCAGCAGAAATTTTTTAATGCTATCTATGCCTGCCCCAATGGTGTGTTTGGCATGAGTGCCGATATGCCCGGACTGGTGGAAACATCGAACAACCTTGCTATCGTAAAATCTGAAGGCGGTTACATTGTATTTGAGCTGCTGCAAAGAAGTTCGGTTGAAACACAAAAGGATGATATCCGCAATGCAGTGGCCTGCACTGTTGCAATGGTTGGTGCCGAAATTGAGCACAGCCACGATTATCCAGGCTGGAAACCAAATGTGCATTCAGAAATTCTGAAAGAAATGGTAAGTGTGTTTAATAATATGTATGGAAAAGAACCAAAATTGATGGCAGTACATGCTGGACTGGAATGTGGCCTGCTGGGCCGAGTGTATCCACATTGGGATATGATTTCATTCGGGCCAACCATCCGCTCACCACACTCACCAGATGAAAAAGTGAATATTGAATCGGTAGGTGAGTTTTGGAAATACCTGGTGGAAACTTTGAAGAATATACCGAAGAAATGATAGCACTTAGAATAACGACAAACAATAAACTATAAATTCTCTTTATGTCAGACCATGTAAAAGAAGTAAAAGGCCTTCCGGATAATGCGTACAAAGAACTAAAACCGGGAGAAGAATATAAACCAGTGATGCCGGCGAGCCAGGTTTTTCCCGAGGTTACTACCTGGTCGGTAGTAATGGGTATGCTGATGGCCGTGATATTTTCTGCTGCCGCTGCTTATTCAGGGCTGAAGATCGGGCAGGTATTTGAAGCGGCCATTCCTATTTCTATAATAGCTGTAGGCGCTTCTCTTGCAACACGGAAGAAAAATGCACTGGGACAAAATATCATCATCCAGTCTATTGGTGCCAGTTCGGGTGTAATAGTTGCCGGTGCTGTATTTACCATTCCCGGTTTATACATATTGCAGCATAAGTACCCGGAGATACAGGTTAGTTTCTGGCAAATATTCTTCTCTTCGTTATTAGGTGGTTTTCTTGGCATTCTGTTCCTTATACCATTCAGGAAATACTTTGTAAAAGACATGCATGGAAAACTTCCTTTTCCTGAGGCTACAGCCACCACAGAAATATTGATGACCGGAGAGAAAGGTGGCTCGCAGGCAAAACTGTTAGTTGTTGCTGGTATGATTGGCGGTTTATTTGAATTTGCTTTTTCTTATTTAAAACTCTGGGGTGAAGAGTTTACATCTCGTATTGTAACGGCAGGGCTACACTGGCGGAGAAATCAAGATTGTATTTAAGCTTAGTGTCAGTCCGCTTATTTTCAGTTTTGGATTTTTGGTAGGCTTACGCTACTCATTAATCATTACAGTAGGTTCATTGCTTTCATGGTTTGTTTTTATTCCATTAATTAATGAAATTGGACATTTGGCTGCTGCAAGTGGCGGTGCAAATCCTTTTGCCGAAATGGCCCCTGAACAAATATTCAGAACCTATGTCCGGCCAATTGGTATTGGAGCGATTGCAATGGCAGGCATTATTGGCATCATAAAATCTTCAGGAGTAATTGCCGGAGCCTTTAAACTGGCTGCCGGAGTTGGTGGCAAAGCTCATGGCGAAATGCAGGTTGAACGGACACAGAAAGACTTGAAGATGTCTTTTGTTATGCTGTTGATACTGCTTACACTGATTGCCACTTTTGTTTTCTTATTGCTGGGAGTAAAAATTACTTTGGTACAGGCCTTGGTTGCATTACTTACTATTCTCATCATCTCCTTCCTCTTTACAACCGTTGCAGCAAATGCGATTGCCATTGTGGGAACCAACCCTGTTTCCGGCATGACGCTGATGACGCTGATACTTTCTTCAGCCATTCTTGTTTCTGTTGGGCTGAAAGGCTGGCAGGGCATGGTAAGTTCGCTGATAATTGGGGGCATTGTTTGTACCGCTTTATCAATGGCGGGTGGCTTCATTACCGACCTTAAAGTTGGTTACTGGCTGGGAACCACACCTGCAAAACAGCAGAGCTATAAATTTCTTGGCACTTTATTATCCGCTGCCACTGTAGGTATTGTAATTTATATTCTGAATGACGTATTTGGGTTTGTGGCAACAGAAGAGCATAAAAACCCAATGGTTGCGCCGCAGGCCAATGCGATGGCGGCTATTATTGAGCCCCTAATGTCGGGCAGCGGTGTGAGCTGGATACTTTTAACAGTTGGTGCATTTATTTCCATTTTAATGAACTGGCTGAAAGTTTCACCCCTGGCTTTTGCGCTGGGTATGTTTATCCCGCTACAATTAAATACACCATTGGTAGTAGGTGGTTTGCTGAATCATTGGTTTAGCAAGAGTACTAAAAACGAAAAACTGGCTACTGCCAGAACGAATAGGGGTATCCTGATTTCATCGGGCTTTATTGCCGGTGCTGCACTGTTTGGTGTTATTGGTGCGGTAATTCTTTTCATCACAGGAAGTGAGACTTCTCTCTTCCTCGTTCATTGGGATAAGATAGCAAAAGGAGAGATGCTGGTGGAGTTACTGGCCCTTATTGCTTTTGCATTACTGATAGTTTATTTTATCTGGGAATCATTCAAGGCAAAAGAAGAAGATTAGGTTTCGCTTTTATTTATACAAAAGGGCGGCAAACATATGCCGCCCTTTCTTTTTGCTGATATTGATTTTAGATAAAATCCATGTACTTGTATTGCTTTGCCAAAATACCCTTGTCATCTGCACTCAGCCATTTGTTAAGCACTGTTGCATACACATCTTTAAAGTCAACATTATACTTCAAATCTCCTTCATCAAGGTCGGCAAGATTCGGCAACGGGTTGATAATTCCTTTTTTCTTTAACGACCCGCTGATTAAAAACATATTGTTGGCAGTACCATGGTCAGTACCACCACTGGCATTTTGTTCTACCCGGCGGCCAAATTCTGAGAAAGTAAAGAAAAGCACATCATCAAAACGATTATTCGCTTTCAAATCTTTCACAAAAGCACCCACAGCGTCATTCATTTCTGTAAATAACCGCTGCTGGGTATTCTCCTGGCCTATATGCGTATCAAAACTGCCCAGCGAAACGTAATATACTTTTGTATTTATTTCTGAAAAAATCAGCGAGGCAATTGTCTTCAGGTTGTTGCCCAAATCAGTCTTTGGATATTCTGCATTAGTGGGATGTAATTTGCTTTGCTGGAAAATATAATCCGCAGAAGACAGGGTTTCCGCCATTGTTTTATAGAGATAGTCAACGGACTGTTCTCCTTTTTCATCTTTGTGATTCTTAATAATGTCTTTGAAAAACTTTTCATTGGCGGTGCCATATAACCGTTTCGGGTCTTTTACAGCAATGCCTTTTATATCATCCCCTTTTAACGCCAGGCTCAGCATATCATCAATTTCGATAGCCTGTGTGGGCTTGTCGCATCCATTGCATTGTGCATCAAGATAACGGCCTACCCAGCCCGTTGTCCAATATTCGCTGCTTTGGCTGCCGGTATGCCAGATGTCCATACTGCGAAAATGTGACCTGTCGGGATTGGGATAGCCAACATTGTTCAAAATCGCAAGGCTTCCGTCATTATATAAATCCCTGAATGCCGTAAGTGCCGGATGCAGTGCTGCTTCATCAGAAAGCAATAATGATTTTTCTTTTGTAATCCCCAGTTTTGGCCTGGCTTTATAGTACAGGTCATTCCTGACGGGGATAACTGTATTTAATCCATCGTTGCCACCACTAAGCTGCAATATCACCACTACTTTGTTGCCCTGGGGCACCAGGGCCCGGCCTTCAAATGCTTTTAGAAACTTCGGCAGCATCAGTGATGCGGTTGCTAGTGTTCCGGCCTGGATAAATTCTTTTCGTTTGATATGCGGCCCCTTCCAACCTCCCCCGAAAGGGGAGGCTATTACAGGCTCCGATTTTTTATTGTTTATCATATTGTATCAATGTCTTTTTTATCGAATTACTTACTATTAATTGCGTCTCAACACAATTGATATTCGGGTGTACTCATTACCTGCAATGTGGCGGTTTTGATAAAATTCTCACGGCCTGTCTGGTCGCTGTATTGTTTTATTAAATCCTCGCTTACATTGTTTTTTACCTGCAATAAGTTTCCGTTTATTTTTTTCAGCAATTCTTCCCTTTGTGTGGCTTCAAAATGTTTTACATAAAGTTTCCAGTCAATATGCACTAAAATTGGTTTGCCGGTTCTTTTCAATCCTGCTGCAGCTTTTGCTTTTGGGTCATCATTGTTCATGCGGCCCATCATCTGGTCATCATCATCTTTAGGTTTTACGTTAAAGTCATCCCGGTCGCTCAGCAGTTGAGGAATACGCATCCGCAGCATCAGTGTGCTGCTGTCAATCCATGTTTTGCCTCCCGGCCAGCCAGCCACATTTGGAGGATAGAAAAGTACCTGACCCAAAGCCCGTTGTGTAAGCAGCAATGCTTCATCTTTCTCAAATTTCATTGGCAGCATCCGCTGAATGCCTGCCAGCAGTTCAACCGGCGATTTGATTTGTACCCCGATATTCTTTTCATCATAAAACCATTCGCTGGTAAAGATATCTTCGAGCAGTTTGCTTATTTCATAGTTGTTCTTATGGAATCGTTCTGCCAGCCACTTTACTTTTGTTTCATCCGCTTTTTCATTTACCAGGAACTTGTACAGCTTTCGGGTAATGTATGTTGCCGTTTGTTTTTCTTCAAGAAGAATATTCAGAATATCCTCTCCGTCAAAATCACCCGTGCGGCCCAAGACTGTTTTGTTGCCAGCGTCATGCTGAAACTTTCTGAAAACAAAATCGCCACGCAGGTTGGCCGTCCATCCGGTAAAAGCCCTTGCGGCTTCTTTAATATCACGTTCAGTATAATTGCCACGGCCAAGCGTAAAGAGCTCCATTACTTCACGGGCAAAATTTTCATTGGGGTGATCTTTGCGGTTTTGCTGATTATTTAAAAAATTGAGCATGGCCGCTGTTTTAGAAACCTCTTTCAGCATAGTGCCAAAACTGCCAAGGGCATTTCTGCGCAGCACATCCAGCAATCCCTGCTGGTAAAAGACATTCAGGTTACGGCAGGCAAAATGATTGTGCCAGAAAAAGGCCATTTTCTCCCTTAATTGTTGTGAGCTGTTCACCATTTCATACATCCAGTACAGATTGAGGTTCCGAATGCTCTCCCTGTTTTTTTGCTGCACTTTTTTCTTTTCATCGGCGTCCATTTCCTTTTTTGCAGGCGGCCTGCATCTTCAAGCCCCTGCCAGAGGCCTTTCAGGTAATCGTCAGCGACATCAATATAATCTGGCTTTTTAGATGAGGCTTTAACTAATGCTTTATAAAATTCTGCGGGAGTGTATTTTGAAAGGTCGTCTAATTGCTCCACTGCCGGACCAAAACCTGCCCTCCAAAGGAGATGCTGGTTTTTTAACTTATTACTCAGCGACATGAAAAAATATTTGATGTGTGACTATGGGATTTTTTGCAGGTTTAATGCAAACCAACTTCTTTGACATAAAACGCAGGAACTTCTTTTATATTTTTTACATTTGGTTAAATCTGTATAAAAATGCAGGCACGGGTTCTAAAATTTTTTATTCCTTTTGTATTCTTTGCAACGGCCATAAACGCCTTTGCCACACAGGGCTGGGCTATTGGCATTCCCCTGGCTATTGCCTGGTGGCTTATACCCCTGCTCGAACTGTTCATTAAGCCCAACCCTGCTAATCTTAGCCAGGCCGAAGAAGAAATGGCAAAGAAAAGCAGGGTTTATGACTGGCTGCTTTACCTGGTTGTACCCTTGCAATATGCCTGTCTTTATCTGTTCTTAAGCACATGGGAAAATAACAGTTATACAATTTTTGAAACAGCAGGAAGAATTGCCGTAATGGGTTTGCTGTGCGGTGTGTTTGGAATTAATGTAGGTCACGAACTGGGGCACAGGGTAAAAAGAGTTGAACAAACGCTGGCAAAATCGCTTCTGCTTACTTCACTCTACATGCACTTTTTTACAGAGCACAATAAAGGGCATCATAAAAGGGTAGCAACACCCGAAGACCCCAGCAGTGCCCGGTATGGCGAGATGGTTTACCTGTTTTATTTCCGCACTATTATTTTCAGTTATCTCAGTGCCTGGCATATTGCGAACGAAGAGACCAGGAAAAAAGAAAAGAAAGTCGTTTCAGTTCACAACGAGATGATACAGTTCCATATTTTACAGGCAAGTTTTGTAGTGCTGATATTTTTCTTATTTGGCTGGTTGGTCACTATTTACTATTTGTTAGCGGCCGCCATTGGCATCATGTTGCTGGAAACCGTTAACTATATTGAACACTACGGTTTAAAGCGTAATAAACTGGCAGATGGCAAATATGAAAGGACAATGCCTGTTCATAGCTGGAATAGTGACCATGTTATCGGACGAATTTTTTTATTTGAGCTCAGTCGCCACTCTGACCACCACTATCTTGCCAGCCGCAAATATCAAATTCTAAAACATCACGATAACTCACCGCAAATGCCGACAGGTTATCCGGGCATGATGATACTTGCATTGATAACACCCGCCTGGTTTTATGTAATGAACAGGAGAATAAAACAGCTTACAAAAGAAGGATAAGTTTTAATGGCCGGTTTTTATGGATTTACCTTTTGCAGGAATAATCCATTTGGCCCCAATACCAAAATTGTTTAAATACCCGAGGCCAAGGCTTGAGCCAAAAATAAAATTCTTCCTTTTCTCTTTTTTATCATTATAGGATAATACAGCTTCAGTTTGAGAATAACCAATACTCACAAAATCGGCGAACTTCAACTCCAGCAGCAATCTTTTACCGGTTCTGTATGCAACTCCGGGGAAGATCCCAGCATTTAAACCATAGGATTTTTCTTTTGAATAGTAATTATTTGTGTACTGCCTGTCGGAATAGTTTACACCTATGCGTCCTTCTGCAAAAAGAAAAAAACTTTTTCCTGCAGGTTTATAACGTCGCGAAAACCAGCCAGCCCCCGCAGTATATCCATCAGACTCGTAGTTGGAAGAACCCTGTGTTGGATAAATAGTTTTAGAAACATTATATCCGGCATCAACAAAGAAGCCATTAAGACGGCTTTCTTTTTTTGCAAAACCAAAATCAAAAGCAAGATTAATACCTGAGGACCTGTAATCAACCGGAGTTAGTCCGGAATAAGTGTTTTGAGAAGAAGAAGTGAAGTTTAATCCGGCGCCAGCTATTTTTTCACCAGTTTGAAACTGGGCCACAGAAATATTAGATACCAACAAACCCGTAATGCCAAAACCCAAAAAGTAATTTTTTCTCATAAAATAGATTTTGCCTGCAAATATTTATTCAGCATCACAAACAAAGAATGATTATCGGCCTTTTCACAAATGTTTATGTTATGGAAAAATAAAACATAGAAGTGTAGAGCAAATAACACCTACCTATACATGCCAATAAGTATTATTATCCTTATAAACTATTAATCCAAAATCGTAAACTTTCTAAGGAATTTCTTTGCCAGTATCTGAGGCTATCTGCCACTTTATGCGTTTTAGACACTGTGTTGCAAAAATTATCGACATAAAAGTTCTATTGAATCCAAAAACTGAATACTTTAGGAACGATTACATTTTCATTAACAAAATTCAAACAAAAAATTTATGAGGAGAACTTTTGTAATGCTTGCCGCCGGTACAATGTTATTTGCCATCGGTTGTACAAAATCTGCTAAAAACGAACCTAAAGCTATGGCACAGGAAGAAGAAACTTCGGCGCCTGCTACCCAACGCCAATGCGCTTCTTACGAAGTGCTTCAGGAACAACTGAAAGCCGATCCTTCTCTTGCAAAAAGAATGAACGACATTGAAGAACTTACTAAGCAGGTACTTGCTAACCCGTCGCAATACCGTTTATTGGCTGATGGCACTATTGAAATACCAGTTGTATTCAATGTTCTTTATAAAACCGCTGCGCAAAATGTTTCTCTTGCACAATTACAATCTCAAATTGATGTACTGAATGAAGACTATGCAGCTACAAATTCCGACTATAGCACAATACCTGCATTATTTCAAGGTGTAGGTGCCGGAAATACCAGCATCAAATTTGTGTTAGATGCTGTTAACCGTAAAAGTACAACGACAACAAGTTGGTCAACCAATAATGCCATGAAAAAAAGTCCTAAAGGCATTGCCCCGACAAGCCCTACTACAAAGCTGAATATCTGGGTTTGTAATATGGGCGGTGGCATTTTAGGCTATGCCCAGTTCCCCGGAGGTTCTTCTGCTACTGATGGAGTTGTGCTGGATGACAATGCAACTGGAAGAACCGGCACAGCCGCTGCTCCTTTTAACTTAGGAAGGACTGCTACTCACGAAGTTGGCCATTGGCTGAACCTGCGTCACATTTGGGGTGATGCAACCTGCGGCAATGACCAGGTTGGCGATACTCCTTTGCACAATACTGCCAACTACGGCTGTCCTGCATCGGACCACAGAAGCACTTGCACAGGTACTCCTGTTGAAATGACTATGAACTACATGGATTATACAGATGATGCCTGTATGTATATGTTCTCTGCAGGTCAAAAATCCCGTATGCAGGCTACTTTTGTCTCTGGTGGCGGCAGAAACAGTTTTGCCCAGCCTTAACAGTTTTACAGAAACAAAATCTATATAAAAAATGCCCCTTTATTGGGGCATTTTTGTTTTTATACATGATGCGTAATCAGCTTATTGTATCTCCGCCAAAATAATGGTGCAGCACGACAGGCAATTTTATTCCCTCAGCTGTTTGATTGTTCTCCAGCAGGCAAGCCACAATTCTTGTCAAGGCTAATGAGCTTCCGTTCAGCGAATGCAATAACTGAGTTTTACCATTTTCGTTTTTAAACCGGATTTTCATCCTGTTTGTTTGAAAGGCTTCAAAGTTAGAAACAGAGCTGACTTCGAGCCATTTTTGCTGTGCGGCGCTGAATACTTCAAAGTCATATGTAAGTGCCGAAGCAAAGCTCATATCGCCTCCGCAGAGCCTGATAATGCGGTATTGCAGTTCCAGGGAACTAAGCAGCTTTTCTACATGATCCACCATTTCTTCCAATACATCATAACTTTTGTCAGGATGCACCAATTGAACGATTTCCACTTTGTCAAACTGGTGTACACGGTTCAGGCCACGAACATCGGCTCCAAAACTTCCGGCTTCTCTTCTGAAGCAGGGAGAGTAGGCCGTCATCATTATGGGCAGGTCTGATTCCTTTACAATTTCGCTCCTGTAAATATTGGTAACCGGAACCTCAGCAGTTGGAATCATGTAAAAATTGTCGGCCTGCATGTAATACATCTGGCCTTCTTTATCGGGTAACTGCCCTGTACCATAAGCAGTTGCTTCGTTCACCATTAATGGTGGAAGATACTCTGTGTAACCGGCGGCTGTGTTAAAATCAAGAAAGTATGAAATCAGAGCCCTTTCCAATTTTGCGCCTTTACCTTTAAAAACAGGGAAACCGCTTCCTGTAATTTTTACGCCTGTTTCAAAATCAACAATATCATATTTCTTTATCAAATCCCAATGCGGAACTGAACCCTCAGGCAGTGTTACTTTTGCTCCACCTTCCCGTATCACCACATTATCAGCAGCCGCTTTTCCTTCAGGAACATTTTCGGAAGGCAGATTAGGTAATAATACCAGTTTATCATTCAGTTGTTTTTCAGTGTCAGCCAGTTTATCCGCCAGCGGCTGCTGTGCTTCTTTGAATGAGGCCACTTCTTGTTTTTTAGACTCTGCCTCTTCTTTTTGACCCTTTTACCATTAAGGCGCCAATTTCTTTTGAAGCTGCATTAATTTTCGACAACAAAGTATCCGACTCTACCTGTATTTTTTTTCTTTCATCATCTAATGCAATAATTTCATCCACCAAACCGGGCTGTGCAAAGTATTTTACAGCCAGTCGTTCTTTCACTTTTTGCGTATCGTTTCGTAATACCTGAATTTGTAACATCTTTTTCCTTTTGCTGCAAAGATAACTGCTGACAAAGTTGGAAAGGCCAAATTCCCTCTCATTATCTTTGCCCACATGGGTGATGAAGAAGATTTAAAAATGAAGTGGCAACTGTTGGAAGAAAAGCTAACGGAACGATTTGGCAAAAAACCAGACCTGAATGCTATCCTTTTTCTTATTGGTGTGCAAGAGGCAGGTATTCCCAAAAAGGAATTCACGAAGGAAGAAAAAACCGACCTGATGCATGTTGCCGTTTGCACCATTCTTGTACCTGCCAGGTATTATGAACTGATGTGGGTGGAGGATACCGGCTGGCCGCATTTTAAACAGTTGCAACGCATGCCGGAAATGAGCACCGATGAACAGGAAGAATTTTTAAAGAAATACATTATCTGTTATTTTGAAAAGAATAAATTTATCTGATGAAAAAAATCCTTTTACTGTTAACCGCAGCAGTTTTTGCTTTTGCATCCAATGCCCAGAAGGATTCTACTCTTAAAAAGAAAGATTTTAAAAGAGATGTGTTGTTGCAAACCACCATGGGCGATATTGTTGTAAGGCTGTCTGATTCCACACCGTTACACAGAGATAATTTTCTGAAACTGGTGAAAGTTGGCTATTTCGACAGTGTACTTTTTCACCGGGTGATAAAAGATTTTATGATTCAGGGTGGCGACCCGGACAGTAAAAATGCTCCGGCCGGTCAACCTTTAGGTAACGGCGGACCTGCATATACTATTCCCGCCGAGTTCAGGCAAACCCTGTTTCATAAAAAAGGAGTAATTGCTGCGGCAAGAGATAACAATCCACAAAAAGCCAGCAGCGGCAGCCAGTTTTATATTGTACAGGGTAAAAAGTTTACGGAGGCTGAGTTGGAAAACATGGAGAACAGCAGGTTGAAGAGGAAAATTCCTGCGGAGCAAAAAGAAGTTTATAAAACCCTAGGCGGCACTCCGCATCTCGATCAGAACTATACCGTTTTTGGAGAAGTGGTAAAAGGTCTTGAAGTAGTGGATAAAATTGCTTCCGTTGAAACCAGCAAAGCTGCCGACCGTGACAGGCCTTTACAGGATATGAGGATACTGGAAGCCAAACTGATAAAACGGAAAAAGAAATAGGAGGAATAATTAAAGGAGATGGGTTGAGCCATCTCCTTATTAATTATTCAACAAAATTTGTTATTGCTGGCCTATGCCACCTTGTTGGTTGCCACCACCTTCAGCCCTTTTCTTTTCTTCATCGATAGCTGATTTACGCTGGCGGGCTGCTTTCACCTGGCTGTTGCCAAACCTGTAACTGATATTGAATTTAAACTGCTGCATTTCGCCATTACCATGGCCTTCGTTAACCGCACCGGCAAAATTTCCACTACCACCCCATTTCATTGTTTTCAAAATATCACTCATCGCAAATTTCATATTACCCTTTCCCTTAAAAATTGTTTTTTGCAGGCCTGCATCTACAAATCCCATTGGTACTGATTTGAATAAACCCTGCCATAGCATTGGCGAAATATACAAGCCGGTTAATTCACCTGTCCAGCCCTTGCCAAGGTTAAAAGTATTTTGTAAGTAAACGATGTATGAAAAAACTTCCTGGTTGATCACCCTGTCGCCACCGCCAAAATCAGCTTTGTAATGTGAATAATTTGAATTGACATTTACAAAGAAACCATACCATTTATACTGGAAGGGATAGCTAATGTTTAAAGCCACAACATTTTGCGAAGCAAGGTTTTTCTTGGTCGAAAAAAGCCTTCGTCTTATCTGTTGTATCCGGCAACTGGGCAAATATATCTTTTACATGACTGAATGTAAGTTTAGTGGTAAGCTTATACTTATAGATATGTGTAATATCGATACTGTTTGTGTACTGTGGTTTCAGCATTGTATTACCCTTCATATAAGTGTATTCATTCAGCTTAAACTCAAAAGGGTTAAGGTCCTGGTAAGCCGGCCTGTCTATTCGGCGGCTGTAAGAAATTGTCCACTGCTTCATCGGATTCTTATTGAAAGTAATCGCTGCACTAGGGAACAATCCTGTATAATGCCTTGTGAATGTTGTATCGTATTTTTCTAACGCCCCGGGGCTTTTCTCCTGAAAACCAGTAGAGTTTCCTTTGAGGTTCGTATTCTCAGCCCTGAGGCCAGCCTGGAACATTATACCATTCTTTAGCTGCTTATTGTAGTTTACATACAATGCATTTATATTCTCTTTGTAAACAAACCGGTTACTTTTTAATGTATCAAGCACACTGCCTGTTGTATATACATCATAACGTTTAAAATCGTTATCGGTATTTACAAAACCAATCTTGCCACCAAAACCAAGCCTTCCCCCCTTATAGTTTTTTTCATAGTCTGTTTTTAAAGAATACAGGTTAATATCGGTTGGTGCAGTCATTTTGTATATAACCCGGCTTGTCTCTGTTGTACCATTGGCCAGATAGTAATAGTTTGGCTGGTATTGATCTGACTTAATTCTAAAAATCCCATAGTCAGCATCAATGTTCAGTTCACTTCCTCCGGTTACAGCATAACGATAGTTAAGGTTCGTATTCATGTTGTTCCGCTGCATATCGTTATGATTAGTAGCTTTCAGTACCCTGTCTAAAATACCGGTGGGCTTGTAAGTAAAGTACATTGGCCCTTCCGTATTTAGGTCGTTACTTGCCAGGTTACCATTTACCACTACACCAACAGTGTTCTTATTATCAATAAAATAATCAGCCCCGGCCTTAAAGCCATGAGTGTTGTTTCGAAAAACAATTATGTTGTCCTGTATAAAAGAAGTATCAAACTGCTCCCTGATACCATTCATTTCACTTCTATACTTTCCATTATTATAATTATAACTGCCAAACAGGTTTATTTTTTTATTCCGATAGTTGAGGTTAAGGCCACCATTGAATTTTGGATAAAAACCCTGAACATAACCAAAGTTGGCTGAACCATTCGTTCCAAATGCTTTATTCTTCTTTAGTTTAATATTGATAATGCCGGCATTTCCGGCAGCTTCGTACTTAGCCGATGGATTTGTAATGATTTCTATTGCTTCAATCTGGGAAGACTGCATGCTTTTGAGATAATTCGAAAGGTCGGTGCCGGACAAAGGAGAAGGTTTTCCATCTACATATATCTGTACGCCATTTTTTCCTGCAAGGCTGATGTTGTCGTCTTTATCAACCATCACACTCGGGCTGCGGCGAAGCAGCTCCAACGCATCATTACCTGTTGCATTGATGGTACCTTCAACGTTAAGAATGGTTTTATCGGCCCGCACTTCCACCATCGGTTTTTTACTGGTGACTGTTACTCCTTTTAAGTCACCATCAGACTTGGCAATATTAATTTCTCCAAGATTTACATCGCCTGTACCAGAAACTTCAAAGGTCTGGGTGTATGTAGTTTTGTATCCAACATGCGATACACTAACAAGCATATTGCCATGTTTTGAAGTGAAAATAATAAAACGGCCGTCTGCACCAGAAGCCGCAAGTTTAATGATGGAAGAATCTTTAGTGTTTAACAAAGAAACAGTTGATTTTTCAATGCTCTTGCCCTGCTGATCTTTTACAACACCGGTTACCCTCTGCGCCTTTGAAACATTGGCGAAAAGAAATAATCCGGCAAAAAATACAACTAACTTGCTCATTCTTAATGGTTTTTTGGTTTTGATGAGCAAAGATACCTTTACAAAAAGGCTGTTGGAAAGCCATAAGCGACCAATGGCGCAAATACTGCTATGAACGGCACTGATTTACCGGTAAACTGCTGCTGAACAGTGATTACCCTGATAATGGGTGGCTGCCCAACCTGTTCTTTATCACCATTTTCCCTTAGGTTTGCAGCATAAAATATCTGTTTATGAATTTCCCCGCTAATCTCCGTTATACTAAAGACCATGAGTGGATAAGCCTTGAAGGTAATGTTGCAACAATTGGTATTACCGATTATGCCCAAAGAGAGTTGGGCGACATTGTTTATGTGGAAGTTGACACCATAGGTAAATCACTCGAAGCCGGAGAAGTTTTTGGGACGGTTGAAGCTGTTAAAACTGTTTCTGATCTTTTCTTACCTGTTAGCGGAATTATTACCGAACTTAATCCCATTCTTGCAGGAAAACCAGAGTTGGTAAACAACGACCCTTATGGAGAGGGATGGATGGTAAAGATGACAGTTAATAATCTTGCTGATGTGGAGGCGTTGATGGATGCCACAGCTTATGAAGCCGAAGTTGGTTAATTTCCTTTTCTTCCTTTTATTATCATCTAATTGAAAAATAAAAGTTTTCAATACAGCGTAGCAATATTCTGGCTATGCCTTATTACTGTGCTGCTTGTTATTCCCGGAAGCAAATTCCCGAAAGAAAACTGGCTCGATAAATTATGGTTTGATAAATGGGTACACATAGGGCTGTTTGCCATGCTGGTATTCTTATGGTGTCAGGCTTCAAACAAAAAAAAAGTATTTTATATCATCGCAACGATAGCTGTTGTGTATGGTATCGGAATGGAATTCGTACAGCAATATTTTGTTTCTAATCGTGGATTTGAGCTGATGGATATTGTTGCTGATGCAGCGGGTAGTGTAGTGGGATTAGTTTACAGTATGATGCGGTATAGAAAAAAATAAACCCCTGTAGAAACAGGGGTCGCAACCAAAACTAACTGCTTATGAGAAAATTTACTGTTTTTATAGTGAGTTCAACTAATCGCTTTCAATTGTATAACGCAAAGTTATTGCCAATAGTATCAATCTTCTTGTTAAGAAATATGTAAAAGCAATTTTCAGGTATTTACACTTCTGCACCAATCGTAATCTTTCACCTGACTACTGTACACCTACTATGCTCCAATACAAGTCTTTACAAAAGCAGAAGATAATTACCAAACTAATTAATGGTTCTTTGTTTTTACAATTTTCTGACAGAGAACTTTTTTTCTTCTATCCTAACAATACCGAAATTCATGCCAAACACAAAAATGCCACTTCATTAACCAGCGGCATTTTTAATGTATTCACAATCAATGATTATAAACTATTTTATAAACCCCTTTATCAAATCCATTAAACCTCCGCCACCACCCTGATTCTCAAAATTACCCTGCGCCTTTTTTGTTAGACCCCCGATAATATCCTGCAAGTCAAAGCCTCCGCCCCCTGAATTGCCCCCTGCATCAGCATTGCCACCTCCAGTAAATTGCTCCAGCAGATTTTGCAGAGAAAAACCGCCTCCACTATCGCCTGAAGTTTCCTGCTGACCACCGCCTGTAAGTGAGCCAATCAGCCCATCGAGTGTAAAACCGGGATTATTGGGGTCATTAGTTTGGTTTATAATTCCGTTCAGTGCATTGGGAATGAGACTATTTGCCACATTACTTGCTGAAGCCGGGGCCATTTTGTATTTACCCACCAGTTTGCTGATGAAATACCCTACCATCATGGTAACCATCGGGTTTTTTAATAAGCCGCCAATTCCACCGCCGGATCCTGCTGTATTACCACCACCCTTAAAAAGATCAAGAATGTTTTGAAAACCACCCCCGGCCAACACATTTTGAAAACCACTGGTAATAGTCTTTGTGGCATCTGCCAACACTTCGTTGTTTTGTTCATTAGGAACATCAGGATTATCTACAACGGTATCCTGGCCAAATTGCTTTACAATGTTGAATATCTGATCTAACATATTATTTGATTTAGATATGCAATATAGCTTATTTGGAACACTTTGGCAGAAACAGAATATTAATTCTGCTTAGTCAGTTTCTCGGCATTTTCAGCAAACTGCAACGCATCTATCAGTTCGGCGATCTCGCCATTCAGCACGGCATCAAGATTGTATAAGGTAAGGCCAATACGATGATCAGTTACACGGCCCTGTGGAAAGTTATAAGTACGGATTTTTGCGCTGCGGTCACCCGTACTTACTAAGCTTTTACGGTGGCGGGCAATTTCTTCTTCTTGTTTGCGGACCTGCTCTTCATAAAGTTTGGTACGCATCATTTGCATAGCTTTTTCCCTGTTTCCCAATTGCGACCGCTCTGTCTGGCAAATCACCACCGTGCCTGTGGGAATATGGGTAAGCATCACCTTCGTTTCTACTTTGTTTACGTTCTGACCTCCGGCACCACCGCTACGGGCAGTTTCCATTTTTACATCGGCCGGGTTTAGTTCAAAGTCCACTTCTTCCGCCTCTGGCATTACCGCTACCGTTGCGGCAGACGTATGCACACGGCCACTGCCCTCAGTGGCAGGTACCCGCTGTACCCGGTGTACGCCGCTTTCAAATTTCAGCGTACCATACACATCATCTCCCGAAACTTCAAGCTGCACTTCTTTGTAACCGCCAACCGTTCCTTCATTTTCACTTAAAACGGCTGTTTTCCATCCTTTCTTTTCACAATATTTCAGATACATTCTCAGCAGGTCGCCTGCAAACAGGCTTGCCTCATCACCACCGGTGCCTGCCCTTATTTCAAGAATAGCATTTTTTTCATCCTGCGGGTCTTTGGGTATCAGTAACTGTCGGATATATACTTCGGCTTGTTCTTTTTTTTCCAATACCGGAGCTTCCATTTTGGCCAGCTCCCTCATTTCTTCGTCACCGCCTTCCAGTGCCTCTTTATAAAAATCGATATCATCGAGGATTTTTTTATAGCCGTTATATGCCACCACTATCTTTTCCAGGCTGCGGTATTCCTTACTGGTTTCGGCAAATTTTTTATTGTTACCAACTATTTCGGGGTTAGTAAGAGCAATGCCCAACTGATTAAATCTTGCTTTATGGCCTCCAGCCTGTCTAACATAAGTATTAAAATTCCAAAGTTTTAAATCACAAATTCCAAAGTTTGCAAAGGTAGTAAAGAAATATGGCCTGAATTTGGAATTTGGAATTTGTTTTTGGGAATTTTACAACATGGATTACAAAAAATTCAAAGCAGACAAGTTATTTGACGGATACCAGTTTCATACAGAAAAAGTATTGATAACAAAGGAAGACGGAACAATAGAAGCAATCGTCACGGCGGAGGAGGCAGATGATATAGAAACTTTTGAAGGCATTCTCAGTCCCGGATTAATAAACTGCCATTGCCATTTGGAACTCAGTCACCTGAAAAATGTAATTCCGCCGCATACAGGATTGATTGAATTTTTATGTTCGGTTGTAACAAAAGAGATTTCTCGCCAGAAATTATTCAACAAGAAATAATTAAGGCCGAACAGGAAATGTATAAGAATGGCATCGTGGCTGTTGGCGATATTGGCAATACAGCAGATACGGCAGGAGTTAAACGCCATAGCAACATCCACTGGCAGAATTTTGTGGAAGTATTAAGCTTTACTGATGAGAAAGCCGAGGGCCGGATTAAGCATTACCAGGAAGTACTTTCAATGATGACCGATGACCGAGGGCCGGTCAACCAACAACGGGCATCCCTGGTGCCCCATGCCCCTTATAGCATTTCTCCAAAAACTTTTCAGCTTATCAACCAATTAACCGGTAACCAAATCATCTCCATTCACAACCAGGAACACCCGGCTGAAGATGAGTTATACAAAACCGGTGGAGGCGAATACCTGCGGCTGTTTAAAGTGTTTGGTATTGAAAAGTCACCATTTCCGGTAACGGGCAAAAGCAGTATCCGTTCTGTGCTGCCTTATTTCAACAACAGTCAAACTATCCTGCTTGTTCACAACACATTTATGCCAGAAGAAGATATTGTGTGGGCTAATGAATATGCCGTTGCCAACGGATTGAAATTAGTGTATTGCCTTTGCATCAATGCAAATCTGTACATTGAAAACAAAGTACCACCGGTTGATTTATTTATGAAACACAATTGCCATATTGTTTTGGGTACCGATAGTTACAGCAGCAACTGGCAACTGAGTATTGCTGCTGAACTTGCTGAGGTGTCACGGTTTCAAACCGTGTCACCTCAGCAGGCCCTGCAATGGGCAACCCTTAACGGGGCCAAAGCATTAGGCTGGGATGATGAACTGGGCAGTTTTGAAAAAGGGAAGAAGCCGGGAGTGGTACTTTTGAATACAGAAATGACTCAGTCAAAAAGGATTCTATAATGACTATTGAAGAAAAAATCAGGAACGAAATCCGGAAACAGATTGTTGAAAAGGAAGATACTTTCTGGAACCACTTCAGAACATCGTATTATCAATATGAAGGCCAGTTTCAAGGATGCTTTATTAAAGATGGATTTAAAATATGGTATGTGGACAGATTATGGACTGGTGTTTTCCATCCTGTAATTACCGGCGTTTTTTCTACCGTAGATAATAAGTTAAAGGTCACTTTATTTTCAAAACAGAATATTGTCGGATTTTGGTGTACACTGTTGTTCACTTTAACTTTTTGAATTATTGGCTTTTTTGCAATCAAAGACAAGGATAGTATGTCTGTATTCCTGCAGTACAGAATTGTACCATGGCTACTATTTACTTCTGTTTTCTTTTTGCTTCCATATTATCCTTACAGAGTGTTGCGCAAAATATATTTGAAAGCAGTCGAAGAAATGATTAACGAGGCGCTCAGGAAAGATTAACCCAGCACCTCCCTCAACACCTGCAAGCTTTTCATCGTTCCAAAATCCTGTATGTGCAGGGCATAGTATGTTTCATATAAATGCAGCAGTTGCCGCCTGAAGTCGTGGTGAAGTTTAATATCTGCTAATTCTTCCGGCTGCATTACTTTAAGTAACTGCGAGGTCACCGAAGCTTGTTTTTCTTCTAAAAAATGCGGATGGTGCGGAGGTTCTTTTACAAAACGGCCTTCTTGTAAATCAAGGAAGTTTGTATCCGCATTGTAATTATCTGTTATCCTGAATCCAAAATGATAAGGCAGATGTAGAGCAAAAAACAAAGAGAGGTTGGCCATTACAGCAGCACTGCAATTGTCAAGATGCAAAAAGCAATCCTCAGTAAAATGAAAGAGTTCTTCGTTTGTTTCCGGCTGCTTCAAACATTTTGTCAGCAGTTCCACCATAAACAAAGCCACTGCATTCTTAGGTACATCAGAAAAAATATGCTGATAAATAACCGACCATTTAAATTCTTTGATGCGCTGCAGTTGTTTCAGCTCATTGTGATATACAATCAGGTCAAGAATAGCTGCCGGTTGAAACAGGTTGGCCTTTCCGGTTCCCTTTTTTGTTGAGGTGCGAACGCCATTTACCAGGTACGACTGCACCCCAAACAATTCAGTAAATATGGTTACAATCACACTGGTTTCGCCATACTTCACTGTTCGCAGAACAATGCCTTTGGTTTTATGTATTTTATCGGGCATTACCGGTTTATAAAAAATATTTTGGCTGCGGCTCTTTCCTTTTTGTTGTCATCGTTTATCAATACAAGATAAGTGCCACTGGCAACTTTTTGTCCTTTGTAGTTGCGGCCATCCCATACAGCTTGTCCGCCCAGTGCCCTTGTCTGATACACCAGCCTGCCATCGAGTTCTGTAATTTTTACAATAGCATTATTTACCAATCCTTTGATGGCGATAGTACCAGTATAACCGGGCGGCACCGGGTTAGGGAAAACCAGCACTTCTTCATTTGTTTCTCCTCCTTCGGTTGCTGTGCTGCGGAAGGAACAGATTCCTTTCAATGTGGCAAAATACACTTCACCTGTTTTTCCATCAATGGAAATTTGGCGAACATCATTGCTTAACAAAGTGCTGTTGTCTTCTGTAAACTGGTAAATTACTTTTTCGCCATCTGAACTTATGAGGAACACACCATTTTTTGTCGCCACCCATTTACGGTCGGCTCCATCCACTGCAATGCTTTTCACTTGTTGCCCCTTAAAAAGATAACCGGCAAAATTACCGTTGGGCACCACCGGCCACACAGCATCACATGCCTGTGCAGAAAAAACGGTTTCAGGACATTGAATTACCCCAATGCCATCAGCAGTGCCCACCCAGATATAACCACTCTTATCTTTTGCCACACAAAAAACATTATTGTTTGGCAAGTTACCATTGCCTGAACCAGTTGTATATCGTTTCCAGCGGTCATCGCCGGTGTTGTCAACCGAGCTGCCATGGTCAAAACAAAGCAGCCCGTTACCTTTTGGAGAAACAATCCATTTGTAATTGTTATCATCAATTATAATCTGCGATAAAGCATTTCCTGTTAATCCAAATGGAACTGAAAAAGTTTTCCAACTACCTTCATTCTTTCTTACTCGCAGAGGCTGCTCTGCCCCATAATTGGAAATCCACAAATTATTTTCTGCATCAAATGCCAGCCCGGCAACCCTGTAACTTGTCGGGTCGCCAATGGTAGCTCCCAAAAAATTCTGTTTAAAAATTTCAAATGAGGGGCCGGGTTTTATGTGCAGCAATCCGCCACCATAGGAGCCTGCCCAGATAGTTTCATCCCTTTTGTCAATAGCTATAGTTATATAATCAAGTAATGAATCAATAGCTGCGTATCTGTACCGGTTGATATTGTTCCAATTTCCATCTTTGAAAACAAAAATACCATCGCCATTGTATTGGTAATTCCAGGCATCGTTAACCGCTCCGGCCGTTGCATAAAAAGTGTTGTTATATACCAGCATTTCACCACTTGAAATTCCTTCGGGTGAATTGAGTTTGTATTGCTCATAATCAGCAGCAGCAATTCTTGACAGAGAGGCGAACTGATCAGCAATCCACGGAATGCCATTATTCAAAATGGCTTTCCGTGGGAAAGAAATAGCGGCTGTATTAGCTATTGTTCTTTGCACAGTTCCATCAGCATAAAGTATTACCACACGGCTGATTCCATTAAGTTGCCGCTCACACACTAAGATTCTATTTTCAGAAACTGTACAACTAACAAATGGCCATCCATCCGAATAAAGTAACTGCCATGTATTTCCGTTTTGTACAAACAAAGAATCTGCCCTTTCCGCAATCATTTTGTTCTGAACCGTGAAAATGTTTTTACAAATGCCTGCCGGTAAACCGTTAGTGCCACTTACTGTTTGCCATTGCGTATAATCGGCCGGATTGCTGGTGCTGACAGATACTTTCTTCAGCCCTTCATCTGTTGCTGCATAATAAAAACTGCCGGCTGATGTAAAGCCGTTGACCCTTACCTGGTTACCGCCGTTGCCGATGTACCAGGTGTCCTTAACTTCGTTCTTCGCACCATTCAGCACAATAACTCCCAGCCCGGTGGAGAGATAATAATCTTTGCCTGATGAGTAAATGTTATAAATCGTTTTATTCCCGGTAATGTTGTCCCGTTTTATATCCGGTATGTTTTTGATGTTGCTGCCGGACAGTATATCAATATTGCTGTTAGCATAAGCAATCACCAATTTTTTATTGGCTGCATCATAGTGAATAGTGCTGATACCGGTTTCATTAAGCCCTGTAACACGGCTATACCGCTGAATACTGTTTTCAGCCACATCAACAGTAAAAAGGCTGTAAGGCGTAGCGCAAAATATCAACCCATCACCAGCGGCCACATCAACAGCACTTTTATAGGGCAGATGTTCTCTCCATTCTCCAACAGGAGGCACCGGTTGCTGCGCCTGTGTGAAAAAGGCCAGAAAAACAAAGAATATCGTTCCGTAAAACTTCACTATAAAATTTTACTCAAAGAAACACTTTAAAGCCCAAAAACCCTGACTTCTGACAGGCCTGCTTTGGACTTTTTAGCGTTTCTTTGCGGCTTTATAAAAGCAGTCTTCCTCATGTGGTATCGTATCGGGCAGTTTATTTTAAAATATCGTTGGCCTCTACTGGCAATTCTTTTGGCAGCAACAGCAGTGATGGGATATTTTGCCAGCAAGGTTCAGTTAAGCTATGATTTTACAAAAGCAATTCCCGTAAATAATCCAAAATACAGGGCCTACCAGGAATTCAAGAAAAAATTCGGGGAGGATGGAAACCTGCTGGTATTAGGAATTAAAACAGAGAAATTCTTTGAGGCAAAAACATTTAACGCCTATTTTAATCTTCAGCAAGAGCTGAAAAAGGTAAAGGGAGTTGATGATATTATTTCTGTTCCCACTGCCATAAACCTTGTTAAAAACGCTGAAACTGAAAAGCTTAAAACACAGGCTATTTTTCCTGTAAAAGTTTTGAGTCAGGCAGAAATTGACAGTTGTTCCGCCACATTTTTAAGTCTCCCTTTTTATAAAAACCTTTTATAACCCATCCACCAATGCCTGGTTGATGGGTTTGCGTATTAATAAAGACCTGATGGCCTCACCTGCAAGAGTTGGCATTGTGGATTCCATTAATAAACTGGCTGATGATTTTTCAAAAGGAAACAATATTGAAGTACAGAGAAGTGGTTTACCGCTTATACGCACTGAAATTGCAGAAATGATTGCCGGGGAGATGAAGTTTTTCCTGCTGGCATCAATCATACTTTCGGCAATAATCCTATTGTTGTTTTTCCGTTCTGTAAGTGCCACACTGCTGTCGCTGGTAGTGGTAGCCATAGGTGTTACATGGAGTGTGGGCACCATCGTGTTGCTTGGTTATAAAATCAGCCTGCTTACGGCATTAATTCCGCCACTGATTGTGGTAATAGGAATTCCTAATTGCATTTACTTCCTCAACAAGTTTCATGTGGCATGGAATGAAACCGGCGACAAAAAAAATCACTGGTACAGATGGTTGACAAAATGGGCATTGTTACACTGTTTTGTAATGTGGCAGCAGCAATAGGGTTTGCTGTTTTTGCACTCACACAAAGCCAGATCTTAAAAGAATTTGGTTTAGTGGCCGGTATCAACATTATGGCGTTATTCTTAATTTCGTTGATTTTTATTCCGGTTGTGCTTAGCTTTTTACCAGCACCAAAAAACAGGCATACAAAATATTTGGATAACCCGCGACTGAACCGCTGGCTCGACAGGCTGGAACGCTGGTCGCTCAATCACCGCAAACTGATTTATGGAGTAACTGCCGTGATTGTTGCTTTTTCGATTGCCGGTATCTTTCAGCTAAAAAGTGTGGGCTATATTGTTGACGACCTGCCTAAGTCGGATAAAATTTACACTGACCTGAAATTTTTGAGGCCAATTTTAAAGGAGTGATGCCCTTGGAAATTGTGGTGGATACCAAAAAGAAACAGGGAGCTACCCGTAATCTTGGCAACCTGGAACGGATAGATTCGCTTTCTCAATACCTGGCGTCCATCCCTGATATTGGAAAGCCATTGAGCATTACCGAGGGTTTAAAATTTGCCAAGCAGGCATTTTTTGACGGCGACAGCCTGAATTACACGATGCCATCAGAATTTGACCTGCCCTCGCTGGCTCCCTATCTGAGTATGAAAAGCGGCGGTGATTCGGCTGGCGGCAAGAACTCTTTTTCGAAACTCATTTCTTCCTTTATGGACAGTACCCGCCAGCAAGCCAGAATTAGTGTAAATATGGCCGATGTAGGCAGCAAACGGCTTCCTGAAATACTAGACAGTATTGACAAAAGAGTTGGTCAGCTATTTGCAAAAGACAAATATGATGTGCAACTTACAGGCACCAGCGTTACCTTTCTCGAAGGCAGCCGATTTATTATTAATGGATTGAAAGACAGCATCTTTTGGGCTTTTTTGTTGATTGCTGCCTGTATGTTATACTTATTCAGATCGGTCAAAATCCTGGTTACTTCACTTATACCCAATCTTATTCCTTTGCTGATTACTGCGGGTGTAATGGGCTGGGTTGGGGTGCCATTGAAACCTTCAACCGTTTTGGTATTTAGTGTGGCCTTGGGTATTGCCATTGATATTACTATCAGGTTTCTTGTAAACTATAAACAAGAACTGCCCAGAAACAGTAATAACATCATGCAAACGGTAATCGAAACTATCCATAGTACCGGAATCAGCATCATTTACACCTCTTTTGTACTAATTGCCGGTTTCGTTATTTTTTGCTTTAGCCGGTTTGGCGGCACTATGGCCCTGGGATGGCTTACGTCGCTTACGCTGGTTACGGCCACCTTTACAAATCTGGTGTTGCTTCCGGCATTATTAATATCGGTTAACAAAGTGAATTCAAAGTAGTTATTCACTATTTTTACAGCCGGAGTACAAAGCATGAAAAAGGTTAAGATCGATAGAAGATTCGTATGTATTAAGACCCCAATCCGGAGCCTCATTACAGACTTTCTTTTACGCCTTAATAAGGTTGCTTCCTATTGCTATTTATTTAGTCGTCCCATAACCAAGGGGACATAATTCCATTTATATTTTAAAACATAACGCTCATGAGAAAACTGTTTTTACTGCTAATTGGAGTTGTGGTTGCCGCTACATCAGCGCTGGCTCAACGAACCATATCCGGAAAGGTTACTGACGAAAATGGTACCCCCCTTCCAAAAGTCTCCATTCTTGTCCCAGGTACAACTGCCGGTGTGACAACATCAGAAGATGGTTCTTATTCTTTGAATATTCCAGGCGGCACATCAAAGATTATTTTTTCTTCTGTTGGTATGGCACCTAAAGAAGTTGCTTTGATTTCTGGAGTTTCAGTTTACAATATTCAAATGACCGCCATTACAAAAAGTCTTGATGAAGTGTTGGTTGTTGGATACGGAAGAGTGGTTAAGAAAAGTGATTTTACGGGATCTGCGAACCAAACTAATTATGAAGATTTCAAGAACCGTCCAATTCTGAATCCTATCAATGCATTAGTTGCAACTGGTCCCGGCGTTCAAACAACCGCCAGTAATGGTTCCCCGGGTTCATCACCCGGTGTTCGTGTAAGGGGATTCGGTTCAATAAGCGCCGGATCTGCTCCTTTATATGTAGTTGATGGTACAGCCTACGACGGCGGTATTGCAAATATTAATTCAGAAGATATTGAATCAATCACTACGTTGAAAGACGCAGCGACAACAGCACTTTGGGGATCAAGAGCCGCCAATGGTGTAATTATGATTACAACAAAAAAGGGCAAAAAGAACAGAAATAACGTAACCTTTAAAGCTTTGCTTGGCTTTAGCACAAGAGGACTGCCCGAATACGAAAGAGTTGATGCATACCAGTATTATCCCTTAATGTGGGAGGCAATGAGAAATTCACTTCAATATACATCCGGCCAAACCGCAGCAGTAGCAAGCCAAAATGCAACAAATGGCATTAAGACACAGCTAGGGTATAATCCATTTGGCGGAGTTGCAAATAATGATATTGTTAGAACTGATGGCAAATTAAATCCTTCAGCCCAGTTAATGTGGGCAGATGATGTTGACTGGACTAAAGAGCTTATCAGAACAGGAACCCGTCAGGATTATGCGATTAGCTACAGTGGTGGTACTGAAAAATCGGATTACTTTAGTTCCTTCGGGTTTACAAACGAAAAGGGATTTATAATTCGCTCTGACTGGAGAAGGTTTACGGGCAGATTGAATGTTAATACGCAAGCATTAAGCTGGCTTAAAACTGGTCTTAATGTTTCGGCAAGTATTAATAATTCAAACCAGGCAAGTGACGGAAGCAGCACAGGTTATGTAAATCCATTCTTTTTTTCCAGATCAATTGGGCCTATCTACCCGGTTTATGCACATGATCAAACAACTGGTGCATACTTAACAAACTCACAGGGTGTTCGTTTCTACGATTACGGCAACCTTAGTGCCATGGGAATTCCCAATCGTCCTGGCGGTGCATCACCCGGACGTCATGTTATTGAAGAAACAAAACTTAACCAAAGCCTGTTTAAAAGAAATACTATTAGTGGCCGTTCTTATGCCACAGTTACTTTTACCCCATCCTTAAAGTTCACAACAAATATTTCGGTTGACCTTACCGATTATAACGCCAGCACTTACGACAATAATAAAGTTGGTGATGGCGCCCCCGCAGGCAGAGCTTCAAAAACAAACAGTAAAACAACTTCATATACATTCAACCAGTTACTTGATTACAATAAGAAAATCAAGCAGCATAATATTTCTTTCCTTCTGGGACACGAAAATTATGATTACACTTATGATTATTTCTATGGCTTTAAACAGGGACAGGTATTAGAGGGTATTTACGAGTTTGAAAATTTCTCTACTATCAATTCACTTACTTCAAGAGTTGATAAATACAGAATCGAAAGTTATTTTGGCCGTTTTAATTATGACTTAAATGGCAAGTATTTCATCAGTGGAAATATACGTTCCGATGGCAACTCAAGATTTGCCAAAGATGTTCGTTGGGAAAATTTCTGGGGAGTGGGATTTGCCTGGAGACTTGATAAAGCAAAGATTTTTGCACATGCCAATTTCATCCATTCTCTAAAACTCAGAACTTCATATGGCCAGCTTGGAAATGACAACGTAGGTACATATTACGCATACCAGGCCTTTTATTCTTTAGGATACAACAACGCCGCAGAGCCGGGTGCCCTGCAATCTCAACTGGAAAACATTCCTTTGACCTGGGAATCAAACAACACATTCGACCTTGGGGTTGATTTCGCATTATTCAAAAACAGAATAAGGGGAAGTTTTGAATTCTATGACAGACGCAGCGTAGGTTTAATATTTGATGTACAAACTCCATTATCAACAGGAGGTTTTGTAGTTCCAACTAATATTGGAAACATGTATAACAAAGGAATTGAAGCTGAAATAGCAGCTGACGTCTTCAAGTCAAAAGATTTTAACTGGGAATTAAAAATAAATGCCAGTACTATTAAGAACAGAATCACAAAGATGCCGGATGCAAATCCTGAACAAATATCCGGAACCAAAAAATACTCAGTTGGTCATTCAATTTATGATTACTGGCTCAGAGATTGGTATGGAGTGGATCCTCAAGATGGCGCAGCTCTATACAGGTTTAATATCTATAACCCGGCTAACTGCAGAATTATTGATAAAGGAATGGGGAAGAAGGATACAGTTACTACCGACCAGAACAACGGAAAATATATTTACGCCGGAAGCTCTATCCCTAAACTTTATGGCGGCATAGAGAACACTTTCACATACGCTGGTTTTGAGCTAAACATCCTTTTACAATACCAGATTGGCGGAAAAGTATACGATGGAACATATGCTGCTTTAATGCATACGGGCACTTATGGAACCGCATTACACAAAGACGCATTAAACAGATGGACAAAACCCGGTGACATAACTAATGTACCAAGGATGGACAACAGTAAAGGAGGTGTTTATGATGCAGCCAGCTCCAGATGGCTGATTGATGCTTCATTTTTAAATGTAAGATCAATTACACTGTCTTATAAAATGCCAACAAGCCTTGTGGAAAAATGAGTGCTGCCAGTGGCAGCTTCTTTGTAGGGGCCGAAAATGTTGCTCTGTTTTCAAAGAGGTATGGCATGAATGTAAATCAGTCATTTGATGGCACAACCTCAAACGTTTATACCCCTGCAAGAATAATAACTGCAGGATTTACATTTAACTTTTAAAAACTAACTATATGAAGAAATCATTTTTAAAATTTATAACTGCACTTGCGGTAATGGTTTTTTTGCTTCCCTCCTGCAAAAAGGATTACCTGACAACGGCACCTACTGATCAGGTAGTACAAACTGATATTTTTAAAACAACTGCTAATGCCTGGGTTGCGCTGAACGGTATTCACCGATCTTTGTATATACAATACAACAGTCGTCAGGATCAGGGCGGGCAGAGTAAAAATATGATTGACATGGATATGCTAGGAGATGACCTGGTAAATCCAACAACAGGTAACGGCTGGTTTCTTACCACTCACCGTTGGACTGATCATCGTAATGAAAATGCATGGTCACCATATTTTAATTTTCAATTTTACTATGACATCATCGCCAATGCCAATATGATTATCGCCAATATTGATAACGCAACCGGACCTGATGCGGATAAAAAGGTAATAAAAGGACAGGCCTTGGCTTACAGAGCATGGGCTTACTTCCAGATGATTCAGCTTTTTGGAAAAAGATATGACAAAACTACCAGTAACAGCAATCCTGGCTTATCCCTTGTATTAACCCCAACCACTGAGAAACTTCCGAGATCAACCGTTGCTGAAGTTTATGCTGTTATTGTTACTGATTTGAACACCGCTATCACAAATCTTACTGGCGCACCTGCCCGTGCCAATGCCTCCCATATTAACCTGAATGTTGCCAAAGGACTGAGGGCAAGAGTGGCACTGGCTATGCAGGACTGGGCTGTTGCAGCTCAGTTTGCAAATGAAGCCAGACAAGGATTATCTCTAATGAGTACTGCGCAGTATTTGCAGGGCTTTAATAACTATACAAACCCTGAATGGATGTGGGGAAGCCGGCAGGTGGCAGATCAGACTACCTATTTCTATTCTTTCTTTGCATATATGTCTGCCGATTTCAATTCGACAAACATTCGCACAAACCCAAAGTGCATTAACTCTGCATTATATAATGCAATACCTGCATCTGACATAAGAAAACAATTATGGGATCCTACCGGTACAAACACAACGTTTCCAATACCTCCGGGCGGAGCAAGGTATCCATACATGAACAGAAAATTTTTATCTGGAGGTGGCAGTGCAAGCAGTATAGGTGATGTGCCTATTATGCGGGTTGCAGAAATGTACCTTATTGAGGCCGAGGCCAGAGCAAGAGCCGGCGGACAAGACGCCACAGCAGCTGGTGTTTTATACTCTCTGCTTAGCCAGAGAAATCCAGGTTATGTTCTTTCTACTAATACAGGTCAGGCACTTATTAACGAAATTCTGATGAACAGAAGAGTTGAGCTATGGGGAGAAGGGTTCCGTTTTTATGACCTGAAAAGATTGGATCTTCCATTGGACAGAACAGGAGCTAATCATAACGCTTCCGTGGCTGTAACATTGACTGTACCTGCAGGAAGCACAAGCTGGCAGTTTTTAATACCAAGGACAGAATTGAACGCTAATTCAAAATGTATTCAGAACGATCTGTAAATAATGCTTGATAATTGATTTAACGAAAAGGCGGGTATAAAACCCGCCTTTTTTATGAAATAATTCATGTTAATTCTTAAGCCGCTATATGCCTTTATATGATTCAAGATACACTCAGTATTTTGCTTGGCAAGTCGTTCGAATCCGAAAACAAGCACAACAAACACAAAATCAAATATTTATAAAAAAAATTGTACCGCCTCCGAATCTTTTCTGATACGAGTCTGATTTACACTCAATTCTATCCTTTTTACACTTTTTTTAATCCCCTTCAATAAAATGGGCGCAAAAAGCAGCATTTTTTTCTCTTGTAATGTCAAAAAAATACAGGATTTTAAGTTTTTTTTATAATCTTTAAGCCTGTAACAGAACCAATAGATCGGGGAAAAAATTGTTAATCACCAGTTCATTGATCCTTCGCTGAATTCAGAAGGATTATTTTCTTTATATACTAAAACTAAAACGCTCATGAGAAAACTGTTTTTACTGCTTTTTGGCGTTGTGTTTTTTGCCACAAATGCAATGGCACAACGAACTATTACAGGCAAAGTGACCGATGACAAAGGCCTTCCTGTTGCCAATGCTTCAGTAATGGTTAAGGGGACAACTATCGGAACAACTACCAAAGCCGATGGTACATTCAGTTTACCTGTACCGGCAACTGCCGAAGTGATAACGGTATCTGGTGTAGGCTTCTTATCGCAGGATATGAATATTGGCTCGCAAACCAATATGTCTTTTGTACTTAAGGGTGAAGAAAGGGTTATGGAAGAAGTGGTTGTGGTAGGATATGGCACTCAGCAAAAGAAAGCCTTTACTGGTTCTGCTTCTAAAGTAGATGCTAAAGAACTGGCAAACTTTGTTTCCCCTTCTGTAGATAAACTGTTAGCCGGACGAGCTACCGGTGTGCAGGTTACCAACCAAAGTGGCTTAGTGAACCAACCCGCACGGATTTTCATTCGGGGTGTAAACTCGGTTAACCAGGCCACTGGGCCTTTATTTGTTGTTGATGGCATTCCTGTTGTTACGGGAAATCTTGCCTTTACTACCAATTCAAACGCCATTGGTGATATCAACCCATCTGACATTGAAAACATTGAAATCCTGAAAGATGGTTCGGCAACAGCCATCTTTGGCTCCCGGGCCGCTGCTGGTGTGGTAATGATTACCACCAAAAAAGGGACTAAGGGTAAAGCCAAAGTAAACTATGATTTAACAATAGGCATGAGTAATGTATTGAAAAGGTTTGACCTGTTAAATGCGGATCAATTTGTAACCATCGCCAACGAAAAATTGGCCAATAATGGTCTAGCGGCAAGGGCAGGTGTAAACGGTGCCGGTGTTAATACTGACTGGCAAAGTATTGCTCTCATCAATAATGCTTTAGTTCAGAATCACAACCTGAGTTTTCAGAGCGGCGGACCTAAGACCACTTTCTTTTTCTCTGCAAACTATACAAAACAACAGGGTGTTGTTGTAAGTAATAAAAACAATACATACCGGTTCAGATTTAACTTTGAGCATGAAGTAAACAATTTTATTAAAATTGGAAACAACCTTGGTGTCAGCCGCCAGGAAAACTGGGATCAGAACAATGGGTCCAATGCATTAAGCGGAGTTATTTCATCAGCCCTCCGTATGTTGCCAAATGTTTCTCCTTACAGCAGCCTGAACCCAACAGGGTATAATATTAATGCCCCATTGGTAAACCTTAATTCAATCCCCAATGGCCCAAACTCACAGGGTGTTGATGATGGTTATACAAATGTGGCCTTTACCGTCAATATGAATAAATACTATTCTGATAATTACAGGATTATTAATACCGGTTTTGTAGAGTTGTCCTTTGCAAAAAATTTGAAGTTCCGCACACAGGGTTCTGCCGACTGGTTCAATGACTATAGTTACCAGGCATGGGATCCCCGTCATGGTGATGGATTCAGCAATAATGGTTTGGCATACAACTCTGACCAAAGCATTCTCAGATATACATGGCAGAACTATTTCAACTATACCTTACGATTAAAAAGCCATAACTTTTTCCTGACAGGTGGTCATGAACTGCAAAAGCAAAACAATAAGAATGTGCAGGCACAGGGAATTAATTTTTCTGACTTTTTCTTCCTGAAAGAAAATCTTATTTCCGGATCTGCTTCTACCCAACAATTTTTTGGAGGTTATACAAATACAGGGTTTGAGTCCTTATTTGGAAGAATTAACTATGACTATAAAAACAAATATTTCTTCCAGGCATCTATCCGCCGAGATGGGCAAAGTTCACTTGCAAAAGACAAAAGATATGGTTCCTTCCCGGGTGTGTCTTTTGGCTGGAGACCATCAGAAGAAAAAGGATGGAAGAACAACAGTTTCCTGAACAAATGGTTCAGTGATGTTAAACTGAAGTACTCTTATGCCAAAGTTGGCAATACACTGGGAGGCTTCCCTTATTTGCCGGCTACTTTTGGCCCTTCGCTATATGGAGGTCTTAATGCAATATCACTCAACTTTATTGGCAATCCTGATTTGCAATGGGAAACAAGTGCAAAATATGATGCCGGTGTTGAAATAAGCATGCTACATGGAAGAATTAACCTGTCATTTGACTGGTTTAAAAATGATGTTGACAACCTGGTGCTTGCTGTACCTACCCCTGCCAGTGCCGGCGTTCCAGGAAACTCCATCTCAACGAATATCGGTTCAATGATTAACAAGGGTATTGAACTTGCCATTGATGCCTCTGTTGTTAAAAACAAAGACTTTAACTGGGATGTTAACTTCAACTATTCCAATGTAAAAAATGAAATGACCAAATTGTATGAAATAAACGGAGCTCCTGTTCCTTATATACAAAATGGCAACTATAATCTCTACCGGGTTGGAGATCCGATTAATATTATCTATGGCTATAAATCTGCAGGTGTAAATACTGCCAATGGGCATCCTATGTATTATAAAGCAAATGGAAGACTTGTTGTTCACAATATTCCAAATAACACTTTCTATTATATTACCGGACCTAATGATGGTACTATTTCTTCTGCAAATGCAACAACAATGACATTTGCGGACAGGCAGAATCTTGGCCAGGGTATCCCTACCTTCTTCGGTGCATTTACAAACAGTTTCCGCTACAAGCAGTTTGACTTAAATGTGATGTTCCGCTATTCCGGTGGCAACCAAATCATGAACACCACCCGCCAGGAAGCCTTACTCAGTCAAAGTTTCCATAATAACGGGGTAGAAATTCTTGACCGTTGGAGAAAACCGGGCGATGTTACCAATGTTCCGAAATTGTATTACGGACAAACGCCTAATATCAACCAGACAAACCTAGCTATTTCAAGATTTGTTGAGAGCGGGGATTATATCCGCTTACAAGACATAACACTCAGTTATACGCTGGAAAACGTATTAGTTAACCGTGTGTTCAAAGGATATGTTGAAAACCTGAGATTCTTTGTTCAGGGCCAAAACCTTTTTGCCTGGTCAAAATATAAAGGTGCTGATCCGGATAATATAACTGCTGGTGGTATTGACCAAAGTGTATCACCCCAGGTAAGAACATTTTCTTTCGGATTTAATGTTGGATTTTAATAAAAACGGTTAACCCTCTATAAAATACTTTTATATGAAACAATTAAGAAAATTTTTAGTGCTTTTGCCCCTGATGGCTGTTCTGCTTGTCAGTTGCAAAAAGTCACTCGATCTTGCTCCTTACGGTTCTGTAGCAAGTACAGAAGCTTTCAGCACTCCCGCCAAATGTCTTGTATCGCTGATGGGAGTTTATGATGCTGCGCAAAGCGGTGCTTATACCGATGGAACACTGCGTGGATACCCTTTCGGTGCTGCCAATATTGAGCAATCAGATTGCCGTGGCGAAGATTTAATCAATATTGCCACTTTTTTCCAGATAACTTACCAGGCAACTTACAATGCAAGCAGTGCCAACTGTGTAGGCCACTGGAATTCATTGTATGCATTGATAAATAAAGCCAATGTTTGCATTGATGGATTCAGGCAGGCCGGCACTTCGGGTGTGTTAAGTGCTGCAGCTGCTGCACAATATGAAGCTGAATGCCGTTTTCTCAGGGCCCTGTCGCATCATGAACTAATGATCCATTGGGCCAGACCTTACAGGGATGGAAACGGCAGCCAGATTGGTGTTCCATACAGAGATCTCGCAGTAAATGTTCCTGCTACCGTTGATTTGGTAAGAACATTGCCAAGAGCCGTTTCCGATACTGTATACAGGCGCATTTTAAGAGATCTTGATTATGCTGAAACAAACCTTGCCGCTTCTTTGTCAGGTAATGATAAAACAGTAAGGAGTACTATCGCAGCTGCAATTGCCCTTAAAATGAGAGTGAAACTGCACATGGGCGACTGGGCTGGTGTAATAGCAGAAGGAAACAAAGTTATTCCTGCGACTATTAATCCCCTTAGCTGGAATACTGTTGTAAGCCCAATTGGCGGATGGAAGCTAAGCCTCACACCGGATGCACCTTTTGCAGATAATGGGGGAGCCACAAACTTAGAAAGCATGTTCTCTGTAAGGCACAGTTCGATAGATAATGTAGGTCCTAATGGCTCATTAGCAGCCATGTTTGGTTCTGCTACATTGGGTGGCCGTGGATTAGTGGCCATCTCTCCTGTTATCTGGAATAATTCGGGTTGGAGGTGTGATGACCTGAGAAGAACCGCCCTGTACGTTTCTGGTAATAATGCAAATGCAGGTACAAGCTTTTTCACAACCAAATACCGTGACTATGTAAACCGTGGTGATTATGCCCCGCAAATCCGCTATGCAGAAGTACTGCTTACACAGGCCGAGGCTGAAGCAAGAAATGCTGGTGCAACCATTTCTCAACGAGCTATTGACCTGCTGAATACAGTTAGAAACAGGTCTATCCCAACACCAGCTACAAACCAATATGTGGCAGCTAACTTCGCAACATCTGTTGACTTGGTTAAAGCGATCCTATTGGAAAGAAGAATTGAATTTTTGGCAGAAGGAAAACGCTGGGGCGATATTTCCCGTTTAGCAGTAGATGCTGCATACACTACCGGTGGTATTCCGGCAAAAGCTGTAAATGGTGCATCCGGAGCAGCAATTTATAACTGCGGAACTACCTATACTCCCGGTCTGGCAGGAATTACATACAGTGATTTCCGCTTCCTGTGGCCAATACCATCAGCTGAAATTATTGACAACCCTGTTGTAACTCAAAATCCCGGGTACTAATAGTCAACTCCTCATAAAAAAGCCTCCGCAATTGCGGAGGCTTTTTATTATTTGTTCTACGACCCTACTTCAATATTGTTTCCAGTTTTTTCTCCAAATCTTCCCCTCGCAACGCCTCTGCAATTACTTTTCCCTGCGGGTCAACGAGTACATTGAAAGGTATTCCTTCAATTTTGTAAAGTTGTATTATCGGACTACTCCAATACATCAGGTCACTAACATGCGTCCAGGCAAGACTGTCCTGTATAACCGCTTTCAACCATGTATCTTTTTTGCCATTACTATCAAGTGAAACGCCAAGCACAGTAAAATTTTTATTCTTAAATCTGTTATATGCTTTAACTATGAAAGGATTTTCCATCCGGCACGGCTTACACCAACTGGCCCAAAAATCAACCAATACATATTTTCCCCGGAATGAACTTAGTCTTATTTCTTTTCCATTGGGGTCTGGCATAGAAAAATCAGGAGCAGGCTTTCCTACCCAGCCCTGCAGTGATTCGTTAATAGCCAAAAGGCCTTTGTGTTCCGGAAATTTTTTAACCGCACCATCTACCACTTCCATCACCTGTTCTTTACTCATTGGCATCAGCAAATAGGCAGGATTTCCCGCAAGTCCCTGGTAATAACCTAATATAAACATTGTTAAGGCCGGGTTACTGCTCTTTTTAATCGCAGCATTACTCATGTTCAAAATTTCAGTAGCATTTCTTTGCAGTGTAATATCTATTGTCTGTAGCAAACTATCATTGTTTTGTACTTTGCTCAGACTGTCTGCTTTTTGAGTATTCTGAAATATAACCTGCAGCCTGTTATTAAACTCTGTTATAAACTCCTTCAGCTGTGTACTTGCGGGCGAACCTGCTACTTCATAGCTTTTGACAAATTGTTTGCTTTCTTCGCCAAATGTTGCATTTAGTGTTATTTCTGGCACATCGTTAATTACAGCTGCCAGAGGGTATCCATCAATAATTACATTGTATAATCTATCTTCTGCGCCTCCTGCAGACAATTTATATTTTCCATCCTTTGCCATAACTGCTGAATCAACAACGACCCGCTGCATGGTTGTCATTGGCATTTCTTCAAGATAAACCATACGGGCAGTGGTGTTTGAAATAGTACCGCTTACAACAAATTTTTTTGCACCTGATTTCCCCCCGCATGAAAACAGGAAAGCAAGGCTGAGCAGCGCAAAAGTTGCACTTCTTATATCCATAGTATTTGTTATTTTAACTTATTAAGCAAAAGTTCGTTTACCACTTTTGGGTCGGCTTTGCCTTTTGAATGCTTTATTACTTCACCAACAAATAGAGAAAGCAGACCTTTTTTCCCTTTTTTGTATTCATTTACTTTTTCGGTCATTTTTGCCAGTACAGCGTCCACAATTGGTTCAAGCGCTGATGAATCAGACTCCTGAATCAGGTTCATTTTTTGTGCCGTCTGCTCAACGTTTGCAGCTGGCTCATTCAGCAGCTGGTTAAATAACTTTGTTGAGGCTACGGAAAAACTCATCCTCCCGTTTTGTACCATTTGTATTAATGCAGCTAACTGAGAGGGCTGAATGGGAAAACCGGTTATTTCTTTTCCCTGTTCATTCATCCAGGTTTTAACCGGTCCGTTTATCCAGTTTGCAATTGCTTTATAATTTGTAGTAATCTCTGATACTGATTCAAAATAGTCAGAAATTTTCTTTTCATCTGACAGATTTAAAGCATCATACTCTGAAAGACCCATTTCATTCATATACCTATGCACCCGTTGCCAGGGTAAAGCCGGTAATGTTATACGAATATTTTCAATAAACCCGTCTTGTAAATCAAACGGTGTGAGATCAGGCTCGGCGAAATAGCGGTAATCATCAGCATCTTCCTTGTCACGAATAGAAAAGGTTGTTCCGTTGTTTGCATCAAAACTTCTTGTCTGCTGTTTTATTTCACCACCTGATTCAATAATGCTGATCAATCTTGCAGACTCAATCTCAATAGCTCTTTTTACATTGCGGATAGAATTGAGATTTTTTACTTCAACTTTTATACCGAGCTTCTCTTCTCCTTTCAGTCTTACTGATATGTTTGCATCACAGCGCAAACTCCCTTCTTCCATGTTTCCATCGCATATTTCAAGGTAACGAACAAGCTTTCTTATTTCTGTTAAGTACGCAAAGGCTTCATCACCGCTGCGTAAGTCAGGCTCGGTTACTATTTCAATCAAAGGTGTGCCGGCCCTGTTATAATCAACACGTGTATATGTATCGCCATTGTCATGAATACTTTTGCCCGCATCTTCTTCAATGTGAATCCTGTTTAAACTAATATTCTTTTCCAGTCCATCCACGGTAATTTTTATATAGCCTCCTTTACAAACAGGTGTGGTATGTTGTGACAACTGATATCCTTTTGGAAGATCGGGATAAAAATAGTTTTTACGGGCAAAATAGTTGTGCCGTTCAATTTCACAGTTACAGGCCAAACCCATTTTAATTGCATACTCAACTGCTTTCCGGTTCATCTTAGGCAAGGTACCTGGATGCCCCAATGTAATTGGACTTACATGTGTGTTGGGGTCGGCACCAAATGCAATACTGTCACCACAAAATAACTTGCTGGCCGTTTGTAACTGGGCATGCACTTCAAGGCCCACTACTACTTCATATTTATTATAATCTGTCATTTCTTTCAGGAACGGCAAAAATACACTTCGTAGCCTTACAGGTACGGGCTATTTTGATACAAAAAACCCCGACCAGAGGCCGGGGTTTAAAGCCATTTATAAACCTGCTATAAATCAGCCGTTTTTATTTTTCTCGGTATTTTCACTTCAATGGTTTGAGATTTATTTCCACGGGTTACCTGCAGCTTTACCGACAGGTTTTCTTTTTTCTCCTTCAGCATTTTCGCTATCTCATCCACACTGTTAACTGATTTGTCATCCACTTGGGTGATTATATCGTTTTCCTTTACACCGGCCTTTGCCGCATTGCTTTCGTTATCCACTTCAATTACTTTAACTCCTTTTCCGTCTTCTGTATCCTGAACAGACAGTCCCAGTTTGGGACCGCCACCAGACCAATTCCAGTTTTGAACACCCGGTGCCTTAGGAATTGTAAATGCCTTTGGTAAATCTTTAAGGTCATCAAAATTGAAGTTAAAGTCAAAATTCTGACCGGGAGTGCCAAATGCATTTGTGCCTTTCCACTGTGTCAGTTCTGCCTCTGCTTTTTGCTCTTTTCCATCTCTTTTGTAATGAACAGTTACTTTATCTCCCGGCTTGTGCGACTGCACACCTTTTGACAGATCATCTGGTGTCTCAATTTTTTTATCATCAATTTTTGTAATGATGTCACCTTGCTTTAATCCAATTTTTTCAGCAGCACTTTCTTTTGTAACATCTTTTACCTCCACTCCTTTATCTGTCTTTTCTGTTGTTACTCCCAGCATGGGCTTATTCTTCATTCCCTCCAATTTCATACTTTCTCCAAAGAAGTTATTGTTTCCATTTCTGAAAAACATCATCCCGCTTCCCGGAAAATCAGGACTCAGCGCATCTACATCTTTTACTTTCCGTTCCTTTATTTTTACCGCACCATTTTCTGCTTTGTAGTCAGCTATTGGCTTACCATTTACAGTAACTTTCTCCCCATCAATTTCAATAACTGTTTTCTTATCACTATTTTCATCAATAGTGACAATAATCTGCCTTACTTCTTTCTTCTTTTCTTCAATAGCCTTTTTTTCATCCTGCTGTGCCATCAGGGTCAACGGAGCAAGCAGAGCCGCAAATGCAGCAAGCAGTGAGTTTTTCATCCATATTTTTTCCATATCAATTTGTTTTAGAGATTATCTACGTTAAGTTTCGTAGTCAAATATAGCAACTAAAATGAAATACGAAAAGTTTCGGAAATGTTAAATAACAGTAAAATGATGAAAGGCCTGGTTAGCTGACGACAGGATGGAATTCGACAAAACTCTTTCCGATACAAGGCATACTGCATTTTCAGACACAGGGACTGAAGCAACAGTTTCAGACATTTTCTGATGTAATTCTTTGATTTTCATTTTTTTGACCCATATTTCACTCTCGCACCAGCAGCTTATGTAGAATAGACTTTTCCTGATGCTAAGGTCATTAACCGAAATCCAAGGTCAGTTTTCTTTTTTCAAATAAGAATTAAGAGAGTCACATTTTGCCCAACAACGAAACGGCTATCGCCTGCCGAAAATTCAAGAAGTATTAGTCTCCCGTTTAGGTTATAACCTCTCAACTGAATTAACTATTTTATAAAAGTGTTCAAAGAGTCTTATTATATTAAAAAAAATACGAATTTTGAAAATCAAGAATCTTATTCATTGGCCGTTATGAATACAATACTCCTCATATTAATAATTGCTCTCTGCATGGTTTTGATAATTTTTACCCTTTATTTTTACTACGATAGCAAAAAGTCGCTCCCTAAAGGCTGGAGAAAAATGAAGTTTGACGATGATGATTTTCCTTTTACCTCCTGATTACAGCAAACTCTTAACAGCAGTAATTACCTCAGTAAGTTTTCCCGCTTCCTGACCGCCGGCGGTTGCCAGGGTTTTCTGACCACCACCACCGCCTTTGATTAACGGAGCTACTTTCTCTTTTATAATCTTACCGGCATCAAGTCGATTCTAAATGTTTCTTGAGTTCTGTATTCTCGTTTTGCAGGTTCTCAATGGCTTTCAGTACGTCTTTAGGGTTCTTAAGTACCTCTTTCAGGCTGCTGATAAATTTCAACTGGCTGTTTACGTATTCTTCGGCCTGTGTGCCACAGATAGCTTCCGCACGGCGAACACCGGCAGCTACTGCTGATTCACTTGTTAATTTAAACAAGCCTAATTCTCCTGTTGCACCAATATGTGTGCCTCCGCATAATTCAACCGAATAGTTGGGGTCTATAATAACCACACGAACCACATCTCCATATTTTTCTCCAAATAAAGCCATAGCACCCAATTTCATGGCTTCATCCTTTGGCATTGACTTTATTACAACCGGAATATTCTCCCTGATTTTCTCATTTACGAGTGCTTCCACTTTGGCAATTTCTTCATCGGTTACTTTGGCAAAATGAGAGAAGTCAAAACGAAGATGTTCTTCATTTACTAATGAGCCCTTTTGTGCCACATGGTTGCCCAGCACTTTACGCAATGCGGCATGCAGCAGGTGTGTGGCCGAGTGATGCAATGCTGTGTTCTTTCTTTTTTCAGCATCTACTTTGGCAAATACTTCACCTGTTAAATCAGCAGGAATGGTTTCTGAAAAATGGATGATTAAGTCGTTGTCTTTTCTTGTATCAATGATTGTGAGTTGTGAGTCGGGAGTTGTGAGTGTGCCTCTATCTCCCACCTGTCCGCCGCTTTCGGCATAGAACGGTGTTGTTTCCAAAACTATCTGGTAAAGCTCTTTTCCTTTTGCTTTTACCTTGCGGTATTTGAGTATTTGTGTCTTGGCCTCAAGAGAATCGTAACCTACAAACTTGTTGGAGCCTTCTTTCAGTTCAATCCAGTCGCCAGCATCAATGGATGTGGCAGCACGGCTGCGGTCTTTTTGTTGCTGCATATATAAGTTAAATTCAACAACATCAACTTCAGAATTATTTTCCTTTGCTATTAATTGGGTCAAGTCTAAGGGGAATCCAAATGTATCGAACAGTTCAAATGCCGTTTTACCATCAATATCAATTTTGATTGCCCCGGGATGTGTGCTTTTCATTATTGCTATGTAGTCATCTACCCTCTTCAACCCTTTTTCCAAAGTCCTCAAAAATGATTCCTCCTCTTCCTTCACTACCTTGGCAACAAAATCTACTTGTGAGTAAAGCTCAGTGAAAACCGTTTCAAACTGCTTTGCCAACACCGGCACCAACTGTGTTAGCAAAGGATGCTTGTAGTCGAGGTAGGAATAATAATAACGAACCGCCCTTCTTAATATCCGGCGGATAACATAACCGGCACCGGGGTTGGAAGGCAATTGCCCGTCAGCAATTGTGAAACTGATTGCCCGGATATGATCGGCAATTACACGAAACGCAACGGCCTGTTTGGAATCGCTGTAATCATATTTTTTTCCCGTTATTCCTTCGGCAACAGCAATAGTTCCTGTAAAAATATCGGTGTCGTAGTTAGACGTTTTGTTTTGCAGCACTCTTACCAATCGTTCCAGACCCATACCCGTATCCACATGTTTGGCAGGCAGCGGCTCCAGGCTTCCATCTTTTTTACGGTTAAACTGGATGAATACATTGTTCCAGATTTCTATCACTTGCGGATTGTCTTTATTCACCTGTGTTTTGCCATCCACCTGTTTTCTTTCTTCATCGGGGCGGCAGTCTACATGTATTTCAGTACAGGGACCGCAGGGGCCTGTGTCGCCCATCTCCCAAAAATTATCTTTTTATTACCCATCAAGATCCGGTCTTCGGCAATAACTTTCTTCCACTCGTTATAAGCCTCTTCGTCCCTGGGCAGGCCTTCTTTTTCGTCGCCTTCAAAAATGGTAACGTAAATTTTGTCTTTGTCAATCTTCAGCACATCTACAAGCAGTTCCCAACTCCAGGCGATGGCTTCTTTTTTGAAGTAATCGCCAAAGCTCCAGTTGCCCAGCATTTCGAACATGGTGTGGTGATAGGTGTCAACACCCACTTCTTCAAGGTCGTTGTGCTTGCCGCTTACCCGCAGGCATTTTTGTGTATCAGCAACCCGTGGATTGGCCGCTTTCTTATTGCCGAGAAAATAATCTTTGAATTGGTTCATGCCCGCATTGGTGAACATGAGTGTGGGGTCGTTCTTCACCACAATAGGAGCCGAAGGCACAATATCGTGGTTCTTGGAACGGAAAAAATCCATAAATGCTTGCCGTATTTCTGCGCTGGTCATCATGTTTGTGAGTAGTAATAGTGAATGTGTCCGGTAATGGTTCAAATTGCTCATCGGTGTTACTGCCGTACAAGTGTGCGACGCAAGGGACGATGATAGCAGTACTTCAGCCGGCTACATAAATATTTTCTTTTAACTGGTTATCAATATTATTTCCGGGTTGATTTTTGCTATTTTACAGTCTATCTTTGACAACCCACAAAAGTGGGGCAAAGGTAAGCAATACCGCTGCATGACGGCATCGGGTTCTGATAATGAAAAAAATCAAGTATTACTATAATACCAACACTCTCCGGTATGAAAAACTGGAAACTCCGCTGCGGGTAAAATTGCTGCGGGTGTTTGGTTTTGTGGCGGCTGCCCTTGTTACTGCCGGCCTTATTTCGTATGCTGCTTTTCAGTTTATCGGCTCGCCAAAAGAAAAGCAACTGGCTTATCAAAACAAAATTCTGAAAGATAATTACAAGGAACTGGAAGACAGCCTTGAGTCTGTTCAAAAACAGATGAAGGAGTTGGAAAAGCGGGACAACGATGTGTACCGTGCCATATTTGAAGCCAACCCCGTTCCGGACAGTGCAAGGGCAAAGGAACTGGAAACAAAGATTGAGATTGCCAAAGTGGAGAAGATAAAAGATTTTCAATTGGCTGCTTCTATTGCTGCCACTCTAAATAATCTTAGCGGCCGCATTGCAGCCCAGAAGAAATCCTACAACGAAGTGGAGGAGCTGGTAAAGAATAAAGAACACATGCTGTCCCACACACCAGCTATACAACCCGTGGCCAATAAAGACCTTACCCGTGTTGCATCGGGCTTTGGGTATAGAATTGACCCGGTTTATAAAACCACAAAATTTCATGCGGGGCTTGATTTTACCGCTCCTACCGGCACCCCCATTTATGCCACTGCCGACGGAACAGTTACCACGGCCGGAAACACCGGAAACGGGTATGGAAACCATGTCATCATCAGCCATAGATTTGGCTACGAAACATTGTACGGCCACATGGTGAGGGTAAAAGCAAGAAACGGACAGGAAGTAAAACGGGGTGAGGTAATTGGCTGGGTAGGCAGTACCGGGAAAAGTACCGGGCCGCACTGCCACTATGAGGTACATAAATACAGCGATAAACTTGACCCGATATATTTCTTCTACAATGACCTGACCCCGGAACAGTTTGACCAGTTGCTGAAAAAAGCAGCCGCCAGCAACCAAAGCCTTGATTAGGGAATAGTAAACGGACGACGGTGAAATAGAGCAAGCGGCATTTTTTCCACACATTGTATTGTCCAGACAATAGTGAACAGGGTGTAATTACCTTTACAAATAATGAAAAAGCCATTAACGCAAATAACTTTTGATTTTGGTGTTCCTGCTGCTGTGCCAATACCGGAGCCTGTATCGGTGGTGGAAGAACCAGTGCTGCAAATGGCTGAAGCAGCAAATGAAATTGAAGAAATAACGGCATCATCAGTAAAAGAAACTACAGTACAACAGGTGGCTGGCACCGGTAAAAGAGGCCGTAAATCCTTAAAAGATATTGCCCTGTCTGCCGACCTGATTAATGTGCCGGAAGACGAAGAGCTTTTCAAAAAGCAATATTATTCTATTGGTGAAGTGGCTGTTATGTTCAGGGAGAACCAGTCGCTGATACGTTACTGGGAAACCGAGTTTGACATTTTGCAGCCCCGCAAAAACAGGAAGGGCGACCGTTTTTTCCGCCCGGTGGATATTAAGAACCTGGTGATGATTTATGACCTGCTACGCCGCCGCAAGTTTACCATCGAGGGAGCCAAAGACTATCTGAAGAAAAATAAGAGGGCTGAAGAACGTTTTGCCGCCATACAGTCTTTACAAAAGATAAAAGGCTTTATGCTGGAGATGAAGGTGAATTTGTGAAACTTGCAATAAACTGCTTATCCCATCGTTTGTTGAATGATATCTTTTCAGGATGAAAAATCTCATTTCTTTTTCTCTTCTTATTATTCTTTTTGTCAGTTGCGACTATACTGAATCAACGTCAAAATATAAATCTAGTATCGAGAAATATCCAGTCCTGAATCAAAGGCTAGGCAAGAAAATATTGGGGGAAGGCGGATGCTTTTTTTCAACTTAATCAAAACAGCGATTCTACCGTAACTGTCTCCTGGAAATGACACACTTTCCCGTACCTCAGGTTACAGCATTGCCTTTCAGTTTGGCGAAAGAATAAACTTTCAGTGGCAGAATAATGGTTATGCAATATTGCAGTACGGCATGGGCAGTGGAGTTTGGAAAAACCTTATTTTACCTTTAAATAAAACAGATAATCCAATAGAGGAATATAATATCCTGTGCTTCGACACTATTGCAAACCTTGTTGCAGTGGAACAAGAAGGCGATACATTATTCATGATTGAAAATCTGAAAACAATAGCAAAGGATTTTGTTATTGAGAAGGAAAATCCCTGTAAAGCGGCTTTGAACAACTCCTGCATTGATTCGATCAGTTTTTCAAACAGAACGCTTTATTTAAAATGGGCGATACCAAATGTTTTCAGTGATGACAGGAAAATTATTGAACGGGTCTATAATTTCCTGCAACTTTAACGCCAGTTCCTTCATCTTTTGGCTACACCCTTTTACTTTTGCCGCTATAAAGCATTCACCATGAAAAAAATTCTGCCTGTATTTGTTATTACCCTGCTTGTAGGAAATATCGTTTTTGCACAAAACCAGTATGAAGTGCTGGTAGAGAGACCAAACGAAAAATCGTACAAAGGTTTAATCTCGAAAGAAATATTGCAGGCGGATACCAGCTTTAAATGGTATGCCCAAAATCTTATTGGCTACAACCCCGATAAAGTTGCCATTGACGGGTTACAAAAGCATAAAGATTCGCTGCAACTGCTGGTGTTTATGGGCACATGGTGCGAAGATTCGCAGTTCATCATTCCAAAATTATTTGCATTGACTGAAGCCGCTGGTTTTCCTGCTGAGAGGGATAACACTTTTTGGAGTGGACAGAAAGAAAGAAGTCATTCGGCAGCCTGTCGCTTGCCCTTAACATTACCAATGTACCCACCATTATAGTACTGAAGCAAGGAAAGGAATTGGGCCGTGTGGTAGAATACGGCAAGTACGGAGTATTTGACAAGGAACTGGGAGAGATTATCAGTAACGCATTTCCGGTACAGTAGGGTTTAAACCATTAAGGCATTAAGAAAGTTAGATAGACCCGTTGATGACCATTAATCCCTTAATTCTCAAATAAGTCACTTATTAATCTTAATATCTTTATTCTCGCCTGCCAGTTCAATGTTTAATTCTTCAAGCAGTTTCAGGCTTTGCAGGTTTATTTCCTGCCTGATGACGTTAAACTCATCCATTGAAAGAGGAGCTGTAAAATAGTCACCGGTAACAACAATTGCATTTACTGCAATTTCAGCCAGGTGAACCTGACTTGTTTCCACATCTGCCCTGCTCAATATTTTCTTAACTCTCTCAATTAATTGTGCTGTCAATTCGCTGCTGGTGTGCAGATCAATCTCCAGCCTTAAATCACCTTTGCGGTGCGTACGCAGCGACAAATTATCCAGGATACTGTCCACCATCTGCTTATTGGGCACGGTAACAAATGTTTTTTGCTCTGTTCTAATTCTTGTGCTTCTTAATCCAATTCTTTCAACTGTGCCTGTAACATTCAGCACTTTTACCAGGTCGCCAGTAACAAATGGTTTATCAAAGAAAATGATAAATGATGCAATCAGGTTCTCCAGGCTTTCCCGCAAAGCAAGAGCTATAGCTGCACCCACGATACTAAGGCCGGTAAGAAGACTTCTTACATCTTGCCCGAAAGCATACCGCAATACCATGATGATACTGATGATAACAATAATAACTTTGAAAAAATCCTTAAAGAAAACAATCAGCTGGTTGTCGTTTTGCTCTGGGGTAAGGTTGGCTTTTCGTTCCAGAATTATTGCAATAAAATCAATAAGCCGGATTAGTAAAGCTGCAAAAGAAATAATAAGCGTTGCCACCCCAAGCATATACGTTATTGCCCTTGATGTATAGCCAAAGAGTATCTCTGTGTTTAGCTGACCAGGAAAGTTAAGTTTGAACAAAGCCACCAGCGAAGCCAGTATGGCCAAAAATGTACCGAGTGGTTTTACCACAAGGCTGACGAAAGATTGTTTATCAACATCCTTCCAGATTTTTTTTACAACACTGAAGAGCAGTCCGGCGAAATAGCGGGAAATAAGCTTTTTAAAAGCCCATATAAAAAGAATAACGCCGACAACAATCAGATAAGTCTGAATGGTATTGTAAAGCCATATTTTCTGAAGAAAATCATTCATGCGGTAAAATTATCGAAAAAAGAAAGTTGCTGGTATTAACGAATTGCATAAACAAGAATACTGCTTAGTCCTTTATCGGCTTCCGGTTTGAGAGCATACACCCTGCCAGCAGTAAAATTGAATGACAATGTGTTGTTTAACTGTCCGGGCAGTTTCCATTCGTCATACTGAAAATCTGATATATCGTAGCGGTATAATGTGTCGGCTTTGGATCCATAAATATACTTTCCGGTCACTTTAAAATTTTTCCAGCCAGTAATCATAATGTTGTTTCTCAGTGTTCCGTAGTAATCAAAAACAAAAATACCATAAGTTGAGTCGTAGAGGTAAACGTATTTATTTTCATCAAATATTTTTACAGGCTGTGACGCTACATCAAGTAAAAGCCGGAAATCGGGTGTTTCCTGCAGCAATTTACCATCCTCATCAACTTTTTTTAGTTTGTTTTCCATTTCGTCATACACCCAAATTTTGTTATCATATGACTGGGCAATAGCTTTTGCCTGCAAAATGTTTTGCTTACGCAAGTCAACTGTGTTCACCACATTCAAAAAACGGTCAAGCATCGCAACAGTGGCAAAATCTTTATAGTACAACAATACTTTCAGCGGATTCGACACATCTATCAGTGTGGTCTGTCCATACTTCCTGATATTATTATATACTGCTACCGAATCGCCATTGGCGTTAATTTTCTTCACCTGATTCCGGCTGTTAAGTATATAAATATTATCAAGATTATCAACGGTGAATGCGGTGATGTCGCCGGTAATCTTCCTCACGAAGTGAAAATTCGTATCCTCCTGTGCTTTTGCAGACAAAAAGAAACAACAAAGCAGTATTGCAATTATCTGTTTCAATAATTTCTAATGATTTTATGATTGTTGCCTTTATATGATTTTAATGTCATTTCTGTTCCATCAAATTCGGCATAGGTAAAGTAGCGAATCCAGTCGCCCAAGTTGACATACTTACCATTATCGAGACGAAAATCGATGGGTAAATGTCTGTGCCCAAACACAAAAAAATCATAATTCTTTTGTTTCAGCTTTTCCTTACAATAGATAATAAGCCATTCTTTGTCTTCACCAAGGAATGTTTCCTCTGTAGCGCCGGTTTGTGCCCGGCTGCGACGGCTCATGTAGTTAGCCAGCCCCATGCCCATCACCGGTGGCAAAATGCCAAACAGCCATTTTGAAACCGGATTGCGGAACACTTTTTTTAGTCGTTTATATCCGTAATCACCGGGCCCAAGGCCGTCGCCATGGCCGATGAGAAAGAGTTTGCCATTGCGTTCAAATTCTTTTGGCTCAAAATAAACGGGAATGTTCAACTCATTCTGAAAATAATCCCGCATCCACATATCGTGGTTTCCAACAAAAAAATGCAGGGGTATTCCTGCATCCGTAAATTCGGCAAGTTTGCCAAGCAGCCTCACAAAGCCTTTGGGCACCACCAGACGATACTCATACCAGAAGTCAAACATATCTCCAACAAGAAAAACTTCTGCTGCTGTATCCTTTATATCATCAAGAAACTGAACAATTCGCTTTCCCCTTGCCAAACTGGAGAAATAATCAGGTGCCCCGAGGTGAAAATCGGAAAGGAAGTATATTTTTTTATTTTGAAAAATCGGCACTTTTTAAAATCATTTCTTTTGATTCAGGTATTCAATCACATCACCTGAAGATATTATGGTTTTACCTGTTACATCTCCTTTATACCAGTAAATCCAGGCCGGCACTTTTTCACTATTTATATACACATCTGTTATTGCACGATAATATAGCGGTTGTTCCCCGGTTTCAGCAGATACCCCTTCGTAGTCATCCAACTGGCCTATAGCCCAGGAAAATTCATCCACGTTTTTAATATGATAAAGTTCTCCAATAATAAAAGCATCTTCATCTGTTGGTATAGCTGCAGGATAATCGCCCATATCGTGTAACCGGCCTTTCACTTTAGCTTGTCCGGTTAGAGCAAAATACCTGCTGATATATTCGTAGGCATGGCTTTGAAAACCACTGCGCAATGAACCATAAACAAATAGTAGGAAAGTTTCTGGTTGTGTCATGCTGTAAATTTAATAAAGGCAGGGCTATTTCAGGCTTCCACCAGAAACAAATACACTTCTTTTGGGCCATGAACACCCACAACTAATGTTTTTTCAATATCGGCAGTACGGCTGGGGCCTGTGGCAAATGTTATCAACGATGGAATTTTGTTTCCATATTTTTCTCTTGCTCCCTGCAATGCATCTTTAATATCGTACACCAGCTGGTTAGTAAATGCAATGCAAATATGGATAGGCGCATACACACTGGCTGTACGTCCGCCTGCCTGTGCAGTGCTCATAACAATACTGCCTGTACGGGCAACAAGGTATTCGCAACCTGTTATGGAGATATCACAACCGGCTAAATCTGTAATTGTCAACCTTTCTCCAAGCTGGTCGGCCAATGGACCAAGCAGTTCCTGTTCTAAGCAATATATTTTTTGCCAGTCCTGTTTTTTTATAAGGCTGTTTAACTGAAAAGCAAATTCCTGCCTGTTTATGCAATAGATAAACTTACCCTGCAACTTCGTAAACTGTTCAGCAAATTCTATCTCCGGCTCCTGGTTCAATTGATGAAAGACGGGCTGGTTGCCTTCGCTTTGCGGAAAAGGCAAAGGCGTTGAGTGACTCAACGCCTTTCTTATCTTCTTTAAGATGTTTTCTTTTGACGGAGATACGTTCATATAAGAAGTTTAAATAGAAGATTCAGTTCCTGTATCACCTTCCATATTTTCTTCCGGTTCGATTGTCACAGGTTCAACATCTATATCCTCTACTATGTGTTTTCTGTCTTCAAAAGGACGCTTGCCTATCAACGCCTCCACATCGCTCTGGAATAATACTTCTTTATCAAGCAAGGCATTGGCCAGTTTTTCCACTTCATTTTTCTTTTCAGTAAGAAGGTTAAGGGTTTTGCCATATGCCTCGTCAATCAGTTTCCTTACTTCCTCATCAATCATTTTTGCCGTTTCGTCTGAGTAAGGTTTTGTGAAGGAGGCCTCCTGCTGAGGATCATAAAAGCTAACATTACCTATCTTATCGTTCATGCCATATACTGTCACCATTGCATAGGCAATGCGTGTAATCTGCTGCAGGTCGTTTTGTGCCCCGGTAGAAATTTTCTTAAAAAAGATTTCCTCGCTGGCCCTTCCACCCAGTGTCATGCATATCTGATCGCTAAGCTGATCTGTGTTATACAGGTATTGCTCTTTGGGTGTGTATTGTGCATAGCCCAATGCAGCAGTACCTCTTGGAACAATTGTTACCTTGAGCAGCGGGTAAGCATGTTCAAGGAACCAGCCACAAATGGCATGACCCGCTTCATGGTAGGCAATAATTTTCTTTTCTTCCGGAGAAATGATTTTGTTTTTCTTTTCCAATCCGCCAATCACCCTGTCCACCGCATCCTGAAAGTCTTGCATATCTACAGCCTCTTTATTTTTACGGGCGGCTATAAGGGCTGCTTCATTACACACATTAGCAATATCTGCACCGGCAAATCCGGGAGTCTGCTCAGCCAGTTTATGAACATCAAGAGTTTTAGAAACTTTTATTGGCTGTAAGTGTACTTTAAAAATTGCTTCACGGCCTACTAAGTCTGGTTTGTCAATTGAGATTTGCCGATCGAAGCGTCCGGGACGAAGTAATGCTGAGTCTAATACATCCGGCCTGTTAGTAGCCGCCAGCACAATAATGCCCACATCGGTGCCAAAACCATCCATCTCCACCAGCAATTGGTTTAGTGTACTTTCCCTTTCATCGTTGCTCATCATAGCATTCTTGCCCCTTGCCCGGCCAATAGCATCTATTTCATCAATAAAAATGATGCAAGGTGCTTTCTCTCTTGCCTGCTTGAATAAATCTCTTACACGGCTGGCACCCACACCTACAAACATTTCCACAAAATCAGAACCACTAAGACTGAAGAAAGGAACCTGTGCCTCTCCGGCAACGGCTTTTGCCAGTAATGTTTTACCTGTTCCCGGAGGACCAATAAGCAAAGCCCCCTTGGGAATTTTACCGCCAAGGTTAGTGTATTTCTTTGGATTTTTTAAAAAGTCGACGATTTCCATTACTTCAACCTTCGCTTCATCCAAACCTGCCACATCAGCAAATGTTATATTCACCCTTGTTCCTTTATCAAACAATTGAGCTTTAGATTTTCCAATGTTGAAAATACCACCACCCCCGGCACCACCCCCGGCGCCGCCACTCATCTTACGCATCATCAATATCCAGATGCCGACGAATATTAGGACAGGAAAAAGGAATTGAAGGATACCACCAAACCAATCCTTTTCAGATTCTACACTATAGGCAACTCTGCTTTCCTGTGGAATATTCTTCTCCTTATAAAGCTCATCCATCTGCTTTTCAAAGTCGCCTGAATACTAACCCAGTATATGCTGAATTTGGGGCCTTTCTTCTGCCCCGGGTTCGGGTCATCACCACCTGTTTGCCGGTTATTGAACCTCGGAGGCCTGTTTTGATTATTCTGTTGCTCTTGTGACATATTAATTTTTCGCTGTGTTTCTGCTAAATAATGTTTTTTTATTGAAATTGTTTTCCCACTGCAAATATTTAACACTACTCTTCAATTGTTTCCGCTGCGGCATCGCTCCACATTTCTTCCAGTTTATAAAACCTCCTGTTTTCAGTCAGCATTACATGCACCACCACATTTACATAGTCAATCAACACCCACTTGCAGATTGTTGTACCCTTCATGATGAAAAGGTTTTTCGCCGCATTTGTCCCTTACTCTGTCATCCACATTATCGGCAATGGCCCTAATCTGTGGCTGACTGCTTGCTTCACATACGATAAAAAAATCGGCTACCGCTTCATTAATCTTCCGCAGGTCGAGAGAGATAATATTCTTCCCCTTTTTTTCCTGGATAGCCGCAATGATGGTTTTGATAATTTTAGACGCTTTTGTTAACCTCGCTGCACCTTTTTTCTTTCGGTTGGTCAGTACTGACAATTGTTCCAAACAGATTTGTAGTTTAGTGTTTACGTTTAAAATTTATGATTGGATTTGTCTTCTGAAGGCGCATCCCCAACTATAAACTTTGTTTCTTTGTCAAAAATAACAATTAATTGCCACTCCCTTCAATAACAGCACCATTCATTGAATTGCAATCAGTTGACAGTACCAATAACTATGCCCGCCAGCTTATTGAAACATCCCGACTGACGGATGGTCAGCTGCTGCCCGAAGAAGGAGCCGCAGTTTTCGCCCATGAACAAATTATGGGAAAAGGCCAAAGGGGTAAGGTTTGGGCTTCGCAAAAGGGTCTTAATATAGCCCTGAGTATATTGGTAAACCCCGGATTTCTGCCCATTACCAGGCAATTTGAATTAAGTGCCTGTGCCGCAGTAGCTGTACACCGTTTCTTTGTTAACTATGCCGGAAAAAGCACCTGTATAAAATGGCCCAACGACCTCTATTGGCAGGACAGAAAGGCAGGAGGAATATTGATTGAATCGGGAGTTGGCAGCCGGGATGCTGGATCCGGTTACTGGAACTGGGCAATAATTGGTATTGGCATTAATATTAATCAAACAGCTTATGCAGATGATTTGCCCAACCCGGTTTCGCTGCAACAAATAACCGGCAAGAAATATGAACCGCTTGTACTGGCAAAAGAACTGCAGCAGGCCTTTCTTGAAGAATATAATAATCTCAAAACCGATGGCTTTGGACGTATTTATTCGGCCTACAATGAGTATTTGTATAAAGCAGGACAGAAAGTAATGCTAAAAAAAGGAAACAGAATCTTTGTGGCAACTGTCAAGTATGTAACCCCTGCCGGAAAACTGGCTGTCAACACTTCATCAGAAGAAGAATTTGATTTTGGTGAAGTGGAATGGATTCTTAAATAAATAATACTCCTGACAACTGGTTCTCTTCCTTTTCGTTATTTCTTGCTTCCTCCTCAAACCTGTTGTTGTAATAGCCTCGTTTTATCCATTCCCAAACATACCGGAATAAAAACCCGGCGAAACCATGACGCTGATATTGCTCCACATGCTTCAGTTCGTGAAGCACCCATTTCTTGTCATTCAGAAATTCATCACGGCTGGTGTTGTGAAGGTAAATGGTGCTACCAAAGACAATGGCCACTTTTGCCGACTTTAGTTTTGCGGCGGCCAGCTTTGCCACCCATGCGTTTTCTTTTATGCTTACTTTCATTGCTACAGCAGACTGAAAAAAGTGGTTGGTGGTTCCAGTTACTCCATCGCTTTGATTATCTCCTCGGTATGCAACTTACTGTTAGGCTTCAGAAATATTTTTTGAATAATGCCCTTTTCATCAATTACAAATGTGGTGCGAAGCACTCCCATGTATTTGTGTCCAAATAGTTGTTTCCAGTCCCACACACCATATTTCTCCAATATTCTATGAGCTGTGTCAGCAATAAGCGGGAATGGGAGCTTATTTCTCTGCTCAAATTTTTTATGCTTTGCTTCATCATCGGGGCTTACACCCAGAATTTCAAATCCTTTCGACTTCAACAAAGAATAGTTATCCCTGAGATTGCAGGCTTGCAGTGTGCATGTCGGGGTTAAGTCCTGCGGATAGAAATACAAAACAAGTTTTTTGCCTTTATAATCAACAAGAGAAATTTTCCTTCCGTTTTGGTCTTTGCCGGAAAATACCGGAGCCTTATCGCCTTCTTTTAAAACAATCATTTATTCGTTATTTATAATTATTATTTCTTTTTCTTCTTAACAGTAACTTTCTTTTTTGATCCGCTTTTCTTAACCGCTTTCTTTTTCGGCGGTGTGTAAGGATACCTTTTGAACCACCATTCCTTTACCGTAGTGTTTCCGGAAAGGTCTTCCACTTCCACTTTCAGGTGGTGTATACCGTAAGGACAGCGTTCATCAAAAATATAAATCCAGTTGCGGCTTTTATCATTTGTAAAACGAATCCACTGGCTGTCAAGTTCGGCCCGGAATTTTTTAATACCAAAATTATCTGTGGGTGTAAATATAATTCTTGATGCCGGACTAAGATTTACGGTATCGCCTTTTCCCAAACTATTAATTGCCGGTGGAGTTATATCAGCAAACACCTGGAAGCTGCCAAAGTCTCCAAACTTAGCGGCAAGCCATCCATCCTGCCATTCTGCCTTCTTTATTTGCCTGCTTTTTCTGTCTGTACGAAGAATGATGAGTTTATCCTTCCAGTTATCGAGTATAGTTTTAACCGGTTTAATTCTTACAGTAAATGGGGTATGTACCGGGTACGAAGCATCACTCACCTGATGCAAGGCACTTATTGCATTGTATGAATTACTGTTGAACCTGTAATAACTAACCGGTACTGCATCGTACAAGCCGTTTTCGGGAATCTCTATTTCAAAATCATCTCTTCTCAGCTCATTTGGTTTATTGGGCAAAAACTTCTCGTATTCAACTTCCTGCTGAATTTTTGCCGCAAGGTTATCGTTAAACTGAACAGCAAAGTTTAGCTGTGAGGTGTTGAAATCAGTGTCTTTCACATCCACACTCACATAATGAAGCACTGTATCTGTTAAATGAATAACACCATCGGTTTTCATCTTTTTATATTCTGCCCCATTGTGGCCCGGCAAGGCAGAAAGATGCTGTAAAAAAACGCCGCCGTTATAATCATGCTTATAGTCAATATGCGCATTAATGTATTTTGTTTCAAAATAGTCAATGCTATCCAGTACAAACTTTACTTGCGGCTCATCGTCAAAGTATAGTATTGATGTAAACACCCCGTTGTCTTTGCCACCGTTCTTCATCATGTCAATCATTTGAAGGGCAAAACTCAGCTTCTGCCAGCCGATTCTTATTACTGGCATTTTGGGAATAATGTAGCCGCTGTCAGTTTTTTAAGCGGCAACAATAATGGTTTTTGCAGAAAAACACTTTTGCTGCGGTCGTATATAGCAAGCCTTGTTAATAATGGCGGGGTATTATCCTGCACCGGAAAATCAAATAACAAAGGATTAAGCCGTTTGGTAGTTTTGGTATCAAAAATTTCAAAATGCAGGTGTGGCCCTTGTGAGCCGCCGGTGTTACCACTATAAGATATAAAGTCGCCCTTGCGAACCGGAAACTGCTCTTTTGTAAATCCAGTTCAACCGCCCAGCTTTCTTTTTCATATTGCTGCGCTGTTACATATTCTTCCAGGCCAGCAAAAAAATTATTAAGGTGTGCATATAAGGTTGACAGGCCATTTGGATGGTCAATAATTATAAAACGGCCAAAACTCTGCGGCCTGATGCCTACATGAGAAATAAAACCATCCGCCGCCGCATAAATCGGCTGGTTTTCTTTTTGTTTGGTTCGAATGTCGAGCCCCATATGCCAGTGGTCGGGCCGTAGTTCTCCGAAATTGGCCACCAGTTCCATTGGCAGGCCAACCGGGTTGCGGAAATAGCTCCTTAAAGAATCATCATGTTTCTTTTGCCCAAAAGCAAATTCTGGAATTAGCAGCAGCAACAAAAACCACTTCATATTTAGTATCCAGTTTTTTCGCATTGGTGCAATTTAACAACTTGTAATCGCTTATTTGCTATACTGTAACTAATTTTGATTTTCAAGTACATATATGATCGCCATGAAATTTTTCGCACCTGTCATTATCATCATCTTGTCTTTTAGTCTGACTAAAGTTTTCTCTCAAAATTGTAAAGTATTGAAAGCCGAAATAAACGGAACCTATACAGGGGAATGCAAAAAGGGAAAGGCCAACGGAAATGGAAAAGCAACCGGAACTGATTCTTATAATGGAAATTTTGTTACAGGACTGCCCCACGGAAAAGGAACTTACACATGGGCAAACGGGAACGTTTACAATGGCGAGTTCTTAAACGGGAAAAAAGAAGGAAAGGGCATTTTGGTAATCAAAAGAGAGAACCTGAAAGACAGTACCGTTGAAGGCTTTTGGGAGAATGACAAATATGTTGGAAAGACTGGCGGTCCCTGGAGGCTGATTTATAAAAGCAAACTGATTAATGAAGTGGAAGTTGAGAAGAAGAACGATAAATTCCACAGAATAACGTTTGTTATTACCAATACATCCGGCGGGGCAAAGGATATCGAAGGCGGAGAAATGGAACGGCTGAAAGTAGATGAGGTACAGGCAATAACCGGTCAGTTTGGCCGGTTGAGCCACAATGATATACATGCAAAAAAGACGGAGTCGTATATTGATGACATCAATTTTCCCATCCGGATGAAAGTGATAATCGGTTCCGAGGAGATAGAATTTGAGTTCAAAGAAGAAGCAAGCTATATCATCAGCTTGCGGATAAATATTTAAGGCTTTTTTTGCCGAATATTTGTTCCCTCGCAACCACAGCAAATCCTTACTTTTGCGCAATTTGTTTTTTCAGTACGATTTCTGCCAGCACATCATAAAAAACAAGAAATGCCAAAAGACAATTCCATAAAATCAGTACTAATTATCGGTTCCGGTCCCATTATTATTGGGCAAGCCTGCGAATTTGACTATTCAGGCACTCAGGCCGCCCGCAGTTTGCGGGAAGAAGGCGTAAAAGTCATCCTGATTAACAGCAACCCGGCCACCATAATGACAGACCCGATGATGGCAGACCGGGTTTATCTTTTGCCGCTTACGGTGGAAAGCATTGAGCAGATTTTGCAGGAGAATGAAATTGATGCTGTGTTGCCCACCATGGGTGGCCAAACAGCACTGAACCTTGCCAAAGAGGCTGAAGATCTTGGCCTTTGGAAACAATACAATGTAAGGTTGATTGGAGTTGACATAAAAGCAATCGATAAAGCTGAAGACAGAGAAAAATTTCGCCAGTGGATGATTGAACTGGGCGTAAATGTGGCGCAGGCGAAAACAGCCAACTCCTTCCTTGAAGGAAAAGAATTTGCCCAGGAAATTGGATTTCCGCTGGTTATCCGGCCTTCGTTCACATTAGGAGGAACCGGTGGGGGTTTTGTACACGATAAAGAAGAGTTGGATGAAGCCCTGAATCGTGGTTTGCAGGCATCCCCCATACATGAGGTGCTCGTAGAAAAAGCCGTGCTGGGCTGGAAAGAATATGAACTGGAGTTGCTGAGAGATTCGGCTGATAACGTTGCTATCATCTGTACGGTTGAAAATTTTGACCCGATGGGTGTGCATACCGGCGATTCCATAACAGTGGCACCCGCCATGACCCTGAGCGACACAGGTATGCAACTGATGCGTAATACTGCCATTAGAATGATGCGTAACCTTGGAAACGTGGCAGGTGGCTGCAATGTTCAGTTTGCTCTGGATCCTGTTACAGAAGAAATTATTGCCATAGACATACACCCCAGGGTAAGCCGTTCATCAGCCCTTGCTTCAAAAGCTACAGGTTATCCAATTGCACACATTGCAGCCAAACTGGCAATTGGTTACAACCTTGATGAACTCGAAAACCAGATTACAAAAACAACATCCGCCTATTTTGAACCTGCACTTGATTATGTTATTGTAAAAATTCCCCGCTGGAACTTTGATAAATTTAAGGGGGCCAACGATACACTTGGCCTTCAAATGAAAAGTGTGGGTGAAGTAATGGCCATCGGCAGAAGTTTTGCAGAAGCTGTGCAAAAAGCCTGTCAAAGCCTTGAGAACAATGCAGTTGGTCTTGGCTATTACGGCAAGAGCCTGATGCATGCAGATGCATTGCTTGACTACATAAAAACGCCCAAATGGGACCGCATCTTCCGTATTAAAGATGCGCTGATGGCCGATGTTTCAGTCGGTACAATTTCAAAAGCAACCAATGGAATTGACAGGTGGTTTTTATACGAAATACAAAAGTTGTGCAGCCTGGAGAAGGAAATGGCAAAATATGATTTGGAAGATTTACCGCTTGAATTACTTAGGGAAGCAAAAGTTAACGGCTTTAGTGACGAGCAGATAAGCCGCATTACGGGCCATGGTGATGAAGAAGACGTTTATAAAAAAAGAAAGGCAGCCGGTATAACCAGGGTGTATAAAATGGTGGACACCTGTGCTGCAGAGTTTGAGGCAAAAACACCTTATTTCTATTCCACTTTTGAATCGCCAGTGTTAACAGCAGATGGCACTCTGCTGCCTGCATCAAACGAATCAAAAGTTTCGGATAAGAAAAAAATAATTGTGTTGGGCAGCGGCCCCAACCGCATCGGCCAGGGCATTGAATTTGATTACTGCTGTGTACATGGCTTGCAGGCCATAAAAGAATGCGGATACGAATCCATTATGGTAAACTGCAATCCTGAAACGGTTAGTACCGATTTTGACATGGCCGACAAACTGTACTTTGAACCTGTTTACTGGGAGCACCTTTGGGAAATAATTGAGCATGAAAAACCAGATGGCGTTATTGTGCAATTGGGCGGGCAAACCGCATTGAAGCTGGCAGAAAAACTGACAGAAAAAGGCATCAACATAATTGGTACATCATACAACAGTTTAGATATAGCCGAAGACCGTGGCCGCTTCAGCGATATGCTGAAAGAACTTGAAATTCCTTACCCGGAATATGGCACAGCATGGTCGGTTGATGAAGCAATCGAAGTGGCTAATAAAGTCGGCTATCCCGTTCTTGTTCGCCCATCTTATGTATTAGGCGGACAAAGAATGAGAATTGTACTGAATGATGATGAGGTGGAAAAAGCGGTTATCAGTTTACTGAAACATATTCCCGGAAACAAAATTCTGGTGGACCATTTTCTTGACCGTTGCCAGGAAGCAGAGATAGATGCCATATGTGATGGAGAGAAATTTCATGTAATGGGAATAATGGAGCACATTGAGCCAGCCGGTATTCACAGTGGCGACAGTAATGCGGTATTGCCTTATTTCAATCTTACTCCGCTTGAAGTGCAGGATATGGTGGACTACGCCAAAAAAATAGCACTGGCTTTGAATGTAAAAGGACTGATTAATATTCAGTTTGCCGTCAAAGACGGAAAAGTATATGTAATTGAAGCAAATCCCCGGGCATCAAGAACGACACCATTTATTGCAAAAGCGTACGGAAAACCATACCTTAATTATGCCACCAAGGTAATGATGGGTGAAATGAAAGTAGAAGATATTCCCGAAGAAAAACACCTGGACGGATTTGCCATTAAAGAGCCAGTGTTCAGCTTTAACAAATTTCCGGGTGTAAACAAAGAATTAGGGCCTGAAATGAAAAGTACCGGTGAAGCTATTCGTTTTATTAAAAACCTTCGTGATCCCTACTTCCGGCAGTTATATAAAGACAGGAGCATGTATTTGAGCAAATAAAGTCAAGAAAAAACAAACCCGCTAAACAGTTTTGACTGTCTAGCGGGTAATGTTATAATGGTTAATGGTCTCGAAAATGCCCCTCAGTTGGTTTTGGTCTATCTTGTAGTTAACTTATTTACTTTCAGAATTCTACATTAAAAGTAATACCGGGTGTACCTGGTATTTTTTATTTTTTTTCTATTTATTTGTTCCATATTATCAATTCTGGCGGCTTTTCTTTATCATACATATTGTAAATCAATTAATTGAATAGATTATTAGCCCTCATTTATTTGGTTTATTATCAATTTTTGGTAAATTGCCAATGCTTCCATTAATAAGAAACCAAACTAATTGAAAACTTCATCTCCTTTTCTCTGGCAACTTATTCGCTCCTTAAACAGCAGCGAAAAATTGTTTTTCAAAAGAAACTACTCTGCGGTCAATAGAAAGGAAGATAAAACGTACCTGAAACTGTTTTCTGCCATATCGGCACAAAAAAACTACGACGAAACTGAAATATTAATAAAATTAAGTCCGGCTGTAAACAAAAAAATATTGCCTATCAAAAACACTATTTACAACAGCAAATCTGTGATGCCATCATTCAATACGATGGGAAAAATGATGCACAGCATGACATCTATAACCAAATTCAGTTAATCCGTGTTTTAAGAAAAAAGGGGCTATTAAAAGAAGCTCATAACGCATGGAAAAAGACAACAGATAAAGCAAGAAAAGTAGAATCTTTTGCCTTACTGAATTTGCTCAAAACTGAATTTGAAAAATGGTTTTATTCAGTAGTTCGCAAATGAAGTATGACGAATTGCATACAATTTTCAAAAAAAATGCCATTACATATGCCGAATATGCAAACCTGATTACCTTAAGAGATATTTATACAGAAACTATATTACTCAAACGAAAAGCTCATTTTGACATTGATGAAGACCTGAAAAAAAGAATAGCAACCTTACTGGAACAAATAGAATACTACAGCGATGCCAGCCATTCAACATCTTTCTGGTACTGCCATTATTATTATATGAGTAAAGCAACCCTGCTCTACATCAACAACAGTATCGACGAGTCGCTTACCCTGCTTAAGCTGGTTTTAACAAAGTGGCATAAAGACATAAAATTTCTGAGAACAGGAGGTGAGTTTTATGTTGAACTTCTTTATATGATCAATTATACCGGTGTGCTGCAGGGGGATTACGATTATGTCGCCGAAGCATTCCATCACCCTTGTAATAATCTTATCTCAGAAGCCGTTCAAAGAGCCAATTTTGAGGTTATAAAATTTTTAGCGCTGAATAAAATATACAATAAAACTGCCCGGTACAACGATGTGGAAAATCTTATCCAGCCAATGAAAACCGCCTATCAGCAATGGGAGCCGATACTAAACAATGACCTTAACTACACCACTAACCTTTCAATAGCTATTGGTTGTTTTGTCCTTGAGCAATTTAATGATGCGATGTATTTTGCTAAAAGGGCTTTCACTTATTTTAAAACCGGTACAAGGGAAGAATTATCTGCTATTGCACAATTACTTTTATTGCTCATCGCTTACAACATGAATAGCTCCCGTCTTTTTGATGCACAATACCGAAACACTTATAGTTATTTCTATAAACGAAAGAAGAAACACCCGTTTGAAGCAGCTCTGGTTCAATGCCTGCACCGTACTTTCTATCTGGGTGACTCATCAGCTAAGATCAGGGAATATCAGAAGGCTTTAAACGTTTTTGAACAAAATAAAGACGATGTTGTACAGAAAATGACATTTAGGATTTTTAACTACCCCGGTTGGCTTAAAAGCAGAATACAGCGAACTTCTTACAGACAATATGTTGAGAATATGGTAAAATCGGGAAGCAATTTAGTTGTTATCTAAAGACACTGTGAATTTTACTGGCAGAAATGCTGATTTAATCAACAAATACATTATTTTCATTTTATATAAACCCCTTCCTAACCATATTTTCAGACTAAAAGATGTCTTTCATCGGTTCAAACTTCTGGAAAAAATCACCCTTTATTAAACTGTTGTTATCGCTTGTCGCAGGAATAATATTGCAGTGGTATGTTCAATTAACCGGTTCACTTTGGATAATATTTCTGTCAATCTTCTTGTTTGCATCTATTGCTTACGCTTTCGTTCCGTTAATTAAACGAATGCAGCTTAATATACTTTATGGCATAATCGTTTCAATACTCTTCATCTGCATCGGAGGCTTGCTTTCATGGACTAAAGACATACGGAATAACAAGGAATGGTTTGCTCATCGGTATAATAATAGAGATGCGTTTATTATTAAACTGGATGAACAGCCTGTCGAAAAAACAAAATCAATTAAAGCGAATGGCGTTGTAACAACTGTAATAAAAAATGAGAAAGCAATACCAGTTAAAGGAAAGATTATTATTTACTTTCAAAAAGATTCGTCATTTCATCTTTCATACGGAAACAAAATACTAATTACTAAACCATTGCAGGAAATAAAAAACTCCGGCAATCCCGGTGGATTTGACTATAAACGATATTCTCTTTTCCAGGGCATTACACACCAGGTATATCTGAAAGCCAATGAATATGAAGTATTGAAAGAAACAGAAAAGGACTGGTTTACAGACTTTATAATTTCCACCCGTGAGAAAATTCTCATTATTCTTAGAAAGAATATAAAAAGTGAAAAAGAGCTTGGGCTTGCTGAGGCTTTACTGATAGGGTATAAAAATGATTTGGAGCAGTCACTTGTTCAGTCATACACCAATACAGGCGTTGTCCATATTATTGCTATTTCTGGACTGCACCTTGGCTTAATATACTGGCTGCTTGCCATTATATTAAGTCCTTTAAAAAGAAAAAAAATTCGATGGCTTAGACCAGTACTTATCATTTTTTGCTTATGGCTGTTTAGCCTGCTGGCTGGTGCAGGTCCGTCTATTCTCCGGTCGGCAGTTATGTTCACATTTATAGCTGCGGGAGAATCATTCGGCAGAAAAAACTCAATTTATAATACAATAGCTGCATCTGCATTTTTATTATTGTGCATTAATCCCTACTGGCTATGGGATGTCGGTTTCCAGTTATCGTATACGGCTGTATTAAGTATCATAATTTTTATACGGCCGATTTACAATTGGTTTTACATAACAAATAAAGCATTGGATTTTATATGGAAGATGAACGCTGTTACACTGGCAGCCCAGATTCTTACTATTCCCATCAGTCTTTATCATTTTCACCAGTTTCCTAATCTTTTTTTCCTTACTAACTTTCTTGCAGTGCCACTATCCAGTATAATATTGCTTGGAGAAATTATACTTTGCTCAATTTCATTTATTCCTGTACTATCCGTTGTTGTTGGCAAAATATTGGTATGGCTGATATGGTTGATGAACACATATATTGAAAGAATCGAAGCTATCTCCTTTTCACTCTGGGACGGATTACAAATCAATATTCTTCAGACCAGCTTACTTATTCTTTTTGTAGCAGGTGTAAGCCAGTGGTTAATGAATAAATCGATAGCGGGATTAAAATACGGCCTAATCGGCCTGCTATTTTTTTCCGGAATAAGAAGTTACTCTTTCATCAGAAGTGAATTACAACAAAAAATTGTTGTATATAATGTTCCGCAAAAAAAAGCTATTGATTTTATTAGCGGACGGAACTACTTTTTTACAGGAGACAGCGACTTGCTAAAAAACGATTTTGCCCGAAACTTTCACCTGAAACCATCCAGGATACTATTCAGGATTAATAGTGCAGATCAAATAGACAATCTCATCTCTTCCGGCAATTACTTCATGTTTGGGGGAAAAAGGATATTGATGTTAGACAGTTCTGCCAGATGGACAGATCAGCAAACCGAAAAGCCAGCTATAGACCTTCTAGTTATTTCTCAAAACCCCAAACTTTATATAAAGCAAATAGCAAAAGTTGTTAACATTAGGCAAGTTGTTTTTGACGGTTCTGTGCCGACATGGAAAACAAAATACTGGAAAGCAGATTGCGACTCCCTGCATATTCCCTGGTATGATGTAACCACCAAAGGTGCTTTTGTGATGACGTTGAATTAAGTTAGATTTGCCCCGCTATACTTAATATAGTCTGACCTCTGACTTTGCCTGCCATTTAACCAACAGTTTTATGAACAAAAAAATTCAATCTGCATTGATTTCCGTTTTCTATAAAGACGGACTTGAACCCATTGTGAAGATACTGGCTGATTTGGGTGTAACAATTTATTCTACCGGGGGCACCCAATCATTTATCGAAGCATTAGAAATAAAAGTTATTCCAGTAGAAACCCTGACTTCTTATCCTTCCATCTTAGGTGGCCGGGTAAAAACACTTCACCCGGTTATTTTTGGCGGAATATTAGGAAAAAGGGATGATGAAACTCACAGGCGGGAAATGGCGCAATTTCATATACCGAAAATTGACCTGGTGATTGTGGATCTTTATCCGTTTGAAGAAACTGTGGCTTCAACCACAGATGAGAATCAGATAATTGAAAGGATAGACGTAGGTGGCCCCAGTATGCTGAGAGCCGCTGCAAAAAATCATAAAGACGTTACAGTAGTAGCCCGTAAAAATGATTATGCACTGCTAGTAGAAATATTAAAAACTCAAAAAGGTGAAATTTCGTTGGAGCAGCGCAGGCTTTTTGCCATAAAGGCATTTGATGTATGCACGTCTTACGATACAGCTATTTCAAACTACTTTCATAACCTGGAGGTAACAACCCCTTATAATAAAGAAGAAAAAATAATGCGGTATGGCGAAAATCCGCATCAAAAAGCTGCATTCTTTGGCAACCTGAGTGAGTTGTTTGAACAACTGAACGGAAAAGAACTTTCTTATAATAATCTCGTTGATGTGGATGCCGCTGTTCAGTTAATGACTGAATTTGAAAGTAGCAGTAATCCGGTTTTTGCAATCATCAAGCATACCAATGTTTGTGGTATCGCACAGCGAAACACTACAAAAGAAGCATGGGATGCAGCACTGGCCGGAGACCCTGAAAGTGCATTTGGAGGCGTACTGGTTTGCAACAATGCTATTGACAAATCCACCGCTGATGCAATCAATGAAATATTCTTTGAAGTACTGATAGCCCCTGCCTTTGATGATGAAGCACTAACAACTCTTAAATCAAAAAAGAACAGGATATTGTTAAGGCGTAAGGCAACAGATAAAAGACAGAAGGAAGAAATGCACCGTTCTTTATTAAACGGAGTTTTAATACAGCAAACAGATGAGGGTAATTATGCAGACTGGAAAGAAACTGGTGCAAGAGAAAGCACACCAGAAGAAAAACAAGATTCAATATTTGCCAATATTGTCTGCAAACACCTCAAGTCAAACGCCATTGCCCTTGTAAAAGACAAACAGCTTATTGGCAAAGGTTGCGGACAAACCAGTCGTATAGATGCGTTGCGACATGCGGTAGAAAAAGCAAAACAATTCAATTTTGACCTGAAAGGATCTGTAATGGCCAGCGATGCCTTTTTCCCTTTTGATGATTGTGTCAGGCTTGGGCATGAAGCAGGGATAACCGTTTTTATTCAGCCAGGCGGCTCTATCAGGGATAACGACTCAATTGAATATTGCAAAGCAAACAACCTGGCAATGGTAATTACGGGAATGAGACACTTCAAACACTGATGAGTTTTTTCGACTTCCATAAAAATATTATCAACACCTCTGGTGACTATCTGAAAAGGTTATCGGTCTTTAATCCTTTTACTATTCATAAAAAGGGAACAAAGGCTAAAGCCTTTTTTGCTCTTGCTTTGGTTTGTGTGTTGTGGGGCACCACATGGATTGCTTCTAAAGAAGGGGTAAAACATATGCCGGCATTGCAGTTAGCAGGCATGCGGCAATTTATTGGCGGCATATTTTATGTGGCATTTTTCCTTTACAAAAAGTGCCCCTTGCCAAAGGGAAAGGAATGGATTCCTGTGATGGTATTAAGTTTCCTGAACTTCATTATGAGCAATGGCCTTAGTACTTGGGGCGTAAAATATATTTCCGCTGGTCTTGGGTCGATTATGGGCGCAATTTTCCCCTTGTGGCTGGTGGTGATTGGTTTTTTTGTATCTAAAGATAAACTTCCGGCCAAAGCAGTAATTGGCCTGCTGCTTGGCTTTAGCGGTGTTTGTGTAATATTCTACGACCACCTTCATGATTTTTTGAATGCAGACTTCAGATTTGGCATTATTCTATCATCGATAGCCACTTGGACTTGGGCTTTTGGAACAATCTATACAAAGAAACAGGCACTAAATTTTAACCCATATTTCAGTTTGGGTCTGCAAATGGTTATTGCGGGCACATCGCTTTTCATCATTTCAAATGTAACAGGCAATGCGGTTCCGCTAACCTCTGTTCCATGGCAATCCTGGGCAGCTATTGGCTACCTTGTCGTGTTCGGTTCGCTAATTGCATTTATAAGTTATCTATACGCTTTACAGCATTTGCCAACTGAGCAAGCGTCAATTTATGCTTATGTAAATCCAATGGTGGCTGTACTTTGCGGCTGGCTAATTTTCAACGAAAAAATATCTACATATATCATTGTTGGCGGATTAATAACGCTACTCGGTGTTTTTCTTGTAAATAAAGCCTTTAAGGCAGTGCCAGCCCCTGAACAACCCGAAGCAGAAGGTGTCTAATCAGGGGAGCAGAGCAGAGACAACATTAAGAAAACGAGCATATATGTCTTTCCAACCTTCAAATCGCTTATCGGTTCCAAAAAAGTTATTATGCCATACAGTTATTAATGTTCCACCCACTGATTTTACTGTATTATAATAGTACATAAGTTCTTCGTAAGCTTGTTCGGCAGTAAGCTTATGTTCATAATATGAATTGGCATCCATGAAACAGAAAGGATAAGTGAGTAAAGATGTTTTTTCTTCCTTTTCCAAATCATACCAATAAAATGGGTGGCAACCGAGGCCCTGAAACCATTAATACTCCCATACCCCATTGAATAATCTTCAGTAATTCCAGCTTCAAGCAGTTTTCGGTAAGTTTCCGGAAAAGCAAACCGTATATAATGTTGCCTTGAGCCAACAATTTTTCTTTCAGAAATCATTTCCAGTATTGTTATCTCGCTCTTCAGCAATTCTGGCTCATCGCCACTTCGCCACGAAGGATGAATACCCGCAGCATATTTTTCGCTATGCCGTTTTACAAGTTTTTGCCATTGAAAATTTGCTGGTGAGATGTTTTTATCAAATTTTCCCTTCTTGTTTGCAGCCAGAAAGAAATAGACGGGGTTAAGGTTGTATTTCTCATTTAAAGTATCAAGCCATTCATATGTATCATACGGATCTTGTAGTTTTCCTCTAATCACATTCAACCGGGTGGCAACTCTTTTCAAATCACCCTTCAAAACATCACGCAAGGCTCCCCCGGTGTTTCTCCACCATACTTTGTTTTTGTATGCCCAGGCTTCATCAATATCGTAGGTTGGAATGAATGTAAATAGTTGATTATTAGATGTTGGGAAATTGGGAAATTGGGCGTTAATTACTTGTTTCAAATCTTTTATCCAGATATTTACTAAGGGAAGATTGAGAAAGCCTTCCGTATAAGCAAGGGAGTTGGTATGTGAATAACGGCCATATTCATCTTTCTGGTGTGTCAAATATTCTTCGTAACGACTGAGTAAATAAAAACTTGCCGCAAAAATATCAAAAGGATAACCGCCGCCTGTTTTAAAGAAAGCTTTATATCCATTCACTTCAAAACATTCAATATTTTGCTCTGAAATTTCTTTTTTGAACAGCAGTGAACATGGCTTAATCCAAATTTCGTTATCTGCAATCCTTTCCGGACTATAGTTGATTTTTTGCCCGATATAATTTCTATATTCGGCAACATCGCTGGAAACGACAAACTGTTTGCCTGTAAGAAAATTTCGGGCAAACTCAAGAATATAGTCTAAACGACTGCTTTTATTATTTGTAAACAGAATCACAATTCCGATTAGCTATCCTTTACCTTTCCTATCCTTCCACTGCTGGTTAAATGTTTTCTTTGGAAAATCAAGACTACCTCGGTGTGCCGTCCATGCTTTACCAATAATATTTATGGCCTTCGTCTTTAGCCCGCCACCGGCCAGGTTCAGCCAGCTACGGTGCTGCATGGCCATAGCCCACATTTTCCAAACCATTTTTTCAGTAAAATTGCCATATCCCTCTTTCACAGATTCATTCCTGTTTTCAAGCAGCAGTTCATGCAGGTTTATACGTACAGCGCAAACCTGTGTACAATTACCGCAAAGCGAAGATGCATAACTCAGGTGTTTCCATTCGCCCATCTCTTTCAGATGCGGGGTAATAACAGAACCTATCGGGCCGCTGTAAGTGGCTTCGTAGGAATGTCCACCGATTGTTTTATATACGGGACAGGCATTGAGGCAGGCTCCGCAACGAATGCAGTACAAACTTTCTCTTTGTTTTTCATTTGCCAAAATATTTGTGCGGCCATTATCAAGTAGTATCACATACATTTCTTCTGGCCCGTCTTTTTCGTTTGGCTGTCTTGGCCCTGTAATGATTGTATTGTAAACAGTAACCTTCTGTCCTGTTCCATAAGTTGACAGCAGTGGCCAGAACAGGCCAAGGTCTGTCATTGAAGGAATTACCTTTTCTATTCCTGCAATAACAATATGAGTTTTGGGCCATGCACAGCTTAGCCTGGCATTACCTTCATTTTCTGTCAGTGCTATCCCGCCTACATCAGCAATAATAAAATTTGCCCCAGTTACGCCAACTTCTGCCTGCACATATTTTTCCCGCAAAACTTTTCGGGCGACCAAAGTAAGTTGCTCAGGAGTGGATTTAGGATCAGTTCCCAATTTTTCAGCAAAGAGCTTAGCTACATCTTCTTTACTTTTGTGCATTGCAGGAGTAACAATATGATATGGAGGTTCACCATCAAGCTGTTGAATATACTCCCCCAGGTCTGTTTCAACACTTTCAATACCATTTTGCTCGAGAAAATGATTTAAGTGAATTTCCTCAGTAACCATGCTCTTACTCTTCACCAGTGTTTTGCAACTCTTCTCTTCGCAAATCCTTTTTATTTCATTAAGTGCCTGCTGCGCATCTTCAGCCCAAATCACCTTAGCGCCTCGTTTTGTAATATTTGATTCAAAGGTTTCCAGTTGCTTATCTAACGTTTCAATGGCTTTCCATTTAATATTCTTTGCCCTTTCCTGGCAAGTTCCAATTCGCTGAATTGTTGTTTTCCATTCGGTACAACTGCATTGTACTTACCAATATTAAATTTGATTTTACGGCGGTGTTCCTTATCTGCCGCTTTTACTGTGGCTTTCGCCATGAAGTTTGCCAAAGTTTCTTTCACAACTTTACGATTAATCGTTATTCTTTAAAATCAGTTTCTTCCCACTCTCCTTTTGCGATGGTGTCTAATGCCTCGTAAAATGCTTCACCATATTTTCGGATGATGGGCTCTTTCAAAAATTGATAAACAGGTATTTTCATTTCCTCGCCAAGGGAGCATGCTGTTCGGCACAACGTAACTCTTGGCTCATAATTTACCCGTTCATAACTTTTGTCTTTAGGTTTGCCAACAGTTATCGGGAAAAAGATGACAACTGATGGGTTTCTTCCATTCAATCACTCCGTCGTAATAAGCTTGTTCAAAAGTACACTTAATGATTTACCAGCTTTACTGCCAATGGTTGGCGTTGTCCATCCAAACTCGTTGTCATAAACCTTCAAGCCGGTTTTTGCAATCTCGGCAAGGCCATCTTTTGTAAGATATGGTTTTACTTTTTCAAAAATCTCTTCGATAGTTTTAATCTCTTCATCTTCCAGCGGGGCTCCGGCATCTCCTTCTTCGCAACAGCCGCCCTTACATTTGTTAAGGTCGCAAATAAATTTCTTATCAATCACATCTTCGCTGATGAGCACATTATCAATTACTATCATTGTTCAAAGATAGTTTTTATAGAATGAACCAATCCCGTTTTTACAGTATAAGGAACATTCATCATTAACAACCAGGGCTATCGCCACTTAAGTGTATTGATAAGGTGCTCCAGATCTTTTTTCAGAAAGTCGTTTACAGTTCCAAGAGAATCAGCATTAGGTGTGGCATCGAAGTATAAAGCTCCGCGGAGAAAATGCCTTACAGTATCTGTTACAAAAAACTGGTTAGCTGTAGCCGTATTTCCACCAAGGTCGAAATACATACCTCCGATATTATTAGAAGTCTGAATCCGTCTTTCCTCGATTCCGGTAGATATATCCACATGCTGTTTATAAGCCATTTTATAGCCGTCATTGTTTAATGAATCGAATCTGTTTATCGTACTAATTGGCTTATAGCTAATATGAATACGGCCATTAAAGCGGGGAATATCAATATTAATCCACCAGTCTCCGGCCTTATCATCAAAGAATGTGGAGTCTTTAATTACATTTGCATATACAGGATATTCAAATGAATAAGGATAGCCCGGTTTATCAAAAACCTGATATTCTTTCGTGGGAAATAATATTTTGTAATATCCTCTTTTTTTCCCTGCCGAGTATTCGCTATTGCAAGATATAAGCAATAAACCGTAAAGCATAAACCAAAAAATATATTGAAACGGGGTCTTTCTCATCTTACAACTATTCTATCCTTGGTTTAATTGTAACTTTCACTTGCTGAATTCTGTTTTTATCAGTCTGTAAAACAGTAAACTCAAAATCTCCGCAAGGTATGACTGAATTTTGTTCAGGAAATTCACCTGCCTGCTCAAGCACCAGCCCAGCCAGCGAATCGCTTTCGCCTTTTACTCCATCAAACGTATCAATGGGGAGTCCCATCATTTTACACACTCATGAATCATCGTTTTGCCATCAAACACATAATTATTTTCATCCAGTTTCCGATTGCCTGTCTCCTCATCATCAAACTCATCTTTAATCTCACCAATTATTTCTTCCAGAATATCTTCCATTGTTACTATACCACTTGTGCCCCCAAATTCATCTACCACGATGGCAAAATGCACTCTTTTTGCTGAAACTCCTTTAACAAATCCTCAATTGGTTTCTGCTCTGGTACAAAGTAAGGCTGCCGCATCAAAGTATGCCAGTCAAAATTCCCTTCGTTTAAGTAAGGCAATAAGTCCTTTGTATTGATTATACCAGCTATTGTGTCCAGACTTTCTTTGTATACTGGCAGTCGTGAATAATGCAATTCTTCCACCTTTTTCATCAACTCTCCAAATGAAGACTCATAATCCACACCACTTACGTCAAGCCGGCTTTTCATAATTTGTTTGACCGAAATATTCCCAAACTTCACAATCCCTTTCATTATGTTTTTCTCTTCCTGCGAAACCTCTTCATCACTTTTAATATCAATGGCTTCGTCCATTTCACGAATACTCATAGCTTCAACTTTATCGGCTCCTGCAGTTTTTCCAATATTGTCGGCAATAGCAACCGCCCATCTGCTTATCCGGCTTAACAATAAATGCAGCGTTTCAATAATTGCAGCTGTACCAAATGCAAACCGCAGATTATTTTGGGCAGCCCAGACTTTAGGAAATATTTTACCAACAAAAATCAGTAACAATCCTATTATAGCGGCACGCATCAGCACATCCACAACACTATTCCATGGCCGCATTAAAGATGAAAAAGGATCAACTGAAATATTAAGGGTGAGCAGGTGATTGGCAAGTATTATTATTATTATATTGATGATTGTACCGGCTATAAGTAATGAAGCATATACCTCTTTGGGTTCATCCAGCAATCTTACAATGCGCCTTGCCGGATCCTGGTTTTTGGTTTTCAGCATATTTATGTCTTTTCTGTTGAGTGAGAAAAGAGCAACTTCGGCACCCGAGATGATAAAAGTCAATGCCAGTAAAAAAAACAGTACAACAACCAAAAAAACAGTAGCCTGCGGGTTTACCGCCAGTAAAATATAAGACAGGTAATCGGATATGGAAATAAATACAGAATGACTTTCCAAAACAGGATTTTTCGTTATCAAAAAGGCAGGTCATCTTTATAACCCGCCCGAATCAGTTGCAAATTTACCGTATTTAAAGTTTTAGTATGGAAGATTATCTGCTGGATCGCCGCCGGTAATATCACCTCCTTCCAAACTGGTTTCGCCACCAGCGCCACTGTCCATTCTTTTATCAAGCATTATCAGGTTATCTCCCACTACTTCTGTCGCAAATTTGCGATTGCCCTCTTTATCATCCCAACTACGGGTGCGCAGGCGACCTTCAATATATACTAAACTGCTTTTGTGAAGATATTTTTGCGCCAGTTCTGCCAATCCTCTCCAAAGCACAACAGTATGCCATTCTGTTTGTGAAACTAGTTTTCCTGTGCGGTCTTTAAATGTTTCTGTTGTAGCCAGCGGAAATTTTGCAACTGCTATGTTTCCTTCCAATACCTGTACTTCCGGGTCCTTGCCCAGGTTACCAATCAGCATTACACGGTTTACGCCTCTCATATGTATTAATTATGGGTGATTGTTTCGGAAAAAATCTTTAGTACTCCTTAAAGTTAGAATTTTTTTTTCAAATACCATTCCATTTTCATTTTTCAAAAAGGAGGCATCAACAGTTTTTTACAATGAATCATATGTATCAAAGTACCTGTTTAACATCGCAGGGAAAGCGAGTTCATTTTTTGCAGCCTTTGTTATCCATTTCCAGTCATTTTTTTGTTTTTTCTTTACATCAATTTCTAGAAAATATCCGGTAATAAACTGATGAGACAACTGCTGGGTGAACTTACTGATTTTGTAAGGCAATTTTTTTCTTCCCCTTCTTAACCAACCTTTCATTACGGTTTGCTGTATTATTTCTGCCGGAGTGATCTCATTTACAGTTTCAATCATTGGGAATTCATACAAACCCTGCCAAACATCCTTTTCTGCTCGTTGGCGAATTGCAAATTGGTCACCCATCTTAAAAACAATGTAATAAAACCATCTTTTTCTTATGACAACAGATTTGGATTTAACAGGCAGGTTATTGGTTTTCCCCTGACCAAAAGCAACACAATATTGCTTAAAAAAACATTTTTCACACAATGGTGAAACCGGCTTACAAACAACCGCCCCAAAATCCATTATCGCCTGATTATATAACCCAGGTTTTTTTTTATCAATTAATTCCCCGGCTAAAGAGGCAAAATATTTTTTCCCATGAGTGGTATCCACAGGGATACTAATTCCAAAAATCCGGGAAAGCACACGGAATACATTCCCATCTACTACTGCATAAGGGAGATTATAGGCAAAAGAGGCGATTGCCGCTGCCGTATATGGACCAACACCTTTTAAAGCTTTTATTGTTTCATAATTAGCGGGAAACGTACCTTTTAATTCTTTTGAAATAAATCGGGCAGACACAAGTAAATTTCTGCAACGGGAATAGTACCCCAATCCTTCCCACAGTTTCAAAACTTTTTCCTCCGGCGCTTTGGCAAGTTTATGTACATCAGGAAATGTACTTATAAAACTGTTATAATAACGCAACCCCTGCTCCACCCTCGTTTGTTGAAGAATAATTTCACTAAGCCAGATTTTATAGGGGTCCTTTTCGCCCTTCCACGGCATCTGGCGGGCATTGCACTGAACGTGCCATTTCAGCAAGAGCTTTGAAAAGCAAAATTCAGCAGTAATTTTCTTCTTTTTAGTCATACTAAAACGGCAAAAATTGGATTAAAAATTAAATATCTGGCATTTTAAAACCAAAGAAACAGATAAGGTTAAAAAAATTATCCCTATTTAGTTGATATTCATATTATTTTGTTATAAATTAGACTTGAATTTCTTCGGATAACCAACAAAAAAGCAGCAACATGAGAAAAGCCGACCTGGTAAATCAGATTTCTGAAAAAACAGGCATACCTAAAGTAGATGTGCTTGTTACACTGGAAACTATGTTTAAAGAAGTAAAGACACTCTTGCCGGTGGCGAAAATATTTATATACGTGGCTTTGGCAGTTTTATTACGAAAAAGAGAGCTGCAAAAATCGGCCGCAATATCAAGAAAAACGTTGCCGTTCACATTCCTGAACATTACATCCCTGCTTTCAAACCCGCAAAAGAGTTTGTGGCGGAAGTAAAGAAATTAAAAGAGCCGAAACCAGATGCAGGCCCCGGCGAGGACAAGGATGATTAATTTTCGCAAAGAAGAATAATTTCTGCAAATAATTGAGTTGCGCCTTCTTTAGGATAACTTTGCACCCTGAAATTTTTGTAAAGTGAATAGACCTCAATGGATTACTATTGGAGCAGGAGTTGCATTGGTAGCCGCCTTGTTTATCTTTGGAAAGATCATTCCTCCTAAATCTCCTCAAAAGGCTGTTGAGCAACACAGCCCAGATGATGGACATAATCATGAAAAAAGCAGCATTACGATCGACACCTTGCTTACTTTTTATAAAAGAAGCATGCCGGCAGACCTCGTAAGAAGAGCTGGTATTCTGGAAGAAATTGCCCGGAAAACAGCCGAAAAAACAGAGAAACTACATAATTTTCATCAAATAGCAAGATTTTGGGCTGATACAGGCCGGGCATTTGAACCCTATGCCTGGTACGAAGCGGAAGCCGCAAGATTGGAAAATTCAGAAAAAAACCTCACCTTTGCTGCCCATTTGTTTTTAGATAACCTGCAAAACGAGCAAATGCCTGAATGGAGAAAGTGGAAAGCTTTGCAGGCTAAAGATTTATTTGAAAGATCTTTGACGATTAACCCTGATAATGATTCTTCTAAGGTTGGGCTGGGTGCCTGCTATTTATTTGGCAGCATTTCTGCTGCACCGATGGAGGGTATTGCAAAAATCAGGGAAGTAGCTGATAAAGACAGTACAAATGCATACGCACAAAAAACACTGGCAAAAGGTTCCCTGTTTTCAGGTCAATATGACAAAGCTGCCAGCCGTTTGGAAGTTGTAGTACGAAATGTAAAGGATGACCTTGATGCTGTGCTGTTACTGGCCGATGCGTACGAAAGGATGAATGAAAAGAAGAAAGCCATTAGCATGTATGAAAAAAGCTTGCTACTTGTAAAACAGCAGGATGATTTGAAAATAGCCATCCAAAAAAGAATAGAAGAGTTAAAAAAATAATCTTCTTCACACAGGATAAGAAAACTTATTATAAACAAGATTTTAAAACTATTTGAGTATGCCTTGTGGTAAAAAAAAGGAAGCGTCATAAAATAGCGACGCACAAGCGTAAAAAAAGACTGAGGAAGAACCGTCATAAGAAGAGGAACAAGTAAGTGACTAGTTAATTAGTTTATTGGTTAACCAGCGGTATCTTATATGCATCCCTGGTTAACCAATAAAAGGTTAATCCTTCACTAACGCTTCAGTTCACCCGTTGTAAACCGTATTGTTTGCCTAAAGGGTTTCCTATCAGCCCTTCCGGAGTAATACAGCAAATAAACCTGCAGTTCGCAACCTACCCTGCATTCCGTATGGCACAACTGGTGTTTACAGCACTAAGGTGATACATTTATGTAAGCTGTAATGAACAAAGAACTTATTATTAATGCTTCCCCCCAGGGTGTTGAAATAGCCCTGATGGAGGATAAGAAATTAGTAGAACTGCATAGCGAAAAAAGCGATGCCCGTTTTGCTGTGGGTGATTTATATCTGGGCAAGGTTAAAAAACTAATACCCGGACTTAATGCCGCATTTGTAGATGTTGGCTTTGAAAAGGATGCTTTTTTACATTATACCGACCTGAGTCCCTACGCCAAGTCTCTGCTGAAATTTACCAGTTTGTGTATTGGCGATAAAAGTGAACCGGGGCTGGATTTTTCAAAATTCACTATTGAACCCGAAATCGTTAAAACAGGTAAAATTAACGAAGTACTGGGGGGTAAGCCCAATATACTCGTTCAAATTCTGAAAGAACCCATTGCAGCAAAAGGGCCACGGTTAAGTTGCGAAATTTCTTTACCCGGAAGGTTTGTTGTCTTAACACCATTTAATGATATTGTTGCCGTTTCGAGAAAGATTCATTCTTCAGAAGAAAGGAAAAGGCTACAGAAAATAGTAGAAGCTATTAAGTCCAAAAACTTTGGTGTTATTGTTCGTACTGCCGCAGAAGGGAAGAATACCGCTGAGCTACACGAAGATTTATCAGCATTAATAGCCACCTGGAATATCATTCAGCAAAATCTGAAAGGAGCCTTTGCTCCCACCCGCATACTTAGTGAACAGACCAAAACTAACAGTATTCTCAGAGATTTGCTCAACGAGGACTTTAATAAGATTGTTGTAAACGATAAAAATATCTTCGCTGATACAAAATCATATATTCAGCGAATTGCGCCCGAGAAAGCCGAAATAGTGTCCTACTATAACAACGGCTCACCCATTTTTGATTCTTATGGTATTACTAAGCAGGTCAAGTCATCTTTTGGCAAAACCGTAAACCTTGATAGTGGTGCTTACCTGATTATAGAACACACAGAAGCCTTGCATGTAGTTGATGTAAACAGTGGTTATAAAAGTGTAAGCAACAACCAGGAGCAAAATGCATTAGAAACAAACCTCGAAGCCGCAGATGAGATTGCCCGGCAATTACGCTTGAGAGATATTGGCGGAATAATCGTTGTTGACTTTATTGATATGAAGCTTCCGGAAAATAAACGGAAACTGATGGAGAAAATGGAAGAGTTTATGAAGCCTGACAGGGCAAAACATGCTGTACTTCCTATTTCCAAGTTTGGCCTTATGCAAATAACCCGGCAGCGTATGAAGCCGGAACTGAACATCAATACACAAGAGGTGTGTCCCAGTTGTAATGGCACCGGAAAAATTTCTTCTACTCTATTATTGGAAGATGAAATTGAAAAGAACCTCAGCTATTTAATTACACATAAGAATACCAACTTAAAGCTGGTTGTTCACCCGATACTCTACGCCTATCTTACTAAGGGCTGGCCATGGAGTACAAAAATGGCTAAATGGAAAAGAAAGTTTGGGCAAAAAACAAGGCTGGAGCAAAATACCAGTTACCACCTTACAGAATACAAATTCTTCGATAAACATGATGAAGAAATAAAACTATAAAAAAGAGGCCGCAAATGATTGCGGCCTCTTTAGGTCTATTCAATCAGGGATTAATCCCTATCCCTCGCATTCATAAATATCATGATATACTGTACCAGCTGAACTACAGCAGCCAATGCAGCCACTACATAGGTGGTAGCAGCCCATTTCAGTGCATCTTTTGCTTTTGGGTACTCCTGCTGGTTAGTTACGTTGGTATCGCCTAGCCAGGCAAGAGCCCTTTTACTGGCATCAAATTCAACCGGCAGTGTTATAAGAGTAAACAACACGGTTACCGCCATTAAAATAATACCAATCAGCAACAAAGTGGCGTTTCCTGAATATGCCAGAACAACGCCAATTAATAAAATCCAGTTTACAAGCATAGAACTAAACTGTACCGCTGGTATCAACCGGCTTCTGAGCATCAATGGTCCATACTGGTTAGCATGTTGCACCGCATGGCCACATTCATGAGCCGCAACAGCAGCAGCCGAAACTGTACTTCCGTTGTAAACCTCTGGACTCAGGTTAACCGTCTTATTTACAGGATTGTAGTGGTCTGACAGGAATCCATTCACAGATGTAACCTTTACGTCATATATTCCATTCTCCCTCAGCATTTTCTCAGCAATTTCTCGTCCTGAAAGGCTGCTGGAAAGGGGAACCTTTGAATACTTAGTAAACTTGCTTTTTAATACAGCCGATACCAGGAAGCTGATGCCCATAAATATCAGCGCAACAATCAAAATCTCGTTTGTCATCGTTCTCTTTTCATTTAATTATTTCATATTTATATCAAATTTCTGCCCATTTTGACAGCGCTGCAATTTCACGTCTTTTTGTCATTATGATTGTTAAATAAAAAATAATTTAGTCATCAACCAGTAAAAAGAATTTGTTGCTTTATAAAACATAAAAAATTGATTATCTGATATTTATAAGTCTTTTTTTTTATCCTGCCATCCCGTCTGGTAGAACTGAAACCCGCTTAAAAGTTATTCACACAACCAAAATTTTATTTTGAAATGTGGGGCATAATTGTAATTTAGCAATAGAATTTAATGGGTTAGTAAGTAAGGGGTCAATCGAAAGATTGGCCCTTTTTACTTTTAGCTTCTTCTGGTAAGTTTTTCAACGAAACCTAATACTATTTAAACCTTTTCTCATTTCATTATCCGCTTAATTCAGTTAAAACAATTCAATCAACTAATTTTATTGAATGAGTAAAACGAGAACATCATTTTTTTGCCAAAACTGTGGCTACGAAAGTGTGAAGTGGGTTGGTCAGTGTCCTTCTTGCGGACAATGGAACATGTTTGTTGAAGAACTTGTACATAAAGACACCGGTAAAAAAACGGACAACGGATGGGAAGATTATAACGAAGAAAAAAGAACAGCAAAAACAATTTCGCTCAAAGATATCAAAAGCAACGAAGAAAAAGATTGCCAACTGCTGATGCTGAGTTGAACCGTGTATTAGGTGGCGGTATAGTTCCAGGCAGTTTGGTTTTAATAGCAGGAGAACCCGGCATTGGCAAGTCCACGTTATTTCTGCAAAATGGTTTATGGCTAAAAGATGTAACTGTTTTGTATATAAGTGGCGAAGAAAGTGAGCAGCAAATAAAGATGAGGGCCGACAGGCTTGGATTAAAGAATGAAAATTTCTATTTGCTCACCGAAACATCAACACAAACCATATTTAAAGAAATTAAAAAACTGAAGCCACAACTAGTTATTGTTGATTCAGTGCAAACCCTGCAAACACCATTTATTGATTCTTCTCCGGGCAGTGTTTCACAAATACGGGAATGTACAGCAGAATTTCAACGCTTTGCTAAAGAAACAAACACACCTGTTTTTCTTATCGGTCATATTACAAAAGATGGTAGCATTGCCGGTCCAAAAATACTGGAACACATGGTTGATACCGTACTGCAGTTTGAAGGCGACAGACATTATGCTTACCGAATCCTGAGAACATTGAAAAACAGGTTTGGCAGCACTGCAGAACTAGGTATTTATGAAATGACGGACACAGGTATGAGGGGTGTTCAAAATCCCAGTGAGATACTGATCACACAAAAAGAAGACCACCTGAGCGGAATAGCCATTGCTGCCACTATCGAAGGTATGCGGCCGCTGTTGATTGAAGTGCAGGCGCTGGTAACACAATCTGTTTATGGTACTCCACAACGTACAGTAAGCGGTTTCGACCTGCGCCGCCTCCAGTTGCTGCTGGCTGTTTTGGAAAAAAGAGGCGGTTTCCATTTTGGGATGAAAGATGTTTTCTTAAATATTGCTGGTGGCATTAAAGTAGAAGATTCTTCTATTGACCTTGCCGTACTTTGCGCCTTACTGTCTTCATATGAGGATGCTCCGCTTCCGCAGCAAATATGCTTTGCAGGCGAAGTAGGTCTTAGCGGCGAAATAAGGGCTGTTAACCGAATCGATCAACGGATAGCAGAGGCTGAAAAACTCGGATTTGAAAAAATTGTCGTTTCTAAATACAACCAGAAAGGAGTAAGCAAACAAAAGTACAATATCGAAGTAGTGATGATGGGCAGAGTGGAAGAAGTGTACAGATATTTGTTTTGATATGATTACTTCTTCGTTAAACCTTATTAAAATTCAACACTGATGGTTTCATTAAAAGAGATTAAAGATTCCGTTCTCCATTTACTCTTCCCTCATATCTGCACCGGTTGTGGAGGAGATATGCTTAACGAAGAAAGTGAGCTGTGTATGCGATGCGTGGAAGCAATGCCTGAAACGAATTTTGAGTTACACCCCGGCAACCCAGTCGAAAAATTATTCTGGGGACGATTGCCTCTCGCCGGGGCAACTGCCCAGTTTTATTTTACCAAAGAATCGCTGATGCAACACCTGATGCACCAGCTTAAATACAAGGGCAACAAAGAACTGGGGCTTCAGTTAGGCCGAATCATGGGCGAACAGATAAAAAAATCGGGCCGGTTTAATGCAGATGCGCTGATTCCATTACCACTCTTTCCGGCTAAAGAAAGAAAAAGAGGATATAACCAGGCAAAGGTTTTGTGTGATGGCATGGCAGAGATCATGAATATTCCCGTTTGGAATGATATTGTATCACGGCCACAACATACAGAAACGCAAACCAAAAAAGGAAGAGTGGAGCGATGGAAAAACATGGAAGGAAAATTTGTACTTACAAATGCAGACTTAATAAAAGGAAACATCTTATTTTGGTTGATGACGTGGTAACAACCGGTGCCACCCTCGAAGCCTGCGGCCATGAACTGTTACAGGCAGATGGCGTTACCCTGAGCCTTGCCACAATGTGTGTGGCGGCAAAATAATCAACCGCATTCTTTAAACTCTTCGCCCTAATTTTACAATAATGAAGTTTTCGGCTTTATATATATCAGTTCTGCTCCTGCTTTTTTCCTGCCAGAAAGATTCATTTATCACATCACCCGATGCCAGAGTTACAATAAGTGCCGATACATTAAAATATGACACCCTGTTTGTAACTGCAGGTTCTACATACCGCACATTAAAAATTATTAACGAAACCGACCAAAAGCTACGGCTTTCATCACTAAAACTAATGGGCGGAGCCTCATCAGCATATAAAATGAATGTGGATGGTATGCCGGGTTCTCAATTCAGCAACTTGGAGATTAATGCCAATGACAGTATTTATGTTTTTGTACAGGTGAACGTTAATCCATCGGTTGCCAATCTGCCTTTTGTGATTCGTGACAGCATTCAAATCAGCTACAACGGCAAATACAGAAAAGTTCAGTTAGAAGCCTGGGGCCAAAATGCTCATTTATTCCGCAATAAAATAGTTGCCGCAGATGAAACCTGGAACAACGATTTGCCTTATGTAATTCTTGGTTCTTTACAGGTTAATGCCACTACAACATTGACAATAAACAAAGGCTGTCGTATTTATGCCCATGCCGATGCACCTGTTGTGGTTAACGGCACATTGAAAACTAACGGACTAAAAGACACTGTCGACCGGGTGTATTTTCGGGGCGACAGGCTCGACGAACCGTATAAAGATTTTCCGGCAAGCTGGCCGGGTATATTCTTTGGCGCCACTTCAAAAGACAATGTGCTAAATTATACAGTAATTAAAAATGCTTACCAGGCTATTGGTGTTACAGAGCCTTCTGTTAATGCCAATCCCAAACTGATATTGAATGAGTGTATTATTGATAATGCTTACGATGCAGGCATTATTTCACTCAATTCAAGCATTAATGCGAGAAACTGCCTGGTAACAAATTGCGGAAAGAACCTGTTTCTTGCCCAAGGGGGCAATTACCAGTTTACTCATTGCACAGTAGTAACTTACGCAAACAGGTTTATTGACCACAAAGACCCGGTGCTTACCATTAGCAATTTTGCCAACAGTTCGTCTGCCAATCTGGTTGCGACATTCCGTAACTGCGTTTTTTGGGGCGAAAATGGTTTAGCAAACGATGAAGTGGTTGTGTTGAAAAACGGCAACACCACTTTTAATGTCAATTTTGATTATAACCTGTGGAAAGTGCAAACGGTTCCGGCAAACATTACGAGTAATCAAATCATAAACAATCAGTCTCCGTTGTTTGACAGTGTTAATACAACTAAGAATTATTATGATTTCAGGCTGCAGGCAACGTCACCAGCCCTTAATAAGGGTATTAGTTCAGGTATTGCCACAGACCTTGATGGTAAACCCAGACCCGTTGGTCTGCCTGATTTGGGATGTTTTGAGAAGCAATAATACAGAACTACGATTTTTAGGATTGCATAGAAAAAGAGGATATCGTAAACTATTTTACACAAACTTTGTTCTATTAACAAACACAAATATTATTAAAATATGAAATCACTCTTGCTTACACTCGTACTGTCCGTAATGCTAACCGGAACCTCTGTTTACGATTTTAAGGTGCCGGGATTGGATGGAAATGAAATAAACTTTGCAGATTTTAAAGGAAAAAAAATCATGATTGTAAATACTGCCTCCAAATGCGGCCTTACTCCACAGTATGAAGGGCTAGAGAAATTATACAAGCAATATAAAGACAAGCTGGTTATTGTTGGCTTCCCGGCTAATAATTTTAGAGACCAGGAGCCCGGCAGCAACGAAGAAATAGCTGAATTCTGCAAAAAGAATTATGGAGTAACCTTCCCGATGGCGGAAAAAATATCAGTTAAAGGTGATGATACCCATGAACTGTATCTGTGGCTGAAAGCACAAGCCAATGAAAAAGGTTTTGCCGACCCGGTAACCTGGAACTTTGGAAAATTCCTTGTAAATGAAAAGGGAGAACTGGTGGCTACTTTCGCACCTAAAACACAGCCGATGAGTGAAGAGATTTTGAAGTGGATGAATTAGTGACCGATTTATAAACAATGTTAAAGCGATATGCCAAAAGTGTATCGCTTTTTTGTTACTCAGATGATTTATTTTCGCCCCCAATGCAATTCTCCGACATCAGAGGCCAGCAGGAAGTAAAAAAGCAATTAGTTGAACTGGTACAGCACAACCGGCTTAGCCATGCCCTGCTTTTCTTAGGTAAAGAAGGCAGCGGTGCTTTGCCCCTGGCCATTGCATTTGCCCAGTATATTGTTTGTGCCCCCAAAAAACCTACAGAATTAGGACCATCTTTATTTGGAGAGCCAGAACCCGTAACCAGTAAGCAGCAACCAGCAACCGATTCTTGCGGTACCTGCCCAGCCTGCCTTAAGTCGCAGCAACTGATTCACCCCGATATACATTTTTCTTTTCCCACGGTTTCAAATAAACCGGGTTCACCACCTGTTTCCGCGGACTTTATTAAAGATTGGAGAGAGTTCATAAGTCTTAATCCTTACGGCAACCTGTTCGACTGGATTGAACTGATAAAAGAAAAAGAAAACAGCCAGGGAAAAATCACAGCCAGGGAATGTGACGAGATTATCAAGAAACTAAGCCTGAAGAGTTTTGAAAGTGAGTACAAAATCCTCATCATGTGGATGCCCGAAGAACTCGACAAAGAAGGCAATAAACTGCTGAAAATAATTGAGGAGCCACCACCCAACACACTGTTTATCCTGGTGGCAGAAAATGAAGAACTGATATTGCCCACCATTTTAAGCCGCTGCCAGCTTATTAAAATACCGGCATTGGAACCGGCAGATATTGAGGAAGCCCTCATTAGCCGGAACAAAACAGAACCAACCATTGCACGGCAGGTGGCCCATGTATGTGAAGGCAACTACCGGGATGCCCTGCAAACGGTGCAACATGCCGAAGAAGACTGGCAGGCCTTGTTGCGGGAGTGGCTCAATGCCATTTTAAAAACCGGTCCCGTTGCCCAAACCAAATGGGTGGAGGAGGTAAGCCGGCTGGGACGGGAAAAGCAAAAGCAGTTTATCCGCTATTTTAACCACCTGCTGGAGCAATCTGTAAGGCTGCGGGCTACCGGCGAAGCCCCCGGAGCAATGGACTCAGAAAAAGATTTTGCTGAAAGATTGAACAAAATTGCCGGAATTGAGCAACAACAGGCTATAATTGAGGAACTTGACAGGGCTGCCTACTACATAGAACGCAATGCTAACGGCAAAATGCTGTTTCATGCCCTAACCATTAAACTATACCACATTATTCAGGATAAGATTGTATTTTTGATGGATTGAGGGGTGGGCTAAGAGTTTGAAAGAGAAAAACGAGAAAAAGAGATTAGCCCTCATATTTGTTGAACATAAAATTTGTGTTGACAACTACTTCTACATATAGCATAATTTTTCATATGCCAACTGTCTTGCTGAATAGCGGGCAGAACCCTGAAGTGTGCGACGCAACGGCTGTTGAACAGGATTCCTGAAGCTGGGTTCATCATTTTCCTCATAATTATTAATTTTTAACCTGCCTGTCGGCAGACAGGTTACTATTTTAAATGGGTTGTACAGGTTGCAGCACAGCTACTGGCGGTAAGCCAAACGGATGCAGAAGCAATGGCGGGTGCAGTTCCGGCGGGTGTAACCGCATGAATGCATACGACTGGTTGTGCAACCTGCCAATGGCCGACTACGACAGTAGTTGCAAGGTGATCGAAGTGAGTTTCAGCCAGGGAACCCGGAAAGATTTTTTCAGAAATACATCGCTGCAGCAATATGAAAAGGGGGAACTGATAGCTGTGGAAGGTGTAAGTGGTTTTGATGTGGGCGAAGTTTCGCTGACAGGTGAAATTGTTCGCCTGCAAATGAAAAAACGGAACGCAAAAGAAGACAATCCTGAAATGAAAAAAGTATTACGCCGGGCAACCGATCGTGATATAGAAACATGGAAGCAAAATAAAGCCCGGGAGCCGGAAGCCGTTATTCGCAGCCGTGCTATTGCCCGCCAGCTTAAACTGGATATGAAAATAAGCCAGGTAGAAATGCAGGCTGATGGCAGAAAGGCAACATTCTTCTACATTGCTGATGGCCGGGTTGATTTCAGGAGCTGATTAAAGTTTATGCCTCTGAATTTAAAGTAAAGGTAGAAATGCGCCAGATTGGGGCAAGACAGGAAGCCGGAAAAGTGGGCGGTATAGGCAGTTGCGGCCGTGAGCTTTGCTGCAGTACCTGGCTTACCGATTTTAAATCGGTAAACACGGCGGCAGCCCGTTACCAGAACCTTTCCATCAACCAAACAAAACTGAGTGGTCAGTGCGGAAGATTAAAGTGCTGCCTCAACTACGAACTTGATACTTACCTTGATGCGCTGCAAGGATTTCCTGATAACTGCGACACATTGCAAGTGGCAAAAGGAAACGCCTTCCTGATAAAGAAAGATATTTTCAAAAACCTGATGTGGTACACATTGCCTGACAGTAACAAACAGTACCCGCTTAGCATTGAACGGGTTAACAAAATAAAATCTCTTAATCAGCAGGGCATCAGGCCAGAAGAATTGGAACCGGTTGAAGTTGTTTCATCCAAAGCGGTCGAAAAAGAACCTGAGTTTGTTGAATTAGTAGGCCAAATTAGCCTGCGAACATTAGAGAAAGCTGATAAGAAAAAGAAACAACAGCAACAAAGCAAGAGCAACAGGCCACAAGGTTCGGGTAACAAGCAACACCCTCAGGGCAGGCAGCAGTCGCCTGTTCAAAAACAACAAGGTGGTGGCACCCACCCAAAACCGCAAGGAGGAAACCAGCCTAAGAAACAGGGTGGACAGAGTGGCAACCAGCCACAACACAGGCATCATAAACACCAAAATAAAAACAGACCCAATAACCCAAACCAAGGGCAAGGGAAAGCATAAACTTTCCCACAGGAAAAGAATTAATCAGCTCCTATCGCCCTGTAAATTGCATCCTGAATTTTTCCTCTGATACTTAATTGCGATAATTTATTATTGTCTCTTGTAGGATTAACCCGGTTAGAAAGGAAGACATACACCAGGTCATACCTGGGATCCACCCATACACAGGTGCCGGTAAAGCCAGTGTGACCAAATGTTTCTGGTGATGCCAGCTGACTGGGATATGGATCTTTTCGAAGTGAATTGTCTTTCTCCGGTTTGTCGAATCCAAAGCCGCGGCGGCTGATTTTGCTGTTGAAAGCAGTAAAAAGGTTAACCGTTTCAGGTTTCAGAAACCTGATACCATTAAAACTGCCACCATTCAACAACATCTGGTACAGCATGGCCAAGTCATAAGCATTGGAAAATAAGCCGGCATGGCCCGCCACACCGCCAAAAAGTGAAGCCCCTTCATCATGCACATCGCCTCTGGCGGTTTGCTGGCGAAAATGTTTTTCTGTTTCTGTTGGTACAATTCCGTCCACTGTAAACTTGTTTCTTGGTTTATACCCTGTTGAGTACATTCCTATTTTACTGTAAAAGGTTTTCTGCACATACTGGTCAAGTGTCAACCCCGAAACCTGCTCCACAATTTTTCCAAGGAAAATGAAATCGTTATCGCTGTACACATACTTGTTCTTTGCGCCCAGTGGACTCTTCAGAATCCGGTTCATCAATGTATCCTGCCAGTCGTTGCGCAGGTAAATATTTTCTGCCACCCTGATGCCAAAATCTTTCGTTTGTGTTTTAGAATAAATTACCGGATTGGGAATTCCGGTGACTGGATCAATTGTCTCTTTATAAAATGCAATAAAGGGAACTAACCCTGCCTGGTGCAGCAATATATCATCAATACGCAGGTTCGCCTTGTCAGAACCTGCAACATAGGGCAGGTAATCTTTCAACTTGCCATCTAATTTCACTTTTCCTTCATCATACAGTTTCATGATGGAAACAGTTGTGGCAGTTGTTTTTGTTACCGAAGCAAGGTCAAAAATACTTTCCAAATTCATTGTCTTTCCAGCCGAATCATATTCATAATTGCCAAAGGCTTTGTTATAAATAATTTCTCCTTTGTGAACGGCCATCACCACACAACCGGGAAAGGCCTTTCTCGTAATGCCATCCTGTGCGATTGAATCGACTATCTCAAGGTTTTTTTTTACTTCATTTAATGTAGGTGGTGGCGCAGCCTGTACAATACCATCGCCAAATTTAAAATTGCAGACAGACACAGGCAGTTTGCCCTGAGCTTTTATTTTACCGTTTAGCAAATCAGCCGCCGCCGATTGGGTGATAATGTCATCCTGGTAACAGGCCAGCAACGTCCATGCATCGCAGAAATTTTTGTGGCCAGTACATTACCAAATGTGAGTGTGATGGTTTTAATGAAGTTGAGTTGTTTATATAAGGCAATAGCTGCCGGACTGATATTGAAATTATCCATCGGTTTGTTGGAATAATTATGAATGCCAATAATAATAGCATCATACTTCCCGTCTTTAGGAACGGCTTTCAGAATTTCATCTGCCTTATCTTTTCCTCTTTGTACGAAAAAGTAAACACATCGGCGTTGAAATCTTTTTGCAGCCGTTTTCCAAACTCACCAACCTCGTTTAGTCCAATGCCCACATAAGCAATTTTCTTTTGCTTATCCGTCAGAGGCACTTCAGCATAGTCGTTTCTTGATGCGGTAAATTTTGCTTCTGTAACTAAAGTAATGCCATGTTTTGCCACCTCGTAGCGGATAGCATCTGTCTTTGCATTCAGGTCGGCGAGCAGGTTATTAGTATCAATTACCTGTGACTTGTTCATTCCCAGCTGGTACTTTGATACAAGCACTTTTCTTGTTTTTGTATAAATATCATCCCAGCTTATTCTTTTTTCTTCAATTGCTTTTCTTATGGCTGCAATTGATTCAGGCACACTGGCAGGCAGACACAGCATATCGTTACCGGCAATAATCGCCTCTACCGATATTGTTCCCTGCGGAAAGTATTTAGCCACTCCCTTCATTTCCAGTGCATCGGTAAATGTGAGGCCATTGTATCCTAACTGTGTACGCAAAATATCGGTAACGCTATTCCTGGAAATAGATGTTGCCCTGTTAGCCGTATTGTCTATTGCCGGAATGAAAAGGTGTGCAATCATTACACTGCCCACACCAGCATCAAAGATGGCCCGGAAAGGAACCAGTTCCATTGAGTCGAGCTGCTGACGGGTTTTATTAATCACCGGCAGGTCGAAATGTGAATCCACATCCACATCACCATGCCCCGGAAAATGTTTTGCACAGGCCATAATACCCGCATCCTGCATTCCCTTCATTATGGCAACTCCATACCGGGATACTTTGTTTTTATCTTCTCCAAAAGAACGATAACCAATTACCGGGTTGTTGGGATTATTATTGATGTCCACCACCGGTGCATAGTTTACATGCACACCTATGCGTTTACACTGTTCGCCCATGGCAAGTCCCATCTTATATACTAAGTTTTCGTCGTTAACAGCACCCAGTGTAAGCTGGTAAGGAAACCTGGTGACACTGTCAAGCCGCATACCCAATCCCCACTCACCATCAATGGTTATCATTATCGGGGTTTTGGCGATGCTTTGATAATAGTTAGTAAGATTAGCCTGCCGCACAGGTCCACCCTGAAAGAAACATAAGGCTCCAATATTATACTTCTTAATATCCTCTGTTACTTTGGCCACATGGTCGGCTCCCAGATTGGAATGAGCTCTTATCACCATCAGTTGTGCGATGCGTTCGTCATCGCTAAGACTGTTAAAAACACTGTCCACCCATTTTTTTTCCTGCTCTGCTCTGTTTTGTGCCAATAAGGTCAACGGAAATAAGAAAGAAAGAAACAAGGCAATACTAATCTTCTTCATATGCTTACAATTTCGTCTGAAAAGATGAATAAAATTAGTCTTTTTGACCAATGAACCAGGCGGAACTTGCTTAGGCGGCAAATCGTTACTTTTGACGGCTAAACCAGATTTTGTGCCAGATAAGATTACCTTATTACCCGACAATATTGCCAACCAGATTGCAGCCGGCGAAGTAATTCAGCGGCCTGCCAGTGCTGTTAAGGAGCTGCTGGAAAATGCGGTGGATGCCGGGGCAACCGAAATTAAACTCATCATCACCGATGCGGGTAAAGCGCTGTTGCAGGTAATTGATAATGGCAGCGGCATGAGCGAAACAGATGCCCGCATGTGCTTTGAACGACATGCCACTTCTAAAATCAGCACTATTGAGGATTTATTTCACATCCGCACTATGGGTTTCCGTGGTGAGGCCCTTGCCTCGATTGCTGCTGTGGCACAGGTGGAACTAAAAACAAAAAGAAACGAAGACCAAACCGGAACATATATTGAAGTAGAGAACAGTGTGGTAAAAAAGCAGGAGCCAGTGGCTGCATCTAACGGCACCAGTATTGCCATGAAGAACCTTTTTTTTAATGTGCCTGCCAGAAGAAATTTTTTAAAAAGCAATGCTGCAGAAATGCGCCACATCGTAGATGAATTTACAAGAGTGGCGATGTCGTTTCCGCACATACTGTTTACACTTACGGCCAACAACCAGCAATTATTTCACCTAGAAGCAGGCAGTCTGAAGCAACGAATCGTTCAACTGCTGGGTAATAATTACAATGCCAAATTAGTATCGGTAAAAGAGGAAACCGATTATATGAATATTTATGGTTTTGCAGGCAAACCAGAAACGGCAAAAAAAACAAGGGGCGACCAGTACTTTTTTGTAAACAACCGTTTTATTAAAAGTGCCTACCTGAACCATGCGGTGATGAGTGCCTACCAGGAGATGATTCCTGCAGACAGCTTTCCGATGTATGTGCTGTTTATTGACCTCGACCCTACACAGGTAGATGTGAATGTGCACCCCACCAAGCAGGAGATAAAATTTGAGGATGAAAAGATTGTGTATGCCTTTGTACAGGCGGCAGTAAAACATGCACTGGCGCAATTCAGTGTAACGCCTACTCTTGATTTTGAACTGGATGCATCCATACAGCAACTATCTTCTATACAACAACCGTTTACCGATGAAAAAAAATCGTCGGCTGCTTCTGGTTCTATTTTTAAAGGATTTACCCAAAAACACCAGGCCCATTTTATTGAGAAGAGCGATAAGAGTGAATTGAAGCATTGGAGAGATTTTTATGAGGGAGGTCAGAAGTCAGAAAGTCCAGAACACAATGAAGCCTCCTCGTCTTTAGGAATTGTAAACTCCCCTTTAGGGGATGGGGGTACTCAACTGCTGAATACATACATTGCCGTTCCATCTAAAAACGGCTTCCTCCTCATCCACCAGCAGGCGGCGCATGAAAGAGTACTGTATGAACAACTGAAGGCTGCCAGCAAGGATAAACCAGTGGCCACGCAGCGGAGCATGTTTCCTTCCACCTTAGAACTTACCCCGGCTGATGCAGCGGTAATGGAAGAAATTATCGGTGACCTGCAATACCTTGGTTATACCATTGAGCCCTTTGGCAAAAACACTTACGATGGGAAGTAAGCCGGCCTCCCCAAACCCCTCCGAGGGAGGGGATTTAGATTCCGACAGTTTTATATTCTTTATTAATAGCAGTAATCGTACTCTTTCATGTATTGATATTACGAAACTGGCTAAAATAAAACGACATTCCAAAAATCAGACTATAAGAACCCTCCTGCGGAGGGCAGGGAGGCTTTAGTATTTGTTTCGAACTCCCTGAATAAATTTTTCTATTGTCCTGCGTATGTCAGCAGCATTTGCCTGATGGTTGTTTATCAATGTTGAGAATATCAGCAGCTTACCTTTCCTGGTATATAAATAACCGCTGAAAGCCACCACACCGGAAAGGGTGCCGGTTTTGGCATAAATAAATCCGCTGTCGGCTTTGTAGTAATTGCTGATAGTGCCTTCGCCGCCGGTGGGGAAGATGACTTTAATGCGTTCCATACCAAACTCATTTTTCATTTTACTAAGTATGGCTACAAAATCCTGCGGGGTAAATAAATTATAACGGCTCAACCCGCTACCATCGGCCCAGCGGGGTTTTTGGGGCAGGTCCTTAAAATCGGTTTTAAGAATGGTATCAATTATCTTTTCATCACTCATGTAGCCCAGCGTCTCGTTACTCACCATCAGCAAACTTTGTTCTGCAAAAAAATTATCGCTGCGGTGCATCATGGGTTTGAGCAGAGAGTCGGTGGGTTGAGAGTGGATGACCTTTGTGTTTTCCTTTTTCAGTTTTTCATCTCCTCCTAAATAAATATTCTCATTTAGCAACCTCTTATATAAAGTGTCTTCCAGTAACTGGTTTATAATGGCCTTTGAAGTCAAAAGGGATTTTCTGAATCTTAGGTGGGTTGAAATCCACTGCTACATAATACCTGTTTTCCCCGATATTTCTTCTGGCAACAAAACCAATTTCTGATTCTCTTGCTTTCTTGTTAATAACAGAAGTGTCAAAATATTTTCTTGAGAATTCATTTAAGTGAAGGCCTTTGTCCCAATATTTTTTTAAAAAAGTTTTGGAAATGTTGTAAAGCTTGAGTATCAGTAATTCCAATAACTGCAAAAGCGCTGTCATCTATATTAAAGCCTTACAATATTTCCATACATTGGGAATATTGATCTCTCGGCCATATAGGGTTCAGTATAATCATTCCAAGACCAGCCGCTACCCCAGTTTTCATCTCGCCAAGCACCATAACGAATAACTATTGACTGTCCTTTCTCTTTTAAATACGATAATACTGGTTGATAGCTGAATTCTTCGTTCAAAAATGTTGGGTCAGCTGGTGGATATATAATCAAATCATTACAGGTATTCTAAAGCCCTTGCTCCCACCAAACTATCCCCCAAATATTTCATTGCTGCGTAGCAGGTAGGTATTTTGGTATTGCTGGCGGGTACAAAGTATTTATCGCCCTGGTAATTGTAGAGGTATTTGTCTGCCGCCGGGTCGTAAATGCTGATGCCTACATGGGCTGTTTGCAGGGCTGCGTTGTCTAATATATCAGCCTTTGCAGATTTGTATATTTGTTGCTGCACAGAACAGGAAGAAAGAACGAAGTACGATGTCAGAAGTATGAAGTACGATATTTTGCGTTGCATGCTGAGCATTGAATATTGATTATGCTATCTTCTTAATTCACCCTTCGGCAGGCCTGTTTGCCTACATGGCAGGCTCAGGGTAACATCAGCCCCTCTCCTGTGCCCTTAACCACCTTTCGGGTATTTCGTTACTGCTGGCCAGCAGGTAATCTTTATAGCTGCAGGCGATATATTTTTTGTCGGGCAACTGCATCCACCAACGGCCGGTTTTTTTGCTTTGCAGAAAATTGGTTTCTACTTCGGCAAATGCCGTATGATATTCGTTAAACGAATCTCTCTCATCCAGCGAAGCTTCCCGCTTGCCACGGCTGCGGCCATCCAGTATATACCACAGCATGTGGGCAATTTGCATGGCGGTCATTTCGTCCCGGTCATTTTCGGGGTTGTAGCCGTAAATGCCAATGGTGTTCACCAGCGGACTCATCCCTGCATAGCGCAACAACACACAGGCTTCTTCGCCGTTTAGCCCGTTGGGCGATATGGTGCAGGCCGGTGCATAGGCATTGGCAATGGCCGATACATCGAAACTGAACAGGTGACTGTTGCGTATCACCGGTTCCATTTCGTCAATATTCTCTTTCACACTGCCCACCCGGAAACAGTCGAAGCGGAGTTTGTCCATTGTTTCCAGCATCCGCGGATGTACATAATAACTTTGAAAAGCGATATGATTATAGTGGCGGATAAAGTTGGGTTCGCCGGTAAGCATTTCCATCAAAAAGTTTTCATGCCGGAAAGGTGATTCGAGGTTCAGGTCAATCAGTGCATCCACACAACTGGCTTCAATGATTTTCTTGTTTTCTGCGTAAGCATGATACTGTGGCAGTGTTAAGTCATGCGAGCCACCAAGAATAATAACCGTTTTTCCGTCGTTCATCAGTTCGGCCACTATCGTTTTCAGAGCAGCATAAGAATCGGTAAAGAGAGAACCGGTTTTTATATTTCCCACATCGGCTATCTTAATATCCGTGTGCCAGTAAAATAGTCCGTAGAAATGTTTGCGAATGATATCGGGAGCATCGCTCTGTCCGTGAATCAGTCCGCTACCACGTTGCTCACCACAGCCCACAAGTACTATCTGCACTTCATCCAAATCGGGAAATTCTTCCTGGTACACATCCACTATTCTGCCGAGCTGGCCTTCTTTAAAGCCTTCATCATGCGAAATGGCAGCAAGGTTTACGGGTGAAAGAAAATCGGCAATGTTTAGATAGTCTGACATAGCTGCAAGATACAAGATAATGGAAAATGGAGAGAGGAAAATGGGCTAAGAGCTTGAAAAAGAAAGGAAGATGCAAGTGGATTTTCAGCATAACATCCCCTTTTCTCTTTCGACTCCTTTATCCTCTTAGCTTATCTTTGCAAGAATTATGGAACAATTACTAAAACAGATTGAGGACTACAAGAATGAGATTGGTACGGCGGTGGCTGCCGATGCTAAAGCCATAGAGGAATTCCGCATTAAATACCTTGGCACCAAGGGTGTGGTAAAGGCCATCATGGGCGAAATGAAAAATGTAGCCCCGGATAAAAAGAAAGAAGCCGGACAACTGCTGAACGAGTTTAAAATCTTTGTTGAAGATAAATTTCAAAGTCTCAAAGTGGCCGCAGATAATCAGCAACAAGGAACCGGCAACCAAATTGACTTAACCCTGCCCGGCGATGAACTGCCCCTTGGTTCCCGCCATCCGGTTACACTGATGAAAAACAGGATTGTTTCTATCTTTCAGCGGCTTGGGTTTGCAGTAGCTGAGGGGCCAGAGATTGAGGATGACTGGCATAACTTTGGCGCATTGAACCTGCCCGAACATCACCCGGCAAGAGATATGCAGGATACTTTTTACATTCAGACAAATCCCGATTGGGTATTGCGTACCCATACCAGCAGCGTACAGATACGGGAGATGGAAAAAGGGAAATTGCCCATCCGTATGCTGATGCCCGGCCGGGTATATCGTAACGAAACAGTAAGTGCCCGGAGCCATTGCTTCTTTCACCAGGTGGAGGGATTGTACATCGATGAAAATGTTTCTTTTGCGGACCTGAAACAAACGCTTTACTTTTTCGTAAAGGAAATGTATGGCAAAGATGTAAAAGTTCGGTTCCGTCCGTCTTATTTCCCCTTTACGGAGCCCAGTGCCGAGATGGATGTAAGTTGCTTTATCTGTGGTGGAGATGGATGTAATGTGTGTAAAAAAACCGGCTGGGTAGAGATATTAGGCTGCGGCATGGTGCACCCGAATGTACTTTCTAACTGTGGCATCGACCCCAACAAATACACCGGCTTTGCGTTTGGTATGGGAGTGGAAAGGCCTGCCATGCTGAAATACGGCGTAAACGATCTTAGGCTGTTTAGTGAAAATGATATACGATTTTTAAAACAGTTTACGGCTGCGATATAACTGCAAACAATCATAAAAAAAGTCCGCTCAAAATGGCGGACTTTTTGTTGCGGTTAGTTATAGGTTTATGCTTTTTGTTTTGGATGGTAAAATGCAAGCACTACAGATGCAGCAAGGATAATCCACAAACCGATGCCATAACCTTTTCCAATAGCCTTAAATACATCGCCAAAAGCGGCGCCGTTAATTACTGGTTTTGCAATAAAAATATACTAATAGGTGAGCAATGGCAGCACAGCCCAAAGACTCCTGCCAAAAATATAATTTTCTTTGTTAAGCGCACCGAAGAGAAGCATTATTCCTGAAATTGGGAAAAGCAGCAACAGGTATTTCTCCCAGTCTCCACCATTTCCACCGCCGGAGAAGACCATGTCATATCCACTGATACCTTGTCCGAAGAATTGAAAAAAGGGAAGGAAGAAGCCTGCAACAAGTGCAACACCCAAAACGATGCTGTAAATTTTTCTGTCCATGATTTGTTTGTTTATGGTTAAAAAAAGAGTAAATCATTTAAAGGTCTGCATTCGCTTATAGCAGAAGAAAGCACCTGCCAGCAACGCAAAAAAAGTAATATAATACCAGGCGGTAAAATCGACGGTTATGTTTATGTCTTTGAGGCCGTCACTTAGTTTATTACCAGCATCGCCGGACTTACCGGCAAAACTTGATTTTACTTCCTTCTTAATATCAAAATACAAGCCCACCAACGATACGGCCGATAATACACCTGCAGCCAAAGCACCGGTCGTAGCCATTTTATTATTCGCAAAGCAAAGTCCCGCACCTGCAACAGCAAGTATCAACGCTGCCAACGCAAATATATTAGGCTGTTGCCTGTCTGATTTTGAAGTGGTTTTTGTGATGGGTCTGTCAACACCGGGTGTATTTGCGTCATCAAATAATGGCATATCGGAGCCGCCGTTTTTCATATTAAAACCGGTGGCCAGTTCAAATCCTTTCACATCCTGCAGTTTCATTCCGCTGCACTTAATATCAACAAAAGGCAACAGAAAGAGCAATACGGCAATAAAAAATGTTGTGGCTGAAGGAACTTTAGTTGAAAACATTGCGGGGGGAGGGTACAGGAGCAAGATCACCCGGTGCAGCAGATTGGTTCGTATCCATTGTTAATGGTTTTGGCTTAAAAGCGATTGAAAGTTACACTATTTTTTACTTGATGTAAATTTCCTTACAAGTATTTTTCTACTATTACTTCGTAAACGGCAGAGCAACAGCTGCCACCAAACTTATCCAGAAGCCATAGCCTAGCCATCCAACGAGTTCCGAAACGGTGAGTTGCGAACTTCCGGTAACATAGAGCATTATCACAATATATATCATCCCAAGTAATGGCAGCAGTCTGAAAAAAGTACCGTCGGCAAAACTGTCATCTAACAGTGCTCCAATTAAAATAATAAGTGCACTGCCCGGTACAAGCAAGTTAATATACAATGAAGCACCGCCTTTGCCCCCAATACCCTGGATATCTCCTTTTCCAAATACAATATTATAGCCGGTAAGGCTGATAACTTCATTAGAAATGTAAGGAAGAAAAAATGCTGCAATAATTATCGCAGATAAAATGATAGTGATTGTCTTCTTGTTCATGTAGTTTGTTTGATGGTTATAAATCCGCCTTTAAGTTAGTAAAGAAATAATGGAATACTGATTTTTTTGATCCATTACATACTTTTCTGTTCCTGAAGACCCGGCCACTATATATTTTTGCATAGCATTACGACTATCTTTACGTCAATTATTTCAACAATGCAAATCAACACCATTTGTGTATGCGGCGCAGGTACCATGGGAAGCGGCATAGCACAGGCGGCTGCACAAGCGGGGTTTTATACAATATTGTTTGAGCTAAACCCGGGGGTGCTTGATAAAACCAAAAGTAATATTGGAACTAGCCTGTCATCTCTTGCAGAGAAAGGGAAAATCACTTCTGCAGAAAAAGAACAGGTACTCAATCGCATTCAGTTTACCGGCGATATTCACTCTTGCCTCGCCAATGTTTTCATAGAAGCCATCATCGAAAAGCCAGAAGCAAAGATTTCTTTATTCAATCAACTGGCAGAAATAAACCACAGTGAATGTGTTTTTGCCAGCAATACTTCATCTTTGTCCATTACAAAAATTGCGGGGCAGGTTCAACGTCCTGAACGGGTGATTGGCATGCATTTTTTCAACCCGGCTACCATTATGAAGTTAGTTGAGGTTGTAAACACAGAATATACAAATGAACAAACAACACAGCTTGTAGTTGATCTGGCAAAGCAGATGAATAAAGTACCCGTCATCTGTAAAGATGCCCCCGGTTTTATTGTAAACCGTGTAGCAAGACCATATTACATTGAAGCATTACGGCTGGCGGAAGAGGGAATTCCGGTTGAGCAAATTGATAAACTGATGGAAGCTTCCGGTTTTAAACTTGGCCCCTTTAAACTGATCGACCTGATTGGCAATGATGTGAATTACGCTGTAAGCTGCTCTGTGTACGAACAATTGGGAAACCCGGAACGGCTGAAACCATCATCCATCCAGAAAGAAAAAGTGAAAGAAGGGAAATTGGGGAAAAAATCTGGTGAAGGATATTATAAATACTGAATTAACAACATTCAACAAATCAATATTCAATTTTCAATGGTATTAGTAACTGGCGGCACTGGTTTTTTGGGTTCATATATTCTTAAGCAACTGGTTGAAAAAGGCTACAATGTCCGTGCTATCCGGAGAGGAAACAAAACCCCTTTCTGGATTGAAAGAGAAATTATTGAAAAAGTACAATGGATGGAAGGAGATGTGCTGGATGTTGTTGCTTTGGAGGATGCGATGGAAGGTGCAGACGCTATTATTCATAGTGCTGCGGTTGTTTCTTTCGACAAGAAAGACCGCAAACAGATGTACCAGGTAAATGTAGAGGGAACCGCCAACATAGTGAATATGGCACTTGAAAAAGGTGTAAGCCGGATGGTACACATCAGTTCGGTGGCAGCACTGGGCCGTACAAGCAACGGCGACCATGTAACCGAAGAAAAGAAATGGGAAGAAAGTAAAACCAACACACATTATGCAATCAGCAAACACAAAGCAGAATTGCATGTGTGGCGGGGCATGAGCGAAGGCCTGGATACTGTTATTGTAAACCCTGCAACCATCCTGGGCTATGGCGACTGGCACAGCAGCAGTTGTGCCATCTTCAGGCAAATACATAATGGGCTTAAATGGTATACTTCGGGGATAAATGGCTTTGTAGATGTGGAAGATGTGGCAAAAGTTGCTGTATTACTAATGCAAAGCAGCATCTGCGAACAAAGGTTTATCGCCTGCAGCGATAACTGGACTTTAAAAAACTGCAGGAGCAAATAGCAAACGGTTTTAATGTTACCGCTCCAAAAACTGCTGCCACTCCGTTCTTGCTGGGTTTAGCCTGGCGGTTAGAAAAACTAAAATCGTTATTCACAGGAAAAAAAAACCTGCTCACAAAAGAAAGCGCCAAAGTAGCACAAAGCCAGACTTTTTTTGATAACAAAAAAATTCAGCAAGCATTGCCGGAATTTACCTTTACTCCGCTGGAAGAAACAATAAAAAAGGCATGTGATAAATACATAAAAAGCTATTGATTGTATCTCTGAGATTGCCCTGATTAACATGTAAGAATTCAACTATCCCACCTGTTCAAATCAGTGATATCGTTAACGATCAAAAATCTGCCGCAGGCGAAAACTTCTTGCACATTCACTTGCTTTCATGGATAAATTAATTTGCGGCAACCTTTTTGCGGTTGTAGCTATCTTTAACCAGTAATTAATTCTATGCAAAAACATATTCTATCAGTTCTGTTTATTATTGCCACGGCTTGTACGGTTCATTCGCAATTCCTGGTAAGCGGTATGGTGCTTGATTCAGTCACCCGTGAGCCTCTCAGCGCTGCCTCTGTATTTTGCCAGAACACAACCATTGGCACTACTACGGATAAACAAGGAGAGTTTCGGCTTTCACTAAAGGCGGGTGTTTATGACTTAATCTTCAGCTACACAGGATACCAGACCCAAACCATCAGGGTAAATGAGCAAACTAAACTGGAAATGCTGATGTTGAAAGAAGACAAAAACCTTGGCGAAGTAATTATCAAAAGCAGCAGTGAAGTACCGGACGGCTGGGCAAAACATGGTGAATTTTTTTTACAGCATTTCATTGGCTCCACTCCTAATGCTGCACAGTGTGAACTGAAAAACCCGGAAGTACTAAAGTTTTACTTTTATAAAAGAAGTAACAAGCTGAAAGTACTCGCCACAGAACCTTTGGACATTTCTAACAATGCGTTGGGTTATAATCTTCATTACCAGCTTGATTCATTTGTTTACTACAACAATTCCAACATTGACAGCTACAGGGGCTATTGCCTGTATTCAGAAATGGAAGGCAACGACAGCCTTAAAAATGCGTGGGCCAAAAACAGGCGTAATACTTACGAAGGCTCCAAACTGCATTTTATGCGCAGCTATTACGACAGCACCCTGATTGAAGATGGCTGGATAATTGATATGCTGGATGAAATCAATGATAAGAAATTCAGTAAGGTAAATGATGTGTATGATACGGCTTACTACAATTTTGTTACCAGTAAAACAGAATATATTTATGAAGACAGTGTGATTAACGACAGTGTAGTTGTTCGCAACATTATTAAAGACAGTATAAACACACCTGCACAGACAGAAATTTTCTATCCCCGGAAAATCAGTATTACTTACACAAAGAAAAGCCCGGAGAAAGAATACCTGAAAAAAATGAACTTGCCTAAAAATATTCCTTACGTTATTTCTTACATTGAAATAAAAGACTGGATAGCTATTACCGAAAACGGCTATTATTACGAACAGAAAGACTGGATAAATCAGGGCTACTGGAGCTGGAAAAATGTAGCCGATTTCTTACCATATGATTATCTGTCGGAGTAAAAAACTAATTGACAGGACACTTCTGATGATAGTCCACCAGTTCAATCGGTGCTTTTTCAAAGGTAAATCCGGCATATTTCTTTTCAATTTCTGTAAGCAGGGCATCTATTTCTTCCACATCGACTATCCTTACTAATTTGTTTCTGTATTCTTTAATATTGGGCAGCCCTTTCAGATAGCTGGCGTAATGCCGGCGCATTTCGTTCACTCCTACCACCGGGTTTTTCCACTCAACAGATTTATGCAGGTGCTTGCGGCACACCGCCACCCTGTCTTCGATAGTTGGCGATGGCAGGTGTTCACCCGTTTTAATAAAATGTTTTATCTCGTTAAATATCCACGGATAACCAATAGCAGCACGGCCAATCATAATCCCCTCAACGCCATAGCGGTTTTTATATTCCAGTGCCTTTTCAGGACTGTCAATATCGCCGTTACCAAAAATGGGAATAGTAATGCGGGAATTGTTCTTCACCTTTCCTATCAGCGTCCAGTCGGCTTCACCTTTATACATCTGCATACGGGTGCGGCCATGTATGGCAAGGGCCTTTATTCCCACATCCTGCAGGCGTTCGGCCACTTCTTCAATATTCTTGGTGCTTTCGTCCCAGCCCAGCCTCGTTTTTACCGTTACCGGCAGTGTTGTTGATTTTACAACCGCTTCTGTAAGCCTCACCATCAGGTCCACATCTTTCAGCACACCGGCACCGGCACCACGCAGTGCCACCTTTTTTACAGGGCAACCAAAGTTGATATCAAGCAGGTCGGGATTGGTAGTTTCTACAATTTTTGCGGCCAGCGAAAGACTTTCCTCATCGCCACCAAAAATCTGTATTCCCACGGGACGTTCATAATCAAAAATATCGAGTTTTTTTTTGCTTTTGATAGCATCCCTTATCAGGCCTTCACTTGACACAAATTCAGTATACATCAGGTCTGCTCCCTTGTCTTTGCAGACGGCACGGAAAGGCGGATCACTGACATCCTCCATCGGAGCCAGTAACAAAGGAAAATCAGGAATTTCTATGTTGCCTATCTTTACCACTTCAGAAAAAGAATAAACGGCAAATTTACAACCTAAAAACCAGAGTTTGGGATGAGAGGCTTTCTTAAAAATAAACCAGCTTTTAATCAATTACTTATCGTGGCAGGTGTTACGCTAATGAGCCTGTTTGTTATTGGTGCTATTGGTTCATTTATAGTCGCATTTGTTGCCAAAGTGCCATTCAGTGAAATGGCCGATACAAAAAACTGGAATTATTCCTCGCCAAAAACCATTTTTGTGGTGCGGGGGCTGCTGCTGGTTCAGTTTTTTGCACTATGTGTTATTCCCGCCTATGTGGCTGCCCGCCTTTTTGGAGATAACAACAGCCGTTATCTTGGCCTGAAACCACCAACTAACCTCACCTATTTTATAGTTGGCATAGCCTTATTACTTTTTTCAACACCATTGGTGGGCTGGCTTGGCGAATTGAACAAAAACATACATTTTCCTTCAGGTATTGAAAATTGGATGCGTGAAAAAGAAGATGATGCCGGAGAAACAGCCAAGGCGTTGCTTTCACTCCGAACCCCTCCAGATTTACTCATCAATATTTTTTTTATTGGTGTACTGGCGGGTGTGGGTGAGGAGTTGTTGTTCAGAGGAGTTATTCAGCGCATACTTATCAGGCTTTTCAAAAATCAGTGGGCGGGTATTGTGATAGCAGCATTTGTTTTTTCGGCAGTACATTTCCAGTTCTATGGTTTTGTGCCCCGTTTCTTGTTAGGCATTTTCTTAGGGCTTATTTTCTGGTACAGCGGCAGCCTTTGGACATCAATGCTGGCACATGCCATTTATAATTCCGTGCAGGTTGTATTGGTGTACTATAATCCGGAAATGCTCACAAAAGACAACCCGATTGAAACCGGCAATCTTGCTGTAGCAGCATTGATAAGCGCCACCATTGTCCTTGGCCTTGTTTGGTGGATGAAGACCCGATCAACCACAACATACCAACAAGTATATGCTGATGATATGAAACCTTTCAAAGACCATCCATTTGATGTTGAACAGAAAAACTGATTATGGCTTTTAACCTTGCAACATTTAAGACAAGAGCCTTTACTGCCATCATCTTTGTTGTGGTGATGCTTGCCGGGCTTTTATGGAACCAGTGGAGTTTTTTTGTTTTATTCTCTGTTATTCACTTTGGTTGCTGGTTCGAGTATCAAAAATTAGTGGCCCTGATTGACCCGGGCTACAAAGAAATTTCACCCTTTCATAAATGTGGGTAATGCTGGCAGGCTGGAGCCTGGTACTGTGGTTTACCGGTAACGAATACAGATTGTTTGGCATGTACCTGCATGAGCTGGGCTGGTGGGTAGGTTTAAGCATTGTTCTTATTTTACCGATAACTGAATTGCTCTTTACCAAAACCATCCGTTTAAAAAATATCGGTCATTCCATTTTGGGGTTGGTATATGTTTCGCTGAGTCTCGGACTAATGATGAACCTTTACGGTACAGAAACAAATAACTCTTTATTACATAAAAATTCTCATCTCTATCTGATTTACCTGCCAGTTTTTACAATTGCCTGCATGTGGATTAATGATACTATGGCGTATATCGTTGGCTCATTAATTGGGAAAACACCTTTTTCAAAAATATCGCCTAAGAAAACATGGGAAGGAACAATTGGCGGTATTATCCTGGCAGCTATTCTCTGTGGTTATATTGCCTGGAGTTTTGATAAGTGGTTTGTTTTCGGGCAGCCTTTATACAAGTGGGTGATACTTGGCTTTATAGCTGCCATCGCCGGTACGTTTGGCGACTTACTTGAATCCAAACTAAAACGCATGGCCGGTGTTAAAGACAGCGGCTCTATAATGCCTGGCCATGGTGGTTTTTTAGACCGCTTCGATTCGCTGCTGGTGGCTGTCCCGTTTGTGTGGCTGTATGTGGAGTTATTTATGAAATAAGCATGTTATACTTGTTCAAGATATTATATTTGCTTTATGACAATTCACAAAGAAGGCTATAAATCCATTGCAATCGGGGTCATCCTGTTTTGTATTATCAACCTTGCTTCGTTTTATATTTTCAGTTCATCACTGCCCGTCGTCACCATCTTGCTTTTTGTTGCCACACTGGGGTTATTGGTCTTCCTGGTATCTTTCTTCCGCATACCCAAAAGGCAGTTCACCTGTAAGGACAATGCTATCATTGCTCCTTGCGATGGTAAAGTTGTAGTAATAGAAGAAGTACAGGCCGATGAATATTTTACTGACAGAAGAATCCAGGTTTCTATATTTATGAGTCCGCTCAATGTGCATGTAAACCGCAATACTGTAAGTGGCGAAGTGCTGTACAGTCAATATCATAAAGGGAAATATCTTGTGGCCTGGCATCCAAAATCTTCAACTGAAAACGAAAGACACTCAGTAGTGTATCGCAGCAACGGCAAAGAAGTACTGGTAAAACAGATTGCCGGTGCCCTTGCCAAACGCATCTGCAATTACCTCAAACCCGGTATGCAGGTTAAGCAGAACGATGAGATGGGCTTTATCAAATTCGGCTCCCGGGTTGACCTGCTGCTGCCATTAGACGCAAAGGTGAATGTAAAAATTGGCGATAAGCCAAAGGGAGGCGTAACGGTGATCGCAACCTGGTAATTTCCATCAGAAAATTGCCTCCAGCTCCTTAAGCGAATACACTGTATAGGTTGGATTCTTCCCATTGATACTTTCCACCTGTTTGGTAAGATGATTTACATGTACCTGATCAATTCCGGCATTCATAGCACCCAGTATGTCCACATCCATCGTATCACCAATCATAACACTCTCATCCGGTTGTGCACCGGTTTTCTGAAAGGCATAGTCGAATATTTCCTTATGCGGTTTCAGGCTATTGCTGCCTTCTGATGTAATTACATATCCAAAGTATTTATCAAGTCCTGAATATTTCAGCTTACTGTGCTGTGTTACTTCAAATCCGTTTGTTATCAAATGCAGTTTATATTGCTTACTAACAAGGTAATCCAGTATTTCAAATGTGAAAGGGAATAATATCTTACGGGTGGGCAGCGAATCGAGAAACCTTACTCCCATTTCCCTGGCCAATGGCTCATTGGCAATTTTAAAATCGAATAAGGTAAGCCACATTCTTTTCCAACGCAGTTCATCCACTTTTAAATAACCATTGCGGTAGCGTTCCCACAACTTATCATTGTGCAACAAATATTGTTTGTGAAAAAGGTCAAAATCATCAACACCTTTTTCCCGCAACTGCATCTCAAAATAGAGTTCTTCCAGTGTTTGGCGGCTGTTAGCCTCAAAGTCCCAAAGCGTATGATCAAGGTCGAAAAAAAGCTGCCTGTACTTCATAGTTGCAAAGTACGAAGTACTAAGTAAGAAGTACGTCAAACGGGAAAAAAGTTCGTACTTCGTGCTTCAAATAATCAATAATGAATATTGTTATTACCGGAGCATCAAGGGGCATCGGCAAGGCCATTGCAGAAATGTTTGCCCAAAATGGTCACAATCTTTTTTTGTGCAGCAAAAGCGAATTACCGCTCTACAATACATTGCAGGAGCTACTAACCAAATATCCTAACGTTTCTATTACGGCAAGGCCCAGCGACCTAAGCGATGGAAACCAGGCAGCAGCCTTTGCCAACTGGGTATTAGAAACCGCCACACCCGATGTACTGGTTAATAACGCCGGAGGTTTTGAGCCTGGCAGCATTAATAATGAACCAGATGGCATTCTTGAAAAAATGCTTGCTATTAATCTATTCACCGCCTATAACATTACCAGGGCTTTGATTCCAAAAATGATAGCAGCTAAAAAAGGTCATGTATTTACTATCTGTTCAATTGCATCATTAAATGCCTATCCAAATGGAGGGGCGTATAGTGTAAGTAAATATGCCCTGCATGGTTTCAGCGCCAACCTGCGGGAAGAAATGAAACCGCACAACATTAAAGTAACTGCCGTTTTCCCGGGTGCCGTACTTACCGACTCCTGGGGTGATTTTGACAACTCTGCCAATCGGATAATGGTCGCTAATGATGTGGCCAGAATGATTTTTTCTGCCTCACAATTATCGCCGGCTGCCTGTGTGGAAGATATTGTGTTGCGACCGCAGTTAGGCGATTTATAACCATTGACATTCAAATAACCCCACCTGCCTATTTTAAAAAAGTATTTTAAATGACAGAGCTATTTTAGCGGGACCGAAATGAAAAAGCTTCCTGCCATACTACTGCTGTTATTGTTTTCATACTACTGCCCGTCGCAGCCATTACGGCTTATTGTTCCTTCGGCACCTATAATTACCGGAGAGCCCTTTCGAATTCAATACATTGTAGCCGATGGGAAAACTGCCAGTAACTTAATTATACCAGATTTTTCACCGCTGCAATTAATCACCGGACCGGATGTATATCTTGGAGAAACAATTCACAGCAACATTGATAAACAATTAAAAAACTATGTATTTACACTTGTGGCTTCAAGGCCGGGCAACTACACAATTCCAACTGCCACAATTATTATTGACAACAAAACTGTAAAGGGTACCCCGGCAATAATAACCGCAGTCCCGCCAATAAAACAAGTGGCAAAGGAAGCCCCTGCCGGCAAACTGCCGGGCTTATATATAGAAAAAGGAGAAAAGACAGATAAAAAAATTAGGAACAACCTGTTTGCAAAGGTTAGGGTAAACAAAAGGATATGCTATACCGGCGAACCTGTGCTTGCTGATTTTAAACTGTATTCGGCTATTGAAACTTCCTCAGAAATAATAAAAAACCCCGGATTCTATGGTTTCTCTGTTTTTGATATTGAAAGTTTGAACCCAGAAAAAGTAACTGCCCAAATCATTAATGGAAAAACATTTAATGTTCATACTATCAGAACTGTTGAATTATATCCCTTACAACCCGGTACTTTTTTTATTGACCCGATGGAGATAAAAACCGAAGTAGTAATTACAACTGGCTTATCAGGTGAAATAGAGGAAAATTATGAGCTAAATATGCAAACTGAAAATATTCCAGTTTCCGTTTTGCCCTTACCAGATAAAAACAAACCCGTTTCGTTTACAGGTGCCGTTGGCCAGTTTACAATCAGTGCTGTGGTCGAAAAAAATAATATAGCAGCAAATGAACAGGGTTTCTTTGATCTGACGATTACCGGTGAAGGAAACCTTATCCAGTTAGAACCTCCCGTAATTAACTGGCCAAAAGGAACTGATGGCTTTCTCGCTGAAACAAAAGACAGCTTTGATATACTGCAAAAAGGCACCCCCGAAGCAGGAGTTTTCGGTTTCCCTTTGTTTGTACTTCTCCCGGCAGTTATATCATTCCGCCGGTAATTTTTTCATTTTTTAATGCAAAAGCAAAAACTTATCAAACCGTATCTTCCGAAGAAATAAAGGTAATTGCCGGTATAGCAGTAAAAAAAGAAGAAATCACACCCGTGAAAAAACTATCCATCAACGAACAAGGCGAAAGCGCAGCAAAAAAGGCTGGGCTGATTGTGCTATCCATTGTTGTGCTGGTGTTGCTCTTTTCGATTCTTAGTAAACAAGGGGCTGTGCAAAAAAAGGATGTAAGCGTATCAGCACAAAAAAAACCAGCAGAAGAAATCCTTTTCCCTGTTCAGGAAAGAATAAACGGCACCGACCAGGTATTTTATTCATCACTTCATCATACACTATGGTCATTCCTCGCCGAAAAATTTAGCCTCTCAGGAAGCGAAATGACAAAGAGTGTTCTCAAAAAAAGGTTGAACGATTCCTCCTTATCTCCAGCTTTTTCCAAAAGATTACTTGAAATTATTGATGACAGCGAAACCCGTATTTATACAAGCACAGAATCAGTACAGGACAGGGAAACCCTACTGAAAGAAATCGGCAGCCTTACAGATGCAGTAAACAATCTTCAATAACCGGTCTATTCGGAATACTTGTATCCCACGCCTCTTACCGAATGAAAATATTTGGGATTACGGCTGTCTTCTTCAAAGTATTTCCTGAAGTTAAGAATGAAATTATCAATAGTTCTTGTGGTTGGATACACATTATAGCCCCAAACTGTTTGCAGAATTTTTTCTCTCGGAACTACTTCATTTTTGTTTTCGATCAGTAATTTCAAAAGCATTGTCTCCTTCTTGCTTAGTTCAATTTTTTCGCCATTGGCTTTTTTTGCCTGCTGCCCTTTAAAATCAATTGTATTGTTATCAAAAGTATATGTATCGCCCACAGTGGTTTTATCCTGCAATTTCCTGTTTTTGTCAACTAGTTTAGTAATGCGTAAAAACAACTCCTCAAGGTTGAAGGGTTTTGTTAAGTAATCATCAGCTCCTTTTTTTAACCCAAGCACTCTATCGGCACTGCTATTTTTAGCACTCAAAATTAGAACAGGCACATCGTTATTACTGATGCGAATCGTTTCGATTACTGATATCCCGTCCATTTCCGGAAGCATGACATCCATTATTATCAGGTCGAAATATTCATTCTGGATCGCATTAAGAGCCGCAGCTCCGTCAAACGCTGAGGTTACGTTATAACCTTCTAACTCAAGGTTAAGCTTTAGTGCTTCATGAAGATTCTCCTCATCTTCAACCAACAGTATTGATACTTTATTATTGCTCATAATTTAAAAGTAACAGTAAAAATACTTCCCTTAGGTTCATTATTTGTCACCAAAATGTCGGCATTATGGGTGGCTGCTATTTTTTTGCAAAGATACAGTCCCAGTCCTGTGCCTTGCGTTTTTCGGGTAGATTCATTTCCAATGCGATAAAATTTTGAGAACACTTTTTCTCTTTCATCGTCTGGGATGCCCGGTCCCTCATCTTTCACCTGCATATAAATAGCCTTGTTTTTTTGCTTTAAAACCGCAGTTATGGGAGACTCCTTCGGAGAGTATTTAATTGCATTTTCCAGCAGGTTATTAACCAGCATTTGTAAAAGCAGGGCATCGCCCTTTACATCAGCCTCTTCGTCAATTTCCTGCCTGAAAAGTATGTCCGGATACCTGTTCTGAAAGTCCCGGAGGCAGTCTTTTAGCAAGCTGGGCAGGTCTAGTTCCTCCCAATCGGCCTTGGTACTGTTGTTCTCAAGTTGAGAAGAAACCAGGATATTACTTGTTAAAAAATTAAGCCTTGCCGTTTCAGACAATGTTGTTTTGATAATCTTCTTTTGCTTCTCAGGGTCCAGATTATATTTCTGAAGGGTCTCCAGATTTAATTTGGTGATAGAAATGGGTGTTTTGAGCTCATGTGTAATTGCCATCATAAAATTTTGCTGCTGCAATTGCAACCTGAATTGTCTTCTTATCGAACGTAGCACAAAATAAGCTCCAACTAAAATCAGTATCAGGAAAATGATACCCTCTCCAGCATATTTTTGAAAATTCCTTTGCTTTTGATGTTCTATGTCAGATAATTGATTGTTATATTCATCAGCCGAAAGCGTCTCTTTTTTAATAATAAGGTTCTGGTATTGTTGCTCGCTTAAAAGCCGGCTTTGATGCTGTAAAGAAACATACCACCATACCAATGCAGCAATGATATAAAAGAGCAGCATCCAAAAAACGAATGTTGTCCGCCTGAGCCGCTTTGCTATAGTAGCTGGCATAAAAGATGGGGTTTTTATTGTTTCTTTTCTATCCGTAATCCCGCACTCAATACATTTTTCAACGGATCCTCTCTCATTATCTGCTCAACCGTAAAAGTGTATTCACCACGTTTTCTGAAGTAAAAATCTTTTCCTGCATTTGAAAGCTGAATACGGTGTTCGTATATATCATCCATACCCGTGGCCAACCAGCCCTTTTCATTTGTGGCAAGTTCAAGCGGCAACGGGCCGGTATGTGTTGTGTCTGCCCCCGGAAGTTTTGTAATGATATTAATATAAATATTGTTAAAGCTATATTTATCTGTGTGTCTCAGAACAAAAAATATTTTGTAAGGCACGGTCGTGTCCCTGATAGTGAATGTAAACGAGGGTTTAAAGCTGCTGCCCCAGGCATGCCCGGGAATAGAGACTGACTTTTCGTACAAATCGATGGTATTACAGGCAACCTGCAAATACAAGATAAGAAGTATTAAATACGTCAGGTGTAGTCTTCTTTTCAAGTCAAGCGAATTTTTTTTACAAAATTAGGTTAGGAAAATGTAATTCGTAGGGTGGTAAGTTTAAAGAACATTTAATACCTGCTCTTTTGCCTTTTCCAGTTCATCCTTCATTGTAACAACACATTTCTGAATAGTGGAATCGTACGCTTTGGAGCCCGTAGTGTTAATTTCACGCCCAATCTCCTGCAAAATGAATGAAAGTTTCTTACCTTTTGACTCGGCGTTTTCATCAAGCAGAGAAACAAAATAGTCACAGTGGTTTTTGAGCCGCACTTGTTCTTCGCTTATATCAATCTTTTCTATATAATAAATAAGTTCCTGTTCCAGGCGGTTTTTATCAAAGTTTTCTTTCCCTACATTTTCTTCAAGCAGTCTTGTAAGGCCATCCCTAATTTTTTGCTGGCGCAATGGCTCAAGTTTTATTATTTCGTCTTGCTGTAATAAGATATTCTTTATCCTGAGACGAAGGTCATCCTCCAGGGATTTTCCCTCATCAACACGGTGATAATTCAGATCATCAATAGCGTCCTTTATAATATTCTGAAAAGCAATCCATTCAATTTCGTTCAATGTTTCGCTGCTTGGTGTTATAACCTCCGGCATTTTTACCAAGGTGCTCAGGATGTGAGATGGGTCAAGATGCAAGGCCGCTGATAATTCCGCCAACGGCTGATAATATGCTTTTGCCAGGTCTGTATTTATAGTAACAGGCTTTGCGGAACCTGTTTCCTTCAGACTGATAAAACAATCAACTGTTCCACGGTTGAGATTTTCTGATAGTATTTTTCTGATGTCAAACTCAAAGGGTTTAAGCATAGCGGGCATTTTCAGTTGCAAGTCAAACTGCTTTCCGTTCAGCGATTTAATATCTACCAAAAAGGTTTTGTCACCAGCATTTTTCTCTGCTCTTCCAAAACCGGTCATTGATTTCAGCATGAATATTTTTTTTAGTTCTAGTAAAGGTATTTATATCCGCTTAATATACTTCAACCAAAAAAAATGCGATCTTCCAATGAAAAATAAAACAAACAAGATAGCTACAATAAAAAAACCCCCCTGGAAGACCAGAGGGATTAATATATGGATGGGTTAGTAAGTACGGGAATTAAATTCCCTATGCAATATTAAAAAGAATTTTATTTATTCAAAAAATATTTCCAAACTATTTTATTAACATTTTAATACCGATTGTGGAAAAGCTAAACGATATTTAGGTTATTCCATATCACGGTTATTGAAATTAGAAAAGACTACTTGCATTTATTCAACGTTAGCAGGTAAAAAAACGCAACCCTCTTCCTGCATTACTATTTGCACAAATGATTTGAGATTCCGCCTCTTTACAAAAACTATATCTTGAATACATAACTTCACTTCATACAATATCATTCTTTCTCCGGCAGGGTATTACCTTTGATGAAATTATTTTCAGTATGCGTTTTGATATACCAGTTCCGGTATCTTTCATCGCCGGATTAATAGGAGCAGAGATAGTTGGTAATAAAGACGGGGCAGCTATAGGCATCAATGAAATTCATAAGGTTGAAAACGGCGATCTTGTTTTTGTTGATCACCCTAAATATTATGACACCTGCATTAATTCCGCAGCCAGTTTTATTATTATTAACAAAGAGACCGATTGTCCGGATGGTAAAGCGTTACTGATAACTGATGAACCATTTGAGGCTTACCTGAAAATAGTAAATCATTTCCGGCCATTTTCTCCATCAATGAAAATGATTAGCGACAGTTCATCAGTTGGAGAAAATACGGTAATAATGCCAAGTGCTTATATTGGCAACCATGTAATTATTGGTGATAATTGTATTATTCATCCAAATGTTACTATTCTTGACCATTGTATTATTGGCGATGAAGTAGTAATACAAGCCGGAACGGTTATAGGCAGTGATGCTTTTTATTATAACAAAAAGACAGCCCGGCCCATCCACTATAAGAAAATGGCAAGCTGTGGCAGAGTTATTATTGAAGGGTGTGTAGAAATTGGGGCGAACTGTACTATTGACCGGGGCGTAAGTGCTGATACGATTATTGGTGCCGGCACCAAGATGGATAACCTCGTACATATTGGTCATGATACAGTTGTTGGGAAAAATTGTCTTTTCGCAGGACAAGTAGGTATAGCCGGTGCAACAACAATAGAAGATGAAGTTGTTTTGTGGGGACAGGTTGGAGTTAGTAAGACCCTAACCATTGGCAAAGGGGCTGTAGTGTATGCCCAAAGCGGGGTGAAAGATTCAATTGAGGGAGGAAAAGTATATTTTGGTTCTCCGGTTGAAGATGCCAGAGAAAAAATGAAAGAATTTGTATGGATAAAAAGAATACCCCAATTGTGGGAGAAAGTAATGGGTAAAAAATAGTGTGCTGTATTTATTTTGATACGGCATCAATAACTGATTTACTTAAAGGAGAAACGGAAGGGTCAAAATAATTTGTCAGCATCCCCTTTTCATTAATAAGATATTTTGAAAAATTCCAAGAAGGTTCGTGGTTGCACCAGCCATTTTTTGACGAATCAGAAAGCCACTGAAACACCGGATTTTGTTCAGCCGACTTCACAACAACACTTTTCTTCATCAAGGGAAAAGTAATACCAAAGTTTAGCTTACAGAATTCAGCAATTTCTACATCAGTTCCTTTTTCCTGCTCCTTAAAATCATTAGATGGAAACGCAAGGATGACCATTTTGTTTTGATACTTTTCATACAAATGCTGCAGTTCGCTATATTGATTGGTATATCCGCAGGCTGAAGCGGTATTAACTACCATTACCTTCTTTCCGGAAAACTCAGACAAAGAAATCTTTGTACCATCATTTTGGGTCGCTGATAAATCATAAAACGGCAAAATCGCCGTATGGGCTGCTGAATTCTCAATTTTCTTTGAATTGGTGCCGGTAATCTTGGTTATCCACATAAAAAAAGGATAAACTGCTTTTAAAACTTTTTGTCTGTATGTCATAGTTCGTGAATTAACATTAATGATTTCTACATAACCGGTAAATACAATTGCCAGCATAGCTACAACAAGCAATATTTTTCTCAACTTCTTCATTCGCGGCTATCCTTTACAATTTCATTTCCGGTATCTTACCTGATCACCCACTTAAACAGCTTTAACTTTCCCCTAAGCGGTGGGTATTTTATCGAAGGGTCAAACCATGTTGGAGTTTTCATTACGGCTTTGCTGTGGCTAAAGGTCTCAAATGAATATTTGCCATGATAACAGCCGCTGCCGCTATATCCTCTTCCTCCAAACGGAAGATGATGGTTGGTTAAATGCCAGCTTGCATTATTTACGCATCCTCCACCAAAAGCCACACTGTTCAACCATTCCTTTTCTTTTGCTTTACTTTGTGTAAACACATAAAAGGCCAATGGGTTTGGGTTTTGGCCAATTATTTTTTTGGCCTCCTCCATATCTGTAAATGAGAGTACTGGTAAAACCGGGCCGAAAATTTCATCCTTCATAACAGGAGTGTTCATTGCAACACCAGTGAGAACAGTTGGCTCAATAAATAACTGCTCCGTGTCGTAACCGCCCCAAACTCAATCTTTCCGTTTCCAAAGTAGGCAATCACCCTTTCAAATTGTTTTTGGTTAATCATTTTACAATATCCATATGCTTCGGCTGGATGCTGACCATAAAACTGCTGCGTTACCTCTTTTAGTGCATTTATTAATTCTTGCTTTCGGTTGCTGTGTACTAAAATATAATCCGGTGCCACGCACATTTGTCCTGCATTGCTGAATTTGGTAATTGCAATCCGCCTGGCAGCTACTTTCATATTTGCATCATCCTCAATTATACATGGGCTTTTGCCGCCTAACTCCAGTGTTACCGGAATCAGTCGTTCAGCAGCCATTTTATAAATTATTTTGCCAACTGCTGTGCTACCTGTATAAAAAACATGGTCAAACGAAAAATTATTCATCATTTCAGGAACTACTGTTGCACCTTCGCCTTCTACAAATGAAATGTAATCCGGACTAAACGTTTCTGTAATAATAGTTTTCATTATTGCTGACGTCGCTGGTGCAAATTCGCTGGGTTTCAGCACCACACAATTACCTGCGGCAATAGCACCAAGCAATGGATTTAACAGTAATTGAAAAGGATAATTCCACGGACCAATAATTAATACAACACCAAGAGAGGTTCCTTGTAAACATAACTGGACGAAGGCAGATTTGCCAAATTGGTTTTTACCCGTTGTGGTTTCATCCATTTCCGCAAGTTATGTACCATAAAGTTCAGTTCCGACAATACCATGCCCGTTTCGGTTACACAAACTTCTTCCGGGCATTTTTTTAAATCAGCATAGAGTGCTGCGTTGAGCTGTTCCTCCTTTTTAACAATAGCGGTTTTAAGCTTTTTTAATTGCTCTGTTCTAAAAGCGTAAGAAAAGGTTTTACCACTTTCAAAAAACAGGCGCATTGCTTCCAGCTGACTGATGTGCGACATTTACTGTAATTTTAAGATGAAGATAAGTAAAACACTTTGCCAGATGACCGATGAATACTTTATGATGCAGGCATTAAAAGAAGCAAGAATTGCCTACGAAGAAGATGAAATTCCCATTGGGGCTGTTGTAGTAATTAAAGACAAAATAATAGCAAGAGGACACAATATGACGGAACGGTTGAACGACCCAACCGCCCATGCGGAAATGATTGCCCTGACTTCTGCGTTCAATTCATTGGGTTCAAAATATTTGCCGGAAGCCGCTCTATATGTAACGGTAGAACCTTGTCTTATGTGTGCCGGCGCCATTTACTGGAGTAAACTTGGAAAAATTGTGTATGGGGCTGACGATGAAAAAAACGGGCATCGGCGAATTACAGGATCAAACTGGCCATTTCACACAAAGGCCCAGGTAGTTAAAGGCATTATGCAAATAGAATGCGCCCAATTAATGAAAGACTTCTTTAAAACAAAAAGGTAATGCCAAATCCCACCGCAAGAAATAAAATAATGACCACTCATCCCCGGACAGGCACCCGCTTTACTATTGATGAAGAAATATATGAGCCTTTCAAAACGGCTATTCTTCAAAGCCTGAAGGGAGGTAAGGGTAAAACCTTTACCGAATTGACAAATGACGTTAGAATAATTATAAAGAAGGAATTACCGGATTTTAAAAGATCTGTTGCCTGGTACACAATCTCCATACGGCTTGACCTTGAAACAAAAGGAATTATTGAAACTTTTACCGAAAAGGGAAAGAAATGGAACAGATTAAAAAAATAACTTGCGAGAAACGAAACAAATAAGATCAATTATCAAATAGTGAACATCATCTTGGTATTTTTGTTATTAATTGAAAAGTTTTCATAAACGACAAATTTTAAATCAATAAATTATGGCATTTACATTAGCCCCACTTCCATATGCACACGATGCATTGGAACCGCATATTGACACACTTACTATGCAAATACATCATGGTAAACACCACCAGGCTTATGTTGACAACCTGAACAAAGCCGTAGCCGGTACTGAAAATGAAAACAAATCTCTGGAAGAACTGGTTGCTGTCGCCGGCTCCATTTCCGCAGCAGTAAGAAATAACGGTGGTGGACACTGGAACCATACTTTCTTCTGGGAAAGCCTTGCTCCCAATGCAGGTGGCGCCCCCAAAGGCAACCTGGCAGATGCAATTAATGAGGCTTTTGGTTCTTTTGATGCATTTAAAGAAAAATTTGCTGCTGCCGGTATGACTCGTTTCGGAAGTGGCTGGGCATGGCTAATAGTAAAAGAAGGCAAACTGGAAATAACTTCAACTCCTAACCAGGATAACCCACTGATGGATGTGGCTGAAGTAAAAGGAATTCCTGTTTTGGGTGTTGACGTGTGGGAACATGCCTATTACCTGAAATACCAGAACAGAAGGGCGGAATATCTTGCTGCTTTCTGGAATATCGTGAACTGGGATAAAGTAGCTGAAAGATTCTAATTAGCTAGATTCTGGCAAATAAAATGGGGTGTAACTGTACACCCCATTTTATTAATCAAAAGGGATTTATTTGCATTTTGCCATCACTTCTTCCATAATTTCCCGGGCTTTTTTCTGTTGAGCTTCTGTAGGCTCTTTTTTATCGTATTTTTTTTCCATTTTTTCATCAAAAGCATCCATTTCTTTTTTTATACTTTCCATTTCTTTTGCCGCTTTTTCATCAGTAGCCGCTTTAGCTTCTAGTTTTTGTATTTCACACATGTAGTTAGCTTTTTTTCTTACATCGCTTTCAAAAGAAGAAGATGAACCGCAGGAGGTTGTAAACAAGACAGCAGCAATGAGGGCAGCTGACAATAAACGTTTTTTCATTTCTTATGGTTTTGGTTTAGTAAACAGAGAAACATTCTGATACAAGGTAATACTATTTCTTCCTAAACAGAGTTTTTGTAATACAATTTATTTATCAGGTTCTTTACGGAACAGGATCATATCCGCTGCCACCCCACGGATGGCACTTGCTTATTCTTTTTATCGATAACCATATACCTTTAAATACACCATGTTTTTTTAAAGCCTCTGCAGCATAGTGTGAACAGGTGGGAGTAAACCGGCACTTTGGCCCTATTAACGGAGAAATAACCCACTGATAAATCTTTATCAATGCTATAAACGGAAGGCTGAGAATTTGGAAAAAAAATTTCACAATATAAAATTATGGCATAGTATTACAACTGTCTTTTTGAAAACTAACATTATCTGACGTCCAGTTAACTTATCACTTTAGCCAATTTGATTAATGTATCATTTACTTTTTCGTAAACCAGTTTGTATTCAGGTAATTCTTTCCCTGTATATATAATAAAAACATTAAGTCCCCTGCCTTTTATGACCAGTTCCTTTTTCAGATCTGTTTTTGCAAACGGAAGGCTTCCCTTATCAAACGTTTTATTCTGTTTCGGTCAACCGCATTTTTAAAATTCTTATTGCTGACACCCACACCAAACAGCAATCCTTGCTCTGCCGGTAAATAAAGAACCCTGAAGTGAGGTAATGAAAACCGGCGGCCCTGCCTAAACAACATCTCAAGCACCTTGCGGCTTTTCAGCCTTTCATTTTTTCCTAAAGTAAGTTTCTTTTTCAAGAAGAGATTATTACTAAAAAAGCCCCGCCTGAGCGGAGCTATAAAATTATTGTAAACCATCCAAACGGATGTACCGAACCGGCAATAGCTTACTTCAGTTTTCTTTCGTCAGAAACTGTCAGCTTTTTGCGTCCTTTAGCACGGCGGCTTGCCAGCACTTTACGACCATTAGCTGTTTGCATACGCTTACGGAAACCGTGTACGGTTTTACGACGTTTACGATGGGGTTGAAATGTACGTTTCATTGTTTTGCCTTTTTTTTTCCAAAGAATTTTCTTTGGAACACTTTTTTTGAAATGCGAACCGGGAGAACGGTTCAGGTTTCATGTCATCGAAGGATCACCACATCCATCGATTTGTGAAAGGACGGCAAAGGTAAGGGAACCAAGTCAGAAGTCGGAAGTCAGAAGTCAGGTATTTTATTGCCCCTTTGTAAGTTTTTGATAATCACGGTTATTTTACTCCAAATCAAGATGTTTAGAGCATACTGGCTCACCGTAAAAGATTGTTGCGTGGTTGTCAAAATCGCTGACGGAATCGGTAGTATAGAATTGCCGCTGACCGTTTTTGGTGCACCTTGATTCTATTTCCGGATGGCGAATCAGATAATCGGCAAGGCTTTCGGCAACAATCTCGCCTTGCGAAACGAGTTTGACGCCAACCGGCATATACTCCTCAATCTTTTCTTTCAATAAAGGATAGTGAGTGCAGCCCAGCAATATCACATCAATTTCCTCGCCTTTTTCAAAAATATTCTCAATATTTTTCTTTACAAAATAATCTGCACCATGACTTTTGTGTTCGTTTGCCTCTACTAGTGGCACCCACATTGTACATGCTTCCTGATACACTTTCGTTTCCGGAAAAAATTTTCCAATCTCTAAAGGATATGACTCGGAGGCAACTGTTCCATTAGTTGCCAATATGCCAACACTGCCGGTTTCTGAAAACGTACCTATTATTTCTGCCGTTGGCCGGATAACCCCCAACACTCTTTTTTCGGGTGCTACCTTGGGCAAATCCTGCTGCTGAATGGTTCGTAAAGCTTTTGCCGATGCAGTATTACAAGCTAAAATTACCAGCGAGCAGCCCTGATCAAAAAACCACTTAACACATTGTAGGGTATAATGATAGACTGTATCAAAAGAGCGGTTGCCATACGGCGAACGGGCATTATCGCCCAGGTACAGGTAATTGTATTGTGGTAAAGTTTTTACTATTTCCTTTAATACAGTAAGACCGCCATAGCCGGAATCGAATACTCCTATTGGACCGCTGTTGTTCATTTTTCAAAAATACAAATAAAAAAACCCGGCCTTGTCACAAGACCGGGTCTAAGAATTATTTATTTGGCAATTACTTTGTTCCTGTTTTTGCAGGAGTATTAGCTGCCGGTTTTGTTGCTGGTGCTGCTGGCTTGGGTTGCTCCGGGAGCTTTAAACCCAACTCTGTAAGCACTGCTAATGAAATATTATCATTCTCTGGGGCCACACGGAATACATCAGGTGCCATTACATGCGAATATCCTTTTTTCTTAGCCACATTCTCAATAGCCTTTTGCGCTTTTTCATAAAATGGGGCAAGAAACTCATTTTGCTTGTATTGATATACCTGCTGAATCGCCTGATCTGCACCACTGAGTTCTTGCTGTAGCTGTTGCATTTCCTGGAACATTAGCTTTTTAACCTGATCGGACAATTTTTTAGTTGTATCACTAAGATCTGCGAGCTTTTCATTGTACTGGCTTTGCTTGTATTCCAAAGTTGGAAGCACAGAGTCTTTTACATATTGCTGCCCAACAGTGTCCAGATTAATTTTTTGTGGAAGCTGGCTTACCATGTAGCTAACTACATCATCAATATTTACTAAACCAATTTTTACCTGTGCATTTGTATTGCCTGCAAACAACATTCCTGCTGCAAGAACAATAAGGGAAATAAATTTTCTCATTTTACTTTATTTGTGATTGCTTTTATGATTCATATGCAGGCTTATCAGTTGCGCCTTTGCATATTATTTAACAATTTACTTTACCCCAAGGTCTTTCAGTACATCTTCACTTTTGTCCAGTTTGGGGTCGGCAAAGATAATGGTAATTCCTTCACTTTTATCGAGGACAAAGTCATACCCTCTGCTCACCGCCATTTTTTGAACTGCATTGTACACTTTATCCTGTATGGGCTTAATAAGTTCCTGTCTTTTTTTGAATAAATCTCCTTCAAAACCAAAGCGTTTGCGCTGTAAATCTCTCAGGTCTTTTTCTTTATTAAATAATTGGTCTTCTCTTTTTTTCTTAAGTTCATCACTCAGCATTACCTGTTCTGCTTCGAAAGATTTGTACATACCATCCAGTTCTGCCTGTTTGGTATCGATCTCGGTCTGCCAACCGGCCGCTATATCATCCAGTTGTTTTTGAGCTATTTTATATTCCGGCATTTTATCCAGTATATAGCGAGTATCAATAATGGCATATTTCTGAGAGAAACCAATAAATCCGGCTCCCATCAGTACGGCAAGGAATAGTATCTTTTTCATTTTTTGGAATTTGTATTTAATAATGTGAAGTTTATTCTGGTTCAAATCCAAGCATAAAGGTAAAGCGGGAAGCGCCTTTAAGGCCAGTTTGACCCGGTTGAATTCTGTCGAGGCCCACCCCATAGTCAAATCCCAGCAGTCCAAACATTGGCAGGAAGAACCGCATACCCACACCCACACTGCGGCGCAATTTAAACGGATTATAGTCTTTATAATTATACCAGCCATTGGCAGCCTCGAAAAACGTTAATGCATAAATAGTACTGCTTGGGTTGGTTACCAACGGGAACCGCATTTCTAACTGGTATTTATTGAAAATTGTAAAAAACTGACTGGCACTTTGCTGATCCGGATTGATGGATGGATCAGAAGTTTGATACACAGGATATCCGCGATGCGCAATAATGTCATATCCCAGCAAACCAAAGTTGTTTGTTAAACCGGCATCACCCACCTGGAATCTTTCAAAAGGAGAGTATTCAAGCTTTTTGTTGTATCGTCCCATGAAACCATACTTTGCGGCAAGCTTCAGCACAAGCTGGCGGTTTTTCTCTGCACCCATCGGTTTGCCAATTGGCACATACCATTCCGCATTGAAACGCCATTTATGATATTCAGGATTTTTATATTTATCGTTTGATTTTTCAATATTCTTATTAAATAGTGAATAAGGAGGTGTGAACTGTACGCTTGCCATGAAATTAGAGCCGCTTTTCGGAAAAATTGGGTCGAATACAGAAGAACGCTGAATAGCAATTTTTGCACTGATATTGTTTGACTTTCCTGTTTTAAAGTTTGCATCAAAAATGGGATAGTTTAGTAATTTATACTGCGTAAAATTCAGCGTATAAACGAGGCTAAAATAGTCATCAGGCCATTTGAGTTGCTTTCCAAGTGCAATAGAAAGCCCGGTTGTTTTCAGATAGTTCGTATCAGATCTTGCCCTGTCGATAGTGCCGGTATAATAGTCAAATGCATTTGAGAATTTACTGCTGTTAAACCCAATAGTTAACGAATTTCTTTTCTTCCCTCCCAGCCAAGGTTCAGTAAAAGAGAAGTTGTATGAGCGATATGCTCTTCCGTTAGACTGCACCCGCAGGCTTAGTTTCTGGCCGTCACCTGTTGGTAGCGGATCCCAGGATGATTTCTTGGTAATATTGCGAATGGAGAAGTTGTTGAAGGTTACACCAAGTGTTCCCGTAAGACCAACACCACCACCCCAACCGGCAGACAGTTCAAGCTGATCGGATGACTTTTCTTCCAGTTTCCAATTAATATCAACTGTTCCGTCATCGGCATTGGGCACTACACCCGGATTAATAGTTTCCTGATTGAAGTATTGCAGGTTGGCCAGTTCCCGTTGAGAACGAATAAGGTCTGTTCGGCTAAAAAGCTCACCGGGGATCGTTCTTAATTCACGACGGATAACATAATCCTTCGTTTTTTCGTTTCCGGCGATAGTTACATTTTTTAATTCTGGCCTGCGGGCCTTCCACAATTCTTATCTCATGATCAATTGTATCGTTGTAAACAGCAGTTTCAACAGGCTCTGCACGGAAGAAAAGGTAACCATCGTCCATATACAGACCACTTATGTCGCCGCCTTCCTGCGCTGCTTCTTTACCAAGGCGCTTATTAAGAACCGATAGATTGTAAATATCGCCCTTGTTAATACCAAGTAAGCCGTTCAATAAAGAATCATTGTATGTGGAATTCCCCTTCCAAACTATATTTCCAAAGTAATATTTGCGGCCTTCGTTTACTTTAATGTCTACATTCAAATTACCTTTCCTGGTAGTGTATTGTGTATCGGATATTATCTGGGCATCCCGAAATCCATTTGCATTATAATAATCCAGCACCTTATTCCTGTCTTCTTCAAATTTTGTTGCATTAAACTTGCCGCCACTGAATTTAAACCGCAGATAAGGATCCAGTAATCGTCTCGTTTTGCTGAAACTCAGAAAACCCCAGTCTTTTGTGTATTCGCTAAAGGAATATTTCTTTTTCAGACCATAGGGGCTTTGCTCACTATCCGAGTACAAAGTAATTTTAGGCATTTCTTTGGTACCCTTCATTTGCTTTTTAAGTCTCAGGCCATCAATATTGTCGTTTCCAAAAAAACCTATTTCGTTGATTTTAACCTTATCACCTTTCTCTACATAAATAGTCATGCTATTTGAATTAGCATACATGTGGTCAACCTGTTCGTCAATACGTACAGAAACATTTCGGAAGCCTTTTTCAGAAAAATGTTTAGTGATTTTTTCAATAATATCCTTCCGGGTACTTTCAAGAATTATCGTTTGTTTAGCAAGGTTTAGTTTTCCTTGCAGGTCTTCCTCTTCCGATTTTTTTATTCCAATAAACTTATAATTACCAAGACGGGGGCGTTCCTGCACATTTACTTCCACCCACACCTTGTCATCAACCAATTTTGTAATGTATACCTGAACATTTGAAAAGAATTTCTGCCTCCACAGGCTGGCTATTGCTTTGGCGAAAATGTCAGAGCCGGGATGCATGAACTTGTCTCCGGGCTGCAAATTAGTAATTGATGCTACAATTGATGTGTCGAGGTGTTTAATCCCTGTAATTTCAACGCTGGCAATTGTGTATTCTTTTGGAATGCGGGCATTCGTCCATTCCATCAATTTAGGGTCAACTGATGTGGGTCTTGTAGTATCTTCCTGTGCGTCTGTTCTGATAATTGCCGCCATCAGCACTATTGCTGTAACACCAAGCCTTTTTATTATTCGTTGCATGTTTATGTGTTCTGGTCGTTCTCACCGCTAACAACCGGATGAGATAATTTATTTATTTTCTGTGGTTTATATTTTTGCCACTTCACGATTCGCGGCAAATTAAATGTTAATATCGAAAGTGTTTGTTAAAAGAATTAAAGAGAAGTCTTAAAAGTCAAAAAGCCCTAAAACAGGAATTGAAAATGTCTGTATCAATCCTTTCCTTTGACCTTGTTAAACCACCTCATTACCTTCCACCTGCTCACTAATCTTTCCAAATCTTCTTTCCCTGCTTTGATAGTCTGCAATGGCTTCATACAGGTTTTCTTTTCTGAAATCGGGCCAGCGAACATTGGTAAAATACAGTTCTGCATATGCCAGCTGGTACAATAAAAAATTACTTATTCTGTATTCTCCACTTGTTCTTATCATTAATTCTGGATCAGGGAAACCACTGGTACACAGAAACTTCTGCAGAATATTCTGGTTTATTTCTTCGATATTTAACCTGCCGTTCTTTACCTCCCAGGCTATGTTTTTTACGGCGTTAAGCAACTCCCAACGGCCACTATAACTGAGTGCCATAATCAAGTTCAGACCGGTATTATTCTTTGTAATATCAAGAGCTTCGTTCAACTCGTTCCGGGCATATTCCGGCAACATGCTCATATCTCCAATCACATGTAATCGGATATTGTTTTTATTAAGACTATCAACCTCTTTACGAATGGTGCTTACAAGCAATTCCATCAGCCCAACCACTTCATATTCAGGTCTGTCCCAGTTTTCTGTGGAAAATGCATATAGTGTAAGATATTCCACTCCCAATTCTGCGCAGCCTTCTACTATATTTCGCACACTTTCCACTCCATGAAAATGTCCGAAAAGGCGATCCTCACCCTTTTCTTTTGCCCAACGACCATTACCATCCATAATGATAGCAATATGCCTTGGCAGGCGGTTTTTATCTATTTTTTCAGAAACTGATGACATAATGCACCCCATTTTGAGGGGCACAAAGGTATAAAAAAGCCCGGAGCTAGTGTGTTTTATCACTGCGTTTCGGGCTAATTATTGTTAAAAAAACAAGATTATTTACGACCCCATACGGCTACTCTCGATTTTCCTTTTAAAAAGCCCTGTGTTTCATAGACAAATTCAATCTTAGTAAGATGTCTTAATCCACCGTCCAAATCAATTACCCGGCTCCAGCTGCCTTGGGCAAAGTGATTTTTTAGTTCTATGCCTTGAGTGCTCCCATTATCGAAATGAACGGTCATTGAATACATTTTCAGGGGTCCATCGGTTACTCTTATTTTTAACTGGCGTACATTATCGCCCCAGTTAGTAAAGTGAAGTACGTCACGATCTACACTGAAGTTTACATTTTTATCACCCAGGAACCTCCAGGAGCCAGCATTTGTTCCGGCTGGTTTGAAGGCTGATATAGCAGTAAAAAAAACTGCAAGTGACAGGCTTAATAAGGTTTTTGTTAATCGCATAGTAATTTTTTTTAGTTAATATAATAAGGTTATTGTTGACCCAAAAGGGTCTTAATAGTTTAATAAAGGCCAATAAAAGCAATTAACCTGATTTAAACAATACCCTGTTTGAGTGATTTGTTTAGCAATCTGTCCTTCTTATTTTGAGGTAGGACATTTGTAAGACTGGAGATTGAAAGTAAGATGAATCATTGCCGTTACAAATTGGTCTTTTTGCTTACTGTTGCCTCTTTGAAGGCCGGGTGTACCAATGGGTGTTCCCAGTTCGTAAGATCTGTCATAAAGCAAAAATCCATCTGAAGGTGTTCCGTCAGCAGGATTTGGAGGAAACAATGATGGTTCAACATATGTGGTGCTAACATCATCCAGATAATCAGTTGTAGTGAAACGGTGCAATATTTCAAATGCAATATTTACCCGATCGTTAATAGCATACTTAACCCCGCCACCAAAAGGTATACTGAAGGCCATGGAATTATAAGGCTTCCTGTCAGGATACAAGGTACTTCCCTGTCCTTCAGTATTTAATGGTCTGAGGAATACTTTTCTGCCCTGCAGGTAAGCATACGGATCGTAAGAAAATATTCCTGCGCCAAGTGTTATATATGGGGTGAAACTATATTGTGGTTCGCCGGGCATAAACCTGAAAAAATTGAAATCACCTTGTAGTGCCAGTTCCCACACATTGGAATTGAAACTCAGGTTTCGAAGGTTCATGTACTTATTATGTGTATTGTATATATCAGAATAACCCAGGCGGGCATAGCTGGCCCCCAATCTTACGGCAATGTAGTTTCCAAAATTTTTTCTAAAAAAAACCGTTCCGGCAATTTTTGCCCTGTTAAGGCGGGCACGGGTATTTAAATCACCAAAGTAGTGCCCGGCTCCCACACCCACACCAAACTCACCTTCCTGTACAATTTCTTGTGCAGCAAGCTGTTGAATATTAACAGATACGGTAAATAATAAACTAACGGCCGCAAAAAACTTCTTTATCATAGTTATAATAATCAGGGTTTTACCAGAACGATAAAAGTAGTTATTTTCTTATTTCATTTAGCAGGATTTTTAATTCCTGCGATCAAGACCCCAGGTCAGTTTGTTACGAAGAGTGTGCAGGAAATTATTTTCGTTAAGGCGAACGAGATTAATCTTAAAGCGTTCCCTTCTTACGGCCAGTTGGATATTTGTAGACATTATCTCCCTGCGGGAGTCAAGTGCACATATCATATCGCCAGATCTGCTTTCAATATCAAATGATATTATGCTTGTGTCAGGTACAATAATAGGACTCACATTAAGATTATGTGGCGCCACAGGTGTAATAACAAAGCTGCCCGCATCTGGAAAAACAACCGGTCCGCTGCAACTTAATGAATATCCTGTGGATCCGGTAGGTGTTGCAACTATCAGCCCATCAGCCCAATAAGTATTTAAAAACTCCCCATTCAGGTATGTGTGAATTTTTATCATAGAGGCTACATCCCGTTTATGAATGGCAAATTCATTTAACCCATATGGTGTGTCACCAAACAAAGGCATATCCGATTCAACATGAATTAATGTCCGGGTATCAACAACATAAGCCCTTTGTACAATAGCTTTTATAGCTTCTTTAACCTCGTCCCGGCCTATGCCGGCAAGAAACCCTAACCGTCCGAAGTTGATCCCCATAATAGCTATTTTTTTATCCCTTACCATTGTAATGGTATCCAGCAACGTACCATCTCCGCCAAGACTGATGACAAATTCCACGTCATTGGTCAGATCATTTGTATTTACAAAGGTTCGGGTATCTGCAGGTAATTGAATGTTGTTTTGTATCTGGACAAAAAAGGGATAATAAACAACCGGCTCAATTTGCTGCTTTGAAAGTTCGTCAAAAAAAAGCTGCACATCTTTTTGTTGCTCATCCTCAAATATCCTGCTGTATATGGCTGCTTTCATTTATAAGAAAATTGACTTTCTGTGTAAAAATAACCCGTTTTCGCCTAACTGGTTGAAGGTCCATTCAATTTTAAAAATGAGATCATAAAAGGAGATTATGTCTATTCCACTACCACCGCTATATAACATTTTGTTTGGAAGATAATTTTTTTGAGATTCGGGATGGTACACATATCCGGTACTTCCAAAAATCTTTCCCACAAACCTGAAAGGAATATAAGTAGCTTCTTTCCCCCTCTTAATCGGCGGAATACGTATTTTAAAATTAAATAGTTCTCTGTTTAATGAGGTTTTAAGGTATCCTCCGGCCACGCCATCTACCACATTATATTCATACCCATGCATGAACACATCACCATAGCCGAAAAACCTGTGATTAACGAAGGGCTGTTCAAACGGCAATTTGATGCCTCCGTAAACAGCAACGTTCAAAAATGCTTTGGGTAATAAATGCCAGGCCCCAAAACCCTTTGCATTAAGTTCCCATGAATTAAAACTACTATTTAAGCCCTTTTTTGTAAAACTCAGTTCTGCAGCATACCCTTTTGTAGGATACGGATTATAATCAAGATTATAATGACCCATTGAATAATAAACAGACGGTACTGTAACACCCGTTCTGCCTTTATCGTAATAATGCGGGTTAAGTTTCAGAATGGTATCCGAAACCTCTGATTTAGAAAAGCCAATTCCGAAACTATGCCTTGTTCTTATTGCACGGCGATATGTTACCTCTGCATTTATATTCAAAAATTTACTTGTGTAATTATCAGGATCTTTGAAAAAGGCCTGTTTGTCATCAATCGTATTATAATTAAACTCCCTGTTGCGGCCGGCGGCAAAACCAACTTTGAGGCCCCATTTCATTTTTTTATCGATATACATCCGGTCGTAACTCACAGATACCTGCCTTGAGTACCCATCAATGTAAGTCATCTTTAACTTATCGTTGCGGCCGGTAGCATTATAGTAGTACAGTTTGCCTCCATATTCCACCCTGTCTAACCGGGCCTTTTGCTGAACAATCCACTGGTTCAGGTTTCTGTCAACAGGTTTCAGATAAGGTGCAGGAAATAAATACCATCTTTCTTTTACTGTTATGATAATATGAACAGTTGTTGCTTCAAAGTTTTCGGCGGCCACCACCACACTATGAAAAAGCGTTGTATTCATTAATTGCCGGCGGGCATCTTCGAATTTTTCAACCAATACACTTAATGGATAGGTTTCTCCCGTGCGGAAAGGGATCTCTCTTAGAATGATATTTTCCTTTGTTTTCTTATTGCCCGTTATCGTTATTCTTCCTACAAAACAATCTTTAGAAGAACCAGGAGCAAAAGCAGTATCAAAAACAGGCGCAATATGATTCGCCTGCTGTGCAACCACGGAAAGACAAATGCAGGTAATTAAAAAAAACAATATTATATGGTATCTTCTTTCACGCAGCATCACTACAGTCTTCAGGAAATCTAAATATAGAGGAATTTTGAAAAGTTGAAAAATATCAAATTCCCAGGTAATTCATCAAATTATCATAATTACTTTTCAATTCATTGGCGTAAGCTTCCTCTCCAAAGAAATATTTCACATTATACTCATACCGTTGAAAAGAGGAAACCACGTCTGATACTTCAGATTTGTTAATACGGATTGTTACCTCCATTATTCCTGTTTCAGGATTATTATTAGTATTAAGCTGTGTAATCTGTGCATCATTGGTTTCAACAAGTTTGCTGATTTCATTAAAGGAATATTGATTTCCCGGCATTTCAAACACAATTAAACCACCAGGTTCATTCAGACTCATAAAAGAAGAGGCATGCCTCAATAAATCGTTGTAAGCAACGGTGCCTACCAGTTCATTGTCATTGTTTACGACCGGCACCACACTTAATCCATTTTCCGCAGCCACCCGTAAAGTCATTAAAAAGTGAGTATCTGCTTTTACAGAAGTGTTCGCAAAAGACTGTTCCAGGCTGCTTATGGCATCACTATCATTTTCGGCCTGTAACAAATCTTCCTCACTGATAACGCCTATGTATTTTTCTCCTTCAGTAATAGGTAAATGTGTAACATGATAGTCATTCATCATTTGCAAAGCCTGGTACACCTTATCGCTGATGCGAAGAGATGGCAACGACTGTGTTTGAAGTGATCCTGACAGCATGAAAAATGTAATTTTTTTCTAAAGACATCAATGATCAGGCAACTGTTGCAGGCTCATTGTGTTTTTTTAAAAATTTATGAAGAATAACATTAAACTCATCCGGCACTTCCATCATTGGGGCATGGCCGCATTTATCAATAAAATATAGTTCGCTGTTTGGAATAAGCTTATTGAACTCTTTAGCTACAAATGGCGGAGTGATAGTGTCATTATTGCCCCATATCAGTAACGTAGGCTGCTGTATCTGGTTTAATTCTTCTCCAAGATTATTACGGATGGCACTTTTTGCCAACGCAATAATTTTAATAACTTTCATCCTGTTATTGGTAATACTGTACACTTCATCCACCAGTTCCTTTGTAGCCATTGCAGGATCGTAGAAGGTAAGTTCTGTTTTCTTTCTTATATATTCATAATCGCCCCGCTTGGGATAACTATCCCCCATTCCATTTTCAAACAAGCCCGAACTTCCAGTCAAAATCAGCGATTTTATTCTTTCAGGATGCTTTAATGTATGTACAAGCCCCACATGGCCACCCAGAGAATTACCCAACAGATGTACGCCGGCAAGGTCTTTTACTTCAAGAAATTTGTGAACATACTTGGCAAGTCCGCCTACAGATGTATGCAGAATATCCATGTCCAACAGTGGCAATATGGGTACAATAATCCTGTTGTGGTACCTGAAATATTCAATAAGGCTTCTGAAATTACTTAACGCTCCAAAAAGCCCATGCAACAGTACCAGCGGTTCACCGTTGCCCTCTTCGATGTATTTGAACTTTCCTAAACTTTTTATTTCGTACTCCATATCAGTCAATTCTGTATGCACCCGAAATGATGGGTCGTTCTTCTTTGTTGCAAAATAATCTATTTAGGCCAAAAACGCAGCATTTTGCTGTATTGCCAGCCCTCAATCCGGGCAAATATATGTGCAAGAACCCTGTTTAAAAAACATGTTTTTTTTATCACTAAAAAAAGGCAAACAGCGGCCTGCAAAACACCGTAACAGATAATTACTAATATGGCTATACCGGTATTCTCTTTGCCACACCGCCGAAAAAATTTTCCAGTTCGGCAAACATATCTTTAAAAATGGGTATTATTGAGCCAATTCCATTTATTACCTTAGGGCCAAAAGGCTGTACAAACGAGTATGTGGCAGACTGTTCAATTGTTTGTGGCTGCAACAATTTCATATGCTGTGCATAAAATAAAAGAATACTGAAAATAATAATATAAATAGCTGCATAAAACAAAATTCCTCCCAACCTGTTTGCCCAGCCCAGCATTATTGTCTCTGCTGTTTTTTCCAGTGCTTTTGCTCCAAGTCTGATAATAAGAACAACCAAAATGAATACCACAGCAAAAGAAATAAGCGGAAGCCATTCATTTGCAATTTTTACAGTATCACCAATATAGCCGGCTACTATGGCTGATAATTTTAAAGCTGCTGCCAATCCAACAATTATGGCTACAAAAGAAAACACACCAACTATGAGACCTCTTTGGTACCCCTTTATTGCAGCAAGAATCAAAAGAATAGCAACAATTAAATCAATTATCATAAAACAATTTAGTTCATAACGATTAACAAGGATTGTTTATTGAGGCGCCAATATTGCAATCACCAATTGTGCTTTTCGTTAATTTGCAAGCAATTCCTTAACCAATGCCGAAATAGTTTTTCCATCTGCCTTGCCGGCCAGTTCTTTGGTTGCAATGCCCATTACCTTTCCCATATCTGCAAACGAAGATGCCCCTGCAGAATTAATTATTTTTACAAGTTCACTCCTTATTTCTTCCCGGGATAATTGTTTTGGCAAAAACTTTTCTATCACTGTAATTTCTTCTTCTTCTTTTTTTGCAAGGTCGGCCCTGTTTTGTTGCTGAAATATCTCCAGTGAGTCTTTGCGTTGTTTAACCAACTTTGCAAAATTTTCAATTCGTCCTCTTCTTTCAATTCGCCACTTGAGCCTTCAGAAGTTTTTGCCAGCAGTATTGCCGCCTTTACGGCACGAAGACTCCTCAATGCTGCTTCATCTTTTGCCAGCATTGCGGCTTTTATTTCTGTCATTATTTTTTGTTCGAGATTCATATTATAATAGTTTATTGTTCAAAGATAACTGCCTGTTATTGTGTTGTGTTTAATATCAAATTAAAACAGCTTTGCAAGTAGCTGGAGTTCCGGTTTCATTCTTTTTTAACTGGCTTTGTTTTCTTTAAGTTGTTTTGCCCTGAATTTCTCATAAAAACTCCTTGCAAATTCTTTCATCTCTTCCGCTTCATCTTTATATTGAGTAGCCCGGCCATAAGTATCAGCCATAGTCATCATGGTTTGATAAAAAAAGTCGGCCATCTCGTCTATCATCATATTCTTTGTCCACAGATCAATGCGTAAGGCAGCCTTTTCTGCGCCATCCCACATAGATAACATAAAAGCTTTTGCCTGCTGTGCATTCTCGGCACCTGTATCTGTTGCAGACCAGGAAATAGTATCAGGTAACCGGTTGTCATCCATCAGTACATCAATGGTTATTGTTGATTTATGCATGTGTGTTTTTTGCTGTAAAGTTAAATCATTTATCACAGGCATTTCATTATATTGTGCCAAAGCAGATTTGCCGTCCTGTCCCAGTTATAAAGTACAACAACTTTTTTACCTTTTCAACTAATCTTTTTTTCAGGTTTTCATCTTTATAAATTAGCATCATTTTTTCTGCAATATCATTGAAGTCATCCGGATTAACCAACAAAGCTGCATCATTTGTTATCTCCTGCATTGCAGAACCTGCTGAAGTAATGACCGGTACATCGCTTTGCATAGCCTCCAGTACGGGTACTCCAAAACCTTCAAATAAGGAAGGATACACCATTGCATAAGCCGCCCCGGTTAATTTTACAAGTTCTTCCTCGCTTATGTAGCCTGTCATAATTACGTCGCTTTTATATTTATATGTTTCCAGGCTTTTGGTAAATGATTCGTATTTCCAGGCAAGCCGGCCGGCAAGCACCAGTTTCATCCCGGTTTGCTGCCTTTTTTTAAACAGCGAGAAGGCTTTAAGCAAATTCATCAGATTTTTACGTGGATGAACAGATCCGGTATAAAGAAAGTACTCCTTTCCGTCAGTATATTTTTCCTTAATTAATTTTTTTTCGGTTGCCGTTATAGGTGTAAATATGTCTTTTGCTGCACTATAGACTATATTAACTTTTGGGGATTCCAACCCATATGTACTTATAAGATCACTTTTTGAAAAGGCAGAAACCGTTGCGATAACTTTTGCCATTTTAAGAAATTTGGGTGTATTTCGCTTATAATACAATAAATGTGATTTTCTGATAAATGATGGAAAATGTAAAAAAGAAAGATCATGCACTACAAGACACTGCGGCACTTTTGTCCGTAATGAGCAAAATCCATCACATGAAACAAATACATCCGCTTTGTATTTTCTGAGTACTGCAGGTACTTTCAGATCGTACCATAGCTTCCATAATAATGGATGGCGGGCCGGCGGACCAGTAATAACAGCACTAACATTTGAAGCAAAAACAAATCGCTTATCGTAAGGCCGGTCAAAAATGAAAATAAACTGATGTTGTGGGTTATTTTTTACAATTCTGTTGAATGTTTCATATATGAAATACCCGTACCCTTCCAGGTAGTCAGCCAGTAAAAACCGTGTATTAACAGCAATAACCATTTGAAACACAAAGTTATCGGATACTTGCTGTTTACTACGCAGTAATTAATCAACCGGATTTACGAAAAACAACAGTCAGAACAATGGTTTTTCCTTCTGCATTTTACTATTGCACAAAACATTTACAGGTTATACATTTATCACGGAAAGAACCAACAAAATTTTTAAATAATTTAAGTTCAAAAAAGAATGTTGGTATCATATTTGTCTATATATGAACTTGACATTTGTGCAGATAGTATTAAGCTGGTTTTTAGCTGCCGATTGTAATAATGACGCAAGCCTGTATCAACGCCAAAATGAATCGGTTAAGGTTCATTTAATGAGATTGAAATACTGGCCATCTCTATTGTGTCAATCAACTTTTTTTAAACGACCTCTTAGGTGGAAGAGGATGGTGGCTTGTAAAAGGGGCCTTGGTTCGGGGCCCCTTCTTTTTTCCTTAATTTCTCTTTCTTCCGACTTCCAACTTCTTTCTCTACATTTGCTACAATGGATATAGATATGGAATACAACACGACCCGAAACCATCTGACCATGAGGGAATATGGACGTCATGTGCAGAAAATGGTGGAACACATATTGACAATTGAAGACCCCGAACGCCGGCAACGGAATGCCCATGCCGTAATTGAGTTAATGGGATTCCTCAATCCGCACCTCAAAAACGTTGAAGATTTTCGCCACAAGCTTTGGGATCATCTTTTCCTGATTGCTGACTTTAGCTTGGATGTAAAATCGCCCTATCCAATTCCCACAAGAGAAACATTAAAGGCTAAACCCCATCCGTTGCCTTATCAAAAAGGTATCCGAAATTCTCACATTTGGGCAAAAATCTGGAAGTGATAATAGATAAAGCCCTAAAAGAAGAAAATCCCGAAAAGAAACTGGGCTTTGCTAATGCTATTGCCTACTATATGAAGTTGGCTTATAACAACTGGCATAAAGAACTGGTACATGATGACGCTATACAAAGCGAACTGTCAGCAATTACGGAAGGTCAATTAACTTTCACCAATACTCCTTTTGTAAAAGCTTACAGACATCAGCCCGAAAACCGTGGCGGCGGATATAGTAAAAGAAACGGCGGGGGGAAATTTCAGCAACGCGGTGGCGGAAGCCGCAGAAATGAAGGCCGTGATAACAGAGGCGGGGGAAATTTCAAGAAAAAGAGATATTAAATTAATAAATAAAAGGTGAAAGTTGACAAGGCGAAAGCTTTGTCAACTTTTTTGTTTTTACATTGCAGTTATTTCTTTCATACATCAGCAAACAAACCCAACCATGCATTTTGAAGTAAGAGGAGGTAAAAAACTTAAGGGTGAAATTATTCCGCAAGGTGCAAAAAACGAAGCGTTACAGGTTATCAGCGCAGTATTGCTCACTCCTGAAAAAGTAACCATTTCAAACATCCCTGACATTATTGATGTAAACCTGCTTATTGAACTGTTGGGTGAAATGAATGTAAAAATTGAACGGAGCAGCCCTAACATCTGCACCTTTCAGGCCGATGATGTAAATATTGACTACCTGCACAGCAAAGCATATAAAAGGAAAAGCGGCAAGCTTCGTGGTTCGGTAATGCTGGCAGGCCCGATGCTGGCCAGGTACAGAAAAGCTTTTATTCCAAAACCCGGTGGTGATAAAATTGGCCGCAGAAGACTTGATACACATATTATCGGTTTTGAAAAATTGAATGCTTCATTTATTTATCATGAAGAAGATGGTTTTTTTCACCTCGAAGCATCACACTTACAAGGAAGCAGTATGTTACTGGACGAACCATCCGTAACAGGAACGGCCAATATTGTAATGGCGGCTTCAATGGCTATCGGCACTACCACTATTTACAATGCGGCCTGTGAACCATACATTCAGCAATTATGCAGAATGCTCAATAACATGGGAGCAAAAATAAATGGTATTGGCAGTAATATGCTTACTATTGAAGGGGTAACATACCTGGGTGGCACATCGCATCACATGTTGCCAGACATGATTGAAGTAGGTTCATTTATTGGACTTGCCGCTATGACACAAAGCGACATTACTATTAAAAATGCTGGTGTTGAACATCTTGGAATTATTCCGGAAAAATTCAGACAGCTCGGAATTCAAATGAGTTTCAATGGTGACGATATTCATATTCCCTCGCAGGAGCAATATGAAATTCAGACATTTCTCGATGGTTCTGTAATGACGATTTACGACCATCCCTGGCCGGGCTTTACACCCGACTTGTTAAGTATTGTACTGGTAACCGCCATTCAGGCCAAAGGTTCAGTTCTTATTCATCAAAAAATGTTTGAAAGTCGCTTGTTTTTTGTTGATAAACTGATTGATATGGGTGCCAGAATTGTACTTTGTGATCCGCACCGTGCAGTCGTTATTGGGCTAGAAAGAGAGCAGTCGCTTCGTGGAATTACAATGAGTAGTCCCGATATTCGGGCTGGTGTGGCATTACTGATAGCAGCGCTTAGCGCCGAAGGGAAAAGCATCATCCAGAATATTGAGCAAATTGACCGGGGCTACCAGGATATAGACGCCAGGCTTAGAAATTTAGGAGCAGACATTAAAAGAGTTTAGTTATCTGTCCGGAATAACCTGAAAAATATTTTACCTACCTTGCCAATCTAAACGACTGCTATGCCTCTTCTTGATATTTTTGAACAGAACCCTATTCTGGAAAATAACAGGGTATTGCTTCGTCCTTTACAAGAAACAGATTTTGAACACTTGCTTCCCTTTTCTCTTAATGAACCCGAGCTTTGGTACTATGGATTAGATACAGCTGCCGGAGAAGAGAATCTGAAAAACTACATTGCCAGAGCCATAAAAAAAAGAGAAACCAAGCAAGAATATCCATTTACAATTTTTGATAAAAAGGAAAATACTTATGCCGGGAGCACCCGGTTTTATGATATCTGTCAAGAGTATTCAACAACCGAAATTGGCTATACATTCATTGGTAAAAATTTTCAGCATACCGGCGTTAACAGGCACTGTAAATTACTCATGCTGACTTATGTATTTGATGTCTGGGGCCTTGAACGATGTGGCCTTAGGGCCGATGCCAGAAATGTGAAAAGCATAAAAGCAATGAAAGCAATTGGCTGTGTGCAGGAAGGTATTCAAAGAAGCCATATGCCCGCCTTAACAGGTGGCAGAAGAGACAGTATTGTAATGAGTATCCTGAAAAAGGAATGGTTTCGGGGTAAAAAAGAATTGCTGGAGGGGATTACAAGATAATTGCCACCTTTGCTTCAGGGTGAACAAATAAAATTATTTACAACTTTTCACCTTATTTTACCAAGTCCTTCCAGACAGGAGGCATCACCTGGTTTGGCCAGCAAGGCCTTATTAAATAGAATTTTAGCATCATTACTTCTTCCAAGATTCAGATAAGTCCAGGCCAGCATGTGATTTCCGTCGTAGTCAAATGGATAAAGATTAACCACTTTTTCAAACAGCTTTGCAGCCTGTTCATACTTACGCCTGTAATAATAAATAATACCTGCCCAATAACCAGCAATAGTGTTCTGCGGGTCAATATTCAGAATATCCTCATACAGTTGCAATGCCTTATCCCAGTTTTGAAGGCTTATAAGAGGCTTCAGCAAACCAAATTTTGCTTCTATTGCATACGGTCTCAGATTCACAGCCTTCTGGTAGTAAGTTTGTGACTGAGGATAATCATTATTAAGATAATACAGCCAGCCAATACGGAGGTTTAATTCATAACTTTTTTCTTCATATACGGCCTTAAGTGTTGCAATAGCTGAAGCATACTGCTTATTCGTTTCCTGCGAATAGCTTTCTTTAAAAGCAGCTTGTAGCTTTGCATCCTGTTGCGCAGATACATTAAAAGAAATAAACGATATCAGCAATGTGGTTAAATACTTTCTTAAAACTTCCATGATAACCCTCCTGTAATTGAATGTTGATTATAAGTTGTTGTTGTACCGAATAGTTGCCGTTGCTCAAAAGTATATCCCAGTTGTGCGATTGTCTTACCGCCAAACATTAAGTAACCAGTAATACCTGCTTTCATTTTGGTTGGGTCAACCGAATTATAAACATATATAGCATCATTCTCGGCAAGGTTTTGAAATCTGCCCAGTGTAATATTACCCTCAAGCCAGGTATTTTTTAACATCTTAGCACCCAGCACCTGCCTGAAGTTAAACGCAGAGCCTTGCCGCTGCCGCATGCTTGCCGTTGAATAGCTGTAAAAGTCAAGATTACCCAAAGGATATAAACCCAATTGCAAATTGTACTGGCTTGTTGAAGTATCGGTAAGGCGGCCAAACACAGCATCAGCCTGCACATCAAAATAACTGCCGTTATACTTAACTCCGGTCATAAGGAGATGATTTTGATATGTAAAATTATTAAACGGGGTGTGCAGATAATGATATGCCACCTTAAATTGTAACCGGCGGTTGATATTTATTGTCATACGATTATAATATTCAACCTGGCCAATATTAATCTTATTGTTGTTAGAAACTGCTGTAAACAAGGGCTCGTTAAGCGTTTGCTGAAAAGTGGCAAGCGATTGCTGCATATGAAAAGAATGGCTAAAGCGATTACCCAGACCAATTCTTGCATAGATTGGTTTTCCACGGGATGCACTGTCAGGTTGCTTAAAACTTAATTCCACTTCTGCCCCGGACAAAGCAAAAGGCTTATACTTATTTTCAGGCAAAACTCCGGATGTCAGAAACTTAACTTCTGCCATGGCTATTTCTGATTGATTAAGATTTATCCTGCTCCAGTAAATAAAGTAATGTGCTGTACTGTTATAAGAATCCTCTTTCAGCGCCGCCTCATAGTGTTTAATGGACTCACTATAGTTTTTTAACATAAAGGCGGCATATCCCAGTCGTAACCTCAACAATAAAAAATCCTGTCGATTGGCAATAGCTTCTTTCCCATATCGCAACAAGCCCCTCCAATCGGTCTTTTCATATAAAGAATAAGAAAGGCTATCAACCCTGGTAAATGAAAAGTCATTTTGGGCAATAACATTTAGTTCTGCCAGAAACAGAAGCATCCACCCTGTAATTATCAGTTTCCGCATATAATTTCAATTTTCTGATTACGCATTACTGCAGTAAATGCATAAATTTTTCCGTCTCTTATTTTAATCTCTGATTCGAACACTTGCTTTTTCCGGTCTAGCACTTTCTGCTCCGCAGTACTGTTTAAAATAATTGTGCCTCCGCCTATTACATCGCCGTCCTGCTTTAATGCACTATTGTATGAAGTTTTCATAAAAATTGCAAAAGGAGAAAAAAAGTCCTGCATCCATTTTAATAGGTGCCAGGCAAGAACATTCTGAGGATAAACGTCTTTTGTGACAATACGCTTATCAGCCGTAAATACAATTTTGTAAGCGGCTTTATAAAAAAGGTATAGCAGCGAACCTTTGCTGCCAAAGTAATTCGTAAAATAGAAGACCGTTCCGTTATTTACAAAGTAGGCATAGGCCCTGTGCTCTTTACTATAAAAATAAGTTTCGTTATAAGCGCTTACCATCACTTCCCACTCTTCATCTTTAAAACCAGCGGCCTTCACTTTCATACAATAACCGGGCTGAAAAGTAAAAGCGCCTATTAACTGATTGCTCAATGATATATTGCTGACTACTGCCCCTTCCGGTGGCACTGAAAAAGTTTCAACAGATACCTGATTATCCGCCGGGCGAATATAATAGGCAAAAGGATAACTCGTCGTTCTCGAATCGAAATAGGGCGTTGTCTGAACCTGGAAATGCAAATGAGGCTCCGGAGAACGGCCCGAACTGCCACAAGCGGCAATAATATCGCCCTTGCGAACATAAACACCTTTAGAAACCCTAAATGAACCCTTCTTTAAATGCGACAGTTTGCTATACAAACCTTCCGCATGTTTTATTACAACAGTGTTTCCCCAATTCTGATGCAGGTTGTTTTTTCCAATTGGATTATCCTCAACATAGTCGATTACTTCTTCTACAATTCCATCTGCCGGGCTTAACACCGGCTTGTTGTAACAATAGTATTGCTCGGGCAATGATCCATCGCCATAATATGTTTTTCTTTCTTTGTCTGTTATTACAAAATCCAGCGCCTTGCCCCAGTCTCCTTTATGGGTTATTCCTCCGAAATAACCCTGGCTCACCGTCCACTCTCCCATAAAAGGAAGCGCCAAATGATAATAATAAAAGCTGTTGTATACCCTTTCTTTACTATTGATATAACGATATAAATTTTCTTCCGGACTGTAATACTGAACAGGTGTAAGCACCATTTTTCCACCTGCTCTTCTTAATTGCAATACATAAATAAAAAGTATTACCGTAAAACAGAAGGGTAAGGAAAAAACAGGAAGTCCCCATGTGTATGTAATTTTCCAAAATGCAATAACAAGAATATAAGATATGGGTACTGTTATTAATGACCAGAAATATGAACGAACAGATGGGATAATGTAGAATCCGCCTAATGCGACTGAGACGAGCATGAAATTGGTACCGAGGTTATAATAGTTTACGCTACCGGCATAGCCATCCATTAACTGAATAAAAAGAATCGCAATAGTATAGCCGGCTATCATCAGGGTTAATGCTATTCTCGAAAAAAGGAAAAGGCCAATCGTAAGGACAATGCCTGCAGCAATGTTACTCTGAAAAAGTATGGCACTCAAAGAACGCAAAAATCCACCAATAGTATCTGGCAATGGTAATTCTTCAAACCACTGCACCAAACGTATTAAATCGGTTCCGCCTGTGGCGTACATTTCATTGAGCCAGTAGATATTTCGTTCTGTAAGTCCAATTACCGCGAATTCTCTTGACGATAATATAACCAACCATAATGTAAAAATGAAAGCGAGGGATAATGCCGGCAGATTACTTTTACCCAGTTTGGCAATAAGTGCGGCCGAAAGCATAACCGAAAAAATTGCTGCCAGAGCAAGTAAAATCCAAAATCCCAAACTAAACTCGTAAAAAGTTCCCATGCCTAAACCCGCCAACAAGCCACTATAAGTATAAAGCCCAGTCGTTACCTGGTCTCTGCTGAAACCGATGAAGTAAGCTGCCAGCGCAGCAATTACGGTGGCGGCAAAACCGGCAAAGCCGGTATATGGATTGAAAAAAGAGACCAATAATACAATAACTGCAAAAAATTTCCGGTTGCTGAAGAAAAGCATCGAATAGCTGTTCAGCACTGTGTTAATAGTGTACTGTCCAAATGATATAATAGTCTCTCTTTGCACCTTATTGGTCTGATATTTTACAATTGTATCTTAAGTAAGTGTTCAGGGATTTTTTCCAACTGCTCCACATACTGCAAGTTCTCTGCTTCCCTGATCAGGTGTGTACTACCATTCTCATCAATTAAAACCACATTGGGTCGCATTTGAATAAACTGCATCCATTGTGTCATGTTGTATGCACCCACTTTATGCACAACAACTTTATCACCCCGGTTCAGTAAAGGCAGGTTTACGCTTTGCCGAACTACATCAATATTCATACATAAAGGGCCATATAAAGCCATATCTTCTGTATGCTGTGTAAACTCCTGTGCAGGTGTAATTTTATGATCGTACCAAAAAGAGGTAAACAGAATATTAACTCCTGCATCGAGAATGGTTGCCCTGCGCCCATCACTCAGTCTTTTATTTGCTAATACAGTTGACAGTAAATAACCGGCATCATCGACAAGCACACGGCCACTTTCCAGCATTAATATAGGCAACTCATTTGTTGAAAAGCCAAGTTGTAACAACTGTGAAGTAATAGCTTCTGCAAATTCATCAACCGACGGTATATTATCTGTTCCCGGAAGAAACGAACCCCGAAGAGTATTGGCAGAAGGAAAACCACCGCCAATATCAATATACTGCACAGGATTATTCAACTGAGTTTTACATTTCCAGGCAAGGTCTCCCAGTTTTTTTACCGCAGTTGTATATGCGTTTACAGAAAGCATGAATGTTCCAATGTGACAGTGCAATCCGGTTAGTTCCATTTTTCCGGAGTTTACAATCTTGGTAAGGGCACTCCACGCCTGCCCGTTTTCATAGTTAAAGCCGAAGCGGTCCCATACTGGATAGATACCTGTATCCATGTTTACACGAATGGCCACCCTCGGCTTTCTTTTCAATGTATCACTGATTTCAATAAGCTGATACAACTCATCAAAGTGATCAATATGAATTAGGGAACCACTACCAGCAGCCAATCGGAGCTCTTCATTTGTTTTCTCCGGGCCATTAAAAATGATTTTATTGCCAGGAACTCCATTTCCGAGGGCCTTTTGATATTCGAATCCACTCACTACTTCTGCCCAGCTTCCTTCCTGGTGAAAGATTTTACAAACAGCATTGAGGTAATTTGTTTTATAGCTCCAGGCAAATTGCACCTTGGGATACCTGGTTGTAAAAGCCCTGACAGCACTTTGATAATTATTTCGGATAGTTCTTTCACTTATAACAAACAAGGGAGAACCGTATTGTTCCATCATTGTGTGTACAGACACACCGTCAATTTGTTTTACCGGTTCGTATTCAGTTCTGGTTCCAAATTTGTTCATCAATCCGCCGTTCATCTTCTGGATAGAGGGACTTTCGTAAATCAACTTTTTCATAGCGTTTGTATTATAATTCACCTTTTCCGCTTATCTGGTGAAACTCATTGATATCTGTAATGTGATCCCAGGAGTAGCGAACAAATATTTTTCCAACAGAATATTCTTTATATAGAGGCTGGTCCTCGTTCAAAGCCATCCGGACAAGAGACGCCGGTTGGTTTTGCCCGGCGGCAGCCGTTAAATAGATCCAAGCAGGGAACCGGGGGTTAATCTCCATTATATACAATTCATTTTTTGCAGTCTTCATTATTTCCAGTTCGCAGCCGCCCTTCCAATTTGTAGCTTTTACAAAATCACCTGCCACTTTTATCAGCGCATCATCTTCAAGCGTTATCCCGGCCCATGCTTTTCCTTTATCAGTTATATAAAGTTTTCGCATGGGAATAATACTAACAGCATTCCCTTTCCCGTCACCCAAAACTGCAATGTTGATTTCAGTGCCGCTTATAAACTTCTGTACAATGATTGGTAGTCCCCATTTGGCAGAAAGTTTATAAAAAGCTTTCTGAGCCTGCTCAATTGTATGAGCAATTATTGCGTCATAAAACTTCCCCTTTACAACAAGCGGAAACCCAAACTCTTCTTCACAAGAGTTTAATTCTGAAATTTTATTAATGATTTTATCCCCAGGCACCATCAGGCCATGCTTTTCACCAAACTTGTAGAGGTTTACTTTGTCCCTGGCTTCAAACTGCTCTGGCGTAGGAAGAAAAGTGGCTATCCCCATACTTTTTAACGCTGGTGCCAGCCTTATAAAATTGTATAACTCCGCATCGAAATTGGGAATGATAAGTTGCAAATCTTCCTTGCCATGTATATATTGAAGACGTTTTAAAAGCGTTTCAGAGCCGGCAGCAGGATAAGGTATCTGATAGGTTTTGTCAACTACATCATGCATATAAATTCCGGGCTCAAGTGTTTCGTAAGAGAACCCTATTATTCTTACGGGTCTGTCAAGTCCTTCTCGCAGTGCCCGTATTACAGCAACACCCGGCCCGGGGCTGTCAATAGCATTCAACCCGGTTACTGCAATCACCAGTGGTTTTACGGATTCTTTCATAACATTGATTTAGTCTTCAATAAGGTTAGCTTCTTTTAACTGATGCATAAAGTCATCCCAGTCCTTCTCAAGGCGTAAAGTATCCACTTCATACTGTTCCAGAATATGTTCTTTTACGGAAGAAGAGGATGTTCCCTGCTTCAATAATGAAATTATTTCTGAAGCTACCGGGTTAGCGGCATACGAATCGCCGGTTGAAGGGTTGAAAATAAAACCAGATTCGCTGGTTGCGATATTCTTTTTTAAATGCATAATGGCAGTTATCAAATATGTCAGATATAAAAAAATGTATCAATATACAGCACAATTAATATGGCCGGAGCTTCACCCATATATAATCATCCATCAGTTTTTCGCTCTTAAAAACAGCTTTTCTCCTTACCCCTTCCAGGTAGTATCCATTTTTTTCCAGCACCCTCATTGATGCTTTGTTGCTTTCAAAAACCTCAGCATATATGCGTACTAAATCAAAGTAGTAAAAAGCATACTCTGTCATTTGCCGCACAGCTTCGGTAGTCACTCCTTTTCCCCAAAAAGATTCCCCAAGCCAATATCCAATTTCCGCTGATTTTATATATACATCTCCGTTCAAAATCAAACCAATTCCGCCAACGGCCTCTCCGTCAACATCAATAGCCATATTTATTACCGGCTCCGGTTCTACCACCTTATCAAGCCATGCTTTTCCATTTTCTTCAGTGTAAGGGTGAGGAAAATAATTGCGGACATTATTCCACACATTAATATTATTTGCATGAAAAACAAGACTGCCTAAATCCTCATTCTTCCATCTTCTTATTGTAACCTGCATAAGTCACAGTTTTGTATTATTCATTCAAAGTAGTAAAATATCTGTTTCCGCATTTTGATTTTCCTCACCCCGATTAGTTTAACTCAGGCACAAAAAATTATGACCTGCCGCCCCCACCTCTGCGGCATTGGCCATTACCACGGCCACTCCTGTTACCAACTCCACAACCACCCCCTCTCCGAAATTGCTGACCTCTGCCGGCATAAGGTCTTGTATTGTTTTCAAAATTGTCGCACACATTGTTCTTGTTGGCGTCTACATAAGTAGAGCTGTTTTTGTTTGTGCCGTTGTTCCTTGTTACAGGTCTTGTTGTTTGGGCAGACAATACGCCGCCCAGAGCAATCATTACGATTGCTGTCAAAATCATCTTTTTCATGTTTCAATATTTAGTGTTATGAATCTGTTTGATTTCCTCCTCTGAACCGGTGCCGGTAGGGAGGATGGGTTATTCCTTCAGTTTTAAATAGCGGCTGAAAAGCCTTTTCAAGTTCTTTTGCCTGTTCGGGTGTACAAATATTTTTTAATCGTATAAAAAAATTATATGTCTCATATTTCAATTGCCCATGCATCTTTCCGATTTTATCTGACAATTCAGCAAGCAGAACCGTATCTGGCAAACCCTTTTGCATTTCAATAAACATGTCTGCTTTTAATGAATCAATCATCACGGTGAGATCATATACAGCTGGCCGAAACATTTGATTAATTTCCCTGAAGTCAGAGATTTGTTCTTCATCAAAGCCCAGAGTTTGCCTTAGAAACCTCCCATTAATCATATTATTTCCTTCCGTACCGCTTATTACCACACTCCCCTTTGTTTGTTTCTCCTGGTAGTTATGATATAGAATTGTTCCAATCGTTACAATATTTGTTACAGCCAGAAAAACTACCGCCCATGTTAATATTTGTGTCTTGCGCATCATCCTTCAATTATTCATTTTCCATTTCATTACAAAATGCAAAATGCTCCATGGTATCATCTCTAACCAGCACTACATCTGCTTTTTTCTCTCCGGTATTATATCGACCCCCTGCAGAAAACCCGATCAAAACTGCCATCGCAACACCAAACGTAACAATTGCTGTCCTCCATACTGGTGACAGTTGCTTTACTTTCACCTCTTTTCTGTTTTGCAGCGAAGCCATAACCCTTGTAGTTAAAAAAGGGTTAAGTTCTATGGACTTTTCATCCATAATAAACTGTTCCACCAGAAAATCAACATCTTTCTTTGTATTCATAACTGTGCTGATTAAATCATTTGACAACACTTTTTTATTAATCCTATGGGGTTCGGATAACTGCTTCTAACTTCTTTCTGAGATTTGTTTTAGCCCTTACCACCAATTGCTCGACTGCCCCTTCACTAATCTCCATTATTTCAGCTACTTGTCTTTGAGGCAATTCTTCATGTTTTGTCAGGATAAAAGCCAGTTTTTGTTTATCTGACAAAGAATCTATCGCCTGCTGAATAAGAATTTTGTCATTTTTTTCTGTCAGCACTAATTCCGTATGCTTTTCCTTTGATTGAATATGAAAAAAATCAGTTAGCTCAATCCATACTCCTTTCCTCTTCTTTTTCCTTAAATAGCTGATACTTGTGTTAATGGCAATACGATACAGCCATGTAGAAAAAGCGGATTTTCCTGAAAAAGAAGACAATGAATGAAAAACCTTAATAAATACATCCTGGGTTATTTCTTCGGCATCCTCTTTATTATGCAACATACCGATAGCTGTACGAAAAACATTGGTTTGATATTTTTTAACCAGTAGTTCGTAGTCTCTCTGATTTCCGTCAAGAATACTTTGTATCAATTCAACATCCTGCATCCGATACTGTTGCAAATTAGACTGCCTTTTGAAAAAAATCTTATGCCCTGAAAGTAAATGTAGAAAAAGGAACGGAAGTGATATGTAACGAATGTTACACCCCCGGATGTTTTAAACAAAGACTACTTTTCTCAGCTATTCACTTCAGCAAGAACCGAGACTGTTCTTGACTTTAGTGTTTCAAAATCTGTATACCCTTTTGCCAGCAAATAGAATTTTTGTTCAGCCACCTGAATAAGCACCTGCGGAAAACTGGTAGCCTGCAACTGTCTGCAAAGGGCAAATTCATAACCAGCCTTCTCTCTATATTCTTCGCTATTCAATTTCTTGTAGAAATCATCTTCAGCAATACTATACCGATGCAAGAGATGGCGATAGGCCTCATCGTCTGTTAAGTCCCTGCCTTCGTAGTGAAGGGCATATTGTAAATCGGCAGAAAAAGCTACCTGTCTCTCAGGAAATATTTCTTTCATTATGCAGAGGGCAGCCGCTGATTTTTCTGAATGCTGATACCAGTCGCTCTGATCTGGATTGAAAATATGCCAGAGATAATTATCTCCAAATTTTATTCCGGTCATTTCCTCCACCAGCCTGTATGCGCCCTGTATGTATGATGCAATGGAACTAATGTGACGGGCATTGTCTTTCGGAATCATCCCGCCGGAAAGCACTTTAAATTTGATTTTATTTTCATACTCAGCTGTAAGTCTCTTTATAACGGGGCTGAATCCATAGCACCAACCACAGTAAGCATCGTAACAATAATATATCGTGGGTTGCATATACTCTTTTATTTCCTAATGTGCTTCAAGCCAGTTTTGCCTTCACCGCACTCGGCAATTACCGGCACTTCGTTGGGAAGTGGTAATGCTATCTGCATGTTTTCAATTATCAACGATTTCAGTTCGTTTGCTTCAGTTATTAATGTATCAAACACAAGTTCATCATGTACCTGCAGAATCATTTTACTTTTCATTTTTTCTTTCTGCATCGCTGCATGTACTTTCTGCATAGCCAGTTTTATCATATCCGCTGCTGTCCCTTGTATTGGTGAGTTGATGGCATTCCTTTCCGCAAAGCTCCGGACAGTAAAATTGGATGAATTTATATCCCGTAGCCATCTTTTTCGTCCCATCAGTGTTTGCACAAAACCATGTTCCCTGGCAAAGTTGATAGTGTCGTCCATATACTTCTGAATACCGGGAAACTCTTTCTTATAATTATCAATAATCTCTTTTGCTTCTGTCCTTGAAATGCCCAAATTATCGGCAAGACCAAATGCTCCCTGTCCGTAAATAATTCCAAAGTTCACACTCTTAGCCTTGTATCGCATTTCTTTGTTGACATCTGTTTCAGCCACATTATATACTCTTGCGGCAGTAGCAGTATGAATGTCCGTTCCCTCTTTAAATGCTTTACACATATTTCCATCGCCGCTTATGGCTGCAACAATTCTCAGCTCAATCTGTGAATAATCAGCCGACAGCAAAATATGCTTATCATCTCTGGGAATAAATGCCTTACGGATTTCTTTACCACGTTCTGTACGCACCGGAATGTTTTGCAGATTAGGATTATTGCTGGCAAGTCTTCCGGTAACAGCCACCGCCTGGCCGTATGTGGTATGTACTCTTCCGGTTTTCCTGTTTATAAGTGTCGGCAAAGCATCGACATATGTTGACTTAAGCTTGGTAAGCTCTCTGAAAGCAAGAATATCATCTACTATCTGGTTACCTTTTGCTGCCAGTTTCAGCAGCACATCTTCGCCAGTCTGGTATTGTCCTGTTTTGGTTTTTTTAGCTGAAGAATCAAGTTTGAGTTTATCAAAAAGTACTTCGCCTAATTGTTTCGGGGAAGCAAGGTTAAAACGGACTCCTGCCTGTTTATATACGCTTTCCTCCGCCTTCTTTGCGTCTTTTTCAAGTTCTCTTGAGTAATCATTCAAAAAGTCAACATCTATTTTTATTCCTTCATACTCCATTTCCACCAACACCTTTACCAAAGGATTTTCCACTTCGCTGAAAACCTTCTCAACTTCCTTTTCTTTTAGTAATGGAGTAAAAACATGTTTTAGTTGTAAAGTAATATCTGCATCTTCTCCTGCATATTCTTTTATCTTTTCTATCTCTACATCCCGCATATTACCCTGATTTTTGCCCTTTTTGCCTATCAGCTCTTCAATATGCACCGGTTCATAGCCAAGATATTTTTCGCTGAGGTCGTCCATACTACGCTTGCCATCTGGCTCTATAACATAATGTGCCAGCATTGTATCAAAAATCTTTCCAGCCATTTCAATTCCGTACCATTTCAGCACCAGCATATCAAACTTGGTGTTCTGCCCAATCCATGTTTTTGCTTTATCCGAGAACAAATCGGCAAAGTGGGAAAGTACTTTTTGGGTTTGCTCTTGGTCAGCAGGACAAGGAACATACCAGGCTTCACCAGAATGTACCGCAAAACTTAATCCCCCCAGTTCGGTATCATTGGCATCAATACCAGTTGTTTCTGTATCAAAACAGATTTCATTATATTGTTTTAATTCTTCCACCAGTTGCTTGACGGCAGTATTGTCTTCAACAGAAATGTATTGATGTGGAGTATTTTTGATGTTCTTGTTGACCTCCTTAAATCCCTCCGAAGTGGAGGTGTTTGTATCTTCATGCTTCTGACTTCTGGCTTCCGGATTCGGCTCGTCAATAATGTTTCCGAACAAATCTGTTTGCACTCCTTGCGGAATTTGCTTCTCAATGACTGATTTTCCCGGTATAGAAACCGAAAAATCTTCTCCCAGCAATCTTTTGCCCAATGTTCTAAACTCCAGTTCTCCAAATACTTCCTGCAATTTTTCGTTATTCCACTCTTTTAACCTGAAATCTTCCTCATGAAACTCAACCGGAACATTTGTAATAATAGTTGCCAGTTTTTTTGAAAGTACCGCCATTTCTGCACCCTTTCTCACTTTTTCACCCATCGCACCTTTTATCTTATCTGCATTGGCCAATGTGTTCTCCATTGAACCATATTCTGCCAAAAACTTAGCGGCCGTCTTTTCTCCTACTCCCGGAATACCTGGAATATTATCCACTGCGTCACCCATCATACCCAGCATATCCACCACCTGATTTACATCTTTAATATTCCATTTTGAGCATATCTCCTCCGGACCAAGTACTTCAGCATCACTACCCTGGTAGGCCGGTTTATAGATTTTTATCTTTTCTGATACTAGCTGTCCATAATCTTTATCAGGAGTAACCATGAAAACCTCATAACCTGCCTTTTCACCTTGTTTGGCCAATGTGCCAATAACATCATCAGCTTCATATCCATCCATGGCAATGATAGGAATATTGAATCCTTCGATGATTCGTTTTATATCCGGAACAGCAGCCAGAATGTCCTCCGGTGTTTCTTGTCGGTTGGCTTTATAATCCGCAAAATCAGAATGACGCTCTGTCGGTGCGGAAGTATCAAAACAAACAGCCATATGCGATGGCTTTTGTTTGTTTATTAATTCAACCAATGCATTGGTGAAACCAAATTGTGCATTAGTGTTCTTGCCTTTGGATGTAAGACGGGGATTTCGGATGAGGGCATAGTAAGCCCTGAACACCAGCGCAAAAGCATCGAGAAGAAAAACTCTTTTATCCATGCCACTAAGATAAGTTTGTGACAGGCCATCCCCAAAAAAGCACCACTTTTTCACAAAACAATCCCGTTCCCGCTAACTTGCGGGACGGGATTATTTTTATTATTACTATTAACGCTGCTTATCAGTTAATTGACAGTCTTAAAGGGGCTGTATTCGTTACTGAAACAGTACTTGCCTGTTCGGCAGCAACAGTTTGGCTTTTACCCAGAGCATTTTCTGATGCCATATTAGTACTAAACGGGACAGGTTGCTCCTGGATGGCAGCACTTCCATTAACTGCAGGCGATTGATCTTTATGAACAAAATTCAGATACAAAGCAAAAAACAGCAGATTGAACGCAAAGAAGTTTGCGATTTTACGAACTCGTCTTTTCATAAATACTGGATTTACGGTTTTACAAATATTGGATTCCTTTCGGTTTTCATTGCTAAAGTAGTACAGCCTTATCCACCAGAAAAGTATTACGACTCATATTTGATCAAATTGGGCACAAATACGCTGAGCCTATTCGTAGAACTACGAATATTCATTTTTTCATCATATCCAATTGCTTCTGAAGGAGAAACATTTCGTCCCGTAGTCTTGCCGCTTCCATAAAGTCAAGATTGCGGGCAGCTTTTTCCATTTCCTTTTAATCTTCGCAATTGCCTTTTCCAGTTGTGGAATGGTTTTATACTCTGCCTGTTCTTCTGCCGCAATGGTTATCAGATCTTCATCTGGAGCAATAGTATATGGTTTACCAGGTTCGTATCCTTTTATATCCAACACCGATGTTTGTGCAAATACATCTTTTGCAGACTTGGAAATTGTTGTAGGTGTAATCTTATGCTGAATATTATAAGCAACCTGTTTTTCTCTGCGACGGTTGGTTTCATCTATTGTTTTTTGCATGCTTTCTGTCATCTTATCTGCGTAAAAAATCACCAGCCCGTCTACATTTCTTGCAGCTCTGCCTGCTGTTTGGGTAAGAGACTTTTCGTTCCTTAAAAACCCTTCTTTGTCTGCATCAAGTATGGCAACTAATGATACCTCAGGAATATCCAATCCTTCACGCAAGAGGTTCACACCTACCAGTACGTCAATGGCTCCAAGCCTAAGCTCCCGCAAAATTTCCACACGTTCAAGGGTGTCGACTTCACTATGAATATATTTTGATTTGATATTAATCTTATGCAAATATTTATCCATTTCCTCTGCCATACGTTTTGTAAGAGTAGTTACCAGCACACGGTCACCTTTTATTACTCTCTTATCTATTTCATCCAGCAAGTCATCTATCTGGTTTACAGATGGGCGGATTTCAATAGGCGGGTCTAATAATCCTGTTGGCCTCACAACTTGTTCTACCACTATGCCGCCACATTTTTCCAGTTCATAATCATCTGGCGTTGCTGACACAAATACTACCTGGTTTTGCAGGGCTTCAAACTCATGAAAATTCAGAGGCCGGTTATCCAACGCTGATGGCAGGCGGAAACCATAATCTACCAATATTAGTTTTCGGCTCCTGTCGCCGCCATACATTCCACTAACCTGCGGAATAGTCTGGTGACATTCATCAATCACCATCAGATAGTCTTTTGGAAAATAATCGAGCAAACAGAACGGTCTTGTTCCAGGCACCCGCCTGTCGAAGAAACGGGAATAGTTTTCAATACCACTGCAATAACCCAACTCCTTTATCATTTCCAGATCATAATTCACTCTTTCTGTTATACGCTGTGCTTCTATATATTTTCCAACCTTTTTAAAATACTCTGCCTGAGCTGCTACTTCATCCTGAATTTCATACAATACCTGTTGCATAATGTCTTTCGGTGCCACATACAGGTTGGCCGGAAAGATCGCAGCATTTTCTATTTTTCCAATCCGCTTCCCGGTAACCACTTCAATACTTTCAATTTCCTCAATTTCATCACCAAAGAAAGTTACACGATATCCATAATCAACATACGGCAGATTAATATCCACCGTATCGCCTTTCACCCTGAATGTACCGCGGTTAAAATCAACTGTTGTTCTGTTATATAACGAATTAACGAGTGAATGTAAAAATGACTGCCTGGATATTACCTGCCCTTTATTAATACGGATAATACCATTTTCATAATCGGTAGGATTTCCCATGCCATATATACAGCTTACTGATGCTACAACAATAATATCTCTTCTGCCACTTAGTAAACTGGTAGTTGCCCGCAACCTGAGTTTATCCAGTTCTTCATTTATGCTCAGATCCTTTTCAATATACACATCCCTAACCGGCAGGTACGCTTCGGGCTGGTAGTAATCGTAATAAGAGACGAAATACTCTACAGCATTTTCCGGAAAAAACTGGCGAAACTCTCCATATAGCTGTGCTACAAGTGTTTTATTATGTGTAAGTACTAATGTTGGGCGTTGCGTGTTTTGAATTACGTTGGCGATGGTAAATGTTTTGCCACTACCAGTAACGCCAAGTAAAGTCTGATACTTTTCTCCACTTATTATGCCTTCCGTTAACTGGAAAATAGCTTCTGGCTGATCGCCGGAAGGTGTAAATGGAGAATGTAGCTGAAATGCCATGAAAAGTCGGTTGATTTGCTACTAAGGTTATATTTTTCTGTTCGTGTAAGACTTATACTCATCAATAAGCGAGATGTATTCCTTATTCATATAAGGCGATGTAAAGATGAAATCAGCTGTTGCCCGGTCACAGGCAACTGGTATATCCCATGTTGCTGCTACCCGGAGCAGTGCTTTTACGTCAGGATCATGTGGCTGTGCCTCCATCGGATCCCAAAAGAAAAACAACATATCAATTTTCCCTTCAGCAATACCGGCGCCAATTTGCTGGTCTCCACCCAGAGGGCCACTCAAAAATTTTATAACCGGAATTTCTAATTCTTTCTCAAGTAAAGTGCCGGTGGTTCCTGTGGCAAACAAAATGTGCTTCTTTAATGTTTCCCTGTTGCTAACCGCCCACCTCAGTAAATCGTCTTTTTTATTATCATGCGCCACAAGGGCAATTCTCTTTTTTGCTTTCAGTTTTCTTTTTTCATATTATCCCATTTGTTGCAGTTTAGAAGCAGTTCAACCATTGAAATTACCAAATTTTACTAACCTGGAATTATTAGGATCTCTTAAGATAGTAGAGGCAAAGGCTCCCTGCAAATAATTACCAGCTAATTAGCGTCAGGTTGACTTTAATCATTCTGTCAGAATCCCGGATTTGCTACCTTTTCACGCAATAAATCGCACCTAAAAACAAAAAATGAAGAAGCTTCTGTTATTCCATTTGTTTTTCTCCATGCATGCCATCAACCTGTCGGCTCAAAATGTTGATACGTCGCTTAATATGCTTATGACCAATTATCCGCCAGAGAAAGTATATGTCCATTATGACAAGCAGGGAGCCTACCTTGCAGGTGAAACCATCTGGTTTAAAGCCTATATATACAGCAATGGAAAACCCGGTACTATTAGCAATAATTTCTACCTGCAATTATATAATGCAGGAGGTGAAATCGTTATATCTAAACAATACCCTGTTGCCGGTTCTGTTGTAAAAGGCAATATTGATATTCCTGATACGCTGAAGCAGGGGCATTATCTTATTAGAGCATTTACTCCTTATATGCTCAATTTTGAAGAATCATTTCTTTATAAGAAAAATGTTTTAATTACTGGCAAACCAAATCATGGAAATGCAGACAAAAAACCAGAACAACTTTCGCTTTCCTTCTTCCCGGAAAGCGGCTACCTTGTTGATGGCATTCTAACAGTATGCGGGTTTAAAGCCACAGATGCATCGGGAAATCCAAAAGAAATTACTGGTATTATTAAAACCGATGACGGAACTGTTATCGCCTCTTTTAAGAGCTATCATGATGGAATTGGCAGAATACCTTTTAAACCAATAGCCGGAAAAAAATATTCTGCAGAAGTAGAAACTGCCGCCGGCAAAAGAACATACCCTTTACCAGAAGTACTTTCTTCCGGTATTAATTTGAAAGTACTAGATGAAAAGGGCGGAAAAAAATTCCAACTTTCAAGAAATGAAAAAGGAACCACCAATTTTGATGTTATAAAATTAGTAGTTGATATTAATAACAGTATTATTTATGAAACTGAAGTAGCTTTCGAAGATTATCCTTCAATAGTTGGTCACCTGATAACCGACAGCCTGCCATCAGGCATTTTGCATTTTACCGTTTTTGATAAAACCGGAAAACCGATAGCGGAACGGCTGGCATTTGTTGACAACAAAGAATACAGATACACCGGTGATATAGTTGCAACAATAAAAAGCTTTGAAAAAAAGGCAGAGAACAATCTAGAAATCACTTTTCCTGATAATGCACAAAGGAGTTGTTCTGTATCTATTGTTGATCTTGGCTCTGATAACAACGAAAGCCTTGAAAATATATGGTCATCGTTGTTGCTGACGTCAGATATTAAAGGCTATGTTTATAATCCGGCCTGGTATTTTACAAACAAAAGCGACAGCGTAAAACTGGCGATTGATAACCTGATGCTTACACAGGGCTGGAGCAGATACAGCTGGGCTAAAATTCTTGCAAATGATTTTCCTGCTTTAAAATATAAGGACAATTACTATCTATCCTTCTCCGGACAGTTGACAGATGGCAACAAAACGCCTGTTGACGGCGGAAACCTCAACCTGCTGATTGAGCCGGCAGATTCGGTTTCACAGGTTTACAACATTACTATTGATGAGCATGGCAGGTTTACAATTGATTCAGTAATTTTTAATGGCAAGTCAAAGATCTTCTATGCATATTCCGACAAGAAAGGCAGAACCAGGCAAGTTCATCTGCAACTGGATGAAAATATATTAGCTTCTCTGCAAAAAATTGCAATAAAATATTATTCTGAATTTCCTGATACAGAAACCGGGATAAATAGCCAACTGGCAGATATCAGGAAAAAAGAATTAGAAAGAAATGCCGACAAAGTGAAAGAACTGGAAAATGTGGATGTGAGATCAACCATTAACAAAAAACCGATCGATGCTGTAAACGAGAAATACACAACAGGAGTTTTTAAATCAATGGGAAAAGAAACTATTGACAACATTAATGAGCCGGCAAATGATAAAGCAATGAACGCTGTTGATTTTATTAAGAACAGAATTCAGCAGCTGGAGTTATCATCCGGCGGCTTTGTAAACAGGAAAAATATGAGTCTTATGTCGGGGCAGAAATGGGCTGTGGGTATTTTTATAAATGAACAGCCTGCAACTATTATGCAGCTCAGAGTGTTGCGGGCCGACGATATTGCACTGGTAAAATTTTACGAAGCCGGTTTTGTTGGTGTCGGCAGCGGGTCACCAGGCGGAGCACTTGCTGTCTATACAAAAGAAAGAAAGACAGAGAATAATCCTGAAAAGCTTGACTTTTTTGAATTTACAGGTTATTCGATGACGAAAGAATTCTTTAACCCGGATTATAGTTCAGTTGACCCTGAGAAGGCAAAACCCGACTACAGAACGACCTTATACTGGAACCCCAATGTTTTTACTGAGACCGGAAGTAGCAGTTTTAAGTTTAAATTTTATAATAACGATTTCAGCAAAAAGTTCCGGGTTATTATGGAAGGGTTTGATGCGCAGGGAAGATTAATACATTCAGAGCATATAATTGAGTAAGCTTATTAATAAACCCAAAATATCGCTTATGAAACAGAAAATTTTGATGTTCATCTGTGCCATTCCCTGGGTACTTTATTCTATAAATGTCTTTACACAAACCACCCATATTAACGGACCTGCAGGCAGCGGAGTTTTTGGCGGCAGAATAACAGTTTTAACCAATGGGAATTATGTAGTAGTTGACTCTTTGTATGATGAAGATGCAGTGCTGAATGTAGGTGCTGTTTATTTGTATAATGGCAGCACACATTCCCTGATTAGTATATTAAAAGGCAGCACTGCGGAAGACCAAGTGGGCGGTAATGGGGAATTACGGTATTGAGTAACGGAAATTTTGTTGTAACAAGTACTTTATGGGATAACGGTTCAGCAGTAAACGCCGGAGCAATTACTTTTGTTAACGGGACAACCGGACTAAATGCTGGAGTCGATAATAGCAATTCGCTGGTGGGAAGTACAACTAATGATGTAATTGGAAACAAGGGAATTACTGCCCTAAGCAATGGTCATTTTATTGCTGTAAGCAATTTATGGGATAACGGCTCTACTAATGATGCAGGTGCAGTAACATGGTGCAACGGTACTACCGGAATAACAGGCGTAATCAGCGCTGCCAACTCATTGGTAGGCGGTACAGCAAGTGACCGGGTAGGGGAAAACGGAATTTTCGTTTTGCCAGATGGAAATTATATTGTTCTCAGCAATTTGTGGAACAATACTGCCCCTATAGCAACCACAGCAGGTGCTGTTACCTGGTGTAACGGAACAACCGGAAGAACGGGTTTGGTATCTTCTGCCAACTCATTGGTGGGCAGTACAAATACTAATGGTGTCGGAAATGCTGGCACTAATCAATATGTGATTATCACCCTTCCAAATGGAAAATATGTTGTAAGAAGTCCTTTTTGGGATAATGCAGGTGCATCAAATGCAGGTGCAGTAACATTATGCAATGCAGACGGGAGTACGGTTGGGGCCATCAACAGCAGCAATTCATTAGTGGGCAGTTCAGCATCCGATGCTGTAGGAGCAAGTGGTGTGCAGGTATTACCCAATGGAAATTATGTGGTAAGCAGCTTTCTAATGGCAATTATGTTGTAAAAAGCCCTGGGTGGAACAACCTGTCTCCTGTAACATCTGCCGCCGGTGCAGTTACATGGTGTAGTGGTACCACACCAACAGTTGGTGCTGTTAATAGTAGTAATTCCCTTGTTGGCAGTATGACGAATGATCAACTTGGAACGAATGGTGTTACTTCATTAACTAATGGTAATTATGTAGTAAGATATTACCTGTGGGATAACGGCGCAACAACGAATGTAGGTGCCGTAACCTGGTGCGATGGCACAACTGGCAGAACGGGTTATATTGATGTTACTAATTCGCTGGTGGGCAGTACTGCAGGCGACCAAGTGGGATATATGGGAATTACTGCACTTACAAATGGAAACTACGTAGTTAACAGTCCTTTTTGGGATAATGGCACAACCGTAAATGCAGGAGCTGCTACCTGGTGTGATGGCACAACCGGAAGAACCGGTGCGGTTAGTACTGCCAATTCACTTACAGGTTCATCAACGAGTGATGCTGTAGGTCAGGGCAGTCTGCATTGCCTAATGGTAATTATGTGTGAACAGTTACTCATGGAATAACGGCACTGCTACTACAGCCGGTGCTGCCATGGGCCAATGGCAGTACAGGCCTTATAGCCGGCGTAAGCAATAGTAATTCGTTAGTAGGCAGTACTACAGGGGATAACATTGCAAGAGACGGAATTATTGTACTGCCAAACAGTAATTATCTTGTAAGAAGTTACAGGTGGCATAACGGTGCTGTGCAGGATGCAGGCATGATTGCCTGGGGCAATGGTAATTCAGGCACTTCGGGTGTTGTTGGCCCTGCAAATTCTCTTATCGGAAGTTCGACCTTTGATGAAGTTGGTAACCTAAGCAATAACTTAACTATTTTACCCAACAGTAATTATATTGTTTCTTCTCCCGGTTGGGATAAAACACCGCTGTATTCGGTTGGAGCCAAAACCTGGGGTAATGGCAGTACCGGGGTTAAAGGAGTTATTACAGATTGTAACAGTGTTACTGGTGATAGCGACTATGATGGCGGATTAATAAACCATTTTTTTAACAGCTTTAACGGCTATCTTATTGTAGGTAAGCCTTCCGAAAATAAAATTGCTATTTTTTACCCTGATGGCATGGCGATGGCTAATAATGCAGATGAAGCGACAGAAATTATCACAGGAAATACAGCAGTGCCATTTATCGTTAATCCGGGTTGTAGAATAATTGCTTCCCTTACTCCGAACGGCGGGGCTACAATGGTAAACGGAAGTGTAACCGCCAAACTGTGGGTGGAAAGCAGTGTACCAACTTATTTTTCCAGGCCTTATGCGGCAAGGCATCACCAGATTACACCGCTAAATAATGCCACTTCAGCAACAGGAAAAATTACGTTGTACTTCACCCAACAGGAGTTTACTGACTTTAACGATCATACCGGGAGTGTTCTTGACTTGCCCACTGACCAAAATGATGCTGCCGGTAAAACCAACCTGAGAATTTTAAAAATGAACGGAATCAGTAACAACGGTACAGGCCTGCCTTCCAGTTATTCCAATGGGCATCAATTATCGATCCGGCAGATGCCGATATTAACTGGAACAGTATTGTAAACCGGTGGGAGGTTAGTTTTGACGTAACTGGCTTCAGTGGATTTTTTGTTGTAACAGATCAGACAATACTTCCATTAAAACTTCTTGAGCTTACAGCGACAAAGAACGGTGATGATATCTTACTAAACTGGAAAACCTCATATGAATACAACACCGAATTGTTTGAAGTAGAGAGAAGTCATAATGGAACTGATTTTATCAAAACTGGTGAAACGCCGGCATTTAACCAACAGGCAGTTACCTCGTATAGCTATACAGATTTATTAGCGGCAAAAACATATGCAGATTATGGTAGACTATTTTACAGGTTAAAGTCGGTTGACCTCGATAAAAAAAGCAGTTACAGTATGATTGTTCCTGTTTACATAAAGGCAGACATGAAAGGTTTTTCAATTTCCGTGCATCCGGTTCCTTTCAAAGATCATATTACTTACAGTATTAATTCAGAGGAAGCAGGAAGAGTGCAGATACAAATTACTGATATGTATGGGAGGTTTGTTTACGACAAGCAACATAAGATTGTGAGGGGAATACATTCACAAAGTAAAATGGTCTCGGCTACCTGCAGGAGTTTATTTTTTAAAGCTCAGCTGGGAAGTAATCCAATTAGTCAAACCCTAATTAGGAATAAAGAAATTACCCCGCAAAAACGGGGTAATTTTATATTTGTTTTTGGAGAATATCAGAATTCTGCTGATACTGTAACCTTTGGCTCCGTAGCCACTTTTCCTGCATCAATAGCCTGGCCGGCAATTCCATAATCTGCGAGCTTAATAGAAAAGGCAGCTGCCGCATTTACTTTGCCATTAGCGACCACAAAGGTTGCTTCTGCTGTTACAGGCTTTGCTGTACCTTTTACAGTAAGTGTGCCTGCAACGGTAGCTTTGTAAGTGCCATCCTTTGCAAATTTTACTTTACTCAGTTTATCAATTTTACCGCTGAATGTAAATTTTGGAAATGCTGCCGAATGCAACCACTTCTCTCCATTGAAATGATCCTGAATCATTGCATTGGTAAAAGCAAAGTTGTTTACTGCTGCTTCAAACACTACAGATCCTGTTGTTTTGTCTAAGTAGCCAATAACAGTTTTGTTTTCTGCTTTAGGTAAAGCATCCTTAGGTGTAGTGGCATCAAATTTTACAACGGCTGTGGTTGTAGTTGATTTTTGTGCATTAACTGATGCCGCAAAAAATACAAGCGTAAGAATAAATACAGTCTTTTTCATTTTAATCCTGAGTTTTTTTTTATTTTGAAATTATTGTTGAACGTTTGAATGTAATTGATGTAGTTCCCAAAATATCACTGAACATGCCTCCGCTGCAAACACCTTTTACGATGATTACATCTCCCTTCTTTATTGATTTTACTTTTTCCATCTGTTCTTTATCAATGGAAAAAATTGCATAGGAACCGGTGCTGTCTGCAAAACTTACTGTACCCGTTGAATCGGCTGCCACGGCTGATTCTGAAACCGGACCCGACACCTGAAGTATCTTTTCGGTATATTTCTTGTTGGCAGCCGTATCATTTGCCAAAAATTCCTTTATCAGGTCGAAAGCGGCCAGTGAATAATCTTCCTTTAGCGATCCGGTAGAAACATGTGTTTCACCCATCATCTTGTCTTCGGCCTGCTTGCTCACTACACCAAAGCCAAACCATGTACCGGCTGTAACCAAAACTGCGAAACCCGCATTTACTAACAAGTTTTTACTTCCAAAAAAAATAATTAATAGTGTTGCTGCAAAAGCTTGCACATAGAGCCATGGTAAAACAGATTTGCTTACACCCAGTTCTGCAAGTTTGCCGCTGAATAAAAAATATACAATTACCAGCGAAAGTGACAGGGCTCCTGCCGCCAACGCCGGCCACATTGTTTTCTTTTTCATTAATACCAGTACAATAACAACTACAGCCAATACGGGAGTTAACCAAAAGGCATTGAAAACAAAATCGAATTGCGGGTAGGGATTAGCAAGCCCAAACTTTTCATCCGCAATGCGGAAAAAGTTACCCAAGGCGATGTCGGAACCGGTTATTATGTTTCCTTCCCAGGAAACCCACGGTAAAAAGAAAGAAACAGCCAGCACCAGTGCGGCGGCAACTCCGGTCCATTTTCCGGCTTGTGTATTATTCATGCTATTAAATTTTTTATTTAAGCCGTAGAGGAAAAAATCCAAGTTGTGATGTTGAAACAAAAATACAATGTTTAAACATTGAGTTAATACTTTCTATGCTAATTTTTTGTGAACAAGTAAAAGCCCCTGTGCTAACACAGAGGGCTTTACTTACTAACCCATCAAAAAAATAATTATCTGCCTGTAAATCAGCTGCTAAGATGTTTGCATCTCCCTTGATTTTCTCCCTGATTTTTGCTTCAATTTCCTTAGCCAGTTCTGGATTATCAACCAAGAGTTGCTTTACTGCATCACGGCCCTGACCCAGTTTATCGCTGTTATAGCTGTACCAGCTTCCACTTTTTTGAACAATCCCCAGTTCAGTTCCCATGTCAATTATTTCACCATTCTTAGAGATACCTTCGCCGAATATAATGTCGAACTCGGCAGCACGGAAAGGCGGAGCTACTTTGTTCTTCACCACTTTTACTTTTACATGGTTGCCGACGGCTTCATCACCATCTTTAATTTGCTGGGTCCGGCGGATGTCAAGACGAACTGATGCGTAGAATTTAAGCGCATTACCACCAGTAGTTGTTTCAGGGTTACCGAACATTACACCAATCTTTTCACGCAACTGGTTGATAAATATGCAAATGGTATTTGTTTTTGCAATAGTGGAAGTGAGCTTACGCAATGCCTGGCTCATAAGACGGGCATGCAAACCCATTTTGCTGTCACCCATTTCGCCTTCCAGTTCGCTTTTGGGAACAAGGGCAGCCACTGAGTCAATAACCACCACATCAAGGGCGCCAGAAAGAATAAGCCTGTCGGCAATTTCGAGGGCCTGCTCGCCATAATCGGGCTGTGATATCAATAAATTATCAACGTCAACTCCTAATTTCTGTGCATAGTTGCTGTCAAACGCATGTTCGGCATCTATAAATGCACACATTCCGCCTTTTTTCTGTGCTTCGGCAATTACATGTGTGGCGATGGTTGTTTTACCTGAAGATTCAGGACCATATATTTCCACCACACGGCCACGGGGCAAACCACCAATGCCGAGAGCTACATCGAGGCCGATAGAACCGGTTGATATTACTTCCTGTTGAATCTCCGCCCTTTCGTTCATCATCATTACACTTCCCTTGCCGTAGTCCTTCTCAATCTTATCCATTGTAAGCTTGAGGGCTTTCAGTTTTTCACTATTGCCGTTTGTCATTTCTGTTATTTTTTCTGCTTTTGCCATGACTCAAAATTAAGTTTTACCATTATTCGTACTAAAAAAGTAATTAACAGTCAAAGCTAATGTATTTAGCAAAATAAAACTAATTATTTTGGAAAATTTTTTAACCCTCCCCCATTCACCTTTCTGTCCATTTCTTTAGCAAGATAGGAGGCTACATTATCGGCATAGGAGTTCATGCCAAAGCCGGCATCGTAGCCGAGTTCTTTGGCCAGTTCATGTGTAATGCGGGGTCCCCCGCAAACGAGTATTATTTTATGCCTCAGGTTTTCTGCTTCGAGCAATTCCACTAATTGCACCATGTTTTTTATGTGCACATCTTTTTGAGTAACGGTTTGTGAAACAAGCAGAGCATCGGCATTGAGTTCAATGGCTTTGGCAATAAAATCTTCGTTGCTTACCTGGCTACCCAGGTTGTATGCTTCAAACATGTCGTATCGCTCCAGCCCGTAGTGACCGGCATAGCCTTTCATATTCATTATGGCATCAATACCTACGGTGTGTGCATCGGTGCCGGTGCTGGCACCAATTACCACCAGCGGTCTGCCGATATGTGTGCGGATGAAAGCATCGGTTTCTTTCATCGCCATTACTTCTGTCTGCACTTTGGGCACATGGATGGCTGTATAATCGACCGTGTGAGTGCTTTCGCCATAGCAATTGAAGAAGGTAAAACCCTGTGTGAGTTCTTTATAGAAAACAACCTGCGGGTTTTCAAAACCCATCTTTCGCATAAGTTGCTTTGCGGCTTCTATTGCTTCATCATTGCAAGGAACGGGCAGGGTAAAACTGAGTTGGGCCCGGCCATCGTTCATCGTATCGCCGTAGGGTTTCAGCTTTTTCGGGTCGAGTTGCTGGCCGCCTGACTTTTATTCATACTGTATAATCCGCTGCTCATACTTCACTTTTTTTTACACAAAGTTGCTCAGAGAATACACAGAGGCACACTGAGTTTTTCATTACCGACAATTAGTTTTTAGAATTCATGTTTATTAAACAGTTTAATAAACGGGTTACTATATTCTTTCCCTTTTTAAAAACACCCTCCAATCCTTTACCTCCGTTTTTCGGCCGCTTTACATTGGCGAAAATTCCTTTTCCAGTGCTGTGAACAATCCTTCATAATCAATCTTTTTCAATAATTCCAATGTTTCGTCAAGCACTTGTTTGGCCCGGTTGCGAATGATGCCGTTTTCGTTAAACTCCATCTCATCGCCAATATTCTGCATGTTGCTGAAAATATATTTCGCATTTTCTATAGCGAGAAACCGGTCGCTCATGAACGGTGTGTGAATCGCTTCTGTCATCATACCAAGGAGTTGTATGCCCTGACCTGTCCAGATGGCCACCTGATTAAACAGCGCATCCTGCAAATGCCCACGGAAGATGTTACCAGTCATGAATTTTGTAGGCGGCATATATTTTAGCGGTGCCTTTGGAAAAATCTCTCTCGTCATTTGTGCCTGTGCCAGTTCGTATAAAAATCCGTTTTCTAATTGCGGATCCATTTCAAAGGCATGACCAAGACCCATCTGTTCTTCAGGAATACCGGCAATGAGTGCCAGTTGTTCATTAATTAAATCGCTGGCCAAAACAGTATGTGCTTCTTCAAATGCATCGGCAGTGGTAAGGTAATTGTCTTCGCCGGTGTTGATAATTACTCCGGCAAAACCATTGATAACCCGTGAGAAATACTGGTCAATCATGGTGCGTTGCATATTGATATCCCGAAACAGGATGCCATACAACGCATCGTTAAGCATTACATCCAAGCCTTCTAATGCACCCATAGCGGCAATTTCGGGCATACACAATCCTGAACAGTAATTACAAAGCCGGATGTAACGGCCCTCCTGTTGGCCCATCTCATCCAGTGCCTTACGCATGATGCGAAAGTTTTCCTGCGTGGCGAATGTGCCGCCAAAACCTTCGGTGGTGGCGCCATAAGGCACATAGTCGAGCAGGCTTTGCCCTGTGGAACGAATAACGGCAATAATATCGGCCCCTTGTTTTGCAGCCGCCTGCGCCTGCACCACATCTTCATATATATTGCCGGTAGCTACAATAACATAGATGTACGGTTTGCTGCCTTCGCCAATGTATGCGATAAAGTCTTCTCTTTTTTTGCGGTTGGCTTTTATTCGCTGAACGGCTTTATCAATATGTGGCTGCAGGGCAGCATGAAATTTTTCTATAGACTGAATTTCTGTTTTTGTAATATCGAAAGATTCGTCTGCAATTTTTTCAGCCAGTTCCTGTGGCGATAATCCCGTTGAAGCTATCGAATGACCAAGCCAGAATAACACTCCTTGCTCCAAAACATTTTTTTCTTTGAGATAATCCACAACAATATTTGGATATGGCACATCGTCAGCATTCACTCCATCAATACCAATGAGGCGGCAAAGTGTACGTTCAGAAGCTACAGTGCTATAGTCTTTGACAAAGTCCTGTACGTTGCCCGCAATATTGCGGGCCAACTTTTTGGCCTCGGCCACTTTTATAAAATCTAATCCAAGCTTGCTCTTCATTTCTTTATTACCTGTTTTACTTTATTCAAATTTTGTTTTGTGCAACGCCTCTTTTGCTTTGCCCAGCAATTCATTATCCACCCCCAGCATGGCCGCCACCTGAATGGCATTCACCGGTGCATTGCCAGTGTTGTTTTCTTCAAGACTATAATCCATATATGCAGTAATGCATTCGGCCGTGATATTTGTTTCGCCGGAAGGCACTTTCAACCCCTTCACATTCAGCCTGCGGAATGTTCCGGTAATATTGCTGTAATGTGTGGTGATAAGGCTGCGTATTTTAATGTTCTGCAATATTGAAGCGATGGCAGAAACAATTGCAGCGCCTTCGGCAGGATTGGTGGTTTGTGCCGGTTCGTCCATCAGCACAAGGATGTTTGCGTTATTTTTTACAGTTTGTAATATGCTGCTGATTCGTACAATCTCCGTTGCAAATGATGATAAGCCGGATTTGATATTAGACAACGATTCAAAACTGCACAGTACTTTTTGTACCGGAACGATTGCAGCCTTTGCTGCTGGTACATAAAACCCAAACTGGAAAAGATATTGCGCCACCGCTATCGATTTCAGCAACACTGATTTGCCACCCATGTTGGCACCGGTAATGATACAGGGTGATGCCGGTAATGAAATATTTACTGGCTGAAAGTGCTTTCCCCTCTTTTGCAGCCAATCCTGCACTTCAATATTGAAAGGTCTGTATAAACAGTTTCATTTTTCTGAAATAACCGGTCTGCTACAATGATAACTGATGCAAAAATCGGCCTTTGCCAGCTGAAAGTCCAGTTCGGCAAAAGCTGTGAAAGATTGCTGTAGTGATTGATAATGCTTCTTCAATTTTTCTGACAGTTGCTGGCGTATAGTGTCTTCAATTAATGAACATTCTGTTTCCAGCAACGCCTTTTCAGCTGGCGGTGTACTGGACTGCCTAATTTTTTTCCTTAATGAAGTCAGTCGCCTGTCATATTCATCATAAATAAAAAAACGTGGAATCCTTTTATGTTCCGGGTCGAGAATTGTTATTACCGATTCTGTATCCCCCAATGAAACAAGACTATTGCCCTCAAGAAGCTCTTTTAATTCGGCAGCCAGTAAGGCAAATTTTTTTATTTCAAACAGCTCAATGTCATCCAATATCATGTCTGCCTGCAGGTTGCGCAAAGCACCATCGATATCCTGTGCCTGGTGTAGTACTGTTCTGACGGCATCGGCTATTTTCATATTTTTTGTGTCCGACAGAAAAGAAATTGCTGCATCTGTCTTTTCTATCCTTTCTTCAATTTCATTTACTGTATAAAGAAACCGCTGATTCAGCATCCTTTTCTTGCCGAGCGGAGAAGAGAATTGTAATGCCTCTGCGATGTAACGCAATTCACTAAAAACATTCAGTATGTTACCCAGCCTGTTCATAATTCCATTTGCATTATATCATACACGGGAATGTTTATTTTCTCTTGCAGTTTTTCACAAAGCAGGTCAGCATCTAGAACATAACCTTGCGGTGAAACCGGATTAATACATACTGCCAGCAAACGGGGTTTTCTCAGCACTTGTATCTTACCACCCCTTGCCATATAAGAATTGTATGCCTGCGGCGTTGCAAAAATTCTGGTAAAGTCCTGTACCACCAAAATAACATCAGCAGTGTTTTTTTGCAACCTCAGGGTATCTAGCAGTCGGTTAGTAACGGCGCCGTTTGCATAAATAAGTTTTGCTTTTAAAAAAGCATCTTTTTGATTGCCAGGCATCATTGCAGAGCGGATCTGCATATCGAAAATGTTGCCGCCTTCAATCGTATATACGCCATTTTCCAATGTTTGCAACCTGTCATTTAAAAGAGACTCAAACTCTGGAAGGTTAATAAGTGTTACCGCATACGCCGTTTTATTTACCACTTCATCCACACATGCCGATACGGCGGCGCCGGTAGCCAATATCATTGCTTCAGCAACAGCAGGAGAGGCAGTGCTTGTTCTGGAAAGTGCACCATCAACTAAAGTAGTATGTACTCCATAAACCGGCATTCTTTCGATAATTTCCTTCAACCACTTTGTGTTTGATGGCCCCGAAAGAATAGCTTTTCCAGATGTCTTTACCTCTGCAATCACCAGTCTGCCGGTGGCTGAATACCGTGAAGTAATATCTAATATTTCAGCTTGTAATTTAGCCTGTCGGAAATGTTTTTCGCTTGTTATAAAAATCATCCCCTCATGAAGTGTTATATCCGGTTTATGTGTGGTGGTAAGCTGGTCTGTTCCTTCACCATCGAGGCCAACAGACGTAACAGCGATTTTATTTCCGGCATCTTTTATTCTGTCAATAATATAATTCAGGCATTCCGTTTTACCGGTGTTTTTTTCAAGCCCTGTTATGGCAAGACTTTGGTATTTTAATATATCCTGAATAAATGGCATTACAGTTCACCTGTTATTTTGTACCGCTGTTTATTTTCTTCCGGAAATCTTTGGCACCATTTCGATGTCTTTTCCTGAAAGTAATGAATTGCTTCTCCTTTTCGCCTTACAATCCGGGCAATGGCACTCTTCTTTATATTCGCTGGGCTGTGTGTATGTTGTTATCACCCCTTCAAAATTTCTGAGCAATACTCTTTCCGGGCTTTGCGAAATGAGATAATCGGGCATTACCGGAATCTTACCACCACCGCCCGGAGCATCCACCACAAATGTGGGAACAGCATAACCTGATGTGTGTCCTCTTAAGCCTTCGATGATTTCAATGCCTTTTGAAACTGGTGTGCGGAAATGCTCCAGTCCCATTGACAAATCGCATTGATAAATATAATAAGGCCGTACTCTCATTTTTACCAAAGCATGTACCAGCCTCTTCATTATATGAATACAATCGTTTACACCACGCAATAGCACAGACTGGTTTCCCAGTGGAATACCGGCATCAGCCATTCTTGCACAGGCTGCAGATGATTCTGGTGTTATTTCATTCGGATGATTGAAATGTGTGTTGAGCCAGATGGGATGATATTTCTTCAGCATATCAACTAGTGCAGATGTAATACGCTGCGGGCAAACAACCGGAACCCTTGAACCAATGCGGATGATTTCAACATGCGGTATATCCTCAAACGTTTAATGATTGATTCAAGCATGTGGTCGCTAACCATTAAAGCATCACCTCCGGAAAGCAGCACATCTCGAACCTGTGGTGTTCTGGCGATATAATCAATTGCCCCCTGTATATGATCAGACGAAGAATTATAATCCTGCTGTCCTGCAAACCGTCTGCGGGTGCAGTGCCTGCAATACATGGAACACATATCGGTAATAAGAAACAATACTCTGTCTGGGTAGCGGTGCGTTAATCCCGGAACCGGAGAGTCCACATCCTCATGCAACGGGTCAACGAGGTCGGCAGCAGCAATATGTGTTTCATATCCTGTGGGAATGGCCTGTTTGCGAACCGGGTCATTGGGGTCATCGGGGTCAATAAGGGTGAGATAATAAGGTGTAATCGCCATGCGTAAGTTTTCCAGCGACTTTTTCACCCCCTGCTCCTCTTCTTCTGTCAGGTTAATAATCTTCTTCAGTTGAGCCAGTGTTTCCACCCGGTGCTTTACCTGCCACTTCCAGTCGTTCCATTGCTCATCGGTAACATCAGGAAAAAGAATATTCCTCCTTCTATTGATTACTTCGTTTATTTGTTTTGTCATTGCTACCATAGTTTCTTTTTTAAGCATAGAGTTCTTCAAATACGTTGCGGAGCTTATCGCTTTCTCTCAGTAATTGCAGTGTTATTTCTGCATGCCCTTTTGTATAGCCGTTGCCTACAATCATCGTAACATCACTTCCCACTCCCTCGGCACCCAGTGCTGCTTTGGTAAAACTTGTGGCCATGGAGAAGAAATACACAAGGCCATCGTTTTTTGTACAAAGAATACTGGTCATTTCCGTATCCTGAATATTTACATTGTTTATCGTGATGTCGGCCATTTGACCATTGGTGAGTTCTTCCATTTTCTGTACCACTTCCGCAGGCCTGGTAGCATCGGCAGCAAATACATAATCGCAAAAGCCCAGTTCCTGTAAGCGTTTGGTACTTTTTTCACTATGTGTAAGTCCAATTACTCTGCCGGTAACTCCAGCCCTTTTCTTTGCCTCGTAGCAACATAACATTCCCGATTTACCACCGGCTCCAATAATGAACACAGTATCACCGGGTTTAACCAGTTTGGCGGTTTGTGCCGGTGCTCCGGCAACATCAAGAGCAGAGAGTACTAGCTTTTCCGGCATATCGTCTGGAATTTTTGCGTACACGCCACTTTCAAATAAAATGGCTTTCCCATCAATATCCACCTGATCTACATCTTTCCTGATTTTTTTTATCTTGTCAATGCGAAGCGGTGTAAGAGAAAGCGAAACCAATGTGGCAATTTTATCACCGGGTTTCAGGTCAATTTTGCCTTCGAGTGCCGTGCCAATTTTTTCCACCACACCCAGCAGCATACCACCTGAACCAGTAACGGGATTGCGATGCTTCCCTTGTTTCTCTACTATGCCGAGCATTATCTCTGCAATCTTCTTTTCATCACCGCCGGCCTGTTCTTCAATTTGGGTAAAACTGGCAGAATCTATATTCAGCGTTTTTACATTAATCAGTATTTCGTTGTCATATATTTCATCCATGTTATTATCGATTTTATTGGCTGGTTGTGGTAACACACCAACAGGCTCAATAACACGATGGATTCCATATTTATTTCCTTTCTTCATTGTTCATTTTTTGAAAATCAAATAAGCGGTTTCAATCCCAAAATTTTTCTTGCTTCAGTTGGATTAGCAATTTCACGGCCCAGTTCCTTTGCCATGCGAACAACCTTTTCAACCATTTCACCGTTCGATTTAGCCAGCACTCCTTTTGATATATACGTATTGTCTTCAAGCCCCCCTCTCACATGCCCGCCATCAATAATGGCTGCCATTGCCAGCGGAAACTCATAGCGGCCAATACCTGCAACGGTATAGGTTGCTTCGGCAGGAAGGCTGTGGCGCATAAACACAAAATCACGCAGTTCACCGGCAATTCCACCGTTAACACCCATCACCAGGTCGAAGTGCATCGGACTTTGTATGAACCCTTTTTTATAAAGCCGCAGCGCCATATCAATCATGCTCTTGTCAAACACCTCCAGTTCGGGTTTAATGCCCAGTTCAATCATACGCTGACCAAAGTATTTGATGGTGTTTTCTGTATTGGTGAAAATATCATCACCTCCAAAGTTGAGTGTACCACAATCAAGCGTTGCCATTTCAGGAAGCAGTTCGGTTGGCTGCAACCGTTCGTCATTACTCATCCCCACGGCACCGCCGGTTGAAGGCTGAATAATGGCATTGGGAATTACTTTTTGATAGCTTCAATCACCACACGGAAACGTTCTTTATCCTGTGTGGGTGTGCCATCATCATGCCGCACATGCAGGTGAATGATGCTGGCACCGGCATTATAAGCCAGTGTGGCCTCCCTTACGCATTCTTCAATGGTGTAAGGAACAGCGGGGTTATGTTCTTTCGTTACTTCGGCTCCGCAAATGGCGGCGGTAATTATGAGTTTTTCCATAACATATTTTTTTCAGTGATTTATTTCGGTTTGCGTTGACAGGCAGCCGGCACCACACAGGTGCCCGTTGCTTTGCATACCACAACAGGTGTTTCCAGAAAGTCGGCAGCCGAGTCCGATATATCAGGCCTTGGCACCACTACTTTCCTGGCTTCAAAAGCCATTTTACGGGAAGTGTTGCCGATATGGGTGATGTACCCTTCAGCTTCAATGTAATCGCCGGCATAAACCGGTGCCATAAACTCTACCATATCATAAGCCTTAAACAGGCCTTCATCGCCATCATGGCGAATGAGCAGTTCGGTTGCCACATCGCCAAAAAGCTGGAGCATTTTGGCGCCATCCACCAGATTGCCGCCATAGTGCGCATCATGCGAACCCATGCGTAAACGGATTAATACCTTATCCATACGAACAAAATTTAATTGTGTAAAAAGAAGAAGTTAAGCAGGCAAAAGAAGTTTTAGCCTGGAGGAAAATACAGGCAGTCAAAAGAACAGGCAGACAGGTAATATCTGCGTTTTGTTCTTTGGGATGTATAGGAAAGACAAAACATAAAAAACTGTTTTTCTTAACTATACAAAGGTGGCTTACAGGTTTTTGAAAAAAGATGAGATAAGTCAGCCCGGGCCAGCAAAAGTGGGCAATTAGGCTCCTTTTCGTCTTAGGAAGATGGAGAAAAGACCTGATTAATGTTAGGTTTTTAGGTCTTTCAAAAAAGGGGGAATGAAGGCGTTACGGAAATTCTCACTAGCTGCAGCCTTTATTCCCCCATGTGGATTGTTTAATGGTTATTATAGCTTAATAAACTCCACCCTTCGGTTCAGGGCTTTGTTTGAAGGTGTATCGTTTGGTGCTACCGGCTGTGCCTCACCTATACCATCGGTTTCCATTCTTGCCACATCAATACCAAATGTTTTAACCAGTTCGTTTTTTACAGAAGCGGACCGGCGTTTAGATAAATCAAGGTTTGACGCATCACTTCCGTCTGCATCAGTATGTCCAAGAATTTTGATTCTCACATCTGGATTATCAGTAAGTATTTTAGCGATTTCTTTCAGCGAGGCATAAGATTGTGGTTTTACCACATCTTTATTTATATCAAAATAGATTCCATAGCTCACAATCTTTCCTTCCGTCATCAATTTGTTACGCATATCTGGCGCACCCACTGCAATGCGGATGTTGCTTACCATAGCTGCACCTTCAAATCTCAATCTGTCCATTTTGATGGCAGGCAAAGGAAATGCTTTAGGTATATCAAAAATTTTCTTTTCGTCCTGGTAAAACCTGAGTCTTGTTTTTTGTACCCAGATAGATATATGATATTTATGATTTAGTTTTGTTTTACAGATTCATCATCATTGCTGCCTGATAAGCCGAGATTTGTGTTTTCTTCACCAAAAATATGTCCTTGTAAATATGTGCGGTAGCGGGGAGTTCCATAATATTCCATTGTGAATGCAAAACCGGCCTTTCCGGGAACAGCGCCACCATCCCATGAGTTTGCATTAATACTTTGCATCAGCCTTACCATGTAACCGCCCATTCCATTTCCTTCATTACCCTTAGCAGGAATAATATCAAACTCGATTGTATAATTTTCGGGTAGTTGCAGTAGCTTATCTGTCCAAAGTGCAGAATAACTTTTGGGTGAAAAGCTAAGCCAGTTGCCCGGAAACAGATTTGTATTAACCACCTCGCCAGAGCCATTGGTATTCCATAATGCCGGAAAATCGCCTACCGCATCCTGGCTAAAATCATCAAAGAAGACTATTTTTTCGCCGGGAATAAAATCAAACTTAGAATAAGATTCCAGTCCGGGTTGTTGCTGTCCTTCTGGTGCCACAGTATCCGGCTTACTGTTTTGCTGATTACCGGAGTTATCGGCAGGTTTTTCTTGTGGCTCCGTTTCTGCCGGTTTTTTCTTTGAGGCATTCTCCATAGAATCCAGCCCCTGGTCAATTGTTTTATCAATCTTTCTTTCAATGCGCTGATTGGTTTTGTTTTTTATTTTTTTCAAAACATCAAACTGTGCCGATACTCCTGCAGACAGAAAAAGGAACACCCCTACCATCAGTAATACTTGCAGCCATTTCATATTTTATTGTTTAGTATTATCCTGTTTCGTTTACACATCAAAGCTAATTTGGCTTTTCCGGCTCAATTACCCCCAAAAGGGGGTTTCTGCAACAGATAATGTTAAAATAGATTTGCAGGATACTTTGTCAGTAATTTTGAATGCCGTTACTGACAGCTTCCGGTACCTGGCCGATCCTTAATAACCGCCGAAAAAATGAATGGTATAAACCAGTTAAAGTGAAGACGCATTCACACCTCATTTATCTTTTCAATATTGTTTTGCTGACAGTATCAGGGTTTTTCTTTGCCGGGGCACAGCAAACTCCCATTTCAACAGATAGTATTTTAAATGCTGAGAAGGTTTCAGAAAGCGAGAAACTGGAAGTGTATAATAACCTCGGCCGGGAACTTGTTACTACAGACTTTAACAAATCAAAAGTGTATGCCTTACAAGGAATAGCTATTGCTGAAAAGCAAAAAAATTCTGTTATGCTGGCAAATCTCTACCGTACACTTGGTGCCTGTTATACGGTCGAAGGCGAATACGATTCAGCATCATACAGTTTAAAAAAAGCCCTGTTTTTTGCCAACAAAGTAAAAGATGAACGACTTATTGCCTATGTTAACCTTGGTGTGGCAACTCTTAATATCCGCAGAAATCACTTCCAGGAAGCACTAAAACAATTTTTTGAACTTCTTCCTGTGTTTGAAAAAAATAACGACAAGGTGAATATGCGAAAAACCCTTGGCAGCATAGCCGCATCGTATATGTATCTTGAAAACTTTAACCAGGCAGAAAAATACTATAATGAAGCAATAAAAGTTGCCTCGGGAATAAAAGACTCAAGCGGTCTTGGACAGGCCTACCAGGGTTTATGCAGAATTGCATCTCAACGGCAAGAGAATGATAAAGCGATGGCCTATGCACTGCAATCAGGCATAGCATTTCATGCCTCCGGCGAAAAACTTTTTGAGTCTGTTGCAAAAAAGGAAGCCGCACTCCTGTACCTGAAGAATAACAATGTGACAAAAGCCAGTGAACTTGCCGGGCAATCACTTGCCCTTGCAAAAGAAATTGGAGGATCAAGATATATCGGCAACGCATTGGGCACTTTATCCAGCATTGCACTTTACAAAAAAGATTATTATGCAGCTATCCGGTATGCCAACGAATCGTTGCAGACAGATTCTGTTGATACCGATACAAAAACAACAATGCTGGAAAACCTTGTAAAAGCCAATACCCTGTCCAGTAAGCCGGACGAAGCAATAAAATTCTTCAACAAATACCAGCAGCTTATTGATTTGCGCATTAAAGAGAGCTACCAAAAATCACTCACTGAACTGGAAGTGAAATACGGAACAGAAAAGCAACAACTCAGGATTGATTCGTTAGAAAATACAAAACGGCTCACAATTATTACTTCTGTTGCAGGTGCTCTTGTCTCATTGCTCATTATACTGCTTCTTATTTCACGGCAGCACAACATAAACCATAAAAAAATGCTTGCAGAACAAAAAGTGGCACAACTGGAACAAGAGAAAAAACTGATTGCCACACAAGCAGTGCTGGACGGTGAAACAGCAGAACGAACAAGGCTGGCAAGAGACCTGCACGACGGCCTTGGCGGCATGCTGTCTGCAATAAAACTAAACTTACACGATGTGAAAAAAGGATAAACCTGGAAGGCGAAGACGTACTTCGTTTTAACCAGGCACTGAATATGCTGGAAACCTCCACAAAAGAGTTGCGCCGTGTTGCGCATAATATGATGCCAGAGTCACTTTCCCGTTATGGGTTAAAAGCTTCATTACAGGATTTTCTGAGCAATATCCCCAATGCAACACTTCACCATTTTGGAGAAGATGCCCGGATTGATTCAAAACTGGAAATAATATTATACAGAATTGCGCATGAGTTGGTCAATAATGCAATGCGCCATGCAGAAGCTAAGAACATTAACGTACAGATTGTTCAGCACCCCGACCTTATTTCTCTTACCGTACAGGATGACGGAAAAGGTTTTGACCCAAATCTCATTACTGACGGACATGGATTGCTGAATGCAAAAAGCCGGGTGGCGGCACTTAACGGGAACATGAATATTTTTTCTGAGCCTGGACAAGGCACAGAGATTATTGTTGAATTCAAAACAGCGACTCCGTCATGATAAACGTTCTGATTACAGATGACCATATCCTGCTGGCCGAAGGTCTTAAAAAAATAATCAACGATTCTCCAATTGCAAAAGTCGTTGCCGTAGCTCATTCGGGAAATGAATGTCATCGCCTGCTGAGAGAAAATCTGCCTGACGTTTTGCTTTTGGATATTAACCTGCCCGATACAGACGGAATAACACTTTGTGCTGAACTAAAAACACTTTACCCTTCATTGAAAGTTCTTGCCCTTACCAGTTATGGCGAATACACCATGGTTCGCCGCATGATGGAAAGCGGCGCTTCAGGCTATATTTTAAAAAATGCAATGGCCGAAGAAATGCTGGAAGGTATTGAAGTGGTTGCTTCCGGAAAAAATTTCCTTTGCCATGAAGTGGACTTGCTGATGAAAAAACAGGCCAACAATGCCATCTGGCTTACACCCCGTGAACGGCAATTGCTTCAACTGATAGCAGAAGGAAATACTAACCAGGAAATTGCCGAAAAAATCTTTTTGGGTGTGGAAACCGTAAACAGCTACCGGAAAAATCTTTTGTTTAAGTTAGGCGCCCGCAATACTGCTGTACTGGTAAAGAAGGCTTTTGAACAGAAATTAATCTGAAAATTTTTTACTTGCCAAAGTGTGCAATTCGTTTTTCTTCCAAAAAAACCGGAGATAAATCTTCGTAAACTAATGTTGGAGAAGCAACCGCATAAGCACCACATACTGCACCGTATTGCAGGCACTTTCTTAACGAATAACTTTTAAGATAGCCGTATAAAAAGCCAGAGAAGAAACTGTCTCCGGCCCCGTTGCTGTCAACTATTGATATGCCTTCGGCAATGGATTGTTCAAGCCACTCCCCATTTTTGGTAAGCAATGATGCGCCCTGTTTTCCATGAGTGCATATCACCAGTTCTTTGCCCTCCTTAATAAACCGTTCCATTGCTGGCCTGTAGTTTGGCAGGTTATCTGAACTTAAATGAATAAACTGAGAAGCATCAATAAAATCCTGATGATAACTGTTTGTACCGTCATAGTCATGCAAATCCGTCCACACCGGTTTATTACACTTCTTTACCAGCAGAATCAGATTTCTGCAATAAGCAATAATATTCAGAACAATAACAGTTGACTCATCCAGCAATTTTTCTATTGCCGGAAAGTTGTGTGCAATATTTTCAGACGACTGTGTGGCAAAAATGGATATTCTGCCACCATTAACATCCATTATATTGATATGTCGTTCTGTACCGGCAGGGTCTGTATCAAAAATTGCTTTTACTCCCTGGTCTTTCAAACTCTGCATTATCTTATTGCCATAGTAATCATCACCGACGACAGAATAAAGTGTATTGTCAATGCCCAGTTTAGTAAGTGCTAATGCTTTTCCAAAACCTGTAGAACCGGTGGTTTCGTGAAATATAGCCTTATGTATTGTATGTGGCGATGGAACAGGAAATGAAGGAAGGTAAACAATATGGTCATAGGTAGTGCCCCCAATTATTGCGACTTTATGAACCTGTTCCATAAACTATTTTCCATTTATGTTAAGCAAACGTCCAGGCAATTAGCATAGATACAGCACCTGTTGCCAAACCTGCATAAATTTCTATTGTTGTATGGTCAGATGCTATCAGCCTGGCGGTAGCCACAAGACCAGTGATAAGAAAAGCGATGGCAAGGTACAGGCCAAAATTCAATTCTTCTGTATACGCAAGTATTAGCATTGATGTAAGCATTACTCCCGTTGCAATGGTGTGCAGGCTTACTTTCATTTTAATATTCAGCATTAAGGCGATGATAGTAGTAAAGAATGTAGCAAAGGCAAATTGAACTACAGGTCTTGGTATATCCACCACATCCCTGGTTTTGCCAAAATTGCTCCACACATACCATATCCAGAAATACCAAATCATACAGGCAATTAGCGGTATAATTCTGTCTTTTTGAGTTTTTAACAGAATAGAATCAATAAACTTCAATGCCCTTAACAAGAAAACGGTAACCAGTGGAAAAAAAGTGAATGACACAAATGCCATAACCAGCAATCTTGTTTTCTGAAATGGCGAAAACCCTGTAAACATTGAAGGATGAACAAACAACAAAAACCAGATTACATACACAGGCACAAAAACAGGATGAAAAAAATACGAAATACCTTTAGCAATCCACCTGATAATCAATGGCTGTTCTGCCGGTTTGTTCACATAAGCCACATGCAACCTGTTGAGTTCGCTTGTCATCTTAATCTGCTATTAATAATTAAAACTGTTGCAAAGTAATGGATTCTGTGAAAAGGGGGTGGTTTTTGTATATTTACTGCAACTCATTGCCCAACTGGTTACTATTCTTGCACTAAACCGTTCGCATGAAGAAACTATTCCTTGCTATTGTCCTGCTTGCATTATCCAGCATGGCTTTTAGCCAACAGGCTAATAAACAAAAGATTCAGGAGCTGTATGAAAAGATAAAGACCGCTGGCATCCGCCATCCTGATTTTGTAATAGCGCAAAGCATACAGGAAACCGGGTGGCTGAAATGCAGAAGTTGTTGCCTGCGCTATCACAACCTTTTCGGCTTTTATATTAAAGGAAACAAATGCAAAAAATTTTCATCTGACGAAGATTGTATTGCCTATTATAAATCATGGCAGGATAAACGCTATACAAAATGGAAAGCGAAACACCCCAAGCAAGACTACTACCATTTTTTAAAATATGTAAAATACGCCACCGGCGATAAATACACCAGGGAGCTAAAACCCAAAGTGGCATGGGTTCATAAAAACCTGAAACTGTAAAAGCACTCATCGGGCTTTTATTTCTTCAACCCTTTTATATCATCAATATGAAACTGAGTATGTGCTGCAAAAATGTTATTAATAAAAAGCAGTTCATTAATGCCTTCGGCCTTTAGCATGGCAATAAAATTTCCTTTGTAGGAACGTTGGTCTACTACAATTACTTTTTCATAATTATTGATTAGAAAAGGGGCAAAAGCATTGCCATACGATTCTTTCACAAGCACAATCTTTCTTCCGTTTTTGTGCTGCGTTTCCATTTTACAAATGGGTAAATCTCCTTGCAGAAAAACAGAATAACTGTTATCGCCCCGCACATCTTCGGCATACATATGCGACTTTGACCAGTAGCCAATAGTGTTACTGCCAATATAAAAATTTACAGAATCAGGAAACAGGTAATATTTCACTGAGTCCGGATTGTTTTTTAACACAGCTGACCGGGTAATACGATGAAAAAAACCCAGAAATCCCGGTCTTACTTTATATGGAATACTGTCTAATGAAACCGGCGTGAGACTGGCGGCTTTACAAAAAGAACGATAGGCATAATAAGCACCGAGACTTGTCCAATGGTGATCAGTGTTGAAATAAATATATTCGCTGCGGTGCCTTCTTATTTCATCCACCGGATTCACTTTTATTATTTCAGGATCCTCGGATGAAAAAATAGAGTTAATCGCCTCGGTTGCAGGCTTTGCCAGATTTTTATACCTTTCCGTTACTTCAAATTCAAAACCGTTTGGAATAATAAGATTATATATCTTAAGGCCGGGAATTTTCAAACGGTTATACATATTTATTGCCTCTGCATACTTTTTCCCCATTGCCGTACCTCCGCTAAACAATTCGAATCCCCTTTTTTTAAAGATGAAAACAGCTCCCTTTCTTATTCCTTCCTGTCCATCGTCCGGCAGAATGCGGTCGGGGATAGCAGTAATGTCTTTTGCAGTAGTTGTCAGAGAAGCAGTATCGGCAACATTAACCTTTGTCTTTTGCGATGAATTATGGCAGGATATAAACACAATTGTGCCCGCCAGTATAAGGGTACGAAGTAGCATGTTCCGGTTTTATTTTTAGGTCTGTAACGGTTTAAACTTTGTTCTTCATAAAAAGTATGGAAAAATCATTTACCTCTTTAGCCCTTTAATTTTGTCTATATGAAATGGCGTGTGTGCTGCAAAAATGTTATTGATGAATAACAACTCATTTATACCTTCTGCTTTCAGCATAGCTATAAAATCTCCGGTATAATATCGCTGATCCACCACAATTACTTTTTCATAGTTATTAACCAGGAATGGTGCAAATGCATTGCCATATGATTCTTTTACAACAGCAATCTTTCTTCCGTTTTTATGCAGTGTTTCCATTTTTACGACCGGCAAATCTCCCTGCAGAAAAACAGAATAACTATTGGTGCCGGTTGCTCCTTCGGCATACATTTTTGACTTATTCCAGTAACCAATTTTATTACTGCCAATAAAAAAGTTAACCGAATCCCTGAACAGGTAATAACGTACAGAGTCCGGGTTCTTTTGCAACCCCGCATCACGGGTAAGCCTGTATAATGATCCTAAAAATACAGGCTTTACTTTTGAGGCTACCGTATCCAATGAAACAGGTGTAAGCCCGGCCGTCTGACAAAAAGCCCTATATGCATAATACGCACCAAGGCTTGTCCAGTGATGGTCTGTATTGAAATAAATGTATTCACCCCGGTGTTTTCTTATTTCATCAATAGCCCACACCTTTTTAATGTTTGCATCTTCATTGTTATAAATATTCTCTATAGCTGGCCTGTTTGGTTTTTGCAGTTTTGCATACTTCTCAGTTATCTCAAACTCCAGGGCTACAGGAATAATCAGGTTATACACCTGTATGGCCGGACTTAGCAACTTGTTGTAAGAATTAATAACATTGGCATACGATTTACCCATTGCTTCGCCGCCGCCAAACATTTCAAAAGCCCTGTTTTTAAACACAAACACCCTTTTCTTTACCTCCCCTGTTGCCCCATCATCCGGTAAAGGGCCCCCATTAGTTGTTTCATTTTTTACTGTATCTGCATTTTCATTGGCCTCAGCATCGTTGGTGGGGTCGTACATTTTAATTTCTGAAGACTGAAAGCCTAATTTATCTCTGAAAGAAGCCGAAGCTTTAATCCATTTATCTCTTAGTGGAAAATTATCGGCATAATACATTTCAATATTTCTGAAATATTTTCCACTCCATAAAGTGCTGTCGCTATACGCCGGGAATTGTGCCAGCTTACGGTTTTCCATTTCAGAAACGGTTTTATGTTTCATTGCCAGTGAAGCTATGCCCCCTGCCAGTAAAATCGTACAAAAAACGGCGACGTTAATTATCTGAATTCTTTTATTTACAGAGTCACTCATATCGTTGCTGCAATATTATCGGTTAAAATCTGAAATAGATAAAGGGGTTATAGCTTTTACCCACGAGTTGTGCCACACAAAGAAAAATCAGGATTACATTAAATCCAACTGTGATTGTGTCAAATACAGTAACCCGGGATGTCTTTTTATTTATCCATGCCATTACTTTGTGGTATACCGGCATACACAACACTATTGCTGTTACAAGCCAGAATAAATGAGATGTCAGGGTATTGATAAAATCCATATTACCGCCTGGACCGGCACTGAAAGAAAAAAGTTTTGTTACATAAGCAAACAGCATTTGTGTGTCTGTAAAATAAAAAATTACCCATCCCGGAATAATAATGGCCAACGCATAAATATGTGAAACAAATGATGGAACTTTTTCCAGTATTTTAAGTAAGAAAGCCTTTTCCAGAGCAATGAATATGAAGAAGTACAGGCCCCAGAAAATAAAATTCCAGCTTGCACCATGCCACATACCGGTCAGAAACCATACTACCAGCAAATTGAAATAAACATGTTTTTTATTTCCGCCCAGCGGGATGTAGACGTAGTCTCTGAAAATGCTGCTGAGCGAAATATGCCATCTTCTCCAGAATTCACTTATTGATTTTGCGATATACGGATACTCAAAATTTTCACGAAAGTGAAAACCAAACATGCGGCCCAAACCGATAGCCATATCTGAATAACCCGAAAAATCGAAGTAAATCTGGATGGCAAACATTAGCAGACCAAACCAGGCTTCCATACTGGAAAAAGAGGCCAGTTCTGTAAGTGTAAGCGGATCGCTGTGATCACCCATGTACTTTTTGACCAACTCTGCTGCCACGTTAGCAATAATCACTTTCTTAAACAACCCGATGCAAAAACGGGAAACACCCAGGCTGAAGTCCCTTAAGTTTTCCTTACGGCTGTCAATCTCTGTGGCCACATGTGCATAACGGATAATCGGACCAGCCACTAATGATGAATACAAAGAAACATACATGAGAAAGTTGGGAAAGTTGCGTTGTGCTTTAATGTCGCCCCGGTACACATCCACTACATACGATATGGTATGGAAAGTATAAAAAGAAATACCTATCGGTAAGGCATAGCCCGGTGCTGTAAACGATGTGCCCAGCAATGCATTTACATTTTCTACTAAAAAGACATCGTACTTAAATGTTGCAAGCAGACTTAAGTTAAGAACCAATGTAACCACAACACCAACTTTTGCCCATTTTGTGCCCCTGTGTTTTTGAATAAATAGTGCATTGGCCCAGTCAACCATAGATGATAAAATGAGCAATGAGATCCAGATTGGTTCTCCCCAGCCATAAAATGCAAGTGAAAATATAATTAATACCCAGTTTCTCCAGGTGGCATTTTTGCTGCTGTAATACAAAACAAGGTTAAGCGGCAAAAAGATGAAAAGGAATAGCAAACTTGCAAAAACCATATAATTCGGGCTTGAGGGATATTTATCAGTGCAAAATACTGATTTGCTCTCAAGGTTTGAAGATGCATAGAAACAAAATCTTTTTAAAGGCTGCAATACCTTGTCACTGGTATTTATAAAACTTTAACAGCTGGTTGTAATTAACCGGTATTATATATCTTCACCACCCAAAACCTATCATTATGCAGCTTACGGCCAAACTTGTTCAGCTACTTCCTTTGCAAACCGGTAACGGGAAAAACGGGCAATGGAAAAAACAGGATATTATTGTAGAAACCGAGGGACAGTATCCTAAAAAAGTTTGCATATCTATCTGGGGTGATAAAATAAATGAGAGTGTGCTGAAGCCGGAAACCATGCTTAATATATCCTTTGATGTTGAAAGCAGAGAATACAATGGCCGCTGGTATACTGATGTTAAAGCATGGAAAGTGGAAACTGCCGGAGCTTCGCCTGTTGATAAACCGGCAGACGATTCTGCATACTTTGACGAAGGCCACATGGATGAAAAGGAGGACCTGCCTTTCTGATAGCAGGCTATAGTTCTTTTCGTAACCGGGCTACGGGTATATTGAGTTGCTCCCTGTACTTGGCAACCGTGCGTCTGGCAATATTATACCCCTTTTCCTGAAGCAGTTCTGTAAGCCGCTCATCACTAAGCGGATGCTTTTTATCTTCCCCTCCTATAAAATCGCTGAGAATTTTCTTCACTTCCCGGGTTGATACTTCTTCTCCGCTATCAGTACTCAAGGATTCACTGAAAAAGAATTTAAGACGGTAAGTGCCAAACTCTGTCTGAACAAACTTACTGTTGGCCACCCGGCTTACAGTTGAAATATCGAGGCTGGTTTTTTCTGCTATGTCTTTTAATATCATCGGCCTCATCTCCGTTTCGTCCCCTGTTAAAAAGAACTCATACTGATGATGCATGATCGCATCCATAGTACCTAGCAGGGTATGCTGACGTTGCTTGATCGCATCAATAAACCACTTGGCTGAGTCTATCTTTTGCTTAATAAAGAGGACCGCCTCTTTTTGCCGCTTATCTTTTTTTGATCCCCGATCATAATCTTTCAGCATATCACGGTAGCCTTCGCTTATCCGTAATTCCGGGGCATTGCGGCTGTTAAGAGTCAGTTCAAGTTTACCTGCGTTATTGATGATAAAAAAATCGGGTACAACATAGCTTTCTGCTTTGTTTATCTCCCCCACATTACCGCCGGGCTTGGGGTTCAGGCGAATGATAAGCTGCATTACCTGCTTCAGCTGGTCATCGTTAATATTTAGTCCCCGCTGAATTTTTTCGTAATGCTTTTTGGTAAACTCCTCAAAGTATTTTGTAATTGCCCTGATCCCCACTTCCAGCAATTTGCTGTACCTTTCTTCATGAGCCGATTCTTCTCTGAGCCTGTACAACTGAAGTAATAAACATTCCTGTAAATCTCTTGCGGCTACTCCCGGCGGATCAAACTGCTGAATGAGTTTAATGAGTCCTTCCACCTCCTTTTCAGTAGCTATAATATTTTGCCTGAAGGCGAGATCATCTACAATAGCAGAAGTGTCCCTGCGCAGGTAGCCATCTTCATCAATACTGCCTACTATCTGTTCGGCTATGGTATGTTCCCGGTCTTCCAGTTTCAGCAAACCAAGCTGGTCAATTAATGTTTCATAAAAACTTGTTTCACTTTTATATGGCAACTGCCGGTTTTCATCTTCCTCGGGATAGTTATCGTCACGCATTTTGTAATCTGCCACTTCATCATCTCCTTCCTGAATATATTCACTTACATCTATATTTTCATATTCATCTTCACTGCCATCGGCCTCTTCGTATTCCGCTTCACTCGCTTCAGTAAACTCATCTTTTATGTCATCGGCATCTTCATGCTTATCCTCATCCAGTTCCAGCGCCGGGTTTTCCTCCAGTTCTTCTTTTATGCGGGTTTCCAGGTTAGCCGTAGGCACCTGCAGCAATTTCATGAGTTGAATTTGCTGTGGCGATAGTTTTTGCAACAATTTTTGCTGTAAACTCTGACTGAGTGCCATCCGGTTCTCTTTTTTATTATGCTACAGATTGTGCGGCGAAAAAATTCACCCTTTGCACAAAAATAATGCCGTAAATTTAAAAACAAATTAAATAAAGATGCAGCAACGGAATACTTTCTTTCTTGTTGTGTTACTGTTAATGTTTCAGGGAATAACTTTTGGGCAATCCCAGCCAAGCTTTAAAGCGAAGTCCGGTGTGCCAAACGTTGACACGGTTTACTATAAGGGTTACTGGTCAGGTTCTAAATGGCTACGCTTATCAAAACCCAATTTGCAAAGCTGTGCAGATTCATTAGCACCAAAGGAGCCTGCTCTTTTTCTGCTTAAGACTTTGCCACAATATTATTATACCAACCAGTCCGGTTTTTTTTGCCAGAAAGAGTTGCAGTTAGATAAAATTACAACGGTCCCTATCCGTTTCCGCCTTGGCTCAGTAGAATATGTAAACTGGATGGAGCAAAAGCCGAATGCCATCAAATCACGGTTGTAGCTTAATGTTGCTGCGAGTCTGCTATTTCCGGAGATGATTTCACAACTGCTTTTACCAAGAAAAAACCGGTTCCCCTGCTACCGGCGAGGAAAAGAGCAGAATAGCGATCTTGGATTATTAGACAATGGTACTATCTGTAAAAGCCAGCAATAAACTGGCGATAGTACATAGTATCACCAGCACACCAGAACTTTTCTCGCTGTGAAAAAATCAAGGAAGAGTTTGGTGCGTTCATGGTAAATAAAGATAATGCAGGAAAAAATGAATAACCAGAAAAAGCTTAAGCACCCATACCCTGCTCAGCCAGCACTTTTTTAATAACATTCACCATTTTTTCTCCTTTCTCCTGTATTTGTTCTTCCGTCCATAGTAAACTGACAGAAGTGGAAACGCAACGGCTAATCACCGCATCACTGGCTCTAAAATCTTTATTAGTCTGCTGCATTACTTTCTCTTTCAGTTCGGGACTAAGGCCATTGAGTGTAATGACGTTTTTCAGGTGATCCCATTTGCGGATATAATGCCAGTTGTTATCAAACCAATAAAAATTACCAGCCAATATTCCCTGGGCTTTCATTTCAGCCACCACCGCTTTAGTTAATTCTGAAGCAGGTAAAAACCAGCTGATAAAACTATAACTGTCTCCGTCAGGATCTGGTATTCTTCTGAAACTTATTTCAGGAATTTGCGCCAGAATATTTTTCAGCTGCAGGTTATTTTTTTTCTGCTGCACTAGAAATTCAGACAGTCTTTTTATTTATACCAAACCTACCACGGCATGAAGTTCAGAAATACGATAGTTGTAACCAATAAACGGATGAAGATCTGCTCCGCGGTCAGCACCAAGATGATCATGACCATGATCGGTATAACCATCGCATTTAATGAAAATTTCTTTGTTGTTCGTCATTACCACACCACCTTCGCCACAGGTCATTGTTTTTACAAAATCAAAAGAAAAAGTACCTGCATCTCCAATTGTCCCAAGATATTTGCCCTTATAGGTAGCGCCAATACTCTGGCAGGCATCTTCCAGTAATATCAATTGATGTTCTTTGCAAATGGCAATTAGTGCGTCCATATCGGCCATACTACCGCACATGTGTACCGGCATTATTGCCTTTGTTTTTGTGGTAATCGCCTTTCGTACCGCATCAGGATTCATAGTAAGCGTATCATCCACATCCACAAGTACAGGCACCGCTCCCACACTGAGGACGGCCTCAAAACTGGCGACAAAAGTGAAAGCAGGAGTTATCACTTCATCACCATAACCAATACCCAGTGCTGACATTGCAGTACTGAGCGCCGATGTACCGCTTGATGTAAGCTGTGCATATTTGCTGCCAAAAGTTTCGCAGATAGCTGCTTCCAGCTCTTTACTTTTCCAGATACCATTTCTGGAACCATCAAATCCATAGCGCATCAGGATGCCAGTTTCTAATACATCGTTGACTTCTTTTCTTTCTTTATCACTCCAGAGTTCGTAGCCGGGCATTCGTATTAGTTTATTGTTTAAAGTTTATGGTTACAGTAATGCGCAAAGTTACAGGATGTGTATATTTTTTCGTTAGGGACGTTGGGCATTATAGAAATCCCACTTTCCATCAGGTCTTTTCAAAACGGCAATTTCTGTTGTTTCACTTTCCATATTATTTTTCCTACCGCTGTTATCAGATAGCGGTAAGATGATTGTCCTGCAGGTAATACTTCCTTCAATGAAAATCCTTCAGGTACAGCAAAAATCTTTGAAATATTTTGCGGTGCTGTGCAGCAGGCATGGCCGCTGCCGTCCTCGGCATACTGGTACACTACATAATACTTTATCGCAGTTTTATTTTGGGGGTCGGGTTTTGCCATCAACTGTACTTCGTTACCGTTAGCTAGCTGTTTTTCAACCTGTGGTGGCAGGGGTTTCTCTTCATCAATCCAGGGCATCGGCGGCAGCAGTGCCGGGTATTTGTAATAATTATTTTGGAGACTGTCATTCCAGCCATTGGGATTCCTGTTGAATGTTCTGCTGCTGAAATAGGCACTCCCTTGCACATTGGGGTATTTGCGTAACAGTTTTATCTGGTCAGGTATTTCCGAAGACCGTTTCCATGCTGCAAAATTTTCTCCTGACCGGTAAATACCATGCCCGATATAAATATGCCGGCCATAGCTGTATCGGCTCCACCAATCCAGTAATTTTTCATAGGCTATTTTGTCATGGCCTATTTCAAGATACAGCTGTGGTGTTACATAATCAACCCAGCCCATTTCAAGCCACAACAAAATATCCGCATACAAATCATCATAGTTCGTTTGCCCGGCCCGGCTATCGCTGCCATCAGGGTCTTTATCCTTGTTGCGCCAAACGCTAAAAGGTGATATGCCGAAACGGCACAATTTCTTTTCCTGCTTTATTACTTTACTAAGTGCTAAAATTATTGAATCTACATTACTGCGGCGCCAGTCGTCTTTACTAAGTTTACTCCCCGATTTTGTGTAAGTAGCAGCATCGGGGAATTCCTTACCGGGTATCCGGTATGGATAGAAGTAATCATCCATATGGATGGCATCCACATCATAGCGGCTTACAATATCACGAACAACATTTACTACAAATTTTTGGGCTTCCTTATTTCCAGGATCAAAATATTTCTTATCTCCATAGGTAAGAAACCAGCCTGGATGAGTTTTGGTTACATGATCAGGGGCAATACTAGCCGTTTTAATATTGAAATTGGCCCGGTAAGGATTTAGCCATGCATGAAATTCCATACCCCGCTTATGTGTTTCTTCAATCATAAACTGCAATGGGTCGTAATATGGAACAGGCGGCTTACCCTGCTGTCCTGTAAGCCATTGGCTCCAGGGTTCATATTTTGATGGGTAAAAAGCATCTCCGGCAGGACGCACCTGCACAATCATGGCGTTCATGCCATTTTTCTGGTGCATTTCCAGAATGCGGATAAACTCTGCTTTTTGCTCACTGCTGTTCCAGTTGCCGGGTGTGGGCCAGTCGATATTATCAACAGTGGCAATCCAAACTCCCCGAAACTCATACTTGGGTTGAGCCGAAACAAAATAAGAGGTAATGAAAAAGAAATAGGATAATAACAGGTAATGTATTTTCATGCTTTGTAATTACCGCGAAAATACTGTTTGCCAATTAAACAAGATAGGGTTTGAATAATGAAGAAGATTATTGACAGAGGATTAACAATTAACCTGCATTCAACAGTTTTTATTCAGCAGTTACACCATCGCGGAGTTTATCCAGTAAATCGCTGAGGGTGTCTGCTTCCTGTTCATTGAGGTTTAAGAATATCTTATCCATTTCACCTTCCTTAGCATCCATTCTTTCCAGCAATTTTCTTCCTTTCTCAGAAATCACCACATCAACAAGGCGACGGTCATTTTTACAGACTACTTTTTTAACAAGTCCTTTCACAATGAGCCTGTCAACAATCCTGCTGGTATCACTCATTTTTTCCAGCATCCGTTCTCTTATTTGCAGGGTAGATAAAGGTTCGGGATAACTTCCCCGCAGAATACGGAGAATATTAAACTGCTGTGAAGTAATCTCTTCTGCGTCAAAAAGGGGTTTCATTTTGTCTTTCATCCAGGCCATTGTAAATATTAGATTCACAGTGGCTTTTTGGTATGAATTCCGGAATTTCCGTTGCTGTATATCTTTCGCAATACCCATAATAACCTATAAAAGTAAAAAGTTTTGGGCGAAGAATTTTATCTGCCCAAAACTTTTTGATACAACACAAGTAACAAGGCTAGTTATTATAATAAAATTTCTCTTCAACAATCTGCCCGTTTTTCCAGCGCTGTACCGATAATTGGGTGTAGTTACGTACGCCATAGTCTTTGTGGGTATAATCAAACCACCACTCAACAACAGCCAGCCCGTCGCTTATAAGCGTATTGAGTACTTTAGCCCCACGGAACTCTGTCAGGCCGCCAACGAAGGCTTCCTCGTACTGCCTGTTTACAGCTTTGCCAACTCTTGCCGGATAATCGTTGTCCTGCATTACCACATCATCAGCATAAAATTTTTCAAATGCATCCAGAATTTTTCCCTCCAGGATCATCTGGTTTAACTGGTCTACTAATGTTCTTAAATCCATTGTGTATTTTTTTTGTTTGTAATAATCAATGCTGGCGCAAGATTAATGTTTAAACATTGATATAACAAATCTTTCCTGTTAAATATTTTTTAACTCTGTGCCAGGAGCAGCATTTTACATAGAAATACCCTCTTTGTGGTATGGGGCAGCACATTAATAGTATTAATTTGCATAACCTTACCAAAACCACCAACCATGAAACTTTTATCCGAATCAGTACGCAGCTTTTTTGAAGGATTTACCTCTTTCTATACTTTTTCTATAAAGAGGTGAAAAAGTGGTGAAAGCCGCCTGGCAGAAAAGTAATTTATGCTATAACCCCTTTTTAATTTCAGCCCCTAACTTAAACATGGCAAAGAGGTGGTGAGCCTCATGCAACACGAAGAAATGAAGCCATTCTGCCAGTGTTAAAGTTCCAAGAGACGGGTGTGTGCCCTTTTTTGTTAGATCTGCGTCCGGAAATGTGTGCATTTCGGCAGTCATTTTTTTTCGGGTAGTTAGTAAATCCTGCATTATTTCCCGCATTGATTTTGTACAATTTTCATGAAATACCGGATCCGCTTCAGATGTATAGGGAGAAAAAACAGGGCTTTCGCCTGTTAATATTTGCTTTACCCGCTCAATAAAAATATGCTGATAAGTCTGCAGGTGTACTATTGTTTCAAAAATTGACCATTTACCGTTCACTAAAGACCTTCTTATCAACTCATCACTGAGGCCGTCAATAATATCGGTTATTGTTTTATGCTGGTAATGCAGTCTCGTGGAAACCGATGAACTTATAGCCATAATAATAATGCTATGAGAATTATGTTAATAATAGTGACTTTACCGCTCCCAGACCTTTGTACCCTCGCTACAATTAGCACAGATATCTATGTTTTTCCGGCCGTGTAAAATCTTAATTCTAAAGTTAATATATTCTTCGCTTTTCCAGATTTCTTTAAATGTTTTTTTCTTTAAATCACCCATACGGTGTTGTGCATCTTTATCAAAACAGCAGGGAGCAACCAGCCCGTCCCATGTTATTACCGGATCGTGCCACAGACGCCAGCAATGATTGGCCCGCCTGCCCTTAAACTCATAACCGTCTGTCGTTTTCCGGTATCGGCTGTACTTATCCGTTTCTGGTATCAGCTGGTTGGGGTCATTTTTATAATCATACACCTGTGCTGTTTTAAACCATACATCATCTACACCATTTCGGATGCCAGTTTTTTTACATCTTCTACCTGGTGTTCATTGGGTTTGACTACTAAAAACTGAAATACCACAAAAGGCTTTTTACTTTTCAGTTCTTTCTTCCATCTCACAATATTTCTGGCGCCTTCAATTACCTTATCAAGCTGTCCGCCCACACGATATTGCTGGTATACATCCTGTGTGGTACCGTCAATGGAGATAATCAGCCGGTCAAGACCACTTTGAATTGTCTTTTTTGCGTTTTCATCTGTCAGGTAATGTGCATTGGTGGATGTGGCAGTATATATCCTTTTTTTTTGTTGCATATTGCACCATATCTAGAAAAGAAGGGTTAAGGTATGGCTCTCCCTGGAAATAAAACACCAGGTACCACAAATCTTTATATAGTTCGTTAATCGTTTCCCTGAAAAAATCCTTTTCCAGCATTCCTGTCGGCCTGGTAAAAGCCCTGAGACCACTCGGACACTCGGGGCAACGCAGGTTACAGGATGTGGTGGGTTCAAAGGAAACAGATATTGGCACACCCCATTGTATAGGTTTCTTTGTCCATCTGCTTAGGTGGTAACTGGCCAGCACCTTAACACCGTTCCATGTCCGGCGAAAGGTTAGTTTGGATAATAAATTGAAACCGTCCCGTCTGTTGATTTTTGCCATTGTAACAAAGGTAAGCGGTTAACAAAAAAGCCTCCCAGTTCAACCGGGAAGCTTTTTTTGTTTTTCATCCATCCTTGTTGTGTCCAATCAGCCGTTAAGTATCGTTGAGGTTTTACTATAATATTTATCAGGATAATAGATAAACAGGCAGGAACCGTTTTTAATAGTGTGTATTATCCGTGCTGCTTCTTTTTTTGATACAGCCGGGCAACCAAAACTTCTGCCCATTATTGTTCCCTTTGCAACACGGACTGCATCTACATAAGCAGCCCCATGAAGCACAATACTCCGGGCAAAGGCGTTATCATTAAAACCCCTGTCAACACCACTAAGCCGGAGCGATAAACCATTTTCTCCATCATAAGTAGTTGAAGTGATATAAAAACCCAGACTGCTTTGCAGTGATTCCGGTTTATTAGAAAAGGAAGAGGCATATTCGTTACCCGAGTTTCTTCCATGAGCTACATAGGTGTGGCTGATAAGCCGCTTTCTGCCAATATCAATTATGTATAACCGTTTCTCCCGGGAAGATTTACTGTAATCACAAACAGTAAGATAGCCTGTGCGGTGTATTGATTTTTGCTGTACTAAAAACTGGTATCCTTTCCAGGCCTGTTTAAACGCCAGCTCAGACAATCCTTTTTCTTCAAGCCCGGCAGTAATATATACATCACATACCGCATCTGAAATAAAAGGGGGAATAGCAGCCTTTTTTCCGGTAACAGGAGCAATAATGGCCTTGCTCTTAACGGGTACTGGCGGAACAATGGTGAACGATGCACACAGCATTCCTAAGGATACTGGAATAAATAGCTTTTTCACTTTGGTACGGTTTTTCAAATCAGCCTGCAAATGTTTGTATTGCTTACCATTTACAATGCCGGGTGGATAGACTACTAACGAAACTGGAGACCAAAGTAGTATGCGGTTTTGAAAAATAAAAGATTTAAACGCTTGTTTCTTATTGAATTAAGGATAAGTACGCTGGGTAATATATAATACTTCCAAGTGATTTTACGAAAAAAAGAAATTGTCTATAATAATATACGTATTAATACCGAAGTGTTAGTTTTCCATCAGCTTATCATTTATATCTCTGTGTTTATGCACAAATTCGCTTGAATATATTTTTAACAGTAACAAAAACATAGAAATCAGTAATGGCCCGAATACCAGCCCGATAAATCCAAAAAGATTAAGCCCGATAATCACCCCAAAAACAGTTGTAAGCGGATGCACATCACCGATTTTTTTCAACAAAGTAAACCGCAATATATTATCAACAGTGCCCACTACACCAAAACCGAAAATTGTCATTGCGATACCCTGTCCAACTTTATCTGCTGCAAAAAACATTATAGCCAGCGGCACATAGGCCAGCGCAGCACCCACCACCGGCAGCATCCCGGCAATACAGGTTACACCAAACCAGAAGAAAGGTTCTTTCACGCCTATAAGCAGATACCCAACTAATGCCACAACACCCTGTGCAAATGCAATAAGAGGTATGCCAATAGCATTAGACACCACCATGGTATTTACTTCCTTATGAATTTTATCTACATTTTCATCCTTCAGCGGAATGTACTCATACAGCGTATTCTCCATTTCACGGGCATTCACAAACATAAAATACAGGATGAAATACATAAAGAAAATAGTAGCCAATGTATTGAAGGTGGCTCCCAGTATTTGGGGAAGACTTTGCGCCATTACACTACCCAGTTTATTAATATTCTCCTCACTCGCCAGCGTAATGTCAAAACGGGTTTCAATATTGGTTACCACCTTTTTTAAAGCTTCAGTAAGTTCTGCGGAGTGCTGAAGCGCATACGTAATCTTGGAAGAAAGCATATTGACCAGCAACCCCACGGGCAGCAGGATAATTATAAAGGAAATAAACATCAGCAATACTGCAGCGGCACCCCGTCTCCATTTCTTCTTAATAGACAGGTAAAACATGTAGCGCCGCATAAGGATATACAGTGTCATAGCGCCCAATACTGCCGGCAAAAAGCTATAGAGCTGGTTGAATAACAGCAGACCCAGCAACAGGATAATGATTATAAAGAAAATTTGTCTTAGCCGGTTTTGACTGATTACATCGTTACTCATAATATAATAAAAGTAAGAAATTAGCAATATGCCAGATTGAAACCCGGGCTTTTCCTGCCTGCTATATTATACTTTCACCAGTTTCCATTTCCCCTTTCTGAAATAACAGAAGGCCAGTAATGCAAGAATTGTTTCTGCAACCGGTATAGCAATAAAAGCACCTTTAACACCAGTACCCATTACTTTTACCAGCAGTAAAGCCAGCGGCACCTGAAATAGCCAGAAACAAATAAAATTGAGTTTTGTGGGTGTTTGGGTATCTCCGGCGCCATTCAATGCCTGCATCATCACCATGCCTATTCCATAAAAGATATAACCTGTGCCAATTATTTGCAAAGCCTGCGCTCCGTAATATAAATCCTCAGGTACAGTTGTAAAAATGCGGATAATGGGTTTTGCAAAAAACATAAATATCAGCATAACCCCTGACATGAAGAGGGCATTATACTTTGTGGTCAGCATAACGCTTTTTTCTGCTCTGTCTGGCTGCCCTGCTCCCAGGTTTTGGCCCACCAATGTGGCTGCTGCATTACTAAGACCCCATGCCGGCAGAATAAAGAACACCACACAACGGATAGCTACCTGGTAACCGGCTGAAGCATGGAGACCTCCGGAATCGGCCACCAGCTTGGCCAACACAATCCAGCTGCCCGAGGCAATTATAAACTGCAATGTGGCAGGTGAGGCAATTTTTACCAGCGACCGCATCAGCGGAAAATCAATTACAAAATGTTCCTTGCGGAAACTGATGGTATTGTTTTTCTTCACTAATAAAAAATAGCATTGGTACAGCACCCCGGTTCCCCTGCCGATTACTGTGGCGATGGCAGCACCCTTTAATCCGAGTTCTGGTAGCGGCCCCCATCCGTTAATTAAAGCAGGGCATAAAAAAATATTGATACCGCTGGCCAGTATCAGGCTTTTCATCGCTATGGAAGCATTGCCCGCACCACGAAAGATGCCATTGATAAGAAACAACAGAATAATCACCACACTGCCACCCAGCATAATACGGGTAAAGACAGCGCCCTGTTCCACCACTTCGGGTGTACCCCCCATCAGCTTTAATATTTCCGGGGCAAATATGAAACCGGGTATGCTTATTATTACTGTTGCAATCAATGACATAATCAATGCCTGCATACCGGCATGTGATGCTGCCACCGGGTTTTTCTCTCCCACCCTGCGGGCTACCATCGCAGTGGCTGCTGTACTCAAACCAATGGCTAAAGAGTAAACAATAGTTATTACAGATTCGGTTAGTCCCACAGTTTGTATTGCCTCAGAACCCAGTTTGCTTACGAAGAAAATATCCACCACGGCAAATATGGATTCAAAACTCAGTTCCAGTATCATCGGTATTGCCAGCAGTATGATGGCTCCCCGCAGGCTTCCTTTGGTATAATCATGCTCGCCGCCTTTAATGGCCTGGACGAGCAGGTTAAAAAAATGAGATAGTTTGTTTGTATATGCTGATTGTGGCATTAGTTATTAATTATAAATAAACTGAAAAATGTAAACCGGCTTATGCAGATTATATAAGCGGTAATGTCTCATCAGTAGTGCGGTTCAAAAATACTGAACCAATCAGGCTTTCATATTCCTATCGTTGAAATGAAGAACGAAGATAAGAAATTACATCCCGCTTCACAAAATGGTCATTACTAATTATGTACCTTTCCTTTTTGTTTCCTCAACCTCAGAAATTGCCTTTATGAAAAGCTTACGGTTATTTATTCTGCTGATTTTTGTTCAGTCAGCCCTCTTTGCTCAAACTAATTTCACTTCTCTTGTCAACCCCTTTATCGGCACAGGCGGTCATGGTCACACATTCCCCGGCGCCACCATGCCTTTTGGAATGATGCAGCTCAGTCCCGATACAAGGCTCGAAGGCTGGGACGGCTGCGGTGGTTATCATTACTCCGATTCTGCTATCTATGGTTTTTCACACACACATCTGAGTGGCACCGGCGTCCCCGATTATTGCGATGTGCTGCTGATGCCTTTTACCGGAAATGTGCAGTGGAAGAATAAAGTCTATGCTTCGCCCTTCTCTCATGCAAATGAAAAGGCAAGTCCCGGATATTATGAAGTATTGCTCGATAAACACAACATCAAAGCCGCACTCACCACTTCTTACCGTTCCGGTATGCATGCTTATACCTATGACGCATCTGCAACCGAAGGAAAAATTCTGCTCGACCTGAAACACCGTGACGAAGTACTCGAATCCTCACTCGAAATAGTGAATGAGTATGAAGTAAAAGGCCTGCGCCGCAGCAAGTACTGGGCAAAAGACCAGTATGTATATTTCTACATCCGTTTTCAGCAACCTATAAAAGAGTATGGCATTGCCAATGATGATGAGTTATCGAAACTAAATCTTACTAGTGTTCATAACAGCAAGAATTTAAAGAGCTACTTTACCTTCAGCCTGGGTGATAACAAAACTGTTCAGCTTAAGATTGGCATCTCTGGCGTAAGTGCTGAAAATGCAAAACTGAACCTCGATACAGAAATTCCCGCCTGGGATTTTAACCTCGTAAGGAAAAATGCTGCTGCTGCCTGGAATAAGGAACTGGGCAAAATAGATATTAAAGGCGGTACGCATGACCAGCAGGTTTCTTTCTATACAGCACTGTATCACACCATGGTTGCCCCCAAACATTTATACCGATGTGAACGGTGAATACCGTGGCACCGATTTAAAAGTGCACAAGGCCGATGGATTTACCAACTACACTGTTTTCTCATTGTGGGATACTTACCGTGCATTGCATCCCCTTATGTCAATCATTAACCGGGAAAGAACTAAGGACTGGATAAACACCTTCCTCAATCAGTATAAAAATGGCGGCATGATGCCGGTGTGGGAACTGAGCGGCAACGAAACCTTCTGTATGATTGGCTATCACTCCGTACCGGTAATTGCCGATGCTTACCGCAATGGCATCCGTGATTTTGATACCAAGCTGGCATTAAAAGCCATGACCGATTATGCTGAAAGCAACCGCTACGGTCTTCCTGCCTATATAAAACAGGGCTTTGTAAGCAATGATGACGACCACGAGAGTGCCTCCAAAACAATGGAGTACGCTTACGACGACTGGTGCATTGCACAGTTTGCCAAATGGACGGGCAACGACAGTGTATATCAAATCTACCGCAACAGGGCATTGCAGTACAGGAACCTGTTCGACCCCCGCACCAAACATATCCGTGGTAAAGTACAGGGCACATGGTATGCACCTTTTGAAGCCACTGAAATAAACAATTTCTTTACCGAAGGCAACTCCTGGCATTATTCCTTTGCCACACAGCAGGATGTTGACGGACTGAAGAAACTCTATGGCGGCAGCGAAGCCTTTGCCAAAAAACTAAATGAACTCTTTACCACCAACAGCAAACTAAGTGGTAAAGAACTGGTGGATGTTACCGGCCTTATCGGGCAGTATGCACATGGCAACGAACCCAGCCACCACATGGCCTACCTGTTTAACTATGCCGGCAAGCCCTGGCGTACACAAGAGCTGGTACACCAGATATGCACGGAGTTTTATCCCAACAATCCCGACGGGCTGATTGGTAATGAAGACTGCGGGCAAATGAGTGCCTGGTATGTTTTCAGTGCGATGGGGTTCTATCCCGTTTCGCCAGGCAGCGGCGATTATGCTATTGGCACTCCGCAGTTTGACGAAGTAACCATCAACCTCGAAAACGGAAAACGGTTTGTCATCAAAGCAAAGAACAGGCAGCAGAATAATTTTTATGTAAACAGTGTCCGCATCAATGAAATGCGCCGTCTCTGGAGTTTTATTGACTATGAAACCATCGCCAACGGTGGCGAAATGGTTTTTGATATGAGCGACAAACCCAATAAGGTATGGGCAACCAAAGAAGCAGACATGCCACATATTGCCGTTGACGATTCAAAGTTTACGGCCGTTCCCTTCTTTGATATGGAGAGCTACAAGTTTGAAAAAGCAGGCAGTATTAAGTTTGGCCACATCAGCAATGCCGCCATTTATTACAGCATCGAAGAAAGTGGCAAACCCGCTACCGCATTCGTTCGTTATACCAAACCGTTTACTATCAGCCGCACCGTGGTTATTAAAGCCTATGCCGAACAGCGGGGTATTAAAAGCCCGGTGGTACAGCGTAAGTTTTACAAAATGCCTGCCGATAAGAACATCACCATCATCAGCCAGGTAAACCCCATGTACACCGCCGGCGGAAAGGAAGCACTGATTGACGGCATCATTGGTAACGAGAAATGGCGTGCCGGTGACTGGCAGAGCTATTATGGCAAAACCTTTGAAGCCATTGTTGATTTAAAAACAGTAAAGCCTGTCACTTACACCGGCATCCATGTATTGCAGGACGTAAACCCCTGGATTATTTATCCAAAAGAAGTGTTGTTTGAAATAAGTGATGACGGAAAAATTTTTACACCCTTGGCCACAGTAAAAAATTTGGTTACCACCGATACTCATGGACCGGTACATCAAATGCTGGGGGCTGATGTAAATACCAAAGCAAGGTATATACGCATCAAAGCCTTTAACGGCGGTACATTACCTGCCTGGCACGAAGGGGCAGGTTCGCCCAGCCACCTGTTTATAGATGAAGTGGTGATAAAATAAACAACCGCCACATAAACTTTTTTGTTTTGTCAGCCAATGGTAAACATTCCCTGGCAGGATTTTCCTTTGTGGAAACATCCTATCTTTAGTATCTGTCTGCCCCCCTTGAAGTCTCACCCCTGCCCTTATTCATAACCATAAAACAATTACCATGAAACTTGTTCAACATCGCTTGATCGCAATGGCTGCTGCCAGTATCTTTTTTTTAGCAGCCTGCAACACCAAAGAGGCTAAAGAAGAAAAGCCTCCTGTTATCCCTGCAGAAACCTTCTTCAAAAACCCCGAAAGTTTTGGCTGGAGAATTTCACCCGACGGTGAATACATTTCTTACATCGCTCCTTTTAAAGGACATACCAATGTATTTGTAAGAAAAATAGCAGACAGCACCGGCATTCCTGTTACCAACGATACGTTGCGCAACATCTATAATTATTCCTGGAAAGGCAACAGAATATTATACCTGCAGGATGTTGGCGGTGATGAAAACTACCAGCTCTTTTCCGTTGGGCTCGATGGCAAAGACCTTAAACCGCTTACCCCTTTTCCAAAAGTGAGAACCGCCATAATGGATGATATGCGCTACATACCCGGAAAAGAAAAAGAAGTGCTGATACAGATGAATAAAAGAGACCCCCGTTTCTTTGACCCTTATAGCATCAACATTGAAACCGGCGAAACAAAAGTGCTGTATAAAAACGATAAGAACTTTGATGGCTGGTACACCGATCATACCGGGCTCATAAGAATGGCTACCAAACAGATGGGGTTAACACCACTTTCTATCACCGTGCTACAGAAGCCGCTCCATTTGATTCATTGCTCACCACTACGTATAAAGACAACTTCGGCATTCAGCTCTTTTCTTTCGATAACAAGAATGTGTATGTATCCACCAATATTGGCCGTGATAAAACAGCCATTGTGGAATACGATCTTGCTGCCCGTAAGGAAGTAAAGAACTGTACAGCAACCCGGACTATGATGTGGACGGACTTTCCTACTCCACAAACGCAAAGTGCTTGAAGATGCATCCTACACTTCCTGGAAAAGAGAATTCCACTTCCTGGATAAAGAAGCAGAAACTGAGTACAATAAAATGAAAGAGAAATTCAAGGGATATGAAATAGGCATCTATGGCAATAACAATGAAGAAGATAAATTCATTGTATGGGTGGGCAATGATAAACTGGCCGGCAAATATTATTTCTACGACCGTAAAACCGGCGACACCAAATTCTGGCCAATTCTTTACCCTGGCTGAAAGAAGAGGAAATGGCGGCTGTAAAACCAGTTGAATATAAAAGCCGCGACGGCCTTACCATTCACGGTTATCTTACTTTGCCCAAAGGGGTAAAAGCAAAGAACCTGCCGGTGGTTATCAATCCGCATGGCGGGCCCTGGGCAAGAGACCAATGGGGTTTCAATGGTGAAACACAATTCCTGGCCAACCGTGGCTATGCTGTATTACAAATGAACTTCCGCGGCTCTACCGGTTATGGTAAAGAGTTCTGGCTGAAAGGTGCCAAACAATGGGGCAAAACCATGCAGGACGATATCAGCGATGGCGTTAAGTACCTCATTGATGAAGGCATTGCCGACCCCAAAAGAGTAGCTATCTATGGCGCCAGCTATGGCGGGTATGCCACACTGGCCGGCATCACCTTCACACCCGACCTGTATTGCTGTGCTGTTGACTATGTAGGCGTATCCAATATGTTCACCTTCATGAAAACCATCCCGCCCTACTGGGAGCCATATAAAGCAATGTTTGCAGAACTGGTAGGCGACCCGGTGAAAGACAGTGCCCTGCTGGCAGAAGCATCACCTGTATTTCATGTTGACAAAATAAAAGTGCCGCTCTTTATTGCACAGGGAGCCAACGATCCCCGTGTAAACAAAGCCGAAAGCGACCAGGTGGTGGAAGCCCTGAAGAAAAAGGGTATTGCTGTTGAATACATGGTTAAAAACGACGAAGGACATGGCTTTGCCAACGAAAACAACCAGATTGATTTCTACAAAGCAATGGATGCCTTCTTTGCCAAACACCTTGCACCGGCTAAAGAAGAACCCAAAAAATAAATAGCTTAATCACCGTTTCAACAACCCGCTGTATATGCAGCGGGTTTTTTATTAACGACAATCATACTTATAGCTGAAGCAGGTCATAGTAATCAGTTGTGTGCTGTGCGCAACTTCACTAGCAAATACATTTTATGTTACGCTTTGCCACAATACTATTGCTGGCAGTTATTTCCCTTCCCTGCATTGCCCAGCAACAATACACCGGAACAGTAGCCCTGATACCTAAAGGGCCCGACAACAATGCCGCCTATTACACCAATAAAATCAGCATGAAGGTGGATGCCGGCGGCACAGCCATGTTAACCGCCCATCTTAAGTTTGGCCCCAAATCTGAACCCGGCGATTATATTTCATTTAACGGCTCCATCACCGGCACACTCGATGGCAATGAACTCAGCATCAGCGGACCACTGAACCAGGCCATGCAGGATGGGAAACGGTTTGTGGAAGAAGATGTGCATACAAGAGTAAGCGGACTCAAACAGGGCGACATCATCACCGGCACTTTTTATATGCGCTACGATGGAAAGGAAGAATCCACCATGACCTTTACGCTGAAACAAGGTGAAGTGGTGCCTGAACTATTGTTTCCGCTGGGCAGCAGTCCCAAAGTGTTTGACAAAGGCTGGCTGTTTGGCGCCTCCTTTAAAATAACAGGCAAGGATGATGAAGAGATAGACCTGAGTGAAAACATACAGTGGAGCGGCACCAGTGTTGAACCTGATAAAGGCCCCACCAACCGCCCGGTTTTCAATAATGCGGGTGAAAACAAAATCATACTGACTGTGGAGCATGAAGGCAAGAAATTTAGCAAAAGAATACAAAGTGTCTGCTGTATTTGCAGGCAATTATGCACGGATCGGCAGTTTAGCCTTATGCCCTTCTGATGCACATGGCTGTCCCGGGTGTGCCCATACAGTAACCGGCCCTGTCATATCAGGCAATGCCAACGTACTGATAAACGGTTTGCCTGTTGCCTGCGAAGGTGACCGGGGTGTGCAAGCTGGCTGCTGTGGTGGCAATTACTTTGTTATTGCCGATGGCGATCCTGATGTACTTATTAACGGTAAAAAGGTGGCTAAACTGGGCAGCCCCACAAAACACTGTGGTGGCAGCGGCCATATTGTATCCACCAGTGGAAGCATAAACACCAACGATGCATTCATGGCTCTGTCTGATGATATCAGCATTACCAAAAACGGGCAGAAACTGCCTAAAAGCAATAAGCCCGAAGCCGGCACTACCATTAAAACCGGACCGAAGGGATTGCTGATGATGAGTCCCGACAAAAACACCGTACTGATGGTGCTGCCCCAAACACATGCCGTTATTACCGGTAACGATGGTAACAACATGGTGGTGCAACTGGAAGACGGGCACATTATGGTAAACGGCGAGAAGACCGGTGACAAAAAGAACCTCGTTATCGAAAGCCTTCATGAAAAACTGATGCGCAAAGGCACCCGTTTTCTTTTTTCGCACAGCAAAAAAAGCAGCCGCCTCATTGTGTATGAAGGCGAAGTGATGGTACAGTTGAAGAAAGACAACGCCACTGTTACTGTTCCTGCGGGAAAAGTGTATTTCAACGATTTCAAATTGCCATACACCGTACAGGATACCCTGGCGTTTCAGTCGGCAGAGGTGTTAAAGACAATTCCTAAAGACACGGCCTACTGGCAGATACCCAAACAGGCTGATGAGACTAAACCGGCTGCAGGAGAAGCAACCGATTATATGGGCTTGTTAAAACAATACTGGTATGCAGCTGCCGGAGTGGTGGTATTGCTCCTGCTGCTGTTGTTCCGCCGCAGGAAGAAATAAAATGATTCTTCTCTCAATTTGCACAAGGTTGTCAGCTACTTTGCGGTTGGCAACCTTTTATTTATAACTGTCATTGCTGCTCCAGTCCACCACATTTTCATCCACATCATGATCAATATGGCAGCCGTTACATTTTTTAGTAAGCAAGCGATAGTTTGCTTTGGCTTCTTCAAAATTGTTTTGCTGCAAGGCACCCCGCATCCCTTTAATGGAAGGCCGCAGCATCTTTTTATACGATGTGCTGAAAGGGTCGGTCAGTTTACGGTGAGCAGTAAATTTTTGGGCAATCACCTGCAGGCTGCTGTCCATACCATTAAGCAGCCACAATGCATAATCTGCATCACCCTGTTTGATATAACGTCCAAGGTTATCATGGTAAGTCATCATATCAAGCATATTCTCATCAAGATCTTTCATATTGTTAACCGCAACGGCATCGTTGCCGCAACGGCTGCATACGAACGCTGCTCCTGCCAGCAGGGAGATAATGAAGGCTTGTTTCATCCGGTAAAGATAAAAAAAGCCTTCAACTATGTGTTAGCAGAAAACCCCTTAGCCGGTCACTTATTTACCATGCCTAAATTAGTAAGCATATCAAACGAACATTTTTGTGCCCTTTATTTCGGTTTCTGCGCCGGCGGCAATGTTGTAAAAGCTACTGCATTGCCATACACAACACCTGTATCCACTTTTACATAAGACCGGGCATAGAGGGTAGAACTGGGCCGCAGGCTTGTTAGTTTTACCATATAATCCGCTGCTCTTTGAATAGGCGCAGAAGATGGAAAGTTAACATGAGTTATAAGCGGCAATGGCCGGCTGGAGACACATACGCCGTGCCCTTTTACTTTGCCCGGGTCAAGGACAGTTACCCTGTAATTGCAATTCGCTGTCATGCTGGTGATATTGGTTACCGATTTGGTATAAGCCACTATGGACGCCTGGTGGTTTTTATTAGTGCCTTTGGTAAATGATGTAATCAGCATAAACAATGCTGCCGCCGGCACAAGCCACAGTAACCACAAAAAGGATTTATATTTCATAATAACTGTTTTGTTCAGGATGCCTTATTGACAACCTGGCGTTGCAATAAACTGTTTATTTCTTTTTATACACCAACGAACCGTAGTGTATTTCAGCTTTATCCATGTCAATGGGCAGTTCAAACTCATTAGTCTCCCCGTTATATTTAAAGAACACCTTACCGTCTTTTTGGATCCACGTAAAAGGACGCATATTGCCATGATAGTTTTCAGAACCGGTGCCATCGGCATTGAGGGTAAACTCCATGGGCATATTGTTTTCGGTGGTGGCATAGGTGCCGGTTATATCACTGGCAGGCTTAGCGGCAGGAGCTTCTTTGGTTTCGGTGCTGCCTTCTTTCTTTTCCTTACTGTTATTGCAGCCAGTACCCGGCAGCAGGGCTGCCCATAACAGAATAACCAGGTATTTTTTCATGATGTATCGCTTAATGGTGAATAATAATTCCCTTTTGTTCTTGTACAAAAAAGAACGGGGCAGTTTAAAGGTAGCCTTGACAGTAAGGTGTTGGCTACTACGGCTGTCAGGAAAGGGTATGATTCTTGTCAGCAGGTGTTAAGGTATGATACCTGCCCTGATGCAGGTCATTGTATTGCCCCTCGCTGTATGTATAGCTTTGAAAATTCAATGCCATGGTATGTATAAAAAAAATTTGCTGCCGCTGATTTTATCAATATTGCTGCCGCTAACCGGCAACACCCAGGTGCCTGTACCTGTACCCCCCTCAAAGCCACTTGTAGGCCTCACCCAGCAGCACTTATACTATCCTGCAAATTTTATACATGTATATAGTGCAACCGTAGATGGCGTTTTGTACGCCAGCTATTCGTATAACGTAAGTACTGTAAAGAACGACCTGGCCGAAGGCTCCATTACCTGCTGGCTGCTGGAAGAGTGGACCGCTGCCGGCCGTGTCTGGCTGCTGGCACAGTACCGTACTATGGGATATGACACCACCGGTATGGGCGGGTTGCACTACCTGTACTATCCTATCACTTATGTGTACGATGACCCGGTTACACTGGAACCTTACGCTGCCCCGCAATATGAATACATCGTGAAAGAGGGAGGCGAAGTGTGTGGTTACGATAAAAAGGTCATCACTTTTGTAAACAGCTCCAGCCGCTATGCCCGTATTGACGAAGTAACGCAAGTGCCTTTTCTGCGACTGGCCGAGGCACTGAAGTCAAAGTACAATTTGTAAATACAATAACCACAAAGACCGCAAAGAAGGCCCGGAGTTGGACAAAGAATTTTCTATCTGTGTCCATCTGCTTTCATCTGTCCAAAGGACTCCCTGGGAGTAGCCAGAAATACAGCAAATTCACCGGCATGGAGCACATAAACATTGCAACAAACGGAAAGGCCTAGTCCATCTCCCGGATTTTTCTTGCAGAAAAACTGGCGGTATAGATTACCTCATTTCCCAGCGAAGTGGTCCAGTTACCGCTAAGCGTATTGCCTTTAAAGGTTGCCTGCAGCCGATAGACTTTTTCATTATACTCGTTACCACTGTAAACCCATTGCTGTTTGCCTTTAGCGAGGTTCCGGCGTTTTCGCCGTTTTTCAGTGGTGTAAGGGTGGCCGGTAAAAGAAGTATGCCCAAGGCTGTTAACTATATATGGCAGACCGCTGGTATAATAGTAGGATTCATTGCCCGCTGTCTTCTGTATTTCAAACCGGGCCCGGTTGCCCTGTGACTGATTATACACACCCATCAGGTTGGTAGCGGCCGCTTCCACAAAACTGCGGCTCCAGCCATCCGCATTGCGTATCTTGTTCTCCCTTGCCTGCGGATCAGTTTCTTCTGCGTTGATTCTGGCCACCTGTTTTTCATACTCAGCCCGTATCCATGCTTCTTTGTTAATGCTGATGGTAAAAGTGCCTTCATACAAACCGGTAACGGAGGCCTTGCCGCTTCCCGACAATTCATCGGCAGCATATACCACCACGCCTCCAAATTCAATGCGGGCACGGGCCGATTCGCCAGCCGACAGTGACAGCTTCAGATCAAATAACCCCTCATTGGCCTCAACCGTTTTTTCCTGCAGCACTTTTCCCTGCGCATTCTTTACTTCTATCAATACAGGGCCGGTATAGGCAATTGCATTGGTGTATTCGGCATCGGTGGTATGCACCACCTCGCCACGGATGCGGCCATTTGCTTCCCGCTGCCATTGTATAGCCAGTTGCGGTATGTATAACTTAATAACATGGCTTCCGGCTTCAATGAGATTGGGCACCAGCACACCTGCCTGCGACACCACACAATTGTAATCAACAAAAGGCGGCACATAACGTGGGATCATCTTTGCAAAATAATAATGGTCGGTGCATTGCTTTACGCCTGATGCGCTGTAATAGGTATAGTCGCTGGCATTATAGCTCATCTGTTCGAGCAGCGGTGCCGGGTATGTATAACCCGGATGGGTAACAGGAATCCTGTTATTTCCATACTGATCGGTGCCTGCAATGGTTTCGTTGGTTACAAAACCGGCGTTGGTAAACTCAGCCAGTGCATGAGCAACATCCCTTGCTGTTTTAGCGCTGCTGATTTTAGCTGCTAATCCCTGGTTGGCCTGCCCATTGGCAAACGTTGAAAACAGCTGGGGCTCTTTATTGCGAATGATATCCATATACTCTTCGTAGGGGTCGGGGTTGCCAAAAAGATTATTGTTGCCCCAAAGTGGTGAGGGTTGGGCATCATCTCGTACATGCGGCGGGCGGCCGTGGTCTGCAGTCATGTGCAGGGTTTCGCCCAGCGACCGCCAGGCGGCTGCCATCAGTTCATTTCGCTTATCCTTATCGGGTTCCTGCAGGGCCATCCTTATCCAGTTCTTGCCCTTTTCCCAGGTGTACTGGTGGTCTTGTGCACTGTTGGCTTTATCTCCGGGCTTGCCCAGTGCCCAGTCAAGGCCGTCCATCCGCGGGTTAGTTAATGCATATTTCTGAATGGCCCCCATTATACGGGCATTGGTAATATCGGTGAGGTAGCGGCTGCCGGCCGGCCGGGTGGGATCGTAGAAGTGCCGCAGCGAGGCCGGCACTTCGGGTACATCGGCAGCAAAACCTCCATCGGTTATCCACTCACGGGGCGTCATCTCCATTGTGCCTTCGTCTGAATATACGGCCGACACCACATTCTTATCCACTATGGCACCTATATCGCCCACCACACCGGCAGCGGCCACATCGCCCGGACTGAACAGGCCGTTCTTTGTAATTGCTGTCCCGCGGATCTTTCCCCATTCTTTGAAATAAAAACCGTAATGCTCAAACCGGCTGCCTGCAAATCCCTGGTTCTTGCAGCGGGTCATAAATTTATCAAGCATATATCCGTTAAGACCGGGGTGTACTTTCTTGTTGCCATAACTGGTAAACAGCAATAAAATACCAGCGGCTGCAACCAGCCTGGCTATTTTGCCGAACCCATACATCCTGCTCATATCATTCGTTTAGTTGTTATTAATCGTTTGCGGTGCTGCCTGTTTTCAAAAGCGCATCAGTTTCCAGCGGCCATCTTCGCCGAGGCAGAAGTCAATTGTATAGTTTTCTGTTGCTGCCGAAAAGGAATACACAGCGAAACGGGCCGTGGCATAAAGCAGTTTGCGGGAGCGGAAATCAACTGCAAAGGCCGGCATGTGCTGTACCAGCTCCCCGTACACCGGCCGGTATTGCGACAGGGAGTGTGGCGAGAGAATGGCGGTAAGCCCTGCCGTATCGGCGGCTGCAAAAACGGCTTCCACCGTATCGGCGGCTTTGGCGATGAGGGCCGGGTTGTATGTTTCTTCGGTGTAAATGTCTCCGCTGCGGATACTGAGCGGCGGCTTACCGGTTTTCTTATTGCTGAGCAGGTACCAGCCGCCAACGGCGAGCAAGATGATGATAACAGCGGCTCCCAGCCATAGCAGCTTCCGGTTGGGCGGACTGCTTTTAGGAAGTACCGGTTTTTGTATGGCCGGTGTTACGGGCTGTTGCGAAACGGGGGCTGTAATGGCTTTGCCGCAGCTTACGCAAAAAAAGGCATCGGGTACAATGGGCTTACCACAATGGGGACAGGTTTGCATACCATGAATATTTGATGAGGGAAATGGATTATCTGCCGATCTCTTCACTGCACTGGTGTGGTAAGATAGTATATGGGCGGCCGGAAAAAAATGACTTGCATCAAAGGAGGAGGAAATACAGAGCCCACGGAGAAAGCACAAGCGTTGCACAGAGAAAGTTTGCATCTGCATCCATTCCATCTTATATTATCCCCTGCTGATTTCAATCATTGTAAGCGGGGCGACTGCTGTCGTAACTTTTTATGGTGAAACCAAAGAAGGGACTATATGTGACCTTGCTGGCAATGGTGCTTTTGCTGGCTACTGACTGTGGTAAGGAAGAAGCGGTAGTAATTTGCGGCAGCGGTTGTTCAAACGCTGCGCCCTGGCGGGTGGAAAGTCTTGACCTGGGCCTGCCCTGCTTTGCCACCAAACAGCAATGCATGGACTGGGCCGCTACGCATGGTTATGGCGACCGCAATTGTGTGATGTGTGATTAGAAGTCTTATACTGTGCCGGGGCTATTCCCTCATCACAGAACCACGGGCATGCTTCAGCCTGAGTTGAGCCATGGTTATCCCATAGCCGTTATTGGTTGGGAGAACTATGGGAGAACCCCCTTATTTGCATACTTGTCCTGGGCACTTTCCTGTGAGTTCCCCGCTTTGGCGGGGCTACCGCTGAAGTTTTTGTTCAACTTTTTATTCAATTTCAATAGTAAAAATTCAACAATACTGTTAAAAAGAAATAATTTTTGGGAAGGGTTGAACTCTTTTTTTTGTTTAATGTTAATCAAATAAATATTAAACAAAATAGTATGAAACAAAAAACCAATCTTTCCCTTTCAGCCTTATTAATGGCAGCAGGGACGTTACTTTTTTTGAGCAGCTGTAAAAAAGATGAAACACCTCCGGTAAGCAATACCATTACCGATATTGTTGTAGCCGGGGCTAATTTTACAACGCTTGAATCAGCAGTACTCAAGGCAAATTTACAGTCCACTCTCAGCGGCAGCGGGCCATTTACCGTTTTTGCGCCGGATGATGCTGCCTTTACAGCCTCCGGTATTACAGCAACCACATTAAACACTCTCACACCGGCGCAGGTACAAAGCATTTTATTGTACCACACCATTGGTGCTAAAATTATGGCGGCTGATGTGCCGGCCGGCCCCAATGCAAAAGTGATTACTGCCAGCGGCGACTCTGTTTTTGTGACTAAAAATGCAAATGGTGTGTACATCAACGGTATTAAAGTAACCACGGCAGATGTAGCCGCCGATAATGGCGTTATTCATAGTATCGGTAAAGTGCTGATGCCTGCAACCGGCAATATCGTGGAAACGGCAGTTGCTGCTAAACTGGATTCATTAGTTAAAGCGGTAACAAGGGCAACTACAGGGCCGGGCGGCGACCCAACACTGGCTGGAACCCTGGGCAGTGCGAAGCTTACTGTGTTTGCACCCACCAATGCAGCCTTTACACAGCTACTGTCTGCATTAAGCCTTACCAAAATAGAGGATATCCCTATGCCAACCCTCCTGGCGGTATTGAGATACCACGTAGTTGGCGGCCGTGCTTTCTCCTCTGACCTGTCAAACGGCGGCCTGCCTATGCTGGCCGGAGGAAATACAACCATCAATCTTACCAATGGTACCGGTGGTGGCCCCACTATCACCGGCAATGGAAACGGCAGCAACAAATCAAACATCACGGCCACCAATATCGTGTGCAGAAACGGGGTGGTACATCTTATTGACCGTGTCTTATTACCCTGATGAAATAAACACTCCCAAATACATCAACACTAAAAAATAAAACAAACCAACATGAAAAAAATCTTTTCGCTGGTACTGGTACTGGCAGCCACTTTCTCCGGTTTAAAAATGAATGCGCAGCAAAACGACATCGTGGATATTGCTGCAGGCTCCGACGCCCACACCACACTGGTGGCGGCAGTTAAAGCGGCCGATCTGGTAACCGTATTAAAAAGTGACGGCCCTTTTACCGTTTTTGCACCCGTAAATGATGCATTCGGTAAATTACCCGCCGGCACGGTTGATTACCTGCTGAAGGCAGAAAACAAATCAACCCTTTCAAAAATCCTTACTTATCATGTGGTGGCCGGCAACCTGGATGCTGCAGCAGTACTGGCAGCCATTAAAAAAGGAAACGGCTCGGTTACTTTAACAACAGTAAGCGGCGGCACATTAACCGCCTCGTTAGACAATGGTAAAGTAAAGCTGACTGATGAAAAAGGCGGTTCTGCTTATGTTACCGTTACCGATCTTAAAGGCAGTAATGGTGTGATACATGTGATAGATGCTGTGGTGCTGCCAAAATAACCAGCCCTTACAGCAAATAAAAAAGCCCTTAAGCAGTTAAGGGCTTTTTTATTTGCACCGTATCTGCATGCCTGAAAAGGGTTTTCAATGCTTTTTTCGCCGGCGTCTCCTCTTAAAGCCTGTGCGCAGGCAGGGATGCCGGGCTAAGACCCGGCATCCCGCCGCTACAAACGGTTTAGTGAGCGGAGTTAACGACCCGGTTAAAACAGTTAACGATAAAGATAAAGTGGGCACCAAAACCCGGAGCCTAGCCCTACCGACCGGATAAGGCAACTGCCCCTGTAAGCTGAAAAAACTGAAGGATATGCTGGATGAACTGGAGAGGGGGAGTAGGAGCGGTGTATGGATTAACAGAAACGGTGCAAAAGTTTACGTAAAGAGGGAGAAGGTTTTCCCTTTGAATTTACTCTCTATATCCACTAAATGGTATTCAGATCTACCAAATTTCAAAATTATATAAAGATGAAAAGGTTGCCAGATTTGACCTAAATAAGCTTCTGACTTTTGTGCTTTTTTCTCTTTCCTCAATAGCAAGTTCTAGTTTAATGCCCGGGTCGTAATATGTTTTTCCCAAGTAAATTTGACTAAGAAGTAATTATATCGTCAGTATAGCTTCCTAAAATAATCTTATTACCGAAGGCGTACTGTCTTTTATTTGTTGCTGATAAATACTCTTTGTTCAATTTTGAAGGAACGTAACAAGCTTTGGGATGTTTTTTATTCCAATGTTCTATTAATGAGGCAAAGACCTTGCAGCCGCAATATTATCTTTGTGTCTATCAATGGCAACGTACCCGTCTGGCTTGAATAATTTTTCTTATTATAAGCATCAAACCCTTCAATAATTAGTTTTAAAGATGTTA